>CAWERC010000004.1:0-332741 GCA_963811505.1 uncultured Solirubrobacterales bacterium | reverse complement strand
AGTGCCTCCGGCGCTGCTCGTCTCCACCTACGACCTGGGCCGGCAGCCGCTCGGCTTGGCATCGCCCGCCGCCAGACTGCACGCGGCCGGCGTGGGTGTCAGGGCCGTGGACACGTCGCGGGAGGCGCTCGACGACGCGGATATCGCGACGGTGGATGCGGTGGCGTTCTACCTGCCGATGCACACAGCCACGCGCCTGGCACTGCCGCTCATCGAGCGCGTGCGAGCCGTGAACCCGTCGGCGCGGGTCGCCGCCTACGGTCTCTACGCGCCGCTCAACGCCGGCGGTCTTCGTGAGCGTGGCGTGGCGGGCGTGTTCGGCCCCGACGACGAGGGAGCGCTGGTCAGATGGATCGGCTGGCGATGACCCCGCTCCGCCCCGTCGAGCGCCACCTCGAGAGCGTGTGTACCGGACCGATCGATCCTGCTGCCGCTCTTGCGCTACGCCGGCGCTGCAGATGCCCGACGGTACGCGACGGCGTAGTCGGCACGACCGACGCCACGCGCGGCTGCAAGCACCTGTGCCGCCACTGCCCCATCGTGCCGGTGTATCGCGGACAGTTTCGCGCCGTTCCGCTCGACGTCGTGCATGGCCGACGTCCGCGCGCAGGTCGACACCGGGTGCGCAGCACATCTCGTTCGGCGATCCCGACTTCTTCAACGGCCCGACGCACGCGAGGCGGCTCGTCGAGCGGCTGCGCCGCGAGCATCCCGGCGTCTCCTACGACGTGACGATCAAGGTCGAGCACCTGCTGCGGCACGCCGACCTGCTGCCCGTCCTGCGCGAGACCGGCTGTCTGTTCGTCACGAGCGCCGTCGAGTCGGTGGACGACGCGGTGCTCGCGCGGCTCTGCGAAAGGGACACACGCGCGCGGACTTCGTGCGCGCCGTGGCACTCTGCCGCGAGGCCAGGCTGCCGCTGGCGCCGACGTTCGTGCCGTTCACTCCGTGGACGACGCTCGAGGGATATCGTCGACCTGCTCGGCAGATGCTCGACGCTCGACCTCGTCGAGCGCGGTCGCGCCCATCCAGCTCGGCATCCGGCTGCTCGTGACCGCGGAGTCGGCGCTGCTGGAGCTGCCCGAGATCCGCGACGCTGGTCGAGCCGTTCGACCCGCAATCGCTCTCGCTGGCCGTGGCGTCACGCCGACGCGCGGGTGGACGCGCTGCAGCGCGAGGTGATGCGCATCGCGTCGGACCGGTCGCTCGACGCGCGCGAGGACGCGTTTGCGGCGATCGCGGCGGCCGCCGGGCTGCGACGGCTGCTCTCGGCACCGGCGCCGACGTCACGCGCCGGCCGGGCGCGCGGGCGACGCCACCTACATGACCGAGGCGTGGTACTGCTGCGCCGAGCCCGGTCCCGAACAGCTCGAGACGGTGTGATGCGCGTGCTCCTGGTGGCCACCACCACCGGCTATCAGATTCGGTCGTTCGGCGAGGCAGCGGCGCGGGCGGGCGTAGACCTCACCCTCGCCAGCGACCGCTGCGATCACCTCGATGACCCGTGGCGCGACGGCGCCGTCCCGGTGCGTTTCCACGAGACAGAGGCGTCGGTGAACGACGTGGTGGGCGCTCTGCGTGACGACCCGCCGGTCGGGGTGCTGGCCGTGGGTGACCGGCCCGCCGTGCTCGCCGCATCGATTGCCGCGGCATTCCGTCTCCCTGGCCACTCCGCCCGAGGCGGCCGCGGCCAGCCGGAACAAGTGCTCAGCCGGCGCGCGTTCGACCCGGCCGGGCTGCCGACGCCTGCGTTCCGGTCGAGCCCATCTCGTCCGATGGCGCTGCAGCTGGCCGAGCCAGTTGGTGTATCCCGTGGTGGTGAAGCCGCTGGCGCTCTCGGGAAGCCGGGGCGTGATTCGCGCCGACACGCCGGGGCAGTTTCGCGCCGCCTTCGACCGGCGTGGCGCATCCTCTGCTCGGCGCCGACGTCCGCGAGGAGCGCGACGCCGCGCACGACCATGTGCTGGTCGAGTCGTTCGTGCCCGGACGCGAAGTCGCCGTCGAAGGACTGCTGACCACGGCCGCCTCCAGTTGCTGGCCATCTTCGACAAGCCCGACCCGCTCGACGGGCCGTTCTTCGAGGAGACGATCTACGTCACGCCCTCGCGAGCGTCCGCCGGCGTGCAGGCGGCACATCGAGCGCACGGTCGCCGCGGCCGCGCACGCGCTCGGCCTGTTCCATGGACCGATCCACGCCGAATGCCGCGTCAACGACGACGGCGTCTACGTGCTGGAAGTGGCCGCACGGCCGATCGGCGGGCTTGTGCTCGAAAGCCCTGCGCTTCGTGTCGCCGGACGGAGCGCGACGGTCTCGCTCGAGGACGTGCTGCTGCGCCACGCCACTCGGACGAGACGTGTCGGCCTACGTCCGCGAGCCGGAGGCCGTCGGGCGTGATGATGATTCCGATCCCGCGCGGGGCGTCTACCGAGGCGTCGATGGCGTGGACGGGCGCGCGCGGTGGCCGGTATCGACGACATCCAGATCACGGCGAAGCCCGATTCGGCTGCTCGTGCCGCTGCCGGAAGGGCAGAGCTACCTCGGGTTCATCTTCGCGCACGCCGAGACCCCGGAGCTGGCGGAGCAGCGCCTGCGCGAGGCGCACACGGTACGCTGCGATTCAGGATCGATCGAGCGATCGCGCTGCGTACAGTCTGAGCGCTCCTACTTCGTCTGCTGCGGGACGTAGCCGGGCGGAAGGGCGGCGCCTGCGCCGAAGAAGAAGTCCTCCATCTGCTTGGCGATGAGCTCCTGGGCTTCCTTCTGCCAGGGCATCAGCCGGTATTCGTTGAGGATCATCTTCTGGCGCTCTTCCCAGAGCTTCCACGCCTCGGCGGACACGTTCTCGAAGACGCGCTGCCCCAAGCTCGCCCGGCCAGGGCGGTGCATCGAGGCCGGGCATCTCCTTCCCGAACTTCACGCACGTCACCGTCCGGCCGGAGGCGTTACCGGCAAGTGGCTTCGAAGGAGTCGGGCTGCATTGATCCATGAGCTGATGTTACCGCCCGTACGCCGAAACGCGTGGACCCGCGGGTCTTAAAGACCCGCCGCTACTGATTGCGCGGCCGGCCGTGTCTGCGCTACCCCACCTCGCGTCTACGGGTTACGCCGTCGCCAGCTCCGCCCGGCGGGCCGTGTGATACGCGGTGAGTGTGGCGTTTGCGGTGGCAATCGTCTCCAGGCCTCGACAACCGCCCCGGAGATCCTGCGCCGGCAATCATCACGTAAAGCTCGTCCTCCGAAAGCGCGGTATACACGCGGTTGCCGATGCAGCCCAGGCTCGACGCCAGCCCGCCCTCCACCACCGCGGGCACGGCCATGCAGGTTGGCCGCCCGAGCAGGGGCGCGACGGCTTGCCCGCCCGGGTCGCCGCCTCGTGCAGCAGCATGAGCCGGCCAGGCTTCCCACACACGAGCACCGCGTCGGGCTCGACCGGCGAATCGGCCAGCGGCGCGTAGATGGTCGACCGCCGGCGTGATCGGGAGCCGGGAATCGCGGCACCTCCTCCATCCGGATATAGCCGATGTCGCCCATCAGCTTCAGCGTCTCGCCAAGCTCGTGTTCGCGCCCGGGCGGCAGAGGAATGTCGTGCGTGTAGCTGCCGATCGGGCAGTTGTAATGGTCCTCGGGCGCGGTGAAGAAGGTTCGGCCGTCGGCCGCCAGCCGCCAGAAGCTGCAGCCCGACGGTTGCGCGCCCCGGCAGCCTGAGCCACGCCAGGTGGAGCTGTCTGCGCGAACGCGATCGCGACCGGGCGTCGAGTGGGCTGGAGGTTCATGCGCAGCGAGTGCTCGAGGTCCAACAGGCTTGGCATCCGGCGAGTCTATTCGACTCGACTCAGGATGTAACATCTCCGGTTTACGTCACCCACGCAGGGGGCGCGTGGCCGCGACAGATCTCATCGCTCGTCTCGCCGAGCACAACACCGTCGGTGGAGCGCCCCGCGAGGAGCTCGAGTGGCTGGTCTCGCACGGGACCCTCCGGAGTCTCGCCGAGGGAGAGGTCCTCGAGCACGAAGGGCGTCCCGGTAGCGGGCCTCTTCGTGGTGCTCACCGGCCACATCGCGCTCTTCGTCGATCGTGGCGCGGGCCGGCGCAAGGCGCTGGAATGGCGCGCCGGAGACGTGGCGGGCATGCTCCCGTACTCCCGACTCGTCAGCCCCCCGGGCGATTCGGTGGCGCTGGAGCCCTCGGAGATCCTCGCCATCCCGCGTGACGATCTCCCGGCGATGACTCGCGCACTGCCACGAGATCACCACGACCCTCGTGCACAAGATGCTCGATCGCAGCAAGGTGCTCACGTCGAGCGACCTGCACGACGAGAAGATGGTCTCGCTCGGCAAGCTCTCCGCCGGCCTGGCGCACGAGCTGAACAACCCGGCCTCCGCGATCGAGCGCAGCGCGGCGCTGCTCGAGGAGCGCCTCGACGACGTCGAGCGCGCCACCCGCGCCCTGAACGCGGCGAAGCTGACCGACGACCAGCTGGCCGCCGCCGATGCGGTGCGCGGCCTCGTGCGTCGCCACGCGCGTGCAAGGCGTGCTGTCGCCCATCCAGCAGGCCGAACGCGAGGACGCCATCGCCGACTGGCTCGCGGATCACGGCGTGGACGCCGCGTCGCCGAGCCCGCTCGCCGAAACGGCCGTCACGATCGAGGCGCTGGATCGGATCGCCGGCGGCGTGAACGGACCGGCGCTGACCGCCGTGCTCCGCTGGGCCGCGGCCGGATGCGCGGTGCGCGCGCTTGCCTCCGAGATTCAGGAAGCCGCGATGCGGATCTCCGGGCTGGTCACGGCCGTCAAGGGATTCACCCACATGGATCAGGCCACGGTGGCCGAGCCCGTGGACGTCGGGTCGGAGCCTGAACAACACCGTCGCGGTCCTCAAGTCGAAGGCCCGGTCGAAATCGGCCACCGTCACGGTCACCGTGGATCCGGACCTGCCGCGCGCCAGCGGGCTTCGTCGGCGAGCTCAACCAGATCTGGGCGAATCTGATCGACAACGCGCTCGACGCCGTGCCGGAGTCCGGCCGGGTGGAGGTGACCGCCGGCCTGCGAGCGGCAACGCGTCGTCGTGCGGGTGGTCGACAACGGCGACGCGGCATCCCCGCCGAGATTCGCGAGCGCATCTTCGAGCCCTTCTTCACCACCAAGCCGGTCGGCAAGGGCACCGGCCTGGGCCTCGACATCGTCCGGCGGCTGGTCGCGCCACAACGACGCCGAGATCGACTTCGAGTCGGCGCCCGGACGGACGCGAGTTCCGCGTGTCGCTGCCGCATCGCCGAGGCCGGGGCGCCGGCAGCCACGTCGTGAACAAACCCGTCATCCTCGTCGTCGACGACGACGCGCAGGTGCTCGCGGCGGTGCGCCGCGATCTCCGCTCGCGCTATCGCGAGTCCTATACGGTCATCAGCGCGTCGTCGGGTGAAGAGGCGCTCGCCACCGTCCGTGAGCTGAAGGCGCGAGGCGACTCGCTGGCCATCCTGATCAGCGACCAGCGGATGCCGGGCATGCAAGGGACCGAGGTGCTCGCGCAGTCGCGCGAGGTGTACCCGCTGGCGCGTCGCGTGCTGCTGACGGCGTACTCGGACATCGACGGCGGCCATCAAGGCCATCAACGTGGCCCACCTCGATCACTACCTCTCGAAGCCGTGGGATCCGCCGGAAGAATGCCTGTTCCCGGTGATCGACGATCTGCTCGACGCCTGGCAGGCCGAGTACCTTCCCGAAGCGAAGGGACTGAGGCTGGTGGGACACCAGTGGTCGCCCCGATCGCACGCGATCAAGGACTTCCTGGCGGGCAATCTCGATCCCCTACCGCTGGCTCGACGTGGAGCGGGAGCCGGACACGCGCAGCCTGCTCGAAGCGGCCGGGATTGACGCCGGCGAGCTTCCCGCGCTGTTCTTCGAAGACGGCTCCGCGCTGCGCAACCCCGAGCCACGGCAGGTGGCCGAGCGCCTCGGCCGATCGCTCTCGGCCTCGCTCAACTCTACGACCTGGTGATCGTCGGGCGCCGGTCCTTCGGGCCTCGCGGCGGCGGTCTACGGCGCGTCGGAGGGGCTGCGGACCCTGCTGCTCGAGCGGCACGCACCCGGAGGACAGGCGGGCAGCAGCTCCAAGATCGAGAACTATCTCGGGTTTCCGGCCGGTGTCAGCGGCAGCGAGCTGACCCGTCGCGCCGTGACGCAGGCACAGCGCCTTGGCGCCGAGTTCCTCGTGCCGCGTCGAGGTGACTGGCGTGTCGATCGACGGGGCTACAAGCACCTGACGCTCAGCGACGGCCGGGAGATCATCACGCGGACGATGCTGGCCGCCACCGGCATGGAGTACCGCGAGCATCCCGCGGAGGGCGTGGCCGCTCACACCGGCGCAGGGCGTGTACTACGGGGCGGCCAGCACCGAGGCGCCCGCGTTCAGGGATCGGCGGGTTCTCGTGGTCGGCGGGGGGAACTCGGCCGGACAGGCGGCCATGCATCTCGCGCGCTACGCGAAGGACGTGCACATCGCGGTGCGCGGCGACTCGCTGCGCGACATGTCGCGCTACCTCATCGAACAAATCGAAAAGACGCCCAACATCCGGCTCAGGACCCGTGCCCGGGCCGGCGAGCCCGACCCGCGCCTCGGCGGCCGCGTCGTCGCCCAACGACTTCGCGGCGACCACGGCGCCGAGAAAGGGGATGAACATCGGCGCCGAGGCCTCGATGCCCTCGCGTCGCAGCTGGATCACGTGCCCCATCTCGTGCACGAAGAGCAACAGCACCAAGCCGACCCCGAACTGCCAGCCCCAGAGCAGCGCGTAGGCGGCGATCGAAACCACCATCGTCGCCGAGGTGGTCAGCAGCTTGACCTTCGGCAACAGCAGCAGGATCGCCTTCAGCTTCGTCGCCAGCAGCAACGCGCCGGCCGCGATGGGGCCGATGTAGCGCTTCAGCCGCTCGCGCCAGCTCCCGCGTCCGGAGCCGGGATGGATGGGCTCATACGCGGGCGATGCCACCTGCGCCTCGGCGTGCTCTGCCATGCCCATGAGGTTAGGGCCCGAGCTCGTCGAGCTTCGCGCGGAGGCGAGATGGGCGCCTTATGAGTCGTATGGACCCAAAAGGCGCCCAAGTGATGGAGGCGACCGGAATTGCACCGGTGTCCGCGGAGCCTGTCCTGATGCGTCTACGAGCGTTCCCGTGGAGTCTGATCTCGGCTCCGGTTAGGTCGATCCTCGGGGCACGTCCCCGGAGCCATACCTTCCTGTGAATGTCCCCACCGGATCGAAGGTGCTACCCGATGAGTGAGCCCGCTGTTGAAGCCGCTGACCCGGGACGCGGGCTTCCCGGAGCGACTCCCTCACTGACTAAGCAGCGAGGGCGAACTCGTGATTGGAGTCCGCATTTGATTGGTTCCCGGGAGAGTTTTACGAGGCCAACCCGGGATCCTCGACTCGCAACACCAAGACGAACGGATCCACGTCGAATCTAATTCGCCCCCGTATGTCGTCCTCACGAAAGGATAGCCCCGCATCGTTGAAAGGAAAGAGATGAGCGATCAGCCCACCCAGACCGAGAAGGGCGCCGCATTTCGCGCGTTGCACGAGGGCGACCCGTTCGTGATCCCGAACCCGTGGGACGCGGGCTCCGCGAAGGCGTTTGCCTCACTGGGCTTCGAGGCCCTGGCGACGACGAGCGGTGGCTTCGCGTTCACGCTTGGGCGCGTCGATGGTCAGGCCACGCTCGACGAGGTCTGCGACCACATCCGGGCGCTCGACGCCGCGACTGCGCTGCCGGTCTCCGCCGACCTCGAGAACGGCTACGGACCCGCGCCCGCCGATGCCGCCCAGGCGATCACCCGCGCCGCCGAGGCGGGCGCGGTCGGCGGCTCGATCGAGGACTTCGATCCGCAGGACGGGCTCTATGACCCCAACCTCGCCGCGGAGCGGGTTGCGGCCGCCGTCGAGGCTGCGCGGGCGCTCGATTTCGAGTTCACGCTCACCGCCCGGGCCGAGAACCACCTGCGTGGGAACCCCGACCTCGACGACACGATCGCGCGATTGCGTGCGTTCGAGGAGGCCGGTGCCGACGTCCTCTACGCCCCGTTCCTGCGCACGGTCGAGGAGGTCGAGGCCGTCTGCGCGGCAGTCTCGAAGCCGGTCAACGTGCTCGCGCTGCCGGACGGACTCTCGATCTCCGAAATCGTGGCCGCCGGCGCGCAGCGGATCAGCGTCGGCGCCGCGCTCACCTCGGTCGCGGTCGGCGCCGCGGTCGAGGCGGCGACGGCGCTTCGCGACCACCCCGAGCTGCCCCCGCCGGCCCTCACGGTGAACGTGAACAAGCTTCTCGGCTAGGAAGAGAGCGGCGCACTTGACCGCTGCCGAGCTGGTCGGTTAGCCTCGCCTGGTCAACAGGGGGAGATCCCAAGGAAGGGAAACGATGAGCAAGCAAGCTGCCCCGCCGCGATCGCCCAAGCGCCGGCGCGTGGCCTCGACCACTCTTTTCACGCTGGCCGCTGTTGCCCTGACGGCCGTCGGGCTCGGCGCAGCCGGCTCCTCGTCGGCGTCCGATTCGGACGATCGCGCCGGGGTCTCGCCCGCCGCCGCGTCCTGCACCCGCACGGCCGAGGTGCTGTTCTACGCGCCGCGGGGGCGCGGACGGCTCCTTCAGGCACTCGACTCATACGCCAATCCGTGCGTTCAGTACTACATCACGGTCCCGGCCTGCAGCGAGAACCTGACGCGGCTGCGCGGCGAGGGGTGCGAGCCGCTCCCGCCCAAGCCCACTCCGGCAGAGGCCATTCGCGCCTATGGGCCGAACTTCCACGCCGTCGCCGAGTTTCACTATCACGGCTGGAATCCCACGAGCTCCGCCGACGCAAGCGCGAAGGGCGTCACGTTCAGGCAACGGATGGCCACGGCCAAGTACGACCTTGCGGCGGGAGATTCGTGGGCGATCAACGAGATCCCGAGCGCGATCCGGACGAACGATCAGACCCGGTTGAACGTGAGGGGCCTCGTTGGTGGCCTTCACCTCGGCGGGTCGCAGCCGGACGTGAAGGGAGCGGCGTTCGTGATCAATTTCGGCGCGAACACCTCCAACCTCACCACCTACAAGACGAACCTGAAGTCGTGGCTTGGTGCCAGGTCGTTCTGGACCAGCATGTCGGACCACGTGCGGTGGTGGGCGCAGGAGACGTACTCCGACTGCAGTGCGTTCTGCGTTTCCGGTTCGTCGGTTTCCAGGCTCGAATCGGAGCTCAGGGCGTTCCTGGAGCATCCCCTTCGGCTCTCGCGCGCGTCCGGCGCGCCGAGTGACGTCGCGACGGCGCGTTCATTTCTCGGCAGGACGTATACGTCGACCGCCACCGCGTTCTGGCGTTCTCCGGTCTACGGGAACACCGCGAGACTGGACATCACGCAGATGAAGCGACTGCTCCGGCTCCAGGTCTATGCGATGCGCGGGACGACGAGGCTCGGATTCGCATGGAACGAGAGCACCGCGGACATGTCGGCAGCCGAGGCGTCTGAGCTCGCCCACACGATCGGAAACGCGCTGAACTCCGCGTACAACCCGGCGGCCGGCAGCAGCGTCTGCTACACGCCAGCGGCCTGCCAGCCGTTCTTGAGCGGCGCGAGGTTCTACGCCTGGCCGAGCTTCGGAACGTGGTGACCGTACGCACCTAGGAGAACGCGGCGCGCAGCCGGCGCGCCCCGGTTAGGCGCCAGGTCGTCCGCAACACGGCCGCGGCGACCGGTCCCGCGAACGCGGGCCGGTAGTCGAAGCTGATCGTGTAGTCGAGCCGCGTCCCCTGGGTCGTCGGGGTCAGCTCGAGGCGGCCGAGGTGGTTGGAGATCGGAGCGTCGTTGATCACCGTGTACTCGATCAGCCGCGGCCGCTCGTGGGTGACGATCCGCTCCTCGAGCGCCGCCGAACCGGCCGGCTTCACCAGCCTCACCATCCCGAGGCCCATCGGCTCGACGGGATCGTCGCCCGGCTCCAGCACCTTCATGCGCCCCGGCCAGAGGTCGCCGAAGTGGTCGGTGAGGAAGGTGAACACGGCGTCGGCGGAACCTCCGACCTCCGCGGTCAGATGGACGTTGTTCTTGGCCTTGCGAGCTGCCTCCACGCGAGGCAGCCTATTTGCTCAGACCATCTCGCCGAGCTTGCGGATCTGGAACGCGCGCACGAGGTCGGTGACCCCCTGCAGCAGGGCCCAGATGCCGGCGAAGACGAGCAGCACGTAGGCCTTCTCGATGAAGAACTGGCCGCCGGTCCAGAAGGCGAGGATCACCATCAGGATCCCGCTGAGCAAGCCGAGCCACCAGAGCTCGTTGATCTCGCGCGAGACGAACGCCTGGATGATCCAGAACACGCCGACGATCAGGAACAGGAAGCCGAGGATGTCGGCGAGCGCGGCGAACGTGTTCTCCGGGCTGATCAGGGAGATGACTCCGGAGACGACGAACAGCACGCCGAAGATCCCGTACAGCCACCGACCTCGGTCGACCATGCCCGCGATCATGAACTGCTGGAACCCGGTGGCGAGGAACATCGCCCCGACGAGGATCCCGACCGTGTTGATCGAGGCCTGGTCGAACTGGAGGATGACGACCCCGATCACCACCCAGGCGATCCCGAACACGATCCAGAGCCACCAGAGGCTCGAGAACTTCTTCACCACGGCGCGAGCGTCTGGGTCCGTGACCGATGCTTCCACTGGGTCCCCTTCCGTCGAGTCGATGTTGCGGTCGCGGTGAAAGTATCCCGGCATGGCCAGACGCCAGAAGAAGCGCCGCGACCGCGAGCCGGTGCAGACCTTCGACTACACCGACGCCGAGGGCAACGTGCTCACGCTGCGCGGTGAGCTGAGCTCGGGGACGATCCGCAAGCTGCGCTCGCGCCAGGGCAAAGCCGCGGCCTCGACCGAGGACGAGTGGCATCGCCGCACCGAGATGCTGTTCGAGCGGCTCGCGGTCCGCTGGGAGATCGCCGGGCTGCCGCTCGAAGACCAGAAGCTGCTGCTCGGCCGCTACCGGATGGCCGACGCCGACACCCAGGCGTGGGTGCGGCGGACGATCACCGAGCACCTCGCGCGCCACATACCCGAGCTCGCATGACCCTGGACGCTGAATGGGTCGCCGCGGCCGCCGACCGCATCGCCCACCACTTCGAGCGCGAGCTCGACGCGCTCGTCGCGATCTCGTCTCCCTCCGGCGACTCCAGCGGCGCGGAGGAGCTCTGCGCCCTGGTCGCCGCGCTGCTCCCCGACGAGGCCGAGATCGAACGTCCGTCGTGCTCGACCCCCGGCTACCCACCCGACCTGCTGGCGACGATCAAGGGCACCGGCGACGGCCGGCTGCTCCTGCTCGGCCACCTCGACACCGTGGTCGCCCACGGCGAGCACCGGCCGCTGGAGCGCCACGAAGGCAAGCTCGTCGGCTCGGGCTCGGTCGACATGAAGGGCGGGATCGCGCTCGCGCTCGGCGTGACGAGGGCGCTGGCCGCCAACCCGGAGAGTTTCGCGGAGCTCTGCCTGCTGACCGTCGTCGATGAGGAGTGGCGGACCGGGGGCTTCGCCCACGGCTCGCGCTTCGCGGCGTGGGACGCGTGTCTGTGCTTCGAGGCCGGGCAGCTCGGGCCGGGCGGGGAGGAGGCGGTCGTCGCGAAGCGCAAGGCGGCGGCGACGCTGAGGGTCGTCGGGCGGGGGGTGGCGGCGCATTCCGGCTCGGCGCCGGACAAGGGCCGCAACGCCCTGCTCGCGGTCGGCGAGGTGGCGCGTCGCGTCGCCGCCCTCGGCGATCCCGCGGGCGCCGACCATCTGACCGCGACCCCGACCGTCCTCCATGCGGGCGAAGCGTTCAACGTCGTGCCCGCCGGCGCCGAGCTCTGCTGCGACCTGCGCGCCGACCGGCTCGCCGCGTTTCAGTCCGTGCTGGAGGCGGTCCCGCCCGAGCTCGACGAGGTCGCGCTCGAGGCCGAGCTGGTGCGCAAGTGGCCGGGGATGGACAGTCGCGAGCTGGTGACCGAGCGGCTCGCCGGCCCGGCCGCGCAGCTGCTCGGCGAGCCACTCCTGGTCGGCGCCCGCGGCGGCGCCAGCGACGCCAGCCACATGGCAGAGCACGTCGCGCTCACGGTCGACGGCCTCGGCCCGCGCGGCGGGCACGCCCACCACCCGGACGAGTTCGTCGCCGTCGACTCGGTTCTGCCGCGGGCGCGAATCGCCCTGGCGATCGCCGCGGCGGCGCTCACCTCCGCCGTACCCGGTTCGTAGAAAACGCAGTGGACACGGGGCCGTCGACGTGTGATAGTGGACGTCGAGGGCTCAGCAGGGGCCCCGGTTCCGAACCACGGACGGCTTCACATCAAGCGCCACTCAATTCCGCGCGGTGGCCGCAGAGCGGTCACCGTCAGGCTTGCGCTGTTCGCGCTCGTAGCGCTCGCCCTCGCCTCGACCGCGCTCGCGATCGCGGGGTCGCGCGGCGACGGTGGTGCTCCCGGCGCCGGCAGGGAACCCGACGAGCCGCCGACCGCGGTCGACGACACCCGTCTGCTCTCCGAGGACGAAGCGCCGAAGCAGATGCACGTCAAGGCCAACGACCTGAACGCCGACGGCGGTCCCTTTGACGTGACCTCGTTCACCGACCCGGCCAACGGCACGGTGGCCAGGGTCAGCGGCGGCAATCAACTCACCTACGAGCCCGACGACGACTACTGCAACCGCCCGCCCGGCACCACCCCCGATACCTTCGACTACACCCTGACCGGCGGCTCGACGGCCACGGTCACCATCAACGTCAAGTGCGTCGACGATCTGCCCACCGCGGTCGACGACACCCGCAGGCGGATCGAGGACGACGCGGCGATGAGGATCGGGGTCAAGCACAACGACATCGACCCAGACGGCGGCCCGTCCGACGTGACCTCGTTCACCGATCCGGCAAACGGGACGGTGGCCAGGGAGGTCCCCGGCGGCAATCGCCTGACCTATGAGCCCGACGACAACTACTGCAACCGCCCGCCGGGCACCACCCCCGACACCTTCGACTACACGCTGACCGGAGGCTCGACGGCCACGGTGACCATGAACGTCACCTGCGTCAACGACGCCCCGGTTGCCGACGACGAGACCTTCAACGGCAACGACTCGGCCCACGGCAACACGACGCTTCAGGTCGACGATCCCGACGACGACAAGTCGGCGCCGACCAACCCCCACACCGAGATCAGCGGCGACATCCTCGCCGGCGACTCCGACGTCGACGGCCCCGGGCCGCTGACGATCACCCCGGGCACGTTCCCGACCAACGACCCGGGCGGCTCGGTGACGATCGAGTCCGACGGCGACTTCGTCTACCAGCCCTCGGCCACGACCAGCTGCACCGACACGTCTGACTTCTTCGACTACACGGTTTCAGACGGCAACACGCCGACCGCAGGAACCGACACCGGCCGCGTCACGATCGCGATCGCCGGCTGCGTCTGGTACGTCTCCAACAACGGCACGGGCAACTCCGGCACCTCCGTCGCGCCCTTCGACACGCTCGCCCAGGCGGAGACGGCGTCCGGCACCAACCACACCGTCTTCGTCTACGACGGCGACAACACCTCCACCGGCTACGACGCCGGCGGCTATCTGATGAACTCGGGCGAGCGCCTGATCGGCGAGCACGAGGGCCTGGTCGTCGATCCCGACCAGGGCGGTGGGCTCACCGCCGACAACCTGCACCCGGCCAACCCGGGCGCCCACCCGACCCTGACGGCCAACAACGCCGACGTGATCGACCTCGACGACGGCAACGAGCTCCGCGGCCTGAACGTCGACCCGCAGGGCACCGGCGGCGGGATCTTCGGCGGCGCGGGCGACAGCAGTGGCACGTTCGACGACCTGAACATCGTCGACAACGGGACCGCGGGCAGCAACCCCGGACTGGAGCTGAGCGGGACGAGCGGCACCTGGAACGCCTCGAACCTGGTCGTGCAGACGGCCGGCGGCGCCACCGGGGTCCAGCTCAACAACGCGGGCACGGCCAACTTCGCTCCCGCGGGGCAGATCTCGATCAGCTCGAACGGCGGCGCGGCGCTCGCCGCGACCAGCACGAACATGGGAACGTCGACCTTCGACGACCTGACCTCGACCAACTCCAACGCCGGCGGCGTCACCCTGATCAGCACCCCCGGCACGACGACGCTCGGCGACGGCACCGGCACCGACCTCGACCTGACCACGACCTCGGGCCTCACCCCAGCGCTCCAGATCGTCAACGGGGGCACGGTGAGCGCCGATGCGGCCGGCTCCGACGATCTCCGCGCCACCGGCGCCCCGGCGATCGACGTGCAAAACACCGCCGGCGCGACCTTCGACCTCGACGACGTCGACTCGACCAACTCGGTCTCCGACGGCATCAACCTCGACGGGCTCGGCACCGGCACCTTCAGCGCGGCCACGGGAGACATCGGCGGCGCTGACGGGATCTCCTTCGATCTCAACGGCGGCTCGGGCGCGATCACCTACCCGGGCGACCTCGACAACGGCGACGGCACGACCGCGATCGACATCACCGGGCGCAGCGGCGGCGCCGTCAGCCTCTCCGGCCCGATCAGCGACACGAGCGATGCGGGCGGCGGCATCAACCTGGGCTCGAACACGGGCGGCTCGACCACCATCTCCAACGCCACCAAGCAGCTCAACACCGGCGCCTCCGACGGACTGATCTTCAACAACAGCGACGGCCACACGCTCAACGTGACGAACGGCGGACTCGACATCGACACGACCTCGGGCAAGGGCCTGGAGGCGGCGACGAGCGGCACGATCGAGGTCAGCGGCACCGGCAACACGATCGACGCCACGGCGCTCGGCGCGAGCAACCGCGGCCTCAACATCTCCGACACGGACGTCGCCGATGCCGATGTGACCTTCCAGCGGATCTCGACGAGCGGCGGCATCAACGGCATCCGCGTGAACAACTCAACGAACGCCAACGGCCGCCTCTTCCTCACGTCGAGCGGCAGCGGCACCTGCGACGGATCCGCGGGCTGCACGGGCGGCTTCGTCCAGAACGCGACCCAGACCGGCGTCGTGCTGAACAACCTCGCCGGCGGCGCCGAGTTCATGCGGCTCGGCGTCCAAGACAGCGCCGATCACGGCATCGACGCCACGAGCGTGAGCAACGGCATCCTGCTCGACCGCGCCTTCATCAACAGCAACGGCAACGCGGTCGCCGACAACGGGCTCGACTACTCGAACGTCACCGGCATCACCGCGATCCGCCACAGCGACGTCATCGGCTCGGGTGTCGCCAACGACGGCGGCTGGAACGCACTGATCACGAACTCGTTGAGCACGGCGCTGCACCTGACGGTCAACGACAACGACTTCAACGCGGCGAGCACCGAGGACGGCCTGCAGCTCGGGGCGAGCGGCTCGGGCGTGATCCGGTCGAACATCACCGGGAACCGCTTCGATAACAACAAGGGCGACGCGTTCCAGATCGCCGACGCGGTGTCCACGACCGTCACCTCCGACCACACCTTCACCGGCAACACGATTGACGGCACGGCCGGGACCGCGACCGACGGCGGCATAGTCATCTCGACCGACGGCTCATCGCGCGTGAACGCCAGCAACAACACGATCACCGGCGTGTCGGTGAGCGGCATCATCCTCAACCCCTTGGGCTCGGCTGGGGGCACGGTCGCCGACATGACCGCCAGCAACAACGACATCGGCACGGCGGGCGTGCAGCAGTCGGGCTCTGCGGACGGCGACGGGATGCAGCTCAAGTCGGCCAGCGACGGCACGAGCAAGATCGTCATGACCAACAACGACATCTTTGGCTGGCAGGGGGCGGGCATGCGGATGCGCGCCTCGGAGACGACGACGAACGCGAGCACGCACCTGACGGCGCAGGCCAACACGATCGGTGACGAGGAGAACGACGGAGCCGGCGGCGTCGCGGCCGATGCCGGCATCTGGCTCCAGGCGGGTTCGGGCGCCGCGGACATCCTGAACATGTGCGCGAACGTCGGCGGCGCCGGGGCGCTGGCGAACACGCTGACAAGTCCGCCGGTGAACAACGACGCGATCGCTGACTTCGTGCTCGACCTGCGCTTCGCGAACTCGACGATGCGGGTTCCCAATTACACCGGCACCACCGTGACCGACCGCCAGAACTACTTCCTCGGCCGCAACACCGGCTTCACGAACTTCGCGCAGGACGGGCTCCAGAACATGAGCAACGAGGCGGACGGCGCATGCGACCAGCCCAACTCGCCGACGCTTCCGACCGCGCCGCCGGCAGTGGGGCCGTAGGCCGGTGATCGAGGCAAGGGGAGAGTCGAATGGCTGAACCCTTCCTGAGCGAGCTCCGGCTGATGAGCTTCAACTTCGCCCCCAAGGGCTGGGCGATGTGCAACGGGCAGCTGCTTCCGATCAACCAGAACCAGGCGCTGTTCTCGCTGCTCGGCACCACCTACGGGGGAGACGGGCGAGTCAACTTCGCACTTCCCGACCTCCGCGGGCGGACCCCGATCCACGTCGGCAACGGGCACACCCTCGGCGAGCGGGCCGGCGAGCAGGCTCACACGCTCTCGAGCAGCGAGATGCCGGATCACATCCACGCCGCCAACGCCTCGCAGACCGACGGGAACAGCAACGTCCCCTCGGGATCCCTGCTGGCCACCGCGGCGAACGTCTACGCCTCCGCGGCCTCCTTGATCACGATTCAGCCCTCCGTGACGACCGTGGGCGGCAGCCAGGCGCACCTCAACATGCAGCCGTTCCTGGCGCTGACGTTCTGCATCGCGCTCCAGGGCATCTTCCCGTCCCCGAACTGATGGAGGTCTAGCGATGGCACAGCCCTACGTCGGTGAGATCAGGATGTTCGCGGGAAACTTCAGCCCGGCGGGCTGGGCGTCATGCAACGGCCAGCTGCTTCCGATCTCCGAGAACGAGACGCTCTTCCAGCTCATCGGCACCACGTATGGCGGGGACGGGGAGGAGACCTTCGCGCTTCCCAACCTGCAGTCCCGGATCCCGATCCACCAGGGCAACGGCTTCATCCTCGCCGAGACCGGGGGCGCCGAGGAGATAACGCTAACGACCAACCAGATCCCGTCTCACACCCACCCATTGCTCGTCAACCCCGGCGCCGGGACCTCCAACTCCCCGACCGATCACGTGCTCGCCGCGAGCCCGACGCTCGACATGTACCGCGAGACGAACCCGAGCGTTGCCCTGGCGGCCAACATGGTGAATCCGACCGGTGGCTCCCAGCCGCACACCAACCTGCAGCCGTACCTCGTCATCAACTTCATCATCTCGCTGTTCGGGCTCTTCCCGAGGGAGACCTAGGAGACCGCGCATGGCCGACCCCTTCGTCGCCGAAATCAGAATCTTCCCGTTCAACTTCGCCCCCAGCGGCTGGGCCTGGTGCAACGGGCAGCTGCTTCCGCTCTCTCAGAACACCGCGTTGTTCTCACTGCTCGGAACGATGTACGGGGGCGACGGGAAGAGCAACTTCGCCCTCCCCGACCTGCAGGGCAGCGCGCCGATGAACGTCGGCCAGGGGCCCGGGCTGAGCGAGCGCTTCCAGGGCGAGCTCGGCGGCTCCGAGACCGTGACCCTGCTCGAGAGCGAGATCCCGGCACACAGCCATGGGGTGCAGGCGGCGAACTTCGCCGGTGACATCCAGACCCCGACCCCGAACGTCTCGCTGGCGCGCTCCACGGGCGGCAACGCATATCAGAGCACGACGAACCAGAACCTGACGACGATGAGCCCTTCGGCCCTCGCGCCCGCCGGCGGCGACCTCCCGCACAACAACATGCAGCCGTACCTGACGTTCTATTTCAACATCGCGCTGCAGGGCGTCTTCCCGCCGCGCGGGTAGCGCTCGTTGGCGAGGCTGCGGCCGGCGGTCGAGGCGGACCGCGAGTTCCTGGTCGACCTGTACGCGAGCACCCGCGCCGACGAGCTCGCGCTCGTCGACTGGGACGAGGCGACGAAGGGGGCGTTCGTCGAGCACCAGTTCGCCGCCCAGGACGAGCACTACCGGGCGAACTACCCCGGCGCGACGCTGGACGTGATCGAGGTCGACGGCGAGCGGGCCGGCAGGCTGTACGTCCACCGCGGGCCCAGCGACATCCGGATCATGGACATCGCCCTGGCCCCCGGCTTCCGCGGCCGGGGGATCGGGACCGAGCTGCTGGGCTCCCTGATCGCCGAGGCCGACGCGAGCGGGCGCAAGCTCTCGATTCACGTCGAGGCCGTCAACCCCGCTCGTTCCCTCTATGAGCGGCTCGGCTTCCACCCCGCGGGCGAGCACGGCATCTACGTGCTGATGGAGCGCCCGCCGGGCGAGCTCAGCTGAAGACGGCCTCGTAGGCCGTCCCCGACTCATCGCTGCCGACCGGGACGATGAAGATCTCCAGCGTGCCGAGCCGGTCGTGGTCGATGCGGTAGATGCTCTGCGGCAGGATGGGCTCGCGCGGGCCGAGGAACTCGAGCGTGAACGGGTGGCGGGCCCCCTCCGGCCCCGGGTTTCGCGCCGGGATCGCTCCCGTGAGCCGAAGCTCGAGCGCGCCCGCCTCGCCGGCGTCGAGCCTGAAGCTCTCGCCCACCAGCGGCGCGAATTCCTCGACCGTGGCGGTGTCGAGCCTCACCGGAGGCGGGACAGGCGCACGCTGCGCCGGTACCTGACGATGCCCTCCCGGCGCCGTGCGAGGGGCACGCGGGCGGGGACACCCTCGGCGTCGACCGCCGGGATCCTCACGGTCCGGTCGATGAGCGCCTCGTAGGTCTGGGCCCCGGTGGGCTGCTCGACCGGAGCGAGGAAGAGGGTGAACGTCCCCAGCTCGGGGTGAACCAGCTGGCGCGGGCCCTGCGCAAACGTGCCGTCGGCGTCGCCCGTGAACTCGAGCGCGAAGGCGTCGTCGAGCCCCCGGAGGGAGGGGACCGTGGCCGCGACCGGAAGATCCTCGGCGGCGACCAGCTCGAGCAGTTGCGTGGTCCCGTCCACATTCACCTGGAAGCGGCGCTCCGAGAGCGTCATGTAGCTCGTGCGTCGTAGGGGCGCCGGGGCCGTGGTGGCCGCCGCCGACCCGATCCGCTCGAAGCCCCCGAGATAGAGCGCGGCACCGGCGCCGGCGCCGAGCTGGACCAGACGTCGCCGGGTCAATTCATGGCGAAAGGAATCAAGAGGGTGAGCCATGCGCAATCCGTTGCCCCTCCATCATCGCTCACGGAGCGCCGCTGCGCAAGCGGGCTTTCTACGGACGTTCATCGCCCCGCCGTTTCGCTCGGAAGCTGACATCGGGCGGTGTCATAATCCGCTGGTCGTGAGCCAAGCGCCCGACAGGGGCTACTTCCCCGCCGGCGAGTCGGTCCTTCGCCGCGTCCACGGCGAGCGCGCGGTCGGCCTCAACTACGGACAGCGGGCGCTGATGCTCGGCGCCGCTCATCCGGTGAACTTCATCGGCACGCAGGCCAACACGCGGTCGGCGTCGCGCCCGTTCCTGCGCCTCGCCCACACCGCGAAGGTGTTCGAGACGATCTTCTTCGGCACCCGGGCGGAGGCCGACAAGGCGCTTGCGATGGTCGAGCGCATGCACCAGAAGGTTCGCGGCGAGATCCCCGAGCGCGCCGGGCGCTGGCCCGCCGGAACGAGCTACAGCGCGTTCGACCCGCCGCTGATGCTGTGGACGGTGGCGGTGATCGCCGACTCCGCCGAGGTCTTCTACGAGACGCTGGTCCGACCGCTCGACGAGGACGAGAAGGACGCGCTCTGGCGCGACTACGTGCGCTTCGCCGAGCTGTTCGGCATGCCGGGCGAGGCCGCGCCGACCGGCTATGCGGGCTTCCGCTCCTACTGGGAGTCGATCTGGAGCGGCGGCGAGCTCCACCTGACCGACGAGGCGCGCGAGGTGGCGCTCGCGATCGCCTTCGAGATCCCGATGCCGCGCTACCTGCATCCGTCGCGGCGGGTCCACAATCTCGTCCTCGCCGGAACCCTGCCACCGCACGTGCGCGAGCTGTTCGGCGTCGACTGGGGTCCGCTCCAGGAGGCCGCCTTCCGCTCGGTCGTCCGCGGCCTGCGCAGCGCGCGCCCGGTGACCCCGAAGCGGGTGCGGCGCGGCGGCAACACCGCGTCCTTCGAGATGGTCGCCCGGACGGAGCAGGAGCTGGTCGCGAGCGGCCGGGCGACGCTGCCGTCGCAGGCCGCGGCCGCCTAGCTCAAGCCTCGAGGACGCGCTTGAGCGCGGCGAGCTGGTAGCGGATCCCCCGGTTGACCCACAGCCGTCCGATCTGGGGACCGGGAAACGGGATCTTCCACTCGATGTCGTCAGTTTGGGTGAGTCTGGTCCCGGCTCCGGACTTGGCGAGCTCGTAGGTGACCTCGAAGATCGCGTCGTCGTCCTCCTCGCGGAGACCCATCCGGCGAGGTGGTTCGTATTCGGTCACCGCCATCGAGAGCGACTTCGGCCCGCGGAGGCGGATCGGCCGGTGGACGACGTCGTAGCGTGCATCAAGCTCCGGCCCGTCGCCGGCGACCTGCTCGACGGAGATCACGTGGTCGCACCACTGGGGGTCGTTTCGGGGATCGGCGATCAGCGCCCAGACCTCTTCCGCCGGGCGCGCGATCTCGATCGACGCCCCGATCCTCATGGCCCGGGATCGAGCGTGCGTGCCGTCGGCGAGCGGGGGATCTCGCGGTGGTCGGGGAACGTGCCGAGCGCGTGGTCGGCGATCGTGTTCGTGATCCCGTGCCAGTAGTGCTCGTTCTTGAAGTGGTGCAGCCGATGGTTGCGCCAGATCGAGCGGTAGGCGCGCGAGCGCGGCACGTATGCGGTGTGGATCAGGTAGTGCGTCCACTCGTAGACGCCGACCAGGACGTAGCCGGCGATCGCGCCGCTGAGAAGGGCTGCCCAGGACACCCCTCCCGCGGCCAGGCCGATCGGCACCCCGAGCACCAGGACCACGACCGGGACGGCGATCAGCAGCAGCTGGGCGAGCTGCTTCGGGTAGAGCAGGAGCTGCATCAGGTTGTTCGGCTCGCGGTGGTGGACGCCGTGCTCGCGCGTGGTCGGCAGTACGTAAGTGCGCCCACGCCGCTTGATCGGCTTTGCGTGCAGCAGGTAGACGTGGATCGCCCACTCCCCGAACGGGTAGACGACGAGCATCGCGCCCACCGCGACCGCGTCGCGCCAGGTCAGCGGCTGGTCGATCAGGATCCGGATCGCGACCAGCAACGCGACCGCGCCGAGGATCATCCACGGTGAGTGGCGCTTGGCGAACTCGCGTATCGCCTCGCCGAGCGTCTTGATCTCCGGTCCCCATTCGGCCCGCTCAACCATCGTGGGCACCGTCACTGGGCGCGGGGTGGGCGGCGTCGAGGTCATCTAGGTCCACCAGGTCCCGCGGACGTCCCGCCGCCCGCTTCATCGCGCGGAGATCGTCGAGTGCGCAGATCGCAACCTCGTGGCCTGCGATTTCGACCCGGATCGCGCCCTGTCGCAACTGCTCATAGGCGGGCACGCCGTCGAGCCCCTGGACGACATCGAGGTCGCCCAGGTCGGTGGAGATCAGCGCTCGCTCACCCTTTTTCAGCAGAGCGGCGATCGACTGCTCGGAACCCAGCACCGACTCAGCCAGCAAAACTCGGCCGCCCACCTCGACGACTGCCGCCGCGAGGCGCTCGAGGTTTCCCGGCTCAGGATCCGGCACGATGTCGCAGTCCTTCGTTCCGCGGATCACGCCCCAGGCACCTAGCGCCAGTCCGCCGACCACGATCGACCGGACCTCGGCGTCGGCGAGGTGGCCGAGTAGGTCGTCGAAAGAAGGCGCACTCACTGTGCCCGTCGCAGGGCATCGCGGAGTTCGAATAGCCGCTTCGACAGCGAGATTGTCTCCTGCAGGTTCTCGGCGGGCGGTCGTTGGCCGTCCCGTCGCAGTCGGGACCGCCTCACAGCCTCACCCCTCGCCGGTGCGTCCTCGACAGCCTCCGACATAGGTGAAAGTCTACGCTCGCCCCGCCTCGAGCAGGCGGCGCAGGAAGCGCTGCGTCTCGGCCTCGCGGGGCGCGACCAGGACCTGCTCGGGGGGCCCGACCTCGAGCAGCCGCCCCTCGTGCAGGAAGCAGACCGTGTCGGCCACCTCGCGGGCGAAGCTCATCTCGTGGGTCGCGATCAGCATCGTCACGCCCTCTGACTTCAGCGCCCGGACGGTCGCGAGCACCTCGCCGACCAGCTCCGGGTCCAGCGCCGAGGTGACCTCGTCCAGCAGCATGGCCCGCGGGCGTGCCGCGAACGCACGCGCCAGCGCCACCCGCTGCTGCTGGCCGCCGGAAAGCTCGTCGGGCCGGTCGTCCTCGCGGCCCTCCAGCCCGAGCCGCTTCAGCTGTGCCCGGGCCTCGGCCTCCGCGATCCGGCGGTCGACCCCGTGGGCCCGCACGGTCCCGAGGACGACGTTCTCGAGCACGGTCATGTGCGGGAACAGGTTGTAGGCCTGGAAGACGAGCCCGAGCCGGCGCCGAACCGCGACCGCGTCGACGGACGGGTCGGTGATCACCTCACCGTCGAGGAAGATGTCGCCGTCGTCGATCTCCTCGAGCAGGTCGGCGCAGCGCAGCAGGGTCGACTTGCCCGAGCCCGAGGCGCCGATCACCGCAACCGCCTGGTGCTCGTGAATCGCGAGGTCGATCCCGTGCAGGACCTCGCGCTCGCCGAACGCCTTGGTCACGCCCTTGAACTCGAGGACGGGCGTCGCGCTCACTTCGCTGCCTCCGTGTAGCCCCAGCGGTCGAGCAGCCTCGCCAGTGGCACGGTCACCGCCAGGTAGAGCAGCGCCGCGGCGATCAGCGGCGTGTAGTTGAAGTCCGCCGCGGTCTGGATCTGCGCCTCGCGGAACGCCTCGCCGGTGACGCCGATGATCGCGATCAGCGCGACGTCCTTCTGCAGGGCGATGAAGTCGTTGAGCAGCGGGGGCCCGACCCGGCGCACGGCCTGCGGCAGGATCACGTGGCGCGTCGCCTGGCGCTCGGTGAGCCCGATCGCCAGGGCCGCGTCGCGCTGCCCGCGGTGCACGGAGCGCAGCCCGGCGCGGTAGACCTCGCTGACGTACGCGGTGTAGGAGAGCGTTAGCGCGATCCCGCCCAGCACCACCGGCTCCGACGGCAGCCCCTCGAGGTCGAGCGCCGGGATCCCGAACCCGACCAGGTAGACGAGCAGGATCACCGGGATGCCGCGAAAGACGTCGGTGTAGACGACGGCCAGGATTCGCAGCGGGAACAGCGCCGGCGCCGCGGAGGTGCGCAACAGCGCCAGGCCGAGGGCCAGGATCAGGACGCAGGCCTCGACGATGCAGAAGACGCGGATGTCGAGCCAGAACGCCTCGGCGATGTCCGGGAAGGACTCGCGGAAGACGTCGACGTTGAAGAACGTGTCGCGGACCTCCGGCCAGCCGGGGCTGGTCAGGATCAGGACCGCGATTCCCCCGAGGACGACGACCGATGAGACCGCCGCGATGGCCTGCCCGCGCAGTGCCCTGGCGCGCTGCGCCGCCGCTCGCTCCGCGCGGCGGTCGGCCATCAGCTGTTGCCCGGAGCTACTGGAGGACGGGAGCCTTGGTGACGTCGCTCATCCACTGCTTCTCGATCGCCGGCAGCTCCCCGGATTCGTTCAGGGCCGTGATCGCCGCCGAGACGCAATCGGTCAGCGGCGAGTCCTTCTCCAGCAGGGCGCCCCACTCGTCGCCGCCCGGCGCCGCGAACTGGCCGATCGTCGCCGCCTCCGG
Source organism: uncultured Solirubrobacterales bacterium (assembly GCA_963811505.1). Lineage (GTDB taxonomy): Bacteria > Actinomycetota > Thermoleophilia > Solirubrobacterales > 70-9 > WHSW01. Next base: position 308,979 of record CAWERC010000004.1, on the reverse strand, counting down.
GATCTGGACCGCGGTCAGGTAGAAGGCGGTCGGGACGTCGACGACGATCGCGTCCACCTGATCGTTCTTGAGCGCGCTGACGACGTCGTTGGACGTGTCGAACACCTGCGGCTCGGAGCTGGGCTGGATCACCTCGTTGACCGCGTCGAGACTGGTGGTGCCGATCTGGACCCCGATATCGGCGTCCTGGAGCTCGGCCAGCGAGGTCGCGCCCTCCAGGTCCGATCCCTTCTTCACGACCACGGCCTGCTCGGCCTCGTAGTACGGGACGGAGAAGTCGACCTGCTCGGCGCGCTTCGGCGTGATCGAGATCTGGTTGACGTCGAAGTCGAAGTCCTTCGGCCCGGGCGCGTAGGAGGCGTTGAACGGGACGACCGTCCACTTGACGGCGGTCGCGTCGAAGCCGAGCTGGTCGGCGATCGCATAGGCGACGGCGCTCTCGAAGCCCTTGCCGTTGGTCGGGTCGTTGTCCTCGAAGTAGGGCGGGAAGGCGGGCTTGTCGGTGGCAACCGTCAGCGTGCCCGAGGTCCGCGTCTCGAGCGTGTCGGGGGTGCAGTCGGACAGCGAGACCTCGCTGGAGGCGGCCGTGGTTTCGTCCCCGTCGTCGTCGCCGCAGGCGGCGAGGGTGGCGGCCAGCGCGAGCGCGGCGACGAGCAGGCTGATGATGCGGATCTTCGACACGACGGGGCTACCTCCGCTGGGGGGCGTGAATGCGCGAAGATCCTATGCCCATGGGCGATTGGACGGAAGCGCAGATCCCCGACCAGAGCGGCCGCGTGGCGGTGGTCACCGGCGCCAACAGCGGTCTGGGGGTGGTCACTGCGCGTCAGCTCGCCGCCGCGGGCGCCACCGTGATCGGGACCGCGCGCGATCCCGCCAAGGGCGAGGCCGCGAGGGAGGAGATCGCCGACCAGGGCGCGGAGGTCGAGTTCCGCGACCTCGACCTGGCCAGCCTCGAATCGGTGCGCGGGTTCGCTGCCGGGGTCGCCGCCGACCATCCGCGGATCGACGTCCTGGTCAACAACGCGGGGGTGATGATGACCCCGAGGCGCGAGACCGCCGACGGCTTCGAGCTCCAGCTCGGCACCAACCACCTCGGCCACTTCGCGCTCACCGGCCTGCTGCTCGACGCGCTCGCCGCGGGCGACGCGTCGCGGGTCGTCACCGTCTCCAGCCTCGAGCACCGCCCGGGGAAGATCGACTTCGACGACCTCCCCTATGAGAACTCCTACTCGCCGCGGCCCGCCTACCAGCGCTCGAAGTTCGCAAACGCGGTCTTCGGCCTCGAGCTCGACCGCCGGCTGCGCGCCGCCGGCCTGCCCGTGATCAGCCTGCTCGCCCACCCCGGCTACTCCGCCACCAACCTCCAGACCTCCGGGCCCGGGTTCCCGATGTCCGCCTTCCTGCGCGTGACCAACCTGCTGCTCGCCCAGAGCGCCGACCGCGGCGCCCTGCCGCAGCTGTTCGCCGCCACCGCCCCGGGTGTCCAGGGCGGCCAGTTCTTCGGCCCCAACGGTTTCCAGCAGGCGCGCGGCGCGCCGACGGAGGTGCAGCCGGTCTCGCGCGCCCGCGACGAGGAGACCGGACGCCGCCTCTGGGAGGTCTCCGAGGAGCTCACGGGCGTCTCGTACCTCAGCGGGTGAGCGCCGGCCAGGTCGCGGCGTCGATGGGCCGGGTCGGGCTGCCGGCGCCGGTAGCCGAGCTCGCGCGCCGCGAATGGGACGCGATCGTCGTCGGGGGCGGCCACAACGGGCTCACCGCCGCCGCCTACCTTGCCCGCGCCGGCAAACGCGTCCTGGTACTCGAGGCCGCCGAGCGGCTCGGGGGCGCGTGCACCCTCGAGCGCCCGTTCGAAGACGAGCGGTTCGTGGTCAGCCCCTGCGCCTACGTGGTCGGCCTGCTCGACCAGGTGGTGATCGCCGAGCTCGAGCTCGAGCGCCACGGCTACCGCGCGATCCCCGCCGACCCCAACCTCTGGTGCCCGCTGGCCGGCGGCGGCTCCTACGCAGGCTTCATCGACGGCGGGCGGACCGCCGCCCACCTGCGCGAGCAGGGCTTCGCCGAGCGCGACATCGAGGGCGTCGCCGCCTACGAGGCCGTCTTCGACCGGATCCGCCGGCTGCTGCGCGCCGGGCCGGCCGGCGACACCTGGCAGGTTCCGTCGCCGAGCCGCGGCGAGCTCGAGGCGGCTCTGGGCGGCGACCCGAAGCTCGTCTCGATCGCCTTCGAGGAGTCGATCGTCGCGACGCTCGACCGCTTCATCGAGGACGAGCGGCTCAAGAACGCGCTTGCGCCCCAGGGGCTGATCGGCACTTTCGCCGGACCGCGCGACCGGGGCACGTCGTCGATCCGGCTCATGCACCACCAGGGCGACCTGCTCGGGCTCGGTGCGGTCTGGGGCTACGTCGAGGGAGGGATGGGACGGGTCTCGTTCTCGATCGCCGAGGCGGCGCTCGAAGCGGGGGCGCAACTCGCGGCGGGCGTCCCGGTCGCGCGGGTGATCCCGGGCGAGGGCGTCGAGCTGGAGTGCGGCGAGGCGATCCGGGCCCCCGTCGTCGTCTGCAACGCCGACCCGAAGCGGCTGCTGGCGATGCTCGCCGACGCCGACGGGGCGGTTCCCGCCGCCTATCGTCGCAAGCTCGAGCAGTGGGACGTGAGCTCTCCGGTCGTGAAGCTGAACGTGTCGATGAGCGCGGTGCCGGAGTTCAAGGCTGCCCGCGACCTCGACCCCTACCGCGCGATGGTCTGCATCTCACCCTCGATCGACAAGCAGCAGGCGGCCTGCGAGGCGGCGCGAAGCGGCAAGCCGGGGTTCGGGTTCTGCGAGCTCTACTTCCAGTCGGCCTACGACCCCTCCGTGGCGCCGCCGGGCCACCACGTGATGAGCGTCTTCGCCCAATACGCCCCATACGAACTGGCCGACGGGAACTGGAATACGCGGCGTGACGAGATCGCCGACCTGATCCTCGACGCGATCCAGGCTCACGCGCCGAACGTGCGCGACTGCGTGCTCGAAGTCCAGGTGCTCGGTCCGCCCGACATCGAGAAGCGGATCGGGCTCTCCGGCGGCCACATCTTCCAGGGCCAGGCGCTGCCGGCGCAGATGTGGGACCGCCGGCTTCGAGGCGCGAACGCCGGTCGCGGGCCTCTACCTGTGCGGCGCCGCGACGCACCCGGGCGGCTCGGTGATCGCGCTCAACGGGCGGATCGCCGCGAACGAGGTTCTCGCGAGCGCCCGTGGTTCCGCGCAGCCGCACCCGGGGCGGTAGGCGCGAGCCGAACGTCCCCCAGCTCCGCGTATAGGCGGTACTCAGGGACGCTCACCGCTCCCGACAGCCGTTCAGGCGGGGTCCTCGGCGGATCGGTCCGGAGCCGACGCCCGCCCAAGGGCCGCGAACTCGGCCGTATCGAGCGGCAGCGCGACCTCGCAGAAGTCCTCGCCCAGCGGCGTCATCTGGAGGCTGCGGCGGACGACGTGCGAGAACCTGCCCGCCTGCTTGAGCGCCTCCATGACCTCGGGCTGCACCTCCAGCACCTGGTAGCGCTCGCGGTCGCGCACCGCCTCGCGCGAGAACCAGATCAGCCCGAGGCGGTTGAGGTTCGATAGGTAGGCCGGAACCTGGTCGACGAACCGACAGCCGGCCTCCGCGCCGATCATGGAGAAGCCCTGCGCGACGAGTCGCGAGCCGGGCACGAAGGCGAAGCCGGCGCGCACGTCGACCGCCGGCTGCGGGCCGCGCTGTGCGATCAGCCGCAGGATCCTGGCCTCGTCGGGGGCGAGGTCGGCGAGGATCCGCGCGTAGGCCGGGTGCGAGCCCTGCTCGTAGTTGACGTCGGCCGACTCCGTCAGCAGCAGCTGGCCGCGCTCGCGCAGCGACGGCGGCGGTGCGGGCTTGGTCCCGCCGAGCCAGTCCGGGTCACCGAGCAGGTCCGAGACGGCTCGGGCGACCCGGTGCTCCGGGTCCACGACGCCGACTAACCGCGAGCCCAGCTTCAGCGACGTGCCCACCGACCAGCGGGCCGTCTGCCACCACGCCCCGCCGCCGAGCCGCGTGAGCGCCTCGAGCGAGTCGCGCCGACCGTCGCCGTGGTCGTGTCTGGTCTCGTCCGCCATCGCGTCTCAGACCCCGAAGATCGCCAGGTGCAGGAGGCCGGCACCGAATCCGAGCACGGCTCCGTGTGCGTAGAGCATCCACTCATCCTCCTTGATCGCCGAGCGCAGCAGCTCGACGAAGTCGGGGTAGGGAAGATCGCGCATCCTTCCCGCCAGCAGCTCGCGCATCTTCGATGCCTGCTGGGCGTTGAACTCGGGGTCCTTGAACGGGACCACCGTCGACTCGACGGACTCCGCGGCGACCGAGTCGCGGATCGTGTCGTACTCACGGGTGCCCATCGCGACCCGAAGCGCGGGTCGCATCGGGCCCGTGGCCCGGTCGACGGCCGGCCGGAGCGCGGTCTCGAGCATCTGGCGGGTGCGGTCGGAGCGCGGCCCGTACAGGAGGTGGTCTCCGATGTTCCCGAGGGTGACGATGTCCTCGGCGATGATCCCGGCGTAGACGTCGGCGACCTGCTCGCGCCGGCGCAGGAAGAGGCCGTGGAGCGTGAACGGGCCGATCTTGCGCGGCTCGACCGGTTCGAAGATCAGCTGCATTCCGAACAGGTTGGTGAGCCAGCCGACGACGACGCCGCAGACCGGCAGCACCCACCAGACCGGGAAGGCCTCGGTGATGAAGATCACCGGGATCCCGAGCAGGAACCCGAAGATGAAGCCGAAGTTGATCATCAGTCGCAGCTCGCGCTTGCCGACGTCCTCGAAGACGCGATTGGCGAGCTCGGGGTGGGCCTCGAGGTGGCGGATCACCATGAGCTTCGGGTCGAGGACCTGGTCGATGTTCTCGGCCACCTCGCCGGTGATGATCTCGTCGACGATCTCCGGAAGCTGCTCCTGCACTCGCGTGTGCACCCCCTCGCGAACGCGCGGCGGCAGGTCGTTCCAGAGCTGCGGGTGCTCGCGCTCCATGATCCCCTCCACGACGCCGCGGATGTCCTGCTGGGCGGCGTTGACGACGTGTTCGGCGATCGCCTCGGGGTCGAGCTGCTGGTAGAACTCGCTCGCCGTCCCTAGCTTCGCGATCCCCTTGTCGACCGCGATCGAGCCCATCTTCGCCGCCCGGTTCGGGACGATGCCCTGCCAGCCGACGCCGCCGTGCATGATCCCCGGGACCTCCTGCAGCCGGCGCGGGAGGAGCTGGGCGACGGCGGCAAGGCCGGGGATCCTCCACCCGTGGAAGTGGATCGGGTGAAACAGCATCCAGACCCCGGTCCAGTTGATGATGTAGCCGATCACCCCGGTGAACACCGGGATCGAGATCTGCTTCAGAAGTTCTGAATCCATCGCAGCGTCCCGGCCCCGGCGCAACCTTAGCCGGGCCCCTGGGCTCAGCGCCCCGGTTCCGGCGGCATTTGGACGGCGCCCCTGCGGGGGATAGGGTGGAACCCCGCCCCGGTCCACCAGAGAAGGAGCTCCCGCTGAACGCCGCAATGCGCCCACTCAGGGCTTTCGTCGCCTCCATCGCCATCACCGTCCCGCTGCTCGTGGCCGCAACGCCCGCGTCCGCGGAGGTCTGGCCCGGAGGGACCGGGGTCTCGTTCGTCGACGCGCCCGACGTGTTCGGGCAGAACCTCAGCGGGCTCGCCTATCAACCCTCCGGCACCAGCTCTCCGGGTGTCCTCTGGGCGGTGAAAAACGGTCCCCCGCTCCTCTACCGGCTGATCTGGGACGGCACGAACTGGACGCCGTACACGTTCGACGGCTGGCACAACGGCAAGGCACTCCGCTACCCCGCCGGGACGGGCGCCCCGGACGCCGAAGGCGTGACGTTGGCCACCGACGACCCGAACGGGGTATTCGTGGCCACGGAGCGCGACGGCGCCGGCCCCAGCCGTCCCGCGGTCTTGCGCTACGACGTCTCGGGCGCGGCGACCACCCTCAACGCGACCCGGGACTGGAACCTGACCGCAGGCCTGCCGGGACTGGGGGCGAACGCGGGCCTGGAATCGATTACGTGGATCCCGGACGACTTCCTCGTCACGAAGGGCTTCTTCGACGAGACCGCGGCTGCGGCGTACAACCCGGCGACCTATCCCAACCACGGCTCCGGCCTGTTCTTCGTGGGCGTCGAGCAGGACGGCAGGATCATCGCCTACGCGCTCAACCAGACAGCGGACACCTTCACGCGCATCGCAAGCATGGGGAGCGGACTCGCGCAGGTCATGGGATTGGAGTTCGAGGCCCAGACCGGCCACCTGTGGGCGATGTGCGACAACAACTGCAGCGGCCAGCACACGACCCTGGACATCGCGCAATCGGGTGTGGATGACGGAAAGTTCGTCGTGACGCACAGCTACGACCGTCCCGCCGATATGGCCAACCTCAACAACGAGGGCCTCGCCATCACGCCTCAGGCGGAGTGCGCCAGCGGCCTCAAGCCGGTCATCTGGGTCGAGGACGGCGCCACCGACGGGCACGCGCTGCGCGCCGGCACGCTCAACTGCACGGTCCCGCCGCCGCCCTGCCTGGGATCGGCGGTCACGATCCCCGGAACCAACGGCCCCGACACCCTGACGGGCACCGCCGGGGTCGACGTGATCTCCGGTCTCGGCGGCCCCGACACGATCAGGGGCCTCGGCGCCAACGACAAGATCTGCGGCGGCGGCGCCAACGACACCCTCACCGGCGGCGACGGGGCCGACACCATCCGCGGCGACGCCGGAGACGACACGTTCGGGGAGGGATCGGCCCCCAGCGGGGCCGACATCCTGCTCGGCGGCACCCAGATCGACACCGCCAACTACGGCGCCCGCACCACCGTCGTCAAGGTCTCGCTCAACAACACCGCCAACGACGGCGCCACCGCCGAGGGCGACAACGTCAGAAGCGACGTCGAGAACGTGATCGGCGGCGCGGCCGCCGACACGCTGACGACCACCGGCTCGACCCTGGCCAACGTGTTGCTGGGCCGCGGCGGCGCCGACACGCTCAACGTCGTCGACGGGATCGGTGCCAACGACACGGCCGACGGGGGCGCCGGCGCCGACACCTGCGCCGCCGACGCCGGAGACACGAAGATCAGCTGTCCCTGAGCCCTAGAGCGGCGCGCCGATGATCTCGAGCCTGCGGGTGAGCCCGTTGAGGGCGAACTCGCGGAGCTCGTCCGTGCTCACCCCCAGCGCGTCGAAGTCGGTGTCGGACCCCGTGTCCGGCGGGGTCAGCGACTCGGCCACGGCCGGCAGCAGCTCGCGGAGGGTGTCGCGGATCGTCTCGGCCGCCTCATCGCTGCGGCGGACGGATTCGCGCAGGAACCAGACGCCGTAGCCGATGTGGCGGGTCTCGTCGTGGTGGATCATCGAGTAGCCCTCGACGAATCCGGGCAGCAGGCCCTCGCGCTCGAGGTACTGGGTGATGAACCTGAACGTGGTCAGCCCGAGCGTGCTCTCCAGGATCAGGTGGTAGAGCGTGATGAACCGGACCTTGGCCTCCAGGTCGCCCGGAGCGGCCACGAGTCGCTCATGCGCCTCGACCAGCGCCTCGTCGAAGAGCTTGCGGAAGGCGGGGGAGACCTGCTCGCGCGCCTTCTCGACGTGCGCCGCGATCACGGCGGGCTCGGCGATCACCTCGTCGCGAAACCGGGCGTAGAACTGCATGTGGCGGGCCTCGTCGACCTGCTGGGTCGACAGGAACGTCGCCTCCTCCTCCGATCCGTGGGCGCCCACCAGGCCGGAGAACTTCGTGGTGATCCGCTCCTCCGCGACCATCAGCGAGGAGAGCGCGAAGTACACGAGGTCGCGGTCTGACTCGTCGAGCTCCGCCCACTGCTCGCGGTCGCGGGTCAGGTCGATCTCGAACGGGTTCCACTGCGAGTCCTCCCAGCGCCGGTACAGCGTCTGCGGGTCGTTGAGCTGGATCTCGGTCGTCGTCACGCGGGTACCCGGGCGCGGATGATCGCCGACGCGGCCTGGTCGTGGACGCGATGGGTCTCGGTGATCTCGACCCCTTCGAACCCGGCCGCCTCGAGCTCGTTGCGGAACTCCTCGGCGGTGAGGGCGCCGGCGATGCACCCCGTCCACTGCTGCATGTCGCGGCGCGTCGCCTCGTCCATGTCCGGGTCGGCGACGATGTCGGAGACGGCGAAGCGCCCGCCGGGCCGCAGCACCCGCGCCGCCTCGCGAAAGACGGCCGGCTTGTCGCCGGAGAGGTTGATCACGCAGTTGGAGATCACCACGTCGACCGAGTCGTCGGCGAGCGGGACGTCCTCGATCGTGCCCTTGAGGAACTCGACGTTCTCGACGCCGGCCTCGCGCTGGTTGCGCCGCGCCAGCTCGAGCATCTCGTCGGTCATGTCGACGCCGTAGGCGTTGCCCGTCGGGCCGACGCGGCGCGCCGAGAGCAGCACGTCGATCCCCCCGCCGGAGCCGAGGTCGAGGACCGTCTCGCCATCGTGGAGCTCCGCGACCGCGGTCGGGTTGCCGCAGCCCAAGGAGGCGAGCTGGGCCGCGTCCGGAAGCGCGTCGCGGTCGTCGTCGCCGTACAGGCCGGCGCCGAACGCGGCGCGCTGCTCGTCGGTGATCACGGCGGCGTCGCCGCAACACGCCGACGCGCCAGTGCTCGCCGCGACCGCGGCGGCGGCGTAGCGCTCGCGCACGGCCTCGCGGACGTCGCCGCCCTCGTCAATCGTGCCCGCGCTGCATCCGCAGCCGCTGGCGTGAGCGTCGCCGCAGCACTCGGACTTCGCCGCCGGCTCGCAGCATGTCTCCTGCGCCGCGGGCGAGCAGCAGCTCGCGGTCTCGCGACGGGCGGTCTCTAGCTCAGCCATGCGCTCAGTTCCTCCAATGCGTCGGGTTCGACGTAGTAGTAGGCCCACAGTCCCTTGCGCTCCGACCCGACGAGGCCGGCGTCGCGGAGCTTCTTCAGGTGGTGGGAGACGGTCGGCTGGGAGAGGTCGAAGAGGGGGACCAGCTCGCAGACGCAAACCTTGCCGGCGTGCTTTCGCAGTACGTCGACGAGCTGCATCCGCACGGGGTCGCCGAGCGCCTTGGCGACCTCGGCCATCCGCTCGGCGTGCTCGCGCTCGATGTCGGGGTAGACGACCGGCTCGCAGCAGACCTCGCCCTTGGGGCGCTTCTGCTTCGGGGCCAGCTCCAGATCGACAGCCATCTATATACATATATCGATTGAAATCACGTTTGTCAATGGAGTAGTCTGAGCCAACGTGAGGGGAGAGGGAAGCCACCGGGGCAGGTGGAGGTCCGATGACAGCAACGACACTTCGTGAGCTCGACGTCGACGTGATCACCCGTTCGCACCTGGAGAAGGGGCTCGAAGGGCTCAAGGACGAGTTCGCCGGTGTCTTCTCGGCCGAGACGGTCGAGCGCTACATGGCCGAATCGGTCGGCGACCTGCCGGCGGCCCGGCTGAAGAACTTCGTCCCCCTGTTCGTCCATCGCTTCGCGCGCGAGCGGCTGCGGGCCTTGGGTCAGGTCGAGGGCACGATCGCCAAGGACGTGCCCGAGGTCCTGTTCGTCTGCGTGGAGAACGCCGGTCGCAGCCAGATGGCGGCGGGCCTGCTCGACAAGCTCGCCGGCGGGAAGGTCCACGTCCGCTCCGCGGGCTCGCAGCCGGCCGAGCGGATCAACCCGAACGTGGTCGAGGCGATGCGCGAGGTCGACATCGACATCTCCAAGGAGTTCCCGAAGCCGATGACCGACGAGGTGGTGAAGGCCGCGGACGTGGTGATCACGATGGGCTGCGGCGATGCCTGCCCGATCTATCCGGGCAAGCGCTACGAGGACTGGGAGGTGTCGGACCCCGCCCAGCTCGACCTCGACGGCGTGCGGGGAGTCCGCGACGAGATCCAGGGGCGGATCGAGGCGCTGCTCGCGGAGCTGGCCGAGGCCAGGGAGGCCGTCGAGCTTGGCTGATGGATAGCTCGCTCTCCCTGGCGCGCCGCGCGGGCGCCGAGGGGATCGCCGCGTTCGCGCTCGTGTTCGCGGGCTGCGGGGCGATCGTCGCCAACCAGGTTTACGGCGGCGCGCTGGGAAGCGTGGGCGTCTCGCTGGTCTTCGGGCTGATCATCATGGTGATGATCTACGCGACGGGCCACCTGTGCGGCGCGCACATCAACCCGGCGGTGACGGTCGCCTTCACGCTGACCCGCCACTTCCCGGCCCGCGACGCGGTCGCCTACGTCGGCGCGCAGGTCGCCGGCGCCACGCTCGCGGCGCTGCTGCTCCTCGCGATCTGGCCGGACAAGCCGGCCGACCTCGGCGCGACCGTCCCCAGCGTCGGCGTCGGCAGCGCGCTCGTCTACGAGCTCGTCCTGACGACCTTCCTGATGTTCGTGATCATCTCCGTCGCCACCGACACGCGCGCGGTCGGCGCCGCGGCGGCGATCGCGATCGGCGGGACCGTCGGCCTGGATGCGCTGTTCGGCGGCCCGGTCACCGGCGCCTCGATGAACCCGGCACGGTCGTTCGGCCCGGCGCTGGCCAGCGGCGAGTGGACCGACTTCTGGATCTACGTCGTCGGGCCGGTCGCGGGCGCGGCGCTCGGCGCGTTCGCGTATCAGGTGATTCGCGGTAAACAAGGGGTCGCATGGACCGAGTCGCGGTGATCACCGACATCCACGCGAACCTGCCTGCCCTCGAGGCGAGCCTTCGGTGGATCGACGACCACGGCATCGACCAGGTGTACTGCGGCGGCGACCTGGTGGGCTACGGGCCATGGCCCAACGAGGTCTGCCGGGGGATCGAGGAGCGGGGCATCCCGACCATCTACGGCAACTATGACTGGGCGATCGCGCGCGACGAGGAGGACTGCGGCTGCGCCTACGTGACCACCCACGACCGCGAGATCGGCCAGCTCTCGGTCGACTGGACGCTGGAGCACACGGACGCGGCGTCGAAGGAGTTCATGCGCGAGCTGCCGTTCGACCTTCGCTTCGAGCTCGGCGCCCGGCGCGTGCGGCTCGTGCACGGCTCGCCGCGCAAGGTCAACGAGTACCTGTTCGAGGACAAGCCGGCGAAGACGTTCGAGCGGATCGCGGCGGACGCCGACTGCGACGTCCTGGTGTTCGGCCATACGCACAGGCCCTGGGTGCACGAGTACGGCGGCGTCCGGTTCGTCAACTGCGGGTCCGTGGGCAAGCCGAAGGACGGCGACCCCCGGGCGGGGTTCGCGGTGCTGAGCTCCACCGGCGACGGCGTCGACGTCGACGTCGAGATCGTGCGCATCCCGTATCCGGCCGATCAGGTCGCGCGCGAGGTGCGGCAGGCCGGGCTCCCCGACGAGCTCGCGGACAAGCTCGTCGCGGCCGCCTAGCAGCCGCCCGGCTACCTTGGACCGATGCGACGCCTGTTCCCGCTCGTCGCCGCGGTCATCCTGCTCGACACGATGTTCTACGCGGCGATCACGCCGCTGCTGCCCGAGTACGCCGACGACCTCGGGCTGTCGAAGACCGCCGCCGGGGTGCTGAGCGCCTCGTATGCCGCGGGTACGCTGGTCGCGGCGCTGCCCTCGGGCTTCCTCGCGGCGCGGATCGGATCGCGACAGGCGATGCTCGTCGGCCTCGCTCTGATCGCGGTCTCGAGCGTCGCGTTCGCGTTCGCGAAGAGCGCCGTGGTGCTCGACGTCGCGCGGTTCGCCGAGGGTGTCGGCGGCGCCTGCGCGTGGACCGGCGGCCTGGCCTGGCTGATGACCGCCGCTCCCGCGGACCGCCGCGGGGAGATGATCGGCGCGGCCCTGGCGGCGGCGATCTTCGGCATCCTGCTCGGCCCGGTGATCGGTGGGATCGCGACCGTCACCGGTCCCGAGATCGTCTTCTGCGCGGTCGCCGCGCTCGCTGCCGCGCTCGCCGTCCGGGTGCTGGCGACGCCCGGGCTGCCAGCCTCGGGTATGCCCGGAATCCGCCCCGTCCTGGCGGCGATGTTCACGCGCCCGGTCGTCTTCGCCGGCTGGCTGGTCGCCCTGCCGGCGGTCCTCGCCGGCACCTTCAACGTCCTCGTGCCCCTGCGGATGGACGAACTCGGCGCCACCGGCCTGGCGATCGGCGCCGCGTTCCTGATCGCGGCCGGGATCGAGGCATTCACGGCGCCCGTGATCGGCCGGCTCTCCGACCGCCGCGGGCGGACGGCGCCGATCCGGGCCGGCCTGCTCGCGGCCGCTCTGTGCGCGCTGATCCTGCCCGTTCCCGAGCACCGCGGTTCTGGTCGCGGTCGCGCTGGTCGCCGTCGTCCTCGCGATGAGCCTGATCTGGACCCCGGCGATGGCGCTGCTTTCCGACAACGCCGAGGCCGCCGGCCTCGATCTCGCCTTCGCCAGCGCCCTCGTCAGCCTCGCCTGGGCCGGCGGGCAGGTGGTCGGCGGCTCGACGCTCGCCGGGCTGGCGGACGCGACCAGCGACGCCGCGGCCTACGGGCTGATCGCGGCGCTGTTCGCGGTCACGCTGGCCGGCTTCGCCGGGGCCGCGCGGATCAGCCGAGCAGGACCAGAACCGGCTCCGGTCGCTCCACAGCCGGGCCGACGCTGATCCGGTGGGGACCGGGCTCGGCGACCTCGACCGCGCCCAGCGCCACCTTCAGCAGCTTGCCCCCGCTCGACCCGCTCTGCATCCGTGGCGGGCGCAGCTCGAGCGCCTCGCCGCCGCCGGCAGGGGTCACCGTGATCTCGAGCTCAGGGGCACCGTAGGCCTGCTTCTGGACCGTCTCGCGGCGCTGCTCGTACCGCAGCTTCACGGTTCCGGCCGCGAGCTCGACGGTGGTCTCGCCGGGAATCTGGATCCGGGCGAGTTCCTCGCCGCCGATCCCGAACAGCTTCTTCAGCATCGCCGCAGCATATTTCGCTTGAATTCCGCCGATGCGCGGGAAGGGACTGCTCGCACTGATCGTCGCCGCGTCGCTGATCGCGGCGGCCCCGGCGAGCGCTGCCCACTTCCGCGCCTACACCTCGTGCGGCGCGAAGGCAAAGCACGCGGCGGCCTTCTGCTTCGAGGGCGATCACCCGGTTGCCGCCTTCCGGGCGTTCGACAAGGGCCGGGTCCCGTACAAGGTCTGCGCCCGCAAGACCGGCGACCGCCAGCGCTGTCACGACCGACGCACCCGCAAGCCGGGCCAGCTGTCGCGCACCCGCTTCGACATCGACGGCTCCGGCAAGTACAAGCTCGCCTACTTCGTCAACGGCCGCGCCGTCGACCGCGACAAGCTCGTCGTGCGTGAGCGGGCGGTGTTCTCGATCGGCGACTCGCTCGGCGAGGGCACGCAGCCGTACCTGCCCGGCGCGCTGCGGGGCTGGAAGGTGAGTCAGTCCGTCTCCACCTCGCGCTTCCTCGACGAGGGCGTCGCGATCGTCCGCAATCGCGGCGCGCTGCCGGCGGTGATCGTGTTCGCGCTCGGCACCAACAACGATCCCCATCAGGTGAGCCTGTTTCGCGACTCGGTCGCGGCGGTGCTGCGGATCGCCGGCCGGACCCGCTGCGTCGTCGTTCCCAACATCGTCCGCCCGCCGGTCGGCGGGGCCAGCTACGCGGGCTTCAACCATGCGCTGGACGACCTGGCCGAGCACCACCGCAACCTGCGCGTCGCCGACTGGGCGAAGCTGATCAGCCGCAACCGCGGCTGGCTGGCGAGCGACGGCTCGCACGTCAACGCGACCGGCTACCAGGCGCGCGCGCGGTTGATCGCCGACCAGGTGGAACGCTGCTGATGACCGAGATGCTGAAGCTGACGCCGAGCGAGTCCGTCACCGTGGTCTCGTCGCGGCCGGAGGCGCTCGTCGTCGAGGCGACATATGGGCCGGGCGGCAAGCCGCCGCCGAAGCACCTTCATCCGCACCAGGACGAGCGCTTCGAGGTGCTCGAGGGGACGATGAACTTCCGGCTCGGATCGATCGATCGCGAGCTGACGGCCGGCGAGGAGATCGACATCCCGCAGGGGGTCGCCCACCAGGTCTGGAACCCCAACGACGAGACCGCGCGGGTGACCTGGGAGACGCGCCCGGCGCTGCGCACCGAGCAGTGGTTTCGCGGCGTCGACGCCGTCGTTCGCGAGGCCGGCGACAAGACGCCGAGCCCGCTCGCCTTCGCCACCCTGCTGAGCGAATACCGCGACTGCTTCCGGCTGGCCATCGGCCCCGACCCGCTGGTCGGGCCGGTGATCAAGGCGCTGGGCGCGGTCGGGCGGCTGCGCGGTCACCGGGCCGGGTAGCCCATAGGCTCCACGCGTGAAGTTCGCGGTCGGCTACTTCCCCACCGACGAGGGCATCGACCCGGCGACCCTCGCCCGGATGGTGGAGGAGCGCCCGTTCGAGTCACTGTTCTTCACCGACCACACCCATATCCCGGCCTCGCGCGAGACGCCGTACCCGGCCGGCACCGAGCTGCCGCGCGAGTACTCGCGCATCCACGACCCGTTCGTCGCCCTGATGGCGGCGGGGGCGGCGACCGAGCGGATCAAGCTCGGGACCGGGGTGTGCCTGGTCGTCGAGCGCGACCCGATCGTGACCGCGAAGCAGGCCGCCAGCGTCGATCGGCTGACCGGCGGCCGCCTGCTGTTCGGGGTCGGCGCGGGCTGGAACCTGGAGGAGATGCAAAACCACGGCACCGACCCGCACCGTCGGTTCTCGATCCTGCGCGAGCGGGTCGAGGCGATCAAGGAGATCTGGACCTCCGACGAGGCCTCCTACCACGGCGAGCACGTCGACTTCGACCGGATCTGGTGCTGGCCGAAGCCCCTCACCGAGCCCCATCCCCCGATCATCGTCGGCGGCCACGGCAAGAAGGTGCTCGACCGCGTGCTCGCGTTCGGCGACGAGTGGATGCCGAACCGGATCGGCGACGACGCCAAGATCAGCGCCAGGATCGCGCGGCTGCGCCAGGCCGGCGAGGACGCCGGCCGCGGTCCGGTCCCGACCACGCTCGCCAACGCGACCACCGAACCCGAGGTGCTCGACCTCTACGAGAAGGCAGGCGTGCACCGGGCACTGTTCTGGGTACGCCAGGGCGACGAGTCGGACCTCGAGCGGCGGCTCGACCGGATCGCGGCGGGGATCGAGGCCTACGAGAGCGGCTGAACGCCGCGGGCGAGCAGCGCCGGAGCGTGCGCGCGGATCAGGCGCTCGACGCAGTTCAGGCAGGAGCACTCGGGGACGGCGAGCCTCGTGTTCGCGCACCTGACCACCGCGGCGGAGTGGCGCCTGGGGGGCCCGATCGGCGGTGGTGCGGGAGCGTTCATCTCGTTCCGAATATCGACCCTGCGATGGTGTTGCTTGAGTATCCCACGCCGGCTGGGCGCCGGGCGACCGTAGTTATCCGCAATCGATCTGCGGATACCCGCGCAACCGGTCTGCGGGTCGTCGCGCTTGTGGGACCCCGCGACCGGTGGGACCCTTGGGATCAAGGTTTATGGGGTGAATGTGGCTCGCCCCACAGAGCCTGCGAAGACGTCACCGACTGGGGGGTGCTCTGCGCCCCGACGCGAGAGAGCGTCCCGGTGACGTCTTCGTTGTGTGTAACGCCTCGACCGCCCGCCATACCCATCGACATGGCGTTGCGTCGAATTCGGGCCGCGATCGCCGCGATCTGCGTGCTGGCGGCCGTGGTCGCGCAGGCCGACCCGGCGATGGGGGCGAAGAAGACGAAGCTGACCCTGCGCGCCTCCCCCTACGGCAAGGTGCTGTTCGCGGACGGTTACGCGATGTACGTCTTCACGGCCGACTCGGGCCCTGGGAGCAACTGCTACGGCGACTGCGCAAGGGCCTGGCCGCCGCTGAAGGCAAAGGGCCGGATCGTCGCCGGTGACGGGGTTCGGGAGAGCAAGCTGGGCACGACCGCCCGGCGGGGAGGGCGGCGCCAGATCACCTACGCCGGCCGGCCGCTCTACGGATACGTCCACGACCCCCGCGGCGAGGTCTACTGCCAGGACGTCGAGGAGTTCGGCGGCATCTGGTACGCGGTTCAGGCCTCGGGTAAGCCGGTCACCTGAACCGATGGTCGGGCGACCGCACGGCTAAAGACGTGTGCCGGCGCCGTCGATAGCGCGGCGAGGGTTTGTTGATGGAGTCCGATTTCAGCTCGAAGACCATCGCCGTGTTCGCCGCGGTCCTGCTGATCGGCGTCGTCGTCGGCGGGGTCGGCTTCGTGCTCGGACGTGACTCGACCGAGCCGGTGCAGGCGCAGAGCGTGACGCGACGCGGCGCCGGAGAAGCGGGTCGCGGCCGCGCGCAAGGCGGGCTACGAGCGCGGGTACGCGGAGGGCCGCCGGGCCGCCGAGCGGACCGCTCGCCGGGACCGGGCCGCAGGTCGCGACCGGAGCGCCGAGAAGAGCGGCCGCAACGCCCTTTCGGCGAGCGGCTTCGACCTCGACCCGGGCGCTTACTACATCGTCCAGGTCGCCGAAGGCGGGTCCGGCGAGGCGAAGATCAGCGACTACGCCGCGATGGTGCCCGCTGTCTCGTACCGAGCTCTGCGACGCCTACGGCGTCTGCCGGCGCAGCCGCTAGCGAGCCTTCTAGACCTCGAGCCAGGTGCCGTGCCGGCCCGAGGTTGACGACCTCGGTCTCGCCGATTCGCGAGCGCTCGCCCCAGCTCTCGTGGATGTGACCGCAGACGGCAAGCCGCGGCTGCTTCGCCTCGATCGCCTCGAGGATCGCGGCGCTGCCGAGGTGGTCGCCCGGCGCTGGAGGCGTCGGCGTGTCCCTGCGGCGGGGAGTGGACGACCAGGACGCCGCCCTCGGGGGCAGCCGGCGAGCCGCTCGGCCGCGTCGTCCTCGGAGAGGTCGAAGCTCCAGTCCCAGGGCGTGATCGGGACCCCGGCGCCGAGCCCGAAGAACTCGACGCCGTCGATCTCGGTCGCCGTCGCCGTGCAGCACGGTCGCCGCCGGCCAGCTCGCCGGCGGCCTCGCGCAGCGCGTCGTCGGTCTCGTTGTTGCCGGGGACGAGCACGGTCGGCGTCTCGATCGCCGCCAGCGCCTCGATCGCCTCGCCGAGCCCCTCGTGGACCGAGGCGAAGTCCCCGGCGCCGATCACGACGTCCGCGTCGGCGCCGAGCTCGACCAGGCGGGCGGCCTGGTCGAGGTCGCGGTGGAGGTCGGAGAAGGCGAGGATCCGCATCGACGCCAACCTATCTCGCGAAGTGCCCCTCCGTCGTCCCACCGTGGCGGACGCGGTCGCGGGCCTCGCGGAAGCGCAGCGCCTCGTAGCCGATCAGCGCGACGTTGACGACGGCCACCACGATCACGGCGACGAGCGCGTCGACCGACGTCGCAAATGGGATCAATGCGACCAGCACGAGGGCCGTGAACAGCCGTTGGCGGTTGACGGTCCCGAGGTTGCGCAGGCGGATGGCGACATGGCCGAGCAGGTAGAGGGCGGCGCCGCCGCAGAGCGCCACGGCCGGCACCGTCTCCAGCGGTTCGTCCGTGTGCGCCAGCGCCTTCTTGAGACCGAGCGCGACGAGCACGATTCCGGCGATGAGCAGCAGGTGCAGGACGCCGTAGGAGTCCCGCGCAAGGCGGGCCTGCGCAGCGCCTGAGAGCCCCGCGAAGTTCCGTTCGGCGACGAGCGCGACGACGTCGAAGTACGCCCACCACTGGGCGGCGGCGATCACCAGGCCGGCGATCGCGGTGGCCACGACCCCGCCGGTGAGGCCCGTCAGACCGAGGTCGGACCCGGTGGCGACGATCGACTCGCCGAGAGCGATGATGATGATCAGGCCGAAGCGCTCGTGGAAGTGCGACGGCGAGACGGTGAACCCGCTCACGTCGCGCAGGTACGGCGTGCCGTAGTCGATCAGCAGGGCCACGATCCACAGGCCGGCCGCGGCGCCGCCGTCGAGGAACCCGGCGACCGCGATCAGCGTCGGCGCGGCCAGCAGGCCCGGGGCGAGCTGGCGGATCGCGTCGCGGTTGTGGGCCTCGGGCGCTCCGTAGACGTAGACCGCGATGTGGATCGCGCGCACGGCGAGGTAGGCGAGACCGAAGACGACCGAGTCGTCTCCGAACGCCTCCGGTACCGCGAGCGCCGCGATCAGCATCGCGGCCATCGCCGCCATCAACCCGAGCCGGGCGATCCCGTCGTCGGAGTGCAGCGAGTTGGTCAGCCAGGCGAAGCCGCCCCACGCCCACCAGACCGCGGCCAGAACCAGCATCCCCTGCCCGACGCTCTCCCAGGTCGGGTCGACGGCCATCAGGCCGGTCACCTGGGTGAAGGCGAAGACGAAGACCAGGTCGAAGAACAGCTCCAGCGGAGTGACCTTCTGCTCCTCCGTCCCCGCGTCGACCGGCTCGGTCGCCGCCATCGTGGCCGTCGTCGCCTCCATCAGCCGCAGATCATGCCAACGCCTCGTGGCCGGCCGCGAGCTCTTCGCCGAGCGCCAGCGTCGCCGGGTCGAGCTCGGCCTCGACGAGCTCGAAGTGGCGCCCGAGCTCGGCGACGATCGCCTCCTCGACGCGCTCGAGCGTCGTCTCGCCGACCTCGTCCTCGACGCTGCCGACGGTCGCGGGATCCCAGTCGAGCTCGAGCGCCGCGTACACGGGCTCGAGCGCGGCGCGAAGCGCTCCCGATCCCCGGGCGACGACCACGGCGCCGACGTGAGCGCCCCCGGTGATCAGCCGCTGACCGATCCCGGCGAGCTTCGTCCGCCCGCGGGCGTTGACGCTCCAGGCGCCGGGGCAGTACTCGCCCGGGATCTCGCCGACGCGGGCGTCGACGCCGAGGCTCCGCAGCGCCGCGGTGACAACGCCGGACGC
The DNA here is from genome assembly GCA_963811505.1 of uncultured Solirubrobacterales bacterium. Classification (GTDB taxonomy): domain Bacteria; phylum Actinomycetota; class Thermoleophilia; order Solirubrobacterales; family 70-9; genus WHSW01. The sequence goes on along the minus strand of CAWERC010000004.1, from coordinate 290,183 downwards.
GAGCTCGAAGCGCTCGCGGGTGTCGGCCACCGGGCGCTGCGGCCGGGCTCGCCCAGGCGAGCGCGAGCGTTCCCTCGTGAAAGGCCGCGGCGCGGCCGCCCGCGAGCCGGACCACCGGCTCGAACCCCGCCGCCCGCGCCGCGCGCACGGCGAGCTCGAACCCGGGTGCGGCGCGGTCCTGCTTGGAGAACGCGAGCTCGCGGGCGGGGCGGTGAAGCCGCAGCGTGGCGTCGAGCTCACCGGCGGCGACCCGCCGCAGGACCGCCTCGGAGACGCCGGTGCCGTAGGCGGGGCGGTCGGGGAAGCCCTGCCTGACGAATCTCAGGCGTGGTTTCGCAGGGATTGTGAGCGTTTCCTTGCAAGAGTGACACCCGTCACACACGAACACCGGTTCGCCCGCCAACCTACGCGACCCACGGATTCGACCCGGGGCAGAGCGTAACGCCGCCCCGGGACCGCGAAGCCGCCCGGCCAAACCACCCCGATCCATTCGAGGCGACGTACGCCGACCGGGCGCATTGAACGGAGGTGACATCCGTGAAACGCAAGTTGAAGCTTGTCGCGATCTCGTGCGCCCTGGCGCTGGGACTGACGACGACGACCGCCGCGCAAGCGGCCCAGCCCCAGATCGACGTGCTCGACAAGCCGGCCGTCCGGCTCGACAGCTCGGTCGACGTGCACAAGGCCGAGCAGCGCTCCGAGGCGCTCGGCGCCGAGGGCAAGCGCCTGGCGGCAAAGGCGGCGGAGCTCGCCAAGCAGCCGAGCTACGACCTCGCCGGCGGCGTGTCCCAGTCGACCCTGGACGCGATCGCGGCCTGCGAGTCGGGCGGCGACCCGACCGTGGTCGACGCGTCGGGGACCTACTACGGGCTCTACCAGTTCGACCTCGGCACCTGGGCCTCGGTCGGCGGCACCGGCAGCCCGGCGGAGGCGTCGCCCGAGGAGCAGAGCTACCGCGCGTCGCTGCTGTACGCGCGCGCCGGCTCCAGCCCCTGGCCCGTCTGCGGTGTCTAGCGCAGGAGGCGCTCACGTAGTTCGCTTGAGGCGCTCACCCCGGATGCCGATCAATTCGGGGTGAGCGTCAACGACTTCGTCCTCGTCCAGGGGCTGCGCGACACGCGCGGCACCCTGGAGCGCTGGAACGCGCGCCCGTGGCCCGTGCTGCGGGCGTGGTTCGGCGGGGCACTGGTCGGTCGCCTCCGCGATGCTGTTCGCGGTCTGGGTGGTCGCGAGCCTGTCGCCGGCCGACGTCACGCACCTGCATCTGCCCGGGGTGACCGACGGAGCCGAGCTCGGCGACGTCGGTCACATCCTGTTTCGCAACTCGCTCGTCCTCGCCTTGCACGCGTTCGCCTGCGTCGCCGGGTTCATCGCCGGCAGCTCGCTGGTCCTCTCGGCCGAGCGGCGCAGCGGCCTGTCGAAGCTCGTCCACGAGAAGGCGCGGCCGATCGCGTTCGCCTGGGTCGCCGCTCGTCACGTGCTTCTCGCTTTTCACTCAGACCTACGCGCTCGGCCTGACCGGCGCGCAGCTCGCCGAGCAGCTCGACATCTCGCCCGCCGTCCTGGTGCTGACGATCCTCCCGCACGCGATCCCGGAGCTGGTGGCGCTCTTCCTGCCGTTGGCGGCGTGGGTGATCGCCAGCCGCCGCAACGAGTGGCAGCAGCTGCTCGCCGCCACCTTCGTGACGGTCGCCATCGCGATCCCGATCCTGGTCTGCTCGGCGGTCTGGGAGACGGTCGTCTGGCCCCAGATCCTGATCTCGGTCTCGCCCGCGTACTAGCCGGCTACGCCTTCGCCGTCTCGGTATCCCCGAGCAGGGCGCGCCGGAAGACCAGCGCCTCCTCGTCGAAGAGGAAGCCCCACAGGTGGCGGCGTTCGAGCAGCGTCCGGCGCTTGGTCTCCAGGATCGCCTGGCGGGGCAGCGAGGCGATCCGCTCGGCGAGCGCGACCGCCCGGTCGACCACGTCGCCGTTGGCGACCTCGCGGACGATCCCCAGCCGCTGGGCTTCGTTCGCCGAGACGACCCGGCCGGTCAGGCAGAGCTCCTTCGCCACCGTCGCGGGCAGGACCGCCCGCGCGGCCGCGTAGCTGGGCGGGATCCCGCGCGGCAGCTCGGGGTAGCCGAACCGGGCTGAGGAGGAGGCGACGCGCAGGTCGCACAGCAGCGACAGCGCGAAGCCGCCGGCGAGCGCCGGCCCGTTGACCGCCGCGACCACCGGGCGGCGGCACTCGCCGACCGCCTGGAAGGCGACCGTGCTCGTCTCCACCAGCCGCTCGCGGTTGTGGCGGTCGCCGCCGAACTGACTCGTGTCCATGCCGGAGCAGAAGGCGCTCCCGGCGCCGGTCAGTACGACGCAGCCGACCTCGTCGTCGGCCGACAGCGAGGCGAAGGCCGCGGCGAGCTCGGTGCGCAGCTCGATCGAGAGGGCGTTGCGCTTCTCGGGGCGCTGCAGGGTGACGACCGCGACCTCGTCGCTGCGCTCGACGGAGAGCTGCCCGGATTCCGACGTCGTGGCTGACACGGGCGCGATGCTATCCCGCAAACGCGTTCCGTCAAGCCTAAGCGGCTTCGCGGTGGCCGCCCGGCTGCGAGCTCGGCGGCTGGGTCCGGATGACTCTGATCTCGCCGGCGAGCACGTCCGGTGAGAACTCCCGAAGCATCACCTCGAGGCACCGCTTGCAGCTGCACTCCGGCACGCTGAGCCCGGTCTCCGGGCATCTCCGCCCCACCCTTGGGATCGCCACGCCGCCAGAGTACGACCGCCGTCAGGCGGAAAAACCGCCCGCCGGTGCCGCCGTGCACGCATCGCAGCCCTCCGCCCGGAACGCGGCGCGCAGATCGGCGATCGTCGCGCCCGCGGGGACGATCCCGACGATCGCCCCGCCCGACCCGGCGTAGTTCGCCGGCGCGCCGAGCTCGCGGGCCAGCTCGATCATCCGCAGGTGGCGCGGATCGAGCTCGACCAGGCGGGCACGCGCGCTGATGTTCGCCTCGAGTAGCGGGCCGAGCGCGGCGGTGTCGCCGTTGAGCAGGCACTCGCGCCCGCGCTCGGCGAGCGCCGCGATCTCCGCCATCGCCGTCCGCGTGCGCCGGTCGCCGTCCCGGTAGCGGCGGCGAAGCTCCGCGTGCACGGTCCCCGACGGCTGGCCGCTGTCGGGTCGCCAGGCCACGAACAGCGGCGGCAGCGAGCCGTGATCCAGGCGCTCGCACCGGCCGGCGTCCGACCCCGAGAAGTCCATGTAGAGCAGGCCCTCGTGGGCCTGGATCAGCCTGTCCTGGGGTCCGGCGGCGATCCCGAGATCCTCCGTCTCGACGGCCAGGGCGAGCGCCGCGATCCCGTCGCCGTCGAGCTCGGTCCCGCGTAGCTCCCGCAGGGCGCGCACGGTCGCGATCACGATCGCGCTCGAGCCGCCGAGCCCGATCTCGCGCGGGATCGTCGTCCGGACCGTGGCGGCGACCTGTGGGATCCCGGGCGCCATGCGGCGCAGGCGGGCGACGGTCGCCGCGACCAAAGCGCGCGCGTCGGGGTCCGGCGCCGGCTCGGGCTGACCTTCCGGACTCAGCGTGACCTCGGCCTCGAACTCGGCGAAGGTGAAGCCGATCGTCTTGCCCCCGAAGCCGTCGGAGGGGTTGCCGAGCAGCGCCGCGCGGGCGTACGCCCGACCTTGGACGGCGCTCTCCGTGGCTGTCCCGGAATCCCGCATCGGCGCGTGCGAGGATGGCAGGATGGCGAAGGCGAAGCCGGACGAGCCGGCTCCCGACGAGGTCGAGGCCGCCGGGCCGGGGGAGCTGGGGCGAAAGCCGGCCGAGGCGACGGCCGCCGCGCGGATCAGCGCCCCGACCCGGGGCAACCGCAAGCTCGAGGCGCTGCTCGAAGCGCTCAACGCCGACCCGGAGGTCCGCGCCTGGTGGCACATGACCCAGGTCCAGTCGGAGCGGCTCGGAATGTCCGACCACTCCTGGGTCCACATGCGGATCGTGCTGAACATCGCGCTGCGGCTGCTGCGGCTGCTGGTCAAGGGCGGCCTGGAGCCGGCGATGGTCTCCGACCACGCGATGAAGGCGCGCGACGCCGAGGTCGTCGTCGCCGCCGGCTCGCTCCTGCACGACGTCGGGATGTCGATCCACCGCGCCGACCACGAGGCGTACAGCCTCTTCCTCGCCGAGCGCAAGTTGCGCGAGGTGCTGGAACCGGTCTACAAGGACCCGGCCGAGCGCACGGTGGTGATCGCCGAGTCACTGCACGCGATCATCGGACACCGCCGCCGCGGCGAGCCCTACACGGTCGAGGCCGGGGTGGTCCGGGTCGCCGACGCGCTCGACATGGCCCACGGCCGCACTCGGCTGCCGGTCGACGCCGGCAAGATGGGCATCCACTCGATCTCCGCGGCGGCGATCGACCGGGTCGAGATCCTCGCCGGCACGACGCGCCCGGTGCGGATCGAGATCGCGATGAACAACTCCGCCGGGATCTTCCAGGTCGACGACCTGCTGGCGACCAAGCTCAGCGGGACACCGCTCGAGGGACAGGTGGAGGTGGTCGCCGAGGTCGAGGGGGAGACGGAGAAGCGGCTGCTCACCGAGTTCCGGATCGGGACCGACTGACGCGCACTCACACTCCCGCGCCGGCCGCGCCCCTTCCCTCCCCCGCCGCAAACCGCGCCGCCCCGGAGGCCCCGGTGATCACCGAGTCCCGCCCGAGCTTCGCCTCGAGCGCCAGGCCCTCCTCGAAGGGCAGCCCGATCCCCTCGAGCGCGGCGCGGCGGTCGGACAGCATCGTCTGCTGCGGGAACGCGGCCAGGCCCTCGGCGATCTCCAGCGCCCGCTCGAGCTCGCGCCCGGGCTCGACCACCTCGGTGACCATCCCCCAGTCGAGCGCCTCGCGCGCCTCGATCACCCGCCCGGTGAGGATCATCTCCAGCGCCCGGCCCATGCCGACGATCCGCGGCAGGCGCTGGGTGCCGCCGTCGATCAGCGGGACGCCGAAGCGGCGCTCGGTGAACCCCAGCCGCGCGGTTTCGTCGGCGACCCGCAGGTCGCACCAGAGCGCCAGCTCGAGCCCTCCGGCCAGGCACCAGCCCGAGATCGCGGCGATCGTCGGCTTGGAGGCCCGCAGCCGGGTGAAGCCGAGCGGCCCGTCCGGCCGCGCGTCGAGCCACCCGGAGATCGCCTCCTCGCGGTCCGCCTCGCTGCCGCCGTCGGGATGCTCGGCGACGAACGCCGCGCTCTTCTCAGCGAACGCCTTCAGGTCGGCGCCGGCGCAGAACGCCTCCGGCCCTCGGCCCGCGAGCACCAGCGCCCGCGCGTCGTCGTCGGCCTCGAAGCGGTGAAACCCGTCCAGCAGGCCGGCCGCGGTCTCGTCGTCGACCGCGTTGCGCCGCTCGGGCCGGGTGATCGTGAAGCACGGCGGCGGCCCCGGCCCGCTCGTAGCTGAAACCTTTCCCACCTAGCTAGGGGCCGCGAAGGCGCTCGAGCTCCTCGCGCGCCCGGTCCTTGCGGCTCTCGAGCCGCATCTGGATCAGGGTCGCGACGGTGACGAGGATCGCGAAGAACGCCATCACCGCGAACGCGAAGTAGGTGACCACCTTGTCGTCCGTCCGGCCGTAGAGGCCGACGCCGTCGGCGGCCATCGCGGCCGGCGCGAGTACGAGCAGCGACAGAACCCCGACGCTCAGGAAAGCGATCGTGCGGCGGAGGCGGTCCACGGCGCACAGACTACTCTCCTCGGCCAATGTCGATCATCGAGGCGATCATCCTCGGTGCGATCGAGGGCGTGACCGAGTTCCTCCCCGTCTCGAGCACCGGCCACCTGACGATCGCCGAGGACGCGATGGGGTTCAACATCGACGACGCCGACATCACCGCGTTCACGGCGATCGTCCAGGTCGGCGCGATCGCCGCGGCGCTGATCTACTTCTGGAACGACCTGCTGGAAGATCGTCACCGCGCTCGCCGGCGGGATCGTCGATGCGGATCGCCGCCGGACGCGCGACTTCCGCTACGGGCTCGCGGTCGCCGATCGGCTCGATCCCGATCGCGGTTGTGGGCCTCGTGTTCAGAGACGCGATCGAGGACGACCTGCGCAACCTCTGGGTCGTCGCGCGTGGCGCTGATCGCCTGGAGCTTCGTCATGTACGCCGCCGACCAGTCGCCGACCCAGCGTCGCCACGAGGACGACTTCAACATGCGGGACGCGGTGGTCATGGGGCTCACCCAGTGCGTCGCCCTGATCCCCGGGCGTCTCGCGCTCGGGTGCGACGATCGCCGCCGGGCCTCTTCCGCGGCCTCGACCGGGTGACCGTCACCCGGATGTCGTTCTTCCTCGCGATTCCGGCGCTGACCGCCGCCGGGATCCTCCAGGCGATCACCGAGGCCGACGAGATCACCGAATGGCGTCGGCTGGGGCCCGACCATCGTCGCGCTCATGGTCAGCTTCTTCGTCGCCTACGCCTCGATCGCGTGGCTGCTGCGCTACGTGACGCGGCCACAACTTCGCGATCTTCATCCTCTACCGCGTCGGGCTCGGGCTCCTGCTCTTCGCGCCTCCTTGCCGCGGGCGTGGTCAGCGCGACATAAATAAAGCGCGCGGCTCGGGGCAGGTTGAGCCGCGCGCTGACACGAGAGAGAGGATCTCGATGCGATCCAGTCTTCTCGCGCAGGCACGCCCGGGCGTGAAAAACCCGAGAATTTGCGTGTGAAAGTCCTGTGAACGCGCGCGCCGTGCCCGGGCCGGGCTCTACCATGGGCTCGCTCAGAGAGGTATCGGGGCAAGCGATGAACTCACAGCATGGGACAGTCCGGATTGCCGTGATCGACAACGACAGCGGCTTCCTGCACGTGCTCGGAAGGCGCTTCGACGCCGCCGGCTGGGAGTACCGCGTCCACTCGTCGAACGTGCCGCCCGAGGAGCTCGTGGCGATGAAGCTGAACGCGGTCCTCGTCGACATCGCCGTGCTCGGCCCGCTGGGCTGGGAGTTCCTCGAGCGGGTCTGCGGAATGCTCCCCGACCTCGGGGTGATCGTGTGCACGCAGGGCTCGACCGTCGCGCAGCGCGTGCGCGGCCTGCGCCTGGGCGCCGACGACTGGATCGCCAAGCCCTCGCACCCCGAGGAGGTGATGGCCAGGATCGAGGCCGTCGTCCGCCGCCGCCGCCGCAGCCGCGCTCGCGAGGAGCAGGGGCCGATGGTCGCCGGCGAGATCGAGATCCGCGCCGACCAGTTCCAGGCCTTCGTCTCCGGCCACAGCCTCGAGCTCACCCGGCGCGAGTTCGAGCTCATGCAGGTGCTGGCCGAGGCCTCCGGCCGGGTGATCGAGCGCGAGGAGATCTACCAGCGGGTCTGGGGCTACGCGATGGCCCACGGCGACCGCTCGGTCGACGTCTTCGTCCGCAAGCTGCGTTCGAAGCTCCAGAAGCTCTCGCCGGGGTGGGAGTACATCCACACCCACTTCGGGGTCGGCTACCGATTCGAGCCCGAGCCCGCGGACGGCGACGCGGAGCTCCCGGCCCCCACCGACGGCACGCGGAGCAGGCGGCGGCCGAGGACCGCGTCGCAGAGTTGCGCTAGCACGTTCACCGCCTTTTCACACGGCCACGACCTGCGCGTAACAAGCTTGGCGCCAAGCGGTGCGAGTGTGCTCTCAATCGCATCGAAGGAGGAACTCGTCGTGTGCCGAGACCTCCGGCTCACAACCAACTCAGAAGGAGACCCAGCGAAAGTGATCTCTAAGCAGTGGCTGTTTGCCGCCGGCGCCAGCGCGCGTTCTCGCGCTCGGCGTGGCGGCGTGCGGCGACGACGACTCCACGACCAGCGCTGGCGGTGGCGACACCGCCCAGCGGCCTCTCCGGCTCGATCACCATCGACGGCTCGTCGACGGTGCAGCCGTTCGCCGAGGCGGCGGCGGAGCTCTTCAACGAGGAGAACCCGGACGTCAACGTCACCGTCGGCGCTGCCGGCACCAGCGGCGGATTCGAGAAGTTCTGCGCCGGCGAGACCGACATCTCCGACGCCTCGCGCGAGATCGAGCCCGAGGAGGAGGAGCTCTGCAAGAAGGGCGGCGTCACCTACACCGGCTTCCAGGTCGCCAACGACGGGATCTCGATCGTCACCAACCCGGCGCTGGAGATCAGCTGCCTGACGCGTCGACCAGCTCGAAGCAGCTGTGGATCGACGACAAGGTCACCAACTACAGCGAGCTGGGCAACGACGCCGATACCGGCGAGCCGCTCCCCGACGCCGAGGTCAGCCTCTACGGGCCGGGGACGGACTCGGGGACGTTCGACTACTTCACCGACACGATCAACGGTGAGGAGGGCGTGAGCCGCAAGGACTACCAGCCGTCCGAGGACGACAACGTGCTCGTCCAGGGCGTCGGCGGCGACGAGAACGGGCTCGGCTACTTCGGGTTCTCCTACTACGAGCAGAACGCGGACACGCTGAACCTGGTCTCCGTCGACGACGGCAACGGCTGCGTCGCCCCGAGCGCCGAGACGATCCAGGACGGCTCGTACTCGCCGCTCTCGCGACCGCTGTTCATGTACCCGTCCGACGAGGCCCTGCAGCGGCCGGAGGTCGCCGGGTTCGTCCAGTTCGTCGCCGACAACTACGACACGATCGCCGAGGCCGCCCTGATCGTCCCGATGGACGAGACCCAGGCCGGCGAGACGCAGTCGACCGTGGAGCAGGCAGTCGGCTAAGACCCCTCGAGGGGCCGCCGGCCGACACACGAGCACACGGTGGAAGCCGGCACTCAAGCGGCAGGCGCGGCGCCGGGGGCCTCGGCCCTCGGCGTCCGTCGCCGCCGTCTGCGGCGAGGAGGTCATCCGCGGCCGTCCTGTTCCTCGCCGCGGCGATCTCGGTGCTGACGACGATCCTGATCGTCGTCGCGCTGCTCAAGGAGTCGATCCCGTTCTTCGAGGACGTCGGCGCGGCGTTCTTCACCGACGCCGAGTGGTCGCCGCTGTTCAACGATCCGGAGTTCGGGATCCGGCCGCTGCTCGTCGGCACCTTCCTGATCACCGGGATCGGGATCCTGGTCGCGATCCCGATCGGCCTCGGGTCGGCGATCTACCTCTCCGAGTACGCGTCGCCGCGAACGCGTCGGGTCGTGAAGCCGATCCTCGAGGTCCTGGTCGGGGTGCCGACGATCGTCTTCGGCTACTTCGCGCTCACCTTCATCACCCCGACCCTGCTCCAGGACATCCTCCATCTCGACGTCCAGATCTTCAACGCGCTCGCCGCCGGGCTGATCATGGGCTTCATGATCGTGCCGACGATCGCCTCGATCTCCGAGGACTCGATGTCGGCGGTGCCGCAGGGTCTGCGCGAGGGCGCCTACGGGCTCGGGGCGACCAGGCGCCAGGTCGCGACCAAGGTCGTCTTCCCGGCGGCGATCTCGGGCATCGTCGCCTCGATCGTGCTCGGGGTCTCGCGCGGCGTCGGCGAGACGATGATCGTCCTGATCGCCGCCGGCCTGAGCCCGAACGGCGAGCCTCAACCCGCTCGAGCCGCACGCCACCGTGACCGCCTTCATGGGGGCGACGGCGAAGGGCGACAACCCCGCCGGGACGGTCGGCTACCAGTCGATCTTCGCGCTCGGCCTGACGCTGTTCGTGCTCACCCTGCTGATGAACATGATCGCGATCCGCTTCGTCCGCAAGTACAGGCGAGGTCTACGAATGAGCGCCTCCGCCGAAGCGGCGGTCGCCGGCGCCGTCCGGACCAGGTTCGAGTCGGGGCGCTCGACTCGCGTGCTGGGAGCTCGTCTTCAAGTAGCTGCCTGTTCTCCTGCATCATCGCCTGCCTCGTGGTGCTCCTGGTCCTGCTCGTCCAGGTGTTCAGCGACGGCCTCGGCGCGCTCAGCCTCAGCTTCCTCACCGACACGCCATCGCGGATCGACCCGGCCAGCTCGGGGATCGGCCCGGCGCTCGCCGGGACCCTGTGGCTGATGGTGGTCTGCACGGCGTTCATCATCCCGGTCGGGGTCGCGACCGCCGTCTACCTCGAGGAGTACGCGAACCGCGAGCGCTGGTTCAACCGCTTCATCGAGGTCAACATCCAGAACCTCGCCGCGGTGCCGTCGATCGTCTACGGCGTCCTCGGCCTCGCCTTCCTCGTCCGCGGGCCGCTCAGCCTCGGCCACGTGCTGCTCGCCGGCGGGCTCACCCTCGGCCTGCTCGTGCTGCCGGTGCTGATCGTCGCCGGCCGCGAGGCGATCCGCGCGGTGCCGCCGTCGATCCGCGAGGGCTCGATGGCGCTCGGGGCGACCAAGTGGCAGACGATCTGGAAGCAGGTCCTGCCGGCGGCGCTCCCGGGGATCGCGACCGGGGCGATCCTCTCGCTCTCGCGCGCGATCGGCGAGACGGCGCCGCTGATCGTGATCGGCGCGGCGGCGTTTGCGACCAGCGTCCCCGACCGGGATCTTCGACGACGTCACCGCGCTGCCGATCCAGATCTTCTCCTGGATCTCCGACCCGCAGGAGGAGTACAAGGCGCTTGGCCGCCGCCGGGATCATCGTCCTGATGGTGATCCTGCTGGCGATGAACGCGGTCGCGATCTGGCTGCGCAACAGGTACGAGAAGAAGTGGTAGGTGATTAGCTTGGAAGGCAGAATCGTGACCGAACCAGAAGAGACACAGCAGAGCGCTCGACGCCCGGCGTGAACCTCGCCGGGACCGTCGCCGAGACGCATCGAGACGGGGGGCGGACCGAGAGCGCGTTCGCGAGCCGCGAGGCCGTCTTCGAGCTCGACGACGTGACCGTCTCCTACGGCGGCAAGCCCGCCGTCAGCCGAGGTCACGATGCCGATGTACAAGAACGCGATCACGGCGCTGATCGGTCCCTCGGGGTGCGGCAAGTCGACCCTGATCCGCTGCCTCAACCGGATGAACGACCTGATCCCGTCGGCCTCCGTCGAGGGCAAGGTCCTCTACCACGGCCAGGACATCTACGCCGAGGAGGTCGACGCGGTCGAGGTCCGCAAGCGGATCGGGATGGTGTTCCAGAAGCCGAACCCGTTCCCGAAGTCGATCTACGACAACATCGCCTTCGGCCCCCGGATCCTGGGGATGGACGGGAACATGGACGAGATCGTCGAGAGCGCGCTCCGCCGCGCCGCGCTGTGGGACGAGGTCAAGGACCGCCTCGAGACGAACGCCTTCGGCATGTCGGGCGGCCAGCAGCAGCGACTCTGCATCGCCCGCTGCCTCGCGGTCGACCCCGACGTGATCCTCATGGACGAGCCCTGCTCCGCTCTCGACCCGATCTCGACCGGGAAGATCGAGGACCTGATGATGGAGCTGAAGGAGCGACTACTCGATCGTGATCGTCACCCACAACATGCAGCAGGCGGCGCGGGTCTCGGACATGACCGCCTTCCTGATCGTCAAGCTCGACGCCGACGAGAAGAACCGGCAGGGCCGCCTGGTCGAGTACGACGTGACCGAGAAGATCTTCACCAACCCGTCCGACCAGCGGACCGAGGACTACGTCACCGGGAAGGTCGGCTGATGCCCAGAACGGCGTTCGGATCCATTACCAGGAGGAGCTCGCGAACCTCGAGGCGCGGGCGCTCGACGGGCTCGACCTCGTCGCCGGCCAGCTCGAGCGAGCGGTCGAGGCGGTCGAGCACCAGGACACCGAGCTCGCGGAGCTGGTGATCGCCAGCGACGACGTGATCGACGGCCGCTACCTCGAGGTCCACCAGGCGATCCTCACCCTGCTCGCGACCCAGGCGCCGGTGGCCACCGACCTGCGGCTGATCTCGGCGCTGCTGCACATGATGAAGGGGATCGAGCGGATGGGCGACCAGTGCGTCAACATCGCCAAGCTGATCCCGATCGTCGGGCCACGAGCCGCCCGCCGACGAGCGGATCGTCAAGGACATCGTGACGATGGGCAAGCAGGTGCAAGACCCAGCTCGCCCAGGCCAAGCGCGCGTTCGCAGGGCCGCGACGTCGAGATGGCGCGCGACCTCGTGCGCCAGGACGACGTCGTCGACAACCTCAACAAGGAGATCTTCCGGATCGCGCTCGAGATCGGCGACGACCACGACCGCCGCGAGTGGGCGATGACGATGATCCTCGTCGCCCGCGCGATCGAGCGGATCGGCGACAACACGGTCGACATCGGCGAGCAGGTCGCCTTCGTCGTCACCGGCCTGTTCCGCGAGTTCCAGGACGCCTCGCACCCGGGCGAGCCGGTCCCGCACTAGCGCCCGCTACGCGGGGCTCAGCTCAGGACCGCGGTCAGGGCCTCGCGCCAGCTCGTTCGGCCGCGGCCGGAACGGCGGGTGGACCTCCAGCAAGCAGCGGCGCTGCGTGCGCGGTGAGCAGCGGCGCGACCCGGTCCCACGGCAGGGTCCCGCGACCCGGCGGCAGGTGGAGGTCGAGGCGCAGCGGGTCGACGCCGAGCTCGTCGCCGGTCGCCCGCCGGCGAGCGCCGAGGTTGTCGTGGACGTGAAAGAGGCTGACCTGGTCGAGCACCGGCTCGCAGAGCAGCTCGACCGAGGTGTTGCGCAGGTCGGCGAGATGTGGGCGTGGCCGAGGTCGAGGCAGAGCGCGACCGCCGGCGAGCCGATCCGGCGGGCGAGGCCGCGCAGCAGTCGCCGGGTTCGCCGACAGCATCTCCGGGCCCGGGAAGAGCGGCGCCAGGTTCTCGATCGCGATCGTCAGCTCGAGCCGCTCGGCGACGCCGGGCGAGGCGGCGAGCGAGCGCGCCTCGGCGACCAGCGCCGCCTCGGAGCCCCGGCCCTCCGGCAGCGCCAGCGCGTGGTAGACGACGCCGGACCGCGCCGAGCTCGGCCGCGTAGGAGAGCAGGCCCTCGAAAGCGCGATCGCCGTCGCGGGTGCCGGCCCGCAGGCTCGGCGGGCGCGTGCAGGACCGCCCTCAGCGAGGTCGTCGCAGAGCGCTCGGCCGCGGCGAGCGCGTGCGTGGTCGTCAGCCGCGCGACCTCGAGCACCGACAGCGGCGGCGCGTGGAGCTGGACCCAGTCGAAGCCGGCCGCCTCGTAGGACTTCAGCAGCGGCGCCGAGGCCCACCACTCGTGCGGGACGCTGAGCCCGAGCCGCCCGGCGAGCGGCTCGGGCCGGGGCCGGCTGCGGCCGGCGTGGCGACCGGGCGTCCGCCGGTCTGCTTGCACGGCCATCACCAATCAGATTCGCGCTCGACCCCGCATCTTCCGTGAAACGCAGCGTGAACAGGATGTGAACCTGGCGTTACCGCAGGCGTGGGCACGCCTGTGGCGCATCCGCGCGATTTGGCATGATCGGACGCGTGCTCTGCGCGGCGGTCGACATCGGCTCGAACACCACCCGCGTGCTCGTCGCCGAGCCCCAGGAGGGCCAGCTGCGCAAGGTGATGGAGCAGCGCGCCTACACGCGCTTCGACAAGGACTCGAAGCGCAAGGGCAAGATCACCGACGAGAAGATCGCCGAGCTCGCCGAGGTCGTCACGACCCAGGTCCGGCTCGCCGAGGAGCTCGGCGCGGAGGCGATCAGGATCGTCGCCACCGCGGCGATCCGCGAGTCCAAGAACGCCGAGCAGGCCGCGGCAGCAGATCGCCGAGGCGGCCGGGATCGCCGGTCGACGTGCTCTCCGAGGAGGAGGAGGGCCGGCTGGCGTTCATCGGCGCGACGAAGACGCTCGGCCACCCGGTCGAGGGCGAGATCGGCGTCGTCGACGTCGGCGGCGGCTCGTCGGAGATCATCCTCGGCACGGTCGCCGAGGGCGTCCGCGAGGTGCGCTCGTTCAAGATCGGCTCCGGCGCGGTCGCCGAGGAGTTCCTCACCAACGATCCGCCGTCGGCGTCGGAGATCCGCGCGCTGCGCGACTACATCGACGACTTCTTCGACGGGCGTCGAGGTCGACCAGCCGGCGCAGGCGGTCGCCGTCGGCGGCAGCGCCACCTCGCTGCGGACGCTGGTCGGCGCGGTGCTCGAGTACGAGACGCTCGAGCGCGCGGTTCGGGTGCTGACCGGCGACCCGATCGCCGAGGTGGCGAAGAGGTTCGAGCTCGACCCGCGGCGGGTGCGGATCCTGCCCGGCCGGCGTGCTGATCCTCGAGAAGCTCTCCGAGCTGCTCGGCCAGCCGCTGCAGATCGGCAAGGGCGGGCTGCGCGAGGGGATCATCCTCGACCTCCTGCACGGCGCCTCCAACGGCGCCCCGGCGGCCGCTCGGCCGCCGTAGCCCGCGGCCGGTATAGTCTGCGGGCGATGGCCAAGGCCCGTCCGATCCCGGAGCTCGGCAAGGACGATGCCGTTCGCGGTCGCCGCCGCGCAAGGTGGTCGAGGTGCGCACGCGCGAGCTCGCCGAGCACGCCGAGGGCGTGCTCGACACGTCGCGACATCGAGCGCGTGCACGACATGCGGGTCGCGACCCGGCGGCTGCGGGCGGCGCTCGAGGTGTTCGAGCCGTGCTTTCCGAAGCAGGCGCTTCAAGCGCCGCCCTGCGGGAGGTCAAGGCGCTCGCCGACGCGCTCGGCGAGCGCCGCGACCGCGACGTCACGCATCGCGGCGCTCGACCGAGTTCGCAGCCGTGGTCGGCGCCGGCCGACCGGCCCGGCGTGCGCAGCCTCATCCGCCGCGCTCCGCGACGAGCAGGCCGAGGCCAACCTGCGCGCTCGCCCCGAACGTCACCGCCGAGCGGGTCGCGGCGCTCTGCGAGCGGCTCGACGAGCTCGTCGCCGCGGCCGAGGCGCTGGTGGCGAGCCGGCGAGGCGAAGCCGTGCCAGCGGCGCCCGACGCGGAGCCGGCCGAGCCGGCGGCCGCGCCCGATTCGCAGCCCGGCGCCGGTCGACCCGCCGCCCGCCGCGCCGGCGCCACCAACGGGGGCGAGCCGCGATGAAGGCGAAGCGCGGTGCGCAAGCTCGACCCCGCAGGCGCCGCTGGTCGAGAACGCGGCGCGGATCGTGCGCATCGCGCCTCGACGAGATGCGCTCGTTCGCGCCCGCCGCCCTGCACCCGGAGTGCGCGACCGAGCAGCACGACCTGCGGATCGCCGCGAAGCGGCTGCGCTACGTGCTCGAGGCGACCGGGTTCTGCTTCGGCGCTGCCGCCGACACCGCCCGCCGGCGGGCGCGCGACATCCAGGACGTGCTCGGCGACCTCCACGACTGCGACGTGATGCTGCCGCGGGTCGCGCGACCACGTCGAGCGGCTGCGCAGCGAGGACGCCGCCGCGCACTCCGCGAGCGCGGCCGGCGACGCCGAGGACCTCGACCCGGCGCTGGTGGCCCGAGGCGCCGCACCGGACCGCGTACCGCGGGCTCGAGGTGCTCGCGGTCCACGTCGAGGCGCGCCGCGGGCTGCTCTTCGACCGCTTCGTCGAGCTCTGGGGCGAGCTCGAGAGCAACGGGACCTGGGACCGGCTCGAGCGGGCGATCGAGCGCAAGCTGCGCGAGCTGCGCGAGCGCCAGGCGGCGATCGAGCGCGCCGAGCGGGCGGCCCGCGAGCTCGAGCCGCCGAGCGGGCCGAGCGCGAGGCCGCCGAGCGCGCGCGCCGTGGCGGCCGACGCGCTCGCCGAGGCCCGCCGGATACAGGAGGGCCCGAGCGCTCCATAGTGCGTACCGGCGTGTTCGTGGGGGTACGGTGAGCGGCGTGGCAGGGAAGCAGAGCTCGGCTTCGCGCGCGGCGCCTGCCCGTGGCCGTCGCCGCTCGCGGGGCTCGCGATCGGTGCGCGGCGGTCGCAGTCGCCGCGGTCGCCGGCGGCGCCTGGGATCGGCGACCCCTACTTCCCCAATGCCGGCAACGGCGGCTACGACGTCGGCCACTACGAGCTCGAGCTCGACTACAGGCCGGACACCGGCAGGCTCGACGCCACCGCCACGGATCACGGCGACCGCGACCGAGGAGCTGAGCGCGTTCAACCTCGACTACCGCGGCCCGAAGGTGCGGTCGGTCACCGTCGACGGTCAGCCCGCGGCGCTTCGACCGCGCCGGCCAGGAGCTGACCGTCACCCCGGCGGCCGCGATCGCGCAGGGGACGCCGTTCACGGTCGAGGTCGCCTACCGCGGCCGCCCGCAGCCGATCACCGACCCCGACGGGTCGATGGAGGGCTGGGTCGAGACCGACGACGGCGCGCTTCGTCGTCGGCGAGCCGCAGGGCTCACCGACCTGGTTCCCGTGCAACGACCACCCGACCGACAAGGCGACCTTCCGAGTTCCGGATCACGGTCCCGAAGCACGTCGAGGCGGTCGCCAACGGCGCCCTGCTCGCGCCGCCGGCCCCACGGGCGTCACGTGACCTGGTCCTACGCCGCCGACCAGCCGATGGCCACCTACCTGGCGACGGCGACGATCGGCAACTTCCGAGCTCGAGCGCTCGAGCTTCGACGGGATCGAGTCGCTGGTCGCCGTCGACCCGCGCGAGGCGCGGGCGGCGAAGGCGCCCCTGAGCAGGATCAAGCGGATCACGCGCCTGTTCGCGAAGCTCTTCGGCCCGTACCCGTTCGGCCAGACCGGGGCGATCGTCGATCGGGCGCCGCAGGTCGGCTACGCGCTCGAGACCCAGACCCGCGCCGATCTACAGCGCCAGGCCCCCGACGAGATCACCGTCGCCCACGAGATCGCCCACCAGTGGTTCGGCGACTCGGTCAGCGTCGCGCGCTGGGAGGACATCTGGCTCAACGAGGGCTTCGCCACCTGGGCCGAGTGGCGCTGGGCACGAGGAGGCCGGGGGTCGGACGACCGCGGAGGTCTTCGAGAGGCTCCAGCGCACGCCGGCGAGCCGCGACCGACCTCTGGGACCCGCCCCCGGGAACGCCCGGCGGGCCCGCCGAGCTGTTCGCGAACTCGGTCTACGTGCGCGGCGGGATGGCGCTCGAGGCGCTCCGCCAGCGGATCGGCGACGCCGCCTTCTACGCCACCCTGCGCACCTGGGTCGCCGACCACGCCTACGGCAACGCGACGATCGCCGAGTTCATCGCGCTGGCCGAGGCGCAGTCCGGCCAGGACCTCGACGCGCTGTTCCAGAAGTACCTCTACGACCCCGGCAAGCCCTAGCCCCTCGCGGTCAGTCGGGAAATTCGGCGGACCGCTTCTCGAGAAAGGCGCTGATCGCCTCTGGCGGGGCGGCCCCGAACGTGCTCATGATCTGCTGGCGGTCCTCGAACTCGATCGCCGCCTGCTCGGATGGCAGCTCGAGCGCGGTCCACATGCCGCGCTTGGTCAGCCGCACGCCCCACGGCGCAAGGCTCGCGACCTGCTCGGCCCCTTCGAGCGCTCGATCGGCCAACCGGGCGTCGGCGACGACGTCCGCGACGAGGCCGATCCGCAGCGCCTCGTCGGCTTCGACGCGGCGCCCCGTCAGCATCAGCTCGTGCGATCTGGAGGCGCCGATCAGCCGCGGCAGCAGCCAGCTCGTGCCCATGTCGCAGTTCGACACGCCGATGTTGATGAAGGCGGCGCGGAAGACCGCGGACTCGCTCGCGTAGCGAATGTCGCATCCGAGCGCGAGCGCGAGGCCGAAGCCCGCGGCCGGACCGTTGACGGCCGCGATGATCGGTTGCGGCACCCCCCGCAGCTCCAGGATCAGGCCCGACATGTGCTGCTGGTTCCCGAGCCGGTCACGCGCCTCGTCGCTGCCGTCGTTGCCCGGGGCTGAGCCGTAACCGCGCAGGTCCAGGCCGGCGCAGAAGCCGCGCCCGGCCCCGGTCAGGACGATGGCGCGGCACGCACGATCGTCCGCGCTGGTGCGCAGCTCCGCGCGCAGCGCCTCGCACAGCTCGGCGGTCATGGCGTTCAGTTCGTCCGGCCGGTTGAGCACGAGCCGCCGCACGTGCGGCGCCGGTTCGTCGACGATCACCAGCGAGCTCATCGCCTAATACTTACCGCTCCGCGACCACGACCGCGCGGCCCGGCGGGCACGACCACTCGCCCGCGCGCCAGTGGATCAGCTCGCCGGTTGCCAGGCGCGCCGCGGCCCGTCCTGTCGCGGGCTCGCCCCAGAGCGTCGCCTCCAGCGGGCGCTCGGCCTCCGGCACGTCGCCGAGCCCCCGCGCGACGTGCTCGGCCGGATAGGTGACCAGGATCGAGCCGCGCCGCACCCAGACCGGGATCCGCTCGCGCGGCGCGGCGGCCTCGACGACCCGTCCGCCCTCGGCCGGCTCGCCCGTCCAGAAGTCGATCCACGCGCCGCGCGGCAGCTAGGCCGGCCGCTCGCTCGGCTCCCTTCTCGAGCACCGGGGCGACCCAGAGCGACGGGCCCGAACATGTAGGCGTCGGCGACCTCCCAGCCGCGCTCGTCGGCGGGGTCGCTGAGCATCAGCGGGCGGATGATCGGCAGCCCGCAGCGGGCGGCGGTCGCCGCGGCGGCGCGGATGTAGGGGACGAGCCGCTCGTGCAGGAGGACGTAGCTCGCGGTAGACGTCGAGGGTGTGGTCGTCGTAGCGCCAGGCCTCCTGCTCGAAGCGCCCGTGCGCCTGCATCAGCGGCGTGAAGCAGCCGAACTGGACCCAGCGCAGCAGCAGCTCGCGCGGGCAGCGCTCGCACGAGGCGCTTGCCGAGATAGCCGCCGACGTCGTGCGACCAGTTCGAGAAGCCGCTGGCCGAGGCGGTCAGGGTGGCCGCGACCAGCGTCCGCAGCGACCAGAAGTCCGAGCCTGGTCGCCGCCCCAGGTGATCCCGGTCGCCTGCTGGCCGCTCCAGCCGCAGCGGCCGAACAGGACCCCCGAGTCCGGGTGGACCTCGGTCGAGGACCTCCTGCATCGTGCGCGCGGTACAGGTCGCCGTAGGCCCAGGCCGCCTCGGCCCCGGTGCGGCCGTCGGCGAACCGGGCCTCCGGCGGGATGTAGTAGCCCTCGCCGTCGTCGGCCTTGATCCCCTCGACGCCCATCTCGAGCACCGGCCCGCGCCTGCTTCTGCCACCAGCGCCGGGCGGCCGGCGAGGTGAAGTCGACCGGCGAGCCGATCCCCATCCACCAGCGGCCGACGTGGGGCCCGCCGTTGCGGCCGCGGACGTAGTGCCCGGCCCACTGGCCCTCGGCGTAGTTCGAGGCAGGCGCGGCGGTGCAGGCGCTCGGACTCGGGGTCGGGCGGGCGCTGGCCGTCGCTGGAGTCGAGGTTCACCCACGGCGTCACCCAGACGACCGTCCGCACCCCGTCGGCGCGCATCCGCTCGACCATCCCGCGCGGGTCCGGGAACTGGTGGGGGTTGAAGCGCCAGGTGTTGTACTGCGTCTCCCACGGCGAGTCGATCACGATCGCGTCCAGCGGCAGCTCGGTGCGCCCGGTAGCCCTCGAAGTCCTCGATCACGTCGCGCTGGTGCTCGTAGACGTCGCGGCTCTTCCAGTGCCCGTAGGCCCACTCGGGCAGCAGCGCGGGAAGCCCGGTCAGCCGCAGGTAGTGGCGCAGCCGGGCGGCCGGGGTCCGGTCGCAGAGGAGGCGCAGGCGCAGCGGCCCCGCGGCGCCGCGCTGCGAGATCGAGACACGCTCGCGCAGGTCGAGCTCCAGGCCGGCGCCCCAGGTCTCGACCCAGGCCGCCCAGCCGGCGCTCGAGTTGAGCCAGGGCGCGGGAACGTAGTCGCCCTGCGGGATTCCTCCCTGGTCGAGCATCTCCGGCGGGCAGTCGGGGCCGGTGTAACGGCGGTCGGCGCCCAGGTGGACGAGCCGGCCGCGCTGGTCGAAGGCTTCGCCGTGGCGCGCCCCGAGCCCGGTGAGGTGCTCGCTCGAGCTCGGCGGGCCACTCGGCCCCGAGCCGGAACGGGGCCGGGGCGATGCGCGAGGTCGAGCTCGACGCGGTCGCGGGCCGGCAGCGCGACCCTGAGCGTTCCCGTCCGCGCCGGCCCCGTCGATCGCGAGCTCGAGCGCGTGTCGACCCGACGCGGTCACGGTCGCCGGCCCGAGCGCCACCGCCAGCTCGCGCGTCTCCTCGACCACCACCCCCTCGGTGAGCGTGATCAGCCGGTCGCGGCCGGTTCCCGCGCGGGTCCAGAGCGCGAGGCCGTCGATCAGCGTGCGGCCGCCGCGCCTGACGCAGATCGCGAGCGGGTCGAGGCGAACCTCGACGCGGAGCTCGTCCGCGCGCCAGCGTCGCGATCCCGGCCTGGTGGCTGACGCCGGCATCGCCGACACCTTCGCCGTGCCCTTGGGCGGTCCGGTTGCGATCCCGTGAACGGGCGTGGTTCACGGGATCTTCACCGCCCGTTCTCCGCCTCGTAACGGAACCGGGCCTCGCGGCGGTGAACCTGAACCGTGGAAATAGCAGGCTAAATCAGGGAGCAGTGATGATTCCCACAGGGGTAGTCAGGGCGGACATGCATTGCCACTCGACCGCGTCGCAGGTGGCGAAGCTCGGGATCCAGCGCAGCGTCGGGCTGCCGGAGTGCGCGACGCCGCCGGAGGAGGTCTACGAGCTCGCCAAGCGGCGGGGGATGGACTTCGTCACGATCACCGACCACGACACGATCGACGGCTGCCTCGAGCTCGCCGACCGTGCCCGACGTCTTCATCTCCGAGGAGCTGACCGCCTGGTTCGCCGGCGAGCCGCAGGCGGTGCACGTGCTCTGTTACGGGATCACCCCGGAGGACCACGAGTTCCTGCAGGCCCACGCCCGGACCTCGAGACGTGCGCCGAGTACCTGCACGAGCGCGGCATCACCTGCGCGCTCGCGCACCCGTTCTTCGCCGTCGCCGCGCCGCTGACGGCGCGCCACCGCCGGCGGCTGGCCGAGCTGTTCCCGGTCTGGGAGACCCGCAACGGCTCCCGAGCCCGCGAGCTCAACATGCCCGCGGCCGTCTACATCGAGACCCACGGCGGCACCGGGATCGGCGGCTCCGACGACCACGCCGGCGTCGACATCGGGCGGACCTTCACCGAGACGCCGCCCGCGTCGTCGCCGGAAGAGTTTCTGCGCCACGTGCGCGAGGGCCGCGCCGACAGCCGCGGCGATCAGGGCAGTGCCGCGAAGTGGGCCCACTCGGCGCTGGCGCTGGCTACGCGCGCTCTCTTGGCCCGTCCCTCGGCTGACCCCGGCACCCCCGCAGGCGAAGCCGAGGAGGTGGCCGGGCATCTGTTCCCGCTCGACCGTGCTGCCGGATCGCCGAGCGCGTGGTCGCCGACGGCGGCGAGCGCGGCGGCGAGGTCGACCCACGGCCTCGGCGCCGACGAGGCCCGCGCGGTGCTGCGCGCGTGGCTCGACGAGCATCGGCCTGAGCACGGACCCGCGCGAACTGATCGCGCTGATGCAGGCCGACGACTTCAGCCACTCGGAGCTCGCCCGCCGCGCGCGCCGCGCCCACGAGCGCTCGCTTCGCGACGCGGTCGCCGAGGTGGCCGCCGCGGCCGAGAGCGGTGACGGCTACGCGGCCGCGGCCGGCTCGCTTGTTCGCGGCCTGCGTCCCGGCGATCCCCTACGTCCCGGCGACGACGATCCTCGGCAGCGAGATGGCGAAGCTCGCGAGCCGCGACGGCGAGCCGGGCCGGGTGGCGCTGGTCGTCGACGGAGCCGGGTCGATGCACGGCGTCACCCACACGATCGAGCGCATCCGCGAGCACGGCGTCCCCGGGCTGGGAGGTCGAGGTGGTCGGCACCGACTCCGCGCGTCGACCGCCGCCTGCCCGCCGTCGCCGAGGTCGAGGTGCCCTTCTACGCCGGGATGTCGATCGGGGTCCCGAGCGTCCCGGAGCTCGTCGCAGACGCTCGTCGACGGGCGCTACGACCTCGTCCACCTCGCCTCGCCCGGGCCCGGCCGGGATCGGGGCGGCGCTGACCGCGCGGATCGCCGGAACCCCGCTGTCGGCAGCTACCACACCGAGCTCGCCGCCTACGCGGGACTGCGCAGCGGCGACCCGCGGCTCGAGCAGGGGATGGGGACGGCGCTCTCGCTCTTCTACGGCCAGTGCGAGGTCGTGCTCTCGCCGAGCCCGGCCACCGACGAGTCGCTGATCGCGGCTCGGGATCGAGGCCGGAGCGGATCGGGCGCTGGGCGCGCGGCGTCGACGTCGACCTCTACGACCCGGCAGCGCCGCGACCCGGGCGCGTACCCGGGCGAGGTCAAGGTCCTCTACGCCGGCCGGCTGACGAAGGAGAAGGGCGTCGACCTGCTCGCCGAGAGCTTCCTGCTCGCGCGCGAGCGGGACCCGCGGCTGCACCTGCTGCTCGCCGGCGGCGGCCCCGAGGAGGAGCTGCTGCGGGTGCGGCTCGGCGAGCACGCGACCTTCCTCGGCTGGCTCGACCGCGAGGAGCTCGCGAACGCGTACGCGAGCGCCGACGTGTTCCTGTTCTGCTCGCGGACCGACACCTACGGCCAGGTGATCGCCGAGGCGCAGGCCAGCGGCCTGCCGGTGGTCGCCGTCGCCGAGGGCGGCCCGGCGACGCTGATTCGCGACCGCCAGACGGGCTGGCTGTGCGAGCCGAACCCGGAGGCGCTCGCCGCGGCCGTCGCCCAGCTTGCGGAGTCGCTCGTTCCTGCGCGAGCGGATCGCGCGGCAGGCGCTCGCCGAGGTCCGCGGCCGGACCTGGGAGGCTCGCGCTCGCCCAGCTCGCCGCCGGCTACCAGCGCGCGCTCAGCGGGCCGCGACGCAAGCCGGAGCCCACGCCGCTGCAGCGAGGTCGCCTGAGGCGCCGGCGTGCGCTAGCCTCTTAGCGACCGTAGTGGAGCCGACCGAGACCGAGATCGCAGAGCCCGAGGCCCTTGAGCAGGCGCCCGAGGCTGGCGGCTGCGCGAGCCTGAGCCGGACCTCGAGGATCCGGCGCTCTACTTCAACCGCGAGCTCTCCTGGCTCGACTTCAACGACCGCGTCCTCCAGCTCGCCGAGGACCCGTCGGTGCCGCTGCTCGAGCGGGTCAAGTTCGCGGCGATCTGGGAGTCGAACCTGGACGAGGAGTTCATGGTCCGGGTCGCCAACCTCCAGGACGTGGTCGAGTCCGGGACCCAGGCCCGGGCCGCCGACGGGATGGCGGCCGACGGAGATCCTCGCCGCCGTTCGCGACCGGGTCGCTCGTCCAGCGCGAGCGCGCCGGCGCGACCGTCGACGGCGACCTGCGCCCGGCGCTGGCCGAGCACGGGATCCGGATCATCACCCCCGAGCAGGCGTCGCCGGAGGAGCGCGCGGAGCTCGACGAGTTGTTCGAGCGCCAGGTGTTCCCGGTGCTCACGCCGCTCGTGATCGGCCGCGGCCGGCCGTTCCCGTACATCTCCAACCTCTCGCTCTCGCTCGCCGTCGTCCTCCGCGACCCGGAGAAGGACAACGAGATCCTCGCCCGGGTCAAGGTGCCGAAGGAGCTGCTGCGGCCGCTTCCTCTCCGTCGGCGACGGGGTCAGCACCCTGGTCCCGCTCGACGCCCTGATCGCCGCCAACCTCGGCTCGCTGTTCCCGGGCATGGAGGTGCATCGACCACTCGCTCTTCCGGGTCACCCGCGACACCGACTACGACGTCTCCGACGAGGCCGACGACCTGCTGCAGGCGGTCGAGGAGGAGCTCCGCCGCCGGCGCTTCGGCGAGGTCGTGCGGCTCGAGATCGATGCGCGAGATGAGCGAGCGGCTGCGCGACCAGCTCATCGTCGGCCCTCGGCGCCTCGAGCGACGAGGTCTACGAGATCGACGGGCTGATCGACCTCGGCGACCTCTGGGACGTCGTCGGGATCTCCGGCCACGACGACCTGCGCTACCCGCCCTTCACCCCGGTGACGCCGCCGCGCCTGCTGTTCGGCGAGGAGGGCAAGGAGGGCGACCTGTTCGCCGCGATCCGCGCCGGCGACATCCTCGTCCACCATCCCTACGACTCGTTCACGACCACGGTCGAGCGCTTCGTCAAGCAGGCGGTCTCCGACCCCGACGTGCTGGCGATCAAGCAGACCGTGTACCGGACGAGCGCCGACTCGCCGCTGGTCCCGGGGCTGATCGAGGCCGCCGAGCGCGGCAAGCAGGCCGTCTGCCTGGTGGAGCTGAAGGCGCGCTTCGACGAGAGCGCCAACATCCGCTGGGCGAAGAAGCTCGAGCAGGCCGGCGTCCACGTCGTCTACGGGATCCCGGCGCTGAAGACCCACGTCAAGTGCGTGCTCGTCGTCCGCCGCGAGGGCGACGGCGTCCGCCACTACGTCCACATCGGGACCGGCAACTACAACCCGAAGACGGCGCGGATCTACACCGACCTCGGCCTGTTCACCTGCGAATCCGGAGATCGGCGCCGACATCGCCGAGATGTTCAACTCGCTGACCGGCTACGCGCGGCCGCGCGACTACCGCAAGGTCCTGGTCGCGCCGTTCAGCCTCCAGAAGGGGCTGCTCGACGAGATCGAGCGGACGATCGAGGCGCATTCGCCCGAGACGCCGGGCCGGATCCGGCTGAAGATGAACTCGCTGCTCGACGCGCCGTCGATCCGCGCGCTGTACCGCGCCTCGCAGGCCGGGGTCGAGGTCGAGATCAACGTCCGCGGGATCTGCGCGCTGCGCCCCGGCGTTCCCGGCGTCTCCGAGAACATCACCGTGACCTCGATCGTCGGGCGCTTCCTCGAGCACTCGCGGATCTACTCGTTCGAGCGCCACGGCGAGCCGGCGAGCATCTACATCGGCTCCGCCGACCTGATGCCGCGCAACCTCTACAACCGGGTCGAGCTGGTCACCCCGATCTTCGACGACAAGGTGCGCGCCGAGCTCCTCGACGTCCTCGACCGCTCGCTCGCCGACAACACGAACTCGTGGGAGCTGGGCGCGGACGGCAGCTGGACGCGGCGCCAGCCCGAGCGGCGAGCCGCGATCGGTGCAGCGCGAGCTGATCGAGCTCCACACCGAGCGCGCCGCGTCGAGCGCCAAGGCCGAGGCGCCCGGTCATAGCCGGCGCGACAGGTGACGGTCGCACGCCACGACGCGCACGGGTACTGGCTCGCCGAGGCGGCGCCGGCCGCACCCGGCGCCCGTCGCTCGAGGGCGAGCGCAGTGCCGACGTGGTCGTCGTCGGCGGCGGCTACACCGGGCTGTGGGCGGCCTGGCACCTGAAGCGGCTCGAGCCGCGAGGCGAGCGTCGTCGTGGTCGAGGCCCGCGCCTGCGGCGAGGGCCCGAGCGGCCGCAACGGCGGCTTCGTCAACGGCCTGTGGTTCAGCCTTCCGAACCTGCGCCGGCAGTTCGGCGACCGCGCGGCGATCGCCGTCGCCCGCGCGGCGCAGGCCTCCGTCGCCGCGATCGGCGAGTTCTGCCGCGAGTTCAGAGGTCGACGCCTGGTATCGGCAGGCGGGCTACCTCCAGGTCTCGACCGCGCCCGCCTGGGACGATGCCTGGGCGCCCGCAGTTGCCGCTTGCCGTGAGCTGGGCGAGCCCGGCGCGTGCGTGCCGCTGGACGCCGACGCGGTTCGCGACCGCTGTGCCTCGCCGATCTTCCGCGCCGGCGCCTTCTACCCCGGGGCGGCGACGGTGCAGCCGGCCCGGCTGGCGCGCGGGCTCGCCGCTCGCGTCCGCGAGGCCGGGGTCGAGGTCTTCGAGCACAGCGAGGCCGGCCCGGTGCGCCGGCGCGGAGGCGACCTCGTCGTCGAGTCCACGCGCGGCACCGTGCGCGCCAGGGCGGCCGTGATCGCCACCGGCGGCGCGATCGCGGGCCTGCCCGGGATGCGGCGCCGGCTGACCCTGACCTCGAGCCACATCGTGATCACCGAGCCGGTGCCCGAGGTGCTCGAGGAGATCGGCTGGACCGGCGGCGAGTGCGTCACCGACTCGCGGGCGATGATCCACTACTTCCGCACCACCCCCGACGGGCGGATCGCGTTCGGCTGGGGCGGGGGCCGGGTCGGCTTCGGCGCCCGGACCGACGGACGCAACGAGCGCGATCCGGCGGTGATCGACGAGCTCCGCCGCCACCTCGTCCGTTTCTTCCCGGGGCTCGAGGGCCGGCGGATCGAGCACGCCTGGGGTGGGCCGATCGACGTCTCGCCGACGCACCTGCCCGTGGTCGCGGAGCTCGAATCCGGCGTCCACTGCGCCTTCGGCTACACCGGCCACGGCGTCGGCCCGTCGCACATGCTCGGCCGCTCGCTCGCCGCGCTGGCGCTCGACCGACGCGACGAATCGACCAGGCTCGCGCTCGTCGACCCGCCCGTGCGGCACGTCCCTCCGGAGCCGTTCCGGTGGCTGGGCGGCTCGGTGATCCGCCGGGCGATCCTGCGTCACGAGGAGGCGCTGGAGAGCGACCGCCGGCCGGGGCCGATAAATCGCACGATCGCCGGAATCCCAGAGCGGATCGGCATTCACATCGGCCGCTGACGCGAGAACGCCCCGACGAGCAGAGCTCGCCGGGGCGTTCACCTTGCGCGTTACCGATCTGGCTACCGGAAGATCGTCGGCGACGTCGCGGCCTTGCAGTAGCCGCGGATCCGGGCGGCCTTGGCATAGAACGCGCCGTACCTGAAGCCCGAGTTTCCGATCGACCACCAGCCGTCCGACTCGGTGAAGTCGGTGGCAATCCTCAGGTCGTACTTCGGATTCTGGTACGCACCGAGCTGCTTGAAGACCTTCACCTTGCGGTAGGCCACGCAGTTGTACGGGTCGGCGCTGTCGACCCAGCCGTAGTACTCGCCGTTGTCGCCCGCGATCGAGACGGTGCTCCTCGGGGCGGCGCTCGCGGCCCCGGTGAACGCGGTTACCGACACGGCGAGGGCGGTGAGGGCGATTCCGATCCTGGTCTTACGCATACGCTCCTCCTTGAGTGGACGGGGGGGCTTGACCTGGACCCATGGTCCCCTCCGACCGCCGGCGCGAATAGACGCCCTAGGGGTGAACCTCGCCACCCCCTTTAGGACCGGTCAGCGAACCCAGCTGACGTTGTATGCGTTCTCGATCGCGACCCGCGGGTCGCTGCCGTCGGCGTCCGCGATGACGATCTGCCTGCCGCGCTTACCGACGTGCCGGATGTAGGCGATCCGCTTGCCGTCCGGCGAGTAGACCGGATCCGACGCCTCCTGGGTCGCGTCGGTGATCTCGACGAGGTCCGTCCCGTCGCGATCGATCGCGAAGATCCGCAGGGCGAACGGCGGGGTGTCGCCGACTGTGGCGGAGAAGATGATCCGCTTGCCGTCGGGGGAGAAGCTCGGGCTGTAGGCGCGCAGGTCGCTGATGCGCCTGATCTTGCCGCCGGAGGACGGCATCGTGAACAGCCCGTCACCGCCGCCGCCGAAGACCAGGGTCTGGCCATTGGGCGAGTAGGCCGGGTAGTAGTGGTTCTCGCTCTTGGGCGTGAGCGCCTTCTCGTTTTTCCCGAGCCGGCTGATCACCCAGATCTGGCCCTTGCGGTCGAACGCGATCCGGCGGCCGCTGGGGGAGAAGGCCGGGTCGCTGTCGATCGGGACGCCCTTGGTCAGCCTCCTGACGTTGGTGCCGTCGGCGTCGGCGATGTAGATGTCCTCGTTGTGGGTGTGGCCGTGCTCGCGCGCGAAGGCGATCTCGCCCTTCGGCCCCGCGGTGAGGCTCGTCGCGTTGCGCGCCAGCCGCTGGCGATGCTCACCGGACACGGACGATCGATATGCGGCCGCCTCGGAGTTGAAGTACAGGCGCTCACCGCCCTTCGGCGTGGCCCCTCCGGCCGCGGCGACGACCCCGACCGTGCCCGCGATGAGCGCGCCCGCGACGATCGCCCTTCCCCTCATCGCGGTCAGTATCGACGACCCGGCGCCGGCACGCCACCCGCCGGAGCGCGACCTACGATGGACCGGTGCCGGCCAAGCGCACGATCGCCCACCTCGACATGGACGCCTTCTACGTCGCGGTCGAGTTGCTGCGGCGCCCGGAACTGCGCGGCAAGCCGGTGATCGTCGCCGGGCGCGGACCGCGGGCCGTCGTCACCACGGCCAGCTACGAGGCGCGGCCGTTCGGCGTCGGCTCGGCGATCCCGGTCGCCCACGCCAAGCGCCGCTGCCCCGACCTCGTCCACCTGCCCGTCGACATGGCGCACTACCGCGAGCGCTCGCGGGAGGTGATGGCGCTCGTCGACGAGCTCGGCGTGCCGACGCAGCCGGTGTCGCTCGACGAGGTCTACCTCGACCTCTCTGGAACGTCCGACCCCGTGGCCCGGATGAGCGGCCTGGTGCGGGCGATCCGCGAGCGCCTCGACCTGCACGCCTCGGTCGGGATCGGGCCCAACCGGCTGGTCGCCAAGGTCGCTTCGGACGCCGAGAAGCCGCGGGGCTTCGTCGTCCTCACCCGCGAGCAGGCAGCCGAGCGGTTCGCGTCCGCGGCGCCGCGGCTCATCCCCGGGGTCGGGCCGAAGACCGCCGAGCGGCTCCAGGCGCTCGGCGTACGGACGATCGGCGAGCTGCAGGCCCATCCCGCCGGCGAGCTCGTTCGGGTGTTCGGGAACAGCCACGGCCGCGGCCTGCACGAGCGCGCGCATTTCCGCGACGACTCCCCCGTCGCCCGCGGCGAGCTGAAGTCACGCTCGGTCGAGACAACCTTCGACTACGACATCGCCGACCTCGGACGGCTCGAGCAGGTCCTCGACGAGCAGGTGGCGCGCCTGGCGGGCGAGCTGCGCGAGCGGGGCCTGTGCGGCCGAACGATCGGGATCAAGGTCCGCCTCGATGACTGGACCACGGTGACCCGCGTCCACACGATCGAGGCGCCGACGAACGATCCGCAGGTGATCGCGACGACCGCCCGGTCGCTGCTGCGCGCCTACGACCCGCCGCGGCCGGTCCGCCTGCTCGGGGTCCGAGTCGCGTCGTTCGCCGAGCCCGAGCGCCCGGCGCCGGGTGAGCCCGAGGCCCTGAGCTTGCTGCCGGCGGCGTGACGAGCCCCTGTCCCGCGAACGTCCCTCATTACCGCATATACGCCCAGTTCAGGGACGTTCGGCGATTTAGGCGTGTAGGCGAGCAAGGTCGACGCGGCCAGCCGAATCGAACCGAACGCTAAGCGTCTCTTGTTCGAGTAGGAGCGTGTCTGGTGCGATGCCCAGGTAGTACGAAAACCATCGAGCCTGGTGCAGATGGGCTCGGGGGCAAACGGCTCGCCGAGTCGCCAGCACCTCGTCGTGGGTCAGTCCATGAGCGTGTGGCAGGTGACGAGCTGGCGAGCCTGGAGCTGGGCTGCGGACAGCTCCCCGGGGTCGCTTGGTCCCGAGCGATCGGGATTCTTTGGATCGGCCCATGCTGCTCGGTCGAACCGGTAGTCCCGACAGTCCGCCAGTGGAGTCCGATCAATCCTGTCGTTGAACGGACCCAGATCCGCGGCCGCGGCGGCACCGACCACCAATCCCACTGCGCCGAGTAGCCCTGCGAGGATGAGCATCCGGTCGAGCCGTTTCTCGCGTGGAGATTGAGGCACGGTTCAACCTTACGCGGCAGGTTCCCGGCCACGGGTGCGAGGTCGTCTCGCGCGAGCGCAGGACCGAGCTGCTGAAGGCGCACTGGACGACCCCGGACCGCCAGATCGAGACGCCCGTGGTGGTCGCCGATCCGCTGCTCGAGGCGGCGTGACGGCTCAAAGCACCGCGAACAGGATCACGTAGAAGATCAGCCCGAGCGCCGAGACCGTCCCGACGATCCACGCCGAGCGCTCGTCCCCGCGCGAGGCGAAGACCATCGCCCCGACCATCCCGGCGATCGGCAGCAGGAAGCCGCCGACCGCGCCCGCGACGACGTAGTTGCGGTACTTCTGGTCCTCGGGGGCCGGCCCGTCCGCGGTCATCGGGCCGCAGCCTACGACAGCCGCTCGAACTGCTCGTCGGAGAGCTCGACCTCCAGCGCGCCGAGGTTCTCGCGCACGTGCTCGATCGACAGCGTCCCCGGGATCGGCAGCATCGCCGGCGAGCGCTTCAGCAACCAGGCGAGCTTGACCTGCTGCGGGGTCGCTCCGAGCTCGGCCGCGACCGCGGCGATCGTGTCCCTGTCGCCGCCGCGCAGCGGGAAGAACGGGACGAAGAGCACGTCGCGCTCGGTGCAGAAGTCGACCACCTCGTCGTGCTTGCGGACGTCGAGGTTGTACTCGTTCTGGACCGCGGCGATCGGGACGACGGCCTCGGCCAGCTGGATCTGCTCGATCGAGACCTCCGAGACGCCGACGTTGCGGATCCTTCCCAGCGTCCGGTACTCGGCGATCACCGACATCATCGCCTCGATCGAGTACCGGGGATCGACGCGGTGCAGGTAGTAGAGCTCGATCGTCTCCGTGCGCAGGCGCTCGAGGCTTTCCTCGATCTGAGCCCGCAGGCCGTCGGGCCCGGTGCCGCCGGCGTACGCGCCCTTGGTCGCGACCGTCAACCCCGGGGGAAACGGCGCGAGCGTCGCCCCGATCACCGCCTCGCTCTTGCCGCTCGCGTAGAGGTGCGCCGTGTCGATGAAGTCGATCCCGGCGGCGACCGCCTGCTCGAGGAGGTCGCGGTTGGCCGGGGTGTCGCTGAGCCGGTTGGTGCCGAGGCCGATTCGGCGTGTCGAGGCGCCTTGCGCCTCAGTCGCCATACGGATACCACCAGTCCTTGGTCTCGATCTCCGTCTCGATGTGGACGTGCTTGGTCTCCTGGAAGGCCTCGAGCCCCTCGCGGCCGAGCTCGCGCCCGAGCCCGGACTGGCTTGAAGCCGCCGAACGGCCCGGCGTCGTTGTCGGTCAGCGGGTCGTTGAACCAGACGGTCCCGGCCTTCAGCTCGCGCATGCAGCGCAGGATCGTCCTCAGGTCCTCGGTGTAGACGTTGGCGCCGAGCCCGAAGCGGGTCGAGTTCGCGAGCTCGATCGCCTCGTCGAGCGAACGGACCGGAACCAGCGGCGCCACCGGGCCGAAGGTCTCCTCGGAGAGCAGCGCGGTCTCGAGCGTCGGCGCCGGTGACGACCGCGGGAGCGAAGAAGTGGCCTCGCCCGTGGCCCGCGGAGTCCCCGCCGACGACGAGCTCCGCGCCCGCCGCGACCGCCGCCTCGACCTGATCGGCGACCTTCGCCCGCTGCGTCGCGCGAGACCATCGGCCCGATGTCGGTCGCGGGGTCGAGCGGGTCGCCGACCACGCAGCGACCGCGTGTGGTCGACGAACGCCTGCAGGTAGTCGTCGTAGACCTCGTCGAGGACGTAGAAGCGCTCGGCCGAGGTGCACACCTGGCCGGCGTTCAGGAAGGCCGCCCAGGCGCCCCGCCGCGGGCGGCGATCTCGATCTTGTCGGCGACGTCGGCGCAGACGATGAACGGGTCCTTGCCGCCCATCTCGAGGTTGACGCGGGCGACCCGCTCGGCGCAGACGGCGGCGATCCGCTTGCCGGTCTCGACCGAGCCGGTGAACGCGACGCACTCGATCCGCTCGTCGGCCACGATCGCCGCGCCGACGTCGCCGGCCCCCGCGACGACGTTGACGACCCCGGCGGGCAGGTGGTCGAAGCAGGACGCCGCGGCGAGGGTCGAGAGCGGGGTCAGCTCCGACGGCTTCGAGACGGTGGCGTTGCCGGCGGCGAGGGCCGGCGCGAGCTTCCACGCGAGCAGCAGCAGCGGGTAGTTCCAGGGCACGATGCAGCCGACCGGCCCGACCGGGTCCTTGACCACCAGCGCGAGCTGCGTCGCCTCGATCGGCGGGATCACCCGGCCGGCGGAGTCGCGGCCGATCTCGGCGTAGTAGTCGAAGGCGGCCGCGGTCCAGCCGACCTCGTCGGAGTTCTCGATCAGCGGCTTGCCGCCCTCGAGTGTCATCAGCTCGGCGAGCTCGTCGGTGCGGCCCGCAGCCGGTCGGCGACCTCGTGCAGCAGCTCCGCCGCGCTCGACGGCCGGGGTGCGCTCCCAGCCGCGCTGCGCCTCGGCGGCCGCGGCGATCGCGGCGTCGAGCTGCTCGTCCGAGGGCGCCGCCGACGGTCGCGATCGTCTCCTCGGTGAACGGGTTCTCGACCTGCGACCGCCGCGCCTTCGCCGGCGACGCGCTCGCCGCCGATCACCAGCCTCGTCTCGATCTCACCCACGATTCGATGCTACCTGCCGCGGGTAGGCTCGAAGGATCGATGAACGAGCAGGGGTCCGAGCACACGTCCGAGCAGGCCGGCGCGTCGCGGGGAGAGCGAGGAGGAGCGCCTCGACCGCAACCTCATGGAGCTGCTCCAGGAGCTCCGGGTCGCGCAGCATCGGCGTCCAGTTCCTGTTCGCGTTCCTGCTCGTGGTCCCGTTCCAGCAGGGCTTCGTCGAGGTGACGGACTTCGAGAAGCGCGTCTACTACGTGACCCTGCTGCTGACCGCGGCCGCCGGCATCTGCCTGATGGCGCCGGTCGCCCGCCACCGGCTCCGCTTCCGCGACCAGGACAAGCGGTGGATCGTCGCCTCGTCGCACAAGTACGCGATCGCCGGGATGGGCCTGCTCGCGCTCGCGATCAGCGGCGTGATCCTGCTGATCTCGCACTACGTCTACGACGCGCGCCACGGCCGCGATCGCGACCGCGGCCGTCGGCGCTGGCGATCGGCTGGGTCTGGTTCGGCGCCCCGCTGGTGCGCGAGCTCCGCGACGACGACTGAACGCCCGGGCCTAGGCGGCAGGCGCCGCCGGGCGCCGGCGTGCCGGTCGACCGGCTCGGCCTCGTGCTCCGGGCGCGACCGCGGCCATCTGCTCGGCCCGGCGCTGCTGCCAGATCACGAGGGCGATCGCGAGCGACGGTGACCAGGAACAGCATCGTCGCCAGCACGTTGACCTGGACCGGGATCCCGCGCAGGGCGACGCCGAAGACGTAGAGCGGGAAGGTCTCGGTCGTGCCCGAGTTGAAGTTCGAGATCACGAAGTCGTCGATCGAGAGCGCGAAGGCGAGCAGCCCGGCGGCCGACCACCCCCGGCGCGATCAGCGGCAGGGTGACGAGCCGGAAGGTCGTCCAGGGCGTTGGCGCCGAGGTCGGCGGCGGCCTCCTCGAGCCTGCGGTCGAAGCCGATCAGCCGCGAGCGGACGACGACGACCACGAAGCTGATCGAGAACATCACGTGCGCGATCAGCAGCGTCGTGAACCCGAGCGGCGACGCTGTAGACGACGAACATCGAGAGCAGCGCGGCGCCGATCACGATCTCGGGCGTGGCCATCGGCAGGACGATCAGCAGGTTCGCGGCCTTGCGGCCGAGGAACTGGTGGCGGACCAGCGCGAGCGCCATCAGCGTCCCGATCGCGGTCGCGATCAGCGCCGTCGAGCGCCGCCAGCTCGAGCGAGCGTGAGCATCGCGTCGTTGAGCTCCGAGATCGAGAAGGCGTCCTCCCAGTACTCGAGCGTGAAGCCCGTCGTCGAGCGCGAAGTTGAGCCGGTCCCGCGGCGTGTCGCCGAACGAGAACACGGCGATCACGACGATCGGGATCAGCATGTAGGCGACCGCGAAGCCGGCGTAGATCATCGAGCGCGTTCCGCTTCAGCCATGCCAGGCGCCATCAGGCGTGCCTCCTCCTCGCTCGCCCATGAACGCCTCGGTGCCGGCGGAGCGGATGTAGATCGAGGACGACGACCAGGATCGCGCGCCATCATCAGGAACGAGAGCGCCGCCGCCTCCGGGTAGTCGCGTGTCGACCAGGTAGAGCGACTGGATCTTGTTGCCGATCATCGCCTGGTTCGGTGCCGCCGAGCAGCTCGGCGTTGATGTAGTCGCCGAACGCGGGGATGAAGGTGAGCAGCGACGCCGGCGATGATCCCCGGGCGCCGTCAGCGGCAGGGTCACCTTGATGAACCTGTCGCGCCGAGGCGTACAGGTCCTTGGCCGCCTCGATCAGGCGCTTGTCGAGCTGCTCGAGGCTGGCGTAGATCGGCAGGATCATGAACGGCAGGAAGTTGTAGGTGAGCCCGGCGATCACCGCGCCCGCCGGTGGCCAGGACGCGCCCGTCGTCGGGGACGAGCGCCGAGGAACTGGAGCACGTCGACGACCGGGCTCGGTCGGTGAGGATCGTCTTCCAGGCGATCGTCCGGATCAGGTAGGTGGTGAAGAACGGCGCGATCACCGCGAACAGGAGCAGCAGCCGCCAGCGCGGGCTCGACCTTGAACGCGATCGCGTAGGCGAGCGGGTAGGCGATCAGCAGGGCGAGCACGGTCGCCGACGCCGGAGTAGAAGAACGTGCGCAGGATCTGCTCGCCGCGGCCGCTCGAGCGCGTCGGGGAAGTTCGAGCACTCCCAGGTGAACGCGAAGCCCGCCGTCGAAGCGATCCCGAGCGCAGGGCCAGCTCGCCCATGAAGTACATGGGGACGACGAAGAAGAGCGACCAGCCAGATCAGCGCCCGGGCGCCAGCAGGCCAGTACGGGACGAGCCGCCGGCGGAGCTTCATCGGCGCTCATCCGGCGCGCTCGCCCCGCCCGAGATCCGTCGCTCCACGCCGATCGCTCGACCTCCTGCCGTCCTCGGCTCGTCGCCCGGCGGTTCGGCTGCGTCGGTAGCAGTTCTGCGGTGAACTCGCTCGTCGGGGAAGATCAGCGGGTTCTTCGGCCAGCTCGGGTCGCGCTCTGCTCGAAGATCTCCTTGACCCCGTCGACCGGGGTCACGTAGTGGATGTACGCGGCGATCGGCGCCTGCACTTCGGGCTCGTAGACGTAGTTCATGTACTCGAGCGCCGCCGGCCGTGTTCGGCGCGCCGACCGGGATCACCATGTTGTCCGTCCACAGGATGCAGCCCTCGTCCGGCATCACGCCACTCGACGTCCGGGTCGTCGGCCGATCAGGTAGCGCGTCGCCCGACCAGCCGATCGCGGCGACCGACGTTGCCGCTCGTCATGTCCTCGGTGTAGTCGTTGCCGGTGAAGCGGCGGATCTGGCCCGACTCGGCCGCCTCGCCGACCTTGTCGATCGCCGCCAGCCAGTCCTCCTTGGTCGCCTCGGTCGAGTCGACGCCGTCCGCCTTCATGACCAGCGGGACCGTGTCGCGCATCTCGGTCGAGCATCGTCACCTTGCCCTTGTACTTCGGGTTCGAAGCAGGTCGTTGATCGAGGTCACGTCGGGCGCCTGGCCCTTGTCGACCCAGATCCCGGTCATCCCGCTCTGCCATGGGATCGAGAACTTGCGGTCGGGGTCGAAGGAGCCCTCGGACTCGAACTGCGGCGCGAGGTTCTCGAACACGGTCGGCATGTCGTCGGGGTCGATCTTCTGGAGGTAGCCGAGGTCGTACATCTGCTTCGCCATCCAGTCGGTGACGACGATGATGTCCGCGGCCGCCCGACTCGCCCTGGTCGAGCAGCGGCTGCACCTTGCCGAAGAACTGCGACGTTGTCGTTGATGTCCTCGATGTACTTGACGCTGACGCCCGTGTCCTCCTCGAACTCGGCGACCGAGCCCTCCTTGCCCGGGTCGATGTAGCCCGGCCAGTTCGAGATCATCAGCTCGCCCTCGACCGGCCCGGACTGAGCGGTCTGGATCTCCTCCTCGCTCTTCGCCGCCGACCGTGTCGTCGCTGCCGCAGGCAGCGATCACGCCGGTCGCGAACACCATCGCCGCGGCGATCGAAAGCTTTGCTCAGGATCATTCTCTCTCTCCTTCGCTCGGCGCTGTGGCCGACTCGGTGGGCGACTCCCGGACGACGTGGATGTGCTCCGGCGCCCAGGTGAGACGCACTCGGTCGCCGCCACCCGGGCAGCCTGGCGCGCTCGGCCTCGTTGGCGTTCGGGACCAGCACGGTCATCCGCACGTCCCCCGCCAAGCCCGACGACGATCTGGGTCGAGGTGCCGAGGAAGACCGAGCCTCGACCATGCCCTCGACGCTTGGCCAGCCCGTCTGGCGCGTCGAGCCGCTCGAGCGGCTCGATCCGAAGCTTCTCGGGCCGGACGACAGCGTGGCAGCGCTCGCCGGTCACAACCCCCTCGCCGGCGCCTCGATCTCGGGCCCGCTGTCGAGCTTGACCCGGGCGCGCGAGCCGTCGGCCTGCGTCACCTGGCCGGGCATCAGGTTGGAGACGCCGATGAAGCCGGCGACGAAAGTGGTCGGCGGGCGCTCGTAGACATCCTCGGGCCCGGCGACCTGCTCGAGCCGACCGCGGTTCATGACCGCGATCCGGTCGGACATCGTCAGCGCCTCCTCCTGGTCGTGGGTGACGTAGACGAACGTGATCCCGACGTCGCGCTGGATCCGCTTGAGCTCGATCTGCAACCCCTTGCGCAGCTTCAGGTCGAGGGCGCCGAGGGGTTCGTCGAGCAGCAGCACCTTCGGCAGGTTGACCAGGGCGCGGGCGAGCGCGACCCGTTGCTGCATGCCGCCGGAGAGCTGGTTCGGGCGGCGGTTGATCTCGGCCGCCAGCCCGACCCGCTCGAGCTCGTGCTGGACCCGCCCCTCGATCTCGTCCTTGGCGACCTTCTTGCGTTGCAGGCCGAAGGCGACGTTCTCGCCGACGCTGAGGTGGGGGAAGAGGGCGTAGCTCTGGAACACCGTGTTCGTGGGCCGCCGTGGGGCGGAAGTCCGGCGACGTCCGCGCCGTCGATCAGCACCCGGCCCGTCGGTCGGCTCCTCGAACCCGGCGATCATCCGCAGCGTTGTCGTCTTGCCGCAGCCCGAGGGACCGAGCAGGGTGAAGAACTCACCGCGGCCGATCTCCAGATCGAGGTCGTCGACGGCGACCAGGTCCCCGAAGGCCTTGGTCACGCTCTCGAGACGCACGTTGGCGTCGGTCAACCGGGTCCTCTCCTCAAGACACAACTCCCTGCGACGGTTTCCGCCGCTCAGGCTAAGTCGCGCGGGGCCTCGATGCAACCAGCGAAACGTCAAAACGTCCAACCTGCCTTATACATCTTGTATGAACGACGCTGGCGACGTTGAACCGAATCCGGGTTGAGTTCGCCGGTGGCGGCGGCTACGGTTGTACGGAACGTCGAGGCGGGCTGGACCACCCGGTCACAGCGCGCGAAAGGAGCGCGATGGCGTCAACCGACACTGCGAGCGAGACCGCGGCGGGCACGGACCTACAGGAGGCTGCCCGGCGCCACCTGTGGATGCACTTCACGCGGATGGGCTCGTACGACAGCGTCAACCACGTTCCCGATCATCACCAGGGGCGACGGCTGCTACGTGTTCGACGAGCACGGCAAGCGCTATCTCGACGGGCTCTCGGCGCTGTTCTGCGTCAACGTCGGCCACGGGCGCACCGAGCTTGGCGAGGCCTCGGCGCGCCAGGTCTCGGAGCTCGACTTCTACATCATCTGGAGCTACGCCCATCCGCGCGCGATCGAGCTCGCCGAGCGGATCGCCTCCCTGACGCCGGGCGACCTGAACCGCGTGTTCTTCACCAACAGCGGGTCCGAGGCGGTCGAGTCGGCGATCAAGCTCGCGCGCG
Source organism: uncultured Solirubrobacterales bacterium (assembly GCA_963811505.1). Taxonomy (GTDB): domain Bacteria; phylum Actinomycetota; class Thermoleophilia; order Solirubrobacterales; family 70-9; genus WHSW01. The sequence continues at coordinate 253,033 of CAWERC010000004.1, read as the reverse complement.
CCTACCACCAGCGGACCGGCAACCCGCGCAAGATCAAGTTCCTCAGCCGCGAGATCGCCTATCACGGCACTACGCTCGGCGCCCTGCAGGCGACCGGGATCACCGGACCTGCGGACGGACTTCGAACCGCTCGTCCCCGGCGGCATCAAGGCGCCGAACACGAACAGCTACCACTGGCCGGAGGGCCGCGACCCGCTCTGGGCCGCCGACCAGATCGAGGAGAAGATCCTCTTCGAGGGGCCGGAGACGGTCGCCGCGGTCATCCTCGAGCCGCTGCAGAACGCCGGCGGCTGCATCCCTCCGCAGGACGGCTACTTCGAGCGGGTTCGGGAGATCTGCGACCGCCACGACGTCCTGCTGGTCTCCGACGAGGTGATCTGCGCCTGGGGCCGGCTCGGCCACTACTTCGGCTGTGACCGTTACGGCTATGTGCCCGACATCATCACCACCGCGAAGGCGTTGACCTCCGCGTACGCGCCGATGGGGGCGATGATCGCCTCCGACCGCGTCTACGAGCCCTTCAGCAAGGGCACCCAGTCCTTCACCCACGGCTCCACGTTCGCCGGCCACCCGGTGGCCGCCGCCGTGGCGATGGCCAACCTCGACATCTTCGAGCGCGAGGACCTCTGCGGCCACGTGCTCGCCAAGCAGGACGAGTTCCGGGCGATGCTCGACGGGCTGCGCGACATCCCGATCGTCGGCGACGTTCGCGGCGACGGGTTCTTCCACGCGATCGAGCTGGTCAAGGACCCGGAGACCAAGGAGGGGTTCACCGACGACGAGTCCGAGCATCTGCTGCGCGGCTTCCTCTCCGGCGAGCTGTACCGCCGCGGCCTGATCTGCCGGGCGGACGATCGCGGCGACCCCGTGATCCAGCTCGCGCCGCCGCTGATCGCGGACACCGAGCAGTTCGAGGAGATCGAGGCGGTCCTGCGGCCCGTGCTGACCGAGGCCGCGGAGAGGATCGACTCGGGCTTCCGCACCGAGGACCTCTGAGGGGCCGATGCTGACGGTCGGCAGTCTGCTCTCCGACTGCGGTCTGGAGCTCGCCGCGGGCACCGGCCGCGCCGACAACCCGGTCCGCTGGGTCCACATCTCCGAGCACGAGGACCCGACGCCGTGGCTGTCGGGGGGCGAGCTGCTGCTGACCACCGGCATCAACCTGGGAACGCCGGCGAAGCAGCGCGACTACGTCGAGCTGCTCGCCGCCGAGGGGCTCGCCGGGCTCGGGTTCGGGGTCGGCTTCGACCACAAGCGGATTCCGAAGGCGATCGTCGACGCCGCCGAGGCCACCCAGCTGCCGCTGTTCGAGGTCCCGTACGAGATGCCGTTCATCGCGATCACAGAGCGGGCCGCGTCGCGGCTCGTCAACGAGCAGTTCGGCGTGCTCGAGCGGGGCCTCCACGTGCACGAGCGGCTCGAGCGGCTGGTGATCGAGGGCCACGGCCTCGACCAGATCCTCGCCTCGACCGGGGCCGCGATCGGGGGCGCGGCGGTCGTCCTCGACACGAGCGGCCGCGAGCTGTCGCGCGGCGCGGACGGCGACGATTCGCTCGCGTCCGCCGCCGGCGAGGCGCTCGCCGACGAGATTCGCAGGCAGGCGGGCGAGGCGGCGCCGGCACCGTTCGCGCCCGAGCACGGCGAGCTCGCCGGCCGCGCGCTCGCGGTCCCCGTGCCGGGTCGCCGGGGGGCGGCGCCGGTCGCCTGGCTGGCGGTGATCTCCGACCGCGATCCCCTCGGCGACTTCGAGCGGCTCTGCGCCCGCCAGGCGGCGATCGTCGTCGGCCTCGAGCTGATGCGGGAGCGGATCGTCCGCGAGACCGAGCGCCGGCTGGCCGGGGACCTGCTCGCCGACGCGCTCGGCGACCGGCTCGAGGCGGATGAGCTCAGCGGTCGCCTGCGCCCGTTCGGGATCGGCGGCGAAGCGGCGGTGCTGGTCTTCGAGCTCGACGACCCGGCGGCGGCCGAGGCGACGCTGGAGACGGCGCTTGCCGAGGCCGGCGTGCCCGCGCTGGTCGCGACGAGCGCGGTCGCCGGCCATCCGCTCCTCTGCGCGGTCGTCGACACCGGCAACGCCGACCCCGTCGGAACTGCTCGCCGCGCCCGCCGGGCGCTGAGCGGGGGCGCGGGGCATAACGGGGTCCGGGCCGCGGTCAGCCGCCCCGCCGGCGTCGGCTCGCTGCGGCGCGCGTTCCACGAGGCGCGCTGCGCGCTCGAGGCCACCTCGCTGGCCGGCGGGGACGCTCCCGAGGTCGCCTCGCACCGCGACCTCGGCGCCTTCACGCTGCTGCTCGCGCTTCAGGACGACGACGCGCTGCGCCTGTACAGCGACGGGCTGCTCGACCCGATCGAGCGCACCGAAGGCGAGTACGGGGGCGAGCTGCTGCGGTCGCTCGAGGCGTTCATCGAGAACAACGGCAACTGGGAGCGGGCCGCTCGGCAGCTCTACTGCCACCGCCATACGCTCCGTTACCGGATCCGCAAGATCGAGGAGCTGACCGGGAGGGACCTGTCCCGGGCGACGGATCGGATCGAGCTGTGGTTGGCACTGCGAGCAAGGGAGCTGGTCAGGTGATCGTTGGGGTTCCGACCGAGATCGAAGCCGGACGAGTACCGGGTCGCGATCACGCCGATCGGCGTGCGCGAGCTGACCGAGCGCGGCCACGAGGTCGTCATCCAGGCGGGCGCGGGCGAGGGAAGCGCGATCGCCGACGCCGAGTACGAGCTGCAGGGGGCGCGGATCGCGCCCGAGCGCCGAGGACGTGTTCGACAGCGTCGAGATGGTGCTCGGCGTCAAGGAGCCCCAGCCGCAGGAGGTCGCGCTGCTCAAAGAGGGTCAGACCCTCTTCACCTACCTGCACCTCGCGCCCGCGCCGGAGCTCACACGGGCGCTTTGCGAGAGCGGGGCCGACCTGCGTCGCCTACGAGACGGTCGAGGACCGCGACGGCCGGCTGCCGCTGCTGGCCCCGATGTCGGAGGTCGCCGGCAAGATCGCGACTCAGGCGGGGCGTTCATGCTCGAGCGCCCGCTGGGCGGGCGCGGGATCCTGCTCGGCGGCGTCCCGGGGGTCCCGCCCGCGAACGTGATGATCATCGGCGGCGGGGCGGTCGGCATGCACGCCGCCTTCGTCGCGATCGGCATGGAGGCCGACGTGTTCGTCTACGACGTCTCGCTGGAGAAGCTGCGCGAGCTCGACGTCGCCTTCGGCGGCCGCGCATCGACCGTGTTCAGCTCGCGCCTCTCGATCGAGGAGAGGCTGCCGCAGATGGACCTCGTGATCGGGGCCGTCCTCGTTCACGGCGCCCGCGCCCCGCACGTGATCACGCGCGAGCAGCTCGGCCTGATGAAGGACCGGGCGGTGTTGGTCGACGTCGCGATCGACCAGGGCGGCTGCTTCGAGACCTCGCGCCCGACCACCCACGGCGATCCGACCTACGAGGTCGACGGGATCATCCACTACTGCGTCACCAACATGCCCGGCGCGGTCCCGATCACCTCGACCTACGCGCTCACGAACGCGACGCTGCCCTATGTGCTGGCGCTCGCCGAGCTCGGTGTCGCCGAGGCCGCCCGCCGCGACCCGGGCCTGAAGCTCGGGATCAACGTCGCCGGCGGGCGAGGTCACCCACCCGGCGGTCGCCGAGGGGGTGGGGATGGACTACACCGTGCCCGAGGACGTGCTGCCGATCGGCGAGCCCGACGCTCGAGGTGCCGGGCTCGCGCGGCGCCGGCGCCACCGCGACCCACGCGATCCCGGACGGAAACTGACTACTTCACGACGCGGATCAGCTTCTTGTTGACGAACTCCTCGATGCCGTAGCGGCCGAGCTCGCGGCCGAAGCCGGACCGCTTGACGCCGCCGAACGGAAGCTCGGCACCGTCGAGGCCGACGCCGTTGACGTAGACCATCCCGGTGTCGAGGCCGTCCGCCACCCGCTGCGCCTGCTCCGGATCGGCGGAGAAGACGTACGAGCCGAGCCCGAACGGGGTGTCGTTGGCGATCTCGATCGCCTCCTCCTCGGAGCCGACCCGGTACACGCTCGCGACCGGGCCGAAGAACTCCTCGCGATAGGCGTCGTTGTCCGGCGTGATCCCGGCCAGCACGGTGCTCGGGAAGAAGTTGCCGTCCCGCTCGCCGCCGGCGACGACCTCCGCCCCCTGGGCGACCGCCCGGTCCAGCTGATCCTGCAGGGTCTCCGCGGCGGAGTCGGACGAGAGCGGCCCCATCGCGGCGTCCTCGGACGTCGGGTCGCCGGGCTTGGCCGCGGTCATCGCGGCCGTGAACTTCTCGAGGAAGTCGTCGTAGAGCTCGTCGGCGACGATGAACCGCTTCGCGGCGTTGCAGGACTGGCCGGTGTTGTCGAGGCGTCCGGCGACGGCGGCCTCGACGGCCTCGTCCATGTCCTCGGCGCCGAGGAGGATGAACGGATCCGAGCCGCCGAGCTCGAGCACGACCTTCTTCAGGTTGCGCCCGGCGATCTCCGCGACCGCCGCCCCCGCCCGCTCGGAGCCGGTGAGCGAGACGCCCCGTACCCGAGGATCCTCGATCGCCTTCTCGATCTGCTCGTTCGAGGCCAGGATCGTCTGGTAAGCGCCCTCGGGGAAGCCCGCGTCGGCCATCATCCGCTGGATTGCCTCCGCGGACTCGGGGCACTGATGCGCGGGCTTGAGCAGGATCGTGTTGCCGACCACGAGGTTCGGGCCGGCGAATCGGGCCACCTGGTAGTAGGGGAAGTTCCAGGGCATGATCCCCACGAGGGGACCGACCGACGACTTGCGGACCAGCGCCGTGCCGTCACCCGCGAGCAGCTCGATCGGCTCGTCCGCGAGCAGTTCCTCCGCGCGGTCGGCGTAGAAGCCGTAGATGTCCGCGCAGAAGTCGACCTCGCCGAGCGCCTGCTCCATCGGCTTGCCCATCTCCCGCACGATGATCTCGGCCAGCTCCTCGCGCCGTTCGAGGTGGAAGTCCGCGACCTTCTTGACCAGCGCCGCGCGCTCGGCGACCGAGGTCTTCAGCCCCCAGCTGCGGTGGGCATCCTGGGCGGCCGCTATCGCCGCCTCGAGGTCCTCGTCGGAGATCTGCGGATACTCCTTGACCGTCTCGCCGGTTGCCGGGTTAACGACTGAGTACTTCCCCATCCTTGCTCCACTCCTCGTGCGATCATCGCGTTCTTGCTGATTACGTGATCCTTAGCCTCAGGCTATCCGCTGGGTAGTCTCGCCCGCATGGCGGGCGCCGACCACGACAGCGACGTGAGGCGACGGGCGCGGGACTGGCGCGTCTCGGGGATGGAGGCCGTCTGCGACGTGGTCGAGCCCTGGGAGCACGGCACGGTCTGGCGGGCGACTCGCTATCCGAGCTACTACGACTACAACGTCCTCTGGGTCGAGGGCGATCCGGGTCTGAGCGCCGACGAGGTGATCACGGCGGCGGACTCGGCGCTCGCCGGGCTGGAGCACCGCCGGGTCGACTTCGAGCGGGTCGAGGCGGCCGACGCCGTTCGCTCCGACCTGGAGTCCGCGCAGTGGGAGGCGACCCGGCTGTTGTGGATGCGTCACACCGAGCCGCTGCCGCCCGGACCGGCGATCGAGGTCGAGGAGGTCGACTACGACTCGGTGCTCGAGCTCCGCCTCGCCTGGCACCGCGAGGACTTCCCCGACCTCGACAGCCGGGCATACCTCGCGAACGCGCGCGAGGTCGCGATGACGCGCGGCGTCCAGGTGCTCGCGGTCGCGGAGGCCGATCAGCCGGTCGGTTTCGCGCAGCTGGAGCGTGACGGCGGGGCCGCGGAGGTGACGCAGGTCTACGTTCGTCCCGAGCACCGCGGCGCCGGCCGCGGCACGGCGATCACTCGCGCCGCGATCGAGGCCGCCGGAGACGTCGACGACCTCTGGATCGCCGCCGACGACGAGGGGCGGCCGAAGGAGCTCTACGCCCGGCTCGGGTTTCGCCCGGCCTGGACCTCGGCCGAGTTCGTGCGCGTGCGCGGCGTGGCCGGCTACGTCGGCTAGACCGCGGCGCCCAACAGCAGCCCGAGCTGTCGCGACTGGGCGACCAGGGTGCCGTCGGGCGTCCACAGCTCGCCGTCCTCGTCGAAGAACCCGTCGCGCACGAGCCTGGAGGTGAAGCGCCCGAGCAGCAGGCTGTCGGGCAGCGGCAGCGGTGCCATGAAGTGAACCGTCAGGTCGATCGTCGGCGCCGGTGCGAGCTCGGCGAGTCGCGGCCAGGGGGCCGGAAACCAGGCGTCGGCCAGCATGGCGATGGCCGGCGCGTCGAGCGGGCGACGCTCGCGCAGGCCCAGCCAGCCGCCGACCTCGCCGCGCTCGGCGCCGCTGAACGGAGCCGCGCCGAAGCGGTGCTGCATCGAGAGCCGCTGCGTGAACGCCGGCGGGTTCTTGCGCGGGAAGTCCCCGGCGGGCGCCTCGTCGCCATCCGGAGCGGGGCGCAGCGCCGGGTCGGGGGCTTCGACGGGCGGCATCGGAGGCGGGTCGAGCAGCGGGCTCGGCCACGGAACCGAGTAGGCGCCCACGCCGAGCGCGATCAGCTTGCCGTGCTGCTCCAGCCGCCCGGCCAGCGTCGACAGCGAGCGCCCCTTGCGCTCGACCGTCGCCTCCACGTGCACGGGTCCCGCCTCGGGCGTGCGCAGGAAGTGCACCGTGACCGAGCGCGCATGCCGCTCCGGCTCGTCGACGGCGAGCTCGAAGCCACGCATCAGGATCGCCATCACGTAGCCCCCGAGCGGTCCGCGGGGCGTGTCCCAGCCGGGCGCGATCGCCCCCTCCCAGGGGCCGTCGCCGGATGGGCGCAGCGCGATGTCGTCGTCGAAGCCGGGCACGGGGGCGCGAGACGATATCCGTCCAGGGCGGTCAGCCCGTCCTCGCCCAGGCGTGAAATCCGCCGATTATGGGTACAGACCCCGAGGCGCCGCGGGAGCCGGCGCGACCACCCCGACTAGCAAGGAGGCGACATGTCACCCACCGATTCCTCAACCGGACTCGAATTCTGGTGCAGCCTTGCCGAACGTCCGGGGGGTGGGTCGACCGTCACCGTGTTCGGGGAACTCGACGTTTCGACCGCGCCCCGCCTGCGCGCGACCCTCGAACAGGCGATCGGCCGCGAGGGCGACGTCTGGCTGGACCTGCGCGGCTGCGGCTTCGTCGACTCGTCCGGGATCGCGACCCTGGTCTGGGCCGCGGTGCGGATGAAGGAGCGTGACCGCCGGCTGGTCCTGCTCGGCGCCCGCGAACGCGTCCGCCGCATCCTCGACCTCGCAGGGATCGCCGGCCACTCGGCAGTCGTCGTCGAGGAACCGCCCTCGACCGACTGACGTTCCCGCACCGGCCGCAGCTCCCTAGAAGACGAGGCGCGCCGCGGTCGTGACCGCTGCCGCCAGCACGACCACGGGCAGCAGGTTCGCCCCGGCGCGCAGGGCCAGCGCCGCGGCGCCGACGCCGGCGATCCGCGCGTCGAGCTCGAGCGAGCCGCCCTCCGGGGCGCCGAAGGTCTCGACGACGACAAGCGCCGCCAGCAACGCCGGCGCGACCAGCGCGATCACGCCGATCGCGGGGGCGGGCAGGGCCCTGCCGCCGAGCAGGAGCGGGCCGCAGGCGCGGATCGCCGCCGTCGCCACCACGAGCACAGCGATCGTGGTCCAGACCTCGCTCACCCGAATCTCTCCTGATCCGCCGCGGCCGGCGCGCGCCGCAGACCCAGCAGCGCGGTGGCCGAGGCGGCGATCACGGGGACGCCGGCGGGCGTGAACGGGATCAGCGCCAGGGCGATCAGGGCGCCGAGCCCGGCGACCACGCTCGGCAGGCCCGGCCGCAGCTCACCTTCGACCAGCAGGCACAGGAAGAAGGCGGGAAACAGGGCGTCGAGGCCGAGCGCCGCCGGATCGCCGATCAGGTCGCCGGCGAAGACCCCGATCGCGGTGCCGCCGACCCAGCAGGGATAGGAGGGGAGGGTCGCGCCGACCATGAACGGGGGATCGAACCGCCCGCCCCCGCGGCTCGCCGCGGCCCATGAGAAGTCGATCATCGCCTGGCCGGTCGCGGCCCGGCGCAGGCGGCTCCCCCGCAGCGAAGGCGCCAGGGCGATCCCCATCGGCAGGTAGCGGAGGTTGAGCAGGATCCCGGCCGCGATCGCCGCCCCGGCGCCGCCGCCCGCGGCGAGCACCGCGGTGGCGGCGAACTGCGCCGAGCCCGCGAACAGCAGCGCCGACATCACGATCGGCGCCACATTGCCCATCACGGGCTGCGCGAGGACACCGAACGAGATCGCCAGCAGCAGGCCCGCCGCGGCGTACGGGATGCCGACGCGAATGCCGCGCCGGAAGCTTTCGGAGTCCTTCGACATGAGAAGGCCCGCCATTGTGGCGGGCCTTCTTACGCGGGACTATTAGTTCTTCGTGCTCGGCTAGAAGCGGGCCGGATGGCGCTTGACGTAGCCGCTCCCGGAGCGCATCTCCTTGCTCCACCCGGGGCCGTCGCCGGCGGTCATCGAGGTGTCGAGCCGCAGCCCGGCGATCACCGCGTACATGTGGCCCTCGTTGGCGTAGACGGTGATCCACTTCCCGAGGCCGCCCTTCTCCCAGCCCATGAACGACCCCGACGGCATCGGGGCGTCGAGCAGCCCGGCGCCGGTGAGCGCATAGCTGACCGAGCCCGAGCAGTCGTAACAGCGGTCGCGACGGCGGGCATGGCCGCCGCCGAGGCAATAGGGCTTGTTCTTGACGATCTCGTTCGCGGCCTCGATCGCGCGCCGCACCTTGTTCGGCGCCGAAGCCGGCGGGATCGCGAAGCCGTCCTTGAGCTTCGCCTTGGAGCCGGCCGTGGTCTGTCCGGAGGTCGGCGGGGTGTCGTCGGTGCCGCCCATCCCGACGCCGCCGCTTCCCTTCGCCGCGAGCGCGGTCGAGGGGAGGGCGATCACTGCGGCCGCGCCGGCAATGGCGAGCGCCGCGCTCCGCCTTCGCTTACGTCCTGATTCAACTCTGTAGGTCAACGTACGGTTCTCCTTCGTCGGCCTACGGGGTTAGCTGACGGGCTGGCGCTGAAAGAGCCTGCGCCCCCGTCGCACGGCGACGGGTTAGCCCCAAACACTTGGTTCCCCCGCTCCCGGGTCGCCTCTTGGCGGCGGCCCCGGAACTCGGCTTTACCGGTTATCGAGTTGCGGCAGACTACACGCTTCGACGCAGGAATTGCAAAGACCTGCTCACGATTTCGTGTGAATCTGCACATACGTCGCTTGCACGACGCCCACACCTCTATCGGCGAACCTGCGTTCGCCTTTAGCGGTTTATCGTCGCGATCCGGCTAGGCGACCGGAGCGGCGGCGGGGTGCTCCTCGGCCCAGGCGACGATCTCCTTCGAGTCCGAGATCACCTCGCCAGAGTCGGTGACCAGCACCGGAACGGTCGGCGAGCCGGTCAGCTTCTCGACCTCCTTGCGGCCCTCGGTCTTCACCTGGAAGATGCTCGGCCCGACGCCGAGTCCGTGGACCTTCTCGACCTCCGGCTCGTAGCCGGCGTCCTTGAGCGCGTTGTAGGCGTTGGCGCACGGATGGCCCCCGGGTCGCGGCGTCTGGAACGTCCCCCAGCAGATGTAGAGCTTCATGGATGCAGCCTATGCGCTACGGCCCGAGCGCGACCGACTGGTTCCAGGTGCCGCGGTCGAAGAACGGCAGGTCGGGCGCGGCGCCGGCGCCCTGGGCGGAGACCTCGTACATCCGCCGCGGCTCGCGCCACGCGGCCGGGTCCGGGGTGCCGAATCGGTCGGTGAGCACGATCGCGGTCGCCTTCGCGGCGCGCGCGTAGGCGCGCGCGCCGAGCGTTCGCAGCGCCAGCGCCTCGCCGTTGGTGATGTCGAACTGGTGCGAGCTGCCGGTGCCGCCGCCGAGGTCGGCCGCGGCGGCGGGGTCGCGCATCGGCTTCAGCAGCGATCGCCTCGAGCCGATCCTTGAACTCCTCCCAGATCGCGACCCCGGGGTCGACGGTCCCGGCGGCGTCGGTCGGTGGTAGTTGCCGTCCCAGGCGAGCAGCGCATCGATCACGCCGTCGGCGCGGGCCGATGGCAAACGTGCCGCGCCCGCTCGAGCCGGCGCCGGTCGAAGAACGGGAACTGCTGCGCGGTCGTGCCCGGCGGGCGCGGCGATCGCGGTCGAGCGCGGCGTAGCTCGGGTCCTCGGCGACGTTCGCGACCAGCGACTGCAGGATCCGCACCCGGTGCAGTGGCCCGGCGAGCCGCTCGAGCGCCTCGGAGTCGCCGTTCGTCCAGCCGGCCGAGGGCAGGTTGTTCCAGTTCGCGAGCCAGCCCTGCTCGGGATCGATCACGTGCGGCGTGCGCCCGCGCGGCAGCAGGCCGCGCCACTCGGCGCGGCCGTCGCCCGGATACGGAAGCCGCTCGTCCCAGCGCTGCGGTCGCAGCGGGTGCAGCCCCGGGTGCCAGTAGCCGATGTTGCCGCGGTCGTCGGCGGCGATCACGTTCTCGTTCCAGGTCACCTGGCGCATCGCCCGTCGACCTGCGCGGACCGTGGTCGCGTCGTTGAGCTCTGTCAGGCCGACGATCGTCTCCAGCTCGCGGCCCCAGATCGCGTAGCGGCGCGCGAGCGCGACCCCGTCGCCGGTCATCTGGACCGGCCCGTGGACGGTGCGGCAGATCCGCTGCGTGACGGTGCCCGACGGGGCGCCGGGGTCGGTGATCAGGTCGGGCAGGTCGGTCGCCGGCGTGTTGTAGTCGAAGACCTCGTCGCGGCAGTCCATCTGCCGCTGCTTGCCGCTGAAGCGATAGGTCTCCGGCCCGGTCAGCTTCTCGACGTAGAGGTCGTCCTCGTCGGAGAGGCCCGACGTGAAGCCCCAGGCGAGGTGGCCGTTGTGGCCGATCCCGACCAGCGGCACGCCCGGCCGCGCTCACGCCGCGCAGGTTCGGCTGCGCCGGCGAGTGGAGCTCGAACTCGACGAACAGCTCCGGGATCGAGAAGCCGAGCTGGGGTCCGTTGAAGAGGTAGGCGCGGCCGCGCTCGGGATCCTGGATCGCCCACATGAACGAGCCGCCGTGGGGGAGGATCGCGGCAAGGCCGGCGCCCGGGGCTCCCGCCAGCTTCGTCTGCACCGGGATCTGGGTCGCCGTGTCGGTCGCGGCGGAGAGGTCGGTACGGGCGAGGAAGCGCCGCGATGCGCCGGAACCCGATCCGCTCGTCGCGGCGGGTGCGGCCGGGCTGGGAGGGGAACTTGCCCTCCGAGCGCGGCACGGTGATGCGCGGGCGCGGTGAGTGAACCGGGAGCAGCGTGTCGAAGTTCTCGGGCCCGATCGCCGCCAGGTCGCGGGCGTTGGCGAGCTCGCGCCCGTCGCTCGAGGGCACGGTGCGGGCGAGGAAGACGCCGACGCGGGCGCTGTCGCGCAGCGTCCACGGGTCGATCGGCAGGGCGCCGAGGGCGACGAACTCGCCCGGCATGTCGGGGGAGCCCGGGGACGGAGACGTGCTCGATCCAGGCGTTGATCCCGTCGCGGTAGGCCTCGACCCGGCTGCGCAGTCCGTCCGGGATCGCGGCGACCATCGAGTCGATCTCGGCGTCGGTGTAGTAGTCGCGGCGGGCGATCAGGTCGTCGTCGAGGTAGGTCGAGCCGAGGATCTCCGCCAGCCGGCCGCTGGTCGCGCGGCGGAAGAGCTCGAGCTGGAACAGCCGGTCCTGGGCGACCGCGTAGCCGACCCCCCACCAGGCGTCGTAGTCGCTCGCGCCGGTGATCGCGGGGACGCCGTAGGCGTCGCGGACGATCTCCACGCCCGGCCGCGGGGACTCCGTCGTCCCCGGCTGGTCGAACATCTGCGACTTGTAGTCGAACGAGTTGTAGAGCTCGACCTGGTCGGTGAGGTGCGGCGAGCCGGTGCCCGACGCGACCCCGCCGATCGAGACGTAGCCGCTCTGGCCCGGGCGGCAGCACGTCCTCGGCCTCGAGCACCGCGGCGTGCGCGGGCGCGGCGACGCAGATCGAGGCGACGGCGGCGAGGAGGACCCGGCGGATCACGCGCGTCAGGCTAGGCCGCCGGCGCCCGCCGTGCGCCGGTTCGTCTAGGTTCCGCCCAGTGGACCTGAACGGCAAGACCGCCCTGCTCACCGGGCGCGACCGGCGGCCTCGGGCGGGCGATCGCCGAGGCGCTCGCAGCGAGGGGCGACGACCCTGGTCCTGAGCTCGCGCAAGGCGCCAGAGCTCGAGCAGCTGGCCGCCTCGCTGCCGGGCGACGGCCACCGCACCGTTGTCAGCGACCTCGCCGAGGAGGGCGAGGCGCTGCGGCTGCTCGAGGCAGCGGGCGAGATCGACATCCTGGTCGCCAACGCCGGGCTGCCCGGCGTCGGGCCGCCTCGACGGGTTCACGCAGGAGCAGATCGGCCGCGCGCTGCGGGTCAACCTCGAGTCCCCGGTGCGGATGGCGCGCGAGCTGGCGCCGAGCTCGTCGAGCGCGACTCCGGCCATCTCGTCTTCGTCTCCTCGATCTCCGGCAAGGCGGCGACCGCGCGCGCGTCGCTCTACGCGGCGACCAAGTTCGGCCTCCGGGGGTTCGCCTTCTGCCTGCGCGAGGACCTGCGCCCGACGAAGGTCGGGGTCTCGGTGATCAGCCCCGGCGCGATCGCCGACGCCGGGCATGTTCGCCGACTCGAAGGCCGACGCGCCGCCGCTGATGGGGACGGGCAAGCCCGAGCAGGTCGGGCAAGGCCGTCGTCGACGCGATCGAGCACGACCGCGCCGAGATCACGGTCGCGCCGCTGCGCCAGCGGGTCGCTGTCGCGGTTCGCGGTCAACGCGCCCGAGCTCTCGGGGCGACGTCGCCGGCGGGATGGCGGCCAAGGTCGCCGACGAGATCGCCGCCGGGCAGACCGACAAGCGGTAGACGCGATGAGGCTGGAAGGCAGGACGATCCTCCTCACCGGTGCAACCGGCGGCCTCGGCCGGGCGATCGCGTCGGAGCTGGCCGGTCGCGGCGCGATCCTGGTGCTGAGCTCGCGCAAGGCCGATGAGCTGGAGGCCGTTGCCGCGGAGCTGCCAGGTGGCGCTCATCGTTTCGTGGTGGCCGACCTGGCCGACGCGGGCGCGGCCGAGCGGCTCGTTGCGGACGCCGGCGAGATCGACGGGATCGTCCTGAACGCGGGCGACCGCGCGCACGGGCCCGTCGACGAGCTCCCGGCAGAGCAGGTCGAGCGGGTGATCAGGGTGAATCTCGAGGCTCCGGTGCAGATGACGCGCGCCGCTTCCGCGGCGCTTCGCGCGCGCGGTGAGGGCCACCTGGTGTTCATCGCGTCGCTGGCCGGCAAGGCCGCCGCGCGTCGGCACATCCTCTACGGGGCGACGAAGGCTGGGCTGCGGTACTTCGCCCTCGGCCTGCGGCAGGATCTGGCGCGAGACGGCGTGGGCGTCTCCGTCGTCAACCCGGGGTTCATCCGGGACGCCGGGATGTTCGCCGACTCCGGCGCGAAGCCGCCGATGAACCTCGGCACGTCGACGCCGGCGGAGGTTGGCGCGGCCGTGGCCGACGCGATCGAGAAGGACAAGGCGGAGATCGACGTCGCCCCGTTCCGGCAGCGCGAGCTGGCCAACTTCGCGCATCGCTTCCCGCACGTCGCTGCGCGGATCTCCAGCAGCGCTGAGTGAGTCGGACGTCCGGCGCGGGGTAGGGAATACTGGTGTGTGCCGGGTATGACCGATTCCTTCTCCGCCAAGAGCACGCTCGAGTGTCGGCGACCGCGAGTACGAGATCTACCGCCTCGACGCCCTGCAGGAGAAGTTCGACGTCGCCCGGCTGCCGTACTCGCTCAAGGTCCTGCTGGAGAACGCGCTGCGGCTCGAGGACGGCGACTCGGTCACCGCCGACGACGTCGAGACGATCGCGTCCTGGGACGCGAAGGCCGAGCCGTCCGACGAGATCCCCTTCCAGCCCGCCCGGGTGCTGATGCAGGACTTCACCGGGGTGCCGGCGATCGTCGACCTGGCGGCGATGCGCGACGCGATCGACGAGCTCGGCTCCGACCCGGCGAAGATCAACCCGCTCGTCCCCGTCGACCTGGTGATCGACCACTCGGTCCAGGTCGACGCGTTCGGCAACGCGCGCGCCTTCGACATCAACGCCGACCGCGACTACGAGCGCAACCGCGAGCGCTACGCGTTCCTGCGCTGGGGCCAGCAGGCGTTCGACAACTTCCGCGTCGTCCCGCCGGCGACCGGGATCTGCCATCAGGTCAACCTCGAGTACCTGGCCAGGTCGTCTTCAGCCACGAGACCGACGGCGTCACGCAGGCCTACCCCGACACGCTGGTCGGCACCGACTCGCACACGACGATGGTCAACGGCCTCGGCGTGCTCGGCTGGGGCGTCGGCGGGATCGAGGCCGAGGCGGCGATGCTCGGCCAGCCGATCTCGATGCTGCTTCCGCAGGTGGTCGGCTTCAAGCTCGACGGCGAGCTGCCCGAGGGCGCGACCGCCACCGACCTCGTCCTCACCGTGACCGAGATGCTGCGCGAGCGCGGCGTGGTCTCCAAGTTCGTCGAGTTCTTCGGCCCCGGCATGCACACGCTCGGGCTCGCCGACCGGGCGACGATCGGCAACATGTCGCCGGAGTTCGGCTCCACCTGCGCGATCTTCCCCGTCGACCGCGAGACCCTGCGCTACCTCGAGTTCACCGGCCGCCCGACGGAGATCGATCGAGCTCGTCGACGCCTACGCGCGCGAGCAGGGGATGTTCCACACCGAGGACTCGGAGGACCCGACGTTCTCCGACCAGCTCGAACTGGACCTTGCGACGGTCGAGCCGTCGATCGCGGGCCCGAAGCGCCCGCAGGACCGGATCGCGCTGGCGAGCGCGAAGGCGGCGTTCATCGAGTCGCTGGCCGAGTTCGACCCCGACGCGGCCGAGGCGCTCGGCAACGCCCGCGACGAGGCGATCGAGGAATCGTTCCCGGCCTCCGATTCGCCGGCCGAGGACCACGACGGCGACGCGGGCCGCCCGCGCGTGTTCGAGCCTCTCACGAGGGCGAGAGCCTGGCGGCGATCGCCGAACACGAAGCGAACCCGGTGATGGTCGAGCTCGAGGACGGCGAGGAGGTCGAGCTCGACCACGGCCGGGTGGTGATCGCCGCGATCACCAGCTGCACGAACACCTCGAACCCCTCGGTGATGATCGGCGCCGGCCTGCTCGCCCGCAAGGCGGTCGAGAAGGGGCTCGCGTGCCCGCCGTGGGTGAAGACCTCGCTCGCGCCGGGCTCGACCGTCGTCACCGAGTACCTGAAGCGCGCCGGGCTCGACGAGGATCTCGACAAGCTCGGCTTCAACCTGGTCGGCTACGGCTGCACGACCTGCATCGGCAACTCCGGGCCGCTGCCGGAGGAGATCTCCGAGGCGGTGAACGAGAACGACCTCGTCGTCTGCGCGGTGCTCTCCGGCAACCGCAACTTCGAGGGCCGGATCAACCAGGACGTGCGCAACAACTACCTCGCCTCGCCGCCGCTCTGCGTCGCCTACGCGCTCGCCGGGCGGATGGACATCGACCTGCTCAACGACCCGATCGGCGTCGACTCCGACGGCAACGAGGTGCACCTCGCCGACCTCTGGCCCACCTCGGAGGAGATCAAGCGGACGATCGACGACGCGGTCCGCCAGGAGATGTTCGAGAAGTCCTACGCCGACGTGTTCACGGGCGACGATCGCTGGCGCGACCTCGAGACTCCCGAGGGCGACCGCTACACCTGGCCCGACTCGACCTACGTCCGCAAGCCCTCGTTCTTCGAGGGCATGGACGCCGAGCCGGCCGAGATCGAGCCGATCACCGGCGCCCGGGTGCTGGCGGTGCTCGGCGACAGCGTCACAACCGACCACATCTCGCCGGCCGGCGCGATCAAGAAGGACTCACCGGCCGGCAAGTGGCTGATCGACAACGGGGTCGAGCCGCGCGACTTCAACTCGTACGGCTCACGCCGCGGAAACCACGAGGTGATGATCCGCGGCACGTTCGCCAACGTCCGCCTGCGCAACAAGCTGGTCGAGCGCGAGGGCGGGTTCACGCGCCACTTCCCCGACGGCGAGGAGACGACGATCTACGAGGCGGCGATGGCGTACGCCGAGGAGGACGTGCCGCTGGTCGTGCTCGCCGGCAAGGAGTACGGCTCCGGCTCGTCGCGCGACTGGGCGGCGAAGGGCACGGCGCTGCTCGGCGTTCGCGCCGTGCTCGCGGAGAGCTTCGAGCGCATCCACCGCTCCAACCTGATCGGGATGGGCGTTCTGCCGCTGCAGCTACCCGAGGGCGAGACCGCGCAGTCGCTCGGCCTCGACGGCGAGGAGGTGTTCGAGGTCGGCGATCTCGACAGCGGCGAGGCGAAGTCGGTCAAGGTGACCGCCTCGCGCGACGGCTCGGATCCGATCGAGTTCGAGGCCGCGGTCCGGCTCGACACGCCGAACGAAGTCCGCTACTTCCAGAACGGCGGCATCCTCCACCGGGTCCTCCGCGACCTCAGGTAGTCCCTAAGAAAGGCTTGAACATCAGGCCGAAGGCGCGATTGGTGGGTTGACACCCGGTTGTGCGATGAGTCATGATGGGCGCACCCCGGCGGGAGGGAGTCTCACTTCAAATACTCGTCCCCGGCCAGTCCCGCCTCCGGGGACGGATCGCGTCGGCATCCCTCCCTGGCTACCGACGCGCTGGCGGTGGCGAGGGCCGTGTGGACCCCCTGCCTCCCGCGGCCCCGCCCCGCCAACTACGACCCGGCCTCCGCGCCGGGTCGTCCGTACGCGGCTAGCAGGGCTTTTGCCAGCCCCGTTTTCGCCTCTCGGCGCCGGGTAGTTACAACCCAGTAAGGGGTTAGGTCCAAGGGGGTTCTTGACATGGGGCGGGCCGCGTGACCCCCTTCGCGGTCCCGCCCCGTCTTTTTTCACCCCTCGGGTGAGCGGTTGCCCGCGCTCGATGTAATGGATCGCGATCACGCTGCCGACCGGCCCGACCGGGGTGAGCGTCGCCGCGAGCAGGGTGTATGGCGCCTCGTGGCGGAGCACCGCGGCCCAGATCAGCGCCGCCAGGGCGATGAAGCCGAGCCCGTGGGCGAGTCCGAGGATGGACGTCGGGCCGTGGAGCCCCGGGGCCAGCCAGACGACGATCAGGGCGCCGAACAGCGCCAGCTCGACATACGAGGCGACCTTCACCCAGCCGAACATCGGCCCGGGCGCCGGCCGGCGTAGAACTGAATAACCGCCTCCCACCTCCTCGGCTTCGCCTGCGGCGGTGTTCGGGTTTGCTGACATCCGCCCGAGCGTACAAGTGCCACGGAGCAGGTTTGGACCACGGTCCATGGGAGCACGCACGCCGGGAGGCGAAGATCTCCCCATGAGCGATACCACGAGCACACCCACCGGACGGGCGCTGCGCGACCCCGCTGCGGTCGTTCGCGAGGCGCGGCGCATGGTCGGGCTCGAGCGGCACTACCGGTGCGCCGGTTGCGGCGACGAGCGCAGCTCCTGGTCACGGATGAGCAGCTGCCCCGACTGCGGCCACGCCTACGCCGCCGCGGTCATCCGCCGCGCCGCGTTCGCCTGAACGAACCGTCCCACGCCTGAGGCGTGGACGATTTGCCGATTGCGCGTTCCGGTCCCAAGCGTCACACTTGCGGCGTGTTGCGCATGGAGGCGCTTCGGTTGGGGGTTATCGCTGCGGTGATCGCTACGTTCGCGGCATCGTCGGCGAGCGCTGCGACGCTGGATCCGATCGACTCGTTTGCGGATCCGATGTTCGTCACGTCGTATCCCGATGATCCCGACCAGCTGTTGGTGGTCGAACGGCGCGGGGTGATCACGCGCTGGCACGACGGCACGCAGAGCACGTACCTCGACATCAGCGACAGGGTCTCGACCAGCGGAGAGGGCGGGCTGACGTCGATGGCACTTCCCGCCGACTACGCGACGAGCCACCAGCTCTACGTCTTCTACACCGATCTCGACGGGGATCTACAGATCGACGAGTACACGGCGTCGGGGAACTCGGTCGACCCCGACACGCGGCGGTCCGTGATGAACATCGAGCACGATTCGCCGTTCCACAACGGCGGACAGCTCCAGTTCGGCCCCGACGGCTACCTCTACATCTCGACCGGCGACGCGTTCATCGACGAGGCGGGCCAGGACGTCGACACCGCGCTCGGCAAGCTCCTGCGGGTCTGGCCTCATCCGGCCGCGGACCCGAGCATCGGGTACACCACTCCGGCCGACAATCCCTACAAGGGCGTCCCGGGAGACGACCGGATCTGGAGCCTCGGCCTGCGCAATCCGCACCGCTTCTCCTTCGACCGGCTCACCGGCGATCTCGTGGTCGGGGACGTCGGCGAGATCGAGTGGGAGGAGATCGACTTCGCGCCCGCCGATGACGGAGGCGGCCGTGGTGCGAACTTCGGCTGGCAGACCTGCGAGGGCCCGGTGTTCTTCGGCACGTCCGATCCGTGTGACTTCGGCACCCTGCCGGCCTACTCCTATCCGCACACCGACGGTGGGTGTGGAGGCGCGATCGTCGGCGGTTATGTCGTGCGCGATCAGAGCGTCGATGACCTGGCCGGGCGCTACCTGTTCACCGATTTCTGCCGCGGCACGGTCAGCTCGGCGGTGCTCGGACCGAGCGGTGCGACCGACGTCCGGGGGGAGGGGCTGACGATCGGGCACCCGTCGTCGTTCGGCGAGGACTCATGCGGACGGGTCTACGTCGCCTCCCTCGACACCGACACGGTCTACCGGTTCACCGGCGAGGAGCCCGCGGACTGCAGCGCGCCCCCGCCACCGCCACCCCCGCCACCCCCACCGCCGCCCCCTCCACCTCCTGGCGACGTGAAGCTGGAGCCGATCGCCGGCGAGTTCAGCAGCCCGGTCTTCGTCACGTCCGAGCCCGACAACCCCGACCGGATCCTCGTGGTCGAAAAGGCGGGGCGGATCATGGCGTCGGAGGACGGGGTCGTGAGCACCTACCTCGACATCCACGACCGGGTTACGAACTGCGGCGAGGGCGGCCTGCTCTCCGTCGCGCTCGCGCCGGACTATGAGCAGACCGGCCGTCTCTACGTCTTCTATTCGCGCAGCGACGCCGACCCCACTCGCAAGGCCGATCTGCAGATCGACGAATACGTCGCCGAGGGGGGCTCGGTCTCGGCGGCGACCCGGCGCGCCGTGCTGACGATCGACCATCCGTTCTACGGGACCGACAGGGTCGAGAACTGCCAGCACAACGGCGGCCAGCTCCAGTTCGGCCCCGACGGCTACCTGTACATCTCCGTCGGCGACGGGTACCAACGCGACGACGCGGATGACCTCAGCAGCCTGATGGGGAAGATCCTGCGCATCCGGCCCCGTCCGGGCGAGACGACGGCGTACACGATCCCCGCCGACAACCCGTTCCGCGACGCCCCCGGGGCGGACGAGATCTGGAGCTACGGCCTGCGCAACCCGTGGCGGTTCTCGTTCGACCGGCTGACCGGGGATTTCGTCGTGGCGGACGTCGGCGAGGGCCTGTGGGAGGAGATCAACTTCGAGCCGGCTCCCGATGGCGGTCGCGCGGACAACTTCGGCTGGCCCCAGTGCGAGGCGTTCGTCCTCACGGCGACGACGACGCCGTGCGACCTGGCGGGCGACACCCCGCCGGTCTACGCGTACTCCCATGACGACAACCGGTGTTCGATCACCGGCGGGTACGTTGTCCGGGACGCCGGCCTCGGGTCCCTCTACGGCCGTTACGTGTTCGCCGACCTCTGTACCGGCCTGGTGAGTTCCGCGGACCTCGCGTCGCCGGAGACGACCGACGTTCGTGACGAGCCCCTGGCGGTGACGATGCCCACGACCTTCGGCGAGGACGCCTGCGGGCGCCTTTACATCGCGTCGTTCCGGGGAACCGTCTACCGGTTCGAGGGTGAGAAGCCCGGGGAGTGCGCCTCTCCGCCGCCACCCCCACCGCCGCCTCCGCCGCCACCCCCTCCGCCGCCTCCGCCGCCGCCACCGCCGCCACCGCCGCCACCGCCGCCTCCCCCTCCGCCTCCTGAAGAGCCAGGACCGGCTCCCGAGCCGGGCCCCGACCCCAATGCGCCGCCCGCGACGTGCCACGGCGCGTGGGTCACCCAGGCCGTACCGGCCTACGGCGGCGCCATCGAGGGCACGCCCGGCGACGACGTGATCCTCGGCAGTGAGCAGGACGACCGGATCAAGGGTCACGGCGGCCTGGATGTGATCTGCGGCGGGGGCGGGAACGACGTCGTCCGCGGGGGCGGCCGCGCCGACCTGCTGCTCGGGGGCGACGGCGACGACACGCTGCGGGGCAACGGCGGCAGGGACGCCTGCCACGGCGGCGCGGGGGCGGACACGCGGCAGTCCTGCTGACCGCCGGAGTGGACGGCTGATCGAAGGTCCGCGCGCGAAGGCGCGCGAGGGCCGACAATGTAGGCGTGGGTCGAACGGGGGCAATTGTCTTGACGCTCGCGCTCGCCGTGTTCGCGGCGCCGGTCGCCGGCGCGGCGACGCTGGAGGAGGTCGGCTCGTTCACCGATCCCGTGTACGTCACCTCCGAGCCCAATGACCCGGACCGGCTGTTGATCGTCGAGCAGCGGGGCATCATCCAGCTCTCCGAGGATGGGATCGTCACCCCGTACCTGGACATTCGTGACCTCGTCGCGACCGGCGGCGAGCGCGGACTGCTCTCCGTGGCGCCGTCCCCCGACTACGCGACGAGCGGACTGCTCTACGTCTACTACACGCGCAGCGACCCGGACCCCGCCCGAAACGGCGACCTGCAGATCGACGAGTATCGCGCCGTCTCGGGCTCGGTCTCGCCCTCGACCCGGCGACCCGTCCTGACGATCGATCACGACGGCACGAGGACGAATCACAACGGCGGCCAGCTTCAGTTCGGCCCGGACGGATTCCTCTACATGGCGACCGGCGACGGAGCGGCGAACCCGAGCCTGGCCCAGGACATGGGCAACCTGCTCGGCAAGGTGCTGCGAATCTGGCCGCATCCGGCCCCGGGCGTCGACTACACGATCCCGAGCACGAACCCCTTCCACGGCGAGACCCAGGGCGCCGATGAGATCTGGAGCTACGGGCTGCGCAATCCGTGGCGCTTCTCGTTCGATCGCCTGACCGGAGATCTGGTGATCGGCGACGTCGGCGCGGGCGCCTGGGAGGAGATCGACTTCGAGCCGGCCCCCGACGGCGGTCGCGCCGACAACTTCGGCTGGCCCCGCTGCGAGGGCTTCGACATCCTGGGGACGTCGAGCCCCTGCGACGTTCCCGGCGCCACCTCGCCCGTGTACGCGTACCCCCACAGCGGCAACGCGTGCGCGATCACCGGCGGCTACGTTGTCCGCGACCCCAGCCTGACCGACCTCTACGGCCGCTACCTGTTCGCTGATCTGTGCACGGGTCAGCTCAGCTCAGCCCAGCTCGCGCTCCCGGCCGTCACCGACGTCCGGGCCGAGCCGATCACCGCGGCTCAGCCTTCCTCGTTCGGCGAGGACTCGTGCGGAGGGGTTTACCTGGCCTCGCTCGGGGCGGACCTGGTCTACCACCTGGTCGGCGACGGCCCGGCGGAATGCGTGCCCGCGTTCCCCGGGCCGGGCGACCCGCCGCCGGACCCCGACCCGGCGCCCGCGACCTGCGGCGGCAAAGCGGCGACCCGCGTTGCTGCCACCGGCGGCGGCCGCCTCAGCGGGACCGCGGGCAAGGACGTGATCGTCGGCAGCGAGGAGGCCGACAGGATCCTCGGCCACGGGGGCGCCGACCTGATCTGCGGCGGTGGCGGCCCCGACACGCTGAAGGGTGGCGGCGGCGCCGACGCTCTGCGCGGCGGCGCTCGTGCCGACGAGCTTCGCGGCGGCGGCGGGGACGATCGCTGCAAGGGCGGCCCGGGCCGGGACGAAGTCCGCTCCTGCTAGTCGTCCACGCACGCACTGGACGATTTGACCACTTGCGCCCGCGCGTGCAGGGAGGCGACAATGGGGCATGCACTGGAGGTGGGCGCTGTTCGCGGCGATGCTGCTTGCTGCGTTCGCGCCGTCGGCGAGCGCCGCCGTGACCCTGGAGCCGATCGGCTCGTTCCAGGATCCGATGTTCGTCACGTCCGATCCGGACGACCCCGATGCGCTGCTCGTGGTCGAGCGGCGCGGGGCGATCATGCGGGTGATCGACGGCGCGCAGGACCTCTACCTCGACATCTCCGACCGCGTCTCCACGAACGGAGAGCGGGGGATGTCCTCGATTGCGCTCTCTCCGGACTTCGCGACTAGCGGCCAGCTCTACGTCTTCTACACCGATCTCGACGGAGATCTGCAGATCGACGAGTACACGGAATCGGGGGACGAGGTGTCGGCGGCGACGCGCCGGTCGGTGATGACGATCGAGCACTCCGACTCGCCCTGGCACAACGGCGGCCAGCTCCAGTTCGGCCCCGACGGCTATCTGTACATCTCCACCGGCGATGGCGGCGAGTCCGCGGAGCCGGCTCAGGACATCCACTCGCCGCTCGGCAAGGTGCTGCGGGTCTCGCCGCATCCGGCCCCTGATTCCTCCATCGGGTATACGACACCGTCCGACAACCCGTACAAGGGGGTCCCGGGGGACGACCGGATCTGGACCCTCGGCCTGCGCAACCCGTTCCGCTTCTCATTCGACCGCCTCACCGGCGACCTCGCGATCGGCGACGTGGGGCACGGCAGCTGGGAGGAGGTCGACTTCGTCCGCGCGGTCGATGGACGCGGACGCGGAGCGAACTTCGGGTGGCCCCGGTGCGAGGGACTCTTCGACTTCGGGTCGTCGGATCCGTGCGACTTTGGCATGCTGCCCGTCCACACCTACGAGCACACGGATGCCGGCTGCGGAGCGGCGATCGTCGGGGGCTATGTCGTGCGGGACGAGAGCGTCGATGACCTTTACGGCCGCTACGTCTATTCGGACTTCTGTTCCGGTGAGGTCAGCTCAGTGGTGCTCGAACCCGACGGCGCGACCGACCAGCGCGACGAGGGAATCACGATCAGCCACCCGTCGTCGTTCGGCGAGGACTCATGCGGGCGGGTCTACCTCGGCTCGCTCGATGCCGACGCCGTCTACCGGTTCGAGGGCGAGAAGCCCGCGGCCTGCAGCCCGCCGCCACCGCCTCCACCGCCTCCACCGCCGCCTCCTCCGCCCCCGCCCCCTCCGCCCCCGCCTCCACCGCCGCCCGATCCGGACCCGGATCCAGGGCCTGGGCCGGGCGACTCGCCGCCGGCGACATGCCGCGGCGCGTGGGTCACCCAGGCCGTCCCGGTCGCAGGCGGTGCCATCGAGGGCACGCCCGGCAAGGACGTGATCGTCGGCAGCGAGGAGGCCGACCGCATCAAGGGCTACGGCGGCGAGGACGTGATCTGCAGCGGCGGGGGGAACGACGTCGTCAAGGGCGGCGCCCATGCCGACCTGCTGCTCGGAGGCGGCGGCGACGACGTGCTGCGGGGCAACGGCGGGGCCGATGCCTGCCGCGGCGGCGGGGGCACGGACACGCGGCGGTCCTGCTGATCCAGGCAGGGGCGGGCGTGGTCAGGTCGTGCTGACTTGATCGCGGATCCAGCCAACGACCCCATCCAAGTCCGACCGCACGATTGCCGCTGAGAACCGCTGGACCTTGACCCCAAGCGGCCCGGTTCGACGTCCTTGCGGCGGTCGCGCTCGAAGGCGGTTGGGGAGGAATGGGTCGAGTACGCGTCGACCTCCACCGCCAGGGCGCGGGGCCGATTGCTTCAGCCCTCCAGGGCCGTCAGGACGATCCGTTCCTGCTCGAGGCGGTGGGCCACGGGGTAGCCCTCGCTCGGGCTCGAGCGCTGCGGGCGGCCGACGTACTGGTGCTCGACGCCGTCGGGGAGCATCTCCGGCAGGCGCCGGGCCATCACGCTCCAGGCGCCCATGTTCTTCGGCTCCTCCTGGACCCAGACGACCTTCTTGAGGTTCGGATACGAGTCGATCAGCGCCTTGAGCTCGTTGCGCGCGAACGGATAGAGCAGCTCAACGCGCGCGACGGCGACCGAGTCGGTGGACTCGCGGCGGTCGTGGCCGTCGATGTCGTAGAAGATCTTCCCGCTGCAGAGGACGAGGCGATCGACCTGCTCGCGCCGGTCGACGGTCCGCGGGTCGTCGAGGACGAACTGGAACGCACCGTTCGTCAGCTCCTCCAGCGACGATGCGGCGTCACGGAGGCGGAGCAGGCCCTTCGGCGTGAAGACCACCAGCGGCCGGGGCTTCGCGATCCGCGCCTGGCGCCGCAGCAGGTGGAAGTACTGCGCCGCCGTCGTCGGGTTGGCGAGCCGGATGTTGCCCTCGGACCCGAGCTGGATGAAGCGCTCGATTCGGGCGCTCGAATGTTCAGGACCGGCCCCTTCGTATCCATGAGGAAGCAGCAAGGTCAATCGGGTCGTCTGGCCCCACTTCGACTCGCCGGCGACGATGAAGCTGTCGATGATCACCTGGGCCGAGTTGGCGAAGTCGCCGAACTGCGCCTCCCAGAGGATCAGCGACTCCGGTGAGGCGGCCGAGTAGCCGTACTCGAAGCCGAGGCAGGCGGCCTCGGACAGCGGGCTGTTGTGGAGCTCGAACGGCGCCAGAGCGCCGGAGAGGTTCTGGATCGGCACGTACCGCAGGCCGGTGTTCTCGTCGTGCAGCGCCAGGTGGCGATGCGAGAAGGTGCCGCGCTCGGTGTCCTGGCCGGTGAGCCGGATGTGGGTGCCCTCGGTCAGCAGCGAGGCGAAGGCGAGCGCCTCGGCGTGGCCGAACTCGATCTCGGCCTGGTCGAGCTTCTCGACCCTGCCGAGCAGCGGCTTGCGCAGCTTGCGGTGGATCGTGAAGCTGTCGGGCACGCGCAGGAGCTCCTCGTTCAGGGTCCGCAGCCGCTTCTCCGAGACCGCCGTCTCGACCTCGGGGCTCTTCGTACGGTCGAGCTCGCCGGTGCCGAGCGCGGTCGAGCTCGGGTCCTCGTACTCGCCCGCCTCCATCTTCGCGCGCAGCTCCTTGAGCGTTCCCTGCAGGGACTCGAGGTGCTCGGCGGAGTCCGCCGTGACGTCGTCGGTGGTGACGACGCCCTCGCCGATCAGCTGCTGGGCGTAGATCTCCGAGACCGGCTGGTGCTCCTTGATCTGGGCCGCCATCTTCGGCTGTGTGTAGGCGGGCTCGTCGGTCTCGTTGTGGCCGTAGCGGCGGTAGCCGATCAGGTCGATGACCACGTCGCGGCCCCACTGCTCGCGGTAGGCCATCGCCAGGCGGACGCCGGCGATGCAGGCCTCGACGTCGTCGGCGTTGACGTGGATGATCGGGCAGTTGAAGCCCTTCGCCATGTCGCCGGCGTACGGGGTAGAGCGGTCCTCCTGCGGGTCGGTGGTGAAGCCGACCTGGTTGTCGGTGATCAGGTGGATCGTGCCCCCGGTGGAGTAGCCGGCGAGCGACTGCAGGTTGAGCGTCTCGGCCACGACGCCCTGGCCGGGGAAGGCCGCGTCGCCGTGCAGCAGCACCGGGACGGCGACGTGCGGGTTGTGGTGCAGCTTCGGTCCGGAGTGCTCGGTCTGGCTGGCGCGGGCGCCGCCGGTGACCACCGGGTCGACGAACTCGAGGTGGCTCGGGTTCGGGTACAGCCGCACCTTCACCTGGTCGTCGTCGCGAGTCGTCAACAGGCCCTCGGCGCCGTGGTGGTACTTCACGTCGCCGGTGCCCGAGTGCGGCATCGCGGTGATCGCCTTCACCCGGTCGAGCGCCTTGGCCCCCTCGAACTCGGCCAGGATCGACTCGACCGAGCGCCCGAGGTTGTGGGCGAGGACGCTGAGGCGGCCGCGATGGGCCATCCCGATCACGACCTCCTCGCCGCCGTTCTGGCGCGCCAGGGTGGCGACCTCGTCGAGCATCGGGACCGTCACGTCGAGTCCCTCGATCGAGAACATCTTCTGGCCCAGGTAGGCCTTCTGCAGGAAGCGCTCGAACTGGAACACCTGGATCAGGCGCGAGAGCAGCGCCCGCTTCTCCTCCGCCGCCAGCGGCGCGCGGTGCCAGCCGGTTTCGATCATCTCGCGCAGCCACATCCGCTGCTGGTGCGAGGACAGATGCTCGATCTGGTAGGCGATCGTCGAGCAGTAGGCGTCGCGCATCCGCGGCAGTGCGTCGAGCAGGTTCTCGCCCTCGACGCCGATCCGCAGGATCGAGGCCGGGATCCGCGACATGAGCTCCGGGGTCAGGTTGAGGTTCTCCGGCTCGAGCGCGGGGTCGCCCTTTGGCTGGCCGCCGAGCGGATTGACGTTCGCGGCCAGGTGGCCGTGGGTCCGGTAGGCCTTGAGCAGCGAAGTCGCCGCCTGCACCGCCTGCAGCAGGTCGCGATCCGGCTCGGCTCCGACGACGGCGCTCGGCGCGGACGGGGTTCCCGCGGCGGACAGAGGCGGCGCCGACGCCGAGGCCGGGTGCGCCGTCGTCACCAGGTTGGTCGGGATCCGCAGCGACTCGGCGACGCCCTCGTAGAACTCGTCCTCGCCCTGCAGCAGCTCGTCGATCCGGCGCAGGAACGAGCCGGACTCGGCGCCCTGGATGACGCGGTGGTCGTAGGTGGACGTCATCGTCATCACCTTCGAGACCCCCAGCGCCTTGATCTTCTCGGCGGGGGCGTGCGCCCATTCGATCGGGTAGGCGATCGAGCCGGTGGCGATGATCGTCCCCTGGCCGCTCATCAGCCGCGGCACCGAGGCGACCGTGCCG
This sequence comes from uncultured Solirubrobacterales bacterium, assembly GCA_963811505.1. Taxonomy (GTDB): domain Bacteria; phylum Actinomycetota; class Thermoleophilia; order Solirubrobacterales; family 70-9; genus WHSW01. Next base: position 226,287 of record CAWERC010000004.1, on the reverse strand, counting down.
AGGCCGCCCGGGTTGGTGAGCGAGATCGTCGTCCCCTTGAAGTCGTCGGCGCTGAGCTTGTTCTCGCGCGTCTTGGTGATCAGGTCCTCGTAGTACGCGTGGAAGCCGGCGAAATCGAGCGTGTCGGCGTTCTTGATGCAGGGCACCATCAGGCTGCGCCCGCCCTTGCGCTCGACGTCGACCGCGATGCCGAGGTTCACGTGCGGGTGCTCGACGACCTGCGGCTTGCCGTCCTCCTCCGCGAAGCTGCGGCTCATCACCGGCCACTCGGTCCCGGCCTGGACGATCGCCCAGGCGACCAGATGGGTGAACGAGACCTTCATCCCGCGCTCCTTGAGCGCGCCGTTGATCGCCTTGCGCTTCGCGTCGAGGACGTCGACCGGAAGCGTCCGGAACGAGGTCGCGGTGGGCACCGAGCGCGACTCGTCCATCGCCTTGGCGAGCATCGCCGCGGGGCCACGCAGCGGCTTGACCTCGCCCTCGGCGATGGCCGCGGTCGGTGCGGCGCCGTCGCCGTCGGCGGCTGCGAGCACGTCACCCTTGACGACCTTGCCGCCCGGGCCCGTCCCGCTGACCGAGCCGATGTCGACCCCCTTTGCCGCCGCCACGCGCCGGGCGACGGGGGAGGCCTTGCCGTTCCCGGAATCAACTGACGTTCCGTCCGTCTCCTCGGCTTCGCCTCCGGGGACGGACGGGTCAGCTGAGGGCGCGGATGTCGCGGAACCCGCGCTCATCTCAGCGAGCGCTTGGCCCACCTGCACGGTGTCGTCCGGGTTCACGAGCAGCTTCGTGATCGTCCCCGCCGCGGGCGCCGGCACCTCGGCGTCGATCTTGTCGGTCGAGACCTCGATCACGGTGTCGCCCTCGGCCACCTGCTGGCCCTCCTCGACATGCCACTCCAGCACCGTCCCCTCGGTCACGGACTCGCCCATCTCAGGCATCGAGACGACCAGCGTCTCGCCCTCGCCTTCAGGCGCGGCCGTCGTGATCTCTCCGGGCTGGGCGGACTCGGCCTCGACCGTGTCGTCACCAAGGTCCTGATCGCCCTCGCCGCCCCCGGCCACCAGGCCGTCCTGCTCCTTCAGCGGCGATGCGTCCGCGGTCGCTCCGTTACCCGAGGCGGTGCCGTTCGGGTCGATCTGCGCGAGGACCTGCCCGACCTCCACCGTGTCGTCGGGCTGGGCGAGGATCTTGGTGACCACGCCGCTCGCCGGCGCCGGCACCTCCGCGTCGATCTTGTCCGTCGAGACCTCGACAACGGTGTCGCCCTCGGCGACCTCTTCCCCTTCGGCGACGTGCCACTCGAGGATGGTCCCCTCGGTGACCGACTCCCCCATCTGGGGCATCTGCAGCTCGATGATGCCGTCTGGCATTGCTGCTTTGAGTCTATGAGGTTGGGATTGGCCGCGTGCCGCTTTTTCCCGCGCTGCAAGCGGCCGTGAGCTAGGCGAGCCGGGCGACGAGCACGACCTCGTTCGCGGGGGCGTCGAACACGTCCTCGCGCAGGAAGTCGAGCGCCGACGCGGCGTGGTCGCAGAACCCGCACGCGAGGATCGCCCGCGGCGCGACCCGCGGCGCCGGCGAGATCGGCAGCGCGCACTCCGGGCAGACAAGCGCTCCCCGGGCCAGCAGCTGGACCCCGTTCGTGACCAGGCGCGGATCGCCGACGACCGAGCCGCCGGTGCGGCCCTGCTTGACGTCGGGCTCGCCGCGGTCGCCGGGGTCTGGAGCGAGCTCGAAGGCCATTGCCCAATAGTAGGCTCACGACCCACGTACTCAGCGATCGAGGAGACGCAATGAGCTACTTCGTAACCGGCGCCACCGGCTTCATCGGCCGCAACCTGGTCGAGCTGCTGCTCGAGCGCGAGGGGACGATCTACGTGCTCGTCCGCGAGGGGTCGAAGGGCCGCCTCTCAGAGCTTCGCAACCGCTGGGGCGTCGACGAGGAACGGATCGTCGGGATCGTCGGCGACCTCTCGGAGAAGAAGCTCGGCGTCTCGCCCGAGGACCTCGAGCGGCTCGAGGGCGAGGTCGACCACCTGTTCCACCTCGCGGCGATCTACGACATGACGGCCGACGCCGAGAAGCAGCGGGTAGCGAACGTCGAGGGCACGCGCCACATGGTCGAGTTCGCCGACGCCGTCGACGCCGGCTGCATCCACATGGTCAGCTCGATCGCCGCCGCCGGCCTGTACCGCGGCACCTGGCGGGAGGACATGTTCGAGGAGGCCCAGGAGGTCGACAACCACCCCTACTTCCAGACCAAGCACGAGTCCGAGGGCGTCGTCCGCAACGAGAGCTCGCGTCCCTGGCGCGTCTACCGCCCCGGGATCGTGGTCGGCAACTCCGAGACCGGCGAGATGGACAAGGTCGACGGCCCGTACTACTTCTTCAAGACGATCCGCCGGATTCGCAACACGGTGCCGCAGTGGCTGCCGATGCCCGGGGTCGAGGGTCGCGAGATCAACATCGTCCCGGTCGACTACGTGGTCAAGGCGATGGACCACATCGCCCACACCGACGGCCTCGACGGGCGCGCCTTCCACCTCACGGACCCCAACCCGCACACGGCGGGCGAGGTGATCGACATCTTCGCCAGCGCGGCGCACGCGCCGCAGTCGTCCGTGCGGGTCCCACCCGGCGCCGTCGAGGCGCTGCAGCCGCTGATCAAGGGAGTGATGACCGCGACGCCGCTCTCCGACGCGGCGCTCGATCGTTTCCTCGCGGACTTCGGGGTCCCGCGCTCGGTGCTGATCTACGTCAACTACCCGACCCACTTCGACTCGCGCCAGACCGAGGCGGCGCTCGACGGCACCGGGATCGCGGTGCCGCCGCTCGAGGCCTACGCCGGCAAGCTCTGGGACTACTGGGAGCGCCACCTCGATCCCGACCTGTTCCGCGACAGGACGCTGATCGGCGCCGCTCGCGGCCGGCTCGGCCTGGTCGGCGGCCTCGCACAGATCCTCGAGCAGCAGGTCCCCGATGAGGTCCTGCGCTTCGCCCGCAACATCGTCGGCAACGTCACGCTCGAGGCGGCCGTGCGCGGGCGGACGATCATGGTCACCGGTGCCTCGTCCGGAATCGGCAAGGCGGCGGCGGTGAAGATCGCCGACGCCGGCGGCACTGTGCTGCTCGTCGCGCGGACGCCGGAGAAGCTGGAGCTGACGCGGGACCAGATCCTCGCCGGCGGCGGGGTCGCCTACATCCACCAGTGCGACCTCTCCGACTTCGACGACATCGAGCGGATGGCCGAGGAGGTGCTCGCCCAGCACGGCCACGTCGACGTCCTGGTCAACAACGCGGGGCGCTCGATCCGGCGTTCGGTCGCGCTCTCCTACGACCGCCCACACGACTTCGAGCGCACGGTCCAGCTCAACTACCTGGGCGCGGTGCGGCTGATCCTGAAGCTGCTTCCGGTGATGCGCGAGCGCAAGGCGGGCCACATCATCAACATCAGCTCGATCGGCGTGCAGACGAACATGCCGCGCTTCTCGGCCTACGTCGCCTCGAAGTCGGCGCTCGACGCGTTCAGCCGCTGCATCGCCTCGGAGATCATCGACGACGGCGTCCACGTCACGACGATCAACATGCCCCTGGTGCGGACGCCGATGATCGCGCCGACGAAGATGTACGACCGCTTCCCGACGATCACCCCCGAGGAGGCGGCGGACATGATCTGCGAGGCGATCATCCACAAGCCGAAGCGGATCGCAACCCCGATGGGGACGCTGGGCCAGATCCTCTACGCGCTGAACCCGAAGTCGATCGACTACATCCTCAACACCGCCTACCACTTGTTCCCCGACTCGAGCGCCGCGAGGGGCGACAAGAAGAAGGCGGCGGGCGACGCCGGCGCGGTGGCGACCGGGACGACGACCGACGAGCAGGCCAACAGCCAGCAGATCCTGTTCGCGAACCTGATGCGCGGAATGCACTGGTAGGCCGGCCGAGGAGGTCGCCTGGGCTGCGGGTTTCCCGCAGCCGGATGGGCATTCTGCCCCCTTGTGTCGGGTGCCCTGGCCGGGTTAGGGTCGCAGGTAGGGCCAGTTGCCACGCCTCGCGGGCGTGGCGGCGTCCGACACCAGCGATACGGAGGTTGTGGGTGTACGCGGCGGGACATGCACTGGAAGGCGCCGAGGTGAACCCCGCCCGTTGGACGGTAGTTGGACGCCTGCGGGGGAAGCTTGATCGAGCCCGAGGTGTCGAAGGCCCGCCCGGGCGGAACTGCGGTAAGCGACACGGAGGTTGTCGGGTGCAGGTGCTTATGGGACAGAAGGCAGTCATCGGGGCGGTCGCCTCCGCGTTCCTGATTGGCGCGCCAGCGGCCAACGCCGGTTACGACGTCACCCTCTCGGGCGAAGAGGTGACCGCGGTCGCCAACGCCAGCACCAGCGGCTGCCATCCGTCGTTCTGCGGGCACTTCCGGCTGCTCGAGTGGGACCATCAGAGCGAGTACCAGCCGCCGCGCGAGTGGGAGGTCTGGCCCGCCACCGGCGTCGACCCGGACCTGCTCGACGGCGATCCCGAGGACGAGAACTGCCGGCCCTCGAGCTCGAACCTGGGTTCGGACCCGGCGATGAAGTGCGAGGATGTCACCCTGCTCGACGTCACCGGCTCGGCGGGCGTCGAGGTGGTCCACGCCGGAACCGTCGAGGACCCCGACGAGACCAACCACGCGCGCGCCACGTCGGTCGTCGGCAACCTCGCCGGCGGCAATGACTACTGGAGCATCGGCGACAACCTGACCGGCGACCACGACGTCGCCGGGGGGGCGGGCACCGACCTGCTCGAGCTCCCCGACTCGAGCTGGAGCGTCGATCTGCAGTCCAACTCGGTCGCTTCCGGCGACTACTCGGTGGAGATCTCGGGATTCGAGAACCTGCGCCTCAACTGGGTCGGCGAGCCGGACACCAACAACTCCGTCTTCGGCAGCGACGGGCCGAACGAGATCGAGGTCTCGTCCGGCAACGGAACCGTCCACGGGCGCGCCGGCGACGACTCGCTCGAGGTCGACGAAGGGAACGGCAACGCCTACGGCGAGCAGGGCAACGACGGCCTCGACGTCGGCTTCTTCGCCGAGTCCGGCGATCAGCAGTACGCGGAGGGCGGCGCGGGTGACGACTCGATCCACGCCTGGGGCGAGGACATCACCGTCGCGCACGGTGGCCCCGGCGACGACGACGTCTTCGGGTTCTCGCGCGACTTCGACGGCACCGACACCTCCTCGAACTCGGTCACCGGCGGCACCGGCAACGACCTCGTCTCCGCCTCGAGCTCGGCGACGACCGTCGGCAGGGCCGACGGCGGCGAGGGCGACGACACCGTCTGGGGCGACGAGGGCAACGACCAGCTGAACGGCGGCACCGGCAACGCCGCCGGAGACGACGTGACCGGATACGGCGGCAACGACACGATCGTCGTCGACCCGACGGCTTCGAACACCACCCTGACCGGCGACGGCAGCGAGTTCGTCCCGAGCGGCAACCCGCCCGGCGCCGACAACATCACCGGCTCCGACGGCGCCGACCAGATCAACGGCGGCGGCCAGCCCGACACCATCAACGCCCGGTCCGGCAACGACACGATCAGCGGCGACAACGCGACCACCCCCGAGACCACCGATCCCGACGGGGGCGACACGATCAACGCCGGCGCCGGCGCCGACACGGTCTTCAGCCGCGGCGGCAACGACAGGATCACCGGCGGCACCGGCAACGACCAGCTCAATGGCGGTACCGGCACGGACGACGAGGTGACCGGCTCCGGCGGCAACGACACGATCACGGTCGACTCAGCGTCGACCGGTACCCTGCTGGTTGGCGACACCGACGAGGTCGCACCCACTGATCCGCCCGGCACGGACACGATCACCGGCTCCGCCGGCGTCGACAGGATCAATGGCGGCGGCCAGGCGGACACGATCACCGCCGGCGCCGGCAACGACACGATCTTCGGCGACAACAACACCACCTCGGAGACCTCCGCGGAGATCCGGATCGCCGACCCCGACGGCGGCGACACGATCAACGCCGGCAACGGCGCCGACACGGTCTTCGGCCGCGGCGGCGACGACACGATCACGGGTGGGCCCGGCGATGACGACATCGACTGCGGCGACGGCACCGACCAGGTCGTCGACCCCGAGCCCAACGACACGCTGACGAACTGCGAGGGCGAGTTGCTCGAGGTCCGCATCAGCGATGCCCAGACGGGGGCCGCCGGCGACACCTTCCCGATCACCCTGACCTTCGAGAACAAGTCGGCGGACGAGACACTCGAGAGCCTCACGCCGGTCAACCAGTACGGCTTCGGCGTCGCCAGCTCCTACTACACGGATCCCGGCGACATCCAGGTCGTCTCCGGGCCCAACCCGGCCTTCCCGGCGACCCTGGAGCCGGGCGAGTCCTCGACCCACACGATCACCGTCAAGGCCACCAACACCGGCAGCGTCGGCCTGGAGGCGAAGGCGACGGCCACCGGCGCCGACTCCGATGACGAGTTCGAGGACACCCACTACGGCGAGGTGGTGATCGGCGAGACACAGCCAGATGCCGGCCAGAACGTTGGGACGACCTCGACCGGAATCGCCCTGTTCCTCGAGCGCGCCAGCAGGACATATCGCGAGCAGCAGGATCGCTACGCGGACTGGCTCTACCAGACGCTGGCGCCGCGGCTATCGCCGAAGGCCAGGCTGAACCTGTTCGGCGCCGTCAACCAGCTCAAGATCACCAACTACGAGCACGCCCTCGCCCGCTGGCGCGGGATGTCGCCGACGCTGATGGCGGTGATGATGCCCAACAAGCCGAAGCTGTACGAGAACGGGAACATCTACCTCAACTCGCAGCAGGTTGCGAAGGTCGTACAGCACGACGGCGCCGAGATGCTGCGTCTTACCGACGAGTACTTCGGCGGCCTGACGAAGTCGGCCACCGATCTGGTCGCCAACGAGTCCCGTTACTGGGCGCAGCTGGGGTCCGAGGAGGGAAGGGGACGAATCGCCGCCGACATCGCGACGTACGCGGAGCTCAACAACGCGGACCTCGGCGACCTGGGGACAGCGCTGAAGGACGCGTCCACCTACGAGGGATGGCACTACGGCCTGCAGAAATCGGATGAGGCGGTCAAGAAGGGCCTCGAGGGCTTCCTCAACAACCTGATCGCCAGCGACCAGGCGCGGGTCGACGAACTCGCCCACCTCGCCGAGACCGACCCCAACGCATTCATCGAACAGGTCGGCAAGAACAACGCCGGAATCGCATTCGAAGGTCTCAAGCTGACCGGCGAGAATTTGTTCGGCGACGGGTTGTTCCACTTCGCCGGGAAGGCGTTCACCGGCACCAAGGCTGCGCTCGGCAAGATGACCGATGCCATCGGCCTGACCAAGCCGAAGGGCGCGAAGACGCTCGCCAAGACGACCGCGATCGCCGAGCGCACGGCGACGATCGGGCCCTCCTACCTGGACGACCTCGACGACGAGGCGAAGCAGTACATCGCCCTGCGCAAGATGGACGACATCGGCGGGATGCCGAAGGGCGACGTCGAGATCACCCAGGACATCGTCGACAAGACGAACAAGCGGCTGAAGGAGCTCGGCTACACCGACACCGAGATCGAGGTCCTGTTCCGCCCCGCGAACCCGTTCAAGGTGGAGGACGCCTTCGCCAAGGTCGAGACGGTGGGGGTCAAGAACATCGCCCCGATCGACCTCGCCCTCGGCGCGCCGCCGTCGACCCTGGCCGAGACCGCGGTCTTCAAGCCCCGCAACCCCGAGTCCCTGCCGGGCTTCAAGAACTACTCCGAGCTCGACAAGACCCTCCTCAAGGAGCGCTACACCACGCGGCTCGAGGAGTACCGCCAATTCCACGGCTTCGACTTGCCCAAGGGCAAGATGCTGGAGATGCTGAAGGCGTTCGGAAAGGAGCCGCACGTCTTCGACAACATCGGCAAGGGCCGCGAGATCAAGATGCGGCTGAAGGTCGAGAAGGTCGGCGAAACGACGGTGCTCAAGTACGACTACCTCGAGGTTCAGGGCAAGACGCTGATCAACGGGAAGGGAAAGCCGCGAGCGATCGGCACCGACTATGACCAGGCGGCGATCATCGACAAGAAGACGCGTGAGCTGCTGAAGGGCCAGCGCCTGACCGCTGCCGAGCAGGAGCTCGCGCGTCAGGGCGAGAAGGCCGCGGTCAAGAGCAACTACGCGAATCCGTTCCATGGCGCAACCGCTCATGGCACCGACGCCAACGCCGCCGACTACCCGTTCTTCGCCCACTACTGGCTCACGCACCTGAAGAAGGCGGACGCGATCCGCGAGGCCAAGCGGCTGGCCGACAACTACAACAAGCTGCCCAGCGTCGCCAAGGCGATCGCCGAGGGCAAGGCCAAGCCCATCACGGCCGACGACATCCTCAAGAAGACCGCCGGCCTGTTCGAGCGCCACCTGCTCCGGATCAACGCCGCCGACGCATCCTTCGGCCCGTCGGACGTGACCTTCACGACTCCCGCCGTCGTGCCGAGGTAGCGGCGGCGGCGATAGCGTGGCGGGCGTGTCGGAGCGCGTCCGCAAGCACTGGGGCTGGGGCTACGAGGACCAGCAGCCGTCGGCGGCGGAGTTGCAGGCGGCCGCCGCCGACATTCGCGAGCGGCTCGGCTTCGGCGGCGAGGCGGAGGAGCCGGTGCCGCTCGAGGCGATCGAGCTGCCAGCGCCGCGGCTGGCGGCGCCGGGCTCACTGGCCGAGATCGTCAGCGACGACCGCCGCGAACGGGTCTCGCACGCGCTCGGCAAGTCCTACACCGACGCGGTGCGGGGCTTTCGCGGCGAGTTCGATCACCCGCCCGATCTGGTCGCGCGTCCGCGCGACGAGGCCGACGTCGAGGCCGTGCTCGGCTGGTGCGCCGACGCCGGCGCGGCGGCGATCCCCTACGGCGGCGGGACCAGCGTCGTCGGCGGGGTCGAGCCGGACGTCGGCGACGGCTACGCCGGCGCGGTGACGATCGACCTCGGCGCGCTCGACCGCGTGGTGGAGGTGGACAAGGTCTCACGCGCTGCGCGGATCCAGGCGGGGACGAAGGGCCCGGCCCTCAACGACCAGCTCGCCGAGGACGGCCTGACGCTGCGCCACTTCCCCCAGTCGTTCGAGTACTCGACCCTCGGGGGCTGGATCGCGACCCGCGCCGGTGGCCACTTCGCCACCGTCTGGACCCACATCGACGACCTGGTCGAGTCGGTGCGCGCGATCACCCCGTCGGGGACCTGGGAGAGCCGGCGGCTGCCGGGCTCGGGCGCCGGGCCGAGTCCGGACCGGATGCTGATCGGATCGGAGGGCATCCTGGGCCTGATCACCGAGGCCTGGGTGCGGGTCCACGAACGCCCGGAGCACAAGCTGTCGTGCGGGGCCGCCTTCGAGAGCTTCGCGGCCGGGGCGGAGGCGGTGCGGGCGCTGGCGCAGTCGGGGCTCAACCCGGCCAACTGCCGGCTGCTCGATCCGCTCGAGTCCGAGATCACGCACGCCTCCGAGGACGGCACCGCGACGCTGGTTCTCGGGTTCGAGTCCGCGCACCAGCCCGTCGACGAGTTGATGCGCCAGGCGGTCGAGCTGGCTAGCGATCACGGGGGTCGACCCGGTGACGTTCGGTCCTCGGCGGATCGGTCCGGCGCAGTCGGCGCATGGCGCCACGCCTTCCTTGCCGCTCCGTACCTGCGTGACACCTTCGTTGCCGTCGGGGTGCTCTCCGACACGTTCGAGACCGCGATCACGTGGGACCGCTTCGGCGAATTCCACGCAGACGTCATCGATGCCACCACGCGGGCCGTGGCCGACGCGAGCCCAACCGCTGACGGCGATGCCCGGCCGAAGGTGATGTGCAGGTTCACCCACGTCTATCCCGACGGGCCGGCGCCCTACTTCACCGTGCTTGCCCCCGCGCGGCGCGGCGAGGAGGTCGAGCAATGGGCCGAGATCAAGGCGGCGGCCTCGGAGGTGGTGATCGCCGCCGGCGGCACGATCACCCACCACCACGCCGTGGGGCGTGAGCACCGGCCCTGGTACGACCGCCAGCGGCCGGAGCCGTTCGCGGAGGCGCTGCGCGCCGCGAAGCGCGCCGTCGACCCCGGCGGCACGCTGAACCCGGGGGTTCTGGTCGACCCCTGAGAACCGGCTCCCCGTGCGGGCTCCGGCGTTATCCTCGAGCGCAGGGAATGGGGTTGAGACGGATCGGCCAACTGGGGGCCGCCGCCGCGGTTGCGGCGCTGCTGGTCGCACCCGCCACCGCGGGGGCCGCGGCCGAGCCGGTATTCGAGGAGTACACGGTGCCGACCGTCGGCGGGGCGACGTTGAACCTGGAGGTGATGCGGCCGCCCGGGAATCCGAACGCGCCGGTGATCCTGACCTACTCGCCGTACAACACGCTGTCCGAGACGCTCACGCCGAACCTGGCCAACGACGACCTCGGCCAGCGCTACGTGCCACGGGGGTACGCGCGGGCCGTCGCGGACGTGATCGGGACCCGCAACTCGACGGGGTGCTGGGACTACGGGGGCGCGTACGAGCGGTGGTCGGGCGTCGACCTCGTCAACTTCCTGTCGGCCCTTCCATGGTCCAACGGCAAGGTGGCGATGATCGGCGGCTCCTACGACGGGACGACGGCGACGATGGTCGCCGGGCACGGGGACGCGGCTCCCGGCCTGAAGGCGATCGTGCCGATGGCGGGCATCAGCCGCTGGTACGGATACGCCTACTCCCACGGCATCAGGTACCTCGGCAACACGGAGCGACCGGCCGACGAGGGAATCGACACTCCGCTCGCCTTCGACTTCGGGATCGCCCGCACGCCGCCGACCGATCCGAGCGACCCGGGCTACATCGAGACGTTCCTGAGCCGCATCAACCCCTGCGACTCGGTCGAGCACACCGAGGCCGGCTACGACGACAGCCCCGACTACAACCAGTTCTGGATCGAGCGGGACTACCTCCGCCGCGCGGCGGAGATCCGGGCCGCCGTCCTCGTGGCCCACGGCTGGCAGGATTACAACGTCAAGCAGGAGGAGGGCATCGAGCTGTTCAAGGCCCTGCGTGAGGACGACCCGGCGACCGCCGCCGTCGAGGGCGTGCCGTTCAAGCGCCTCTACATGTGGCAGGCCGGCCACACGACGCCCGGCGCCTCGAATTGGGCGGTGCTGCTCGACCGCTTCTTCTCCCACACGCTGAAGGGAGCCGCGAACGGGGTCGACACCGAGCCCGAGGTCCTCACCGAGGGGCGCGCGGCCACGGCCGTTAGCACCGGCTTCCGCAGGGAGGTGAGCTGGCCGCCCCCCGGCACATCCGAGCGGGAGCTCTTCTTGCGCCGGAGCGCGGACGGCGGCAAGCTCGGCACCGACCGGCCGAGCCGCGGCCAGACGGCCGGCTACCGGGACACCGCGACGCAGACCGAGGAGTTCTCCAGGCAGGATCCCGAGGCCGAGGCGAACTGGCTCTTCTACCGCTCGCCGCCCCTTGCCGAGGCGACGAGGCTCGCCGGCGAGGCGCGCCTGCGAGCGTCGGTGGAGGTGAGCCGCAACCACGCGCACCTGACCCCGGTCCTCGTCGACGTCGCGCCGGACGGCACGACGCGGACCGTCTCCCGGGGGTTCCTGAACCTGCTCTATCGCGGCGGCCTGGGGAGCGAGAAGCCGGTGCCCGTCGGCGAGTCCGTGCAGGCGACAGTCACCTTCAAGCCCCAGGACCAGATCTTCCGGCGCGGACACCGCATCGGGCTCATCGTGCAGAGCTCGAACACCGCCTGGGCGATCCCAGACGACCCGGGCGCCGAGGTCACGATGGACCACGGCCCGGGCGCTGCCCTGGTCTCCCGGCTGACGCTGCCTCTGGTCGGCGCGCCGCCGGCGTCGGGCCTGTTCGGCTGACCGGCGCCGAGAGCACCTAACCTTTCGCGGTCATGCCGCCGCTGATCCGGGCCCTGCGCCCGCAGGAGTGGATCAAGAACCTGCTCGTCTTCGCGGGCGTCCTGTTCTCCGGCCGCCTCGACTCAGGCGACGCTGTCGTCGACGCGACCATCACCTTCGTCGCCTTCTGCGCGATCTCGAGCGCCGGTTACCTGCTCAACGACCTGCGCGATCGCGAGCACGACCGACTCCACCCGGAGAAGCGCCACCGGCCGATCGCCAGCGGTGTGGTTGCGCCGGGCGCCGCCGCCGGGCTCGGGGTCGGCCTCGCCGCGGTCGGCATCGGGCTCGGCTTCGCCGTCGATCCTGAGGTTGGAGCCCTGATCGCGGCGTATGGCGTGATCACGTCCGCCTACTCCCTCGGACTCAAGCGGCTGGTGATCATCGACGTGATGACCATCGCCTCGCTGTTCATCCTGCGGGTCGTCGCCGGAGCGGTCGCGGTAGGCGCCCACGCGTCGGAGTTCCTGCTCGTCTGCACGGGCTTCCTCGCCCTCTTCCTGGGGTTCACCAAGCGCCGCCAGGAGGCGATCCTCGAAGAGCAGGAGGCGACCGAGGTCGGAACCCGGCCGGTGCTGGAGCACTACTCGATCCCGTTCCTGGACCAGATGATCGCCATGGTGACCGCCTCGGCGATCCTCTCCTACGTCATCTACACGGTCGACTCGCCGCGGATCGGCTCGGAGATGCTGGCCACCGCCCCCTCGGTCCTGTACGGGATCTTCCGCTACCTCTACCTGATCTACGACCGCCGCGACACGCGCTCGACGGCCGCGATCCTGACCGAGGACCCCGGGATGATCTTCGCCGGGGTGACCTGGGTGGGCACGGCGCTGGCGATGCTCTACCTGTTCGACTAGGCCCCGGCCCGGCCCCCGATCGTCGCCTCGTAGTCCTCCAGCGCATCGCGCAGGATCTCCGCGCGGACGCGGAGCGCGTGCGCCCGGCCGTCCTCGCACGCCTCCTCGATCAGCCGGCGCAGGAACGGGAACAGCTCCGAGAGCGCCAGGCGGTCGTCCTCGGAGACGAAGAAGGAGCTGATCGGGAAGTGGATCAGGTCCCGCCGGGCGACGATCAGCCCGTCGGCGAACGAGGTCAGGATCGTCTCCAGCAGGTCGGGGTCGGCTTCGGCGAGCGGCTCGCCGAGTCGCTCCTCGGCCCGCTCGACCAACAGGATCTCGTGCGCGAGCGCGTCGCGGCGGGCGATCGTCCGGTAGATCGAGATCAGCCACGAGATGCTCGCGGTCAGCAGACCGAGGCCGAACAGGGTCTCGACCGGGCCCAGGATGCGCAGCCCCCACGCTTCGGGAGCGATGTCGCCGTAGCCGAGGCTGGTCAGGTTGACCAGCGACAGGTAGATCGCGTCGATCAGCGAGTCGTGCTCGGCCGGATTCAGTCCCTGCCCGTAGAGGAACCCCTCGGGGAGGTGGGGGAGGAAGATCAGCGCCCAGCCGACGACGAGCATCGTCGTCCACGTCGCGAGCACGGCGACGTAGCCGAGCGGGCCGATGAGGACCGCCGCCGACCCCCAGACGCCCTCGAAGCGCTTGCCGATCGCGGCCACGGCGCGCACCACCTGGTAGCCGATCGCCCCTCTGCCCGAGGGGTGAAACAGGGTCTCGAAGATGTCGCGCAGCGCAAGCGCGATCAGCCCGATGCCGAGGATCGTCAGCAGAGCGTCCAGGGCGCTGACGCTATACCGTGAGACGAAGGTGGAGAGGGGAGATTCTGCGAGCGCGACAGAGCCCGTCCGCGGGGGCGAGGCCGAGGCGCTGGTGACGCTCGCCGGGGTTCGCAAGTCGTTCGAAGAAGGCAATCTCGTCCTGGATGGGATCGATCTCGAGATCGGCCGGGGCGAGGCCGTCGTCGTCGCGGGCCCCTCGGGCTCCGGGAAGTCGACGATGCTGCGCTGCATCAACGGCCTCGAGCCGATCGACGCGGGGGCGATCCGCTTCGACGGCAGGGAGGTGCGCGCCGAAGGTCGTGAGATCTACGGAATCCGCGCCGAGATCGGGATGGTCTTCCAGCAGTTCAACCTGTTCCCGCACATGACCGTGACCGAGAACATCACCCTCGGGCCGCTGGAGGTCGGCGGCGTATCGAGGGCCGACGGCCGCCGCCACGCGCTCGAGTTGCTCGAGCGGGTCGGGATCCCCGACAAGGCCGACGCCTACCCCGCCGACCTCTCCGGCGGCCAGCAGCAACGCGTCGCCATCGCCCGGGCGCTGGCCGTCGACCCGAAGCTGATGCTCTTCGACGAGCCGACCTCGGCTCTCGACCCCGAGATGATCCGCGAGGTTCTCGACGTGATGCGCGACCTCGCCCGTGAGGGAATGACGATGATCGTCGTCACCCACGAGATGGGGTTCGCGCGCGAGGTCTGCGACCGGATCGTGTTCATCGACGAGGGCCGGATCGTCGAGCAGGGCACCCCGGAGGAGTTCTTCAACCAAACCAAGAGCGAACGAGCAAAGGAGTTCGTGGACAAGATCATCCACCACTGATTGACCAACTGATCGAACCCCGGGGGGAGGAGAGGGAGGAATGGAACTACACAAGAGATGGCACCTGCTCGCGATCGCGATGCTCGTGCTTGCCGCGCTGACCCTGGTGGCGTGCGGCGACGACGACGAGGGGGGCGAGACGACGGCGGCCGTCGAGGTCGAGGAGTTCCCCGCCGGCACGACGATGGCCGAGATCCAGGACAAGGGCGAGCTGGTGATCGGCGTCAAGTACGACGTGCCGCCGTTCGGGCTCAACAACCCCGAGAGCGGCGAGGTCGAGGGCTTCGACGTCGACCTCGGCACGTACATCGCCGACAAGCTCGGCGTCGACGTGAAGACCCGCGAGGCGACATCCGACAACCGGATCCCGCTGCTCGTCGACGGGACGATCGATCTGATCCTCTCGACGATGACGATCACGGAGGAGCGCGACCTGGAGGTCGACTTCTCGGAGCCGTACTACGTCGCCAACGGAGACGTGCTCGTGCCCGAGGGCTCGGACATCAAGAGCCTGGACGACCTGAACGGAAAGCGGGTCTGCACGGCGCTCGGCTCAACCTACGCCGACACGATCGAGAAGGAGGCCCCGGACGCGGACCTGCGCCTCGTGGACCTCTACTCCGAGTGTTTCGACCAGGTGCAGACGGGCGCCGTGGACGCGGTCTCCACGGACAACGTGATCCTCACCGGGATGGTGATCCAGGACGACACGCTGCAGCTCCTGGGGCTCGACTACACCACCGAGCCGTACGGGATCGGCATTCCCGAGGGCGACACCGAGATGAAGCAGTTCGTCGACGAGACGCTCGCCGAGTACATCGACTCGGGCGCCTGGCAGGAGGCCTACGACGAGTGGGTCGGCCAGTACGTCCCGGAGGACCAGCAGCAGGGACCGCCGGACATCACCCTGCAGGAGGCGCTGAAGCTGTTCCCGCTCGAGCAGTAGGGGGACGGCCGGCGCCCGGATAGAGGGAGGAGCGTGAACGAATTCTGGGAGGTGCTCTCCGAGCACCTCCCGGAGTTCAGCTCGGGTCTTTGGGTGACGACGCGTCTCGTCGTCGCCTCGCTGCTGATCGCGATCGTGGTCGGGACCCTGGTCGCCGCGCTGCGGATCGCGCCGGTCAAGTGGCTCAACCGCCTCGGCGGCGTATACGTCGAGATCTTCCGCAACGTACCTCTGCTCGTCCTCCTCTTCATCGCATTCTCCGGGCTACCTCGGGCCGGGGTACCGGTCGGACAGTGGGTGGCGGGGATCGGGTGCCTCGGCCTCTATACCGCCGCCTACATCGCCGAGGTGCTGCGATCCGGGGTCTTCGCGGTCGGCAAGGGGCAGATCGAGGCGGCGCTCTCCCTCGGGCTGACATATCCGCGGACGATGCGGCGGATCATCCTCCCGCAGGCGTTCCGGACCGTGATCCCGGCGCTCGGCAGCCTCGTGCTGGCGATGATCAAGAACTCGGCGATCGTCGGCGGCTCGCTCGTCGCGCTCCCGGATCTGCTCAACCGGACGCGAAGGATCCAGTCGGACACCGGTCAGTACAACGAGGTCTTCTTCTGGGGGGCGGTCGGGTTCCTGGTCCTGACGGTGACCGCGACGCTGGTCTTCCGCTACCTCGAGCGTAGGTTCGCGATCAGGCGATGAGGCAGCCACGATGAGCTACCTCTTCGACCCCGAGAACTGGGAGTGGCTGTGGACCGGCAACAACCTCCGGTTCCTCCTCGAGGGCTTCCTGATCAACCTCGAGATCGCCCTGATCGCGATCATCCTCTCGCTGGCCTTCGGGCTGCTGCTGGCGCTGATGCGGATCTCGAACCGGCGGTGGATCAGCTTCCCGGCTGGGATCTGGGTCGACGTCTGGCGCAACCTGCCGCTGATCCTGATCATCCTCTACCTCGGGTTGGCCGTCCCGACCCCGTGGCGAGAGGCGTGGGGGGACAACATCCCGGGCTGGTTCCCCGAGGCGCTTCAGGACGAGCTCGTGCTCGGGGCGCTGCTCGGGCTGGTCCTCTACAACTCGGCGGTCCTCTGCGAGATCATGCGCTCGGGGATCCTCTCGCTCGACCGCGGCCAGCGCGAGGCAGCGGCCTCGCTGGGACTGACTTACACCCAGCAGATGCGGTTCGTGATCCTGCCCCAGGGGCTGCGGCGGATGGTCCCGGCGACGGTCTCGCAGCTGATCACGCTGAACAAGGACACGACCCTGGTCACGATCCTCGGGATCACGGAGGTGCTCGGCCACGCGAACAGCATCACCAGCTCGTCGGCCTTCTTCGGCGGCGTCCCGGCGCCGATCCTGCAGGTCTACCTGATGGTCGGCTTCCTGTTCATCATCGTCAACTTCTCCCTCTCGAGGCTGTCGCGCCGGCTGGAGATCCGCGAGCGCCGCCGGACGGGCACCCGGTTGCGCCGGGTCCGGGGGCTCGAGGACCAGGTCGCCGCCGAGACCGACCTCGTCCGCTAGGCGATAGGTTTCCGGCGATGGACCTCACGCTGACGGACGAGGAGGAGGCGTTTCGCGACGAGCTGCGCGCCTGGCTGGAGGAGAACCATCCCGGCGAGGCGCCGCGCGGCGGCGACCAGGCCCAGTTCGAGTTCGAGCGCGAGTGGCAGCGCAAGCTCCACGAGGACGATTGGGCCGGCATCTCGTGGCCGAAGGAGTACGGCGGCCGCGGCGCGACCCTGATCGAGCAGTCCATCTTCGGCGAGGAGCTGGCGCGGGCGAAGGCGCCGCGCCCCGCCAACGTGCTCGGCCTGGTGATGGGCGGGCCGGTTGTGATCGCCCACGGGACCGAGGAGCAGAAGGAGCGCTTTCTGGAGCCGATCCTCTCCGCCGAGGAGATCTGGTGCCAGGGATTCTCCGAGCCGGAGTCCGGCTCGGACCTCGCGTCGCTGAAGACCAAGGCGGTCAAGGACGACGGCGGTTACCGGATCACGGGCCAGAAGGTCTGGACCACGTTCGCCCACGAGGCGAAGTGGTGCATGCTCGTCGCCCGCACCGATCCCGACGTGCCCAAGCACAAGGGCCTCACGTACTTCCTGATGGACATGGAGCAGGACGAGGTCGAGGTGCGGCCGCTCCGCCAGATCACCGGTGAGGCCGAGTTCAACGAGCTGTTCATCGAGAACGCCTACGTCCCCGACGAGAACGTGGTCGGCGGTGAGGGCAACGGCTGGATGGTCGCGATCACGACGCTGATGAACGAGCGCGCCGGGCTCGGCGCCTCCGCTGCCCTCGGGCTCGCGAACTCCCTGGACGAGATGATCGAGCTCGCACGCGAGCAGGGCCGCGCCGACGACCCGATCGTCCGCGACAAGATCGCCCGCTTCAAGATCGGCATCGAGGGCCTGCGCCTGGGCGCGATGCGGGCGCTGACGCAGACGATGAAGGTCGGGACCCCGGGGCCGGAGGGATCGATCGCCAAGCTGCAGTGGTCGTCGACCCACCAGGCCATGACCGAGCTCGCGATCGAGCTCGGTGGCATCGAGACCCTGCAGAGGGGCGACCTCTGGGCCTACCGGTTCCTGCGCTCGCGGGCCAACTCGATCGAGGGCGGGACCTCCGACGTGCTCCGCAACATCGTCGCCGAGCGCGTGCTCGGCCTGCCGAAGCTTCGGTGAGGGGGTAGGCGGATGGACTTCGGCTTCAACGACGAGCAGCAGGAGATCAAGTCCACGGCGCGCGACTTCGTCGCCAGCCGCTTCAAGCCCGAGAAGGTGCGCGAGCTCGCCGAGTCGGACAGCCCGTACGACGACGCGCTGTGGAAGGAGATGTGCGAGCTCGGCTGGCCCGGGATCGCGATCGCCGAGGAGAACGGAGGCCAGGGGCTCGGCGTGGTCGAGCTCGCGATCCTCCAGGAGGAGCTCGGCTACGGGCTCGCGCCGAGCCCGATGATCTCCAACGCCGCCGCCGGCGCGGTGATCGAGCGCGCCGGCTCGGACGGGCAGCAGAGCGCCTGGTTGCCCGGGATCGCCTCGGGCGAGCAGCGCGGCGCCGCCGCGTTCACCTCGGAGGACGAGCCCGTCGTCGGCGCCGCGCAGGGCGCCTCCGTGCTGGTCCTCAGCGCGCCGCCCGACGGGGGTCGGATCGTGGAGGCGGACGACGCGTCGCTGGAGCGCCTCGACCTGATCGACACGACGCGCGCCTACTTCCGGGCCTCGGCCGACGCCGGCGACGACCTCCCGGGCGACGTCGGCGCCGCCTACGACGTCCCGGTCGTCGCGCTCGCGGCCGAGCTCGTGGGCGTCGCCCAGCGGGCGCTCGACATGGCCGTCGACTACGCGAAGGAGCGCGAGCAGTTCGACCGCCCGATCGGCGCATACCAGGCGGTCTCGCACCGGCTCGCCGACATGCTCTGGGAGGTCGAGGAGGCCCGGTCGCTCACCTACTACGCGGCCTGGGCGGCCGACGCACGACCCGAGTCGCTGCCGCTCGCCGCCTCGATGGCGAAGGCGCGCGCCTCCGACGCCGCGAACAACGTCACCCACAACGCGATCCAGACCTTCGGCGGGATCGGCTTCACCTGGGAGCACGACATCCACTTCTTCCTCAAGCGGGCGCGGGTGAGCGCCGCGCTGCTCGGCACTCCGCGCCAGCATCGCGAGCGGGTCGCCGAGCTCACCGGGCTCGGCGAGCCCGTAGCTGCGTCAGCCTGAGCCGTGGCGGACCGCGCGGCGAGCGACCCGTTCGGGGCGCTCGTCCCAGGCGATCGTCCCGTGGTGCGGTCCGAGGGCAGCGGGCCGGAGCCTCCGCTGGCGGGAGTCACATTCGTCGTCAAGGACGTGATCGACATCGCGGGGACGGTCACCGGCGCCGGCAACCCCGATTGGGCGGCGGGGCGAGCTCCCGCGGATGAGGATGCGGCGGCGGTCCGCGCCCTGTTGCGTGCGGGCGCAACGCTCAGGGGGAAGGGTCAGTGCGCCGAGCTCGCCTTCAGTCTCAGCGGCGACAACGCTCATTACGGGATGCCCGTCAACGCGGCGGCGCCCGGCCGGGACCCGGGAGGGTCCACGAGCGGTCCGGCGGCGGCGGTTGCCGGAGGCCTCTGCGACCTCGGCGTCGGAACCGACACCCTCGGGTCGATCCGCGTACCGGCCTCATACTGCGGCCTGTACGGCTACCGGCCGACGAGTGGCGGGATTCCGACCGACGGCGTTCTACCGCTCGCCCAGCGATTCGACACGGTCGGCCTCCTCGCGGGCGATCCGCTCATCCTGCGACGCGCGGCCGGGGTGCTGCTCGGCACGCCCCCGGATCTCGCGAGCCCGCCGCGCCGGCTGCTGATGCCGGCCGCCGCGCTGCGAGCGGCCGACCCGCCGGTGGCCGACGCCACTCGGGCGGCCGCGGATGTCCTCTCGCGCCGCCTCGGCGCGGCGGTCGATCACGTCGAGGCGGTCGGCCCCGGCGCCCCCGCTCCCGAGGCCGCGCTGGCGGCCTTCGGCGTTCTGCAGGGGCGCGAGGTATGGGCGAACTTCGGCGCCTGGGTCGAGGCTGCGCAGCCGTCGTTCGGCGGCGACGTCGGTGCGCGCATCGAGCGAGCGGCCCGGATCACGGCCGCCGACGTCGCCGAATCCGAGCCCGTCGCCGTCGCTGCGGCCACGGCGCTCGGGCGACTCGGGGAGGAGGACGCGCTCGTCCTCCCGAGCGCCGGCACCGTCGCCCCCGCCCGGGACGCGGGGCTGCCTGACCGCGAGCGGGCGCGGAGCGCCGCCGGCCAACTCACGTGCCTGGCGTCGCTCGCCGGCGCGCCGGCCATCTCCCTGCCGCTGGCGAGCGTCGAGGGGTTGCCGGTCGGCATCGGGCTGGTCGCGGCCCCCGGGGCCGACAGGATGCTGCTGGCGGCGCTCGATTCGGCGGCCGGCGCCGTCCCCGCCTGATCAGGTCAGCCGGAGAGGCTGGCGATGTCGCTGACCCTCCACTGGTCACCTTCCTTGACCAGCTGCCACTGAAGCGACTGCCCGTCGTTGGCGCCCCCGATCTCGACGACCTCGGCCGTCGCGCTCGGCACCGGCCCGCTGATCTGCTTGACCTTCACCGACTTGGCGAGGTCGTCGGGTCCCAGGCCCTCCTGGAACGCCTCGCACGCGGCCAGCGGATCGTCCTGCGGGTCGCCCGCGGCCTTGCCGAAGTTGTTCTTCAGATAGTTCTCCGTGAACAGATCGCTGCACTGCTCGGGGGCCGCCTCGGTCGAGACGTCCTGGATCACCGTCGTCACCTCGGCCTCGTCGTCGGCCTCCAGCTTGCCGGCGCAGGCGACGAATCCGAGGTCCTCGACGATCGCGTTCGCCTCCGTGCGCAACCGCGCGTTCTCCTCCAGCGCCGCCTGATAGGCCTTCTGATCGTCGGCCTTGGCCGCCTCGAGTGCCTCCTTGCCGGCGGCCGCTGCCTGTAGGCGAAGGTCGGTGTAGCGCTTCCAGTCCTTCTGCAGCGCCTCAGGGGCCTCGAAATCGGCGAGATTCTCGGCGGTCAAGGTCGAGATCGGCAGCGTGGTCTCCGTCTGCTCGAGCTGCTCATCGAAGTCGGCCGGGGCACGCGGGCCGCCGATGGCCTCCAGCGCGTTGACCGTCACCTGCGATCGCTCGACGCAGTACTCGTCGACCCGGGCGATGAAGTCATCCTCGGTCGACGCCTGCCCGCTCTGAGTCTGCCCGCTCGGCGCCTGCTCGCTCTGAGTCTCCTCGCTCTGGGTCTCATCATCCCCGCCGCCACAGGCGACCAGGACGAGCGCCGCGATCGTCGTACAGAGCGCCAGCAATCCACGAACAGCCAATTCTTCCTCCGGTGTCGTCTGGTTCACCGCGGGTCCCCCGAACCCGACTCGGCGGCAAGTTACAGGTGGCGGCGCAGCGCCGCCGCCGCGACGATCCCGAGCGCTGCCGGCGCCGAGGCCGATCAAGCGGCGATCGGCGATCGGCTTGAACTCGGCGCCGCCGTCACGGACCTCGATGTAGCCGATCGGCGAGACCATGCCCGCGCCCCCGCCGCCTCCGCCGCTGCCCTCGGGGCTGACGCCGCTGCCGCCGCCGAATGCCCAGCGCGCCCGGGCGACCGGGATCACGGTGACGTCACCGCGCTTGACCGGCTTGCCGAAGACGGCCGACGCCTTGGCGGCGGCGCCCAACCGCTTCGCGAGCCGCTCGACGAGGCCGTCCTCGATCGCGCGGCACGACCAACTCGCCGCTGACCTCCTCCTCGCTCGGCCATCAGCCGGGAGCACCGCGAGGTCGGACGCGAGGTGGGTGCGGTCGTCCCCCTCGAGCCGGTACTCGACGTCGATGGTCTCGTGCTTGCGGTAGGTGCCGAACAGCCCGAGGTACATCGCCGCCCAACGGCCGACGCCGACCCGCTCCTTGATGATGTCGCGGCTGAAGGCGAGCTCGCCGTCGCGAACCTCGTAGTCCTTGCCGGCCTCCTGGACGATGCCGTTGACGTAGACGGTGATCGGAGGCTTGGCGCCGCGCGGCAGCGGCACCCGGCGCCCGACGGCCTCGCTGCCCTTCGGGACCTCGGTCTCGGTCTGCTCCATTCCCGTCAGCTTAGGCCTCGAGCGCGCGCCGGACGGCGGCGAACGGCGAGCCCTCGCCGTAGTCGAGCTCCTCGCGGCCGATGCCGCCGCGGAAGGCGACGTACCGTCCGTCGCCCATCACGTCGACGCCGGCCGTGATGCCGCGGCGGATCATGCCGCCGGTGGAGATCTCCACCCGGCCCGCGACCAGATCGCCGGGCTCGAACTCGCGGACCAGCTTGCGACCTGGCAACGGACCCTGGGAGCGGATGTCCTTCGCCTTGCGCTCCAGCGCCTCGATCGCCGGGTCGAGGTCGTCGAACGACTCACGCTCGACCGACGAGCCGCGGCGGATCGTCAGCTTGTAGGCCAGGCCGCTGCGGACGCTAAGCGCCGCGGCGCTTGCGGATCGGTCGCCGAAGCGCCTCGTTGGTGATCTTCTCCGGCCCCTCGCGCTGCTCGATCGGCGTGTAGTCGACGTCGCGCGGGCCGGTGTAGATCTGGCGCGGCCGGGCGATCTTCTGCTCCGGGTCGTCGACCATCTCCAGCCACTGGGCGACCCAGCCGGACGTCCGCGGGATCGCGAACATCACCGTGAACATCTCGGTCGGCAGCTCGAGCGCCTCGTAGATCAGCCCCGAGTAGAAGTCGACGTTCGGGTAGAGCTTGCGCTCGGTGAAGAAGTCGTCGTCGAGCGCCCGCTTCTCCAGCTCGGTCGCGATCTCGATCAGCGGGTTGTACTCGGTCGCCTCCAGCACCTCGTCGACGTGCTTCTTGATGATCCGCGCCCGCGGGTCGTAGTTCTTGTAGACCCGGTGCCCGAAGCCCATCAGCTTCTCCTCGCGGTTCTTGACGCCCTCGAGGAAGTCGGGGATGTTCTCGACCTTCTCGATCCGGCGCAGCATCCGCAGTACCGCCTCGTTGGCGCCGCCGTGCAGCGGGCCGTAGAGCGCGGCGACGCCGGCGGCGACCGCCGAGTAGGGATCGACCTGCGAGGAGCCGACGGCGCGCACCGCGTTGGTCGAGCAGTTCTGCTCATGGTCGGCGTGGAGGATGAAGAGGACGTCCAGCGCCTTCGCCAGGCGCGGATCCGGCTCGTACTTGAGCTCGGTCTTCTTGAACATCATCGAGAGGAAGTTCTCGGAGTAGTTCAGGTCGTTGTCGGGGTAGACGTACGGCAGGCCCATGTTGTGCCGGTAGGCGAACGCGGCCAGCGTCGGCACCTTGGCGATCAACCGGACGGCCGCCATGTAGCGCTCCTCGGGATCGTCGATGTGCTTGGCGTCCGGGTAGAAGGTCGACAGCGCGCCGACGCCGGCGAGCAGCATGCCCATCGGGTGGGCGTCGTAGCGGAAGCCCTGCAGGAACTGCTTGATGTCCTCGTGGAAGAAGGTGTGGTGGGTGACGTCGAACTCCCAGCGCTCCAGCTGGGGCTTGGTGGGCAGCTCCCCGTAGATCAGCAGGAAGGCGAGCTCGAGGTAGCTCGACTTCTCCGAGAGCTGCTCGATCGGGATCCCGCGGTGCTGGAGGACGCCGGCCTCGCCGTCGATGTAGGTGATCGCCGAGCGGCAGGACGCCGTGTTCAGGAACGCCGGGTCGTAGGACAACATCCCGAACTCGTCCTCGGTCACCTTGACCTGGCGCAGGTCCATCGCCCGGATCGTGTCGTCGGTGATCTCGACCTCGTACGTCTCACCGGTCCGGTTGTCGGTGATCGTCAGCGTGTCGCCCTCGGTCTCCGCGGTCGCGACGCCGCCGCCGTCCGAAGAAGTCTCAGTCTCAGCCATCGCGTCTCCTCGGTCGATCTCTATCGACCGCATTCTCGCAGAGGGGAGGCGCTATGCCGGCTGAGCCTCGAAATGCGTGAGCCGCTTGAACTCGCCGAGCCGCTCGGCGACCTCGGGCGGCCCGAGCTCGGCGAGGCGGGTGGTGCCGAAGTCCTCGACGTTGAACGAGGCCATCACCGAGCCGTAGGCCATCGCCTGACGCAGCGCGCGGTCGTCGTGCTCGCCGGTGACCCGGACCGCGTCGAGGTAGCCGAGGAATCCACCGGCGAAGCTGTCGCCCGCCCCGGTGGGGTCGCGGACGTCTTCGAGCGGCAGCCCGGGGATCGCGAACGACCCCTCGTCGGTGAACAGCACGGCGCCGTACTCGCCGCGCTTGGCGACGATCACCGTCGGGCCGATCTCCATCGCCGCACGGGCGGCTTGGACCAGGTTCGCCTCGCCGGTCAGCATCCGCAGCTCGGCGTCGTTGAGCAGCAGGCAGTCGACCTCCGCGATCGCGGCGAGGAGCGAGTCCCGGGCGGTGTCGATCCACAGGTTCATCGAGTCGAGCGCCGCGAAGCTCGCCGACGACTGGCGGCGCACGTCGCGCTGCAGGTCCGGCTGGATGTTGCCGAGGAAGAGCATCTGCGACTCGCACGACCCCGGCGAGAGCTTCGGCTGAAAGTCGGCGAACACGTTCAGCTGCGTGTCGTCGGTGTGGGCGACGTTCATGTCGTGGTCGTAGTGCCCGCGCCAGAAGAACGTCTTGCCGCCCGGAACGCGCTCGATGTCGCTGGTGTCGATGTTGCGCCCCTCTAGCACCGCGAGCTCAGCGTCACCGAAGTCGTCGCCGACCGGCCCCACGACGCGGACGTCGGTGAAGAAGCTGGCGGCGAGCGAGAAGTGCACGGCGGAGCCGCCGAGCATGCGCTCGCGCTCCCCGAACGGGGTCTTGACGCTGTCGAAAGCGATCGAACCGACAACCGTGAGTGCCACGGGTGCGGCAGACTACAGCGCCTCTCATGAAGGCGATTCGGATCGAGGAGTTCGGCGGGCCGGAGGTGATGGAGCTGGTCGACGTCGCCGACCCGGAGCCCGCCGACGGTGAGGTCGTCGATCGACGTCGCCCGCGCCGGGATCAACTTTGCCGATACGCACGCGACCCGCAACGACTACCTCGCCGAGCAGACCCTGCCGCTGACCCCGGGGGCTGAGATTTCGGGCCGTACCGCCGACGGCCGCCGCGTGGCGGCGATCCTGGCGACCGGCGGCTACGCGGAGAAGGTCGCCGTGCCCGAGGGCTGGCTCGTCCCCGTCCCCGACGAGGTGTCTGACGATCAGGCGGCCTCGCTGCTGCTCCAGGGCCTGACCGCGCACGCGCTGGTCCATCGGTGCGCCCGGCTCGAGCGTGGCGAGTCCGTCGTCGTCGAGGCGGCCGCGGGCGGGACCGGGACGCTCGCGGTCCAGCTCGCCAAGCGCGCCGGCGCCCGGGTGATCGCGCTCGCCTCCAGCGAGGACAAGCGGGCATTGGCGGCGCGGCTCGGCGCTGACGCCACGGTCGACTCCCGCGCCGAGGACCTCGGGGCAGCGATCCTCGAGGCCAACGAGGGCCACCAGGTCGACGCCGTCCTGCAGATGAGCGGCGGACCCGGCTTCGACGCGGAGCTGCGCACCCTGGCCCCGTTCGGGCGCATGGTCGCCTTCGGGATCGCCTCGCGCGAGCCGAACGAGGTCAGCACCGGCCACCTGATGCGCAACTCGCGCGCGGTGATCGGCTTCTGGCTCATGCACCTGATCCCGCGGCGCGACGAGGTCGCGGCGATGATCGGCGACCTGCTGGGGGCCGTCGCCTCCGGCGAGCTGGAGGTCGTGGTCGGCGGCGTCTACCCGCTTTCCGAGGCGCGGCGGGCGCACGAGGACCTCGTCGCGCGGCGGACGACGGGCAAGCTCCTGTTGAATCCAGGCGCGTGACTGAATTCAACGAGCTCGGGCTGAAGCCCGAGATCCTGCTGGCGCTCGACGAGCTCGGGTATACCGATCCGACGCCGGTCCAGGAGCAGGCGATCCCCGAGCTGCTCGCCGGCCACGACGTGATCGGCCAGGCCCAGACCGGGACCGGCAAGACCGCCGCCTTCGGATTGCCGCTGCTCCAGTACCTCGACCCGGCCTCGCAGGAGACGCAGGCGATCGTGCTGACGCCGACCCGGGAGCTCTGCATCCAGGTGACGCAGGCGCTGCGCGCCTACGCCGAGCACCTCGAGATCGAGGTCGTCGCCGTCTTCGGCGGCGCGCCGATCGCCACCCAGCAGTCGCGGCTGCGCCGCGGCGCCCACGTCGTCGTCGCCACCGTCGGGCGGATGATGGACCTGATCTCGCGCCGCTCGCTGGTCCTCACCTCGGCCCGCTACGTCGTCCTCGACGAGGCCGACGAGATGCTCGACCTCGGCTTCATCGAGGACGTGGAGAAGATCCTCCGCATGTGCCCGTCGGGGCGCCAGACCGGCCTCTTCTCGGCGACGATGCCGGCCCCGATCGCCCGCCTGGCCGAGCAGCACATGTACGAGCCGGTGACGATCAAGGTGACGCCGAAGCAGCTCACCGTCGACGCGATCGAGCAGGCCTACGTCGAGGTCGAGCCGCGCAAGAAGACCGATCGGTTGTGCGAGGTCCTGAAGGCCGAGGAGCCGGAGCAGGCGATCATCTTCTGCCGCACGAAGATCGGCGCGGCGCGGCTGGACCGCGAGCTCGCCGACCGCGGGCTGCGGGTCAAGGCGCTGCACGGCGACATGACCCAGGGCCAGCGCGACGGGGTGATGATCCAGTTCAAGGAGCGGGGGATGCCGCTGCTGGTCGCCACCGACGTCGCCGCCCGCGGGCTCGACATCGAGCACGTCACCCACGTGATCAACTACGACCTCCCCAACAACACGGAGATCTACGTGCACCGGATCGGGCGCACGGGTCGGGTCGGTCGAACCGGGCGGGCGATCACCTTCGTGACCCCGAAGCAGCGCGACGAGATTCCCGCGGATCGAGCGCGAGGCGAAGACCGTGATCGGCGAGTGGGAGCCGCCGGAGGAGCGGATCGAGCACGCCCCGCGCCCCCGCCGCCGCGACCATTCGCGCGAGCAGCATCCGCCGCGCGAGCGTGAGAAGGCGCCGGCCGGCAACGGCCACGTGAAGCTGTTCGTGAACCGCGGCGCCCGCAGCGGGATCAGCGAGGAGAACCTGCGCTGGGCGCTGACCGAGGGCGCGGTGATCCCGGCCGACGAGATCGGCGACATCCGCGTGCTCGAGCGGTTCTCCTTCGTCGACCTGCCCGGCGAGCAGGCGAAGGTGGCGCTCGAGCGCCTCGACGGCACGAAGCTCGAGGGCAAGCAGATCCGGGTCGAGTACGCGAAGGACTAGCCCCTCAGGCTCGTCAGCCCGAGCGCGACGTGCACCGGCCATTCGGCGGGGGTCTCGCCCGCCTCGACCAGCGAGGCGGCGTCGGCGAGCCACGCGGCCCGGCGCTCGTCGGGCAGCGCGGCGACGAAGCTCATCGACGCGGCGTAGTCGACGACGCGGTCCGGGTCGGACGGCCGCGTCGTCGTCACGCGGATCTCCCGCAGCGGCGTCCACCCCCCGGCTGACGCGATCACCTCCGGCAACGGCGGCCCGTCGAAGAACGGGTGCTCCGGCCGCAGATCGGAGATCCGCGTCCCGAGCTCGTGGGCCCACGAGGCGCCGCTCCAGTCGGGATAGGTGGTGAGCAGGGCGAGCCCTCCGCCGGGCCGCAGCACGCGGCCGATCTCGGCCAGCGCCGCCGGCTGATCGAACCAGTGAAAGCCATCCGCGACCGTGACCGCGTCGACCGAGCCGTCGTCGAGCGGGATCCGCTCCGCGAGTCCGTCGCGTACCCGCTCGGCCCCGACGACCTCCGCGAGCTTGTCGCGCAGCTCGGACTGCGGCTCCACCGCCATGACGTCCAGGCCGCCGGCGAGCAGCGCCCGGGTCAGCTTCCCCGTCCCCGCCGCCAGATCGAGCACCGGGGCGCCGGGCTCGAGCCCGAGCTCCGCGGCCAGCGCCCCGACCACCGCCGGCGCGTACTCCGGCCGCCCGCGCTCGTAGGCGTCGGCGACGGAGGCGAACTTCGCGGCGAGGGGATGGAGGGCCACGTGATGGATCCTAGGTCTCCGGCTCCGGGTCGC
The DNA here is from genome assembly GCA_963811505.1 of uncultured Solirubrobacterales bacterium. GTDB lineage: Bacteria > Actinomycetota > Thermoleophilia > Solirubrobacterales > 70-9 > WHSW01. The sequence goes on along the minus strand of CAWERC010000004.1, from coordinate 198,383 downwards.
CGCGGGCCGTGCGGCCCTCGCGGATCAGGCGGCGCAGGTCCCAGGCACGGAAGACGACGCCGAGCGTGATGAAGGCGATCGCGACCGACCAGATCGTGACCGCGATCTGCTGGCCGACCGAGTAGGCCAGGACGGCGGCGTAGGTCGGTCCGTCCAGCGCGACCACCAGCAGCGCCTGCTGGGCGCCGGCGCCTCCGGGTGTGAACGGCAGCGCCCCGGTGATCGCCTGCACGCACATCACCAACAGGACGTTGTCGACCGAGCCGCCGATGTGGAAGGCGTCGAGGAAGAGCCAGAAGGATGCGAAGCGAAGCACCCAGCCGGCCGCCTGCCACGCGAGCACCTCGCGCAGGTAGCGGCGCGGCTCGCGGAAGATCGCCACGCCCTGTTTCAGGTGCTGCCAGAACGACTCGATCCGCCGTGAGAGGACGGCGACGAGGACGACGAGCCCGATTCCGATGACCGTGATCGTCAGCAGCAGCAGCCCGGGGTGCGCGGCCCAGAACGAGATGTCGAACGCGGGCAGCTCGGGCAGCCGGGGCGCCGCGGGGAGCAGCCCCTGGGTGATCGCGTAGAGCAGCACCACGATGCCGATCCCGGTGTCGAACGGGGCGAGGACCGCGAACGACGAGATGATCGCCGCGAACGACGAGCCACGGACGCTTCGCTTCGCGAGCACGATCTTGATCGCGTCGCCGCCCCTGGCCGGAAGGATCCCGTTCATCCCCGCGCCGACGAGGAAGGCGCCCACGACCCCGCGCTCGGACACCGCGTCCTCGGGATACGCCGCCCGCAGGGCGTTCGCCCAACCGTGCGCGCGGCAGAGCTGCAGGCCGAGCGAAAGCAGCAGGGCCCCCGCGAGATAGGGGAGGTCGATGCGGGCGAAGTTCTCGGCGAAGCTCTCGACCGCGCTCCAGACGCGATCGAACTGGCCGCCGAGGTCGATGGCGCCCGCGTGCATCGTGCAAGGCTAAGGCGCTTGCAGGCCGCCCCGCCCCGCCCGACCGTACTCGCCTCGACGCTGCTGGCGGCGGTGCTTGCCGTCGTCTATCTCGTCTGGGCACCTTCGAGCCAGGACCTTGCCGCGGCCACCTTCCGGGCCGACCTGTTCTCCGACCACGGCTTCGCGGTCTGGAACAACGCCTGGTACTCGGGGCACTACCTGCTCTCCTACAGCGTCCTCTACCCGCCGCTCGGAGCCTGGCTCGGGCCACGTCTGACCGGGGCGCTCGCGGTCGTCGCCGCGGCGGCGCTCTTCGCGCTCCTGGCGCGGCGCCGGTTCGGCGACGACGCTTTCTTCCCGTCGCTCTGGTTCGCGGCCGCGGTCGCGAGCTGGCTGCTGACCGGGCGAATCCCGTTCCTGCTGGCCGTCCCGTTCGGGCTCGGCGCGCTGCTCGCCGACCGCGGGTGGCTGTGGGCCGCGGCGCCGCTCGCCGCGCTCGCCAGCCTCACGAGCCCGGTCGCGGGCCTGTTCGTCGCCCTCGCCGGCGCCGCCCTGTTCATCGCCGGCGAGCGCCGGCGGGGCGTCGCGCTCGCGGTCGGCGCCCTCGTCCCGATCGCGGTCCTCAACCTCGCCTTCCCTACGGGCGGCTACGAGCCGTTCGTGTTCTCGGCCTTCATCGCGATCCCGGCGGCAGCGGCGCTCTTTCTCTGGTTGGTCCCCGGCGAATACCGGGCACTGCGGATCGGCGCCGTCCTCTACGCGCTGCTGGCGATCGCGCTCTTCGTCGTCGACAACCCGCTCGGCGGCAACTCCACCCGGCTGGGGACGCTCTTCGCGGGTCCGGTGCTGGCGCTGGTGCTGTGGCAGCGCGGCCGCTGGGTGGTCCTCGCCGTATCGATCCCGCTGCTCTACTGGCAGCTCGTCGCCCCGGTCCGCGACATCGGCAAGGCGGCCGGCGACGAGTCGACCGAGCTCGCCTTCTACGAACCGCTGCTCGACGAGCTCGACCGTGTCGCCCCGGGCACCGCGGTCCGGATCGAGGTCCCGCCGACGAAGAACCGCTGGGAGGCCGCCTACGTCGCCCGCGAGCATCCGATCGCCCGCGGCTGGCTGCGTCAGCTCGAGTCCGACGACTTCGATCTCTTCACGGAGGGGGACCTCGACGCCGACGCATACCTGGGGTGGCTGCGTGAGCACGGCGTCAGCTTCGTCGCCGTGCCCGACGCGCCCCGCGATTGGATCGCCGAGGAAGAGGTGGCGCTGATCGACTCCCGCCTGGAGTACCTCGAGCCGGTCTGGAGCGACGAGGACTGGCGTCTTTACCGCGTCGACGGCGCGGTGCCGGTCGGGATCGAGAGCGCCGGTCCGGACGAGCTCGTCCTCGACGCCCCTCGGACCGGTGCGTACGCGCCCGTGGTCAACTGGAACCGCTACTGGGAGGTGACCGACGGCGATGCCTGCGTGCGCGACGAGGGCGATCGCACGGTGGTGGAGGTCGCCGAGCCGGGGACGATTCGACTCGGAGTGGGGCTCAGCGGGGAGCGGTGCTGAGCTCGAGCTCGAGCAGCTCCTCGAGCTTCGGCACGGTCTCCTGAGGATCGCGATGAAGCAGCGCGGTCATCCCGATCGCCTCGGCGCCGTCGCAGTTCTCTCGCAGGTCGTCGACGAACACCGCCTCGGCGGGCTCGACCCCGAGCCGCTCGCAGGCGAGCAGGTAGATCTCCGGCTGCGGCTTGTGGAGCCCGACCTCGCCCGAGATCACGGCCGCGTCGAACAGATCGATCGGGGCGCGGTCGTAGATCCCCAGCCCCCACGAGTTCGAGATCAGCCCGGTCTTCACGCCCGCGGCGCGGGCGGCTCGCACCGCCTCGATCATCGCGGTTTCTGGCCGTAGATCGGCGAACATCCTCTCGATCAGGCCCTCGGGCTCGGCGACGCCGAGCAGGGCGCCGAAGCTCGCCTCGAACTCCGCGTCGGGGAGCGCGCCGGTCTCCAGGCCGCGGAGCAGCCGCAGCGCGTCCGAATCGCCGCGGAACAGATCCCGTACCGTATCCGGCTCCAGTCCCTCGGCTTCGCAGAAGGCCGCGAAGGCCGGCCAGATGTTGGTCGTGAGCACGCCGCCGAAGTCGACGACGAGGGCGGCGAACCTCCGAGTCATGGAAGAGCAGGCTACCCGGGTCCCGTTGGCAATCGCGCTGGCCGTAGTCACGGGACTGGCGGTGGCCGCGCTTGCTTGGCTGACGGACAGCCCGGCCGACGACCTGCTCACGGAGACGTACACCACCACGACGCCCGCGCCGGTCGAATCCCCTTCGAGAGTCTCGGTGCACGGATCGATGACCGTGATCCGACCCGACCGCACGACGCCGCCCGGGCGGTCGACGGCGAGGCTTGTCGCCGCCCGCAACGAGTTCGAGTCGTTCCAGGTGGCCGTCGAGGGCGGCCGCGCGGGCCGGGACGAGGTCAGGTTGTCGCTCGCGGGCGAGGACCTCACCGGCCCCGAAGGGGCGACGATCCCGGGCGCCAACGTGACCATGTCCCGGGAGGCCCCGTACCTCGTCAGCTTCGCCTCCGATCGGGAGGGGGAGCCCGGCGAGTGGTACGACGCGCTGATTCCCGAGGTCGACCCCTACTACGGCGAGGACCGCCGGGCGTTTCCCTTCGACATCCCGGCGCGCGGGAAGCTCGTCGCGTGGGTGGACATCCTCGTGCCGCGCGGCGTGCCGGCGGGTCTGTACCGGGGCGAGGTGGTGGTCACGCAGGGCGGGGGCGGCTCGACCCTGGCGACGATCCCGATCCGGCTCACGGTGATCGACTACACGATGCCGTCGACCTCGAGCCTGCGCAGCCTGTTCCTGTCGACGAACGAGTACGAGCCCGAGGAGCCCTGCGAGGCCCATGACGGCACCTCGTGCAGCCCCGACTCCGAGCGCGGCTGGCTCCTCCATTACCTCTACAGCCGGGCCGGGCTCGAAAACCGGGTCACGGTGGCCAACCCGTCGCCGGTCCGTACCCCGGACTTCGCCGACCCGAGGCAGCGCGAGCTGTTCCACCGGTTCGTGGACCCGCTGCTCGATGGCGTCGCGGCGGACCCGCCGGGCATCGGCCTCGAGGAGATGCGATTGAAGGGCGCCAGGTTGACGACGATGTGGGCCGGCCTCGGTGAGGATTGCGTTGGGCCGTGCCTCGACGGCTGGAGGGGGCTGCTCGGAAGCCGCACCTTCGCGGAGCGATTCGTCTACTACGTCTGCGACGAGCCCAATGACGACGCCGAGTACTGGGCGGAGTGCGCAGCGCGGGCGGCGGCCGCCGGGACAGAAGTGCCGCTGCTGGTCACGGCGACGATCGCCGACGCCGTGTTGCACGGAGCGACGGCCTACATCGACGTCCTCGTTGCAAACGTCAAGGCGATCGCGCCCGAGGACGCCGGCGACACCCGCCCGCTCTACGACGACTACCTGGCCGGAGAACCGGGCCGCGAGCTCTGGCTCTACACGTCGTGTGAGAGCCACGGCTGCGGCCCCGACACGACCTGCGCCGAGCCGGAGCCCCCCACGTCGGAGACGGACGGGTGGCCAGGCTACGTGATCGACCAGCCCGCCTCCCAGGCTCGCGCGATGGGCTGGATCGCCTACGAGTACGACGTCACCGGCGAGCTCTACTACAGCGCCACGTGGTCGCTGGAGGACGCGTGGACGAGCCAGTGCGTCTTCGGCGGCAACGGCGACGGGACGCTCTTCTACCCCGGGCGCCCGGAGGGCTACCTCGGCTCGGCGGCCTCGGTGATCGGCGGCCGGACCGACATCCCGATCGAGTCGCTGCGCCTCAAGCGGATCCGCGACGGGCGCGAGGACTACGAGTACCTGCGCGAGCTCGAGTCGCGGGGCAGGGGAGGCAGAGCGCGGGCCGTCGCGGAGGGCCTGATCGGCGCCCGCGAGGTCGCCAGCCGCGAAGCCACGTTCTCGCAGGCCGACCTCGACGCCGCCCGGTGCGAGCTCGCGCGGATGCTCGACCCCGCCCTCGACCGCTGCCCGTGACCTCCCCCGCAATAGGCTTCCGCGCCATGGGGCAGCAGGAAGCCGACGAGGGAATCGACGTCCCGCGGGTAGAGGCGTGGTTCACCGAGAACGCCGGCGAGGTCGAGCTGCCGCTCGGCTTCGAGCGGATCTCCGGCGGGCGCTCGAACCTGACCTACGCGGTCACCGACGCGGCCGGGCGGCGCTGGGCGCTGCGCCGGCCGCCGCTGGGCAAGCGGCTCGCGTCCGCCCACGACATGGGGCGCGAGTTCCGGATCATCTCGGCGCTTCGCGACACGCCGGTGCCGGTCGCCCCGGCCGTCGGCCTCGCCAACGGCGGCGAGGATCCCTTCTACGTCATGGAGTGGGTCGAGGGCCCGATCCTGCGCTCGAAGGCCGACGGGGACCTGTTCCCGGACCCCGGCGAGCGGCGGGCGATCGGCGAGCGGGTGGTCGACACGCTGGTCGCGATCCACTCGGTCGACCCGGATGAGGTCGGCCTCGGCGAGCTGGCGAAGAAGGAGGACTACGTCGCTCGCCAGCTGCACCGCTGGCAGGGCCAGTGGGACAAGCAGCACACGCGCGAGCTGTCGCTCGTCACCGAGGTGCACGACCGGCTTGCCGCGCGGATCCCCGAGCAGGGGCCGGCGACGATCGTCCACGGCGACTATCGGCTCGACAACATGATCCTCGCGCCATCGGGCGAGGTCGCGGCGGTCGTCGACTGGGAGCTCTGCACGCTCGGCGATCCCGCTCGCCGACGTCGGCCTGCTGATCGTCTACTGGGGTGAGGAGGGCGACGATTTACTGCCGCTGCTCGAGCCGGCGACGGCTGCCCGGGTTCCCCGGACGCGCGAGGTCGTCGGAGCTGCTACGCCGAACGGTCCGGCCGCGACCTCTCCGAGATCGACTTCTATGTCGCGCTCGGGCTCTGGAAGCTGGCGATCATCCTCGAGGGCGTCTTCGCCCGCTACGCGGCGGGCCAGTACGGGGACCCCGAGCAGACCCGGGAGGGCGACGTGGTGGAGCAGCTCGCTGTCGCGGCCTCCGACGCCGCCGACCGGCTCGCGTGACGATGCTGAGGCGCCGCAGGGAGGCCGCTCCGCCGGCCGACGACCGGCTCGACGCCGAGATCGCCGCCGGGACCCGGTGGATCTACCCGTGGGTCCTGCGCGACGGCCGCGAGCTCGAGATCGCCGGGGACTGGCTCCCCGAGGTCCACGCGACCCGCGAGCGGCTGACCGAGCCCGCCGTCCGCGCGGCGCTCGAGGCCGCGGGCGACGGCGCGACCGCGCTCGACCTCGCCTGCAACGAGGGCTGGTTCTCGCACCGGCTGCTCGAGTGGGGCGCCTCGAAGGTGGTGGGGATCGACGTGCGCGAGGTCAACGTCGAGCGGGCGACGATGCTGCGCGATCACTACGGGATCCCGCCCGAGCGCCTCGAGCTCGTCCAGGGCGACGTCTTCGAGCTCGACCCCGAGGCGCTCGGCCGCTTCGACGTCGTCTTGCTGCTCGGGCTGATCTACCACGTCGAGGACCCGACGAGGGTGATCCGGCTCGCGCGCGCCTGCACGAGCGGGGTCTGCGCGATCGAGACCCAGCTCACGACGCTCGACGAGCCGGTCGAGTTCGGCGCCGGCCGGCCCGGCATGTACCGCGAGGCGCCGGGCAGCTTCGCGGTCCTGGTCGAGGAGGGCCCGGAGGTGATGTCGTCGCTGGCCTCGACCGGTGCCGTCCTCAGCCTGATCCCGAACCGCGCGGCGCTCGTCGACATGGTCCGCGTCGCCGGCTTCGCGAGCTGGGAGTTCCCGGAACCGGCCCCCACCGACGAGCCGCAGTACGCGGGCGGCGACCGGGCCGTGGTGATCGCGCGCCCCTAGCCGCTCACGGCAGCTCAGAGTCGCGACAAAGCCGTCACGCCTACGACGTGTTGCCTGCGTCACCGGAATGCCCCTCTCGCTCATCCTCCGGCTCGATGAGTGACTCTGAGGGCGGAGACATGGGTCTCGGTGACGGCGGCAGTACCCGCGAGTACCCGGGCGGTACTCAGGGGTACTCGAGCTCCGACGACGGCGGCGAATCGTCCGAGTCGCTTGATGAGCCGTCGACCTCCGAGTCCGAGCCGTTCTGGCAGCGACTTGGCTTCGAGTCCTTTCGCGCGTATTTGGACGACCTGAATCGCCTCCGGGCCTTGTACGAGCCGCTGCCGAAGGGTTCGCCGATCCCCGTGGCGGGGATGCCGGGCGATGACGTCGGCGACGTGAAACCGCCACCCGCGATCGCCCCGCGGGTTCGGCAGGTGAACGTCAAGTTGCGCGTCGATGAGGGCGAGGACCTCGACCGCGCGGCCCGCATCTACGGCTTGGCGCCTGCCACGCTGGCGCGCGCCCTCGTCAACCGCGGCGTGCGGGCAGTATTCGAGGCGAACGGGATCCGGCCTGGCTAGGCGGCGGTCGGCGTGGGCGCGGCCCGCTCGGTCGCCTCTTCCGCACGCTTGGAGGCGCGGTTGAGCTCGCGGCGGGCGATCACCATCTTGTGGACCTCGTCGGGGCCGTCGGCGACCTTGAGCATCCGGGAGAAGCGCCACATCCCTGCCAGCGGGGTGTCATCTGACATCCCGAGCGAGCCGTGGACCTGGATCGCGCGGTCGAGCACGTCCATGACCACGTTGGCGGCGACGACCTTGATCATCGAGATCTCCCGACGCGCCTCCTTCTTGCCGTAGACGTCCATCTTCCAGGCGGCCATCAGCGTCAGCAGGCGCGCCTGCTCGGTCTCCATCCGCGACTTGGCGATGAAGTCCTGGACGAACTGCTTCTCGGCGAGCTTCGAGCCGAACGCCTCGCGGTTGTTGGCGCGGTCGCACATCATCTCGATCGCCCGCTCGCAGGTGCCGATCGCCCGCATGCAGTGGTGGATGCGCCCCGGTCCGAGCCGGTCCTGGGCGATCACGAAGCCGGCCTGGCGGGGCCCGAGCATGCTGTCCTCCGGGACCCGGCAGTCCTCGTACAGGATCTCGCAGTGTCCGGGGCCGCCGTCGTGGCCCATCACCGGCACCGGGCGCACGAGGTTGAACCCCGGCGCGTCGGTCGGCACGAGGATCATCGAAGCCCGGGCGTAGGGATGAGCCTCTGGATCGGTGACGACCATCGCGATCGCGACCGAGGCGCCGACCGCCCCGGAGGTGAACCACTTGTGGCCGTTGATCACCCACTCGTCGCCGTCGAGCTCGGCGCGGGTCTGGAGCGTGGTCGGATCGGAGCCCGCGACCTCGGGCTCGGTCATCGAGAAGCAGGACCGGATCTCACCCTCGAGCAGCGGCTGCAGCCAGCGCTCCTTCTGCTCGGGAGTCCCGTGCTCGGCGAGGATCTCCGAGTTGCCCGTGTCGGGAGCCGAGCAGTTGAACGCCATCGGCGCGACGGCCGGGCTGCGACCCATCTCCTCGCAGAGGACCCCGTACTCCCAGTTGGTCAGCCCGACGCCGTGCTCGGAGTCGGGCATGAACAGGTTCCACAGCCCCTCGGACTTCGCCCGCTCACGGATCTCGACCAGGATCGCCGGGTAGGCGACGTCGGAGCCCTGGGTGACCTCCTCGTCCATCGCCCGCAGCACCTCGGCCTCGTTGGGATAGACGTGCTCGTCCATGAACTCGCGGATCCGGTCGCGAAGCTCGGTGACGCGGGGAGAGAGGTCGAAGTCCATGACCGCAGCCTATCTGGCTCTGACGCGCTCGCAGTTGTGCGGCTCGGGATCCAAATTGCGGTCGATGATGGCCAGATCGTCCCCGGAGCCGCAGGCGATCCTCTTGTCGCGGTCGTTCGCCTTCATCTTCAACCGGTCGTCCCCCGGGCCGCCGTTGGCGCGGTCGGCGCCGGCCTCGCCGTCGAGCTTGTCGTCTCCCGCTCTGCCGCGCAGCCGGTCGCGCCCGTCCTGGCCGAACAGGTGGTCCTTCGCGCCGCCGCCGGCGAACACGTCACCGCCGCCGCCGCCCCGCAGATTCAGACTGCCCGGGTAGTCCCGCGCGATGTTGATCCGGTCGGCTCCGGCGTTGGTCGTCCCCGCGATCGTCCCCGTCACCCCCGCGCCGACCGACAGCGAGTCGGCTCCGCCGAGCAACCGGAGGAAAACGCGCGGGCCGTACAGTGGGCAGCTGACCCTGGTCGGGCTGAGGCTGGTGCAGGCGGCCGGGCCATCGGTGGTGTAGGGGACGGCTCCGGCGGGATCGTGGACGACGAACCGCCCCGAAGCCGGGTCGATCTCGACGCTGGGTGCGTCCGCCGCGGCGGTCCCGAGGATGAAGACGCCGCCCGGGCTTCCGCCTCTGTAATCGGGCGGGCTCGCGCTGACCCGGATCGTTTCGTCCGCGAGCCCCTTGCCGTGGCCCGCCGCCGCCGGAACGACCACCGGGGTGGCCAGGGCCAGCAGCAGGACGATGAAACGGGCCATCACAAGAGTCTCCTCTCCGGCCTTAACCCGCTCGCAGTGCTCCGGTTGCGGATCGAGGTCGCGGTCGATGATCAGAACAGCAGCGGGACGTACTCGCCCGGGAACCCGGACGGGGCGAAGAACCAGGTCTCCACGGCGTAGCGCGGATTGGGCATCCCCTCGTCGACGGCGGTGCCGTGCAGGCAGAGCTCGTCGAACAGCACCGCGTCGCCGGGCTCGAAGATCGGACGCACGATCCCCTCGGAGCCCGCGTAGCTCTCCGCGACCGAGCGGGCCACCGACCAGTCGAAGTCCGCGCCCTCGGTGCCGGTCGGGACGATCTCCTCGATCCGCCGCGGAACGAGGTCGAGGCCTGGGGCGACGTCGCCGCAGCGCGACAGCGACAGCCAGACGTTCATCGTCCGCACCTCGCCCAGGAAGCGGCCGTCCTGGTGCCAGCCGACGCGGGCGCGCTCGACCTTGCGCAGGGTTCCCTTCTGCGCCGAGATCGCGGGGCGGCCCCCGAGGTAGTCGGTCAGCACCGCGCGCAGGCCGGCGCGCTCGAACAGGTCGAGGACCTCGAACGCGAGCTTCGGCGAGTCGACCGTCCACATGCCGCCGGTCTCGGCGGTGAACCCGCGCTCGACGAAGCCGGGGTGCTCCGGAGTGCTGAACTCCTCGTAGAGGGCGTCGTCGGCGCCGCTGCCGTCCTCGCGCGCGGCGAAGGCGCGGTCGATCTCGTCGGCGAGGCGCAGCGCCTCGTCACGGGGGACGAGGCCGCGGACCACCAGCGATCCCTTCGTGAGCACCGCCTCGCGCAGCAACGGCGCGCTCAGATCGGCAGCCTCGATCTCCGCCAGCCCCCCGCCGCCGAAAAGCGCCCCGCTGCTCGGGGCCACGTACTCGGCGGGCGCGCCGGGCGCCGCGACCATGAGCTCGCCGGCGCGGTGGCGGAGCTCGATCAGGCGCCGCTCGTGAGCGGGGTCGCGGTGGTCGCGGTTGACCCGGCTGAGCTCCTCGATCGCCCCGGCGAGGTCACCCGCAGCCTCGAGCTCATCGGCTGCGCGGGTGCGGCGGGAGCGAAGCAGAGCCATCGCGATCAGTAGGCGATCGGGACGTACTCGGTCGGGAAGCCGGAGAGGCCGAAGAACCAGCTCTCGATCGCGTACCGGGGGTTGGGCATCGACGGGTCGGCGGCCGTCGAGTGGAGGTTCATCTCGTCGAACAGCAGAACGTCGCCGGGCTCGAAGATCGGTCGCACGATGCCGCCTGGGCCGGCGACCCGCTCGACCACGTCCGGCGCCACGGACCAGTCGAAGATCGCGCCCTCGGTGCCGGTCGGGGCGATCTCGTCGAGGCGCTTGGCGACGACGTCGAGCCCCGGCGCCTCGTCGCCGCAGCGCGAGAGGGCGACCCAGACGTTGAGCGCTCGGACCTCGCCGAGGAAGGCGCCGTCCTGGTGCCAGCCGGTGCCGGTGTCGGGGTTGACCTTGCGCATCGTGCACTTCTGGATCGAGATCGCCGGCGTCTCGCCCAGGTAGCCGTGAATGACGCTGCGCAGGCCGCGGCGCTCGAACGCCTCGAGCATGTCGAACATCAGCTTCGGTGAGTCGGCCGCCCACAGGCCGCCGTCGCCGACCCATTCGCGCTCGCTCTCGAGGTCCACGGGGGGCCCGGGTTCGAACTCCTCGTAATAGCCCTCGGCCGCGCCGCCGCCGGCGCCGAGCGATGTCCGCGCCTCGACCGCGCGCTCGATCTCGCCCGCGAAGCGCAGCGCCTCGTCGCGGTCGAGCAGGCCGCGCACGAGCACCGCGCCGTCGCGCAGGATCCCCGCGCGGAGCAGCCCGGGAGTGAGCTCGGCGGGCGTCAGCTCGGGCAGCGGGCCCTGCGCGAGCCCGTCGAAGTCCGGCTCGGGGAAGCCGGCGCCGGTCGCCTCGCCGGCGAGCCTGGCGCCCGCGCGGTGGCGCAGCGCGAGCATCTCGCGCTCCAGCGCGGGGTCGCGTCTGTCGCGGTTGCGCTCGACCAGCTCATCGATCCGGGCGAGCAGATCCGAGGCCGGCGGTTCGTCGACGACCGCCTCCCTGCGCGAGCGGAAGATCATCGCGAAGAAGCTAGCAGGGGTCTTCCGAGCGAGCCCCGTGAACGCCGACCACGGTCGCGCCCGGCTCGACGTCGGCGATGACGACCGCGTTCGCGCCGATCTGAGCGCCGTCGCCGACCGTGATCGCGCCCAGCAGCTTGGCGCCGGTGCCGATCTCCACGTCGGCGCCGATCCGCGGCCCGACGATGTTGCCCTGACGCAGGCCGATGGTGACGAAGGGGGCGATCCGCGCGCGCGGCCCGATCTCGGTCAGCCCGTCGATCACGACCTGCCCGTGGAGCAGGTAGAGGCCGGGCTGGATCACCGCCGGATCCCCGATCACCACCTGGCCGGTGATCATCGCGAGCCGGTGCAGGAACCGGGGCAGCAGCGGCACCCCGAGCGCCTGCAGCCTCGCCTTGGCGCGGTACAGGGCCTGGGCGAGGAATGCGTCGCTCGACCAGAGCAGGCGGATGACCTGCAGCGCGGCGTCGAGCGAAGAGCGGAACTCGTGGCGCTCGCCCCGGAACTCGGCGGTGACCGCGGCATCGGCCACCAGCGCCTCGCGCAGGCGCGGATGGCGCGCCGCGATCTCGCGCAGCAGCGTCCGCTTGGTGATCGGCTCGTCCCCGCCGCTCATCGGGGTGACTCTAGACTTGCGCCGCTCCGGCAGCCGTCGCAAGCAGATGCCCGCCAACTTCTTTCCCACCGACCCCGACGAGAACGCCGCCTCGCTTTCCAATCTCGCGGAGGTCCTGTTCGGGTGCCTGGACGCGATCGGCGCCAAGACGGTGGTCGAGATCGGCGCCTTCCACGGCAAGTCGACGAACGAGATGCTCGGCCTGGGCCGAGCGGGCCGGCGCCAAGGTGATCGCGATCGACCCCGAGCCGCAGCCCGACCTGCGCGAGATCGCCGCCGCCCACCCCGAGCTCGAGCTGGTCGAGGCGACCAGCCATGCTGCGCTCCCCGACCTGCCCGGCGCCGACGCGATCATCGTCGACGGCGACCACAACTACTACACGCTCAGCGAGGAGCTGCGGTTGATCTGGGAACGGACGCCGGACGCGAAGCTGCCGCTGCTGATGCTCCACGACATCGGCTGGCCGCTCGCCCGGCGCGACGGCTACTACGCCCCAGAGCGGATCCCCGCCGAGCAACGCCAGCCGCTCGCCCACAACATCTACCTGGTGCCCGAGGACCCCGGGACCGCCGACCGAGGGGATGCCGTTCGCCTGCGTTGCGGCCCGCGAGGGTGGCCCGCGCAACGGGATCCTGACGGCGGTCGAGGACTTCCTCTCCGACCATCCCGAGCTCGAGTTCGCGAAGGTGCCGGCGTTCTTCGGCTTCGGCGTCATCTGGCATCCGCAGGCCCCCTGGGCCGCGGACGTCGCTCTGGCCGTGGCGCCATGGGACAAGAACCCCGTGCTCGAGCGGATGGAGGCCAACCGCGTCCTGCACATGGTCGAGCGCTACAAGATGACCCGCCGGCTCGAACGCGCCGCCGACCACAACGAGCGCGCCGACGCGGTGCTCCAGGCGCTGCAGGGATCGCGGGCGTTCGGCGTCGCCGAGCAGCTCTCGCGGCTGCACGGCCGCGGCCGGCCCGCGTTCACGCGCGAGCAGGTGCGGCGCGCCCTGGACGACGCGGACTAGGGCAGGGCGGTCAGGGACCGCTCGCCACCGGGGCGGTCCGGTCGGAGGATCTGCTGGTGCTCGCAAAGCTTGCCTTCGAGGCGGTCACCTGCACGCGGATGCGGCTACCGGCCTGATCCGCCGCCGGGGTGAAGGACGGACCGGTCGCCCCCGGCAGGGGTATCCCGTCCGCGTGCCACTGGTAGGCGAGCGCGACATCGGCGGGCGACCACGTACCGGGATCGGCGCTCAGCGGCTCGCCGACGCGCGCCTCCCCCGCGATCGACGGGCGTTCCAGATTGCGGATCTGGGTGATGACGAGGTTTCCGGGCACCGCCGTAGCCGCCCCGAGCGTCACGGCGAGGGGATCGGCGAGCGAGGCGTCCTCCGTCAGCCGCGACGGCGAACCGGCGTCGTAGTGGAGGTCGGTGCTGGTGATTCCACACGTGCCGCCGCTGACCAGGACGCGATAGGACCCGCTGGTCAGGCCGCCGATGTCGAACGAGCCGTCGCCCGCAGTCTCGCTCCAGCGCGTCACGAGCATGCCGTTCGGCGTGTAGGCGCGCACCTGGCACCCGGCGATGCCCGCGCCGGCGCGCCTGACGACGCGGCCGGTGATCGAGCCGCCGGTGACGAGCGTGCTCGAGATCCCGGTGACGAAGCTCCCCCTCTCCGAGCTCGACCGGGGTCGCGTTGGCGACCCGGGCATGCTCGGGCTTGTTGCGGTAGAAGCGCGCCGCGAGACGAGTCTCGCCGGGGACGCGGTTGAAGGCGATTCTGTAGCTGCCGTTGGGCAGCCCGGAGAACCCGTAGGTCCCGTCGGCCGCGGTCAGGCGCTCGAAGATCGGTGCGCCGGACGCGGTTAGCAGCTGGACCGGGACCGGCGCGTCGACCCCGATCACCCTGCCGCGGACCGTGCTGGCCGAGCCAAGGTCGACGTCGGCGCCGGAGGTCGTCTCCCCGGCGACGACCTCGATGTCGGTCGCGGTCTCGACCGTCGGGGTGCCGCCGACGCACTCGCTGGCGAACACGGGGAAGAACTCGTAGTCCTGTGAGTTGAAGCACACCCGATACGTACCGGCCGGGAGGCTGTTGATCTCGAACGCCGCCGGGCTCGTCTGCGGTTCCACCAGGTTCCATCCCGCCTGCCACCACACGCCGCCGTCGTTGCGCAGAGCCAGGATCTCGATCGAGCCCTGGGTGCCGGTCGGGTAGCCGCTGATCAGGCCCTCGATCCGCGCGCCGACATGGAGCTGGGCGTCGATCCCGTCGACGATGCGGTTCGGCTGGACGCCTCGGATCGCGGTCGAGCTGGGGAGGGATGGCGCATCGTTCCAGCACTGGAGCGCGAGTCCCTCGGTGTCCCAAGGATGGAAGCAGACGTGGTAGGGGCGCTCGCCCTCGAGGCGGAGCTCGTAGCGGCCATCGCCGTCGAAGAGCGACCACGGCCCCGGCACCCAGCGACCCGACTCATTCCAGTACGACTGGGCGTAACCGCCGGTCACCGGATCCCCCGTGGGGTCCGTCACACGGCCGCGGATCTGCCCGCGAGCCGGAAGGCGGATCGTCGCCGCCGCGACCGAGCCGGGGTCGAGCACGATCTCGTCCGCCGAGTCGACCGTCCGCGCGGCGCGCCAGCAGCGCGGCAGGTAGAAGCGTTCCGAGTTCGTGGGGCCGATGCCCTCATCCGACTTCGCGCACACGCGGTAGCGACCCGCGGCAAGGTCGGCAAATTGGTAATGCGCGTCGGCGTCGGTCCGCATGGCCGACAGCCGCTGCCACGTTCCGGTGCCGGGCTCGAAGCGGTGCAGTTCGACCAGGGCGTCGGCGAGCGGGGCGCCGGCGGTCCCACCGACGACGCGACCCGCGATGCGGCCCCCGTCATCGCCCAGCGCCGGCGAGGCGGTCGCGAGCAGCCCGACGACGCCCACGAGGACAGCTGCTGCTCCCACCAGTGGAGAGCGAATAGAGAAGGAAAAGCCCACCGATCGTCCTTGACGGAGGCATTCTAACCCGCCGTCCGGGGACCCCGAAATCGGCTGGCTAGCGGCGGCTGCGCATCCGCGCCGAGATCGCGCGCAGCGGCCTGGTGATCCGCCAGCTGAGGCTGTTCTGGAGCGCGTCCAGCTGCTTCCAGTGGGCGACCCGGAGCAGCTCCTCGAGCCCGCCCATGAGCCGCGCGGCCGAGGCCTCTGCTTCAGCGCGGCGGGCGCGGAACTCCCAGTCGCCGTCGCGCGAGCCGTTGTGCGGGAGCTTGTCGTCCCATTTCTCCGCGACCCGCATGTAGGCGGTGATCCAGCTCTCGACGTCCTCGATCAGCCGCAGCGAGTGGTGGTGGACGACTTGGAGGTCGGCGGTGACCACCTTCTTGCCGGCGGAGCGCACCTGCATGCAGGCGTCGAAGTCGTAGCCGTGGATCTTGCCCAGCGACTCGTCGAAGCGCAGGTTCTGGATCGTCCAGGGCGAGAGCGCCATCACGAAGCCGTCGATCGAGTCGACCTCGCCGAGCTGCGCGAACGGCGGCTTCTTCTCGGTCGCCCACGAAAAGGCTGGGATCTCGCCGCCGCCGAGCTCGTCGTAGCGGTGGGTGAACGAGGCCCAGGTGATCGAGCCCTCCCACCAGGCGATGCTGCGCACGTCGACGGCGCCGGCGCAGCCGACGATCGCGACCTCGGGATCGGCGAGCGCCGCACGGATCTTGGTCGTGAACTCAGGGTCCTGGATCTCGGCGTCCTGGTGGATCAGGACCAGCCCCTCGACGTCGTCGATGTCGTCGCGCTCGCGGACCTTGTCGATGATCAGGTTGTAGTTGCGGAACAGCGAGCCCATGCTCGCGAAGACGATCATCTCGATCTCGGGCTCGGCCTCCTGCAGCCGCCGGACCCCCGCCTGGGCGCAGCGCTCGAAGACGTCGGGGTCGGTGACCGCGCTGGCGAAGATGATCATCGCCCGCTCCGGTCCGGCTCGGCGACGCCGTCGCGCAGCTCGGCGAGCTGCTTTTCCAGCTCGAGCTCGCGCTCGGTCGCGACCCGGCTCGAGCCCGGGCGCGGGGTCAGCCGCGGGCTATCGGCGGGCTGGGCGACCTCCGGCGGATCCTCGTTCACCGGCTCGGGTGCGCTCTCGCGGCGCCAGCGAACGCAGTTCCAGTCGACCTCGACGATCTCCTCGCCGATCCCGTGCTCGCGGCGATAGTCCTCGACCGCCTCGCGGCAGGCGGGCACGAAGCCGTAGTCGTCGACGATCAGGTAGCCGCCCTGCGCGAGGCCGGGGTAGAGCGCCTCCAGTGAGACCCAGGTCGATTCGTACGTGTCGCCGTCCAGGCGGGCGATCGCCCAGCGCCCGCCGCGCAGGCCGGGCATCGTCTCGTGGAAGAACCCGGGGACGAAGCGCAGGTCGTGGTCGAGCCCCAGGCGGGCGAAGTAGGAGCGCACCTCCTCGACCGGGACGGAGAGGAACTCGTGCGGGCTCAGGTCGAGGCCGCTGTCGGCCGGGTAGCTCTCGGCGTCCGGAACCGGGAAGCCCTGGAAGGAGTCGGCGAGCCAGATCGGTCGCTCGGTCTCGCCAAGGGTGTCGAGCGTCGCGCGCATCAGGATCGAGGCGCCGCCGCGCCAGACCCCGGCCTCGATCAGGTCACCCTCGACGCCGTCGGCGACGACCGCCTCGACGCACGCCTGCAGGTCGTCGAGCCTCGTCAGCCCGGTCATCGTCAGGCCGTGCAGCGGCCAGTCCTTGCCGACCGCGCGGAAGCGGATCTCCTCCTCGCTCGGCGGGCGCGAGAAGACGACGGTCTTGTCGTAGGACAGATACGCAGTCTGGGTGTTCGCGCCCGCGAGGTCGCAGAGCGAGAGCTTCAGCAGCTCGAGGTAGGCCGAGCGCAGCCGCTCCGGGTCGGGCCCGGGTCCCGTCGCCTCGATCGGGCGCGCGGTCTTCTCATCGATCGCCATTCGGGGACGGAAGGATGGCAGCTAGACGCGCTCAGGCGGCGGCGCCGGCCGGCGTCCGCCCACGACTCCGGGCACGAGAGAACGTCTGGGCCGCGAACAGCAGCCCGACCATGATCGTGGCGACACCGATCGCCGGGAGCACGATCCCCGGCTCGTAGTTCTTCACGACCAGCGTGGTTCCCGAGGCCATCAGGACCACGGCGAGCGCGTAGCGGAGGAACTTCTGCGGCGCCTTCACGGAGAGGTTGGTGCCGAGGATGACCCCCGGGATCGAACCTACGAGGATCGTCCCCGCGAGCAGGAAGTCGATGTTGCCGCCGACCCAGTGGGCGATTCCCGCCGCCCAGAGCAGCACGGCAGCGTGGAAGACGTCGGTCCCGACCACGCGCTGAGGCGTCAGGCGGAAGATCGCGATCAGCGCGATCGCGATGAGCGTCCCGCTACCGGCGGAGGTGAGCCCGATCACGAACCCGGTCGTCAGGCCGGTGATCACCGCGGCGATGATGTGGCGGCGGTACATGTGCATCGCCGAGCGCTCCTGGATCACGCCGGCGAGGAAGATCGAGCGCAACAGCGTGGCGACCCCGACCACGACCAGCGTCCCGCCGAGCATCCCGAGCACGAGCGTGTCGAGGTCCTCGCCGTAGCTTCTCTGCAGCAGCTCGATGACCCAGACTCCGACCAGCGCCGCCGGGACGCTGCCGACCGCGAGCCAGAACGCCATCCCCTTGTGCACGGTGCCGAGCTTCAGGTGCTTGTAGCCGCCGACGGACTTGGTGACCGCCGCGTAGAAGATGTCGGTCCCGATCGCGGTCACCGGCTGGATCCCGAAGATGAGGATCAGGAACGGCGTCATCAGGGAGGCGCCGCCCATGCCGGTCATCCCGACGAGCAGGCCGATGCCGAACCCGAACACGATGATCGCCGGGTCGATTCCGATACCGAAGATGTGGAACAGTGGATCCATTGCGGGTTGGGGGGACGAGTGAGACCCGTGCCGGAGCTTTTGACCTTTGTGGACCGACTTGGTCCCCAATAGGTCGCCGCAGGGTAGCAGGACCGGCCGTAGCGACGAAGTCGCGGTTTACGCGCCTTGTTCAGCGCTTGAGCCAGGCCTCGGGGTCGTTGAGCACGGCCTCGATCCGCCACGGGAGGTCGCCACGGGCGACCTCGGCGAGGGTGGCGTTCTCGAGCACCGAGCGCAGCGCCGCGCGAACCGCGACCCACACGTCGCGCAGGCGCTCGGCCGCCCCGGCGTAGTGGAGCTCCTCCGGCGCGTTCTCGTGGATGTTGGCCAGCGGGCCCTCGACCGCGCGGATCACGTCGGCGATCGTGATCTCGGCCGGGTCGCGGGCGAGCCAATAGCCGCCCTTGGCGCCGCGGCGCGCCTGGATCAGGCGGGCGTGCTTGAGCTCGAGCAGGATGTGCTCGAGGAACTGCAGCGGGATTCCCTGCGAGTCGGCGAGCCGCTCGCCCTTGACCGGGTCCCCGCCGTGGTGGGCGGCGAGCTCGAGGGCCGCGCGGACCGCGTAATCGGCTTTCGCAGAGATCCTCACGGCTCAATTGTCGCAACTCGACTCAAGAATGTGTTGCGGGGTCGATAAGCTCTCGCGCTCGATGATCGATCTGCAGAGCCATTCGACGGTTTCCGACGGCCAGCTCGAGCCCGGCGATGTCGCCCGCTCGGCGGCCGAGGCCGGGGTCACGGTGATGTCGCTCACCGACCACGACGGGATCGCCGGCGTCGAGGAGGCGACCCGGGTCGCGCAGGAGCACGGGATCGAGAACGTGCCGGCGACCGAGATGTCGTGCGTCCACAAGTACTCCGAGGACCTCCACATCTGCGGCTACTGGGTCGACCTGGAGCGGATCGCTCCCGCCTGCGCGAAGGCGCAGCAGGAGCGCGTCGACCGCGCCAAGGAGATCATCGCCAACCTCAACTCACACGGCGTCGACGTCACCTTCGAGGACGCGGTGGCCCAGGCGGGCGCCGCCGACGCGATCGGCCGTCCGCACATCGCCAAGGCCGCCGGCGCGGGCCCCGACCTCGGGCCGTTCTTCGAGGAGTACCTGGTCCCGGGCGCGAAGGCGTTCGTCTCGCGCAAGTGGCCGTCCGCCGAGCAGGCGGTCGAGATCATCCACGACGCGGGCGGGGTCGCGGTGGTCGCCCATCCCTACTGGGACGTCAAGGACCCCGAGCAAGTGCGGGATCTCGTCGAGAGCCTGACGCGCGACGTCGGCCTCGACGGAATCGAGACCTTCTACCCGCCGCACACGGCGGAGCAGACCAAGCACTGCCTCGAGCTCTGCGACGAGTTCGACCTCGTTCCGACGGCCTCCTCGGACTTCCACGGCCCGACCCACAAGACGTTCAGCCGCTGGGGGGCGTACGACACGTACGGCCTGGGCGAGCCGCGGGTGCCCGACCGCCCATAGCGCCGTTGCGCATGCGCAGCGCCGAACTGGTCGCGCGGGCCCGGGAGCTGCTGGAGCGCGACCTGTTTCGCGATCCGCCGGCGCGGACGCCCGGTGCGCGCGACGGGTTGCTCCTGGCCGGTTTCTTCGCCGTCGCGATCGTCGTGCAGCTGTTGCGAATGTGGTCCTCACGGCCGCTCGACTCACTGTTCCTGGAGGACGCATCGATTTGGCTGCCGGGAGCCCTCTCGCGGGACCTGCTCGACGCTGTCTTCACCCCGTTCAACGGCTATCTGCAGGTGCTTTCGCGCCTCGTCGCCGAGCCCGTCGCCGAGCTCCCGGTGGAGGCCTACGCGCCGGCGATGGCGATCGCCGGCGCGGCGATCGTCGCCGCCAGTGCGTGCCTGGTCTGGCGCGCGAGCGCCGGCTACTTCGAGAGCGTCTACCTGCGCGGCGCGCTCGTCGCCCTGGTCCTTCTGCTGCCGGTGGTCGGGACCGAGTCGCTCGCGACGGTCACCAACTCGATCTGGTTCCTTCTCTACGCGTGCATGTGGGCGCTGCTCTGGCGCCCGCGAAGCAACGCCGAGGCCGCGGTCGGCTCCGGAGTCGCGGCGCTCACCGCCCTCACCACTCTCGGGGTCGTCTTCCTGATTCCACTCTGGCTCGCCCGCCTGGTGGTGATCCGCGACCGCCGCGACCTCGCGATCGTCGCCACCTTCGGGATCGCGCTGGCGGTCCAGCTCGGCTTTTCGGCCGACGAGATCGGGCTCCGCGGCCAGGAGGGCGACCCGGTCCGTACCAGCACGGCGGCCGCATGCGAGCGGCTGTCCACCGAGCCCTGCTGGGACTGGGACCTGGTGCCCGCCTACTTCCAGCGGATCGTCGGCGGGGCGGTCGCCGGCCAGCAGGTCAACGGCGAGGTCTGGAAGCTGATCGGCGACCCCTGGATCGTCGTCCTCGCGCTCGCTCTGCTCGCGTTGCTGTGGGCCGCCGTGCGCGATCCTCGCACGCGGATCCTGGTGCCCGTGCTCGTGCTCACCTCGGCGGCGCTGTTCCTGGTCTCCGGCTACCAGCGCTGGGGCGCGGGAGGGTCCGGCTTCCTATGGCCCGACGGCCAGTTCACGGAGGGCAGCCACTACCTGATCACGCCCACGCTGCTGCTGCTCACCGCGGTCCTGCTGCAGCTCGACCGCGCGCGCTCGGCGGCGGCGGTCGCGGCGGCGGCGTTCATCCTCCTCTGCGCAGCGATCGGCTTCGGGGTCGGCAACCCGGTGATCCGGGGCGCCACCTCGTGGTCCGATCAGGTGGCCGTGGCGAGGGCCGAGTGCGCTCTGTCGACGGCGCCCGACTCGGTCACGATCTCGACCGCACCGGTGTTCGACTTCCCGATCACGGTGCCGTGCGAGAGGCTGCGCTGACTCCGGCTCGGAGCGATCCGGACGAACGACACCCACGGCGTTGGTGAGCCGCAGGTGCCGCCGAGGCCCTGATACCCCCAGAGCCACGAGGCGTCAGTGCCTCTTGGGTACGTCCTTGCCGCCTGTGGCGGTAAAGCCACCCCGTAGTTCACCACCGGTCGGCTGAAAGTCAAGCCCGCGCTCGTTCCCTACGCATCGACCGGCATCGCCAGCCGCGTCTCCGCGCTCCGCCCTCGCAACTGCGCTGCCCCGTCGAGCCGCCATTGCTCGCGCTCGGCGGCGTCCGCGCGCTCGAGCACCGCCTCCGAGGCGAGCACCCGGCCGGGCTTCTCCTTCGCCAGCTCGGTCAGCCGCGCGGCTTCGTTGACCGGATCGCCGATCACCGTGTACTCGAATCGCCTGCGCTCGCCGACGTTGCCCGCCACCACCTCGCCCGCCGAGACCCCGATTCCCGCCTGCAGGCCCTCGACCTCGTCTGAGAGGCGCGCGGCGAGCTCGCGCGCCGTGGCCAGCGCCGCCGAGGCGGCGTTGTCGAGCTCCATCGGCGCGCCGAACACCGCCAGCGCCGCGTCGCCCTCGAACTTGTTGACCCAGCCCCCGTGCGCGTCGACGACGTCGACCACGATCGCGAAGAACCGGTTCAGCAGCTCGACCACCTCCTGTGGCGGCCGCTTGGAGGCGAGCTCTGTGGACCCGACTACGTCGCTGAACAGAACCGCGGCCTCGCGCAGCTCGCCGCCGAGCTCGATGTCGCTCTCGAGCGCCTGGCGCGCGACCTGCTCGCCGACGTGGCGGCCGAACAGGTCCTGGATCCGCTCGCGTTCGCGCAGCCCGCCGACCATCTCGTTGAAGCCCGCCTGCAGCTCGCCGATCTCGCTGCCGTCGTACACCTCGACCTCGACATCGAGATCGCCGTCCTCGACGCGGCGCACCGCCTTGCGCAGCGCGACCACCGGGTCGGCGATCGCGCGGGAGGCGAGGAAGAGCGCGAGCGCGCCGAAGACGATGATTGCCGCGCCGACGACCAGTACGAGCAGGGCGAGCTCGTCGCGCTTGAAGTCGCCCTCTACGAGGGTCGAGATCGCGACGACGATCAGGCCGAGCACCGGCACAGCGCTCCCCATCGCCCAGGGCAACAGCACCCTGGTCTTGATGCCAGGAGCCAGTTTGCGATCGCCGATCCCGGCTGCGAGCGCTCGGGCTGCCGCCGGGCGCAGCTGACGCTCGGAGATCAGGTAGACGAACGCGCAGGTCACGAGGCCCGCGAACGCGACGAGACCCCACACGCGCACGCCGGCCTCCAACCTGTCGGTGGCCGAGCCGTCGGCGAGCCAGACGTTGAGCCCGCCGAACAGGAAGGCGGCGAAGGTCCAGATGAAGATGTGGACGACGACGATCCGCCGCGGTCCTCTGAGGACGGCTCGCCGCTCCTCGTCGCTCGGCGTTCGATCCTCCTCGAGCCAGGCACGGGCGTTGCGGAGGCGTTTCAGCCCCCACCACGAGCCGAGCGGCATGAACAGGAGCAGGTAGACGCCTGCGACCGCCAGGTTGATCGCGGTCGCAGTCGCATCGTCCTCGATCTCCTTCGGCAGGGGCAGGACGAGAAGCCCGAGCGCGGCGACGATGAGCGCCCCGATCAGGTTGGCGCCGACCAGCGAGACTATGAGCGTCAGCCGGATCCGCTTCGCGACGACGCGCCCCGGCTCGTCCTCCCGGGGGATCAGCCAGGACAGGGGCAGGCGTCGCGCCGTGCTCACGGATCGAGCTTAGACCGCGAGGTACAGGCGAGCGGCGGTCAAGCGTTGTGGGACGAATGGTCCAACAGCGGTCGCAGCGCTCAACAAAAACGCAGGTACGTCGATGAAGTTCCGGAGAGCGCTTCGATTTTCACGAGGAGGCCGTCATGCAGACGAGTCGTACCGAATCGAAGGGGGCCGGTGAGTCGGATCAGGTCATCTACTGCGTAATCCCGCCGCGCCTGGCGCGAATCAAGCCGCGCCTGTGCGAGCACTTCGCCGCGGAGCACGCGGATGTCGAGGTCGTGGTCGACCAGCGGATCGGCGAGCGACGCGACCCCGAAGGCTCGGGCGCCGGAATCGCGGATGTCGACGAGCTCGCTGCGCGACTCACTCCGGGCCTGGAGCGGCGGACGCCCGGCGGCAGGCGCACGGCGGTCCCGATCGCCAAGCCCGGGGGGCTCCCACCCGAGCTGAGCCGCTACGAGCAGGATCTGACGTTCCTCGCCGTTCGCGACTGGAACACGGTCGCCGCCGCCGCAGGCACCCCGGTTCAGGATGAGGACTGGCAGCGTCGCTGCATCTCGGCCGAGCAGCAGGCGCTTCACCTTGCGCGGGCGTTGATCGGTGCCACGGAGACAATGCGTTCACAGGGAGGCCTCTCGCCGCGGCGCTTTCTCGAGGTGACCAGGGCCGAGCGGGCGATCAATCGCTATTACCGGTGGCGTTCGGCCCGCGATGGGCCGCGGCTTTGACGGCGTTCGGCAATTCGGACTCCGCGCTCAGGCGGGCGCTGGTGGCGCGGCGTTTCGCTCGCGCGACGGCAAGCGGGGACGTCCGCCTCCACTACCAGCCGATCGTCTCGCTCAAGGACGGCAGCGTCGCCGCGGCGGAAGCGCTGATCCGCTGGCAGACGCTCGGCGGCTGGCTGCCGCCGAGCGCCTTCCTTCCGCACCTGGAGGGAAGGCGCGACGCGCGGCGCCTGCACACGTTCGTGCTCGGCGCCGCGATCGCGCAGGCACGGACGTGGGAGCTCGCCGGCCGCAGCATCCAGGTCACCGCCAACGTCTCGCCGCGGTCGATTGACCATGATCTGGCCGACCGCATCAAGCGCGCGCTGAGCGACACCGGACTCGCGCCACAGCTGCTCCATCTCGAGCTCACCGAGCTCGAGGACGGACCGGGGCTCGCCGAGCGGGCGGTGGTCCTGCAGGAGCTCCGCGACCTCGGCGTCTCGATCTCGGTCGACGACTTCGGGCGCGGCGACTCGTCGCTGGGCCGGCTCGTCAGCCTGCCGATCGACGTGCTCAAGATCGACCGCGGGTTCATCTCCTCGATGGGTCACGATCGCCGCAGCGCCAGCGTCGTCAAGAGCGCCACCGAGCTGGCGCACACGCTGGAGATGAGCGCCGTCGGTGAGGGCGTCGAGACTCCCGAGCAGTGGCACTCCCTGCGGGAGTGGGGATGCGACTACGCGCAGGGATTCCTGATCAGCCGCCCGCTGCCCCCCGAGGAGTTCATGCCGGCGCTGGTGAGCAGGGTGATCCCGATCCTCGACCGGCTCGCCGAAGCGCCCCCGGGCGTCGAGCGGCGGGTCGGCGCGACCGACAGGCGCCACGGCACTCGCGACCGCCGCCAGCGCGGCGCCGATCGGTGGCCGCGTCAGCTGGAGCGGATCGCTCGACGGTAAGGACCGGTCACCGACCCGAGGCGACCACCGGAGCGTTGGCCCGGACCTCGGCCAGAAGCCGGACGGCGAACGCGGTCGGATCCTCGCCGGGCTGGTAATCGCCCTCGGCCGGGAGGCTGAAGCGGATCGTGACCCGGGGACGCTTCGGGAAGCGCACGTAGTCGGTCGTGCCGGTGATCGTCGCCAGGACGGTGCGGCTCTCGGGGACGGCCGCGGCCAGGTGGCCGATGCCGCTGCGGGCCCGAAGGTCGCCGCCGCGCGAGCGGGTGCCCTCCGGAAAGATCCCGATGCATGCGCCCGCGCGCAGCGCCTCGATCGCCTTGTCGAGCGCGCCGCGGTCGCCCTTGCCGCGCTCGATCGGGATCTGGCCCATCCCGGTGAGGATCGGCCCCAGGCCCCTGACGTCCCAGAGGGACGCCTTGGCCAGGGCGCGGACCTGGCGGTGGCGCCTTGCCGCGACGCCGACCGCGACCGGGTCCATGTTGCTGTCGTGGTTTGCGGCCAGCAGGACCGGGCCGGAGCGCGGCAGGACGTCGAGTCCCTCGACCTGCATTCGGCCCCACCACGACGCGATCGGCGCGCAGGCGCCCATCGCGACGCGGTAGGTACGCGTGAAGGGTTCCGGCGCCTCGGCGATCGCGGGGTCCGCTACAGCTAGGCGGCGACGGCCGCCGGGATGAACGCGCGCTCCTCGAGGTAGGCGAGGATCTGCTGCGCGGACTGCTCCGGCGACTGCGACTCGGTGTCGATCACGAGCTCAGGGTCCTCCGGGACCTCGTAGGGGTCCGAGACGCCGGTGAACTCCTTGATCTCGCCCGAGCGCGCCTTCGCGTACAGGCCCTTGACGTCGCGCTCCTCGCAGACCTCGACCGAGGCCTTGACGTAGGTCTCGATGAAGCGGTCGCCCATCATCTGGCGCGCCTCGTCGCGGATCTCGCGGTAGGGCGAGATCGCGGCGGTGATCACCGGGACGTCGTTTCGCGACAGCAGGTTGGCGACGAACGCGATCCTGCGGATGTTGGTGTCGCGGTCCTCCTTGGAGAAGCCGAGGCCCTTCGAGAGGTTCTCGCGCACGACGTCGCCGTCGAGCACCTCGAGCTTCGAGCCGCGCTTGCGCAGCTCTTTGACCAGGTGGGTGGTGATCGTGGACTTGCCCGAGCCGGAGAGCCCGGTGAACCAGAGGCAGAAGCCCTTTTCGTCTGACATCAGATGCCCTCCTTGTAGGCGTCGATCAGGATCTCTGCAACCTCGTCCCTGGAGAACTCGTGCGGCGGCTTCTCGCCGGCCTCGAGCATCTCCCGCACCTTGGTTCCGGACAGGAACAGGTGCGACTCCTGGGGATGCGGGCAGGTCTTCGCCGACCCCATCCCCTCGCACTCGTGACACCAGAACGTGTGCTCGAAGAACAGCGGCGTGATTCCGAGCTCCTCGATGTCGATGTCGTCGAAGATGCGCTGCGCGTCGTAGGTGCCGTAGTAGTCACCGACGCCGGCGTGGTCGCGGCCGACGATGAAGTGGGTGCAGCCGTAGTTGCGCCGGATGATCGCGTGCAGCACGGCCTCCCGCGGTCCCGCGTAATGCATCTTGCCGGGGTTGACCCCGAGCATCACGTGGTCCGGGTGGTAGTAGTTATCCATCAGGACCTCGTAGCACTTCATCCGCACGTCGGCCGGGATGTCGCCCTTCTTCGTCTCGCCGATGAGCGGGTGGATGTAGAGGCCGTCGCAGATCTCGAGCGCCGCCTTGGTCAGGTACTCGTGCGCCCGGTGGATGGGGTTGCGGGTCTGGAAGGCGACGATCCGCTTCCAGCCGCGATCGGCGAACGCCTTCTTCGACTCCTCGGTCGTCTGGTAGCGCTTCATGAACGCGTCCTCGTGATCGGGGAGCGCGTCGACCTCGATCGGCCCGGCGATGCAGCGGGCGCCCTCCTCGCGGATCGCGGCGACGCCGGGGTGCTCGTCGTCGGTGGTCCGGTAGACCTGCTCGGCCTCGAGCTCGACGTCCTTCTCGTAGATCTCCTCGACCGTGATCCGGCCGAGCTGCTTGCCGTTCGGGGCGCTCAGCTCGACCACGTCGCCGACCTCGCACTCGAGGTCGGTCGCGAGCGTGATCGGGATGGGCCAGATCTCGCCGGTCGTGAGGCGCATGTCCTTGCAGACGGATTCGTGGTCGGCCGAGCCCATGAAGCCGGTCAGCGGCGCGAAGCCGCCGTTGCCGAGCAGCTCGAAGTCCGAGGCCTGGCGCGAGCTCAGCTGCAGCGCCAGCGTCGAGGGGGCGGATGTCTCAGGCACGTTCTTGGATCTCCTTCAGTCTCTTGAGCCGGTCGAGGGTAGCGACTCGGCGCCAATCTTGAGCAAGTCAGGCAAGAACGGCTGGACGGGCGGCGCTAGCCGTGGATGCCGCACTCGGTGCGGTCGGTCCCTGCCCAGCGGCCCGCACGCTCACCCGCGCCCTCGAGCGCGACCGTGGTGCACGGCATGCATCCGATCGAGGGATAGCCCTGGTCGTGAAGCGAGTTGTAGGGCACGTGGTGACTCTTGATGTAGCTCCAGACCTGCTTCTCATTCCAGTCGGCCAGGGGGTTCAGCTTCCACAGCCCGAACCGCTCGTCCCAACCGAACTTCGGCGCGTCGGCGCGGGTCTCCGAATCGACCCTGCGGATGCCCGAAACCCAGCAGCTCGCCTCGTCGAGAGCCTTGTGCATCAGCTCGACCTTGTGATCGGCGCAGCATCCATCCCGGTCGAGGGACCAGTCCTTGTGCCCGTTGGAGACGAGCTCGAACTCGATCCCGTACCGCTCGGCAAGCGCGTCGCGCGTCTCGTAGGTCTCCGGGAACAGCAGCCCCGTGTCCACGTAGAAGAAGCGCGCGTCCGGCGCGATGCGATGGACCATGTCGACGATCACGGAACTCGTCTTCTGAAACGAGACCGCGAACCGCAGGTCGGGATGGAAGCGTTCGATGGCCCAGGCGACCGCGTCCTCCGCGGTCATCCGCTCGACCTCGGGGTAGACCTCGCTCGGGCGGCCGTTTCCGTTCCCGTTGAGGGTCGGGGTGGGGATGACGGTGCCGCTCATACCGCGCACTCGCCCTCGCCGCGCTCGACCTTGTAGGGCTCGGAGCGACTCCAGTCGATGAACTGATTCATGGTCTCGAGGCTGAATTCGGCCGGCAGCGTCAGTTCCTTGACCTCCGCCTCGAAGCGCGCGGTGCCGACGCGCTCGACGAAGTCGTTGAACTGCTCATCGCCCTCGCGCTCGGCCTCGTAGAGGCGCAGCCAGCGCTCGACCGCTTCCGGGACGCGCTTCGCGGGCAGGCGGGCCTTCAGCCGGTGGCCGTAGACGACCTCGCCGCCCTCGTAGTTGCCACCGAGGTGAGGGATATAGGCGGGCATCGTGCGGCCGCCCACCTTAAGCGAGGCGCCGTAGAACCCGATGTTGGCGATGTGGTGCTGGCTGCAGCCGTTCGGGCAGCCGGACATCTTGATGTGGACGCGCTTGGTCAGCGGATCGGTGATCTGCATCGACTCGATCCGCTCCTGGATCGCCCGATTGAGGCCCATCGACGACGTGATCCCGAGCTTGCAGCTGTCGGTGCCCGGGCAGGAGACGACGTCGGTGATCTCGTCGGCGCCCGCATCGCTCAGGCCGAGCTCGTCGAGCTGCTGCCACACCTCATACAGGGCCCCGTCGCGCACCCAGCGCAGGAGCAGGTTCTGGTGCACCGTGGTCCGTGCCGCGCCGCCCGTGTAGTCGCGCATGATCTGGCCGAGGCCCCGGAACTGGTCGGGGGTCAGGTCGCCGCGGGTGACCTTCACCTGGACGGTGCTGAAACCCTCCTGGCGCTGCCGGCGGACGTTCGCGTCGAGGAAGCGCTCGAACTCGCTCACGTCGCCGTTCGGGCTCGCCGGGGCGGCCGGCGGCGCGGGGGCGTTGGCCTCCTCGTCGATCCCGTAGACGAGGTGGTCGATCGAGAAGTCGCGCTCGTCGACCCAGTCGCCTTCCAGCTCTTCCTCGACCATCTCGCGGAAGGCGTCGATCCCGATCTTGTCGATCAGGACCTTGATCCGGGCGCGGGCGCGGTTGACGCGCAGCCACTCCTGGCGGTCGAAGATCCGGAAGACCGCCTCGGAGATCTTCAGGTAGTCGCCGTTTTCGAGCTCGACGAAGTCATAGAGCGTCGGCGCGACCCGGGGCATGATCGAGGTGCCGCCGCCGACCCGGATCTCGACCCCGCGGACGCCGTCGCGAACGCGCGGGATGAAGCCGATGTCGTGGATGCCGGTGATCGCGACGTCCTCGTCGGTCGCCGTGAACGCCGTCTTCACCTTGCGCGGCATCAGCTGGGTGACCGGATGGCGGACGAAGTAGCGCACGTAGGCCGCCGCGTAGGAAGTGATGTCGAACAGCTCGCCCTCCGTGACCCCGGCCCAGGGGTCGCCGGTCACGTTGCGGACCGTGTTGCCGCAGCCCTCGCGGGAGGAGAGGCCCGAGTCGGAGATCTCGCGGATCAGCTTCGCCGCGTCCGGAAGCGGAACGTGGTGGATCTGGATGTTCTGGCGGGTGGTGATATGCCCCTTGTTCAGGGGCGCGTACTTCTCGATCACGGAGGCGAAGGCGTCCATCTGCTCCGGGGTGATGCCGCCCATCGGGAGCTTCGTGCGGATCATCTGGACCCCGGGCTGGCGCTGGCCGTAGACGCCCTGCTTGAGCCGGAAGCCGATGAACTGCTCCTCCGTCTGCTCGCCGGCGAGGAAGCTGGCCGCTTCGTTGTCGAAGTCGTCGAACTCGCGCTCGATGGCCGGGATCAGATGCCCGGGGACGTTGTCGTAGACCTCGGGGTTCTCGAGCGAGCCGAGCTTGCCCTTGCCCTTCTGGGGCTTCTGGTGGTCGACGTCGAGCTTGTGCTCGGCACCGATCCGCTCGGCGGCGGTTGGCGCCTGTGGCGCGGCCGTGGGTTCCATGGACGAGCCATATTACACAAATCCCGATTGGGATTCGGGTATTTAGATCAGCCGCCGAACAGGCGGACGACCCCGATCCCGTCGTCCCCGACGGTGCCGGAGACGAGAACCTTCCCGTTCGGCCGCGCGACGACTGCGTCGGCGTCGTCGTAGTCGCCGCCGAAATCGATCACCGAGGTCCCGGACCTGCCGAATCCCAGGTCCTGCTGCCCGCTGCTCAGCAGGCGCACGACGGCGTAGTCCCGGGACTCGCGGCCCGGAATCGAGCCGGCGAGGTAGATCGCGCCGTCGGGCGCGACGGCCAGTGAGTCGGCGTCATCCGAGCGGCTCACGTCGACCACCACGGTCCCGTCGCCGGCGAACAGCGGGTCCGGGCTTCCAAAGGGGGAGAGCACCGACGTCGTGAAGTTCCCGCGGACGGTGCCGCCGAAGACGATCTCGCCGCCGGGACCGATCGCCACGGACTCACCGCCGCCGCTGGCGTCCCGCGGCCGGGTGCCGCCGGCCTCCGGATCCGCGAAGAGCCGTCCGCCGTCGCGGAAGCCGGGATCGAGGGTTCCATCCGCTCGCAGCGCGGCGAGGACGACCCCGCCGCGGAGGCCGTCCGCGGATAACGAGGTGCCGGAGAGGATCAGCCCGCCGCCGGGGCGCGTGACGAGGCCGCGAGCGGTGTCGAGACTTGAACGGGCATCCTCCTCGCGGCGGAAATCGATCGTGGCGACGCCGCCGGCCCCGAACGAGGCGTCCCTCGCTCCCGCGGCCGTCAGGCGGATCGCCGCGAAATCGGGATTGCCGCGGTCGCCGGGGATCGCATCGGTGCCCGCGACGACGATCGCGCCGTCCTCCGCGACCGCCAGGTCGGCGAGCTCGTCCAGCCCCAGCGACACCCGCCCCCGGTTGCCGAACGACCGGGCGACCCGGCCGCTGGGCCGCATACCGATCAACTCGCTCGTCGTGCGGGAGTACGTCGCGACCAGGATCCCGCCACCCCGCTGCCTGGCGATCCTCACCTCGAGGTCGCGCTCTGGCGTTGGCAGCACCATCCGGCCGTCATCGGAGAAGGTGCGATCAGGGCGCCCGTCGGGCCTGAACGCGAAGATCAGCGGATCCTGCTGGAAGCTCCCCTTGTGCAGACGCCACATCGTGATGCCGACGACCGCCCCGCCCTTGCGGTCGACCGCCAGATCCGCGATCGCGTTGGTCAGCCTCCAGTCGCTGAGCGAGCCGGTCGCTCTGCCGTCGCCGCCGTAAGTCCGATCGAGGTCGCCCGGATCGGCGGACGCGCTCGCGGCCCCCAGCGCGAGGAGCGCCAGCAGCGCGGCGGCGGCGTATCTCACCGCCTGCTCAGTCGACGTCGGTGTCCTCGATCAGGAAAGCGACCCGCACGTGGGCGCGGTACTCGTCGAGGTTCTCGCCGCGTATCCCGGTCGAGACGATGTCGACGGCGCGGATGTTGCGCAGCGACGACTGCGCCTGGGTGAGCGCCTGCTTGGCGGCGTCATCGGTGGACGTCTTCGAGCTTCCGACGAGCTCGATGATCTTGACTACGGCCACGGTTCCTCCTCATCGTGGTTACCGGCTCTTGCGCGGCCGGCGGAGGTGTTCTATCGCGGCGCGTGTCCCCATGCAAAGCCGCTCACTTGGCGGGCGGCGATCCCCTCCTCCAGTGCGGCCCGCTGCCAGGGGCTCTGGGTGGGGCCGGCCTCGGGTATCGGGGCGGTGTCGATCAGGAACTGCTCGAGCGCCGCGACGATCGCCGCCGCCTCGGAGTCGGAGGCCGTGGGGGACACGAGCTCGATCTTGGGGCGCGGGGGGCGTCGCTTGCCGTTGCCGTCGCTCATCGCCTCCGAAATCTAACCTGCCGCCTCAATGGCCAGTGAGGCAGTCCCTGTCTTCGGCGGCGAGGCGGTGCTCGCGGCGGTCCCGCCTGCCGAGGCGATCGAGCGGACGCGGATCGCGTTCGAGCGCCACGCGGCCGGGGACTGGGTGATGCCGGCGAAGGTCTATGTCGACGCGCCGCCGGCCGGCGACTTCCGCGCGATGCCGGCGCGCGGCGACGGCTACGCGACGCTGAAGTGGGTGACCTCGTTTCCGCACAACCCCCAGCGCGGGCTGCCGGTGGTCACCGGGGCGCTGCTCGTCTCCAGCGCGGAGACCGGCGAGTTGGTCGCGATCATGGACTGCGCGGCGATCACCTCGCTGCGCACCGGCGCCGCGGCCGCCGTATCGGCACAGGTCCTGGCCCGCGAGGACGCGCGCAGCGTCGGCATGATCGGCTGCGGCGTCAACGGCGCCTGGGCGGCGCGGTGCCTGGCGGCGGCCGGCTACGGCCCGGGCGTCTGCCACGACCCGCGTCCTGAGCCGGCCGAGGCGCTCGCCGAGGAGCTCGGCTGGACGGTCGGCGACCGCGACGCGGCCGTGGCGTGCGACCTCGTCGTCACCGTGACCCCGGCGACGGTGACCGTGATCGGGGTGAGCGACCTGCGTTCCGGCCAGCACCTCGCGGTGCTCGGCGCCGACGCGCACGGCAAGGCCGAGGTCGAGCTCGGGGCGCTGGAGCGCTGCAGCCTGTTCTGCGACGAGTGGGAGCAGGCCTCGAAGGGCGGCGAGCTGTCGGGGGCGGTGACGGCGGGTGTCGTTGGGCGCGAGCGGGTTACGGAGCTCGGGGAGGTGCTCCTGGGCCGGGCGGCAGGGCGGGGCAGTGAGGGGGAGATCACCCTGTTCGACTCGACCGGGTTGGCGATCCAGGACCTGGGCATCGCCCTGGCCGTGCTCGACGCGCACCGCGAGGGGCGGATCGCCGCCCCGACCGTCTCGCTCTGAGGGGGACCCGCGTCAGCGGCGGCGCTTGATGCGCTCGCACCCCTTGCTGATCCGATCCTTCCGGTCCGCCTTCACCCGGTCCCGGCCGGGGCCGCAACGAATCGCGTCGCGCTCGCCGTCCTTCGCCTTGATGCGGTCGCCTCCGCCGCCGCCCTTGAGCTTGTCGGACCCCTTGCCGCCGTTCAGCCGGTCGCCGCCCCGCCCACCCTGCAGGCAGTCGTCACCGCGCTTGCCGTTCAACCGGTCGTTGCCACCCCGGCCGCGCAGCCGGTCGCCGTCCTTGGTGCCGGCGAGCCGGTCGCGCTTCCGGGTGCCGACAATCGCGTTCTCGCAGGCGCCGCCGGCGTCGCCCCCGCCGTCACCGGAGTGCCGCCGCGGATCGGTCACCAGCAGCTCGACGTTGCGATCGTCGCCCGCGCCCTCGCCGCACGGGTCCGGCGAGCAGGCGCGCGCGCCCGTCTGCGTGTCGTTGTAGGCGATCGTGCGCCCGACCGAGGCGAGCTCCTCGGGCCCGAACGACGCCGCCGGACCGGGGGTCGGCGCCGCCGCCGAGCTCGCGTGGTCGACGATCGTCCCGAATAGCGACAGGGTGTCGTCGCGGTTGTCGAACAGTTCGATCAGCCGTGCCTGCATCGGCCAGTCCGCCTCCGCCGCGACCCGGATGCTCCAGAAGCCGCCGGGGCCGCCGGGGTTGGCGTGCGCCTCGACGCTGTTGACGTGGGAGTGGCCCGCGATCCACGCGATCACGTGCGGGTGCTTGAACAGCAGCTGCTCGAGGTCGTCGCCGAGGTGGATGGGCTCGGAGGACCGCGGGTCGATGTCGCAGCCGGGGTTCGCGTCGTGCCCATGCGCGTCGGGCCCCGTGCAGGGCGGCGCCGCCTCGTCGGGGACCGCGGCGGTCAGGCTCGGGATCGCGTGGTGGCTGAACAGGATCACCAGCTCGTCCCTCTCCGTCGCACGCTCGAGCTCCTTCCGCAGCCACGTGAACTGCGGATCGTCGATGTTGCCGTCGGCCGAGGGACCGATCACCCCGCCCTCCGAGACGGTGTCGAGCGAGATCATCCGGATGCCGGGTTGCGGCCGCCATGAGTAGTAGCCGGCGGCGCCTCCGGAAGCCTGCTCCTCGGCGGCGTCGACGAACCCGAAGCCGTGGCCGTCGGCTTGGACGCCGGCCTTGAAGACCGCCTTGTACTGCGGCTTCGAGACGTACTGCCGCCTCGGATCCGGGGGGACGAGGGCGACGCTCGTCGGGTTGGTCATCAGCAGGGACTGCAGGTACGCCGGATCGAGCGTGGCGAGGGCGTTGGCGAAGCTGTCGGGGTTGGTGACCGCGGGCGACATCGGCTTCACGCAGCCGGTCACGACCGATTCGTACCCGCTGTTGGCCGCGGCGTTGCCCTGGACGAGCGCGTCGTGGTTGCCGAAGCTGATGTAGGACGGAACGTCGAGTCCCGCGGCCTGGAACGGCCGCTGCGCGCGGTCGAGCAGGCCCGGGTATTGCGGCCAGCCGGCGAACGCGCCCGCCGGCGAGTCGGGGTCGTAGAACTGCGGGGTACCGCCCTCGACGTAATCGTCGTAGTCCTGGACGCCGGTGTAGTTGCCGGGCGTCGCGGCGTCGGCGACCAGCGGTGCCGCGGCGACGCAGAACGGGTCGGAGGAGCTCGTCGGGTTGATCCCGCTGCCCGGGTCCAGCATCCCGCCCTCCATCAGCGTCCGCACCCACTCGGTCTCGTTCAGCTGCTGGCTGTCGGCGGCGTCGCCGGTGTTCAGGGCGAGGTCCATCGTTCTGCGTGAGCCGTCACCGGCGGCAACCGGGCTCGCCGCCGCGAATGCGTTCAGCTGGCGGACCATCGCGTCGTCGATCTGCGGGTTCATCGCCTCCATCGGGCGCCAGGCTGCGTTGGCCGGCCCGAAGTCCGCGAACTCGACCCGTGCGGGCGACTCCTCGTCGGCGAGCTGGAAATCAGAGAGCTGGCCGACGTAGAGCAGCGACCGGCGGCGCTGCTCGCGGCCGCCTTTCGCCGTACCGACCTGCTGCTCGCGCACGACGTAGCCCTCGCCGGCGCCGAGCTGCAGGTTCCGGAAGCCGGCGTCCTGGTTCGGCACGATCCGCTGCTCGACCGTCGTCTTGCCGAGCGTGTCGGCGGCGCCGGGGGCCTGCGCCACGCCGACGCCAAGACTCGCGACAAGCGTCGCCGCGGCGCCGGCCAGACCGCGCGCGCCGAACCGGGATGTTCTGCCCCGAACCCCCATCCTCTCTCGGGGCCGAGGCTACTCCCCGCGGTTGCGGGATTGCGCCGGTTCGGCTCTACGTTGCGAACTTGCGGACGACCGCCTCGGCCAGGTCGGTCGCGGCGCCGATCGTCGCGTAGCTGAGGTTCTCGGGCACGTCGGCCGGCGAGTGGTAGTTGGAGATCGCCTTGTGGCGGTTGAGCGAGATCAGGCACGCGGTCGGGATCCCCATCCGGCTCGGGATCACCGAGTCGGTGCTGGTGGTGGCGCGCATCCCGCGGCGCATCCTGATCCTCTCGCGTGTCGCGACCTCGGCGAACAGGTCGCGGAAGCCGCGGTCGAAGAAGTCCTCCATCACGAACGGTCCCTCGCCCTCCAGCAGCGCCAGCTCCGGCGAGCCGACGGACTCCAGATTGAGCAACCAGGTGCGGTCGCGGTCGAGTTGCGCCAGGTGGCGGCGCGCGAAGGCGTGGATCCCGCCCTGCAGGACCTCCTCGGCCCCGCACGAGGCGAGGACCACGCGCAGTCCCTCGACCGGGCGATCGGCGAGCAGCTCGGCGAGCGCAACCAGCCCGGCGACACCGCTCAGGTTGTCGTTGGCGCCCGGGACCACCGGCGTCCTGGCGATGTCCTTGAGCATCGCGGTGCTCACCGCCGAGAGCGCCGCCCCGGCGGCCGCGATCCCCCGGCGGCGGCTGAACGCGCCGAGCGCGGCGAGCGCCGGGCCTGCGGTGACGCCCCACCAGACCGGGATCGCGGTGTCGGCCCGCTCGATCACCCCCGGGAACCAGTCGCAGAGCTTGCGCTGCAGCGTCTGGTCGAAGGCGCGCCCGCCGTGGGCGGCGTCGTGGTGGGCGATGACGACGAAAGTTCGCTCGGCATCGGGGTCGCCGAGCTCGGCGACGACGTTCCAGGTTGGCTTGCGGTCGCCGATCGCCCGGCGCAGGGGGCGGATCCCGTTCGAGGCGTCGTCCGCGAGGAGCGCCGCCGCCGCGCCGCCGGCCCCGATCGCGGCCGCCCGCCCCCGCCCGGTCAGCGCCAGCAACCCGGCCGCCACCCCCGCGCCGGTCAGGCCCGCGTGCAGGTCGGGCCAGCCGTCGAGAAACTCCTCCTCCTCGATTCGCGCCGCCGCACCGGCCCGCTCGAGGCGCGCCGCCAGCCACTCGGCAGCCTCGCGCTCGCCCTCGGACCCGGCCTCGCGGTCGAGCGGCGCCAGCGCCTCGGTGACCTCGCGAAGGGTCTCCTGGGAGGCCCGCGAGGTCCGGTTCTCGGTCAGCGCTGCGTTGGTCGGCATCGAGGCGCCGCAGCCTACAGTCGCTCGGTTCGGCGACGCGGCGGCAGCGATACGCTCAAGCAGGGCGATCGGGCGACCGAATAGAGGGGAGATGGCGACGGGGGCCACAGACAAGTTCCAGGTCCGGGACATCTACCGGTCGTTCCGCGCCGACCGCAACCAGGCGCTCCACCACGTGCTCGGCCGCCTACCGGACCAGTTCATCGTCGCCCTGATCGAGGGCCTCGAGGGCGCCGACGTGATCACGCCGGGCCGCCTGTTCGCGGGCTACCGCGGCGGCTGCGCTGTCGGCGTCACCCTGCGGGCCCTCGACCCCGGCTACCGCGGGCGGCGGTTGATCTGGGGGCGGCGGCTGCGGCGCTCGATCATCCGACTTCGGCGCTCCCTGGCCCGGGAGGTCCGCCACCTCTACGCGCTCGAGCAGGTCTTCGACCGCTCCGTCTACATGCTGCAGGAGGAGTTCCCGCACGTTCCCGGCGAGCAGATCGCCGAGGCGACCGCCCACTGGGTCGCGGGGGAGGCCCGTGCCGAGCTGCTGCTGCGCGAGATGAGCTCGGATTGGATCGAGCGGATCGCGGTCGAGCGCCGCCCGCAGCCCCGCACCCTGGTCGCCGCCTGACTACTGCGCTACGGGTTGGACGTCGGTCAGGTCGACGACGAAGATCAGTGTCTCGTTCGGACCGATGCTCGGCGGGGAGCCCTGCTCACCGTAGGCGAGGTCGGGCGGGATGATCAGCTCGCGCCGGCCGCCGACCTTCATCCCCGGGATCCCCTCGTCCCAGCCGGGGATCACCTGGCCTGAGCCGAGCTGGAAGGTGAACGGTTCACCGCGATCCCAGGAGGCGTCGAACTCCTTGCCGTTCGAGTAGTTGACGCCGACGTACTGCATAGAGACCGTGTCCCCGGTCTTCGCCTCGGCGCCGTCACCGACGACGATGTCCTCGGTTTCGAGCTCCGTCGGCGCGGGTCCGTCCGGCACCTCGATCTTCGGCTTCTGGCTCAGGTCGGCGCTCTGGTCGGTGCCGGTGGCCGACGAGCCGCTCTCGTCGTCGCCGCCCGTCGCCACGACGACGATCACCGCGATGAGCGCCGCCACGAGCAGGGCCCCGACGAAGATGAGCTGGTCTCGCTTCATGGGAGGCCGGCCACTCTACAGCGGGATGTTCCCGTGCTTCCGCTTCGGCTGCTCGACCCGCTTCGTCTGCAGCGTGCGCAGGGCGCGGATGAGCTTCGGCCGCGTCTGGTGCGGCTCGATCACGTCGTCGATGTAGCCGCGCTCGGCGGCCGAGTAGGGGTTGGCGAAGTGCGCCTTGTAGTCGTCGATCAGCTTCTGGCGGCGTTCGTCGGGCGTCGGTGACTGGGCGATGTCCTTGCGGTAGATGATGTTGACGGCGCCCTCGGGCCCCATCACCGCGACCTCGGCCTGCGGCCAGGCGAAGTTGAAGTCGGCGAGCATGTGCTTGGAGTTCATGACGTCGTAGGCCCCGCCGTAGGCCTTGCGGGTCACCACGGTCAGCTTCGGCACCGTCGCCTCGGTGAAGGCGTAGAGCAGCTTCGCCCCGTGGCGGATGATCCCGCCCCACTCCTGCGAGGTGCCGGGAAGGAAGCCGGGGACGTCGGTGAACGTCAGGAGGGGGATGTTGAACGCGTCGCAGAAACGCACGAACCGCGCCGCCTTCTCCGACGACTCGATGTCGAGCACGCCGGCGAGGTGCTTCGGCTGGTTGCCGACGATCCCGACCGGATAGCCGTCGAGACGACTGAAGCCGATGATGATGTTCTGGGCGAAGTGCTCCTGCACCTCGAAGAACTCGCCGTCGTCGACCACCAGCGAGACGACGTCGCGCATGTCGTACGGCTTCTGGGGATCGGGCGGGACGACCGAGTCCAGCGCCTCGTCCATGCGCTCGGGGTCGTCATAAGGCTCGACGCGCGGCGGCAGCTCGAGGTTGTTGAGCGGCAGGAAGCTCATCAGGTAGCGGATGTCCTCCAGGCACTTCTCCTCGTCGTCGGCGGCGAAGTGGGCGACCCCGGATTTGGTGTTGTGGGTCATCGCACCGCCGAGCTCCTCGAACTCGACCTCCTCGCCCGTCACGGTCTTGATCACCTCGGGACCGGTGATGAACATGTGCGAGGTCTCCTTGACCATGAAGATGAAGTCGGTCATCGCCGGCGAGTAGACCGCGCCGCCCGCGCACGGGCCCATGATCGCGGAGATCTGCGGGATCACCCCGGAGCACTGGACGTTGCGGACGAAGACATCACCGTACGCCCCTAGCGAGACGACGCCCTCCTGGATCCGGGCTCCGCCGGAATCGTTGAGGCCGATCACCGGGGCCCCGACCTTGGCGGCGAGGTCCATCACCTTGCACATCTTCTCCGCCATCACCTCGCCGAGCGAGCCGCCGAAGACGGTGAAGTCCTGGCTGAAGACGAACATCGGCCGGCCGTCGATCGTCCCGTAGCCGGTGACGACGGCGTCGCCATACGGGCGCTTCTTCGCCATGTCGAACTCGTGCGTGCGGTGGCGGACGAAGGTGTCGAGCTCCTCGAACGAGCCCGGGTCGAGCAGCTTCTCCACCCGCTCGCGGGCGGTCAGCTTGCCCTTGGCGTGCTGCTTCTCGATCGCCTCTTCCGACGCCGAGTGCACGGCCTGCTCGCGCAGCTCGCGCAGGTAGGCGAGCTTCTCCTCGAGCGTGATCGGGTTCTTCTCGCGCACGGCCGGCGGATTCTACGTCCGCGCGCTACGCGCTGGAGAGGAAGCAGAGGACCTGGACGGTGAGCGTATCGTCGCCGTCCTTGTCGACCTCGCCGCGAACCCTGTAGCCGAACGGGACCTCCCCGGCCGTTGCCGGCTCTCCGGTGCTGTCCAGGAAAGTGGCCGAGTGGATCCGGTTCTCGAGCTCGTTGTCGTTCGAGTTCGCGTTGCCGCTCCAGAACGCACCCCCGGAAATCGCCGCGGCCTGCAGGGCGCCCATGGTGTCGCACGAAGCCGATACGGCCCGCGAGATCCCGTTTCCGTTGGAGTCGTCCTGGGCGCCGCCCGGGACGGTCACCTGGTTCGTCCTGATGTAGTAGCTCTGGAAGTCGAGCTCCTCGGCGATGCTCGCTCGGCCCGCCATGCCGGCTGAGGGGACCGGGCCAAGGCTGAGCTCATCGATGTCTTGGCCGCCCAGGGCGGACGACGCGACGTGAACGCTCCCGATCGAGTCCGGCGCGATGCTCGGATTCGGGTAGGTGCCGGCCAGGGAGCCGCCCGCGGCGGCGCCGTTGAACTCCGCGTCGCTGCCGGCG
Source organism: uncultured Solirubrobacterales bacterium (assembly GCA_963811505.1). Taxonomy (GTDB): domain Bacteria; phylum Actinomycetota; class Thermoleophilia; order Solirubrobacterales; family 70-9; genus WHSW01. The sequence continues at coordinate 159,479 of CAWERC010000004.1, read as the reverse complement.
GGCCCCTGCGGACCGGTCGCGCCGGCCGGCCCCTGGGCCCCGGTAGCGCCGGTCGGCCCGGGGGTCCCGGCCTGGGCCGTCAGCTCGGCGACCTGCTCTCGGAGCTTCCTCACCTGCTTCTGCAGCTTGCGGACCTTCTTCGCGAGCGAGCCCGCCTTCGCCTCGCCGCCGGTCGCGGGGGGCTCAGCCAGCGCGAGCGGCACCGCGACCACGACGGCGGTCACCAGGGCTGCGATCAGCATTCGCAGCCTCCCGTCCGCGCCGCTCGCCGGCCCTTCGGTCACCGCATTGCGATTGTGTCATACGCCACGTGAGGCGCAAGGAAAGCTAGGCGCGGACCCTCTCGAGGACCGCGATCAGCGCCGCGGCCACGCGCGGGTCCAGGTCGCCGCCGGCGCGCCCGGCGAGCTCCTTGACCGCCGCTCGCAGCGGCTCGCCGCTGCCCGCCGCGGCGAGCGCGGTCTGGCAGGCGCAGGCAGCGCGAATCAGCCGCGACTCGACCGGAATCCGATCGCCCCCCATCCGCTCGGGGCCGGTGCCGTCGTAGCGCTCGCGCGCGCGCAGCAGCCAGCCGCAGACGCTCTCCGGGATCCCGGCCCCGCGGGCGAGCTGATAGGCCGCCTCGTACTGGGTGGCCCAGGTTGCCGCCTCGGCCTCGTCGCGATCCGCCGCCCGTTTGGTCGCGATCGCCACCGGGACGTAGATCAGGCCGATGTCGTGCAGCATCGCCGCCTCGCGGGCGACCTCGCAGCCGGCGCGGTCGAAGCCCAGCCCTGCCGCGCCCGCGAAGGCGTACGAGGAGGTGGCGACGGCGTGCTCGCGCGCGCCGGGCAGGTGGCGCTCCAGCGCCTCGACCAGGGGACCGCCGCGCTCGCGCAGCAGCGCCGCGAGGTCGGCCGCCTCGCCGTCGGGGACCTCGGCGCCCTCGGGGTTAGCCGAAGGGGCGTCGCTCGGGCGATCCGAGCTCATCGAGCAGGCCTTCGAGCGCCTCGATCGCCTCGCCGGGGTCCGGACGCGCGTGCTCGGCGGTGATCTGGACCGCGGTCCCGAAGCCGCTCTCGGCGAGCTCGATCGCGATGCGGGCGTCCGCTCCAGGTTCGGCCGCGCGCCAGGCGAGCACCCTGCCCGGCTCGCGCTCGACGACCTCGACCGCGGTCGGGGCGCCGGAGCCGGTCAACCCGCCCATCCACGCCTCCATTCTCTCCGGGTCGTCGGCCAGCTCCCAGAGCTCGGGCGCCGACTTGACCAGGGTCCGCTTTGCCTTCGATTCCATGTCGCCGGGGTTCGGCCGTGATCTTCCGACTCCTCCCGGCGACTAGAAAAAGGCACCGCCCTGGTACTCCCCGAACTCGTCTCGCATCGCGTTGCAGACCTCGCCGATCGAGGCGTTGGCGGCGAGCGCGTCGCGGATCGGGTGGAGGAGGTTTCCGTCGCCGCGGGCGACCTCGCGCAGCGCGTCGAGCTTCGCGTCGACGCCGGCCTGGTCGCGGTTGGCCTTGAACTTCGCGAGTCGCTCCTTCTGGCGCTGCTCGGACTCCGGGTCGACCTTGAGGATGTCGACGTCGTCGACCGTGTCGGTGACGTACTTGTTGACGCCGACGACGATGTCCTGGCCGGAGCGGTAGCGCTCGTGGTAGGAGAGCGCCGACTCCTCGATCTCTCGCTGGATGAAGTCGAGCGCCTCGACCGAGCCGCCGAGCTCGGCGACCTGGTCGATCAGCTCCCAGGCGCGGGTCTCGATCTCATCGGTCAGCGACTCGACGAAGTAGGAGCCCGCGAACGGATCGACGGTGTCGGGGGCACCCGACTCGTGGGCGATCACCTGCTGCGTTCGCAGCGCGATCCGCGCGGAGCGCTCGGTCGGCAGGGCCAGGGCTTCGTCGAACCCGTTCGTATGGAGGGATTGGGTGCCGCCGCAGACCGCCGCGAAGCCCTGGAGGGCGACCCGGATGATGTTCACCTCCGGCTGCTGGGCCTGCAGGGTGACGCCGCCGGTCTGCGTGTGGAAGCGGATCCGCTGCGAGCGCTCGTCCTCGGATCCGAACCGCTCGCTGACGATCTTCGCCCACATCCGCCGCACGGCCCGGAACTTGGCCACCTCCTGGAAGACGTTGTTGTGGCAGTTGAAGAAGAAGGCCAGCCGGGGCGCGAACTGGTCGATCTCCAGACCGCGATCGAGCGCCGCCTCGGTGTAGGCGATCGCGTTCGAGAGCGTGAACGCGACCTCCTGCACCGCGGAGCAGCCCTTCTCGCGGATGTGGTAGCCGGAGATCGAGATCGTGTTCCACTTCGGGACGCGCTCCGCGCAGTATTCGAAGATGTCGGTGGTCAGCCGCATCGTCGGCTCGGGCGGGTAGATGTAGTTGCCCCGCGCCACGTACTCCTTGAGCACGTCGTTCTGGACGGTGCCCCGCAGCTTCTCCGAGGCCACCCCCTGCTCCTCGCCGACCAGCTCGTAGAGCAGCAGCAGGATCGCCGCGGGCGCGTTGATCGTCATCGACGTCGAGACCTGGTCGAGCGGGATCTCGTCGAAGCAGATCCGCATGTCCTCGATCGTGTCGATCGGTACGCCGGTGCGCCCGACCTCGCCGTCGCAGAGCGGATCGTCGGAGTCGCGGCCGAGCTGCGTCGGCAGGTCGAACGCCATCGACAGGCCGGTCGAGCCGTGCTCGAGCAGGTAGCGGTAGCGGCCGTTGGTGTCCTCGGGCGACGAGAAGCCGGCGTACTGGCGCATCGTCCACAGCCGATCGCGGTACATCCCGTCGTGGATCCCGCGGGTGAACGGGTAGGAGCCCGGCTCGCCGAGGCGCTCGTCGAGCCCCGGGGCCACGTCGTCCTCCTCGTAGACGCGGTCGATCTCGATCCCGGAGTCGGTGATCACCCGCGGGTCGTCCGGACCGACCACGGGAGCGACGTAGCGATGCAGGTCCTCGGCGACCGCGCGTTCGGTTTCGGGCTCGGCGCCCGTACTCCCGTCGCCGGCTTGCCCTTCCGCGGACGAGGTCTGGTCCAGCGACTGCTTCGCCATCGGGTCCAAGTCTAGGCCCGGCTACGCTGCCGGGGTGGCGCGCGTCCGACTGGGACTGGCGGCGTTCGTCGCCGTGATCACCCTCACTTCCACGGCATATACGGCCGGGGAGCCGGACTCGACCTGCCTCGGTAGGCACGTGACGATCGCCGGTGGCGGGACGCTCGAGGGAACCGACCGCGACGATGTCATCCTCGCCCACCGCCGGGCGACGATCGACGCCGGCGCCGGCGTCGACTTGGTTTGCACGCGCGGCGGCTACAGCGAGGTCTACAGCGGCAGCGGGGCCGACCGAATCGACGGCGGGGCCGGAGATGATTACTTCTATGAAGAGGCGGGCGAGGATGTCGTGTCCGGCGGAGGTGGCGACGACCTGATCACCGACACCGACGCGAGCGACGACCGCTATTCCGGTGGCGCGGGCCGGGACGGGATCCGGTTCTCGTACCCCTACGGTCGCCTACAGCCCCGGATCGTGGTCGATCTGGCTCGTGGCCGGGCCCGCGGCCACGGACGCGATCGGCTGTCGGGCTTCGAATACTTGGAGGGCACCGGGCGCCGTGACTCGATCCGGGGCAGCGGGCGTCCGGAGACGCTCGATGGCATCCGTGGTGGCGACCGAATCGTCGGTCGGGGCGGCGATGACACCATCTTCGGCGCCGCGCTGCTGGTCAGCGAGGTCGGTGTGATCGACCGCTACGACGGCGCCGATCCGGCGCTGCGCGGCGGCGTCGGCGATGACCGCATCTTCGGCGGCGCCGGCCGGGATCGGCTCTCCGGCGGGCCGGGCGACGATCTGCTCGACGGGGGCGGCCCGAGCTTGCGGCCGGGCGACGGTGGCCACGGCGGCCCGGGAAAGGACCGCTGCCTGGACCTGGAGGCGATGCGCGCCTGCGAGCGCGATTGAGCGGGATATGGGTGTCGCGATCGCCAGCTTCTCCCAGATGCCACCCGAGTTTCGGGATGACGAGCGGCTGGTCGAGGCGCTGGCCGAACGCGGGGTGGAGGGCGCCCGCCTGGCGTGGGACGACCCCGAAGCCGATTGGGGCGCCTTCGACGCGGTCGTGATCCGCTCCACCTGGGACTACGCGCGTCGCCGCGATGAGTTTCTGCGCTGGTGTGAGTTGGTCGGCCCGGCGCTCCACAACAGCGCCGGGCTCGTCAGCTGGAACTCGGACAAGCGTTACCTCGAGGACCTCGCCGCGGCAGGCCTGCCGGTCGTCGAGACAACGTATGTCGTGCCCGGCGACCCCCGGCCCGAGCTGGCCGGGGAAGTGGTCGTGAAGCCGAACGTCTCCGCCGGCGGGCGCGACTCGGGTCGCTTTGGGCCGGCGACCCATGGACTCGCCCTGGAGCTGATCGACGCGATTCGCGACAGCGGGCGGGTGGCGATGGTGCAGCCGTACCAGCCGGCGGTCGACTCGCTTGGCGAGACCGCGGTCCTGTTCATCGACGGCGAGCCCGCGCACACGCTGCGCAAGCGCGCCGTTCTGCGCCCGGACGAGGTGGCGCCCGTTCGCGACGACGCGATCGGCGCGGCCGAGGTGATGTACGACCCGGAGCTGGTCACCCCGAGCGAGGCCGTCCAGGACGAGCTCGAGCTCGCGCGCGAGATCGTCGCCGAGGTCACCCGGCGCTTCGACTACCTGCCGCTCTACGCCCGCGTCGACATGATCCGTGACGGCGAAGGCGCCCCGATGCTGATGGAGCTCGAGGCGATCGAGCCCAACTTCTACCTCGACCAGGTCCCGGCGACGACGGAGGTGGTCGCGGAGGCGATCGTCCGCCGCCTCTAGCCGCTGCGGTGTCGCTCGATCGCCGCCCTCACTGCCTCGTCCATTCGCTCGGCCGGGGCGGGATAGGTGTACGGCCCGATGGCGTCGGGGGAAGGCGAGGAGAGCTCGCCCGCCGCCACGCGGGCCAGCGCCGCGGCGATCGCCTCGATGTCGTCCGCCGGCGCGACCTCGGCCCCGAGCTCGGCGGCGACTCGGCCCGCCTCGGTTCCGCCCGCAAGGGCGAGGATCGGCCGACCCGCCGCCAGGTACTCGAACAGCTTGATGTTGAGCAGCTGCGACCGGGTCGGCTGGGCGATCAGCAACAACGCGTCGGCCTCGCGCTGCAACGCGAGCGCGCGCTCCCGGGGGAGGGGGCCGAGGCGGACGATCCGCGCCGGCGAGACGACGCTCGCCAGCAGGCGATCCTCGGCCTCGGTGAGCGGCCCGGCGATCACCACCTCGAGCTTCGCCGCTACCTGCGGCTTCGCGCGGCCGAGCTCCGCGAGCGCCTCGACCAGCGGCGCCGGGTCGCGCCCGTACGTGCCGAACCGACCGGTGTAGACGAGCGAGACGCGCTCGGGGTCGAGCAGGGTGGTCTCCGGCCCGGGCTCGGGGGCCGACTCGGGATCCCAGCCGTTCGGGACGAGCAGGGGATCGGCGATCCCGCGCCGGCGCAGGTCGTCGGCTGCGGGCTCGGAGACGCAGACGACCACGTCGGCGGCGCCCAGCCAGCGCCGTTCGAGGCGTTCGTCGAGGCGGCGCTGCGCCGCGGTCGGAAACCGCGGCCGAAGCGACTCGAAGGTCCACGCGTCGCGGACATCGGCGACCCAGGGCAGGCCGCGCCGCTGGAGGGCGGAGCCGATCGCGTGCGCCGACTCGGGCGGTGAGGTGGTGATCACGCAGTCGAAGCGCCGCTCGCGCCGCAGGCGCAGCGCCCGCGAGCGCGCGAACGGCAGCCAGGCCGCCGCGAGCGCCTCGGGGACGATCACCTTGCTCAGCGGGTGCGGCCGGCCGCTGTAGGTCGGCGCGTCGAACAGCGCCTCGATCGAGTCGCCTCCGGCGAGCCGCGCTCGCCAGCGCTGCACGTCGGCGGTCCGGATCACGTCCTCGGCCGCGTCCTCGTCGCCCAACCCGTAGGCGGAGGTGGTCAGCACCGTGACCTCGTGACCGAGCCGCCGCAGCCACTTCGCCATTGCCGCCGGCCGCAGGACACCGGTGTCCCGGGACGGCGGGTAGAAGTAGGCGACGAGCAGGATCCTCATCCGCGCCTCGCCTCGATCGCCTGCCCGTAGGCGTCGTCCATGCGCTCTACCAGCCGCGGCCAGCTCCACTCGGCGATCGCCTTCGCGCGGCCCGCGGCGCCCATCTCCCGGCCCCTGTCGGGCGCGGCGGCGAGCTCGCCCAGCGCGGCGGCGACCGCGGCCGGATCGCCGCGCGCCACGAGCAGGCCGGTCCGTCCCTCGTCGACCACCGCTCGCACGCCGGGGTAGTCGGTCGCGATCGCCGGCAGGCCCGCGGCCATCGCCTCGATCAGGACGATCCCGAACGACTCCGGCGGCTCGGTGGTCAGCAGGAACAGGTCGGCGCCGCGGAGCACGCCCGGAAGCTCGGCGTGGGGGACGGCGCCGAGGAAGTGGACGCGCTCGCCGATCCCGGACGCGGCGGCGCGGTCGCGGAAGCCGTCGAGCAGCTCGCCGCCGCCGGCCACCACCAGGTGGAGGTCCGGGTCGCCCAGCCGGGCGAGCGCGTCGATCGCGACGTCGAGCCGCTTGAAGTGATGGGCACGGTCGAGGGTGGCGACGAACGCCGCCACCGTCGCCGTGGCGGGGATCCCGAGCCGCGCGCGAAGCGCGCCGCCGTCGCCGGGCTTGAAGAGCTCGGCGTCGACCCCGTTCGGCATCTCGATCAGCTTCTCCGGGTCGCGCTCGCCGGTCCGGCGCAGGTACGGCACGGAGGCGGCGTGGTCGGCCGAGAGCACGCAGACGCGGTCGGCCGCGCGGATCAGCGCCGGCGCGATGGTGTGCTCGTAGGCGGCGAACAACAGGCCGCGGGCCCCCTTCCCGACGAGCCGGTTCTTGTAGTGGACGAGCAGCGCCTGCCGCCGGCGGCGCCCGCGCAGCCGGCCGAGCAGGGTGAGCTCGGAGCCGAAGATGAACGGGTAGTGGAGGTGGACGACGTCGAACCCCTCGATTCGGGCGAGGCTCGGGATCAGCGGCGCGTTGCCGATCGCGAACACCGGCTCGATGCGGTGGACCACCACCGCCCCGGGGTCGGGGGCCTCACCGGGCGCCGGCGCGGTGAACACCTCGACCTCGTGGCCCGCGGCCGCCTGCTCGCGGGCGAACCGGAACGCGGTGTTGCCGGCGCCGCCCGGGTAGGGCGGGAAGGTCGCGGTGAGATGGGCGATGCGCATCGGTCAGCGCTCCCCGGCGCCGCCGGGAACGCTAATCGCCGGTGCCGACGAGGCGCTCGACGCCGGTCTGCTCGATCGTCATCCGCAAGCCGTCGCGGAGGTCGACCTTCGGCTCCCAGCCGAGCAGGTCCCTGGCGCGCGTGATCTCGGGCTGGCGGACCTGCGGGTCGTCTGTCGGCAGCGCCTCGAAGACGATCTCCGAGCGTGACTCGGTGACCTCGATCACGACCTCGGCGAGCTCCAGCAATGTGAACTCGTCCGGGTTGCCGATGTTGACCGGCTCGTGGACGTCGGAGTTCGCCATCGCGATGTAGCCCTCGATCTGGTCGTCGACGTAGCAGAAGCTCCGGGTCTGGCTGCCGTCGCCGAAGACGGTCAGCGGCTTGTCCTGCAGCGCCTGGCGCAGGAAGGTCGGGATCGCGCGGCCGTCGTGGGGACGCATCCGGGCGCCGTACGTGTTGAAGGTGCGCACGATCCCTGTGTCGACCCCCTGCTGGCGGTGATAGGCCATCGTCAGCGCCTCGGCGTAGCGCTTCGCCTCGTCGTAGACGCCCCGCGGGCCGATCGGGTTGACGTGACCCCAGTAGGTCTCCGGCTGCGGGTGGACCTGCGGGTCGCCGTAGACCTCGGAGGTCGATGCGAGCACGAAGCGGGCCCGGTGCTTCTTGGCCAGCCCGAGCATGTGATGGGTGCCGTACGAGCCGACCTTGAGCGTGTGCAGCGGCAGGCGCAGGTAGTCGATCGGGCTGGCCGGCGAGGCGAGGTGGTAGACGACGTCGATCGGCTCGTCGATGTAGAACGGCTCGGTGAGGTCGTGCTGGATGAACTCGAACGCGTCCGAGCGGATGTGCTCGATGTTCTGCAACGACCCGGTGTCGAGGTTGTCGACGCAGATCACCCGGTGGCCCTCGGCGAGCAGGCGGTCGCCCATGTGCGAGCCCAGGAAGCCGGCTCCTCCGCTGATCAGGCAGGTGGCCATCGCCGCGCGAGGATAGCGGCGATCGCGACCGCGTTCGCGATCAGGTATCGGGCTGCACGGTCATCAGCAGGTAGTGGAGCTCGATCCCGTTCGGCGGAGCGACGTTGCAGTCCATGTCGAAGTCGCCGGTGATCGCGATGTCGGTGACCCCGCAGATGGCGTTGGTCGTGACTGCGCCGAGGTCGTTGAGCTGGAGCACGATGAAGTCGAAGGCGACGTCGTTGAGGTCGGCGTCGTCGATGTTGAATCCCGTCGTGGAACCGTCCGGGTTCCAGCCACGCTGGCCATCCGCAAGCGTGACGTGCTTCGCAAACGCGGTGGAGACCTTGGAGGTGGTGACCGCGTTGGAGCCGAGCTTGCCGGAGCTGACCGCATTGTTTACGAGATCGTTGGTGCCGACCTGGCCGTCCCCGATCTCGCTGCTGCCGACCGAGCTTGGTGCCAGGTCCTCCGCGATCAGCCCGCCGCCCGCGAACGTGTCGTTGCGGACGTCGTCGGTGCGGATGGTGTTGTTCCGCATGTCGACGCTCTGCACCTCGTTGTCGATGATGTCCCCGGTGCTGATCGTGTCGGGCTGGCCGTGCGTGGCGAACGCGGTGCCACCGATCGCGAACAGGAAGATCGCGACGTAACCGACGACGTTCTGGCGGACATGGGCGCGAAGACGGGTTGACATCCGTGACTCCTCCGTTGCGCGTTAAGGCTGTCGCGAGCGTAGCCGCGGAGGGCGTGGCTGTCCAGGGTCGCGCACGCGGCGAGGGGCGCGCCGAACGGGGCCGGGATTGAACCCTGTGTGTCGCCCGCAACCATCAACCCGGACCGCGCCGGCGCCGCGGTAGCGCTCCTCGAGGCGCACGCCGCGGTGCTGCGCCGGATCGCCCGCCGCCACTCGCTCTGTCCCGAGGACGCCGACGATGCGTTTCAGCGCGCTTCGCTGATCCTCCTCACGAAGGCGCCGGCGATCGACCCCTGCCGGCTGATCGCCTGGATGGCCGTCGTCACCAAGCACGAGGCGATGGCCGTGCGCCGGGGGCGTGAGCGCCTCCTCGAATGCCTGGCCTCCGGCGCCACGTCCACCGACCCGCTCGACGCGATCGCCTCCGACCATCCCGATCCCGCCGAGCGCTCCCTGCGGCGGGAGCGCCTTGCCGAGGCGCGCGCCGCGCTCGCCGCCCTGAAGGCGAACGAGCGGCTCGCGATCCTGCTCCAGGCGCAGGGCTACTCCTACGCCGAGATCTGCGAGCTCTGCGGTTGGACCTACACGAAGGTCAACCGCTGCCTTGCCGAGGGGCGCGACCGGTTGCGGCGACTGAGCGGCACCGAATCCGCAGCGCGGTGAGGCCGCCGGCGCCGTCGCGAGCGACGAGCCGGCCGCCGCAGGGGATCCGCTTCAGGCGGAAGCCGCCGTCGGCATCGAGCGGCACCGGCCGCCCGTCGAGCGTCACCTCGACCGACGTCGCCGCCTCGTCGGCGTGCGCCTGCCAGGCCGAGTCGCGCTCGGCGACCCGGTCGAGGAACGCGTCCATGACGTTGCCCGGGACCGGGTACGGCGGGATCTCGAACGCCATCGGCGTCCGCCAGCCGTAGGTGAACTCCGTGTCGAGCTCGGCGTCGGAGGCGGCGGCGTCGGCCCGGCTGCGGAGCTCTGCGGCGCGCGCCGGGTCGGGCGGCGCCGCGTGGCCGCGAAGGCCGCCGCCGCCGTCCAGCTCGAGCAGCGGTCGCTCCGCGGCGAGCAGCTGCGCGGCGAGGTCGCCGGCGAGCGCGGTCCGGGCGGCCGCGTCGAGGAACTCGGCGCCCTGCTCGGCGATCCCGGGCTCCGGCAGCTTGGGTAGGCGCCGCGGTCCGGACTCGACCAGACGCAGCTCGCGCAGCAGGCGCCGCAGGCGCCCGGTCCAGCCGCCGCCGGCGTCGTAGCGGGTCAGGAAGCGGTTCGACTTGGCGACGAAGGTCGGCGCCTCACGCTCGCGGTCGAGCTTGTTCGACCAGCTCGCCTCGGCCCACGCGCGCAGCGTCGCCCGCCGGCGCCGCTCGGCGCGAGTTCGGCCGGGGGCGAGCTCGTGGATCTCGGTGATCCAGGAGCGCCGCGCCCGGTAGCGGTCCGGATCGGCCATCCAGTCCCCGGCGGTCGCCAGCGGCAGCAGGTTCAGGTAGGCCTCGTTGGCGACGTTGAGGAAGAAGCCGCCGACCGCGCCCGCGGCCTCAGGCTCGCGAAGGTACGGGCCGAGGAAGATCCGCGCGGTCCCCGGCGGGGTCGCGTTGCCGGCCGTGTCGTTGTTGGTCCAGTTGTCCCAGACGAGCGGGACGCGGCCGATCCGCTCGCCGTAGGCGCGGGCGTCGTCGGGCGTCCAGTGCTCGGACGGGATCCCGGTACCGGTCCACATGACCTCGACCCGGCGGTCGAGCGTCTCGCGAAGGCCGGCGAGGTACTCGGTGTCGGCGGTGCCCGAGTAGTCGGCGCCCACCGTCAGTACCGCGGCGCCCGGCCACTCGGAGCGCAGCCGGGCCCGCAGCCGGGTCAGGAAATCGCCGTTGGCCGCCCCGAAGGCCCGGTCGCCGCCGCCGTACGCCGCCGCGTCCTCGGGATGGGTCATCAGCTTGGTGACGTCGTCGAAGCTGATCATCACCGTGCGGCTGCCGGCGTCCAGGAAGGGGCGCAGCTTCTCCACCACCGCCTCGAGGTCCGCCTCGCAGGAGAAGCAGAGGTCGCGGCTCGGCGCAGCGCTCGGCGCCGCCGGGGTCGGGATCAGCGGCATCGCCGGGCTCAGGTTGGGAATCCACTCGATCCCTCGCCGGCGGGCGAGCGCGATCTCGCGCTCGAACTCGCGCATCTGGTCGGGCGGATACGGGTCGCGCCAGTTCGTTCGCTGGTAGAGGTCGTCCTTCGGCGCGTGCACGTACGCGTTCAGGCCGTGGTCGCTCATCCACCGCACGACGTCGGCGCGCTCGGCGTGCGTCCAGGCTCGGCCGTACGCGCCCTCGACGATCCCGCGCCAGGCGAGCTCCCCGTTCGCCGCCGCCGAGCTCGGGGCCATGGACAGAGCCAGTGCGATCAGCGCCGGCAGCGTCAGCCTCAGCCGGTGACCCACGCCTCGATCGTAGGTGCGGGAACGAGCGCGCGCGCCGGTTAGGGGAAGGGCCGTTCCTGCGGCCGGTCGGTGGCCGGCGGCGGTGCCGGGTCCTCGAGCGCCCGGACACCGGGGGCGTAGGGATCCCAGTGCCGCTCGGCGAGGTGGTTGCGAAGCGCCTTCTGCGCCCCGGGGTAGTGCTGGACGTTGTACGCGTTGTCGGGGTCGACGCCGCGGTAGTAGAGCATCATCTTCACCCGCTCATGGGCCTCGGCCCAGCGGAACAGGCCACCGGTGAAGGAGCCACCGAAGTCGTTGTCCCACGGGCTGTACTCCCCGATCACGAACGGCCACCTGTCCCAGCGATCGAAGAACGCGACCGCCTCGTCGAAGGCGTCCGCGTACTTCGAGTAGATGTCGAGCCCGACCCAGTCGACGTACTTGCCGCCGGGCCAGTAGTCCTCTGGCTGGTTGCCGGCGATGTTGGGCGAGCCGAAGCTCTGCGGGACCCACATCATCGCCACGCGCGGCTCGGGCATCTGCTCCGGGATCGGCAGCGGGATGCCTCCCGGGCCGCCCTCGTACACGGGGTCGTCGGCGGAGTCGGCGCGCACGATCCGCGGCAGCCCCATCCGCAGCAGGCGGCGGTTGATCCGGTCGCGCGAGCCGCCACGAAGGATCAGCGTGAAGCGCCGCCAGGCGAGTCGGTACCAGCGCGTCGAGTGACCGTGACGGCGCGGGCTGCCGTCGGCGTTGTAGGCCGAGTAGGCGTTCCAGTGCCCGTTCATCTCCGCCATCAGCCGGATGTAGACGGTCTGGCCGGCCTCGGCGATGTTGGCGGCCATCCGGGTCATGTAGCGGTCGTCCCTGCCGAGCGCGACGTCCCGCGGGGTGATCATCTCGACCCCCTCTCCGGTCGCCGTCGAGAGGCTGAGCACGCCGCGGGTGTTCGTCGCGCCCCAGCGATAGAGCGCCCCGGTGGTCAGCGGCACCCGCCAGTGAAAGAAGTCCTGGAGCAGCGCCGGGTGGGCTCCGACCTGGTCGCCGAAGGTGCGGAAGTCGGCGATTTCGCCGGTGTCGGAGACCCCGTGGAAGGCCTGGCCGTGACGTGGCGCATACGCATCGCCCGCCGCCGCGGTGGGGGTCAGGAGCCCCGCGACCGCCGCGATCAGCCCCGCCAGGGTGGCCCGCGCTCGCATACCTCGACAACAAGCTAGCGGCGGCGCCGATGCGGTCCGCGGCCTTGCCGGTGCCCGCAAGGGATCGTCCGCACGCCACCGAGTAGAACATTGTTCTAGAATCAAGTTCTAATGAACGCCGACACCCGGGACACGACCGAACGCGTGTACAGGGCCTTCGAGGCGGGCGATGGCGCGGCGCTCCTGGAGCTCATGCATCCGCGCTTCGTGGGCGTCGTCACCGAGGGGCTGCCCTCGGGCTGGGGCGGAGTCCATCGCGGCCCCGAGCGCATGTTCGCGGACTGCTGGGCCCCCGTCTTCGCGGTGCTCGAGACGCGGCCGGTCCCGGAGGAGATCGTGGAGGCCGTCGACGGGCGCGTGATCGTCACCGGTCGCTACCTCGGTCGCGCGCGCGGTACCGGACGACGTCACGAGGCGGCGTTCGTCCACCTGCTCACCTTGGCCGACGACGGCCGGGTCATCGGCCTGGTCCAGGTCACCGACAGCGCGCGCTGGCACGAGGCGCTCGCGTGAGCGCCGTCGCCGAACGGCGCGAGGCGATCCTCGACGCGGCGCTCGAGGCGTTCATCGCCGAGGGCTACGACGGGATGACGATCGCCGAGGTGCGCCGTCGCTCCGGCGCCTCGGTGGGCTCGATCTACCACCGGTTCGGCGACAAGCGCGGGCTCGCGGCCGCGCTCTACGTCGACTGCCTCGCCGACTATCAGGCCGGGCTCCTCGACGTGCTCGCCTCGAACGCCGACGCCGAGCGGGGGATCCGCTCGATGGTCCGGCACCACCTGCGCTGGGTCGAGGCCCACCCGCGGCGGGCGGCGTTCCTGTTCGAGCACCGCGAGCCCGAGGTCGCGCTCGCCTCGGCCGCCCGGGTCCGGGCCCTGAACGAGGTCCTGTTCGAGCGCTGCCGCGAGTGGCTCGCCCCGCACCAGGATGCGGGCCGGATCCGCCGCATGGCGCTTGAGCTCGTCTACGTGATCGTGCTCGGACCGAGCCAGGAGTACGCGCGCGCCTGGCTGCGGGAGCCCGATCGCAAGCGGATCGCCGCCGCCGAGCGCCAGCTCGCCCGGGCGGCCTGGGATGGAGTGCGCGCCGAACCCGACCGAACGGAGCAGCGATGACGACGACGACCACCTACCTCGAGACGATCGCGCTCGCCGACTCCGCCGACCGGGACCTCGTTTTGGTCGAGCGCGACGGAGCCAGCGCCACCGTCACCCTCAACGACCCCGAGCGGCTCAACGCGCTCAGCGCCGAGCTCACCGTGATCCTGCGCCGCCGGCTCGAGGAGCTCGCGCGCGACGAGTCGGTGCGGGCCGTCGTCCTCACGGGGGCCGACCCGGCCTTCTCGGCCGGTGGCGACCTGAGGCTGATGCGCGACACCGCCCAGCCGACGCTGGCCGAGGGCGGCGGAGCGCCGGAGCTCTGGCGCTGGATCCGGATGGAGTTCGGTGGGATCGCCCGACTCATCACCCGGACCGACAAGGCCTTCATCGCCGCGGTCAACGGGCCGGCGGCCGGCGTTGGCCTGGCCTTTGCCCTCTCCTGTGACCTGATCCTGGTCTCGGACCGCGCCGTGGTCGTGCCGGCGTTCGGGCGCATCGGCCTGCTGCCGGAGGTCGGGACGAGCTGGGCACTCACCCGCCGGCTCGGCTACCAGCGCACGTTCGAGCTCTTCGCGGGCGGCCGGCACCTGAGCGGCGCCCAGGCGGCTGACCTCGGGATCGCGAACTCGCTCCACGACCACGAGGACCTGCTGGGCGCCGCGGAGGAGTGGTGCGAGCGGATCGAGCGGCTGCCGGCGCACGTGTTGAAGATGATGAAGCCGCTGCTGCGCGCCGCCGCCGACTCGAGCTGGGAGACGGCGATCGCGATCGAGGAGTTCGCCGAGCCGCAGTGCTTCACCACTCCGGCGCACCGCGAGGCGGTCGCCGACCTGCTGGCCGGCGCTCGCTGAGCTTCCGGGCTCAGCCGAGCAGCTTCGCCTTCTGGGCCGCGAACTCCTCGTCGGTGAGGATCCCCTGCTGGTGCAGGTCGGCCAGCTGCTTGATCTGCTCGACGACGTCCTGGCCGCCCACCCCTGCCGGCGCCGGGGCGGCCGGGGCGTTCATGCCGACGAAGGTCTCGGCGACGTCGCCGAACAGTTGGCGCATCGTGGTCCGGCCGCTGTCGTCGGCGATCGTCGCGTAGGCCCAGGTCTTCGCCGGCTCGTCGACGTCGTACCAGACCGGATAGCGATCGCCCTGGCGCGGAATCTCGACCCGCGAGACGGTGGTCGTCTTCTCGGCGTCGAACGGCGGCGAGCCGTCGAGCGGCTCGATCCGGAAGACCATCTTCACCCGCGGGTTGTCATTGATCGTCATCCCGGTGTCCTGAACCGAGATCACCGTCCCGGCCCCCTTCGCGCCGGTCTCGAACAGCTGCGCGGCCTGCTTCTTTTTGCTCTTGAAAAGCGCCATTGCGCCCACCCTATCCGCTGCGCCAGCGCCTCAGTCGACGCGGATCTTCTTGTGCCGACTCGCGCGATCTGCGTGGTAATCGTGCGGATCGCGGAAGAACGCGCGGAACCAGTAGATCCGCTCCCGCGGCGCCTTCCACTCGTAGCTGTAGCGCGACCGGTTCTCGAGCCTGACCCTGGTGATGGTGTTCCAGCCGTCGGCTTCGAGTCGCTGCAGTTTCACTCTCGCGCCGGGGTGAGCCTGCTTCTTGACGCTGCCCGAGAGCCGGACGCGGTTGTTGCCGGCGTCCGAGAGGTTGAGCGATACGACCGGCCCGGGCGAGTAGACGAGGATTCCCGGCCGCTCGCGGCTGTTGTCGGCAATGAACAGGGTGTCGTCGAAGCGGGCGACGATGTCCTCACCGACCGCATCGGCCGGCAGGTCGAACTCATTCAGGTAGCGGCCGGACGGCAGGAAGGTCAGCACCCGCTCGTCGTTGTCGAGGACGAAGAGCCGGCCGTCGGGAGCGGTCGTCAAGGCTGTCGGATACGTGAACTTGCCGCGCGCCGGGCTGAACTCCGAGCCGAGCTCGTGATAGCGGTTGATCGTCGTGTTGCCGGGGTCGAGCGAGTAGAGGCCGACGGTCGAGTTGAAGCGCTGGGTCAGCCAGAGCTGGCCGCCGAAGACGCTGATCGAGTAGGCGCCGTCGACCGCGGGCTCGCTGCGCCGCAGAAGTCCCCCCTCCCGGTTGTACTCGCGCACCCAGTTGCTCGAGACCCCCGATATGTAGACGAGGTTCTGCAGAACGTCGACGTCGACCGGGTAGTAGTCGTAGGCGCTCGGATCGACCAGGTCGCAACCGCCGACGTCGATGTCGGTGTTGCACCACGAGCCCTCCCAGGAACCGTCGGGCTCGAAGATCGCGACCCGGTTACCGATGATGTCGGCAACCCACAGGAATGGCGTCAGCGTGGAGAGCCCGACGCACTTGGTCGGCGGCCCGTGGTAGTTGTCGGGACTCACCGCGGTGAAGAAGTCGAGCCCGCGCGGGTCGGCAAGCTCGCCCTCGCCGATGAACCCGTCATCACCCGCGGGTGTGCCGACGTAGTTGAGGAAGCGGCCGTGCTGGTCGAGCCGCTGGATCCGCTGCTTTGCCTCGTCGGCAACGTAGAGGTCGCCACAGAGGTGATCGACGGTGATCCCGACCGGGCCGGCGTCCGGCTTGAACTCACCCGGGCCCGACCCCGTCTTGCCGATCCTGTCGACGAGCGTGTAACGGAAAGCCGGGCCGTCCCCCGCGAGCGCCGGTCCGGCGAGTAAGCCGAAGGCCACGAAAGCGATAACCGCCGCGCGCCCCGCCGGACGCGCCACCTGCGTCCTCATTGGTGGATTGAAGCTACCACCGCTAGCGGAGGGGGTGGGATTCGAACCCACGGACCGAGCGAACCCGGTCAACAGCTTTCAAGGCTGCCGCATTCAACCGCTCTGCCACCCCTCCGGGATCGGCTCAGTGTGACGAATACGCTTGCGCCCATGGCGGCGCGATGGAGCAACTGGGCGGGGGACCAGCGCTGCTCCCCGACGGCGATCGAGCGGCCCGCGAACCGCGAGCAGCTCGCCGAGGTCGTTCGCGACGCCGGGGAGCGCGGGCTCACGGTTCGGGCCTCGGGCTCCGGCCATTCGTTCACGGACATCGCGCTCACCGACGGGATCATGGTCCGCTGCGACCTCCTGGACCGGGTGCTCGCCGTCGACGTCGAGCGCGGCCTGGTCAAGGTAGAGGCGGGGATCGTGCTGCATGAGCTCACCCGCAGGCTCGACGAGCTCGGGGTCGCGTTCGAGAACCTCGGCGACATCGACCGCCAGATGCTCGCCGGCTCCATCGCCACCGGCACGCACGGCACCGGGGCGCGCTTTCGAAGCATCTCCGCGCAGGTCGAGGCGGTCGACCTGGTGCTCGCCGACGGCGGCTCGCTCGAGATCTCCGCGGACTCCGATCCCACCGGGCTGGCGGCGGCGCGGATCGGGCTCGGCGCGCTCGGGATCGTTTACGCGGTCACGATCCGGACCGTCCCGGCGTACACGCTCAACCGGGTCGACAGCCCCCGGCCGCTCGACGAGGTCCTCGCCTCGCTCGACGAGCTCAACGCCGCATCGGACCACTTCGAGTTCTACGTCTTTCCGCATACGCGGACCGCGCTCTGCCGCGAGAGCCGGCGCACCGACGAGCCGCCGCGGCCCCGGTCGCGGGCTGCGGTCTATGCCCAGGAGGTGATGCTCGAGAACTGGCTCGGCGGTGGGTTTGCGCTTGCCGCACGCCACCTGCCGTCCCAGACTCCGCGGATCGCGCGGATCGCGTCGGCCGGCACCGGGCGCTCGACCAAAGTCGATCGCAGCTACAAGGTCTTCGCGTCGGAGCGGCGGATCAAGTTCACCGAGATGGAGTACGGGATCCCGCGCGAGCACACGGCCGAGGCCGTGCGCCGCGTGCTCCAGCTGGCGGCGCGCGTCCAGCCCCCGGTTGCCTTCCCGATCGAGGTCCGCTTCGCCGCCGCCGACGACGTCCTCCTCAGCGCCGCCCACGGCCGCGACGTCTGTTACCTCGCGGTGCACCAGGACCGCAAGCTCGACTGGCAGCCCTACTTCCGCGGCGTCGAGGAGATCATGGACTCCTACGGCGGCCGCCCCCACTGGGGCAAGCGCCACTTCCAGGACGCCGAGACGCTGGCGCCGCGCTACCCCCGCTTCGGCGACTTCCTCGCGGTGCGGGACCGGCTCGACCCCGAGCGCCGGTTCGCGAACGCCCACACGGAGCGTGTGCTCGGCGCCTAGATGATGTAGCCGAACTCCTTCGCCTTCTCGGTCAGCTCGTCGCGGAACTTCGGGTGGGCGATCTCGATCAGGCGGATCGTCCGCTCGCGGATCGAGCGCCCGCGAAGCTCGGCGACGCCGTGCTCGGTGACCACCTTGTCGACGATGTTCTTGTACGAGGTCACCGCCGCGCCCGGGTGCAGCGTCGGGACGATCCGCGAGCACGACTCGTCGCGCGGGGTCGAGTGCAGGACGATGAACGACTGCCCCTCCTCGGCGTACAGCACCCCGCGCACGTAATCGGCCTGGCCGCCGGTGGACGACCAGTAGTCGGTCCCCAGGGACTCCGACGCGCACTGGCCGAGGAAGTCGACCTCGAGCGTCGCGTTGATCGCCGTCATCCGCGGCTCGCGGCCGATGTTGCGCGAGTCGTTGGTGTAGTCGACCGGCCAAAGCTCGACCCCCGGGTTGTCGGCGACGAAGTCGAGCAGCCGCTTCGATCCCGAGGACGGTGGTCGTGATCACCTTGTTGCGGTGGGTCGCCTTGCGCGTGCCGGTGATCGCCCCGCGCTCGATCAGGTCGACGAAGCCGTCGCTCATCAGCTCCGTGTGGACGCCGAGCTCGCGATGGCCGGAGAGCAGGTGCAGGACCTGATCGGGAACCGACCCGATGCCCGCCTGGATCGTCGCCCCGTCCGGAATCCGCTCGACCACGAGCTCGGCGATCTTGCGGTCGGTTTCGGTCGCCTCGCGCGGTGGGACCTCGATCGGCGGGTAATCGGCCTCGCACCAGCCGACGACGTCGCTGATGTGGACCTGGTTCTCGCCGAACGTGCGCGGCAGCTGCGGGTTGGCTTCGAGGAAGAACGGCACCTCGCCGATCAGCGGCGCCACGTACTCGGCGTGCGGCCCGAGCGAGAAGTAGCCGTGGCGATCGGGAGGCGCCGAGGCCGCGAGCGCGACGGTGCGCTGCGTCGTCGCCCGCATCAGCGCCGGCACCTCGCTGAAGTTGTTCGGGACCAGGTCGCACCGGCCGGCGTGGAACGCGTCGCGATTGTGGGGCGACAGGAACCAGGAGACGTGGCGGAGATTGGGGATCTCGCCGTTGATGTAGCGGCGGTCGCGCAGCGGCAGCATCTGGTGCAGGCGGACGTCGCGCAGCCGTTCGGCCCCGTCCTCGATCGCGTCGATCACGGTCACCGGCTCGCCGTTGCCGAGCCCGACGATCGCGTCGGCGCCCGGCGGCAGCTGGTCGAGCGCGGCGTCGGGCGGGCAGCGCTTCGCGTCGAGCGCGGCGTGGATGTCGGGCGGGTGGCTCATCGCTGTCCCGCCAGGCGATCGATGTCGTCGAGCAGACGGATGAAGCCGCGTCGGAAGATCGCGGCGAGGATCGCGCCGAGCGCGCCGCCGACCACGGGCAGCGTGACGCTGAAGGTCGAGCGCCACCGCACCCGTGTCCCGCTGCCGGCCTCGGAGAGGGCGATCGTGCCACCGTCGTGGTCGAGCGGCAGGTTGACCTTGCGGATCACGTAATCCATCCGGGTCGGGCGCTCGAACGCGGTGATCTCCTCCTCGAAGCGGATCGGTCCGAACGCGAGCGCGCGCATCGCGCCGACCCCGTTTCGCTCGCTCGCTCCCTCGCGCTGCAGGGCCGCCTTCCTGATCCCGCGAAACTGGGTGTACGCAGCGTGGTCGCTGAGCAGCTCGAATACCTCGTCGATCGGCGCCGCGAGGGTCTTGTCGAGATCGATCGTCGCCATCAGAGGAAGGTCTTGCCCTCGCCGCGGTAGGTCGGCACCTGGTCCACGATCCGCTCGCCCTCGACCAGGTAGAGAGAGTCGAAGCGCTCGCAGAGCTCGCCGGCCTTCGCGTGGCGCAGGTAGACCCGATCGCCGACCCGCAGCTGATAGGCGGCGGCCCCTGTGACGGGCGTCTGCACCTCGCCGGCGCCCTCGTCGCTGTCGAACCGCAGCCCGCCGGGCAGGTACGGCTCGGGCAGCCGGTCGCGACCGCCGGCGCCCGAGGCCAGGTAACCACCGCCGAGCAGGGTCGCGACCCCGCCGACCGGGCGGCGGACCACCGAGAGACTGAAGAACGCCGCCGGCTCGAGTGACAGCGACCGGTAGTTGTCGAACAGGTGCGGGGCGTAGAAGCCCGATCCGGCGGTCAGCTCGGTGACCGCACGGGCCGCGGCCGTGCGGGCCAGGCTGCCGGTGCCGCCGCCGTTGACGAAATCGAGCTCGAAGCCGTGCTCGCGCGCGACCTCGCGTACGCCCTCGACGATCGGCGGCATCCGGCGGCGGATGTCGGCCTCCGAGCGCGCCTGCATGAATCTGATCGCGGTGCTGCGGAAGGGCCTTCCCGGGATCCGGTCGCCGACCCCGGCGATCTGCCCCTCGTAGCCCATCAGCCCGGCGAGCTCGGTTCCGGGGCGCTCGGCGATCTCGGCGGCCATCCGCCGCGCCCGGGCGGCATCGTGGACCGGCGAGCGCTTCGGTCCGATCCGGGTCAGGCGCCCGCCCAGTGGCCACCAGGACAGGTCGACGTCGAGGCAGACGCGCACCCGGGCCGGCCCGCCGCCGATCGCGCCCTCGATCAGGTCGAGGTGCGGACGGTCGTCGACCATCAGCACCGGCGATCGCGCCGGATCAGAGGACGCCAGCCGCGCGACCTCGGCGATCGCGGCTCGGTCGACGGTCGGATAGGCGACGACGATGTCCTCGAACCCCTGGCCGCTCAGATACAGCGCCTCGGACGCCGTGAACGCGAGCACGCCCTGAAACCCCGGATCGAGGTCGAGCGCCCGGCGCAGGACCGCGGTCGAGCGGATCGACTTGGAGGCGACCCGGATCGGCAGCCCGTCCGCCTGGGCGAGCATCGCCGCCGCGTTTCGCCGCATGGCGTCGAGGTCGACGAACGCGAACGGTGGCGTGATCCCGGCGAAGATCGCGTCGTATCGCGCCTTCAGTGCGTCGCGGTCGATCTCTGGGGGCGAGTTCACAGCGCCGGCGAGCGTATCTAGACTGAGCAACTCCCCCAGGAGAGGTGGCCGAGTGGCTGAAGGCACTCGCCTGCTAAGCGAGTAGGGGGCGCAAGCTCTCTCGCGGGTTCGAATCCCGCCCTCTCCGTTCAATAGTTGCTTGCTAGCCCGCTTCCAGCGGCTCCGTGGGCTCGGTGACAGCCTGAAAGAGCGCTCACGGAGCCGACGGCGCTGTGAGCAGGTCGCCGTGGAACGTTGTCCTCGAGCGGTCGACCACGGTGCCGGAGCGCGTATCGATGACCGCGAGGCTGCGACCACGACCGAGCGCGTAGGCAAACCGACCGGCCGTCTCCACGTCGACGATGTGCTCGCCCGTCAGGAGCTGAAAGCGCCGGTGCCCATCGAGCGCGTAGGCCCGCACCCCGATCCCGTGACCCCGCGCGAACGGCTTCCCCTCGAAGGCCAGCAGGGTTCCCCCGCTCACGCGCACCTCTCCCGCCGCCCGGTCGATCGTCTCGCGGCTCCGCGCCTCGATGTCGAGCAACTCGACGCCGTCCGGGCGCCCGTCGCCAAAGAGTCCGCTGGGACCGCGCAGGGCAAGCAGGAGCCGGCGGCGGCCGAGCCCCACCGCCTCCTCGTCGCCGGGGCGTCTCCTTCCGAGCCGGTGAACGGTGAGCTCCGAGCCCGCGAGCGCGACCTCCGCAACCACCGCGCCTCCGGCAGCGACGACGAGCGCGACCCCGTCGCCAGGCCCCGTCGCGATCTGGCCGCACTCCTGGAACGCGCGCGGCAGGGGAACCGTCTCCACGGTCGCATCCGACCGGACGACCGACAGGCTCCCCCTGGCGAGCGAGAGCAGTGCCTGCCCGCGGACCTCCGACGTGTCGCATGAAGGCAGCGGGCCGAGACGCTCAACCTCGCCGGTCGCCGGGTCGACGATGGCCAAGGCCGCCTGGCCACCCTCGAAGTCCTCCCCGAGCAGGGCGACCAGCCGCCGCGGCTCGAGCCAGGCGAGCCCGCCGGCGAAAACGCCGGTGTCGATGTTGCCCGCGACCGTCAGGTCACGGGCCTTCACGAGGCGGATTCCGATGCGGCTTCCGCCGGCCTCATTTGGCGCCGACAGGCCGAACGCGATCGTCGAGCCGTCCGGCGAGAAGCTGTAGGCGTGGTGGTACTCGCCGAGCCGAGCCGTTGGCCCCGTCGGCTCCAGAGTGACGGGATCGACCCGGGCTACGAACCGGGTGGCCGGGCCTCCCAGGATTGCGATCGGCGCGTCTTTCGGCGGACGGTGACTTCGGTCGGACGCGAGCGGTTCGTCCATGGCGCTCGCGGTGACGGCAAGCGCAAGCAAGGCCCCGATGGCGGCTACCCCGGCTCCCACGCCGCCATTCCATGGAAAGCGGAACTCTTCGCGCTCAATAGTGCCTATCGACTATACGAGCGTGGAGTTGGGCGATCGCCCGACGAACGTCCGGCTTCCTATGGCGTCGCACCAAGGCCGTTTCAACGGCTCGCGTGCCTGCCGCGCGTCCCGCGCACGAGCGCGACGGCGAGCGCCGCGATCCAGGCCTCATAGATGAGGGGCACGACGATCTCGACCCCTCCCAGCGGCGAGAAGAAGCCGCTATCGGTGAACGACGCGGCGATCCACGGCCCGCTACGCCGCCACTTCGGCGCTCGTCCCGCGGTGGCGGGCGTACATGTCCTCGACCCACTTGAACCCGGGCCGGTCCTTCAGCGATGCCCGAAATTCCCGGAACTGCGCGGCGCGCTCGTCCGGGTGAAGCTTGACGTAGGGGAACTCGGGCGGGACGACGATCAGCCCGAGGATCGAGGCCGCCGTCAGGTCCGCGACGGTGAACGCGCCGCCGACGAGATAGCCGGCTGGGCCGGCCTCCGCCTCGACCTTCTCCAGAGCGGCCCGGACCACGTCGCGCGAGCGCGCGACCCGGTCCGGCCGGATCTCGTAGCGCCGT
The DNA here is from genome assembly GCA_963811505.1 of uncultured Solirubrobacterales bacterium. Lineage (GTDB taxonomy): Bacteria > Actinomycetota > Thermoleophilia > Solirubrobacterales > 70-9 > WHSW01. The sequence goes on along the minus strand of CAWERC010000004.1, from coordinate 136,821 downwards.
TTCAGGACGGGTGCGAGGACCGGACTCAGCGTCTTGAGCAGACCGAGTCTGGGGTGGTCGGGGCCGAGGAACATCCCGAGGAACTTCTCCGGCTCCGCGAGGTTGTCGTTGAACAGCACCCGGCGCAGATCGTGCCCGCAGGTCTCGTCGAAGTACTCCTCGAGCTCGAGCGCCCGGCGCCGTTCCTCCGGGTCGGACGGGTAGAGGGGTGGTTCCGGCCACCGTCGCTCGATCTCCGCGATGATCCTGGTCGAGTCGCCGATCGCGCGTCCGTTCAGCTGGAGGATCGGAACGGTGCGACCCGCTCGCAGCCGCCGTGCCCTGAGCTCCTGCAGCCCGGGCCTCACGGCGCGACGCACGTGGGGAACCCGCTTGTAGTCGAGCGCCCAACACACCTTCTCGTTGTAGTGCGAGATCTCGAGGTGCCAGAGGACGGGCGGACGTTGGGGCATGGTTCATATTTAATACCGTCAGATTTAGGATCTAAACTAAATTGCCCATGCCCGAGCACCGCTATCGGCAGTACTGCGCGCTCGCCCGCGCGCTCGACGTAGCCGGCGACCGCTGGACCCTGCTGATCGTTCGCGAGCTGGTTCCCGGCCCGCGGCGGTTCACCGATCTGCTCGAGGGTCTGCCCGGAGTCAGCCGGAATCTCCTCACCGCCCGACTCCGCGACCTCGAGCGTGACGGCATCGTCGCGAGGAGGGAGCTTCCGGCTCCCGCCGCGCGCCTGGTCTACGAGCTGACGGCCGACGGTCGCGATCTCGCCGACGCGATCGTTCCGCTGATCCGGTGGGGGGCAGGGCGTCTCGGCGAGCGCGAGTCACACGAAAGCTTCCGCCCGCGGTGGGCGGCGGTGGCGATGGCGGGCCTCGCGGACCGCGAGGCCGCGAAGGGCGTCAGCGAGACCTACCAGTACCTCGTCGGCGACTCGGCGTTTCACTTCACGGTCGATGACGGCTCGATCGAGGTTCATGACGGCCCGGCCCACGACCCCGCTGTCCTCGTGACGACCAACGAGGAGACGTACGCGGACCTCGCGTCCGGGACGGTCACCGCTTCGTCGGCGGCCTCCGCGGGCGCGCTGACGTTCAGCGGAGACGCGCCCGCGGTGAAGCGCTTTCGAAGGATTTTTTCCCGCAACCGGATCGTCAGCGCGCCTGGCGATAGCGAAGGCGGGTGAACGCGCCCGCGGCGGCGCGGTACACGAGCCGGGACGACGGCATGCGGTACCCGACTTCGGTGTGCGGTGCGTAGGCGGCCGAGCCGCCTTCGTCGCCGACGTCGAGCCAGCCCGTGTGAATCCGCTGGCGCTGTCCGACGACCCCGCGCGAGAACCAGTGGGCGGTCAGCCCGGCCCGCCGGCCCCCCGGCGGAAGCAGCGTCGGCCGAGGCGGGCGGAGCTCGATGCCGCGCTCGTCGGTCGATCCCAGCCCGACCGGGATCACGACCGGCAAGCCGTCCGTGCCGACCCAGCCGAGCAACACGTCGGGCAGGCGCTGGGCGCGCTTCGTCGCCCGCCCGTGGTCGATGCGGGGGCCGGTGCCCCTGCCGGGCGGGTCCTGGGCCGCCGCCGGCTCGGCCGGAAGCGGTGACCCGTGGACCGCGGGCTTCCCGGCGCAGTCGAGGTCGGGCCAGACGACGATCCGCTCGACCGCGATCCGGATCTCCACGCGTCGTGCGTAGATCCGCATCCAGCGTTTCCAGAGCGGACTGATTTCCCGCCAGGGCTCGAGGCGCTCCCAGTGGTCGAGGATCGTCGCCGGGTAATCGTCGACCGGCGGCTGAAGCGAGGCGCGGCCCTGGACCAGCACGTACTCGGGACGGCGATGCGCGGCGTGCGCGCGCGTGTGGAAGGCGAGAGCGACGTTCGGATTGCGCCGGATCCGGTCGAGCTTCTTCCAGGCGCCGACCGAGCTGTTGACGGTGACGATCCCGTTTGCGCGGTCGTGGAGGCCGAAGTTCGAGACCGGCGCCAGCACCACGCCGAGGGCGGGCGTGACGTAGGCGAGCATCACGGCGTGGTCGCCGTCGAGGATCTCGTGGACTGAGTTCGTCCAACCCGCGGTCCGTTTCGCGTCAAGAGGACCGATACGAGACGTCACGTCTCGGAATAATAACAGGACGCAGCGTCTAGTAAAGTGCCGCGATGAGCCCGGGGAGGCCCCGTAGCGAGCGCGCGCGCCGGGACGTCCTGGCTGCCGCGGCCCAGCTCACCGAGCAGGACGGGTACGGCAGCCTGACCGTCGAGGGGATCGCGCGCCGTGCGGGCGTCGGCAAGCAGACGATCTACCGCTGGTGGCCGACCAAGGCGGCGATCATCCTCGAGGCGCTCAACGAGGCCGCGGCGAAGATCGCGCCGTTGCCCGACGGCGGTTCGCTCGCGGACGATCTTCGTGTCTTCGCCCGGCGCAGCGTCGCGGGCGCGCACCGCAACGCACGGCTGCTCGCGGGGCTGATGGCGGAGGCGCAGCTCGACGAGGTGTTCGCCGAATCGTTCCGGACCCGGTTCCTCGCCCAGCGCCGCCAGGTCCTGCGCGACCTCCTCGAGCGCGGCCGTCACCGGGGGGAGCTGGCGGCGTCCTCTGACCCCGACCTCCTCGTCGAGCTCTTCTTCGCGTCGCTCTGGTACAGGATCCTCGCCCGCAACCAACCCCTCAATCGTCGCTTCGCCGACGAGCTGGCCCGGACCCTGCTGACGATCGCGCGAGCCCCGGACTGACCCGTTTGGAAACCGCTCGGAGGGCGGTTACGATCGCCGTGATGCGACGGATCGCATTGCCGGCCATCGGAGCAGCGGCCTCGACGCTCGCGATCTCCCTCATCGCGTTCGGCTGCGGGGGCGGCGGCGACTCGACCGTGACCTCGACCACGGAAGCGTCGAGCACGACGCCCACTCAGGCGTCGACCGTGACCGCCGTCGGGACCGAGGAGCCGATCGAGTTCCTCGGTGCCAAGCTGACCGCGGCGACCGCCGGCGAGCCCGGCGTCGTCGTGATCGAGGTCGCCCCCGACAGCCTCTCGCGCCTGCGCGTGGGCGACGTGATCATCAAGGTCGACGGCAAGCCGGTCGCCAGCCCCGAGGAGCTGATCGACGCGGTCGGTGAGCCGGAGCTCGGCGAGCAGTTCACGATCAGGGTCATCCGCGGGTCGAAGCGCATCACGTTCGCCCAGGTGCAGTCGCCGAGCGCCTTCCTCGGCACCGCGGTCAAGGACACGCCCGGCGGCGATGGCGTCACGGTCGTCGAGGTCGAGCCGGACAGTCCGGCGGAGGCAGCTCCGATCAAGCCCGGCGACGTGATCGTCGCCATCGACGGCGATGCCATCGGTACCGGGGATGACCTGCTGGCGGCCGTGGCCGCCCATTCGCCCGGCGACGAGGTCACGGTGACCGTCCTGCGCGGCTCGGACGAGGTCGATCTCAATGTGACGTTGGTCCAGAACCCGGGCCTGAGCGGCTAGTCGGCACTACTCTCCCCCCATGGAGCCCGAGCACTTCGACGTCCTGATCGTCGGCGCCGGCCTCTCCGGGATCGGCGCCGCCCACCATCTGCAGACCGAGTGCCAGGGCAAGACGTACGCGATCCTCGAGGCGCGCGAGGCAAGCGGCGGCACCTGGGACCTGTTCCGTTACCCCGGGATCCGCTCGGACTCCGACATGCTCACGCTCGGCTACTCGTTGCGGCCCTGGAAGGACGCGAAGGCGATCGCCGACGGGCCGTCGATCCTCAGCTACGTCCGCGAAACCGCCAGCGAGGAGGGAATCGACCGCCAGATCCGTTATCGGCACAAGGTGGTGGCGGCACACTGGTCGAGTGAGGACGCCCGCTGGACCGTCGACGTCGAGCGCGGTGGGGCCAACGGCGACGCCCCCGAGACCGTGCAGATGACCTGCAACTTCCTCCACATGTGCAGCGGCTACTACCGCTACGACGAGGGCTACACGCCCGAGTTCGTGGGCACCGAGCGCTTCCGGGGGGAGATCGTCCACCCGCAGGAGTGGACCGACGAGATCCACTACGAGGGCAAGCGCGTGGTCGTGATCGGCAGCGGCGCGACCGCGGTCACCCTGGTCCCGGCGATGGCCGAGACGGCGGCCCACGTGACGATGCTGCAGCGCTCGCCGAGCTACGTGGTCTCGCTTCCGGGGGTCGATCCGATCGCGAAGGTCCTGCGCCGGTTTCTCCCGCCGCGGGTTGCGTACAGGCTGCTGAAGTGGAAGAACGTCCTGCTGACCCAACTCAGCTTCCAGCTCAGCCGCCGCCGGCCCGAGCTCGCGAAGAAGCTGATCCGCAAGGGCGTCGAGCGGAGGCTGCCGCCCGGCTACGACATCGACACCCACTTCAAGCCTCACTACAACCCCTGGGACCAGCGCATGTGCCTGGTTCCGGACGGGGACCTCTTCGACGCGATCAGCGCCGGCCGCGCGTCGGTCGTCACCGACCGCATCGAGACCTTCACCGAGGATGGGCTGCGGCTCGAGTCCGGGGCCGACCTCGAGGCCGACCTGATCGTCACCGCGACCGGGATCAACCTGCTGCCTCTGGGCGGGATCGAGCTCGAGGTCGATGGCGACGCGGTCCGCATCCCCGAGAAGCTGACCTACAAGGGGATGATGCTCGAGGGCGTCCCCAACCTCGCGGTCTCGATCGGGTACACGAACGCGTCCTGGACGCTGAAGTGCGACCTGACCTGCGAGTACGTCTGCCGGCTGCTCAACCACATGGACGAGCACGGATACGCGTACTGCACCCCGCGTAACCGCGACCCCTCGATCGGTCCCGAGCCGATGATCGACTTCTCGTCGGGCTACGTGCAGCGCTCGATCGCGAGCTTTCCGAAGCAGGGTTCGCGCCGGCCATGGCGCCTCTACCAGAACTACGCCAAGGACATCATCTCCCTGCGGCACGCGCGGCTCCAGGACGAGGCGATGGAGTTCTCGCGCGGGTGAGCGACCCGCCCGTCCACGGCCCGCCGTTTGCCGGCTATCAGGCGGAGATCCTCCTCGCCGGGGCGGGCGGGAAGACCCCGGAACACCCCGTCTCGCTGGCCGAGCTCGAGCGGGCGGCCGAGGAGACGCTTTCCGACGAGCGGGTGACCGCGTCCGTGTTCGGCGGCGCCGGGCGCGAGGACACGATGCGCTCGAACCTCGAGGCGTTCCGGCGCTGGCGGATCGTGCCGCGCCTGCTGCGCGACGTCTCGGTGCGCGACCTGTCGGTGACCGTGCTCGGGACCGAGATGCCGGCGCCCCTGCTGCTCGCGCCGATCGGGGTGCAGTCGATCGTCCACGACGAGGGCGAGCTCGCCGTCGCCCGGGCGGCCGCCGCCGTCGGTCTGCCGATGATCCTCAGCACCGCGTCGTCCTTCGCACTCGAGGAGGTGGCGGAAGCCGGAGCGGCCCCGAAGTGGTTCCAGCTCTACTGGCCGCGCAGCCGCGAGCTCGCCTCGAGCTTCGTCAACCGCGCCGAGCGCGCCGGCTACGAGGCGATCGTCCTCACCGTCGACGCCTTCCTGCCGGGCTGGAGGCCGCGCGACCTGCAGGGAGCGTGGCAGCCCTTCCTGGACGGGATCGGGATCGCCAACTACACCTCCGACCCCGTCTTCCAGTCGATGCTCGACAAGCCGGTCGAGGAGGACCCGCAGGGCGCGATCGGCCAGTTCGCCGCCCAGTTCTCGAACCCCGAGCTGAGCTGGAACGACCTCGAGTTCCTGCGCGCCGAGACCGAGCTTCCGATCCTGCTCAAGGGCATTCTTCATCCCGACGACGCGCGGACGGCTCGCGAGCAGGGCATCGACGGGGTGGTCGTCTCCAACCACGGCGGCCGCCAGATCGACGGGGAGATCGCCGCCCTGGACGCCCTGCCGGCCGTCGTCGACGCGGTCGGCGGCGACCTCGCGGTGCTGCTCGACAGCGGCGTGCGCTCGGGCGCCGACGTCGCCAAGGCGCTCGCCCTGGGCGCCGACGCGGTCGGGATCGGGCGCCCGTACCTGTGGGGCCTGGCGGTCGGTGGCGAGCAGGGCGTACTGGCCGTGCTGCGCTCGGTGCTCGCCGAGCTCGACCTGACGATCGGGCTCAGCGGCCATCGCCGCCCGACCGACCTCGGCCCGGAGCTGCTCGTGCGGGAGGGCGACTCGCCCGGTTGAAGACCGCGCTCGCGCTGCTCGCCCTCGGGGTCGCGCTCCCGCTCGCGGCCTGCGGATCCGAGGAGCGCCCTGAGCGCTCGGCCGCCGAGGTCGAGGCCGCGCCCTCGGCCGAGCCGCCGCCCGCCGAGACGACCCTCAGCCTCGAGGTTCCGCGCGGCGCCTATCCGGTGATCTGGGTCCGGACCGGGGAGGAGGTCGCGATCCGGACCGACCCGGGCGGCGGAGAGCTGGTGAAGCGGATCGGGCGCCGGACCGAATTCGGGTCGCCGACCGTGTTCGGTGTGGTGGAGCGAAGCGGCGACTGGGCCGGGATCACGACCACGCTCCTGCCCAACGGGCGGCTCGGCTGGATCAGGCTCGACCCGGACCGTCTCGACGGCGGCTGGACGCGCTACTCGATCGTTGTCGACCTCTCCGAGCGCCGCGCGAGCCTGCTCGACGACGACCGGGTGAAGCTCAGCTTCCCGGTCACGATCGGCGCCCCCGGCGCCGAGACGCCCACCGGGCGATTCGCGGTCACCGATACTTTCACCGAGCTCGCGTCGGCCGCCTACGGCTGCTGCGCACTGGCCCTCAGCGCCACCCAGCCGCATCTGCCGTCGGGTTGGCTCGGCGGGCGGACGATCGCGATCCACGGCACCTCGGGGCCGCTGGGGGTCGCCGCCTCGCACGGCTGCATCCGGGCCGCCGACGACAACGTCGCCGAGCTCGTTCGCACGGTGCCGCTCGGGACGCCGGTTTTCGTCAGAACCTAGACGGCGGCGGCCTGCTCGCCGAGCGCTGCGTCCAGGTCGGCCGCGAAGGCGTCGAGGTCGTCGAGCAGGTCGCGGTCGCCGGCGAGTCCGAAGAAGACGCCGCCGTCGTAGCTGAGCACCCCGATCGAGAGGGCGTGGTTCTGCGGCGACAGGGGCACGAACGGGTAGATCGCCTCGAGCTTGCGGCCGAGCAGGTAGAAGGGCATCTGCGGGCCGGGGACGTTGGAGACGACGAGGTTGAAGGCGAGCGGGCGCGAGATCGCGCCCGCCAGGACGCGGTTGATCGTCGGCGGCGTCCAGCCGGTCGCCTCGATGATCAGCGAGGCGGCGTTCGCCTGCTCGGATGCCTTGAGGCGCGCCGTCTCGGCGTGGATTCGCTCGAGCCGCGCGTAGGCGTCCGGTTCGGCGATCGGCAACCGCACGAGCAGGGTCGCGATCCGGTTGCCTAGCTCGAGGTCCTCGTCCGGGCGGCGCACGCTCATCGGAACGAGCGCGACCAGGTGCTCGGGAACCTCCTCTCCGCGGCGCTCGAACAGCCGCCGCAGGCCGCCGGCCGCGGCCGAGAGAATGACGTCGTTCACGGTCGCGCCGGATTCACCGCGGATCGACTTCAAGAGCTCGAGCTCGGTCCGCGCGAAGCCGACCCGCCGGTCGCGCCCGATCTCCGCGTTGAGGAAGGTCCGGGGCGCCGTCGGGCCGCTGGCCGCCAGCTTCGCGAACCCCTCGGCGGTTCGCATCACCCGCCCCGCAGTGGACCGCGGCATCGTCAGCGCGCCGCGGGCCGCCTTTCGCGCCGCCCGCAACGGAGCCCTGATCCGATCCGAGGCGTCGCGGACGAAGAGCAGCTCGGGGCTTGGCTCGTCGGGCTCCCAGCGCTCCTCGGTGACCTCCATCTCGGTTCCCTCCGGGCTCGCGTCGAGGATGATCGTCCCGACGTCGACGGCCGCGACCCCGTCGACGAGCGCGTGATGGGTCTTGTTGATGTAGGCGTGGTTCTTTCCCTCCAGGCCCTCGACCAGGTAGAGCTGCCACAGCGGGCGGCTCATGTCCAGGGGCTCCGACATCACCCGCCCGACCAGCTCGCGCAGCTCGGCCATCCCGCCCGGCCTCGGCAGCGCCACATGCCGCACGTGGCGCTCGATGTCGAAGCGCGGGTCGTCGGCCCAGACCGGGTTGTTCAGCGCGATCGTCCCGACCGAGGTGATCCGCTGGCGAAAGCGCGGGATCAGGCCCAGGCGCGAGTCGACGTGCTCGACGAGATCGCTGAACTCGGGGGGCTTGCCCGCGACGACGATCGTCGCCCCGACGTGTACGTGGATCGGTCCCCGCTCCGCGAGCAGCGAGGACATGTCGGAGGCCGAGAGCCGGTCGCTCACTCGCTGGCCGCGGCGGCCTGCTCGCCCATGAACTCCTCCAGCCCCTCCCGCGCCTGCGCGCGGATCTTGCCCTGCACCGGCGGTGACCAGCCGAGCAGCAGTCCCATGGGGCCGAGCGCCTGGCGCGCCCACGCGTAGAGGTCGAACTCGTCGCGGTGGTCGGCGATGAGGCCGTCCCTGAAGCGGAAGCTGGCGTCGATCGGGTTGTGGACGGCGCGCCCGGTGGAGAACGTGTAGTCGGCCTCCCAGTGGGCCGAGCCGGTGTCGGCGTTGGCCTCGACGGCGGAGTGAACGATCCGAAGGTCGGTGGCCCGCCCGCAGAGCATCCGCCACATCGCCCCGACCTCGGCTCCGTGCAGGTCCTGGAACACCGGGTCGTGAAAGTGCGCGTCGGGTGCGTAGCAGGCCGCCATCGCGTCGCCGTCGCGGCGCGCGAACGCCTCGTAGAAGCGGTTGATCAGCGCCGTGTTGGCGGAGGGGTCGCCGGGCATGAGGCGATCGTATCCCGGTCGGCGCCTCCGCACAGGGATGGTCGACACGATCCCTAGGGCTCCTAGGCACGCGGCTTCGCTGAGCGGAGACTGCTCGAGAACACCGAACGGCCCGCTCGACCCGGAGCGGCAGATCAAGGAGAGATCATGAGCAAGACACGGAAGCGCACCCCCCTCCTCGCGACCGCCGCGACACTGATCGTCGCGATCGCATCCCTGGTCGGGATGCCCGGCGCCGGGCCGGAGAGTGCCGAGGCGACCACGGCCAACGTGCCCTACCACGAGATCGGCCAGTGGTTGTACGACGGCTACGGACTGGGCGCGCGCCCGCCCCGGGTGATGAGGCCGTACCAGAACGTCAACTGCCGCGTCGGGGAGCTCGTCAAGTGGAGCCCAGACCTGTACCGCTGGAACGGCACGAGCTGGGTCCTCTACGACGGCCGCGCCCCGTGGTACCAGGCCGTGACGAGCATCTACGGCTACTGCCAGCCGACCACCTACGCGGCCGCTTGGACCGCGCCGAGTGGAATGTCGGTCATGTTCCATCGCTTCGGAGGGTTGCCGACGGGCTACTACGCGATCAAGAACTACATGTACTGGGCGAGCCTCAATCGCACCCACGCGGACTGGAGCAACGTCTTCCAGGTCACGAGGAGCCGCACGTCGTCAGCGACCGCGAGCGCCTCGGACCCGCGCGGGTCGCTGCCCGCGGCGCCGACGCCCGCGAACTCCGAGAGCGACCGCAAGCTCCCCTGAACCGAGCGAGAGCGGCACCGAGGGCCCGCCGGCGTGCGGGCCCTCGGTGGTTACCGTAGGGAGCGATGGGTCAATCGAGGCGCAAGCGTGAGCTCGGGCGCGGGGAGCGGGTGCTGCCGGGGGTCTGGCGGTTGCGGCTGCCGCTGCCGTGGCCCGGCGTCCCGCACGTGAACGCGTTCGCGGTCCGCGCCGGCGACGGGATCGTCCTCTTCGACACCGGGATGGCCACCGAGGACGGCCAGCGACACCTCGAGCTCGCCCTGGCCCAGGTCGGGTTCCGGCTCGAGGACGTCAGCCTGGTCCTCTGCACCCACGCGCACACCGACCACTACGGCCTCGCCGGGCCGATCGTCGATCGCTCCGGGGCGGAGCTGTGGATGCATCCGGCGTGGGAGCACATCCGGGCGATGATCGACGACCCCGACGCGACGCTGGACCGGCGGATCGAGGTCGCGCGCCAGAGCGGCGTCCCGGCGGCCGGACTCGAGCAGTACGAGAAGTCGCGCCGCGGCGTGGACCCCGGGATCGCCCGGCGGTGCCGCCTGACCGCGAGCTCGTTCCGGGGGTGGAGGTCGAGACCGACATCGGCACCTGGCAGGTGATCGAGACCCCGGGGCATGCGCCCTCCCACGTCTGCCTGCACCAGCCCGACACCGGGCTGCTGATCTCCGGCGACCACCTGCTCGGGCGGATCTCGCTGTTCTTCGACTACGGCCACACGCCCGACCCCGTGGCGGAGTTCATCGGCGGGCTCGACGAGGTCGACCGTCTGGGGCACACGAGCCTGTGCCTCGCCGGCCACGGCCGGCCGTTCCGCGACATCCCGGCGAAGGTGGCCGCCAACCGCGCCGAGGTCGGCCGCCAGGTCGGCGGGCTCCGGGCCGGGCTCGCCGAGGGCCCGCGGACCGCCTTCGAGCTGATCGGCGACGTGATCGGTCCCGAGAACCTCAACCCGGCGACCGCGGCGTGGGGGCTCCAGCTGGCCCTCGCCTACCTCGACCACCTGTCGCTCGCCGGCGAGGTGGTCGAGATCGACGGGTCCGAGCCGCGCCGGTGGCAGCTCAAGTGACCTCCTAGAATCGTCCGCCCGGGCCCGTAGCTCAGCCGGATAGAGCGTCGGTCTACGAAACCGAAGGTCACAGGTTCGAATCCTGTCGGGCCCGCTGCAGCAATCGGCGTTAAGGTCGGGTTGTGGCAGGGCCAATCGAATCCGTGATCCACTTCGTCGACGGCGGTGTGCTGGAGGTCAAGGACACCGTCGACGAGATCGATCGGGCGATCGGCGACCTGCGCACGGGGCGGGTCCCGCTGATCCGGGTGCACAGCCCTGACGGTGGCGAGCATCGCATCAACGCCGCCCACATCAAGACGATTCGCCGATACGACACGTCTTCCTGACCGCCGCCGTGACTGACTCCGCGCGCGAGCATGACATCGTCGTTTACGGGGCCACCGGCTTCGTCGGTGTCCTGACGGCCAAATACCTGGCAGAGCACGCTCCGCCTGACGCCCGGATCGCGCTCGGCGGGCGCTCGCAGGCAAAGCTAGAGCACACGCGCGCCGAGCTCGGCGTCGAATGGCCACTCGTGATCGCCGACAGCCAGGATCGCGATGCCGTCGCGGCGCTCGCGAACTCCGCCCGCGTTGTCGCAACGACCGTCGGCCCCTACTTCAAGTACGGCAAGCCGCTCGTCGAGGCGTGCGCAGCCGCCGGTACGCACTACGCCGACCTCACCGGCGAGGTCCTGTTCATGCGTTGGGCGATAGACGCGGCCGACGCGGCGGCGCGCGAGAGCGGCGCCCGGATCGTCCACACATGCGGCTTCGACTCGATCCCGTCCGATATCGGCGTGCTGCTTCTGCACCAGGCGGCGAACGCGGACGGCCGTGGCGAGCTGGAGGAGACGTCGTACGTGGTCAAGCGGCTTCGCGGCGGCCCCAGCGGCGGCACGATCGACACGCTCCGAACGACCGTCGACGCGGTGAAGAAGGATCCCGCGAGTCGGCGCCTGCTGCTCGATCCGTATTCGCTGAGCCCGGACCGGCCGGCCGAGCCCGATCTCGGTCCCGAGCGCGACCCGGTGAAGCCGCTTCGCGACGATCGCCTCGGCGGCTGGCTGGCGCCGTTCGTAATGGGCAGCGTCAACACGCGCGTGGTGCGCCGCAGCAACGCGCTCCAGGGCCACGCCTACGGCCGCCGGTTCCGCTATCGCGAGCTCATGCTCACGGGCCCCGGCGTGGTCGGTGGCGCGAAGGCCGCTGGGGTCGCCGGTGGCCTCGCCGGCGCGTTCGCCGGCTTTGCGACCCCCGGCCTTCGCCAGCTCCTCGACCGCGTCCTCCCGGACCCCGGTGAGGGGCCAAGCGAGGAAGCCCGGGACCGCGGGTTCTTCAACATCGACATCCACGCGACGACGAGCAGCGGCGAGCCCATGCGTTGCGAGATCCGCGCACAGGGCGACCCGGGTTACAAGGCAACAGCGGTGATGCTCGGCGAGAGTGCACTCTGCCTCGCGTTCGACGATCTGCCCGAGGTAGCGGGAGTCCTCACACCCGCGACGGCGATGGGCCGCGTGCTCGCGGATCGCCTTGTCGCGGCCGGGCACACGTACCGCGTCGCGGCCGACTGACGAACCGGCGCGCGCCCAAACGGCCGTTGCTAGGTTGACTGTGCCGTTGGGCCGAAGCCCGGCGGCCTGTGGGGTTACGAGCAAACGGGAGGGTTATCGGGAATGGCGATTGAGAGGATTCATCGCTCGCTGATCGCGTTCGCGGCGCTGCTCGCGCTGGCGGTCGCGGTGTCCTTGGGCGCGCTCGCGGAGCGGGCGCCGGCACAGGTGACGGGGCCGCGGGCTTTCGACTACGCGGCGCAGGCGGCCAACCTCTCTCAACCCCGATACACGACGAGGCGCTACGAGATCAGGCTGCCGGCCTACGACGGCAAGCTCCTCTACATCGAGGTGGTCAAGCCGAAGGCGCCCGGACGCTTTCCGGTGATCCTGGAGGCGAGCCCCTATCACGGCACGCTGGCCGATCGCGATGGCACCCGGATCCTCCCGGGACCCATGGACGCTGACGGTAACCCGGCCGGGCTGACCGGCTACTTCGCGCCCCGCGGCTACGCGGTCGTGATGATGGATCTGCGCGGTACCGGACGCAGCCAGGGATGCCTCAATCACCTCGGGCCCAAGGACGCCCGCGACCTCGAGCAGGTCGTCGAGTGGGCCGCCAGCCGGCCATGGTCGAACGGGCGCGTCGGGATGACCGGCCACTCCTACGTCGGCTCGACGCCGTCGGTGGCGGCGGCGCAGGACCCGACCGGCCTGAAGACGATCGTGCCGAGCGCCGGCCTCGCCTCGATGTATCACCACCAGTTCCAGGCCGGCGTCCCCTATTACCTGCAGTGGGCCGGCGTGCAGTGGTCCTATGAGTACCTGACCGTCGCGCGGAGCCTGCCGCCGGTCGGCGCCGACCCCGTCCAGAACGCGGAGACCGGCGACAACTTCGGCAACGATATGCAGGAGGCGGGCTGTGGCGCGCCCGACTCGGCGCTGACCAGCGGCGAGGACCAGTTCTCCGGCCGGTACGCCGACTGGCACCTGCAGCGCGATTGGAACAGCGGCGCGACCGACGCGGACATCCCGGTGTTCGCGGTCCACGGCGTGAACGACAACGCCGCCCGCGTCGGGGCGCTCGAGTGGTTCTTCCAGCGCCGCAACCCGGCCGACAAGCTCTGGCTCGGCCAGTGGGACCACGGCTCCGGCTGCTGTCCCAACCGCCGCGGCCAGCAGTGGACCTACGCGCTTCACGCCTGGTTCGACAAGCACCTGGCGCAGCGCGACGTCGCCACGGGCCCGCCGATCGAGCTGTTCATGGCCGACGATCAGTCGTTCGCCGACGTTCGCGGGGGGGCGCGTACCGAGATCCTGACGGCGAGCCGGTGGCCGGTTGGCGCCAGCCAGGTTTCCTTCTACCCCAACGGCAACGGCGGCATGGGGCGCACCGCTCCGTCCGCGGCCGCCTCGGAGTCATTCACCGGAACGCCGGAGGGATTCGCGAGCTCCAACTGGGACACCGGGGTCAGCTTCGCCACCCCGCCGTTGCAGAAGGACATCGTGATCGCCGGCCTGCCGCGGCTCGAGCTGGCCGCCTCGGTCACGGCGCCGCGCGTCCATCTGATCGCGAACCTGCTCGACGAGGACGCCGACGGGGTACGGCGGCGGATCAGCCAGTTCGCGATCAACCCCGAGCTTCGCAACGGGATCGCGACGGTGACCCCGGTCGTTCCGGGTGAGCGCTACACGCTGGAGCCGCCGGGCTTCGCGATGGCGCATCACCTGCGCGCCGGCCATCGCCTGGTCCTCCAGGTGACCACGGCGGATCCCGACAAGGCGCCGCTGTTCGCGCTCGATCCGAACGTCACGGTGTTCACCGGCCCGCAGGCCACCGAGGTGACGGTGCCGATCGTCAACAACCCGGTGCTGGCCCCCGACAACGTGCCCCTGGAGGTGCCGGGCCCGCCCGGCCCCGCGCAGCCGCCGGTCTCCGAGTCGATCACCACCAACGCGCCGGGCGGGGGCGCCAGGATCGGTGGGGTGACGAGCCAGTACGTCGAGTTCGACGTCGATCCCGACGCGGACAACGCGACGATGCGGGGATCGGTGACGCCATCCATGCCCGCCGACCTCGACCTCTACCTCGAGCGTCGCCAAAGCGACGGCACATGGAAGTCCGCGGGCAGCGGGGCCAACGGCGGCGACCTCGACGGCGAGACGGTCGCGATGGGGCGGCTGTTCCCCGGCCACTACCGGCTCGAGGTGCACAACTTCGCGGGCCCGCCCGGCAACCAGGTGGAGGTCAAGCTCACCTTCTTCGACTCGGAGGGCGTGCCCGGGAGCTGAGGGATCAGGCCGCCGCGATCAGGATCGCGCCGAGCAGCGCCGCGCCGGTCCCGGCGCGCTGGACGCTGGTCGGGTGCTCGCGCAGGAACGCGGCGGCGAGCAGGACCGTGAACACCGGGTAGAGCGAGCCGAAGATGCCGACGACGCTGAGCAGGCCGGTCGTCGTCGCGAGTGCGAACAGCGCGTTGGCACCGATGTCGAGGCCGCCGATCGCGAGCAGCGGCAGCGCGTCGCGGCGCCCGACCGAGACCTGCTGGCCGAGGTAGACGACGGCGCTGGCGAGCAGCAGCACGCTCATCAGCCGGGTGTAGCCGACCGCCCAGAGCGCGTCACCGTTGTTGCTCGCCGCATCGAGTGCGACGACGAAGCCGCCGAAGCAAACGGCCGTGATCAGCCCGAACGCAACGCTCTTGCGGGTCGAGTCGCGGGGCTTGTCGTTCGCCGCTTCGGCGCCGTTGGCGTTGCCGTTTTCGGTCAGCGGGACGATCCCGGTCCGGGCGAGTGTGCGGCGGACCGAGGCGAGCTCGTCGGCGCCCTCGCGGCGCCCGTTGTCCTCCGTCTCGGCGCCGTCGGCGTCGTCGTTCCCGGTGAACGAGACCACGACGATCCCGATCAGGGCGAGCCCGATCCCGAGCATCGCGAGCATGCCGGGCCGCTCGCCGCCGAGCAGGCCGAAGACGAGCGGGATCAGCGCGTCGGTGGCGGCGATCGGGGCGACGATCCCCATGACCCCGCCGGCGAGGCCGCGGTACAGGGCCGCGAGCCCGACGATGTAGAGGGCGCCGGCGAGCATCCCGAGCAGCGCGATGCCTGCCGGCGGCGGGGCGTTGCCGAGCGCGAGCATGAACGGCACGAAGAGCACCAGGCCGGCCAGCTGCGAGACCAGCATCACCGTGAGCAGGGTCTTCCGGCGGCACTCGAGTCCGGCCAGGAAGTCGGCCGAGCCCCAGGCGAGGCTGGCCCCGAATGACAGCGTAAGCGCCAGCACGTTTTTTCTATCGACGGGCCTCCCGGGCTGCTTGAGGGCATTCCACGCACGGGCACCGCCGACTCGTCCGACGAGCATGAAGACCCGCTTAAGCCCAGGCCCCATGCGGCCGATGGGGGGAGCAGACATGTTTGAGTCACGGGAGCATGCATCGACGCTGTCCCCTGAGCGCGGCGTCGTCTCGAGCCGGAGCGCGGCCCCGCCCGCACCCCGGCGCGACCACTCGCGCGCGCCCTACCTCGAGGCTGTGCGCGCCTACGCGGCCCGCAACCCCGGCCGCTACCACGTACCCGGCCACAAGGGCGGCGCCGGCGCGGACGCCGAGCTTCGCGAGGTCCTCGGCAAGGACGCGCTCGAGGCCGACGTCCCGCTCATCATCGAGGGCATCGACGTCGGCCCGGGCGAGACCCCGCTCGAGCACGCGCACGCGCTCGCCGCCGACGCCTGGGGGGCGAAGCGAACCTGGTTCCTCTCCAACGGCGCGACTCAGGGCAACCATGCGATCTGCCTGGCACTCGCCGGGATGGGCGAGCAGGTGGTCGTCCAGCGCAACGTCCACGCGAGCACGATCGACGGCCTCATCCTCGCCGGCCTGAGGCCGAAGTGGGTCTCCCCGGAGCTCAACCCCGATCTTGGGATCGCCCACTGCCTGACCCCGGAGATGCTCGACATCACGCTCGCCGACTCGCCCGAGGCGGTCGGCGTGCTGGTCGTCTCGCCGACCTACTACGGGGCGGTCGCCGACGTTCGCGCCCTCGCCGAGGTCGCTCACGGGTGGGGGGTGCCGCTCATCGTCGACGAGGCCTGGGGCGCCCATTTCCCCTTCCACGAGGCGCTGCCGGAGCAGGCGCTCCTCGCGGGCGCCGACATCGTCCTCTCCGGCACCCACAAGCTGGTCGGCAGCCTCACCCAGTCGGGGATGCTGCACCTCGGCCACGGCGCCGGGCAGCGGATCGACGAGCGCTCGATCCAGCGGGCGCTGACGCTGGTCAACTCGACCAGCCCCAGCTCACTGCTGCTCGCCTCGCTGGACGCTGCCCGCCGCCACGCGATGCTCAATGGCCCGGAGACGATCGAGGCGGCGATCGCGTCGCTGGCGCAGACCCGGCGGGCGATCCGCGAGATGCCCGGGCTCGAGGTCCTCGACGAGCGCCTGCTCAAGCACACCGGCGTCTACAACTACGACCCGCTTCGGCTCGCCATCGACGTCCGTGGCACGGGCGCCTCCGGGTACGAGCTCAGCCAACTGCTGCTGGAGAACTCCGACATCAACCTCGAGCTGTCCGGCGAGCACATGCTGGTCGCCGTGTTCGGGATCTCCGAGCCGGTCGACGAGGCCGGTGCGAGGCTGCTGCGCGGGCTCACCGACGCGCTCGACCTGATCTCGACCCGGGTCCGGGGCCGCAAGCGGCGCTCGCTCGGCCCGCCACCCCGCTGGGGGCCGCTGGCGATGACCCCGCGCGAGGCCTTCCTTGGACCGCAGGAGGTGGTCCCGATCTCCCAGGCCGTCGGTCGCGTCGCCGCCGAGTCGCTGGCGGCCTACCCGCCCGGGATCCCGAACGTCTTCCCCGGCGAGCGCCTGACCACGCAGACGATCGCCTACATCAGGCGAACCCTCGAACAGGGCGGCACGGTCCGAGGTCTCAGCGACCCGACGCTCAAGACACTGCGCGTCAGCGCCGAACGAGGAACGAGATGAGCAGCGAGACCCTCGCCTCCACCGACCTGCCCCCCGCCGAGGGCACCCCCGGCCTCGGCGCCCGTGCGGCCGGCGTCATCCGCCAGGTGCGCCGCGCCTGGTCCGACGCGGGACGGCCCTGTCAGGCCTACACGATCGTCGGCCTGCTCGTCGCGTTCGGCTATTTCTTCGCGCCGCAGGGCCTCGGCCATCACCTTCTGTACGAGATCATCGGGCTCTCGTCCGTCGTCGCGATCCTGGTCGGGGTCCGCATGTACAAGCCGGCCAGCGCGCTGCCGTGGTACCTCTTCGCGGCGGGCCAGTTCCTGTTCGTCGCCGGCGACTCAACGCGCGCCTACTACGAGGTCATCCAGGGGGTCGAGTCACCGTTCCCCGGCCTTGCGGACATCTCCTACCTCGCCGCCTACCCGGTGCTGATCGCCGGCATGGCCGCCCTGGTCATGGCCCGGGACAAGGTCAACGACAAGGCGAACGTGATCGACTCGCTGATCTTCACCGTCAGCGTCGGCGTCGTCATGTGGGTCTACCTGATGGAGCCGTACGTGGCGCTCCCGGGCATCACGGGGCTCGAGCTCGCGATCTCGATCGCCTACCCGCTGATGGACGTGCTCATCCTCGGGATGGCCGTGCGCCTGATCATGAGCCGCGGCTCCCGCCCACCGGCCTACTACCTGCTCGTCGCCAGCCTGATCGGCCTGGTCGCCTCCGACTCGGCCTACACCTTCACCCTCCTCAACGAGACGTACCACACCGGCCTGCTCGTCGACGCGGGCTGGCTGATCTCCTACGTCCTCTGGGGAGCCGCGGCGCTGCACCCGTCGATGGCCGAGCTGTCGAAGCCGATCGAGCAGAATCGCGAGGACTTCGCGATCACGAAGCGCCGGCTGATCACGCTCACCTTGGTCACTCTGCTGGCCCCGGTCGTGCGGATCATCGAGACCATCCGCGGCCACGACCCGACCGTCGGCTCGACCGTCGCCCCGACCGTGATCCTCTTCCTGCTCGTGATGGCGAGGATGTCCGGCCTGGTCACGCGCCTGACCGACGCGCTCAACCGCCACCAGATCGCCGAGCGGCGCCGGCGCCAGAGTGAGGCGCGATTCGGCTCCCTCATCCAGCACGCCTCCGACGTGGTCACGGTCACCGACCACAACGGCGAGGTGATCTTCCAGAGCCCCTCGGTGAAGCGGGTGCTCGGCTATCGCCGCGACGAGCTGATGGGCAAGACGCTCGAGGACCTGGTCCACGAGGACGACCGCACGGCGGCGCGCGAGATGCTGCAGGCGGTCGCCGCCAATCCGAGCGACCAGCCGGTCGCCGTGCGCTTCCGCTGGCGCCACCGCGACGGCAGCTGGCGCGACATGGAGGCGATCCTCACCAACCTGCTCCAGGACCCGACGGTGGCCGGCGTTGTCCTCAACGCCCGCGACGTCACCGAGCAGGTCCGCCTGCAGGCGGAGCTCCAGCACCAGGCCTTCCACGATCCTCTCACCGACCTCGCCAACCGGGCGCTGTTCCGCGACCGCGTCGAACACGCGCTCGAGCGCCGCTCGGCCCCCGATGAGCCGATCTCGGTCCTCTTCCTCGACATCGACAACTTCAAGACGGTCAACGACAGCCTCGGGCATTCGGCCGGCGACCAGCTGCTGGTGGACCTCGCCAACCGGATCCGCGAGTGCGTGCGGACGGAGGACACCGCCGCGCGGCTCGGCGGCGACGAGTTCGCCGTCCTGCTCGAGCGCAGCGACGACGCCCAGATCGTCGCCGAGCGGATCGGCGACGCGCTGACGACCCCCTTCTTCATCGACGCGAAGGAGGTCTTCGTCACGGTGAGCGTCGGGATCAGCATCTCCGAGCTCGCGCGCGGCGGTGCCGACGAGCTCCTCCGCGACGCCGACGCCGCGATGTACACGGCGAAGAGCGCCGGCGGCGCGCGCTCCGTCGTCTTCCGGCCGGACATGCACCTGCGCGCGCTGCGGCGCCTCGACCTCGAGGGCGAGCTGCGCCGGGCCGTCAGCAACGACGAGTTCCGCCTCCACTACCAGCCGATCGTCGACCTCGAGGACCAGCGGGTCTGCGGCTTCGAGGCGCTGGTGCGCTGGGCGCACCCCGAGCGCGGGCTGCTGGGCCCGAACGAGTTCATCCCGGTTGCCGAGGAGACCGGCCTGATCCGGCCGATCGGCCGCTGGGTGCTGATGGAGGCGACCCGCCAGGCGGCCGCCTGGCAGGCCAAGTTCGGCCGGGAGCTGACGATGGCGGTGAACCTCTCGCCGCAGGAGCTTGCCGCTCGCGAGCTGGCCAGCGACGTCGAGCGGGCGATCACCGAATCGGAGATCACCCCGGAGACCCTGGTGCTCGAGATGACCGAGCGGGTGCTGATGGCCGACACCGAGCTGACCACGGCGAAGCTCGACGAGGTGCGCCGCCTCGGCGTGCGCCTGTCGGTCGACGACTTCGGCACCGGCTTCTCCTCGCTCAGCTACCTGCGGACGTTCCCGATCGACTCGCTGAAGATCGCGAAGCCGTTCGTCGACAACATCCCCACCGGCGAGCAGGAGACCGCGCTCGTGCGCGGCATCATCGAGCTCGGCCACAACCTCGAGCTCGAGATCGTCGGCGAGGGGATCGAGCGGAGCGATCAGCTGGAGGCTCTGCGCGAGATGGGCTGCGACATGGCGCAGGGGTTCCTGATGGCCCGCCCGCAGGGCCCGGAGCGGATCGAGAAGCTGCTCGACGGCGGAACGCTCGAGCTCCCGGGCGACTCGCCCGATACGGCCCCCACGGTCGTCGCCGACTGAGCTTCGCTCAGCTCAACCGGACAGGCAGCGTCCGCAGCTGGTTGATGAACGGCGAGACGACGTACTCCGGCGTCCCGTCGAGGTCGATCTCCGGATAGCGGGCGACGGTCTCCTCGAACAGCACGCGCAGCTCCAGTCGCGCGAGCGCCGCCCCCAGGCAGAAGTGCCGGCCGCCGGCGCCGAACGCCTGGTGGTCGTTCGGCTCCCGGGTGAGGTCGAAGACGTCGGGGTTCTCGAACCTGGTCTCGTCGCGGTTGGAGGAGACGTACCACATCACCACCTTGTCGCCCTCCTTGATCTGCCGGCCGCCGAGCTCGGTCGTGCGCGTTGCGGTGCGCCGGAAGTGGGCGAAGGCCGGGAACATCCGCAGCGACTCCTCGACCGCCCCTGAGACGCGGCTCGGGTCGTCGACCAGCATCTGCCACTGATCGCGATCTTCGAGCAGCGCCCGCATGCCGCTGCAGTACGTCGCCTTGGTGCTGTCGTTGCCGGCGGCCATCAGCAGGAAGAAACCCATCACGATCTCGTGCTCCTGCAGGCGCTCGCCGTCGAGCTCGGCGTGCACCAGGACGCTGGTGAGGTCGTCGGTGGGGTTGGCGCGGCGGTCATCGATCAGCTTCTTGCAGCGCTCGAAGATCTCGGGCACGTCCTGCTCCATGATCAGGTGGGTGTCCTCGGCGCGGGTGTCGCGTTCGCCCGCGCCGAGCGCGTTGTTCATCAGCCGCGCCCAGGCGGCGTCGTCTGACGGCGGCAGCCCCATGAAGCTGCCGATCACCCGGGCGACCACCGGCTGGGCGACGTCGGGGACCAGGTCGCACGTCTCGCGGCCATCGAGGCCGTCGAGGACGCCGACCGTGATCTCGCGGATCCGATCCTCGTGCTCGGCGATTCGCCGCGGCGTGAACCCGCGCTGGAACAGCTGCTTGAGGCGATCGTGCTTGGGCGGGTCCATGCCGATGAACATCGCCTGGATCAGCTCCAGCGGTATGACGGCGTTGGTCAGGGCCGTGATCCCCCCGCGCTCGGACGAGTAGGTCTGCCAGTCGTGGCTGACCGCCTGCAGGTCGTCGGGGAGGGTCACCGACCAGAACCCGTCCTCCTCGGGGAAGTGGCTGATCTTCGGACTCCAGTGGACCGGGCACTCGGCGCGCATCTGCTTGAACAGCTCGTGCGGCGGCCCGTCCTCCCAGTTCTCGAGGTCGCCGACCAGGACTTGGTCGAGGCGGGTCTGCTTGGCTGTCATCCGAGTCTCCTCTCGATGCGGCGTCTCTGGACCATACCTTCGTACAGTCCGCCCATGGACCTGCCCGAGCGCTTGCTGATGGGCTCGGGGCCGAGCACGGTCCCGAGCCGGATCCGGGAGGCGATGGCGGCGCCGACGATCGGCCTCCTCGACCCGGCGTTCCTCGCCTTCACCGACGAGGTGAACGGCCTCCTGCGCTCGGCGATGCGGACCGAGAACCCGGCCACCTTCCCGGTCTCGGGGACCGGCAGCGCCGGGATGGAGACGATGCTGGTGAACTTCCTCGAACCCGGCGACCGGCTCGTCGTCGGGATCTGCGGGCTCTTCGGCGAGCGGATCGCGGACGCGGCGGGCCGCCTGGGGGTGGAGGTCGTCCGGGTCGAGGCCGAGCCCGGGACGCCGGTGGACCGCGACCTCCTGGCCAAGGCGCTCGAGCCGGGAGCGGCGGCCCTGGCGATCGTCCACGGCGAGACCTCGACCGGGGTCGCGCAGCCGCTCGAGGGACTGGCGGAGCTCTGCCGCGAGCGCGACGCCCTCCTGATGATCGACTGCGTCACCTCGCTCGGCGGTTATCCGCTCGCGGTCGACGAGCTCGGCGTCGACGTGGCCTTCAGCGGCACGCAGAAGTGCCTCAACTGCCCGCCGGGGCTGGCGCCGCTGACCTTCGGCGATCGCGCCCGCGCGCGGCTGGAGCGCCGGCGGACGAAGGTCGTCAGCTGGTGCTTCGACCTGCAGGCGATCCTCGCCTATTGGTCGTCCGGCGAACGCCTGTATCACCACACGCCGCCGGTGAACACGATCTACGCGCTGCGCGAGGCGCTTGCGATCGTCGCCGAGGAGGGCCTCGAACCGCGGTGGCGCCGCCACGCGCGGGCGAGCGAGGCGCTGCTCGCCGGCCTCGCGGCGCTCGGGATCGAGCCGCTGGTCGCGGCCGAGCACCGCCTCAACGCGCTGACCACGGTCGTGCCGGGGGATTCGATCGACGAGGCGGCGGTGCGTACCCGGCTGCGGGACGACTATGGGATCGAGATCGCCGCCGGGTTCGGTCCGCTCAAGGGGCGCGTGTGGCGGATCGGGACGATGGGGGTCAACGCCGATCTGGAGCCGGTGTCGAGGCTGGTCGGGGCGATCGCCGAGATCGTCGCGCCGGAGGCCGCCGAGGAGGCGGTGACGCGCGTCGCCGGCTCGTGGTCGGCGGGCGATCCGGCCTCGGATCTGGTGGCCGAGGGGACCTAGGCGGAATCCGGCCCGGTGCCGAGCTCGCGCATCACGCGCTCGAGGTGCTCGCCGATCCGGGATTCCTCACCGTTCGGCTCGGGCTGCGGGCGTCGCTCGCCCTCGAGCTGCTCGAGTCGCACGCTCAGCGCATCGATCTGCGCGCGGGCCTGCTGGGCTTCCTCGCGGGCCCGCTCGGCTTCGGCGCGCGCCGTCGCGAGCTGCTCATGGGCCTGGGCCAGCTCCGCGCCGGCCTGCACGGCTTGCTCGCGGGCGCTCTCGGCCTCGGCATGGGCCGTCTCGGCCTCCGCCCTGACGTGCGCGATCTCCTGCGGGCCCGCTGATTGGGCCGGGGCGACCGCCTCGAGCCGCTTCTCGAGCGCGGCGGTGACCAGGGCAGCGATCCGGCTCTCCAGGCCGGCCGAGGGGTCGGGCGTCGCGGGCGCGGGCTGTACGGCGGTCGGGAGCGGCGCGGGGGGCGCCGGAACGGTCGGCTCGAGCATCGGGTCGGGCGTCACCGCGGGCGGGGGAGGCGGGTCGGGGGTGAAGATCGAGTGGGTCAGGGACCACGCGCCCGTCTCGGAGACGCGAGCCCCGGCGAACCCGTCGGGACCGTGGGCGGAGAGGCGGGCGCGCCGGTGCGCCTCGGGCAGCGTCCCGAGCACGGCGTCGATCCCGGGATCGCTCGCGACCGCGGTGCGGACCTCGCTCTTCGTGATCACCCCGATGTCGGAGACCGCGAGCGCGTCCATCGGGTCGGCGAGGGCGACCACGAGCTTGCCGCCGGCGTCGAAGGCGATCGGCATGGCGCGGTAGCGGCGGGCGGTGTCGGAGTCGATCAGGCGCGCCGCACCCTCGTCGACGCGGAAGCTGAAGAGGTCGACGTATGGAAGGCCGTTGCGCTCGGCGATTGCGAACGCCAGCTGCTCCGCGGTGATCCCGCCGCCTTCGACCAGGAGCTCCTCGGGTGTCCGGCCGACCAGGCGGCTCTGCTCGACCGCCTCGTCGACGACCTCGCGCTCGGCGAGGCCGAGCTCGATGATGACGTCGCTCAGAAAGCCGGGGCGGCCGTTCGGCGACGTCGCAGGCGTGACACCCTCAGCTTCGTCGAAACGCTGGGGCTTGCCGGGACCGCTCTCGAGATCGACATTCACCCCGCGCTCCCGTTGTTAGCGGCGACCGGCTCACCGCCGACCGCACGCTCGGCTTGTTCGAGCGCCTCCTGCGCGGAACCGGTGTCGCTGAGGGCGATCGCGCCGTGCGCGATGCTCACCTGCACCGGGCGGCCATGGGTGACCCGGCGCAGCCCGTGAACGAAGCGATCGGCGAGGGCCTGAACACCGGCCTCGGTGTCGCAGCCGATCATCGCAACGCCAAGCTCCATCTCGCCGATCCGGCCGATCTGGTCGGTGCTGCGGACCGCGCCGGAGAGCGCCTCGGCGGCATCCTTGAGCGCGAGCTTCGCCACGGGCGAGCCCGGGACCTCGCCGCCGGCGTCGATCCGGAAGCAGACCGCCATCGTCTCGACCGTCCCGCGGCGGGCGAGCTTCCACTCGCGCTCGAGCAGGTCGAGGAAGCGCTCGCGGCCGTGGAGGCCGGTCTCGCCGTCAGCGTTCGTCGCGGCGCCGATTCGCTGCTGCAGCTCTCGCAGGGCCGATCGCGTGTGGACCCGCTCCCACTCGTAGGCGAGCATCCGAGCCGCGAGCCCGAGCAGGACGACGTGCTCGGCGCGGTAGTCCCCCTGGCGTCGCGAGAGGGCGGCGACGATTCCGACGACGGCGCCGTCGCTCATTTCCAGCGGCAGGGCGATCCACTCTCCGAGCCCGAGGGACTGCAGGTGGTGAGCATCGAGGTCGTCGATCCCGTTCGCGCCCTCGAGTACGGTCGCATCGGGGCCGAGGCCGCTGGCGGACTTGTGCTTCGCGAGCGGCAGCATGTTGCCGCGCTCGATCCCGACGACCTCGGCGCCGCGGAGGTCGAGCACGCGCAGCTTGTCGTCGCCGGCCTCGATCTGGCCGATGACGATCTCGCCGGGAACCTGGTCGGCGAGCACGTCGAGCGTGGCGTCGGTGGCCTCGGCGAAGCTCTGGAACCGCCGGCTGATCAGCGGGAACAGCGATTGGAGGGAACTTTCCACTTCCCCACCATCGGCTGAAAGGCCCGTTTACATGAGCGTCGGGCGTGCGTGACTCAGCCTTCGACGAAACCCTTCAGTTTCCCGGGCATGCTCTCGACCAGTTGGCCGCGCAGGACGCCGACCAGCGGGCCGCGAATCACCATCCCGAGCATCCGGCCAAGGTCGACCTCCATCCAGTAGGTGGCCCGCGTCCGATCGCCGCCGAGGTCCTCGAACTCCCAGCTGCCGCGGACCGACTTCAGGTCGCCCTCCGTCTGCTCCCAGGTGATCTTGGTGGGGGCTTCGTAGCCGAAACGAAGCGTGGAGTTCAGGGTCCGGACCTTGCCGTCGGTCTCGGTGTGCACGAGGGTCTGTTGGTCGCCGGAGTCGCGCTCGAGGACCTCGACGCGCTTGATCTCCGGCTGCCAGCGCGGCGAGCCCTCGACGTCGGCCGCGACGTCGAACACCTCATCGATCGGCGCCTCGATCTCGGCGCTGGCGCGTCCCTCGATTGCCACGGCGCGGAGCCTATTGCGACGACGGGTTCAGCCGCTCCGCCAGCCGGTTCATCCCGCGCTCCCGCGCCGCGGCCGCGGCCCCCTTCAGGTCCGTGCGCTTGCTCCGCGGCCGTCCCACCTTCGCGTCGCGGAGCGTGGCGATCTCCTTGAACGCGTGGAGCTCGTCGCTCGAGCCGAGCAGCGAGGTGCGCAGCGCCGGCCGCGTCTCGGCGATCGCAGCCTCGAGCACCCCCTCGAGCGAGCCGTGCCGGGTGAGCAGCTCGGCGGCCGTCTTCTCGCCGACGCCCTTGGCGCCGGGGAGCCCGTCGGACGGATCGCCGCGCAGTGCGATGAAGTCGGGGACCCGCTCCGGGGGGACGCCGTAGCGGCGCTCGACCTCCTCCGGGGTGATCTGCGCGATCTTCTTGCCGGTGCTCACGTAGAGCACCGTGACGTCCTTCGTCGCGCACTGGAACATGTCGCGGTCCCCGGTCATCAGCAGCGCGCGGCCCCCCGCCTTCGACTCGACCCGGGCGTAGGAGCCGAGCAGGTCGTCGGCCTCGAGCGAGTCGTGGACGGCGACCGTCCAGCCGAACGCCTCGAAGAACGCGGGCGCGTCGGCCCACTGGCCCACCAGCCCCTCCGGCATCTCCGGGCGCGCGGCATGGTAGGCGGCGTACAGCTCGACCCGGTAGTCGGCGGCGTCGGGACCCATGCACAGGACGACCGCGCGCGGATCGTGCTCGCCGACCACCTGCAGGATCAGGTTCGCCGACCCGAGGAGGGCGTTGACCGGCTTGCCGTCCGTTCCCTTGATCGAGTCGGGCAGGGCGAAGAAGGCGCGGTAGAGCATCGACGGCAGGTCGACTGCGAGGAGCGGGCCGGGCATCGCCCGGCAAGGTATAAAGGGCGCACGTGAAGCGCTGGATTGCAGGGATGCTGGTATGCGCCGCCGCACTCGTCTCCGCCGTGCCCGCGGCGGCGGTCGACAAGGTCGTCACCTTCGACTCCGCCGGTCCGGGGCCCGCCGAGCTCGACCACGTCTACGCGCACCAGATCGGTCCGAGGAAGTTCGACCGGGTGCTCGTCCTGATCCCGGGTACGGGAGCGGGGAGCGGGGCGGAGACGCTGATCGCCGAGGACCTCGTCAAGCGGATCGCCGGCCTGCAGGTGTGGATCGTCGACCGCCGCTCGCAGCCGCTCGAGGACACCGCGATGTTCGAGCGGGCGCTCAACGGCCAGGCGACCCTTCAGGAGATGTTCGACTACTACCTGGGCTGGATCACGAACGGCGGCACGCCCGCCGACCACTTCCAGCCGCTCGACGCGAGCACCGTCCCGTTCGCCCGCGAGTGGGGGATGGAGACGGCGCTCGAGGACATGCGAAAGGTCGTCCGCGCCGCCGGGAAGGGCGGGCGGCAGGTGTTCCTCGGCGGGCACTCACTGGGCGCCTCGCTGAGCGCCGCCTACGCCGCCTGGGACTTCAACGGCAAGCCCGGCTACGAGGAGATCGACGGCCTCGTGCTGATCGACGGCGGCCTCCTGGGAAGCTTCGATGCGTACGACCTCGCCCAGGCGCAGCAGGCGATGGCGGACCTCCAGACCTCGAACCCGTTTCTGGACCTGATCGGCCAGGGGCTTCCGGAAGCCGCGGGCCTGTTCGGCGAGGTCGGCGGGATCTACGCGCTCCTGGAGCCGACCGCCCGGTCGACGATCCAGGACTACCCGCTGCTACCTGACGCGCTCAGGCCGCCCGTTCCGGCCACCAACCAAGGCCTGTTCGGCTACGCCTTCGATCGCGACACGTCGCCCGATTTCCTCTCGATCATTCACGTCAACGGCGGGCAGCTTGCGTCGAGCGGCGACCCGCGCGACTGGGAAGACGGCGGCATCACGCCGATCAGACGGGTCGCCCAGCTCTTCGCCGCCGAGCCCTCGAACGCGGTCGAGTGGTACTTCCCGAAGCGGCTGAACATCGACACCAACGGCGCCGACCGGATGAAGATGAACGACGTCGCCAGGTTCCTTGGCCTGCGGCTCAAGCACACCGACGAGATCGACGTCCCGATCTACGCTTTCCAGAGCGACCTCACCGACGGAGGCGTGCTCGAGGGCGCCAGGAAGCTGGTCAAGCGAGCCGCGACACCGAAGAACCAGTCGCTGCTCGTCAACGGCGCCCCGGAGCAGAGCCACCTCGACCAGCTCGTCGCCGCCCCGAAGAAGAACGAGTTCCTGAAGACCGTGATCACGTTCCTCGACCCGCACGGCGAGTAGCGGTCTCAGACCACCGTCGCCTGCAGCAGCACCCCGATCGCGCCACAGCCGAGCACGACCCAGAGCACGGTCAGCTTGCCGTGCCAGCGCTGCAGGGCCGCGAACGCCGCGAGCGCGAGCACCGCGGTGTAGGCGTCGACGATGCTGGTGTCCAGGATCTCGACCGTGACCGCCGCGATCAGCCCGATCACGGCCGCGGCGACCCCCAGCAGGAACGGGCGAATGCGTTCGTTGGCGGCGACGGCGACGAACTGGCGGTGGAGGAAGATCGGGAACACGAACGCCGGCAGGAAGATGCCGAGGGTGATCGCCAGAGCGCCGGCCAGCCCGCCGGCCACGTAGCCGACGAAGGTCGAGAAGATGATCAGGGGCGCCGGCAGGACCCCTCCCATTGCCAACCCGTCGACGAACTGCGACTCGGTGAGCCAGTGCTGGGCGTCGACCGCCCGCTCCTGCAAAAACGGGATCACCGTGAACGCGCCGCCGAACGTCACCAGCCCGGCCTTCAGCCCCTCCCAGAAGATCGTCGCGGTCAGGGACAAGCTCACCGCGCCGGCGATGAAGACAAGCGACGCCGGCCAGAGCGTCAGCGAGTTGGCGCGCCGCGTCCAGCGCCCGGCGTTCGTCCACAGCTCGTAGACGACCCCGCCGCCGAGGAGGACGAGGATGAAGCTCGCGTCCGCCGTGAGCGTGAGCGCGAGCCCCGCGAGCGCGATCAGCGCCAGAGGCACGTCGGTGATGAAGGTGCGACTGAGGCGGACGACCGCGCGGGCGACGACGGCGCCGACCGCCGCGGTGAGGCCGTAGAAGACGTCGCCGAGGTGGCCCTCGAGGCTCGCCTCGACGTAGACGATCGAGAGCGCCAGCATCAGCAGGAAGCCGGGGAGCATGAACCCGAGCCCGGCGGCGAGTCCGCCGAGCTTGCCGCCGCGCAGGCGCCCGAAGTAGACGCAGAGCTCGTGCGCCTCGGGGCCCGGGAGCACCTGGTAGACGGCGAGCGTCTTGCGGAAGGTCTCCTCGGAAACCCAACCGAGCTCGTCCACGCATTCAGCCTTGATCATCGCGATCTGCGCCGCCGGGCCGCCCCAGGCGAGCGCCCCGAAACGCAGGAAGCGGGCGAAGATCGAGAGGGGCGAGTCGGTCAGGCGGCGCAGTCTGACGATGGACGTCCCGGAGTGTGTTTCACCACGCGGTCCCAGGGCAGTGCCGTAGCATCAGTGTCCTGGCCACCGATCCCGGTGGCGGCTCGGCAACCGAACGGAAGGCGATTAGGGGATGAGCGAAACAGGCGAGCACGCGCACGACCTCCAGGCCTACGCGCAGGCGCGCCTGGCCAGCAGCCTGCTCGACCTCGCCACCTCGGTGCTGCCGTATCTGACGCTGACCGCGTACATGTACATGACCTCGGGCGACTCGATCTGGCTCACGCTCACGCTCGCGATCATCGCCGGCGGCTTCCTGCTGCGCACCTTCATCGTCTTTCACGACTGCGGCCACGGCTCGTTCATGCCGACCAAACGCGGCAACCGCTGGGTCGGTCGGTTCACCGCGCTGCTCGTCTGGCAGCCCTACGAGAACTGGCGCTTCGATCACGCCGTCCACCACGGCACCGCCGGCGACCTCGACCGCCGCGGCCAGGGCGACGTCCCCACGCTCACGGTGCAGGAGTACTACGAGCGCCGGTGGCACCAGCGGCTCGGCTACCGCCTGTTTCGCAACCCGCTGGTGATGTTCGGGCTCGGCCCGATCTGGTCGCTGATGATCGGGCCGCGGCTGAGCTCGCGCGACAAGCGCCGGCGGCTGCGCAACAGCATCATCCTCACCAACGTCGCGCTCGCCGCCGCGATCACCGGCCTCTGCCTGCTGTTCGGGATCCCGACCGTCCTCCTGGTCCAGATCCTGCCGGCGTATCTGGCCGGGATGGCGGGCGTTTGGCTGTTCTACGTCCAGCACCAGTTCGAAGACGTCTACTGGGAGTCGAGCGATCGCTGGAGCTATGACGACGCCGCGCTCGAGGGCAGCTCATACCTGAAGCTGCCGAAGCTGCTGCAGTTCTTCACCGGCAACATCGGCCTCCACCACGTCCACCACCTGAATTCGCGCGTTCCCAACTACAACCTTCAGGCGGCGCACGACGAGAACGAGATCTTCGCCAACGTCCCGGTGCTGACGATGCGCGACAGCCTCAGGTGCATGCGGCTGAAGCTGATCGACGCGGAGAGCGGCCGGCTCCTCACCTGGGCCGAGGCCCGCGCCCTGGTCCGGGGGCCGTCGAGCGCCCCGGCGACCGTCCGCGCCTGAGCTCAGGCGGCCGTCGAGAGGACCCGCTGCTTCTCCGCGGCGAACTCCTCGTCGCTCAGGACCCCTGAGTCGCGCAGCTTCGCGAGCCGCTCGAGCTCGTCGACCCGCGTGTCGCCGGCGGCGGGCGCCGCGCGGCCGGCGCGTGTCGTCTGGACCCGCTCGCGCGCGTCGCGCATGTGCGCGGCGATCGTCTGCGCGATCCCGGCCGCCGAGGCGCTCGTCACCCGGTCGGGGAACTCGCGGATGATCTGGCGGCGCAGGAACTCGGTGCCGATCGCGAACAGGACGATCAGCAGCAGCGACGGGGCGAGCCGGCTGGTGCCCGGCGTCGGGTCCCACCAGAAGAGCAGCAGCAGCAGCGCCGCCGTGCTCGCGTACGCGTATCCCGGCTGGCGGTACCAGGGAGCGATCCCGTCGCGGATTCCGGTCGCGAGCCGCGTCGGCCCGGCCAGCCAGGCCGCGAGGACGATGAAGATGCCGTAGAGGAGCGTCGCGCTGGCGATCTCGGTCAGCTGCGAGGTGCCGATCGTCCACGCGTGGCCAACGGCGTCCTCGGAGCTCGTGACGTCCGAGAGCGATTCGACGACCAGATCGCCCGCGACGCGGTGGAGGAGGAGGACGAGGGCGCCGATGAGGATGAACGCGATTCCGCACGCGCGCAGCGTCTCCCGCCGGCGCTCCCCGGCGAGGTAGATGGCAAGCGCGAACAGGAGCACGACGACCGCGAGCAGGGCCCAGGCAAGCGTCCGCAGGATGTCGACCCCGGTCTGCGCGGTCTCGAGCTCGTCGGCCTGCAGGATCTCGAGGGTTGCCGCCTCGGCCGGCAGCTTGGACGGCAGATCCTCGGGTAGGCCGAGCTGCTGCACCAGCTCCTCGAGGATCGCGTGCAGGTCGAGCGACACGGTGCCATCCGTTGTCGAGACGAATTCGCCCTCGTCTTCGATCAGGAGGAGGAACTTCTCGTGGGTGAGGCGGTTGGCGTCCTCCCACAGGTCCTGGACCTTGCCTTCGGCCAGAAGCCGCTCAGAGGCACGGTTCGCGAGTTGGCGCACACCGCCGGAGATCGGGCCGGCGAGCGGCTTGACCTGCGGGGGCAGCTTGGCCTCGATCTCCGCCTGGACGTCGACGTTCGCGTACAGCTCGTTGACCAGGAAGTCGGCGAGCGCGTCCTGGATCGCCTCGTCGGCGAGCAGCTCGGTGCTCGTGTCGACCCAGGTGTCCGTCTCGAGCAGCTGGCGCTTCGCCCAGATCGCGAAGATCGAGACCACCCCGATGATCGAAGCGAGGACGATCAGGATGAGCGGGATGGCCCGTCGGGACTTCCTCGTGCCTTCCCCCTGTTCGTTCATCTGCGCTGCACCCTATCGCGGGCTACCCTGACCGCGATGGCGAAGCCACGGCTGCTCGGGATGAACCACATCGCGCTGGAGGTCGGCGACCTCGACGAGGCGCTCGAGTTCTACGGCTCGATCTTCGAGTTCGAGCTCCGCGGCCGGATTCCGGGGATGGCGTTCATCGACATGGGCGACCAGTTCCTGGCTCTCTCGGAAGGGCGGTCGCAACCGCCCGACGACGCCCGGCATTTCGGCCTCGTGGTCGACGACAAGCAGGCGACCCGGACGGCGCTCGCGGCGGCTGGCGCGGAGATCCGGCCGGGTCGCGGACTCGACTTCGTCGACCCGTGGGGCAATCTGGTCCAGGTCGTCGACTACCGCGACATCCAATTCACGAAGACCGACGCGGTTCTCGAGGCGATGGGTGTCGAGATCGAAAAGAGCGAATCCGCGCTCGCCGAGCTGCGCGAGAAGGGGATCGGCTAGCCCGAGCCGGCGTAAGCCTCCGGGTTGACGCAGTGGGGAAGGCGCTCGCCGGCGAGCCCGGCGAGCAGGTTGTCGACCGCCAGGTCGGCCATCGCCTCGCGGGTCCGGTGCGTGGCCGAGCCGAGATGGGGGATGACGATCAGGTTCGGTGCGGCGAGCAGGGGATGGTCGGCGGGGAGCGGCTCGGGGTCGGTGACGTCGAGGGCGGCGCCCGCGATCCAGCCCTCGCGCAGCGCCCGCTCGAGTGCCTTCGTGTCGACGATCGGGCCGCGGGCCGTGTTGACCAGGTAGGCGGTCGGCTTCATCCGCCGCAGCTCGGGTTCGCCGATCAGGCCGTTCGTCTCGTCGGTGAGCGGTGTGTGGAGCGTGATGAAGTCGGCGGCGGCGAGCGCCCGCGCCAGGCCGTCGGGGTCCTCGCGCCCGACCCGCAGCAGCTCGCAGTCGAAGCCCTCGAGGCGGCGGGCGACCGCGCTTCCGATCCGGCCCGCGCCGACGATCGCGACCGTCGACCCGTGCAGGTCACGGCCGACGAACGAGGCAGGGTTCCAGGTGCCCCACTCGCCGGCGCGGACGATCCGCTCGCCCTCCGGCAGGCGGCGGCCAACCGCCAGCATCAAGGCCACCGTGAGGTCCGCTGTCGAGTCGGTCAGGACTCCGGGGGTATGCCCGACCGGGATCCCGCGCGCCGTCGCGGCCCGAACGTCGACGTTGTCGACCCCGACCGCGTAGTTCGAGATCACCCGCAGCCGCGGGCAGGCGTCGATCAGCTCGGCATCGATCGGGTCGGTGAGCAGCGACAGCAGCCCCTCGGCCTCGGCGGCGCCCGCGAGCAGCGCGCGGCGCGGTGGCGGCGACTCCTCCGCCCAAACGTCGACCTCGTGCTCCGCGCGCAGGCGGTCGAGCGCCGTGCCGGGCAGCCGGCGGGTGACGAAGCAGGTGGCCATCGGCTCGAGGCACGCTGTCACACTCGAAGGCCGATGGACCTCGAGCTGCTCTCAGAGCGGATTCACGCCCGTGGAATGCCCGCCTACCGCACCGACCAGGTCTGGGAGTGGGCATCACGCGGCGTGGCTTCGTATGCGGAGATGACCAACCTCCCCGCGAGCCTGCGCGCCGAGCTCGATCAGCACGTCCCGTTCTCCTCCCTGAGCCTGCGGCGGACCGCTCGCTCGGTCGACGGGACGGAGAAGGCGCTGTTCGACACGGCCGACGGGCGTCCGGTCGAGGCGGTGCTGATGCGCTATCGCGACGGGCGGCGTTCGCTCTGCCTTTCGAGCCAGTCGGGCTGCCCGCTGACCTGCACCTTCTGCGCCACGGGCGCGATGCGCTTCGGGCGGAACCTGACGTGCTCGGAGATCCTCGAGCAGGCGCTCCATTTCCGCCGCCTCGAGCCGGTCAACCAGGCGGTGTTCATGGGCATGGGCGAGCCGATGATGAACTTCGACGCCGTGATCGCGGCCTGCGAGCGGCTGCCCGACCTCGGCGTCGCGACCTCGCACACGACGATCTCGACGGTCGGCTGGATCCCGGGGATCGAGCGCCTGACCACCGACGGGCCGCGCGTGCGCCTGGCGCTTTCGCTGCATGCCGCCGACGAGGCCCTGCGCTCGGAGTTGATGCCGGTCAACGACCGCTATCCGCTCGCCGACGTGCTGGAGGCGTGCCGCGCATGGCGCGCCACCCGCCGCCGGCGCGTGTACGTCGAGTACCTGATGCTCGCCGGCGTCAACGACCGGCCCGAGCAGGCCCGCGAGCTGGCCGCCGCGTTGACGCCGCGCGAGGCGTTCAAGGTCAACCTGATCCCCTACAACCCGACCGGGGGCGAGTTCCGCGTCTCGAGCCCGGAGGCGATCGAGGCGTTTCGCGGCGAGCTGGTGCGGCGCGGGATGCCGGCGACGGTACGGCTCACCCGTGGGCGCGACATCGCGGCCGCCTGCGGCCAGCTCGCCGCTGAATAACTCGCGCCACGTCCTCGGCTTCGCCTCCGGGCGTGCGCGGTGTCATTCCGGTTCGTCGAGCAGCTCCTCGGCCTCGAGGCCCTTGCCCGCGGGCACGCGCAGCGAGATGTCCCCGTGTCCGTACTCGTCGACCGGCCAATCGGAGGTCAGCACCGCCTCGAACCCCTGGTCGGTGAGCGCCTGGCGCCACGCCCGGCCGGTCTCGAGGTCGTCGAAATCGCGGACGATGTCCCAGTCGTCGTAGGCCGCGTCGCCGACGATCAGCTCGGCGAGCCCGTCGGGATGCAGGGAGCCCTCCGAGGTGCCGAACGCCTTGCCGATCCGGTCGCGGAATCCCATCGCCGCCACCGTATCCGCTACCGGCGCCGGAGCGTGGGCCGGCGATTAGTCTCGGCTGGGATGGGGGAGCTGACCCGGCGCACGCTGGTGCGAAATGCCGCCGCCGGCTACGCCGGGCTGGCGCTCGGCGGCGCGGTGCCGGGCTGGGCGCGAACGCGGGCGCGGCCGCTTCGCGAGGGCCGCTTCGCCAGCGGGGTCGCTGCCGGCTTTCCGCGCCGGCACTCGATCAACCTCTGGACCCGCGTCGCCGGGGTCGAGGAGGGCGGCCTGATCGGCTACGAGGTCGCACGCGACCCGGATTTCGCCAGGGTCCTGGTCGCCGGCGAGGTCGCGGTCGGGCCGCGCGGCGACTTCACCGCCAAGCCGGTGGTCGCCGCGCCGCGCAAGCTCGCGCCGGGCGAGCGCTACCGGTACCGCTTCTTCACCCGCCGACCAGGAGTCGCCGGTCGGGCGCTTTCAGACCCTGCGTCCGCCGGACTCGCGCGAGCCGGTCCGGGTCGGCTTCTTCTCGTGCCAGGGCTGGCAGCCGGGCTACTACACGGCACACGCCGGGCTCGCCCGGGAGGAGCTCGACCTCGCCGTCTCGCTCGGCGATTACATCTACGAGCGCACCGACGACGACGGCCCGCGGGTCGACGAGATCGGCCCGGACGACTCGAGCGCAGACGCTGGCCGAGTACCGGCAGCAAGTACCACCTCTACCAGTCCGACCGGAACCTGCAGGCGATGCACGCTGCGCACTCGTTCATGTGCGTCTGGGACGACCACGAGCTCGAGTCGGGGTGGAAGGGCCCGTACCCCGGCGAGACCCAGGGGCGTGAGCGCCGGGTCAGCTACGAGCGCCGCGTCCGCAACGGCCGCCGGGCCTTCTTCGAGCACCTGCCGATCCCGGTGATGAAGGACCATCGGCGCCGGATCTACCGCCGGATCCGGCTCGGTGCCAACGCAGACCTCTTCCTGCTCGACCTGCACTCCTACGGCTCCGACTACCAGTGCGGGTTCGCGATCCCGCCGCGCCCCTGCCCGCAGGCCCGGACCCGGCGTTGACGATGCTCGGCGCCGAGCAGAAGCGGTGGCTGAAGCGAGCGCTCGGTCGTTCGACGGCGAGCTGGAAGGTGCTCGCCAACTCGCTGATGATGATGTCGCTCGACCTCTACCCCGGCCAGTCCTTCAACTGGGGCCAGTGGGACGGCTACGCGGCCGAGCGTACGGAGCTGATGGAGCACCTGCTGGCGAACGAGATCGACGGCGTGACCGTGGTCAGCGGCGACATCCACACCTTCTTCGCCGGCTCGGTGACGACGACCGGCCGCAGCAGTGGGACCGCGGCGGCCACCGAGTTCGTCGGCGGCTCGATCACCTCGGAGGGGATCGCCCAGGGCGTCGCCGAGGCGCTCGGCCTGCCGGAGGACGCCGCCGCCTCGGGCGTGGTCACCGACCGGCTCGAGCAGTCCAACCCGCACTACGAGTTCGTGGACACGGTCAATCGCGGCTACGCCGTGCTCGAGATCGATGCCGACGAGCTGCGGGTCGACTTCCGCGGGCCGACGACGGTGCTCGAGCCGACCGCGGAGATGCGAACCTGGCGCAGCTTCCGGGTCGCCCGCGACCGGCCGGTCGTGGAGACGGTCTAAGCGACGGCCGGGCGCGGCTCGAGCACGACGACCGGGATCTCCCGGCCGCCGGTCCGGCGCTGGTAAACGGCGTAGCCCGCGTAGCGCTCGTTGGCCAGGAACCACGCGCGCTCGCGTTCCGGGCCCTCGGCCGTGTGCGCGGTGTACTCGCGCTCGTCGCCCTCGATCGTGAAGGTGACGTCGGGGTTGGCGACGATGTTGTGGTACCAGGCCGGGTTCTTGACGTCGCCGCCGCGGGAGGCGACGAGGATCACCTTCTCGCCGTCGCGGGCGAAGACCAGTGGCGTCTCGCGAACCGTGCCGCTCCTCGCGCCGCGTACGCGCAGCAATCCGGCGCGGCCGCGGCCGGCGGTGGTGAGGCGGCCCTTGGTGAGGGGGAAGAGGCGGCGATCGATGGCCGGCGCGACGTTGACGTAGTACCAGCCGCCCGGCCGCGAAGAGGCGATCGCCTCCACCATCCGCTCGCCGACCGTGCGCTTGCGCGGGATCAGTCCACCCGCGCCGTTTGCCGACCGCTCCATCGGGGCAAGCCTAGACTGGCTCGCCCGATGCGTGTAGGTGGTCGACGATGAAATGGAAGCGGTCGAAGGGCCGCAAGGACCGCGACGTGATCGACATCCGCGGCGCCGAGCAGCCGAGCGGCGGTGGCTCGTCCGGCGGCCTCGGCGGCCTGCCGATCCCCGGCAGCATCGCCGGGGTCGGTGGCGGCGCGGGGATCGTCGTCCTGATCGTCGTCATCGCGATCCAGGTCCTCGGGGGCGGCGGCGAGGGCGGGTTCGACCTCGGCCCGGCATTCGGCAGTGGGGCGCAGGCCCCCGGCGTCGACGACCCCGCCCCGATCCCGCCCGAGCAGGATCCGCAACGGGACACCAAGGAGTTCTCCGTGTACGTCTTCAACGACGCCCAGGACACCTGGACCAAGATCCTCGCCAAGGACGGCGGCGACTATGAACGCGCCGAGCTCGTCCTCTACTCACAGGCGGTGTCGACCGAGGGCTGCGGCGGGGCGACCTCGGCGGTGGGGCCGTTCTACTGCCCGGCCGACGGCCGCGTGTATCTGGACCTGACCTTCTACGAGGACATGAGCCGCCAGCTCGGAGCCCCGGGCGACTTCGCCTGGGCCTACGTGATCGCGCACGAGATCGGCCATCACGTCCAGAACCTGCTCGGAACCAACGACCGGGTCGCCGAGCTGGAGAACTCGGAGAACGCGAACGAGCTTTCCGTCCGCACCGAGCTGCAGGCCGACTGCTACGCCGGCGTCTGGGCGGCGACCGTGTTCGCCGAGGGGGATCTCGAGGAGGGGGACCTCGACGAGGCGTTCACGGCGACCGAGGCGGTCGGCGACGACACGCTGGCCCGGGAGGCCGGACGCCGGGTGAACACCGACAGCTTCACCCACGGAAGCGCCGAGCAGCGACGTCACTGGTTCGAAGCCGGGTACGAGTCCGGCGACCCGGCCGACTGCGACACGTTCTCGGTCGACGAGGTCTGAGCCTCTAGGCAGGGGCCACCGGCGGCGGTAGCATCGCGCCGTGGGCTTCTTCTCCTGGAGGCGAAAGAAGGAGAGCGCGATTCCGCAGACGTCCGACGAGGCGCTCGGGTCGTTTGCGAATCCCGAGGGCCAGGCGGTCGTCGGCCGGCAGATCGGCGGTGCTCAGCCCAACGTCAGCGTCGAGGGGATGGACCTCACCGACGGCCTCGCGATGCTGTCGCAGATCGGCCCGATGATCCAGCAGGCGATCGCGACCGGAAACGTCCAGATCACCCAGGGCGAGGCCCAGACGATCGACATGCGCGGCACCGACCTGGGCGAGCAGATCAAGGCGATCATGGCCCAGCACGGGATCGACCCCGAGACAGGCCAGGCGAACGTCTCGGGGGACACCAACACCTACCTGCAGATGCAGCAGCAGATCCTCCAGGCGCTCGCCCAGCACGGCATCGACCCGAACGCGTCGGGCACCTCGATCAACGTCACGAACGTCGAGATCGAGGGCGACGCCAAGGGCGACCTGCCCGGGGGGCAGTCCTAGGGACGTAAAACCCCGCACGCATGGGGGCGCCGGCGGCGAGTGCGGGATTGACCTCGATATGCGAGGAAAACACCGCAGCCGCCCGGCTTCTGACGCCGAGTGCGGAGTTGCCAGGCCGACGGCCGCTGAAATCCACCGCATCGCGCGACGGCAACACGGGCTGGTCACCCGGCGCCAGTTGCTTGCCAGGGGCATGGACTCGACTGCGATCGAGCGGCGAATCGCAGCGCGTCGGCTCACACGAGTCCGTCGCGGCATCTACCGCGTTGGACCAATCCATCAGCCCCTCGAGCGTGACATGGCAGCGATCCTCTCCTGCGGGCAGGGTGCCGTTCTCAGCCATCACAGCGCCGCATTCCTCCACAAACTCACCCCGTACCCAGCCAAAGACGGCTACGTTCACGTGACCGTGACCGGCTCGGATCGTGGTCCGAAACCCGAGATCCGGATCCACCGCACCAAGACGCTGCGCGCCGACGAGGTCACCCGCCGCGACCGCATCCCGGTCACGACCCCGGCCCGGACGATCATCGACGTCGCCCCGACCCTCAGCGACTCCGCCCTCGAGCAACTGATCGCCACGGCCCACCGCCAGCGCCCCGCGAACACGCCCGCCCTCGAGACCCTCGTTGCCCGCTATCCCCGGCGGCCCGGTGTGCCGGCCATCCGCGCGCTGCTCCAAGGCAAGCCGCAGTTCACCCGTTCTAAGCCCGAACGGCGGCTACTCGAAGCCTTGCGCCGCGCCGGCTTCGCTCCGGAGGCGAACGCCACGCTCGGCGGCTGCGAAGTCGACCTCCTATTGCCCGACCACCACCTCGTCATCGAGGTCGACGGCCACCCGTTCCACTCCTCGCGGCCGGATCGCAGGCGCGATTACGCGCGCGATGCGGAGCTCGGGGAGCTGGGTTACCGAGTGCTCCGCGTCGACGCCGACGAGTCGCCCGAACGGGCCCTCGCCGTGATCGCCCGCGCTACTCGGTGAGCTCGACCCGCTCGATCACCTGCGGCTCGAGCGGGCGGTCGCCGGCGCCGGTGGGCGTCTGCTCGATCGCGTCGACCACGTCCATGCCGTCGGTGACGCTGGCCGAAGACCGTGTGCTTGCCGTCGAGCCAGGGCGCGGCCTCGGTGGTGACGATGAAGAACTGCGAGCCGTTGGTGTTCGGCCCCGCGTTCGCCATCGCCAGCGCGCCGCGGACGATCTTGTTGTCGTTGAACTCGTCCTCGAACGTGTAGCCGGGGCCGCCGGTGCCGGTGCCCTCCGGGCAGCCGCCCTGGATCATGAAGTCGGTGATCACCCGGTGGAAGGTGAGCCCGTCGTAGAAGCCGTCCGCGGCGAGCTTGCGGAAGTTCTCGACCGTCTGCGGAGCATCGTCGTCGAAGAATTCGATGGTGATCGGGCCTTGGTTGGTGTGAAGCGTGGCTTGTGACATGGCGCTTGATCCTAGCGCGAGCGGTCGTATCCTCACCCCAGGATGCGCTGCTCCGAGTGCGGAAACGTCAACCGTCCGGACGCTCGATTCTGCGATTCCTGCGGAGCGCGCCTCGAGGCCCCGGAGGAGGCGCCCGCGCCAGCGCCGGGACCGCCAGCCGACGCCCCCGAGCTGATCGCCGGCCGCTACCGGGTCGAGGGCTTCCTCGGCCGCGGCGGGCGCAAGCGCGTCTACCGCGCCCGCGACACCGAGGCCGCCGACGCCGAGGTCGCGGTCGCCGTCTTCGACACCGAGGGGATCGAGGAGACGGTCCTCGCCCGCGCCCGCCGCGAGGCACAGGCGATGGGCAAGCTCGGCGAGCACCCGCACATCGTCCGCATCCTCGATTCGGGCGAGGAGGGCCGGGTCCCGTTCATCGTCAGCGAGTACGTCGGCGGCGGCGACCTCGCCTCGCTGCTCGACGACTGCGAGGGCCGCCGGCTCGAGGTCGACCGGGCGATCGCGATCGCGATCGACGTCAGCCGGGCGCTCGAGCACGCGCACGCGCGCGGGATCATCCACCGCGACCTGAAGCCGGCGAACATCTGGCTCGGCGACGACGGCAGCGCCCGGCTCGGCGACTTCGGCCTCGCGACCACCGACCGGCGCTCGCGGGCGGCGGTCGAGGGGATGCTGGTCGGCACCGTCAACTACCTGCCCCCCGAGCAGGCGCTGGGGCGAAGCTCGGACGAGCGCTCCGACCTCTACTCGCTCGGGGCGATGCTCTACGAGCTGCTCACCGGCGAGCCCCCGTTCCCGGGCGAGGACGCGGTCGCGATCATCGGCCAGCACCTCAACGCCCAGCCGGTCGCCCCGTCGCTGCATCGGCCCGAGGTCTCGCCGGCGCTCGACCGGCTGGTCCTCGAGCTGCTCGCCAAGTCGCCCGACGACCGACCCGCAGAACGCCGCCGAGGCCCGGCGCGCTGATCGAGGCCGCGGCCAGCGCCCCCGACGAGGAGCCGGCCGCCGAGACCGAGAACCCGCTCGCAGAAGCTCGCCGGCGGCGTCTTCGTCGGCCGCGACGCCGAGCTCGAGCAGATGCGGACCTGCCTCGAGGACGCGCTCGGGGGTCAGGGCCGGCTGCTGCTGCTCTCCGGCGATCCCGGAATCGGCAAGACGCGGACCGCCGAGCAGCTCGCCACCTACGCCGAGCGTCCGCGGGGCCCGCGTCTACTGGGGCCGCTGCCAGGAGTCCGAGGGGCAGCCGCCCTACTGGCCGTGGTCGGAGGCGCTGCGCTCCTACGTGCTCGACGCCGATCCGGTCGGCCTGCGCTGGCAGCTCGGCAGCCGCGCCGCCGACGTCGCCGCGATCGTCCCCGAGCTGGCGGATCGCCTCGGCGACGTCGGCGAGCCGCCGGACATGGAGACCGAGCAGGCGCGCTTCCGGCTCTTCGACTCGTTCGCCGCGCTTCCTCGGCGGCGCGTCGAGCGATCGGCCGATCGTGATCGTCCTCGACGACCTCCACTGGGCCGACGAGCCGTCGCTGCTGCTGCTCCGGTTCGTCGCCCGCCGGCTCGCCGACACCGGCCTGCTGCTGATCGGCACCTACCGCGACGTCGAGCTCGGCCGCCACCATCCGCTCGCCGACACGCTCGGCGATCTGGCCGGCGTCGAGGGCGCCCGCCGGGTCGCTCTGAAGGGTCTCGACGCGGACGGGATCGCCGACTACATCGAGCTCACCGCCGGGGTCGACCGCCCGCCGCCCGACCTCGACCGAGGCGATCCGCGACCAGACCGGCGGCAACCCGTTCTTCATCGGCGAGGTCGTGCGGCTGATGGCCGCCGAGGGCCGGCTCGGCGAGGACGAGGCCCGCCGCCAGGTCTCGATCCCGCAGGGCGTCCGCGAGGTCGTCGGCCGCCGCCTCGACCGCCTCTCCGAGGACGCCAACGAGGTCCTCCGGATCGCCGCGGTCTACGGCCGCGACTTCCGCCTCGACGTCCTCGACCGCATCTGCGACCTCGACCGCGGTCGAGATCGAGGCGGCGCTGCGCGAGGCGGTCGGGCGACCGGCTCGTCGACGAGCCGCGCCTCGGGCCTCTACTCGTTCGCCCACGCCCTCGTCCGCGAGACGCTGCAGGCCGAGGTCGCGGCCTCGAAGCGGGTCGCGATGCACCTGGAGATCGCCGAGGCGCTCGAGCAGGTCTACGCCGGCGAGCTCGACCGCCACCTCGGCGAGCTCGCTCACCACTTCATCGAGGCGGCGCCGCTCGGCCAGATCGACCGCGCGGTCGACTACGCCACCCGGGCGGCCGCCAAGGCCCGCAAGCGGCTCGCCTACGAGGACGCGGCGGTGCTGTACGCGAAGGCGCTCGAGACGCTCGAGCTGCAGCGCCAGCCCGACCTCGACCGCCGCCTCGAGCTGCTGCTCGAGCTCGGGACCGCGCAGACACGCGCCGCGCGCGCTCAGCGACGCGAGGGCGACGCTGCGACGCGGCCGCGACGCTCGCCCGCGAGCTCGAGCGACCGGAGCAGATGGCGCGTGCCGTGCTCGGGATGACGCTGCTCTCCGTCGCCGGCGTGGTCGACGAAGAGATGATCGAGCTCGTCGAACGAGGCGCTCGAGGCGGTCGGCCCCGAGGACGGCCCGCTGCGCTCACAGCTGCTCAGCGCCCTCGCCCAGGAGCTCTACTGGGTCGACCCGGCCGGGCGCTCGAACGACCTCGGCATCGAGGCGCTGGAGATGGCCCGCCGGATCGACGACCCGAAATCGCTGGCCCTGGCGCTGGTCCGGCGCCAGTTCACCGGCGGCGTCGGTCCCGACGAGACCCGGCGCCGGCTGCGCGAGAGCGACGAGATGCACGACCTCGCCAAGCGGCTCGGCGACCGCGAGCTCGAGCTGCGCGCCCACGTCTACCGCCTTCGCGACCGGCTCGAGCTCGGCGAGATCGGGGAGGTCGACGCCGACCTCGCCGCCTACGAGCGGCTCGCCAACGAGCTCCGCCAGCCGACACACCTCTGGCACGTGCCCGTTGCTGAAGGCGATGCGGGCGCTGATCGACGGTCGC
Organism: uncultured Solirubrobacterales bacterium; assembly: GCA_963811505.1. Taxonomy (GTDB): domain Bacteria; phylum Actinomycetota; class Thermoleophilia; order Solirubrobacterales; family 70-9; genus WHSW01. The sequence continues at coordinate 95,006 of CAWERC010000004.1, read as the reverse complement.
TTCGACGATGCCGAGCCGCTTGATCGACGAGGCGCTGGAGGCGGGCACCCGGGCCGAGGAGCCGGTCGCGGCACAGTTCCACGGCGACCCAGATCGCGCTGCTGCGGCGCCTGCGCCGCTCGGATGCGGACACCGCCGAGCTCGGGAATCTGGTCGCGAGCCTGACCGACCTCGCCGAGCGCTTCCCGGCGATCCCGGCATGGCGCTGCTCGCTGGCCGCCACCCACGCCGAGCTCGGCCACGAGAACGAGACCCGGGCCGCGTTCGAGACCGCTTGCCGCGAACGACTTCGCGGACCTGCCGCTCGACGCGCAGTGGTCGATCTCCCTGGCGCTGCTGGCCGAGGCGGCCGTCTTCCTCGAGGACGTCCCGCGCGCCCGGCTGCTCTACGAGCACCTGCTCCCGTTCGACGGGCTCAACGTGATCGCCGGCCGCGCCGCCGCCTGCTACGGCCCGGTCGCCCGCGTGCTCGGCATGCTGGCGGTCGACCGACGGCCGCCCCGACGACGCCGAGCGCCACTTCACCGAGGCGCTCGCGATGAGCGAGCGGATGGGCGACCGGCCGTTCATCGCCCTCGGCCGCTTCGGGCTCGCCGGCTTGCTGCTCGAGCGCGGACCGGTCGGGCGATCGCGAGCGGGCGCTCGAGCTGCTCGGGCAGGCGCTCGACTCGGCGCAGGAGATCGGCATGGTGCGGCTCGTCAACGAGGCGCTCGCCGCGCGGCTCGAGGCGCAGGGCTCTGGCGTCGCTCGACGCGACGCACCTCGATCGACTTCATGATCGGCGAGGTCGCCTCCGAGCGGCCCGACATCGCCGCGCACGCGGCGCCCGACGGCCAGGTGACGATCCTCTTCTCCGACATCGAGAACTCGACCCTGATGACCGAGCGCCTCGGCGACGAGCGCTGGCTGGAGGTCCTGCGCGCCCACAACGCGCTCTTCCGCCGCCAGGTCTCGGCGCACGGCGGATTCGAGGTCAAGAACCAGGGCGACGGCTTCATGCTCGTCTTCCCCGACTCGCGCCGGGCGGTCGAGTGCGCGGCCGCGATCCAGCGCGGGCTCGCCGAGGGCGAGCTGATCGAGGGCGAGACGGTTCGGGTGCGGATGGGGATGCACGCCGGCGAGGCGATCCGCGAGGAGGGCGACTTCTTCGGCCGCAGCGTGATCCTCGCGGCGCGGATCGCCGCCCAGGCGCGCGGCGGCGAGATCCTCGTCTCCGAGGCGCTCAAGGAGCGCGCCGAGCACGACGACGGCGACGGCGACGGCGGCGTCCGCTTCGACGGCGGCCGCGAGCTCGAGCTCAAGGGCCTCGCCGGGCACCCACCGGGTCTACCGCGCCGACTGGGAGCAGGCCGTCCCCGTCGTAGAACTGGCGCACCAGCCAGTCGGCGCGGTCTACTCTCGCGCGCGAGAGATGGGATCGGGGTGGACGCAGGGACGCCGGGGGGTGTCGGCGGCCGCGATCGCGGTCGTGTGCCTGACGCTGCCGGCGCTGGCGGTCGCCGCCTTCCCCGGCGAACGACCCGGGCGAGAGCCCGCGCGCCAACACGCCGAACGACCCGAGTTCGACCGCTGCGAGCTCGACGACGCCGAGACGCCGCTGCTCGACTGCGACAGCTACTGCGAACGAGGACTACCGCCTCTTCGGCTTCAGCCCCGACACCGCGAACACGGCGCCGGTGCCGCCGCAGCTGCACGGCGCGGCCCCGACGATGTACGTCGACTGCGCGCAGCTCGACGCGCAGGGCCAGGCCGCCAACACGCTCGACGGCGATCCACCAGTGCGCCCAGATCGCCGGCATCCGCGCCGACACGGCGTGGAAGTACTCGACCGGCGACCCCGACGTCGCGGTCGCGATCCTCGACACCGGGATCCGCTGGCAGGAGGCGGAGCTGGTCGACAAGGTCCGCCTCAACACGCCGAGCTGCCGGTGCCGCAGATCGCCGGCCCGCCGCGCGAGGGGACGCCGGACTGCGGCACCTTCACCGCCGCCTACGACGCGAACGGCGACGGCGCCGTCAACGTCCGCGACTACGCCTGCGACCCGCGCGTCGCGATCGACGCCGGCGACAGCGAGTCGGACGCGCATCCTCGACGGCTCCGACCTGATCGCGACCTTCTCCGACGCCACCGACGCCGACGCGAACGGCTACGTCGACGACATCGCCGGCTGGGACTTCTTCGACGACGACAACGACCCCTTCGACGCCTCGAGCTGCTGCTGCGCGAACGGCCACGGCACCGGCCGCGCGCGCGAGGCGCTCGCCGCGACCGACAACGCCAGCCGGCAGCCCGGGCGTCTGCCCGGACTGCCAGATGATCCCGCTGCGCGTCTGGGACACCTTCGTCGTCCCGATCGACAACTACGCGATGGGCGTCGCTCTACGCGACCGAGAACGGCGCCAGCGTCGTCGAGGGCGCGGTCGGCGGCGCTCGGCAACACGCAGTTCGCCCGCCGCGCGTTCGAGCACGCCGACGAGCACGGGCGTCGCGCTGACGCTGGTCTCCTCCGACATCAACAGCGCCAACCACAACTACCCGACCAACTACAACGAGGCGATCTACGTCGCCGGCTCGCTGCCCGACACCGCGCCCTACGACACCTGCGACGGGCCCGGGAGCCTGCCCGGGATCGGCGACGTGATCAGCCCGCCGCCGGAGTTCACCGAGGGCTGCGACGAGCTGCTCGGCCTGCTCGGCGACCAATCTCGGCATCACCCCGACCGCGCAGCCGATCACGACCAGCTTCTTCCGCAACTCGAACCTGACCCAGTACGGCGGCAAGGCCGACATCGTGCTGATGGGCTCGACCGGCTCGGAGAACACCGGCCAGGCCTCCGGCGCCGCCGGCCTGCTCGCCTCCTACGGGCGCGAGCGGTTCGGCGACGGCAACCCGCTCTCCGGCAACGAGATCCGCCAGCTGCTGACGATGACCGCCGAGGACGTGCTGCCCGCAGAACACCGGCGCGATCGGCCTGCCCGACAAGGCGAACGCCGGGCTGGGACCCGCACTTCGGCTACGGGCGCGTCAACCTCGCCGGCGGCGATGGCGCGGATCGCTAACGATCACGCCGTCGGCGCCCCTCCGTGCGGCGCCGCGGAGGCCAACTGCGTCCCGCCCGAGGCCCAGATCGACTCGCCCGACTGGTTCGCGCCGATCAACGTCGATCGCGTCCCGGAGGCGGGCATCGCCGGTCGCGGGCTCACGCCGCGGCGCCGCACTCCGACGCCGGGGTCGGGGCCTGGGAGCTCGAGTACGCCTGCGGCCAGGACGCGCCCGACGCCGCGTTCGACCCGGTGCCGGGGGCGAGCGGCACCGGCACGGTCGACGGCCTGATCGGCACGCTCTCGAAGGCGCTCGCTCGCAGGACCTGGCGAGCAACTGCGACGGCAGGTCGCGAACGACGCCGGGCGACCCGCCGGCAGCGTCGCCGACGGCGCCTGGCCCGCCGACCCCTACCCGGACCCCGATCCCGAGCGCCACGCCTTCCAGATCCGCCTCACCGTCCACGAGGCCGACGACGCGCAGAACTTCGGCCGCTACCGCAAGACCCTGTTCGCCTACGCCGACGACGGCAACCTCGCCGGCTGGCCGCGCCCGGTCGGCAGCGGCTCGTCGGCAGCGGACCTGGTCACCGGCTCCGGCGGCGAGGCGCCGCCGCGCCTGTACGACCTCGACGGCGACAACGCCCTCGACGTGATCCAGCCGACGACGAGCGGCGAGCTCTACGCGCTCGACTCCGACGGGACGCCGCTGGCGAGCTTCAACGGCGGCCAGCCGGTGCCCACCGAGCCCGCGGCGCTCGCCGCCAGGCATGGGACCGGCGGGCATCGCCGCCGCCGCGCGAGCCCCTGCGCGCGCCCGCGATCGGCGACATCGACGGCGACCTCGCGCCCGAGATCGTCGACGCGGCGGGCGAGCACGTCTACGCCTGGGACCGCCACGGCGACGCCGCTCGCCGGCTTCCCGGTCCGGATCGACCCGGCGCTCTCGGACCCGTGCGTGACCGGCGCGCCGCATCCGTGCTTCGACGCCGGCCGACCGCGCGATCACCTCCGAGAACCACATCAAGCGCGGCTTCTTCGGCTCGCCGGCGCTCGCCGACCTCGACGGCGACGGGCGGCTCGACATCGTCGCCGGCTCGCTCGACCAGCACGTCTACGCCTGGGACGGCGACGGCGACTCGCTGCCCGGCTTCCCGGTCAAGCTCGAAGAGCGACGGCGCCGACGGCGCCGAGATCGTCACCTCGCCGGCGATCGCCCAGCTCGACGGCGAGCGGCGCCGCCGGAGATCGTGATCGCCACCAACGAGGTCGTCCCCGGCGACCCGCAGTTCCCGACCAACCTGTTCGAGATCTTCAACTCGCTGCTCGGCTCCGCGACCGGCTCGAACCCGGTCTACGCGCTGCACGGCGACGGCACCCCGGTCGACGGCTGGCCGGTCGGGGTCGGCGTCGCCGCCGGCGACCTGCTGCCGCTGGTCCTGCCGGGCCACGACGCCGCCGTCCTCGACGCCGACGGCGACGGCGACGACGAGGTCTCGTCTGACCGCGGGTACGGGGATCGGCGGGCTCGTCGTCGACGGCGACGGCGCCGAGCAGGCCGCGTACGCAGAACGCGCGCCGCGAACTCGCCCGACCAGGGCCCGGTGCTCAACCTCGCCGACTACCCGTCGATCGGCGACCTCGCCGGCGACGGCACCCCGCTCGTGATCAAGGGCGGGCTGACGCTGAACGGCGCCGCCAACCTGCTCGCGCCGAACCAGAACCTGCCGTTCAGCCACGTCGTCCAGGCCTGGGACCCGTCGACCGGCCTCGCGCAGCCGGGCTTCCCGCGCGCGACCGACGACTTCCAGCTCGTCTCGCAGCCGTCGATCGCCCGCGTCGCGGGATCCGGCCCCGAGCGCCAGGCGCTCTACGGGACCGGCCTCTACCAGCTGCACGCCTACGGCCCGAGCGGCCTCGAGGCCGCGGGCTGGCCGAAGTTCACCGGCGGCTGGATCTACGCCACGCCCTCGGTCGGCGACGCCGACGGCGACGGCGACCTCGACGTCACCACGCTCACCCGCGAGGGCTGGTCGTTCCTCTGGGACACCGGCGTCGACGCCTGCGGCGACTCGCAACGACGAGTGGTGGACCTTCCACCACGACGAGCACGGGACCGCCAACTACGGCACCGACGCGCGCCCGCCCGGGACCGTACGGCGACCTGACCGCGACCGAGGCTGCCGGCGGCTCCGCCGTCGCTCAGCTGGAAGCGTCCCGGGCGACGACTGGCTCTGCGGCCGCCGCCGAGGCGTACCGGGTGGTCGTCGCGCGACGGCCCGATCGACTTCCCCGCCGACGGCAGGGTCGATCGCGGAGGGACCCGCCGACGGGCCCGCGGGGGGCACGCAATCCACCGACCCTCAGCGCCGGTCAGCTCGGCTCGGCCACCCACGCCGCGGTCCTCTACCGCGACGAGGCCGGCAACTGGGGGCTGGCGAAGGATGTCGCGCTTCCGCCCAGGCCGGCCGGGGGCAGGTGCGCCAACTCGATCGCCGGTTCGGCCGGCAAGGACAGGCTCGCCGGCACCGACGGCGGCGACCGGATCCGCGGTGGGGGCGGGGCCGACCGGATCAAGTCGCGGACGGCGACGACTGCGTCGCCGGCCAGGGTGGAGCCGACCGCCTCGACGGCGGCGCCGGTGACGACGAGCTGCGGGGCGGTCGCGGCAAGGACCGGATCAAGGCCGGTGCCGGCGACGACGTGATCCGCGTCCGCCGCGGCTCACGCGACCGGGTCAACTGCGGTCCGGGCGAGGACAAGGTGTTCATCAACCGCCAACGCGACCGCACGCGCAAGTGCGAGAAGGTGAGGTCGAGGTGAGGTCTCGTGCGCTGGTCGTCGCGGTGCTCGCGCTGCTGGTCGGAGCGCCGCCGGCGCTCGGCGCGTTCCCCTACGCGCGCCCTGGCGCCGACCCGACCGACCCGACCGATCTCTACCTCACGGATCAGGTCCCCGACGACCTCGGCGGCGATTCGAACGAGTTCAAGTACGCGGCCAGCCCGGATCCGTCCAACTTCTTCGTCAACTCGCACCCGACCGAGCTCGGCGGCGTCCGCGGCGCCCACGTCGTCGACCGCGATCCCGGCCTGCCGACGGCCTGGCAGACGACCACCGGGCGGCCGGACGTGACGATCGCGGTGCTCGACTCGGGGATCAAGTGGAACGACGACGGGGCGATGAACGACCTGCGCTTCAAGACGCGGCTCAACGGCGGCGAGCTGCCGACGCCCCAGCGCAACGAGCTTGCGACGCCGAACGAACCCGGCACCGACTGCTCACCGTCGGGGCCGTTCACCCACGCGGGCGAGGACGACCTGAACGGCGACGGGGTCTTCAACCTGCGCGACTACGCCTGCGACTCGCGGGTCTCCCCGGGTCCGGCCGACAACGTGAACCCGGACCTGTTCGAGCCACAGGACGTGCTGATCGCGTTCAGCGACGGCACCGACGACGACGCGAACGGCTACGTCGACGACATGGTCGGCTGGGACTTCCTCGACGACGACAACGACCCGTTCGACGACGTCCAGTACGGCCACGGCACCGGCGAGGCCGAGGGCTCGAACGCCGAGGCCGACAACGGTCGCAACGTCGGCTCCTGCCCGAACTGCACGGTGATCCACATGCGGGTCGGCGACAGCTTCATCGCCGACATCAACCGGTTCGGCGACCGCGATCACCTACGCCGTCGACAACGGCGTCCTGATCATCCAGTCGGCGCTCGGGACGCTCAACAACTCGAGCCTCGCGCGCGACGCGGTCGACTACGCCTATGACCACGGGGTCGCGGTTGTCGTCTCCGCCGCCGACGAGGCCGCGCAGCACAACAACCAGCCCTACCTGCCGAAGACGATCCTCGTCAACTCGGTCACCCGCTCCGCCGATCCCCGCGCCCGACCAGTCCTTCCTCGCCTTCAACGGCTGCACCAACTTCAACGCCAAGATCACCCTCGCGATCCCCTCGACGAGCTGCTCGTCCGACGCGGTCGGGGTCGGATCGGGGCTCGCCGGGCTGATCGTCAGCGCCGCGCTCAACGCCCGCGACAAGGGTGCGCTGGCGCCGCATCCGACCTGCCGGCTGGTGACCGACGGACCCGATCCGGGCGGCGAGCCGGACCCTGCGCGATCACCGCCGAACGAGGTCCGCCAGGTGATGGCCACGGCGACCGTCGACGGGGCTTCGGTCGTCGACGACGTCGACTTCGCCGGGGATCGGCGGGCCGGACGGCCCCGAGCCGAACTGCGTCAGCCTGCCGGCGCCACCGCCGGGCTGCACCGACCCCAACGGCGCGCTCGCGGACACGGCGATCCTCAACCGGGGCGCGCCGATGGCGCCCCCGCCGTTGTTCTCCTACCCCGCCCGCGACGGGCACGACCAGTTCTACGGATACGGCAGGGCGAACACCAACCGGTCGGTGAAGATGCTGAGCAGCGACCCGGACGAACCCGGCGCCGGCGAAGATCCCGCCGGAGGTCGAGATCGCGTCGCCGACCTGGAACGAGCAGGTCGATCCCGACCAGCCCTCGTTCGAGGTCCGCGGCGACGTCTACGCCCGCGGCGACTCCTACACCTGCCGGGTCCTCGTCGCCCCCGGCCACTACCCCGACGACGACGAGGCGCCCGACGGCGACTTCGTCGCCGTGCCCTCGGCCGGCGTCTGCGACGGGAGCACCGGCCATACGGCGCCGCTCGGCGGCGCGCTGGCGACCGTCTCGATCCCGACGCTGAAGGCGCTGTTCCCGATCGACGCGCAGCAGGGCGCCGCCGCCGACTTCCACGGCCGGGAGAGCGGCGCCAGCGGCGTTCAGACCTCGAGCGGCCGCCCGGCCACCGACCCGTACGGGTTCGTGGTCAAGGTCGTCGCCTCCGTCCAGCGCGGCGGGAGTCGGCGGTCACCGGCGAGGACCGCCGCGCCGCGTACCTGCACCGCGACCAGGACATGCTCGACGGGTTCCCGAAGGCGATCAGGGCGGGTGGCGCGATCGAGCCCCAGCCCGCCACGCCGACCGGCGACGGCGAGTCGTCGCCGGCGTTCGCGGACCTCGACGGCGACAACCGCAACGAGCTCGTCCTCGCCGGCTCGGACGGCTTCGTCCACGCCCTGCGCCCGGACGGCACCGAGCTGCCCGGATGGCCCGTCCGAACCGATCTGCCCGCCATCGTCTCGCAGCACTCGAGCTCGCCCGCCTACGCCGGCGGAGAGGTGTCGACCGACCTCGGCGGAGCCGTGCTGGCCTCGGTCGCGGTCGGCGACACCAACGACGACGGCGTGCCCGAGGTCTACGTGGCGGACATGGAGGGGAAGATCTACGGCTGGCGCGCCGACGGCACCGAGGTCTTCCAGGTCGAATCGAAGATCGACTTCTCGGGCAAGCCCCTGAGCCCGTTCGTCAACGTCCGCCAGGGCAACACCAACCGCACCCAGCACGGGTTCATCGGCTCGCCGGTGCTCGCCGACCTCGACCTCGACGGCCGCGACGAGATCGTCGCGGCCGCGATGGACCGCCACGTGTACGCGTGGCACCGCGACGGCACGCTCGTCGACGGCTTCCCGACCCTGGTCGTCGACGAGGCGAAGGTCGCGTCGCTCGACCCGACGACCCACCGGGTCGAGTTCGCCGCCGATTCCGGATCCGAGCAGCAGGGCGCGATCATCGATACGCCGGCCGTCGGCGACCTCGACGGCGACGCCGACGACACGGGCGCCGACGAGCGCCCCGAGATCGTCGTCGGCACCAACGAGGAGTACCGGGCGGCCGACGACGGCGGCTTCAACGCCGCCGCCGCCAACAGCTCGTCGTTCAACCTGCTCATCCAGCTGCAGACGGCGATCGACGCCTTCCGCGACCAGTGCGGCGATCCCTGCGACGACCTCGAGGTGCCGCTCGACCCCGGCAACACGCGCTTGTACGCGATCAACGCGAGCGGCGATCCCGACGCCCCGCTCGACGGCGAGAGCCCGTTCCGCGCCGGCTGGCCCGCGAAGCTCGCGATCGCGATGACGGGGCTGCTGCCGGTCGTCGGCGAGGGCGTCACCGGCAACCCGATCATCGGCTCGGTCGCATGCGGCGGCGGAGCCGCGCCACGCGTCGGCGCGGTCGCCAACAACGGCCCCGCCTACGTCCTCGACGAGGACGGGCAGTCGTGCTACGGCCGCGACGGCCAGGGGCGCGACATTCCGCTGCAGACCGACGGTTACGTGAACCAGGTCGACCATCCGATGCTGCCCGCGGTCGGCCATCCGGCGTTCGTCGACCTCGGAGGGGACTCGCCGTCCTTTGCGATGCCGGCCGCGGGGATCATGCGCGCGCTCGACCTCGCCTTCCCCGAGTACCAGCGTGCCGGGCAGGACTTCCTCGCCGCCTGGTCGATCGAGGGCGGCGGCCAGCTGCGGCCGGGCTTCCCGACGACGATGAACGACCTCCAGTTCCTGACCGGGCCGTCCGGGCGCCGACATCGACGGATTGCCCGGCGAGGAGCTCGTCGGCGGCAGCGCCAGCAAGGACCTCCAGGCGTTCAACGCCGCCGGCGTGCCCGCGAGCGAGGCGTGGCCCAAGGTGACGACCGACTGGACGGTGGCCAATCCTCTGATCGGCTCGTTCGGGACCCTGGACGTCGACGCCGGCGCCACCAAGGTCGTGGTCGGAGCGACCCGCTCGGGCTACCTGAACGCCTACTCGACCGGTGCGCCGGCGTGCTCGCCGTCCTCCTGGCCGCGCTTTCACCACGACAACGCGAACTCCGGCAACTACGACCGCGACGCGGCTCTGCCCGGGGCGCCCTTCGAGGCCGCCGCGACGGCGACGTCGGTCTCGTTCAGGGCGCCCGGCGACGACCTGCTCTGCGGCACCGCCGATCACTACGAGGTAGTCACCTCCGACAACCCGATCGACGAGGCGAGCTTCGGCGCCGCGACCCCGCTGGCAGGCGCCCCGGATCCGGCCGGGCCGGGTGAGCAGCAGTCGTACGCGCTGCCCGCCGCGGCGCGGCGCTACGTCGCCGTGCGCGCCGTCGACGAGCAGGGCAACGTCGGCCGCCCGGCGGTGATCGACCGCGGCCCCGGGGCCGGCGGCGGCGGCGGTGGTGGCGGCGGTGGTGGCGGCGGCGGTGGCGGCGGTGGCGGCGGTGGCGGCGGCGGTGGTGCCGACGCGTGCGTGAACGTGATCGCCGGTACCGGGGGCGCCGACAAGCTGGCCGGCACGGAGGAGTCGGATCGGATTCGCGGCAACGGCGGCGACGACCGAATCCAGGGCGCCGGCGGCGACGACTGCGTGAGCGGCCAGGGCGGGGCCGACCGCCTCGCCGGCGGCGAGGGCGACGACGAGCTCCGCGGTGGTCGCGGCAAGGACCGCCTGCGAGGTGGCCCGGGCGACGACGTGATCCTCGTCCGCCACGGCGCGCGCGACCGCGTCAACTGCGGTCCGGGCGACGACACCGTTTATCTGAAGAAGCGCTTCGACCGGGCGCGGGGCTGCGAGACGGTTCTCAGCGAGGCGCGCCGGCGGTAGCGACGAAGTCGCGATTTACACGCCTACGACCTGCCTTCCCTCAGCGAGTCAGACCCCGCGGCAGCGGAGGCGAAGCCGAGCAGCCGCGGGAGTTGTGTGGTTTAGGTGAGCCAGGCGACCGGGTTGGCGACCATGATCGTCCGCTCCTGCTCGTCGGTCATCCCGGCCTCCTTGAGCTCCGGGATCACGCGCTGGGGGACGATCCGGATGTCCCAGTCCTTCGCCGCCCCCGCGGCGAGCATCTGCTCGATCGTCTCCTGCGGGAACCAGTCGATCGTCCCGCAGGAGTCGGCGGAGAGGAACACCCGCTCCGCGTAGCCGCGCTCGAGCAGGGCGAGCGTGGTCTCCTGGCGCTGCTCGTAGGGGAGGAACATCTCCAGCCCGTAGCGGTCGAGGCCGATCCAGACACCGGTCTCGAGCACCCGCTCGATGTAGTCGAGGTCGGCGCTGTCGCCGGTATGGGCGATCTGGATCTTCGAGGGCTCGACCCCCTCCTCGAGGAAGACCTCGATCTGGCGCGGCGCCGTCTCTGACGCCGGCCGCGAGTGGGCCATGATCGGCGCGCCGGTGCGGACGCTCGCCCGCGCGGCCGCGCGGTGCACCTTCTCGACGTTCTCCGTCACGCCGGGCTCGTCGGCGGCGCACTTGATGAAGGCGGCCTTGATCTCGGTGCCCTGGATCCCCTGCTCGATGTCGGCGACGAACAGGTCGGCGATCTGATCGGGGTCGCGGCCGACGAAGAACGGCGGCAGGTGGTCGTAGGTGTAGATGCCGGTGCAGGGGACGACCTGCAGGCCGGTCTGCTCGGCGACCTTGCGCATGAACTCGACGTCGCGACCGAGGAACATCGCGGTCGGGTCGACGATCGTCTTGACCCCGAGCTCGACAGCGGCGCTCGCGGCCTCGATCGCCGCCTCGTAGCCGTCGCCGGGGTGCTCGCGCTCGGGGATCCCGCCCGAGGCCTTCGCCTGCGGCCACTGCTCGTGTACCGCCTCGTCGCGGGTCCGCAGGTGCTCGTGGATGAGCGTCGTGCCGAGCTCGTCCGCGTCGATCGCGCCGGTGACGGTTTCGACCGTGGCCATCGGGGCGTCAGTCTATGCGCAGTCAGGTGAGCTTGATCACCGCGATCACCATCGAGGCGACGAGGCAGATCACCGTGATGATCATCAGGTAGCGCCAACTGGCGGGCATCGGACTCGCTCGGGATAGTATGGGCCCGCAATCGGGACCTAAGGAGGTCGTTTTGTTCGAGCGGATCGTTGTCGGCACGGACGGCTCAGACACTGCGGCCGAGGCCGTGCGCCAAGCGACGGAGCTCGCCAGGGCGACCGGGGCGAAGCTGGACATCGTGAGCGCGTACGAGCCCGTCTCCGCGCGCCAGGTGCGCGAGGAGGCCGGCGAGATTCCTGGCGACGTCGCCTACGCCGTCGGGCCGAAGGAGGACGTCAACGTCGTCCTCGAAGGCGCCAGCCAGCCGGCCGCCGAGGCGGGGGTCGACGTCAGCACCCACGCTCGCGAGGGCGACCCGTCCGATGCGATCATCGAGCTGGCCGAGGAGATCGGAGCCACCGTGATCGTGGTCGGCAACAAGGGGATGACCGGGGCGAGGCGCTTCCTGCTCGGCAGCGTGCCGAACAAGATCTCGCATCACGCGCCCTGCAGCGTCCTGATCATCCGGACAACCTAGCCCGGCGTGTCGCAGTCGCGCTTCGGGTCGACCGCGCGCTTCGCGTCCAGCAGGCCGGCTCCGTAGTAGCGCTGTGGTGCCCGCGGCCTGGCGGTGCACTGCAGCCGGCGTGCCACCCGCGCCGGGCCCGGGTCGGATCCGGCGACGCCGCTGGCGATCACCAGGGCCGCGACCGCGCTGGTGTGCGCCGCGGACACCGAGGTCCCGACGTCGGGCCGGATCGCAAAGGTGCGGTGGGCCCCGGCGCAGTTCATCGGAAAGCAGGCGTAGGTGAGCTGGACGATCGGGATCGCGTCGTTCATGCACGCCGGGCGCGCGGCGACGGGACGGGGCGCGCCGCCACCCGGGGCCAGCAGGTCGGTGCGGGCCCCGAAGTAGGAGTAGTCGGCGAGGCAGCCGTCCTCGGTGGTCGCCCCGACCGCAAGCGCCTTGGGCGCCGCGGCGGGGAACAGCGCGCGGTGGCGCCCCGCGGCCTCCACGGCGTTGCCCGCGGCGCCGATCACGATTGCGCCTTCGTCGGTGGCCCGGCGGATCGCCTCGCAGACCGTCGGGACCTGCCGGCAGCGTTCCACGTCGGGCGCGAAGTTGAGCGACAGGTTGATCACGTCGGCGCCGTTGCGGGCCGCCCATGAGATTCCCTCGGCGACGTCGTCGGTGCTGCCGGCGCCGTCGGCGTCGAGGACCCGCACCGGCATCAGCGTCGCGCCGTAGGCGATCCCCGTGAGGTAGTCGGGCGCCGGCGACACCTTGCCGACGGTCACCTGCTCGGCGATCGTCCCCGCGGTGTGGGTGCCGTGCCCGTTCTCGTCGAGCGGCTGCGCGTCGTCGTCGACGAGGTCGATGCCGGGCGCGAAGCGGGTCCCCGCGAAATCCGGGCTCGGGGCGTATCCCGGCGCCGCCTCGTAGGCCAACCCGGTGTCGACGACCGCGACGGTCACCCCCTGGCCTCCCGGCCGCCCGGCCACCAGCAGCCGGTCCCACGCGCGGGACACCCGGACGCCGCCCGGCCGCCCGAGGAAGCTCCACTGGTCGGCGACCCAGCCCCCGGGGATGCCCGCCGATCCCTGGTCGAGCGGCGTCAGCGACGCGCGCGCGATCCAGTTCGGGGCCGCGGAGCGGACCCCGGGCTCGCGCTCCAGAGCGGCGATCCCAGCGGCCACCGAGGTGCCGGACGGGAGCTCGGCGACGGTCGAACCGCCGCCGTCCAGGCCGACCACGACCTCGCCGGGGACGTATGCGCGCGCGTCACGGGCCGCCGCCGGGATCGGCGCAGCGGCGAGCGCCAGGGTCAGGCTGGCGCCCGTGAGCACGGTTCTGAGTCCGAAAAGCTTCATCCGCCGGGACCGGCCGAGGCGTGTCGTCCCAATCGAAGAACACCGGCGGGCCGCGGAAAGTTCCGCTCGCCGATACTCCGTCGATGGACAGCGACCCGCCTCACGACGAGGAGCCGATGCGCCTGGCGCTGGCCGAGGCCGAGGCCGCCGCCGAGCATGGTGACGTGCCGATCGGAGCGGTGATCGTCCGCGGCGGAGAGGTGATCGCCGCCGCCGGAAACGAGCGCGAGCTGCGCGCCGATCCGACCGCGCATGCCGAGATCCTCGCGCTGCGCGCGGCCGCTGCGGCGCTCGGCGGCTGGCGGCTGCCGGACTCGACCCTCTACGTCACCCTCGAGCCGTGCGCGATGTGCGCCGGGGCAATCGTCCTCGCCCGCGTGCCGCGGGTGGTCTACGGGGCCGACGACCCGAAGGCGGGGGCCGCCGGGAGCGTGCTCGACATCCTCGCCGACGCGCGCCTCAACCACCGGCCCGAGGTGGCGGCCGGGGTGCTCGCCGACCAGTCGTCGGCGCTGCTGCGCGAGTTCTTCGCCGCTCGCCGCCGGACCGCCACCTAGCCTTCGTTGCCAATGAGCGACCTCCGCCCGGCCCGTCGCCTCGCCACCTTCTTCGCCTGCCTGTTCGCGCCGGTCTTCGCGATCCCGCTGCTACTCGATCCGTACCGGTGGGCGCGCGCCTTCGGGTGGCGCGGCGAGCCGGAGACGGACGTCGGCTTGTACTTCGGGCGCTGCCTCGGCGCGGTCGCGACGGCTTCCTGCGTCCAGGCCGCCCGCGCGGCGCGAGACCCCGAGCGTCACCGGTCGTACTTCCAGTTCGCCGAGGTCGCGGGGTGGCTGCTCGCCGCCGTCCACCTGCGCGGCATGCTGGAGGGAAGGCAGCCGCCGATCGAGCACGGGGAGATCGCGGGCTACGCGGCGTTCGCGATCGCCGCGCGCCGCTGGATGCCGGGGACAGCCGTGGATGGTGGCGGAGACGGATAGATTCCGCTCGTGAGCTTCGCCGTCGGGGCTGACGCGTACGACCGGTTCATGGGCAGGTACTCGGTGCCGCTCGCCCCGAAGCTCGCCGATTTCGCTGGGGTGGCGACCGGCCAGCGCGTGCTCGATGTCGGCTGCGGCCCGGGGGCATTGACGTCCGAGCTCGTCAGCCGATTGGGGGCCGCCGCCGTTTCGGCCGTTGACCCTTCGGAGCCGTTCGTTGCAGCAGCTCGAGAGCGCCACCCCGGGGTCACCGTGCAGCGCGCCACGGCGGAACAGCTCCCATTCGCCGACCAGGATTTCGACGCCGCCTTGGCCGAGCTCGTCGTTCATTTCATGGCAGACCCGGTCCGCGGGCTGCGCGAAATGGCGCGCGTGACGCGCAAGCAGGGTGTCGTTGCCGCGTGCGTCTGGGATCACGCCGGCGGCGGCGGGCCGCTCAGCCCGTTCTGGGACGCGGCACACGAACTTGATCCAAACGTCGAGGATGAGTCACAGCTCGCGGGCGCCCGCCAGGGCCACCTCGTTCAGCTCTTCAGAGAAGCGGGCTTGCGTGAAATCGAAGAGAGCCGTCTTTCGATCAGCGTCGAGCATCCGAGCTTCGAGGATTGGTGGACCCCGTTCATGCTCGGCGTGGGCCCCGCTGGCAGCTTCGCGGCCGGACTCGACCCGACGCGGCTGGCTCGGCTGCGCGAGCTCTGCAGGGAGAGGCTGCCGCCGGCACCGTTCGCAGTGACGGCCCGGGCGTGGGCGGCACGAGGTCTCGTCTAAAGCGCTGACCTCACGCTCGATTCGCGGCCGCTCGACGACCCTTTCACGTCACCACGCTGTACTTGAGGTGGGTGACGCCGGGCGCCTCGACGGCCCGGGCCTGCTCGAGCCGCACCCCCGCCTCCCCGAGGTTGTCGAAGAGACGAGCACCGCTGCCGAGCAGCACCGGAACGACGTGGAGCTCGAGCTCGTCCAGCAGTCCCGCTGCCAGGTACTGATTGATGACCTCGGCGCCGCCCCAGAGCATGACGTCCTTGCCGCCGGCGGCCTCCCTTGCCTGGTCGAGCGCGGCCTCGATTCCGTCGGTGATGAAGTGGAACGTGGTCCCTCCCTCCATCTCCACGGGATCACGCGGGTGATGGGTGAGAATGAACACGGGGTAGTGGTAGGGAGGGTCGTCGCCCCACCAGCCAATCCACTGCTCGTCGCCCCACGGACCACCGCCGACGGGCCCGAACATGTTCCGGCCCATCAGGCCGGCCCCGATGTTCTCGCGCGCTTCCTCGACTACCCGTGTGCTCTCGTTGACCTCGCCGCCCTGCTTGTCATGGGCTTCGCGCCACTCGGCCAGCGAAACCACCCAGTCGTGGAGCCCCTCGCCGCCCTCGCCGAGCGGGTTCTCCTCGCTCTGGTTCGGGCCGGCGACGAAACCGTCCAGCGAGACCGAGATGTCACATCGAAGCTTGCTCATCGTTCCTCCTCAGTAGCGCCTGGAACTCCGGTTCCTCGCGGAGGGGGTCGAGGTCTGAGTCCTCCGCCAGGTACGACCGAACGTCGTCCGAAGCTTCGATCGCGAGCCGCAGATGCTCGATCGCGTCGGCCTTGCGCCCGGCGAGGCTCTCGCAGCAGGCGAGGTTGTAGAGGAGCTCGGGGTACTGCGGGTGCGCCGCGGCCAGGTCTCGAGCCTGGTCGGCCGCTTCGGCGTAGCGCCCCTCCTGGTAGAGCCGCCCAACCGGGGCCCAGAGCTCCCAGCCGGTGGCCTTGTAGACCTGCCCCGGCCTGGCCCCTGCCACGAGAATCGTCGTCTCAGGCTCCTCGGCGAACGCCGTCCGCATCACGCCCGGACGGGCGAAGACGAATGTCCCGGCCGGCGCATCCACGCGTTCGCCGTCGAGCTCGAACGTGGCTCGGCCGCTGTGGACGAAGTAGAGCTCCTCATCCTCTCCCGCCTCGTCGTGCTCGTTGATGATCCTGTCTCCCGCCGCCCGGCCCGTCCAGGCGGTGATCCCGAAAGACGTGATGCCGAAGTGGTGGCGCACGGGGCGCCAAGGCTCGCGGCCGTCGGTCATCTCGGCGATGTCCTCCAGGCCGGCGACTGCGTACTCGCTCATCGATTCCCCTCGCCCATTGAACGGACAGGGTGGGATTCGAACCCACGAGGCAGCTTGCACCGCCCACGCGATTTCCAGTCGCGCACCTTAAGCCACTCGGTCACCTGTCCCGGAGCGGCTCTGAAGATACCGGCGGGCCGCCCGCCTGCGTCCGAACGGTTGCCCCTTCCCAGCGGCCGCCGGCCGCGTTAGGGTCGGCTGGATGGGAGAGGGCTCGGAGGTGCGCGCGGATGCCGTAGCGGACCGAGAGATCGACAGCCCGCGGTTCATGTGGGTGATGCTGGCGGTGCTCTACGGCGCCGGCGCGACCATCGGCGCCCTCTCCGTGATCCTTCCGCACCCGGAGTCGTTCAACGACGAGGCGCTGTGGAGCAACATCGCGCTCGCCTACGCCGGGGCGGTGGTCTCGCTCGTCGCCTCGAGGCGGTGGGGGATGGGACCGATCTACGCGATGGTCGCCCTCGGCGTGCTCGCGGTCACCCGCGCCGCCTACTACAGCCACGACCCGAGCGGCTTCTACAGCCTCTTCTACGTGTGGATCGGCCTCTACGTGGTGTTCTTCTTCCGCCGCCGGATCGCCCTCCTGTACCTGGTCGCCGTCGCGGTCGCCTACGGGGTTCTGCTCGTGGTGGAGGATCAGAACGCGGCCCTGGCTCGGTGGGTTACGACGATCGGGACGGTGGTCCTCGCCGCCTTCCTGATCGACTCGCTCGTCCGCCGGGTCCGGCGAATCGCGAACGAGTCGGCGTCGATCGCCCGAGAGCGGGCCGAGCTGATGGCGACCCTGGCCGAGGTCGCGCGCACGGACGAGCTCACCGGCCTTGCCAACCGCCGCTGCTGGGACGAGTCGCTCGACCGCGAGCTCGCGCGCGCGCGACGCGAGTCGATCCCGCTCAGCGTCGGAATCATCGACCTCGATCGGTTCAAGGACTACAACGACATTCACGGCCATCAGGCGGGCGACCGGCTGCTCAAGCAGCTCGCCGCCGCCTGGCGGCAGGAGCTGAGGGCGACCGACGTGCTAGCCCGCTACGGCGGCGAGGAGTTCGCGATCGCGCTGCCGGGCTGCGAGCTCGACGACGCGACGGGGCTGATCGAGCGCCTCCGTGCCGCAACGCCGGCCGAGCAGACGGTTTCGGCCGGGCTCGCGGTGTGGGATGGCCAGGAGGGGGCCGACGGCCTCTTCGGCCGCGCCGACAAGGCGCTGTACGCGGCTAAGGAAGGCGGTCGCGACCGGATCGTCGCCGGCTGAGCGGCCGGGATGCTGCGGCGCGGGGGTCGAAGCCCCAAATAGGCTGCGCCGGTGGAGGACTCCCTCTTCGCCAACGTCCTGTTCCCGGTCGCCCTCGCGGTGATCATGACCAGCCTCGGCCTGTCGCTGACGGTCGCCGACTTCCGCCGTGTGTTCGCCTACCCGCGCGGCGTCGGGATCGGGATGCTCAACCTGGCGCTGATCTCCCCGGCGCTCGCGTTCGGGATCGCCGAGCTGCTCTCGCTCGAGGCGGGACTGGCCGTCGGCCTGGTTCTGCTCGGCGCCTCGCCCGGCGGCACGATGGCGAACATGCTCACGCACCTCGCCCGCGGAGACACCGCGCTGTCGATCACGATGACCGCCGTCTCGAGCGTCGCCGCCGTGGTGACCGTGCCGCTCTTCCTCCAGCTCGGGATCAACCACTTCGGCGCCACCGGCTTCGACGACGACGTCGAGATGCTGGGCGTCGTCGTCCGCGTGCTCGGGATCACCGTCGTCCCCCTCTCGCTGGGAATGTACCTGCGCTCGCGCTCGCCGGCGCGCGTCGCCGAGCTCGAGCCGAGGGTGAAGCGGATCGCGCTCGTCCTGTTCCTCGGCGTCGTCATCGGAGCGATCGTCGCCGAGAACGAGCGGGTGCTGGACAACCTCGACGACGTCGCGCTCGCGGCTATCCTGCTGAACCTTGCGGCGATGACGGTCTCGTTCTCCATCGCCAAGGTCGCACGCCTCGACGGCCGGCAGTCGACCGCGATCGCGATCGAGCTCGGCATCCACAACGCCGCCCTGGCGATCGCGATCGGGTCCTCGATCTCGAACGTGCTCACGATCCCCGCCGCCGTCTACAGCGCCTTCATGTTCATCTCCGCCGGGCTGTTCGCGCGGCTCATGTACCGCCGCAACACGGCGACGGCTCCGGCGATCGCCGGCGGCTGACCCCTGGCTAAGATCGCGGCGATGGCCCAGAACGGCACATACACCTGGCAGGTCTACCTCTCCGGGGAGATCCACTCCGACTGGCGCGAGCGGATCGCCGAGGGCATCCGCGCGGTCGGCCTGCCGGTCGAGCTGCTGGCGCCGGTGACCGACCACGGCGCCTCCGACGATGTCGGCGTCGAGATCCTCGGGCCCGAGTCCGACGGATTCTGGAAGGACCACAAGGGCGCGGGCGTCAACGCGGTCCGCACCCAGACCCTGCTGCGGCGCGCCGACCTGGTCGTGGTCCGCTTCGGCGACAAGTACCGGCAGTGGAACGCGGCGTTCGAGGCCGGCTATGCGGCGGCGCTCGGTAAGCCGCTGATCACGCTGCACGATCCCGAGCTCACCCACGCCCTCAAGGAGGTCGACCGGGCCGCGATGGCGGTCGCCGAGACCCCCGAGCAGGTGGTCGAGATCCTCGGCTACGCGACCACCGGGCCTGGCGTTCGCGCCTGAGCGGGCGTTCGCGCCCAGGCCTTGACGGGCGCGATTCCGGGTGTAGGGTCGATCCGACCCCAAGGAAGGCGGTCGCCACTCGGAGAGGAGCCCCATGGTCAGCACAGATCGCGACGATCGGTTCGTGACGTTCAGGAGACGCATCGTTCCCTTTGTCCTCGGCTTCGCGCTCGTGCTCGCGTGGCTGTTCGTATTGGCGTCGGCGATCGCGCCGGCAAGCGGCGCGCCGAACGCCCGCGTCCCCGGCGAGGAACTTGATTGGGACGGCGTGTGGAGCACTACTGGGATCCACGGCAATATCAAGCTCAACCAGAAAGGCAAGGAGGTCAACGGCCACTACCGGGGCGCCGACGGCAGCCTCGGGGGTACGGTCGATGACGACAACGTGCTCGAGGGCTCATACAACTGCGACGGTCGCGGGAAGTTCAAGATCCACTTCAAGCACGGAACGCGGCGGCAGGAGTTCAAGGGCTGGTACAAGCCGAAGGGCGGTGACAAGGTCGATTGGGAGGGCAGTCGGCAGTGAGCCGCCGGTGAAGCGTCTGAGCCGGGCCTGAGTCGCAGATGACGCGCTCGTGCGCGCTGTTCGTGCGGGGGATACTGGCTGCCGTACCGCTTGCGCTCTCCGTCGCGCCGCCGGTCGCCGGAGCCGCACCGATCGACCCCCGGTTCGGCGACGGCGGGATCCGGATGATCGATCCCGAAAGCACGGGATCGGCGGAGGCGATCGCCGTTCAGTCGAAGCACCGGATCGTCGCCGCCGGGTCAACCGAGCGGCTCGGCGGCATCGTCGTCGGGCTCACGCGCTGGGGTCAGGTTGATCGTTTGTTCGCGAACGGGGGCATCGCGCGCTTTCCGGCTGCGGACTTCCGCGATCTGGCGATCGATGACAAGGGCCGGATCGTCGCGCTCGCCCGGGGGCGGGTGATGCGTCTGAACCCGGACGGCAGCCGCGACGCGCGGTTCGGTGGCGGTGGCGTCGCGGCATTGCCGCAGGGCGTGGTCGGCCGCGAGCTCGCGCTACCGGATAACGAAGCGATCGCGATCGGCGGCACCGTGCGGGCGAGGTCGCGAGGCGTCCCCGGCGGCACGAAATTCGTCGTCACGCGGTTGCTCGCCGACGGCCGACTGGACCCCAGCTTCGGCGCAGGCGGGAGGGCGGTCAATGAGCTCGGCCGGACTGTCCTGAGTCGCGGCCTCGTCGCGCACCGGGGGCGGCTCGTACTCGCGGCCACCGGGGTAACGGCGGGTGGAGCGTCGCTCGCGGCGTTCGACTCACGGGGAGCCGCAGATTCGGATTTCGGCGACGACGGCCTGGTCAAGCGGTCATTCGGCGGCCACGCAATGCTGGCCGGCATCCTGTCGTCAGGCGGCAGGTACCTGATCGGCGGCAGCCGGCCCGTTACGGGCCGGGGAAGCGATGGATTCGTGCTGGCCAGGCTACTGCTCGACGGGCGTATGGACCGCACGTTTTCGAAGCGGGGCATGACGTTCGTCAACGCGGCGGGAGAGACCGGCGCGGCCTGCGATCGGTCAGGCCCGTGCGTGCGCGCGTCGGCGATGGTCAGTGACGGGCGCGGGCGAGCCGTGATCGGCGGGGACGCCGATATGCCGGACCGCAACTGGACGTTCGCGCGCTTCAAGCCCGACGGCAGCCGCGATCGCAACTTTGCGGGCAACGGCGTACTCGTGACGGGGATGCGGGGCAGGGTTCGCGACCTCGCGGCGTCCGAGACGACGGCGATTCTTGTCGCCGGCGACTCCGGCGGCGGTGCGAGCCGCCACTTCACCGTCGCACGCTTGTGCGAGCAGCCGCCCGAGCACCACGACCGCAGCCCTCATCCCTGAGCTCGCGCTCCGCCGCTAGCCTTTTGAAAGCGTCATCCGGAGGGGTGGCAGAGCGGTTGAATGCGGCGGTCTCGAAAACCGTTTCAGGCCATTTCGGTCTGACGTGGGTTCGAATCCCACCCCCTCCGCTGGGTCTCCGATCGATCCCTCGTGCTCGGGCGCGCCGGATAGGCTGAGCCTTTCGGTGAGAGGAAGCGATGCTCTGCGCAGCGTGCCAGGCGGATATCAAGGAGGGTGCGAAGTTCTGCGTCGAATGCGGTGCGCCCCTGCCTCGGCGCTGCTCGTCGTGCGGGGCTGAGCATGAAATCGGCCAGCGGTTCTGCGCCGGCTGCGGGTCGGCGCTGGCGCCCCCGGCCCCGCCGTCACCACCGGCGGAAGCAGTCCCCGCCGCGGCTGAGCTGAGGCCGGTCTCGGTCCTCTTCGTCGATCTCGTCGGCTATACGAGCCTCGCCGAATCTCGCGATGCGGAGGATGCCCGTGAGCTCCTCGGTCACTACTTCGACCAGGCCAAGACTGTGATCGGCCGCCATGGCGGAACGATCGAGAAATTCATCGGCGATGCGGTGATGGCGGTCTGGGGAGCGCCGGTGGCACATGAAGACGACGCCGAACGGGCGGTCCGAGCGGCCCTCGAGCTGGTCGATGCCGTCGGTGTCTTCGGCGCGGAGGCCAATGCGCCCGGGCTGCGCGCCCGGGCCGGTGTGGTCACCGGCCAGGCGGCCTCGGCGACGAACCCTGGCGAGGGCCTCGTGGTTGGCGATCGCGTCAACACGGCGGCACGAGTCCAGTCCGTGGCCGATCCCGGCAGTGTCTTCGTCGACGAGGTCACTCGGCAGGTGACCTCGGCGGCGATCGGCTACGAGGACGCGGGGTCACGCTCCGTGAAGGGAAAGGCCGAACCCGTGCGGCTGTGGCGCGCGCTCCGGGCGGTCGCCGGCGTCGCCGGCGCCCAGCGGGGAACCGGGCTGGAGGTGCCGTTCGTCGGGCGCGATGCCGAGCTGCGCCTGATCAAGGATCTCTTCCATGCGACCGTTGACCGCGGGGGCGCCCGTCTGGTGGCGATCACGGGGGCCGCGGGCGTCGGCAAGACGCGTCTGGGCTCCGAGTTCTCGAACTACGTCGACGGGCTGGTCGGCAGCGTGTTGTGGCACTCGGGCCGCTGCCTCTCCTACGGTGAGGGGATCGCGTACTGGGCGCTGGCCGAGATGGTGCGGCAGCGCTTCGGGATCGCCGAGGAGGCTTCGGTCGAGGAGGCCTCCGCGCAGCTGACCGCCGGCCTACCGGAGTGGATCGGGGACCCGCAGGAGCGTCAGACCATCGCCCCCGCGCTCGGAGTCCTGATCGGGATCCCGGAGCCGGGGCTCGGGCGCGACGAGCTGTTCGCGGCCTGGCGCCTCTTCTTCGAGCGTCTCAGCGAGCACGAGCCGGTCGTGCTCCTCTTCGAGGACATGCAGTGGGCGGACGACGGGCTGCTCGACTTCATCGAGCAGCTGCTCGACTGGACCGCGGATCATCCGATCTTCATCGCCTCCTTCGCACGTCCGGAGCTCTCCGAGCGGCGTCCGTCATGGCCCCGCGGAGTCCGCGCCGCGACCGCCCTGCCGCTCGAGCCGCTCGATGACGCCGACATCGCGAACCTGCTGGAGGGCCTCGTGGCCGACATCCCGCAACGGTCCCTGCGCAAGATCGTCGCTCAAGCCGAAGGCGTTCCGCTCTATGCGGTCGAGACCGTCCTCGCGCTCGCCAATCGGGGGGTGCTCGCACAAAGCGACGGTCGGCTGCGTCTGCTCGGCGACCTTGGCGATCTCGACGTGCCGGCGAGCCTCAGCTCGCTGCTCGCGGCGCGCCTCGACGAGCTCTCGCAGGAGGAGCGAGAGCTCGTCAAGGCGATGGCCGTCTTCGGTGGCAGCTTTCCGCGAGCAAGCGCCGCGGCCCTCGCCGACGTCGCCGCCGAGCGCCTGGACGAGGTGCTCGCGTCGCTGGTCCGCAGCGAGGTGATGACGATCCGCACCGATCCGCTCTCACCCGACCGCGGTCAGTACGCGTTCGCCCAGGGAAT
Organism: uncultured Solirubrobacterales bacterium; assembly: GCA_963811505.1. Taxonomy (GTDB): domain Bacteria; phylum Actinomycetota; class Thermoleophilia; order Solirubrobacterales; family 70-9; genus WHSW01. The sequence continues at coordinate 71,760 of CAWERC010000004.1, read as the reverse complement.
GCTCAGGGCCGTCGCCTACGAGATGATCCCCAAGCGCGAGCGCGGCCCGCGCCACCTGGCCGCTGCAGAGCATCTTCGCGAGGCGTTCGCGGACGAGGGCGAGGAGGTTGTCGAGGCGGTCGCGGCGCACCTTCTCGACGCCTACCGCGCCGGCGGGGAGGATCCCGGCAGCAATGCATTGCGCGAGCGCGCGCTGGCCGCGCTCCGGCGGGCGGCCCAGCGGGCCGAGGCCGTCGGCGCCCCAGCCGCCGCCGAGCGCGCCCTGCGCACCGCGAGCGAACTCGCCACCGTGGAGACCGAGCGCACGGAGCTGCTCGAGGGCGCCGCCCGGATGGCCCTGCTGAACGGAAGCTACGAAGCGGCGCTCGATCTGTGCGCGGACGTGACGGCCGCTCACACCGCCGCGGGACGGGAACGGGATGCCGCCAGGGTCGCGACCTTGGTCGGCTCGGCCCTGTCGCTCCTCGGGCGGGCCGACGAGGCGATCGCCGCGATGCGTCCGGCGCTCGAGGTCTTGGCCTCGGCGGAGCCGGACCCCGACACAGCGGAGCTCAGCTCCGAGCTTGCCGGCGCGCTGCTCGCCAAGGGCGAGGATCCCGAAGAGGCGGGGAAGGCCATCGAGCGCGCGCTGGCCGCCGCCGAAGCGCTGGAGCTGCCCGCGGTCACCTGCCGAGCGCTGGACCTGAAGGGGCGCCGAGCCCACGGTATGGGCCATTTCGAAGAGGCGGCCGCCCTCTACGACCGAGCGATCGCGATCGGGGAGCGCCACCGCTTGCCGTTGCGCGCCGCCCCCTACATCAACTCGGCGGATCTGAGGTTGATGCGTGACATGCCGGGGGCGCTCGAGCTGTGTGAGGCGGCGCTGTCGACCTCACGCAGACTGGGCGATCGCGGAGCGGAGAGCGTCGCGATCGCGAACCTGATGAGCGCGCTGCTGATTCTCGGCCGCTGGGAGGAAAACGAGCAACTCGCCTTGGCTGCGTTGGAGGGGGACGAGGATCGTCCCGACACCGAGTACGTCAATGACGAGCTCGCACTCCTCCAGGTGATGCGGGGCCGGCTCGAGGCGGCACGCTCGGGCCTCGCGCGCATGGAAGCCTGGCGCCGGAGCGAGAACTCCGAGCACCGCGCCTGCTACCAGAGCATCGCGGGGTTGATCGCGCGCGGCGAAGGCGAGCTCGACGCGGCCTTCGAGTTGCTCGCCGGCGCGGTGCGCGCCTCGTTCGCGATCGAAGGGGCATCGAGCTTGGGCGTCCGGCGCGCGTGGCCGGATGCGTTTCGGTCGGCGCTCGAGCTCGGGCGCTTCGACGAGGCCGAGCAGCTCCTCGCGATGCTCGCCAACCAGCCGCGCGGCCTCGTTCCCCCACTGTTGCGGGCCGAGTTGTCCCACGCCCAGGGGCTTCTCGCCGGCGCCCGGGGCGGCGAGGACGCCGAAGCGCGATTCACCGACGCGATCGACGGCCTCAGGGCGCTCGGCTACCCGTATTGGCTGGCCCGCGCGCAGACCGACCTTGGTGAGTGGCTTCGCGATCAGGATCGTTCCCAGGAGGCCGCGACGTGGCTGCAGCGTGCCCTCGCGATCGGCGCACAGCTCGCGGCCGAGCCGCTGCTCGCCCATGCGCGCGATCTGCTCGAGCCGCTGCCGGCGGTGGTGGCGGTCGAGCGATGAGGTGGCCGCTGTTCGAAGGGATCGCGGATGAGGATCTCCAAGGCATCCTCTCAGGCTTTCGGCGGCGCAAGTTCTCGCGGGGGGAGGTCGTCTTTCACGACGGCGACCCGGCCGACACGCTGCACCTAGTCGCAAGCGGCCACTTCGCGGTTCAGGTCAGCACCCGTTTGGGCGAGACGGTGACCTACACAGTGATCGGGCCCGGTGCCTTCTTCGGGGAGCTGGCGCTGCTCGGCTCGGACACCCTGCGCACCGCGACGGTGGCGGCGCTCGAGAACGCGGAGACGCGCGCGATCCACCACACCGATCTGGTCCGCCTGCGCCGGGTCTATCCCTCCGTGGACGAAGCCCTGATCCGCGCCCTCGTCCGGCAGATCGAGCGCCTCTCACTTCGAGTCGTAGAGGCGCTCTTCGTTCCCGCCGAGGATCGTCTCCTGCGCAGGCTCGCGGAGCTGGCCGACCTCTACGGCGAGGACGGTGAGGCGGCGGTGATCCCGCTGACCCAAGAGCACCTGGCGACGATTGCGGGAACGTCGAGAGCCACGGTCAACCGCGTCCTCGGGGAGCAGGAGCACCGTGGGACGGTTCGGCGGCAGCGCGGGGCCACCGTTGTCGTGGATCGCGACGCGCTGCGGGCGACCGGCCGTTCGGGTATGTCGCGAGCTTGACACTCGCACTGTCGCCCGGGTGAACGACGGCGGGCGCGGCCGAACCTAGAGTCGGCTCATGTCGATCGTCCACCCCACGGAAAGGAACCCGATGACCACCAACACGACCAAGGCAGTGTCGAACACGCGGACCAGGATGCCGCGCCGAGCGGTCGTCCTGCTCGTCGCCGGCGCGATGATGACCGGGCTCGGCGCCCCGTCGGCGGCGGAGGCCAACCACGTCTTCAGCTTCGGCTACCTGGCCTGTAACGGGCTCGCCACAGGCTCCACCGCCCCCAACGCCGCCTACAACTTCAACAACCCGTCCACGAGTTACGCCAACGCGTGGCTCTACCGCTGGAACGGCTACCGCTTCGTGTATTACCGCCCGGCCGACATGGAGCTCGTCCGCTACGGCGGCACTTGGACTCCGCGCCGCGGGTGGACCTGGGCCGTCCCCGCCGGCTGGTACGCCGTGTACACCAAGATGCAGACCAAGTTCGCCTGGTCCGGGTGGACCGCCGCCGAGTACGGCTGGGCCGACACCAACCCGAACACGATCGTCGGAGACCAGTACTGCTACGTGCCGGGCAGGTCTAACACGGCCCGTGGTGCCGCCCAGGCCGAACCCACCAAGGCCCCGCCCACGCTGCAGGGAGCGCCGCGAGGCGCGCCGCAGGCGGACCATTAGCGGTCAGCGAGACGAGGATCACGCCGCCGTCGGGAGCCCTCCCGACGGCGGCGTTACGTCGGTCGGCGATACTTCTCCGATCAAGGCCGTCGTCTGCAACAAGCCGAGCTCGAGGTCGCCGAGCTGCCGGAGCCGGATCCGGGCCCAGGGCAGGTCCGCCTGCAGACGCTGCGCTGCGGGATCTGCGGGTCCGATCTCCACGCTCGTCACGGCATCGACGACTGGGCGGAGATGGCGTCCGCGGGGGCTACCACCGCTTCGGCCGCTCGCACGAGCGGTCGTCTTCGGCCACGAGTTCTGCGGCGAGGTCGCGGAGTACGGGCCGGCTTCGCGTGCGACGGTGCCGACCGGCACGCCGGTCGTGGCGCTTCCCGCTGTTGCGCAAGAACGGGCATATCGACCCGATCGGGCTTTCCACTCACGCCACGGGCGGCTACGCCGAGCAGCTCCTCGTCCAGGAGTCGCTGATGTTCCCGGTGCCAAACGGCCTGGCCCCTGAGGTCGCGACGCTGACCGAGCCGATGGCGGTGGGCTGGCACGCTGTTCGCCGGGCGGAGGTGCGCAAGCGCGACGTGACGGTGGTGATCGGCTGCGGGCCTGTGGGCCTGGCGGTGATCCTGATGCTGAAGGCCGAAGGCGTGCGGACGGTCATCGCCAGCGACTTCTCGCCCGCGCGGCGCGCCCTGGCACTGCGCTGCGGCGCGGACGTCGTCGTCGACCCGGCCGAGGGCTCGCCGTTCGACGCGATCCGCGGCGGCCGCGACCTGCTCGATGACATGCCCGCCGTGCTCGAGCTCGCCGTCGGCTCGGTGGAGAAGCTGCACCGCCTGCCGGTCGGCTGGTGGCACGTCTGGCGCCTGGGCGAGCGGCTCGGGATCGCCGAGCCCAAGCATCCCGTGATCTTCGAGTGCGTTGGCGTGCCCGGCGTGATCGACGGGATCATCAACGCGGCGCCGCTGTTCTCGCGCGTCGTCGTCGTGGGCGTCTGCGTCGGTCCCGACACGTTCATGCCCGCGATGGCGATCAACAAGGAGATCGACCTGCGGTTCGTTGTCGGCTACACGCCGCTGGAGTTCCGCGACACCCTGCGGATGCTCGCCGAGGGCGTCGTCGACCCGAGCCCGCTGGTCACCGGAAGCGTGGGCCTCGAGGGCGTCGACGCCGCCTTCACCGCCTTGGCGGATCCGGAGCGGCACGCGAAGATCCTCGTCGACCCACGCAGCCCGGCGACCGAGCCCGGTTAACCGGCGTCCGCGTACTGCAGCGAGCCCGGGGTGTCGAGCAGCTCGCCGCTCTCCAGCAGCGTCTTCAGGCCGGAGAGGATCATCGGCCAGCCGCCGTAGAGCTCGCTGTTCGCGTCCGGGCCGAGGCCCGAGTGCGTGACGGTCAGCCGGCACGAGGTCCCGACGGGCTCGATCTCCCAGGTGACGGTTGACGGTCCCTCGGCCTTCACCTCCTCGCTCCACAGCGCGGTGAAGCTCTGCACGAGCAGGCGCGGCGGATCGACCTCGATGTTCTCTCCCTCGGAGATCGGGAATCCCGACGCGTGGATGGCCTCGTAGCCCGAGCCCGGGGTCCAGTCCGACTTCACCCCGCTGCCGAACGAGTACTTCGCTCGCAGCTCAGGGTCGGTGATCGCCTCCCAGAGCTTCTCGGGCGTGGTCTTGATGTAGATCTCGAAGACCTTCTCGTCGCTTCCGGCCGTCCACGGCCGCTTCGCGGTGCCTTCCATCGTCATGCCTCCAGTTCTTTCTTGAGTCCGCTGAGCGCGGCGGCCCAGGGCTCGGCGTACTTGCTCACCCAGCGGTCGTGGACGAGCCTGATCGGGACGGGATTGAGGAAGTGGAGCTTCTCGCGACCCCGGCGTTTCGTGGTCACCAGATTCGCCTCCTCGAGGACCCGCAGGTGTTTCATCACCCCGAAGCGGGTCATCGGCAGCCGCCGCTCGAGCGCGCTCAGCGTCTGCCCGTCGTGCTCGTAGAGCGCGTCGAGCAGGCTGCGTCGCGTCGGGTCGGCGAGTGCCTTGAAGACCGCGTCCATGACGTACATGATAGGTGACTAATTAGTCACATGTCAAGATCGAATCGCCAATCACACGCGGATCACACAACCGCCCGGGAGCGGCCGTTACCCTCGGCGCCTTGAGAGCGCTCGCTTCCTTCGTCAGCGGTCGTCGCGGCAAGTGGATCACCCTGGGGATCTGGGTCGTCGTCTTCGCGGCGCTGATGCCGCTCGGCTCGAAGCTCACGGACGAGACCGAGGACGACACGACCTCTTTCCTGCCGGCGAGCGCTGAGTCGACCGAGGTGGTGAAGACGCTCGACGAGGACTTCGCGAGCGGCGAGACGACCCAGGGCCTGATCGTCTACCAGCGCGACGGCGGGCTCACCGCGGCCGACAAGGAGAAGATCGCCGCGGACGCCGACGAGCTGGCGAACCTCCCGGACGACGACCTGCCGCTCACCCGCGAGCCGATCGTTCCGTTCGCGCCCGGCTCCCCGCCCGACCTCGTGGCTCCGGAGGACGACCTCGCCTACACGGTGCTCGTCGTGCCGACCGACTTCGAAGAGCAGGCCGACTGGGGCGAGAACGTTCGCGACGTCACCGGCGACGAGGCCGACGGCATGCGGATCCTGGTCACTGGCGACCTCGGGTTCTCGGCGGATTCCGAGGAGGTCTTCGCGGACTTCGACGCGAAGCTGCTGCTGGCGACGACCCTGCTCGTGCTCGTCCTGCTCGGGGCGATCTACCGCGCCGTGCTCGTCGCGCTCACCCCGCTGATCGTGGTCTTCTTCGCGTACACGGCGGCGACCGCTTTCGTCTACCTGGCCGCGAAGGGTGGGGCGACCGTCTCCTCCAACGGGACATCGATCCTGATCGTGTTGATGTTCGGGGTCGGCACCGACTACTGCTTGTTGCTCGTCTCCCGATACCGCGAGGAGCTGCGACGGATCGAGGACAAGCACGACGCGATGGCGCGGGCGGTGCGCCGCACCGGTCCGACGATCCTGGCCAGCGGGCTGACGGTGTCGCTCGCGATGCTCACCCTCATGCTCGCGGACGCGCGCCTGACCTCCACGCTGGGCCCGGTCTCGGCCATCGGCGTCGCCTGCGGCATGGTCGCCGGCCTCACGCTGCTGCCCGCCCTGCTGACCATCTTCGGCCGTCGCGGCTTCTGGCCGCGACGGGGCGTGGTCGAGTACGACCCCGACCACGAGGTCACCGAGCGCCAGGGGATCTGGCGGCGCCTGGGCGACCGCGTCCTGCAGCGCCCCGGGGTGGCCCTCGCGGCGACCTCGATCATCTTCGTTGGCGGCGCGCTCGGCCTGATCGCTTACAAGGTCGACTACTCGACGACCACCTTCTTCAAGAAATCCGTTGAGTCCGTCGAGGGCTTCGAGCTGCTCGAGCAGGCGTTTCCGGCGGGCGTCCTGTTCCCGACCACGATCATCGTCGAGAACGAGGAGGGGCCGGTCAACTCGTTCGAGGTGAACGCGGTCGCCCGGCAGGCCGCCTCGGTCGACGGCGTCGCGTCGGCGACGCCTACCCCGGCGTCCGATCCCTCCTCTGGGTCCGACCTCGAGCTGTCGGAGGACGGGCGGATGGCGACGATCACCGTGATCCTCGAGGGCGATCCGTTCACCCAGTCCGCTTTCGACGTCGTGCCGAGCATCCGCGAGGCGATCAGCGACCTGCGACCTGGCCTGACCGCGATCGTCGGTGGTGGCTCGGCGACGCAGTACGACTTCGACCAGGCGATCGAAAGCGACCTGAGGCTGATCGCGCCGATCGCGCTGCTGGTGATCGCGCTGATCCTTGCGATCCTGCTGCGGGCGCTGGTCGCACCGCTGATCCTGATCGCCAGCGTGATCCTCTCGTTCCTGTGCACGCTCGGGCTCTCGGTCCTGTTCATCCGCTTCGTCGTCGGCGACGCCGGCTTCGACGCCTCGATCCCGACCTTCGCCTTCATCTTCCTGGTCGCCCTCGGGATCGACTACACGATCTTCCTGATGGCGCGGGTTCGCGAGGAGGCGCGCACGCACGGGACCCGCGAGGGGATGCTGCGGGCCATCTCGGCGACCGGGCCGGTGATCACGAGCGCCGGGGTGATCCTCGCCGGGACGTTCTCGGTGCTGATGACCCTGCCCGTCACGTACACGTTCGACCTCGGCTTCATGGTCGCGCTCGGGATCCTGCTCGACACCTTCATCGTCCGCACGATCATGGTTCCGGCGGCCGTCGAGCTGCTCGGCGACCGGGTCTGGTGGCCGTCGACGGCGAGCGGCGGCACGGGGCTGTTCCACGATCGCGCCGAGGACGAGAACCTGCCCGCCACGCCTGAACCCGCCGGTTAAGGCCTCTCAACATCCGGCCAATCCCGTTTTCCGTACCCCAGTCCGGGTAGCGCACCGGCATGGAACTATCACTGCTATTGATCGTGATCGGGATCGTGCTCGCGATCCTCGTGCACTACGCACTGGGCATCGCCTGCATCCTGATCGGACTCGTCCTGCTTCTGTGGCCGCGGATTAGCGGCGGCGCCAGCACGACGCGGGTCTAACCGGCAAGAGTCGGTTCACAGCGCCTGAGGCGTCGACGGGCCGCCCGCGAGCGGGCGGCCCGCTGCGCCAGGGGCGCATCCTTCGGCGAACTACTGATGCGCGCCCGCCCGCGCCGGTCTAGGTTGACCGGGTGGCGATTGTCGTGCGCTCATGGTCGGCGGTGCTGGCCGCTGCCGTGGTGGCGCTGATCGCGGCGACTTCGGCCTCGGCCACACACCTCACGGAGACCGGCAGTCCGGGCGGGCCGACGGTCCCGTGGGGCTTCAACGAGGAATGGGGCTGGGGGTGGGGCTGGAGCCCCGAGCTCAGCAACCAGCAGCTGCAGCTGGCCGGGGCGATCGAGCCGCCCGGGCTGGCGGCGAATCGCTTTCACATCCTCTGGTCGAAGGTCGAGCGCACGAGGGGCAAATACGACTGGAAGGAGTCCGACGGGAAGTACGCGGCGATGCAGCGCCACGCCGCCCAGCCGGTGATGCTTCTGTTCAGCGCGCCGACCTGGGCGCGTGATCCGGCGGCAAGCTGCTCGGACCCGTCCGGGTGCACGTACCCGCCGCTGCCGAAGTACGACGCCGATTGGAAGAAGTTCGTCCGGACGGCGATCACGCGGTACCCGAACGTGCGGGCGGTCGAGGTCTGGAACGAGCCGAACCTCGGTCGCTACTGGCACCCGGCCCCGAACCCGACGCGCTACGGGGCGGTGCTGAAGGCGGCCTACGAGGGGGTGCGCGCCGCCCGCAGCTCCAAGCCCGTGTTGGTCGGCGGGCTCGCTCCGGCAGGAAACACCGCGACGACGGTCGGCGCGGCGGAGTATCTGCGCCAGCTCTACTCCTCCACGTGCGCGTGCTACTTCCAGGGCATCGCGACCCATCCGTACACCACCGCGGTGCCGCTGGTCGACAACGTCGCCAAGCGGCTCGACAAGGTCAGGGCCGCCCGCGACGCCAACGCCGACGCGGCCAAACCGCTCTGGATCACCGAGTTCGGCCTCTCGAGCGACGGCACCTCCGGGGTCACGCTGGACAACCAGGGTCAAGAGCTGGCCCGCGTCTACCGCTCCATCGAGGGGCATGACGTCAGGGCATTCGTCATCCACCGGTTCCACGACGTCGGCTTCGAGAGCACCTACTGGAACCAGACCGGGGTGATCCGCGAGGACCTCTCGCTGAAGCCGGCCTACTGTCAGCTCGGCGGGCTGATCGGCACGGCCTGCTGAGCCATCCGCCGCGCCGCCTCGAGCGCTTGGGCGTCGTGCAGGTGGCACTCGACCTCGACGCCTTCGACCTCGAGCCGGCGGGGCTCGGCGCCGTGGTGGAACTCGACCTCGACGCCGTCGTCCGCGACCTCGGTCGTTGCGACCCCCTTCCAGAGCGGGTCGTCGGGGGCCGCTGAGCGCATCGCGGCCAGCACCTCGGCTGCGTCCTGGCCGTCGTGACCGTGGCCGGCGGGCAGCCGGGAGTCGAAGGTCGGTTGATCGAGCTCGCCGAGGTCGCCGATCATCTCGCGCTCGCGCTCGTAATCCTCCTCGGGCAGCTGCGTCCACCGGTTCTCGAGCGCCGCCCGCAGGTCGCGGCTCTCCCAGCCGCAGACCTCGAAGGCGCGCGGGCAGCGCGGGTGAAAGCGGCAGCCGAGCGGCGGCGAGACCGCGTCCGGGATCTCCCCGCGAGGCAGGTCGCGGGGGATGCTGCGGCGCGGATCGGGCTCCGGGATCGCGCGCAGCAGCGACTGCGTGTAGGGGTGCTTGGGGTCGGCGTAGATCCTCTCCGCCGGGCCGAGCTCGACGATCCGGCCCAGGTACATGATCGCGATCCGGTCGCAGAAGAACTTTGCGGTCGCCAGGTCGTGGGTGATGTAGATGTAGGTGAGGTCGAGCTCGGTCTTGAGCTCGATCATCAGCTCCAGGATCTTCGCCCGCACGCTCATGTCGAGCATCGACACCGGCTCGTCGGCGACCAGGATGTCGGGACCGAGGATCAGCGCCCGGGCGAGCACCGCGCGCTGCTTCTGGCCGCCCGAGAGGTCGGTGGGGTACTTGTCGGCGAACTGCGCCGCGGGGGCGAGGCCGACCCGCTCGAGCGCCTCGGCGACCAGCCGCTCGCGCTCGGCCTTGCTCGAGGCGAGGCCGTGGAAGCGCACCGGGTCGCCGACCGAGGCGCCGATCGTCATCGCCGGGTTCAGCGAGGCGTGCGGGTCCTGGAAGACGATCTGCAGCCGCCGGCGCAGCCCCCGCATCTCGGTCTCGCTGCGGCCGGTGATCTCCTCGCCTCTGAGCTTGACGCTGCCGCCGGTCGCCTCGACCAGGCCGAGCAGCGTCCTGCCAAGGGTGGTCTTGCCGGACCCCGACTCGCCGACCAGGCCGAGCACCTCGCCGTGACGCAGGTCGAAGCTGACCCCGTCGACAGCCGCCACCGAGCCCGACTCCCGCCCGCGCAAGCGGTCGATGAACGAGCCGCGCACCGAGTAGTGGGTGTGCAGGTCGCGGACCTCGATCAGCGCGTCGCCCTCCATCACGCCTCCTCCGCGATCGCGATCTCCTCGCGCTCGAGCGGTTGCTTGCCGCCCTCCGGGATCTCGTCCTCGGGCCCGTGCAGCCAGCAGGCGACCCGCTGGCCGGCCTCGGTACGGACCTCCGGCGGGTGGCGCTGCGGGCAGACCTGCATCGCGTTCGGGCAGCGCGGGTGGAAGCGACAACCCGGCGGCGGGTCGATCAGGTCGGGCGGCGCGCCCGGGATGTAGTTGAGCCCCGTGGTCTCGAGCGAGATCGTTGAGCGCAGCAGCTCGCGCGTGTAGGGGTGGGCGGGCTCGGAGAAGACCTCGCGGGCCTCGCCCTCCTCGGCGATCCGTCCCGCGTACATGACCGCGACGCGGTCGCAGGCCTCGGCGATGATCCCGAGGTTGTGGGTGATCAGCAGCAGGCCGGTATCGAAGTTGCGGCGCAGGTCGGCGAGGATCGTGAGGATCTGCGCCTCGACGATCACGTCGAGCGCCGTGGTCGGCTCGTCGGCGATGAGCAGGCTCGGCTCGAGCACCAGCGCGAGCGCGATCATGATCCGCTGGCGCATCCCGCCGGAGAACTCGTGCGGATACTGCTTGAACCTGGTCGGCGGGATCCCCATCCGGGCGAGCGTCTCCAGCGCCCGCTTGCGCATCGCCTCCTTCTCCATGTCCGGGCGATGCGTGCGCAGGGTCTCGAGGAAGTGGCTCTCGATCGTGTGCAGCGGGTCCAGCCTGGTCATCGGCTCCTGGAAGATCAGCCCGATCTCCGGCCCGCGCAGGCCGCGGAGTCCGTCGTCATCGAGCCCGACCGTGTTGCGGCCCTGGTAGAGGACCTCGCCGGCGCGGCTGGCGTTCGGTGGCAGCAGGCCGAGGATGCCGCGCCCCAGAGTCGACTTGCCGCAGCCCGACTCGCCGACCAGCCCCAGCGTCTCGCCGCGGCTGATCGCGAACGAGACTCCGTCGACGGCGCGCACCGGGTCGCCACCGGTCCCGTACCAGACCCGCAGGTTGCGAACGTCCAGGACCGGGCCCTGATCACTCACGGTCGACCTCCGAAGCTCGCATCTCGGTCGCGCCCAGCGGCGGTCCCGTCGGGCCGGGGGAAGGAGCCTGGCTCGCCTCCTCGTCTGGAATCTCGGGCGGGTCGATCGGCCGCTCGCGGATCAGCGGGTTGAGGGTGTCGTTGATGCCCTCTCCGACCAGGGTGAAGCCGGTGATCAGCAGGACGATCGCCAGTCCCGGGAAGAGGCCGGTCCACCAGATCCCGGCCCCGGCGTCGTCGATCGCCCGCTGCAGGTCGTAGCCCCACTCGGCGGCCTCGTTCGGCTGGATCCCATAGCCCAGGAAGCCGAGCGCCGCCAGGGTGGCGATCGCGTCGGCCGCGTTCAGGGTCGCGATCGCGGGCACGTTCTGGATCACGTTGTTGAACACGTAGCGGGTGATGATCGTCCGCCGCGGGGCGCCGAGCGCCCGCGCCGCCTCGACGTAGTTCTCCTCCCGGACGCTGATCACGTGGTTGCGGACGACGCGGAAGTACTGCGGGATGTAGACGACCGTGATCGCGATCGCCGCCGAGAAGACCCCTTGCCCGATCGAGTTCGAGAGCAGGAAGGCGATCACGATCGCGAGCAGGATGTACGGGAAGGCGAACAGCGCGTCCATGATCAGGACCAGCCCACGGTCGAGCCGGCCGCCGACGTAGCCGGAGATCAGGCCCAGCGGTACTCCGACCAGCAGCGAGATCACGACCGCGAAGACGACCACCTCGATCGCCGTCCGCGAGCCCCAGATGATCCGCGAGAGCACGTCGGTCGACTGCACCGTGGTCCCGAACAGGTGCGTCGAGTCCGGGTGGGCCTGCTTCGGGAAGCGGGTCCCGTCGGCGCTGAACTGGTCGAAGCCGTAGGGCGCGATCAGCGGCGCGAAGATCGCCAGGATGAGGAAGAACGCGACGATGACGATCCCCGCGATCAGGATCCACTTCGACAGCCCGCGGGCTTCGGTCGCCGGTTTGAGCGCGCGCGGCACCCGCATCAGTAGCGCACCCTCGGGTCGATAAGTGCTGCGACCATGTCGATCAGGACCGAGATCACGACGACGGCGAGCGCGAACACGGTGATGATCCCCTGCACGGCGATGTAGTCACGCTCGTCGAGGTAGCGGATCAGCTCGGCCCCGAGCCCCGGCCAGTTGAACGTCTGCTCGGTGACCACCGCACCGCCGAGCAGGATCGCGAACTGCAGGCCGGCGATCGTGATCACCGGGACCATCGCGTTGCGGAACGCGTGGTGGAGGACGACCCGGCGCTCGGAGACGCCGCGCGCCCGTGCCGCCTCGACGTAGTCGCCCTTCATCGTCTGCATCAGGTTCACCCGGACGAGGCGGATCATCACCCCGCTGACCACCAGGCCGAGGGTGACCGCCGGCAGGATCAGGTGCCTGACGCAATCCCAGAACGCGTCCCAGTTGCCGTCGAGCAGGGTGTCGATCAGATAGAAGTGGGTGGTCTTCTGCAGCTCGAAGTCGACGATCGGGCTCGCCCGGCCCGAGGTCGGCAACCCGAGCGCGGGTGCGATCCAGATCTGGGCGAGGAAGCCGAGGAAGAAGACCGGGGTCGCGTAGATGATGATCCCGAACATCCGGCCGCTGAAGTCGATCGGCCCGTCGCGGTAGCGCCCCGCCAGCAGGCCGACCGGGATTCCGACCCCGAGCGTGATCATGAACGCCCAGAAGGTCAGCTCGACCGTGGCGCTGCCGTTGTCGACCAGGATCGAGGTGACCGTGCGGTTGTCCGTCAGCGTCGTCCCGAGATCGAGGGTGACCACGTCGCCGAGGTACTCGACGTACTGCTCGAGGATCGGCTTGTCGAACCCGGCCGCGTGGCGGCGCTCGTCGAGCTCCTCCTGCGACAGCCGGCCGCCCAGCGCCGACTGGATCGGGTCGCCGGGAGCGACCCGCATCAGCAGGAAGACCATCGTCAGCAGGATGAGGACGGTCGGGATCGCCAGCGCCAGGCGGGTCAGCGCGTAACGCCGAAGCGACGTCCCGTGCGCCATCAGGCGCGTCTATGCGGTTGGTCGGTCAGTCCTTGGTGATCAGCCACCAGCGGAAGATGAACGCCGGGTCGAAGGTGTCCTCGAGCCCTTCGACGCCGTCGACCGCCGCACCGACCTGGTCGCCCTCCCAGATCGGGATGTTGGGGGCTTCCTCCGCCGAGATCTCCTGAATCCGCTCGAACGCCGCCTGGCGCACGGCGTCGTCGGTCGACGCCTTCTCCTCGGCCAGCAGCTTGTTGACCTCAGGATTGTCGTAGTGGATGTTCAGGAAACTGGTCTTCGACAGGAAGTTGCCGACGTAGTCGTCGGGATCCGGGTAGTCGGGGAACCAGCCGAGCTGGTAGACGGGGTACTTGTCGGTGAACGCCGCCTCCGAGTACTGGTTCCACTCGGTGGACTCGAGGGTCACCTCGAACAGCCCCGACTCGTCGAGCTGGCGCTTGATCTCGGCGTACTCGTCGCCGGACGCCGGCCCGTAGTGCGACGGCGTCCACCAGATCTCGAGCGGCACCGGCGTCTGCACCCCGGCGTCGTCGAGGATCTTCTGCGCGGCGTCGGGGTCGCCGGTCTCGCCGTACTTGTCCTTGAACGCCTCGGTCGCGAACGGCAGGCTCGACGGGATCATCGAGAACAGCGGCTTGACGGTGCCGTTGTAGACGTTGTCGACGATCGACTGACGATCGATCGTCTGCGCCACCGCCTGGCGGATCGCCGTCTTCTCCTCGTCGGTGTCACCGGGCTGCAGGTCGAGGTTGAAGTTCATGTAGCGGATCTCCGCGCCCTCGCCCTGGACCACGTTGACGCCCTCCGCGCTCTTCAGGTCCTCCAGGTCGGTCGGCGAGAGGCTGCGGTAGGCGATGTCGACGTCGCCCGACTCGATCGCCAGCTTCAGCGCCGACGCCTTGTCGAAGTACTGCGTGATCGCCGTCTGCGTCTGCGCCGGGTCCTCGCCGTTGTACTCCGAGTTCGCCTGCAGGACGGTCTGCTGGCCGGGCTCGTACTGCTCGACCGTGTAGCGGCCCGAGCCGATCACGCTCGCGTCGTCCTGGAGCTTGTCGGCCGGGAACGAGTCCGACGGGACGATCGCGAACGAAGCGGTCGCCATTACGGAGGGCCAGGTCGCGTCGGGCTCGGCGAGGTTGAAGACCACCGTGCTCTTGTCGGGCGCCTCGACGCTCTTCATGTTCGCGAGCAGCGAGGAGGCGCCGTTCGGATCGGCGATCTCGACGTTGCGCTCGAACGAGAAGACGACGTCCTCGGCGTCGAGAGGGGAGCCGTCGGAGAAGACGCCGTCGGAGCGCATCTTGCACTCGTACGTCACCTCGTCCTTGAAGTCACACGACTCGGCCGCCTCGGGAACGGGCTTCGTCTCGCCGGGCGGGAACTGGACCAGGTTCTGGTAGACGTTGTAGATGATGTCGTAGGAGGGGAGGTCGTACGCGCCGGCCGGATCGAACGAGACCGGCTGGTCGGTGGTGCCGCGGATGACCGTGTCCGAGCTGCCCCCGCTATCGCCCGAATCGTCGCCGCAGGCGGTGAGCCCGAGGGCGAACGCGGCGATCCCGAAGGCGACGGCCAACAGACGGCTGATACGCATATCCACTCCCTAGTTCTCGTGCCGCCCTGGCGGCGGCTCCTCTCTCGGAGCCAGCGTAGCCCAACCGCTAGCGCGGCGGCTGCGTCGAGGTAAGAGTTCGGTCAGAGCGCGGCGCGCCGGCCGCGGCGACTCGAGCGGCGGTCGCCCGCGGCTGCCCGACGGCCTGCTCCCAGGTGACGCGAAGGACGCGCTCGCCCGCCGCCTCGAGCAGCGCCTGGCGTTCGGCGTCGAGCTCGCGGTCGTGCCACGCGATCCCGGCCTCGATCACGAGCTTCTGCCGCGGCCACCGGAAGTCTGGGATCACGCGACGGCCCGAGAGGACGAGCGGCTGGTTGACGTCGGGATGCTCGAAGCCGGCCGCGAGGAGCAGATCGAGGAGCACGTCTTCGAGGACGGTCTTGGTCGGCGCCGGTCCGGTGGCGACAATGCGCCGCAGGGTGGCGAAGCCGCGCCGAGGTCCAAGGCGCTCCATGGCAGCCAGGAGGCTCGGGATGCTGAGCCGTCGCAGGCCCTGCGCCCGGCGGACCGCCTGGCGCAGCGCGCCTTCCTCGAGGACCGAGGCGAGATCGATGATCGTGCGAGCGGCTGTGGTGATCGGGACGCCGCGGTGCCGAGTGCGGTCGCGCGGGTCGAGGCGTTGGGAGCGATGTGCGAGGACGCGTGGCACTGCGGGCGTTCTTGGGCTGGGAACGGTGATCTCGGGCCTGGGTTCGTCGCCTTCCACGAACCCCCAAAGCCACGCTCCCGCGCGGTGGCTGAAGACGGCTCCGTTACCTGCCGCCTTCACCGCTGCGATCGCCCGCGCCTCTGCCGCGTCCGCGAGCCAGCCGAGCGCGTAGACGCCGCGATACAGGCGAACCAATGCCCCCGATCGCTCCCGGCGCATCACTCCGTCGCGGGTCAGCCCAAACGCGAGCAGCTCACGCAGCGAGAACACGCCCCAGCGGTCGGCCGCGGCCGCAGCGATCCGCTCATCCGGCCGAGTGCGCGCCTTGTCGCGGATTCCGCGACCAGATCCGCTTTCGAGCATCGTGCGCGCCAGGGTGGCGGCCGCGGGCGCGCGGGAGAGACGCTGAGTGTGCCGTTATTGCGACGCGGTCGGCGCGGCCTGCTCGCGGGCCTCGCGGCCGACCGGGTGGTGGCACGCGGCCCAGTGGTCGTTGCCGTAGTTGACGAGCGGCGGCTCGACCTCGGAGCAGATCTCGGTCGCGCGCGGACAGCGGGTGTGGAAGCGGCAGGCCGGCGGCGGGTTCGCCGGGCTGGGAACGTCGCCCTCCAGGATGATCTGCTCGCGGGCGGCGTTGGCGCGCGGGATCGGGGATCGGCACCGCCGACAGCAGCGACAGCGTGTAGGGGTGGATCGGCTTGTCGTAGACCTCGTCGGCGGGTCCGATCTCGACGATCTTGCCCAGGTACATGACCGCGATCCGGTCGGCGACGTGGCGGACGACGCTGAGGTCGTGGGCGACGAAGACGTAGGTGAGGCCGAACTCGTTCTGGAGGTCCTCCAGCAGGTTGATGATCTGCGCCTGGATCGAGACGTCGAGGGCGGAGACGGGCTCGTCGGCGATGATCAGCTTCGGCTTCAGCGCCAGCGCCCGGGCGATCCCGATCCGCTGCCGCTGGCCGCCCGAGAACTCGTGCGGGAAGCGGTTGTAGTGCTCGGGGTTCAGCCCGACCACCTCGAGCAGCTCTGCGGACCTCGTCGCGCACGCCCGAGCGATCGACGATCCTGTGCATTCGCATCGGGTCGCCGATGATCTGGGCGATCCGCTTGCGCGGGTTCAGCGAGGCGTACGGGTCCTGGAAGACCATCTGCATCTGCGGGCCGCAGGCTGCGCGACTCCCGTGCTTGCAGCCCGGTGATCTCCTTGCCCTCGAAGCGCACCGATCCCGAGGTCGGCTCGATCAGCTGCAGGATCGAGCGGGCCAGGGTCGACTTGCCGCAGCCCGATTCGCCGACCAGGCCCAGCGTCTCGCCGCGGTTGACGGTGAACGAGACGTCGTCGACCGCCTGCACGGCGCCGATCTGCTGGTCGAACAGGATCCCCGCCTTGATCGGGAAGTGCTTGACCAGGTGCTCGACCTCGAGGATCGGGCCGCCGTTGCCGGCTGGCGTGGGGGTCGCGCTCGGCGCCGGCGCTTCGCTCACGCCCGTCTGCGCGCTCGCGTCGCTCACGCTGCCGGCTCCTCGAGCCCGATCTCGCCCGTGCCGACCACGCGCAGGGTCTTCTTCTGCTCCGGCGGCAGCCAGCAGCGGTCGGTATGACCGCGCTCGGGGATCCGCTCCTCGAGCGGCGGCATCTCGGTGCAGCGGTCGAAGGCGTGCGGGCAGCGGGAGCGGAACGAGCAGCCCTCGGGCAGGGCGATCAGCGACGGCGGCTGGCCGGCGATCTGCGCCAGGCGGGCGAGCCGCGGGCTTGTCGATCCGGGTCAGCGAGCCCGAGCAGGCCCCAGGTGTAGGGGTGCTGCGGGTCGTAGAAGATCTGCTCGAGGGTTCCCGACTCGACCACGCGGCCCGCGTACATGACGTTCACCCGGTCGGCGACCTCGGCGACCACCCCGAGGTCGTGGGTGATCATGATCACCGCCATCCCGAACTCCTGGCGCAGGCGCTCGATCAGCCTGCAGGATCTGCGCCTGGGTGGTGACGTCGAGCGCGGTCGTCGGCTCGTCGGCGATCAGCAGCTTCGGCTCGTTGGTGAGCGCCATCGCGATCATCGCCCGCTGGCGCATCCCGCCCGAGAACTCGTGCGGGTACTCGCCGGCGCGGCGCTCGGCGTCGGGGATCCCGACCAGGCCGAGCAGCTCGACCGCGCGCGCCATGGCGGCCTTGTCGTCGAGCGTCCTGGTGCACCTGGATCGCCTCGACCAGCTGCTTGCCCACCTTGTAGAAGGGGTGCAGGGAGGAGAGCGGGTCCTGGAAGATCATCGAGATCTGGGCTGCCGCGGATCTCGCGCAGGTCGTCGTCGTCGAGCTCGACCAGATCGCGGCCCTCGAACATGATCCGGCCGGAGATCTCGTGCGTTCGATGCCCGGGTGAGCCCGAGGATCGTCATGTTGGCGACGCTCTTGCCCGAGCCCGACTCGCCGACGATCCCGAGCATCTCGCCCCGGCCGACGTCGAAGGAGACGCCGTCGACGGCCTTGACGACGCCCTCGTCGGTGTCGAAGTGGACCTTCAGGTCCTCGACGCTGCAGCAGCGGCTCGGAGGTGCTCACTGGTAACGCACCCGCGGGTCGAGGTAGGCGTAGGCGATGTCGACGACCAGGTTGAGGGTGACGATGAAGAAGGCGCCGAACAGGGTGATCCCCTGGATCATCGGCAGGTCGGAGCGCTTGATCGCGTTGAAGGTCTCGGCGCCGACCCCGGGGATGTTGAACACCGTCTCGGTGAGGATCGCGTTGCCGGCCAGCAGTACCGCGACGTCGAGCCCGAGCAGGGTGACGATCGGCGTGATCGCGCGAGCGCAGCGCGTGCTTGCATGATCACCCGCCGCTCGGGCAGGCCCTTGGCGCGGGCGGTGCGGATGTAGTCCTCGCCCATCACGTCGATCATCTGCGAGCGCAGGTAACGGGCGTAGATCGCCGCGGTCGCGGCGGCGAGCACGGCCCACGGCAGCAGCATCGAGCCGACCTTGCCGATGAAGTCGTCGGCCTGGGCGTAGCTGCCGATCCCGGGAAATATCGGGATCACCCCGACGTCCTGGGCGAAGAGGTAGAGGGCGACGAGCCCGAGCCAGAAGACCGGGGCCGAGATGAAGGCGAGCGTCGTGACCATCGTCGTGCGGTCGAGCAGCGAGCGGCTCTTGATCGCGGAGATGATCCCGACCGGGATCGCGATCGCCAGCCAGACGATCACGGCGCCGGTGACCAGCATCACGGTCGCCGGCAGGTCGCGACTTGATCACGTCCTTGACGTCGGCGTTCGACTGATAGCTGCGCCCGAAGTAGAGCGGCCCGTGGGCGTCGGTCCCCGGCAGGTCGAGCGGCGTGAACACGCCCTTGATGTAGATCCAGAACTGCTCGGGCACCGACTTGTCGAGCCCCAGCGACTCGCGGATCGCCGCGATCTGGTCCGCGTTGGCCTGGCGCCCGGCGCGCAGCTGCGCCGGGTCGGCCGAGGGAAAGACGTAGAAGAGGACGAAGACGACCGCGCTGACCAGGATCAGCAGCAGGAACGACCACAGCAGGCGGCGGACTATGTAGCGAGCCATTGTCGGAAAGCCGGGGCGAGGATCGGGCCCCGCCGCCAGCCGGCGGCGGGGCCCTCTCGCGATCAGGGGATCAGCGGTCGCCGACCCCTACTTCAGCGACGTGAACGAGAGATCCCAGTTCGCGTTGAACTTGTTGATCACGCCGGCCACGTCGGCCGAGGCGATGTTCGCCTGGTCGTCCCAGACCCACGGGATCGCCGGGGCCTGCTCCATGATCATGGTGTCGACGTCGCCCCATGCCTGGTTGCGCTCCTCGAGGTCGTCGATCAGCGTCGCCTCTGTCGATCGCCTCGTTGATCTCCGGCACGTCGAGCTGCGGCCAGTTGGAGTTGTTCTCCGGGACCACGTTCTCACCGTTGAACGTCGGGTCGAGCATCGACTGCCCGTCGTTGAAGTCCTTCAGCCAGCCCACGTTCGGGCAGACCTCCGGTGCGTTCTCCGGAACGCTGCAGAACTTCGTGTACATGATGTCGTGAGTCACCTTCTGGAAATTGACGTCGAAGCCGATCTCCTCGAGCTGGCTCTTGACCACCTCGGCGGTGTCCGAGCCGGGGGGCGAGTCGTCACCGACCATGGTGATCTCGCAATCCGGGCCCTCGCACTTGCCGCTCGACATCCCGGCCTTCCTCGAAGTACTCGGCCGCAGACCTCGGGGTCACCCTCGGGGTTGGCCAGGTAGTCCAGGTCCGGGCCCTCCAGTCCGCCGGCTTCCTCGAAGCCGGGGAAGTCCGGCGGCAGGTAGTGCGTCGCGACCGGCCCGATCGAGCTCGCCGCCGCGCGTGTTGCGCAGGTCCGTGCGGTTGGACGTCCGGCGATCACCGCCTTGCGGACGTTGATGTCGTCGAACGGGGGTTCCTGGGTGTTCAGCGCGATGTAGCGGTTACCGCCCGCCGGGGTCAGCGTCAGCTGCCCCTCCTCACCCGCGGTCGCCGCCTGCTTGATCGACGCTCGGCGGAGCGCCGAAGTCGCCGTTGACCTGGGCGCTGCCCGGTCGAGGATCTTCTTGCCGGCCGAGACGGTGTCGGCGAAGCCCTCCTGGATCATGATCTCGTCCAGGTACGCGGGACGGAAGTCCGCCTTCGGAGGCCTCCCAGTTCGGGTTGCGAACCAGGTGGATCTCCTTGTTCGGGGGTGTAGTTCTCGATCATGTACGGGCCCGTCGAGACCTGGTTCTCACCGTAGGTCGACGGGTTCTCGGCGTCGAACTCCTTCGCGTACTCCTCCGGAACCGGAGCGCGAGACCGGGAGCGTCAGCGCGCCGATCACGCCGAGCGAGCTCGTGTTGGTGAGCTTGATCTCGAGCGTCGTGTCGTCGGGCGCGGTGATCCCGCTGATGTCGGGAGCGCCACCCGTCGGGTCGTCCTGGGCCGCCTTGACCGCCTCGTCGATGCCCTCGACGCCGGCCAGGTACGTCTGCACGTATCCGTTCGGCACGCCCGGGCAGCAGCGAGCGCTCGATCGCGTACTTGACGTCGGCCGCGGTCGCCACGCGGTCCACCGGCGGCGAGAACTTGACGTCGTCGCGCAGCGTGTAGGTGATCGTCTTGCCGTCGTCGGAGACCGTCGGCGCCTCGGTGGCGAGCAGCGGCGTGGCCGCCTCGACGTCGTCGGGCGCGTACGCCCTCGAGCTGGCTCTGCGTCGCCGAGGTGACCATGTAGCTGAACTGGTAGTACGAGGCGCCCGGGTCGATGTAATCGACGTCGGAGGCCGCGATCACGGTCAGGTCACCGCCCTGCTGGGCGTCGGCCGGCGCCGCGGTCGGCGGCGGGAACTGGCTCAGCGCCCTCGCTCGCTTGAACTGGCGGTCGTGCTGTCGTCGTCCTCGTCGCCGCACGCCGACACGGTCAGCGCCAAAGCGACGATGGCGCCGAGCGCAAGCAGCCATCGCAGCTTGGTTTGCATCGTCTTTCCTTTCTGTTGTGGATTGGGTCCGTAAGTCGGTCTCATCGGATGCCTCGCTTCGTCGCGGGTTGAGCGCATCCTGCATCGCGTCGCCGACGAAATTGAAGGCGAGCACGGTGAACAGGAGAGCCAGGCCGGGGAAGAGCATGTACCACCAGGCGTCCGCGAAGATCGGGGTGGCGTTGGCGATCATCTGCCCCCAGCTCGGCTGGTCGGTGACCCCGACGCCGAGGAAGGAGAGCGCCGCCTCGTAGAGGATCACCTGGGGGATCAGGATCGAGGCGTAGACGATGATCGGCGCGGTCAGGTTGGGCAGCAGCTCGCGGAAGATGATCCGCGAGTTGGAGGCGCCCATCGAGCGCGAGGCCTCGATGAACTCCTTCTCGCGCAGCGACAGCACCTGGCCGCGGACGATCCGCGCCATGTAGGTCCAGCTCGTGAACGAGATCACGGCGATCACCACGCCGATCCCGGGCTTGATCAGGCCGCCGAGGCAGCCCGCGCCGCCGCCCGTGGTCTGGTTCCCAGCGTGCAGGCGGCGGCGAGGCCGGTGGCGAGCAACAGGTAGGGGATCGCCAGCAGGACGTCGACGCTGCGCGAGACCAGGGTGTCGGTCCAGCCGCGGAAGTAGCCGGCGAGCAGGCCGGCGACGACGCCGAGGATGGTCGCGATGAAGGTGGCGGCGAAGGCGACGATCAGCGAGACGCGGGCGCCGTAGACCGTGCGGCTGAAGACGTCGCGCCCGATCTGGTCGACGCCGAACAGATGGTCGGCGCTCGGTCCGGTGGGGGTCGCGAACAGCGGATCGAGGGCGGTCGTGTCGCGCACGTCGGGCCCCGGGGCGCCGGCGATGTCGACGACGACCGGGGCGAAGATCGCGATCAGGATCAGCAGGACGATGAAGGCGAGCGCGCCGAGCGCCAGCTTGTCGTCCAGGAACCGGTGCCAGAACAGCTGCCACGGGGTGCGTGGCAGCACCCCGCCGGCGTCGATCTCGGTGAGCTCGGCACCCGCGCCCACGGGCGCAGGATGATCCTCGCGAAATCCGCTGGCCTCCAAGCGGTCCTCCCGCCTAGTCCAGCATCTCTCTCATGCGCCGAAAAACACTAGCTCATGCTAGGTAAGGGTTTGGAGAGAGCGAGGAACCGCTGCACTCCACGTACGTGTTCGCGGCCCGCGCCTACTCGCCCTCCTTCGAGCTGCCAGCTCGAGTAGTCGTTGCCGAAGACCGGATGAACGACGGCGCTCTCCGGGTCGATGCGCTCGGAGAAGAACGTGGTCGACGGCCGGGTGGCCGAGCGGGGCGACGTAGCTCTGCGGGGGTGAGACCACGTAGCGGTCGAGGTCGCTCCAGTCGCCCGCGGCCGGCTCCAGGTCGCCCGCGATCCCGAGGCGCTCGACCTCGTCGGACACGAAGCGGTCGTCGAGCCGAGCGAGCGGAAGAAGCCGAGCGGCCGCGGGAAGGCGGGAGTCCCACGACCACCAGCGCGGTCTGCGCGCACGAGGCGCAGCGCTCGATCCGCGCCCGCAGCCCGATCGCGCTCGAGGTCAGACGCATAGGCCCTGGTGGCGCCGCGGGAGGTCCGAGTCGGCGCCCGCGGCCACGATCACCCTCGCCCGCCGCGCGCCCGCCTGCTCGATCAGGGCCCGGGCGGCGTCGAGGTCGGGCGGCTCCGGCGCGGGTCTCCGTACGGGCAGTCGGTCGTGTCGAGCTCCCGGTCGTAGCCGGGGACGCCCGGGGCCAGCAGGGCGCAGCCCGGCTGCAACGAGCTCGCCGTAGCGCGCGCGCCACCGCCGCCCGGTCGAGCGCCGCGGTTGACGGCCTCGCGCACGAGCGGGTCGTCGAACGGGGCGAGCCGCCGGTCGAGCCGGAAGTAGGCGGTCGCGGCGGTCGGGCTCGACGATGAGCCGATCGCCGGCCTGCTCGGTGATCGTCGGCATCAGCGCCGCCGGCGGGCGGGTCCTGCATGTAGTCGAGCTTGCCGTCGAGGACGTCCTGGGCCTGGCGCCGGCGGCTGGGATCCACCGTCGCGCGGATCTCGGTCGAGGTTGCCGGTCGGGACATCGGGGATGTCGAGGTCGGCGAAGCTCTCGCTGCGCTCGAGCACGAAGCCGCCGTCGGTGTCGGTCGCGGCGATCTCGTAGGGCCCGACCCCGGGCGGCGGGTCGGCGCTCAGGTCGCGGACCGGCGTCCCGCGCGGGCACCGGCGCCGCGTAGGGGAGCGCCAGCGCGTCGGCGAAGCTCGCGGTCGGCGTGCGCTGAGCTCGATCGTGATCCGCCGAGCTCTCGTCGTCGGTCTCGATCGCCGGCGATCCTGCGGTAGCAGGCGGGTCGCCGGGCGAGCGAAGCTCGCGCACGCGCTCGATCGCGTGCTCGAAGTCCGAGGCGCGCACCGGGCGTGCCGTCCGAGTAGGTCAGGCCCTCGCGCAGCGCGAGCGTGTAGGTGCGCCCGTCCGCCGAGACCTCGGGCAGATCCGACGCCAGGCCCGGGATCAGCTCCGCGCCGCCGCTCGTCGTCCGCGTGGCGGTAGGTGAGCAGCGGCGTGTAGACCAGCCACAGCGCCTCGAGCGCGCCGGCGGTCGGACGCGAGCGCCGGGTCGAGGTGGTCCGGCGCGCGGGTGAGCGAGATCGTGACCGGGGTGTCGACCGGCTCCTCGGTGCCCCCGCAGGCCGGCGAGGGCCAGCGCGGCGGCGCAGGCGAGCAGCGCGCGCGGCTCAGCACGGCTTCGGTACCTACCCGCCTTCGGGCTCGGGAACTGGCTGCGCATCACCGCGTCCCAGGCGCGGTCGGTGAGCAGCTTGCGCTGCGCGAGCGCCAGCCGCGCCGAGGCGGTGACCTTGTAGCGCGTCTTCGGGTTGCGGGCCGAGATCGCCCGCTCGATCGCCCGGGCGACCGTCTCGGGGCCGCCGCCGAGCCGCTTCATCGGGCCCTCGTAGACGCCGACCGTGGCCGCGCCGACGGCGGCGTTGAAGCTCGCGTACGGGTCGTCGTCGCCGCTCGCGCCCGCGGGCGCCGGGATGGGCGAGCGACCCCGCCGCGGTCTCGCCGAAGTTGGTCGTGATCAGCCCGGGCTCGATGATCGAGACGCGGATCCCGAATCCCTTGACCTCGAACCGCAGCGCGTCGGAGAGCGCCTCGACCGCGTACTTGGTCGCGTGGTAGGCGCCGCCGCCGGGGAAGACCAGCTTGCCGCCCATCGAGCTGACGTTGACGATCCGCCCGCGGCCGGCGGCGCGCATCTTCGGCAGCACGAGCTGGCACATCCGCACCAGCCCGAAGACGTTGGTCTCGAACTGGGCCCGCAGCCGCTCCATCGGCAGCGTCTCGAGCGCGCCGGACTGGCTGTAGCCGGCGTTGTTGACGAGCGCTCCGACCGCGCCGTGCTCGGCCTCGACCGCGGCGACCGCCGCCTTCATCGAGGCCTCGTCGGTGACGTCGAGGGCGAGCGTCGCGCAGCCCGCCTCGGCCGAGATCGGCGATCGACTCCGGCCTGCGGGCCGTCGCGTAGACGGTCCAGCCCTTGGCGGCGAGGCGCTTCGCGGTCTCGTGGCCGATTCCGGACGAGCAGCCGGTGATCAGGACTGCTCCGGGGTCTTCGCTCATTTCCTCTCCTCCTCGATCGGCTGAGGCGAGTCTATGCTGCGCGCCGATGCGAGCGGTGACCTTCCAGGGGCCGGGCGAGGTGCGGGTCGACGAGGTCGCCGACCCCGAGCTGACCGCCGGCCGACGAGGCGATCGTCCGGGTCGAGGCGAGCGGCGTCTGCGGCTCCGATCTCCACATCTACCACGGGCGCGTGGCGATCGAGGAGGGGTTCATCCTCGGCCACGAGTACGTCGGCACGGTGACCGCGGTCGGCGACGCGGTGACCAAGGTCAGCGAGGGCGACCGGGTGCTCGGCACCTACGGCACCGCCTGCGGCGAGTGCTTCTTCTGCCGCCGCGGCGACTTCCACAAGTGCGACCACGGGCGCGTCTTCGGCCACGGCAAGACGCTCGGCTCGCTGCAGGGCGCCCAGGCCGAGCTGCTCCTGGTCCCGAACGCCGACCTCACCCTGCGCAAGGTCCCCGAGGGGATGTCCGACGACGTCGCCCTGTTCGCCGGCGACGTGATGGGCACCGGCTATCACGCGGTCGTCGAGTGCGGGGTGGGCGAGGGCGACGTGGTCGCGGTGCTCGGCATGGGCCCGGTCGGCCTCTGCGCCGTGCAGGCGGCGCTCGCCGCCGGGCGCCGCGCGGCGTGGTCGCCGTCGACACGGTCGGCGAGCGGCTCGAGCTCGCGCGCTCGCTCGGCGCCGAGCCGGTGCACCTGACCGAGGAGGACCCGCGGGCGGCGGTCAAGGCGCTGACCGAGGGGCGCGGATCGGACGCGACGATCGACGCGGTCGGCCATCCCGACGCGCTCGAGCTCGCCTGCCGGCTGACGCGCAAGGCGGGCACGGTCTCGGCGACCGGCGTCTACGCGGAGCGGATCGACGTCCACATGGGGATCGTCTGGATCAAGGCGCTGACCCTGAAGACCGGGCACGCGAACGTGATCAAGCACGTCGATCCGGTGCTCGAGCGGCTCGCCTCGGGCGAGCTCGACCCGACCCCGCTCGTCACCCACCACATGAGCCTCGACGAGGCCGCCGAGGCCTACGACGTCTACGACCGGCGCGAGGCCCTGAAGATCGTCCTCACACCGTGAGCGACGCAGCCGAGCTCACCTGGGAGCAGTTCGAGGCCGTCGACATGCGGGTCGGGCGGGTGCTCGCGGTCGACGAGTTCCCCGAGGCCCGCGTGCCGGCCTGGAAGCTGACGATCGATTTCGGCGACGCAGATCGGCGTCAAGCGCTCCTCCGCGCAGATCACCAACTACGAGCGCTCCGAGCTCGAGGACACGCTGGTCGTCGCGGTGGTCAACTTCCCGCCGAAGCAGATCGGGCCGTTCATGTCCGAGTGCCTCGTGATCGGCGCGCTCGACGACGAGCTCGGCGTCGTCCTCCTGCGGCCCGACCGCGATGCCGCGCTCGGCGACCGGATCGCCTAGCGTTCCGCGCTCATGGACACGCGGCGTCGAGCGGATCGTGCTGGAGACGCGACCGCCATCGGATCGTCGGCGACCTGACGATGCCCCGCGAGGGCTACCGCAGCCGCCTCTCCGACTACCTCAACCGCGGCGAGCGGGCGTTCATCCCGCTCGCCAACGCGGTAGATCGAGCGACGATCGATGCGCCGCGAGGCTCGTCGGACGCGCGCGATTCATGGCGGTCGGTCCCGGCACGACCACGTTCGACTCGTGTGGCCTACATGCTAGCGGGCAGCGCGGTCAGGAGAGCTGCGCGAGTGACTCGAGGCCGACCGACATGCTGCGCACCTATCTGCAGGACCATCACGCCGGGGCGACGGTCGGGGCTCGAGCTCGCGCGCCGCGCCGCCGGGTCGAACGCCGACAGCGAGTACGGCGCCGAGCTGGCGCGGATCGCCGACGAGATCGCCGCGGATCGCGAGACGCTCGAGCAGGTGATGGAGCTGCTCGAGGTGAAGCCGAGCCCGATCAAGGACGCGGCCGGCTGGACCGCGGAGAAGTTCGGCCGGCTGAAGCCCAACAACAGCCTGCTCAGCTACTCGCCGCTGAGCCGGGTGGTCGAGCTCGAGGGCCTGGTGATCGGCGTCACCGGCAAGCTCGCCCTCTGGGAGTCGCTGCGGACGCGCCGTCGGCGAGAGCGCTCGACGGAGATCGACTTCGCGGCGCTCGCCGACCGCGCCCGCGACCAGCGCGCGCGGCTCGAGGACGCTGCGCGAAGCGCGCGCGGCCGAGGCCTTCGGCGAGGCTCAGTCCGGCGTCGCGCGAACGCCCGCCGGGCGTCGCCGGGGTCGGCGTAGACGCGCACCGAGAGCACCCTGTCGTCGCGCAGCGTCCACAGCCAGGCGTTCTCGGAGTCGAGGAAGCCGCGCTGGTGCCAGGCGCGCACCCGGCCGAAGACGAGCATCCGGCCCTCGCCGACCGGCAGGAAGTGCTGCGGCTGCAGCTCGAGGCGCTTCCACTGGCCGCTGAGAGGTCGTCCGATGTACTGCGCCGAGCCCCTCGTAGCCGCGGTAGGGCTCGGTCCGGCCGGCGAGCAGCCCGGTCACGGTCGAGACCTCGATCGACTCGTCGGAAAGCGCGATCAGGGCGTCGAGGTCGCGTTCGGCGAACGCCGCGTACGCCTTGCGGATCAGCGTCTTCCCCCTCGCGTATCGAACGGCACGTCGACTGACTAGATATAGCGATCCGCTTCGGGGACCTTCGGGACCTCGGCGGCGATTCGCTGCATCACCCCGTAGAAACGGTGCACCTCGGGGTAGAGGATCGCCTTGCCGCTGGTGATCAGCGCCGGCCGAGATCCCGCGCTCGGGGTCGGCCCAGCCCATGATGTTGATCAGGCCGAGGTGGCCGAAGGCGAGGTCGGTGTCGCGGCCGTAGAGGCTGATCACCTTGGCGCCCAGCATCAGCCCGTAGCTGAACCTGGTCGGGAAGAGCAGCGAGAGGTCGATCTCGAGGCGCGACTGCTCCTCCAGCGCCGTGCGCAGGGTCTCCGGCTCCATCACCCGGACGCCGTCGAGCTCGCCGCCGCGGCGGAAGATCTCGAAGAAGCGCGAGAGCTCGTTCGCGCTCGTGATCGTGCTCGCCGCCGGGATCACGCCGGTCAGGAAGCGCGGGTCGTTGGAGATCTCGATCACCTCGTCGATCGGCGCCCCGAGCACCCGCTTGACCAGGTTCGAGAGCGGCGGCAGCAGCCGGCGGTCCGGTGACGTAGCTGAGCCCGACCTGGTCGACGTCGGCGGGGTCGACGCCGTAGTTCATCCAGCGAAAGCCGAGCGGGTCGAGGATCTCGCTCGGCGAGCACCTCGCGGATCGTCTTGCCCGTCGACCCGCTGGACGACCTCGCCGAGGATGAAGCCGCCCGAGACGGCGTGGTAGGCGAGCAGCTTGCCCGGCGCCGAGCGTCGGCTTCGGCGTCGCAGATCAGCTCGAGCAGGCACTCGCGGTCGGTCGAGCAGGTCGAGGTCGAGCGCCTCCGGGGCAGGGTGGCGACCCCGGCCCGGTGCGAGAGCACGTGGCCGATCGTGATCCCCTCCTTGCCGTGGCGGGCGTACTCGGGGATGTGGTCGACGATCCGGTCGTCGAGCGCCAGCGCGCCGCTGCTCGACCAGCATGTGGACGACCAGCGCCGTGATCCCCTTCGAGGTCGAGTAGACGCAGAACGGGGTGTCGGTCGTCACCGGCGACCTTCGGCACGTCGTCGCCGTCATCGGGCCCGTTGCCGCGGGCGTGGCCGATCGCACGGTCGACGCATCACCTTGCCCTCGCGCCGGACGCAGAGCTGCAGCGCCGGGTGGACCCCGCTGCGGTAGAGCCCGAGGCCGCTGTCCCAGATCCGCTCGACCAGCTCCTCGTCGACCCCGGCCTCGGCCGGATCGACCTCGTCGCCGATCGCGGTCGCCGCGTCGAGGTCGTCGGGCATCCGGATCCGCCGCAGCGGATCGCCGATCAGGGGAAGGCGCGGCAGGGTCGGCAAGGGCCGCGAAAGCTAGCGGTCCAGCGTCAGCGCAACCGCTCGGAGCGCGGCGCCGGGCCGAGCGGCGTGCCGCCGTAGATCACCCTGCCACCCGCGTTCTGGTAGGTGAGCCATCCGATCGCGCCGCTTTGATCGACGCCCGGCCGCGTGTAGTCGCAGACGCCGGTCGGGAACGCCTGGCGCAGCTGCGCCCACTCGGCGTCGGAGAACTCGATCGGGTAGTAGTCGCTGCGGACCAAGCGCTTCAGCGTGCACTTCTGCGTATCGGTCGCGATCGACTCACCGGCGACCGTGCGCGGCGTCCCGTACTTCGTCTGCGCCGCGTCGAGCGTGCAGACCCGGCCGATTCCCGGCACCTGGACGGCCTCGACGCCGTCCACCTGCGAGCAGCGGTCCTGGATGTCCGCGGGGCGGTCATCGATGATCTTGCGCGCCAGCGGGATCGCGCGGTCGTCCTGCTTCACCGCCTCCAGCCAGCGGTCCATCGCCACCAGACCCTCGGTCGTGTAGTCGGGATCGCCGATCAGCGGCGCCAGGCCGAACCAGATCACGTGGTTGGCGTAGGTGCCGTGCTCCCGCTCGAGCCGGGCGCGGATCGCCCAGCTGCGGTAGGCGTCGTGGAAGGCGCCCGGGTCCGGCCCCCGCAGGTCGATGATCGCGACCCGGTCCATGTTGTTCGTGCTGTTGACCGCGCCGCTGCGGTACGAGCGGCGAAGCGCCGGCTGGTTGGCGGCGAATCGGGACTCGGTCGGGACGGAGTCGATCGTCGCGCCGCCGACCGCGGCGTTGAGGTCGACGAACTGCGCCGGCGTGATCGTTCCTGCGCGCAGCGCCTCGAGCCCGTACTGGACGCCGACGTTGTCGAGCGGCAGACCGGCGAAGCCGCGCCCGATCTCCTGCTCCTGCGGGCCCCAAAGAGCCGGCGGCCGGGGTCCGAAGACGTTGATCATCACATCGGCCAGCGTGCAGCGGGTGCCGCCGGGGTTCGTGCCCGGGTCATAGCGCTGCTCGGCGGTGACCCCGGCGCACGGATTGGTGGGATCGCCGAGCGCGGTCCAGTAGAGCGAATCGAGCACGATCGAGTTGACGTGGTTGGGGTGGCCCTCGACGGCCGCGATCTGCAGCGGCGTCCAGGCGACTCCGGGGGCCCAGCGCGCCGGGTTCTCCAGGTAGAGGCGGATCAGGTGGTAGTCGACGAGCTGCTGGCCGGTGCTCCAGGCGTCGGGGAAGCTGCACTGGGGCAGGATCCCCTGGTAGATGCCGGGATAGGCGTTCGCGACCTGCTGCTGGGTCAGCGAGCCGCCCGAGCACCCGGTGCCGATCGTGTAGCGGATCGGCCCGTGCTGCTCCACCACGCGCTCCTTCGCCATCACCAGCGACTCCGCCTGGGTGATCAGGTTGCAGTTGTGCCCGGCGTTGTTCAGCGCCGTCGACATGACCGCGAAGCCGCGGCTGAGCGCGGCGTCGTCGGCAACGTCGGGCGCCGAGCCGGACCCGTGGTCGATCCCGCAGCTGGCGCCGTGGTGGATGAGCAGCTTGCCGTTCCAGCCCTTCGGCGGCGACCAGGGGGCGGAGTGCTCCGCCGGGTCGTAGAGGATCGCGATCCGGTACTGGTCGCGGTCCTGGTAGCCGGTCTCGGTGCGGACGATGTAGGGAACCGTCTCGCCCTCGTCGGTGGTCGTCTGGGCGACGTCCGCGGGCGGGTTCTCCGGGTCGTACGGCTTGAAGCCCGACCCGTCCTCGGGCATGTAGGTGAACTCGTACTCGGCCGGCTGGTTGCACTGGGCGTCGACGGCGGTGTCCTGGCAGACCCAGGGCTGTAGCTGTGGGCCGGAGAACACGGGCCCCCCGTTCGGGTGGTTGATGATCCGCAGCTCGGCCACGGCTTCGGGATCTCCCACGACGCCGGCGACGAGCCGGTTGGATCCCAGGCGAAGCCCGTCGAGCAGTGCCTCGAAGCGGCCGTTGGGCCGGACGGCGAACTCCCGGGTGACGGCTGCGCCGTTCAGCACAACGCGGAGGGCGGAGGTACGAACGCCCGGCGGCGGCGTGACCGCGACCAGCGCGTCCCCGCCCGAGATCAGGTCGGCCCGGTTGGAGAGCACCTTGATCTCCGGCGGCGCACCCGCCTGCGCCGCCGCCGCGTCGGCGCCCAGAACGCCGCAGCACAGCGCGGCCACCACCCCAACCCCTCGAGCGATCCTTGGCATCGCGCGGCGATTATCACCGGCGAGCTGCGACGATGCGCCGGTTCTCCGTGGGCGTACGCTTCGGGTCGTGATCGGTTTGCCCGAGATCATCGTCCTCGTCGTGATCGTGCTGCTCTTCGTCGGCTACCGGTGGCTGCCGCAGCTCGGGCGCTCGGCGGGCGAGGGCGTGCGCACCGGGATCGACAAGGCCCGGGGCCTCTCGAGCCAGGTCGGCGAGAAGGTCGAGGGGAAGGTCGATCCGTCGAGCATCGGGCGCTCGGCGGGCCGCAGCGTGCGCGAAGTGCGCGAGGTCCGCGACGCGTTCACCGGCAAGGAGACGCCGAAGGACGACGCCGGAGCGGATTCCGACCGCGCCTGAGAGAATCACCCCAGGATGGGTCGGGTTGCCCGGTGGGGCCGGGCCTGGCATCGAACGGATGCGCGGGCGTTAGCGGTCGCGCCGTTCGTCTGCGTGTTGGCGGTCGGCCAGGGAGCCGGTGAGAGGGGCTCGGAGCGGATCTACGCGACGCCGTGGGGGAGCCCCGTGGCGCAGTCCGCCGCGGAACCTGACGGGCCGGCGACGCCGACCGACTACGGCGACTGCGGCCCGGGGGCAAGGCTCGAGCCCGGGCTCCAGGGCCAGGTGCCGGTGGCCGACCAGCTGAGCGGTGACGCGGCCCTCGGCTACCGCTGCAACCTGAAGGTGATCGGCAGCTCCGACATCGGCCTGCGCGGCCAGAACTTCCAGCTCGCCTGGTATCGCGACTGCGCCTACGTGAGTACGATCGGCGTCCAGTCGACGAGCGGAGCCGCGGGCGAGCCGACCGCTCCCGAGCTCGACGGGATGGCGGCGCTCGACGTTTCCGACCCGACCGCGCCGCGACTCACCGACATCGTCAAGAGCCCGGTCGCGAAGTCCAACCACGAGGCGCTCGAGGTGAACCAGAAGCGCGGCCTGCTGGTGGCGACACAGGGGGGCCTGGTGGCGCAGTACATCGAGGTGTACGACGTCAAGCGCGACTGCCGCCATCCGAAGTTCCTCGGGCGCTATGACGCCGGGCAGCCGATCTTCCACGGCCTGCGGGTCTCCGACGACG
Source organism: uncultured Solirubrobacterales bacterium (assembly GCA_963811505.1). Classification (GTDB taxonomy): domain Bacteria; phylum Actinomycetota; class Thermoleophilia; order Solirubrobacterales; family 70-9; genus WHSW01. Next base: position 40,094 of record CAWERC010000004.1, on the reverse strand, counting down.
GGCGCACCGTCTACGGGACCGACACCTTCGGGATCAGCGGCGCCGGCCAGATCATGCACGCGGTGGACATCTCCGATCCGCGGGACCCGACCCGCCTCCTGACCTGGGACCCGACGACCGAGGAGCCGCCGGTCCAGTACGCCTCGCACGACCTCGAGATCGACCCGGACGGCGACCGCCTCTACCTCGGCGCCGCCGCCTACCAGGCGATCGTCGGGGTGGTGGTCGGCGGCGGCCCGAGCGTCGGCGACACTCCATCGCTCGCGATCCTCGACACCGGCGAAGTCCAGGCGCGCAAGCGAGACCCCGACATCGAGGTGCTCTCGACGCTGTCGCTACCCAACTTCGGCCACACCGTGCAGCGGATGACGATCGGCGGCAAGCCGTATCTGCTGGTCAGCGGCGAGGCGCCGGTCGACGGCGCCCAGTGCCCCTGGGCGTGGGGCCACATCGTCGACATCTCCGACGAGCGGGACCCGCGCCGGGTCTCGGACCTGCGCCTGGAGGTCAACCGGGCCTCGAACTGTCCGCAGACGTCGGAGGACAAGGGCGCGATCTACTCGATCCACTACGTGGGGGTCGACGACGACCGCAACACGCGCTACGTCTTCTACACCTACTACACGGGCGGGCTGCGGGTCTTCGACGTCCGCGACCCCGAGCACCCGAAGGAGGTCGCCTACTTCCACTCGCCGGCGACCCCGAACACGAAGTTCCCGCCGATCTCCCCGGCGACCCCGGATGCGAACCCGGGGACAACCGACCTCACGACCTCGGTGGTTCGCTACCGCCCCGGGACCGGCGAGATCTGGGTCGTCAGCGTCAACTCGGGCTTCCAGGTGCTGCGCTTCACGGGCGGCCTCGCGACCCAGCGCGCGCGACTGCGCCTGCGCCGGGTCGGGGTCGGGCGCGCGATTCGCGCGCGCGGCGTCCCGGCGCGGATCCGCTGCCGGCAGCCGTGTAAGGGGACCGTGCGCGCGCGGGTCGGGCGCGCGGCTTCGCCGCGGCGCAGCGTGGCGCTGCCCGCCGGTGGCCGCCGCACCTTCCGCCTGCCGCTGAGCCGCGGCGCCCGCGCCCTGCTCGCGGTCGCGCCTCGCACACGGGTCCGCGCCGTCGCGGTCATCCGCGACCGCCTGACCGGCAGGCGCCAGCAGCGGATCCGCTCGGCGCCCCGGCGGCTGCGGGGGTTACGCTGAGGCGATGAGGAAGCTCGTCGCGATCACCACGCTCCTCGTCTGCGCGGCGCTGCCCGCGTTCGCCTCGGCTGGCAGGTATCCCGAGCCGATCTACTGCGGCACCGGCGAGCCCGCCTACACGGGTTGGAACTACTCCGACCTGCGGGCATACGGCCTGGCCTGCAGCGTCGCCCACAACACGGCCGAGGAGTACGTCTACGACTTCTCGACCGAGGGCGTGATCGAGCCGCCGGATCACTGGAGGTGGTGCAAGGACAAGCCCGTAGGCGGCGGCGTCTTCAAGGGCAGGTGCGCTCGCGTGAAGGACGATAGGCGGCAGAAGATCACCTTCTTCTTCAGCGGGCCCGACCAGCCCTGGTTTCACTGATCAGAGCATCGACGCGTCCGCGTCCTGGTCGAGCAGGATCCTGCCCTGGAGCTCGCGCGAGGCGGCGTTGACCTGGAAGTGGGCGGTGGCCGTGTGCGCGTCGCGGAAGCGGCGCTGCAGCGGTGAGTCGTCGTAGATCGCCGGCCCGCCGGCGAGGTCGTAGACAGCGCGGACCACGTCGGCAGCGGTGCGGACAGCGTGGGTGGCGGCGAGCCGGAGGCCGGCGCGGGCCTCGACCGGGACGGGTGCCGAATTTCCGGCGGCCTCCCACGCGGTGTCGATCGCCTGGTAGTAGAGCGCCCGCGCGGCGCGCAGGGAGGCCTCGGCCGCGGCGACCGCGGCATGAGTCGCCGAGCGCTGGGCGAGCGTCCGGCTCGACCCCTGGCCCACCTTGCGGACCGCCAGCTCGGCGAATTCATCGAGGGCGCCGCGGGCGTTCCCGAGCGCCGCGGCCCCGATCGAGAGGGCGAAGTAGCCGAACGGCGGGAAGCGGTAGAGCGGGCGGTCGACCGCCGGTCCATCGAACAGCGACAGCACCCTGTCGTCGGGCACGAACAGCTCCGTGGCGACCGTGTCGTGGCTTCCGGTTCCACGCAGGCCGAGCGTGTGCCAGGTGTTGAGGATCTCGAGCTCGTCGACCTCGAACGCGATCACGCTCGGCACCGGCCGGGCGGCGCCCGACTCGCCGCCGTCGCCGACGATGCAGCCGGCGAAGAAGACCTCGCTGTGATCGATCCCGCTGCAATACGGCCAGCGGCCGGAGACGACGATCCCGCCATCGGCGGGCCGCCCCTTGCCGCGCGGCGCCCAGACGCCGGCGGCGATCCGCCGTGGATCGGCGAACAGCTCGGCGCGGCTCGCATCCGGCAGATAGGCGGCGAGAAGGCTGGAGGTGTCGGCGATCGCCACGCACCAGCCGGCCGACGCGTCGCCTCGCGCGATCCGCTCGGCGCAGCGCAGCGCCAGGCCCGGCGCCAACTCGAGGCCCCCGACCTCCTCGGGTGCTCCTGCGAGCATCAGGCCGGAGGCGCGCAACCTGGCGACGAGCTCGTCGGGAAGGCGCCGGCCGCGCTCGGTTTCGGGCGCCAGCTCGCGCGCCAGCGCCGAGATCTCTCCGGCGTTGGCTTCGATCTCGGCTCGCTCGCTCACGAGCTGTCCATTCTCGCCTCTCCCGTTCGTCTAATGCGCGACCATCCCCAAAGGAGGACCGAAATGAAGTACCTGCTGCTGATCCACCAAGGCGACACGCCGACGCCGCGCGACCCCGAGGCATGGGGCAAGCTGTCCGAGGACGAGCAGAACGCCGTCTTCGCCGACTACCAGGCGATCAACCAGACGCCCGGCGTCACTCCGGGCGTGCAGATGGAGGCGCCGGAGACGGCGACTACCGTCCGGGTGGAGAACGGCGAGACGCTGGTCACCGACGGCCCGTTCGTCGCCGTCAAGGAGGCGCTCGGCGGCTACCTGCTCTTCGAGGCCGACGACCTCGACGCCGCGATCGAGCTCGCGGCCCGGATCCCGGCGGCCCGCCTCGGCGGGGCGATCGAGGTTCGCCCGATCGTCGGGTGACCCTCGATCAGGTCTTCCGCGACGAGTGGGGCCGCGTCCTCGCCACCCTGATCGGCTTCCTCGGCGACTTCGAGCTCGCCGAGGAGGCCGCCCAGGAGGCGTTTGCGATCGCCGCCGAGCGTTGGCCGCGTGACGGCACGCCCGACAACCCGCGCGCCTGGCTCGTGAAGACGGCGCGCAACCGGGCGATCGACCGGATTCGCCGCGATCGCACCCTCGCCGCGAAGACCCGGATGCTCGAGGCGCCCGAGGCCGTTGAGGACGACATGGACGAGACCGAGATCCCCGATGAGCGCCTGGAGCTCGTCTTCACCTGCTGTCACCCGGCGCTTGCGCTCGACGCCCAGGTGGCGCTGACGCTGCGAACGCTGGGCGGGCTGACGACCGAGGAGATCGCCCGCGCCTTCCTGGTGCCGGAGCCGACGATGGCGAAACGGCTCGTCCGCGCGAAGGCGAAGATCAAGGCGGCGGGGATCCCGTTCCGGGTGCCGCCCGGGCACCTGCTGCCCGACCGTCTCGCCGCCGTGCTCGCGGTCGTCTACCTGATCTTCAACGAGGGCTACGGCGGACGGGGCGAGCTCGCCGCCGAAGCCATCCGGCTCGGTCGCGCGCTCGCCGAGCTGATGCCCGACGAGCCCGAGGTCCACGGCCTGCTGGCGCTGATGCTGCTCAACGACGCGCGCCGAGAGGCCCGCTTCGCCGACGGGGCCGTCGTCCTGCTGCGCGACCAGGACCGGTCCCTTTGGGACGCCGAGCAGATCGAAGCGGGCCGGGCCGGCGTCGACCGCGCGCTCGCGCTCGGCGGCCGCGGCCCGTACGTCCTGCAGGCGGCGATCGCAAGCCTGCACGCCGACGACCCGCCCGACTGGCCGCAGCTGGCCGTTCTCTACGGCGAGCTCGCCCGGCGCACCGGCTCGCCGGTCGTGGAGCTCAACCAGGCGGTGGCGATCGCCGAGGCGGGCGAGCCCGGGGTCGCCCTCGACCTCGTCGACGGCCTGCAGCTCGACCGCTACCACTACCTGCACGCGACCCGCGCCGAGCTCCTGCGCCGGCTCGACCGCGCCGACGACGCTCGCCAGGCCTACGAGCGCGCCCTGGAGCTCGTGCACTCGGAGGCCGAGCGGCGCCTCTTGGAGCAGCGGCTTGCCGAGATGGGAGGCTGAGCCGCCGTGAGCGCCGCTGATCCGGACCGGCCCCGCCTCCACCCGATTGGCGTCGTCGAGTCGCCGCTGACCGATCCGGCGGCGGCGCCGAAGCAGGGCACCGAGGGAGCGCCGCGAGCATGGCTGGTCTTCGACCCGGCCGTGCTCGACGGCCTGCGGGAGGTCGAGCCGGGCGACCGGGTCATCGTCCTCACCTGGCTCGACCGCGCCCGCCGCGACGTCCTCCGCGTCCACCCGCGCGACGACCCGTCGAACCCTCAGCGCGGTGTGTTCGGCACGCGCTCCGCCGACCGCCCGAACCCGATCGGGCTGCATCAGGTCGAGGTCGTCGCGATCGAGGGCAACCGGATCCAGGTCACCGACCTCGAGGCGGTCGACGGCACCCCGATCGTCGACCTCAAGCCGGTGATCTGAACGGGGCTCGTCGGGATCCGCGCCTACCCGGTGAGGTACATCACCGCGGTCACGTCCCCGCCGGTGATGGGTTCGGTCACGCAGACGGGAGGCGAGCCCTCGTGCGGACGGACCTGGATCGAGAGGACGAGCCGGTGGTCGCCGACTGGGTCGCGGTCGCGGTCGGGCCCGTCCATCCAGCCGGTCGCCGTTCGCGAGCTCGCGAGCCCGAACGGATAGCCGAGTTGGATCTTTCGCGATACGCGTCCGATCGTCACCGCGTTGACGGGCTTGCCGAAGGCCCTCGCCTTGTCGCTCGTGTAGGTCTGGGTCGTGACGCAGTTGGGCTTCTCGAAGCCGGGGCTCGGGTCCATGAAGGCGGTGAGGTCGATCGCGCAGGGGGTATCCGCTTGCAGCCCTCGACCCTCGAAAGTGCCGGTGGCAGTGCAGGCCTGGCTGTAGATGTGGACCTGGTTCTGATCGGCCCCGATGCAGGTCGGGGTGTCCCCGGGCAGGCAGAGGCCCGGCGAGAGCTCGGCCAGCGCTTCGGGCATGAGTGCGCCGACGTCGGTCTGCGCCGGACCCGTCCGGGAGCCCCCGGCGGCAGGGGAGACGGCAGTCACGGCGAGGAGCGGGATCAGGAGCGGCAGGATCGAACGTATCCGGGACCTTCTGGGCGGCATAGGTGTAGTCATAGCTTATATAAGCTACCACTACATCTCTGTCCGATGCGCCAGTGGGTGTAGGGTCGCTCTCAGGCATCAGCACCGCCGCCGGCGGTGCGGCGAGGGAGGTACCAAGGATGGGCTACGGCCGCCAGTCACGCGCATTGTTGCGATGAGGGTTGGTCTGACCGATCGGATTGGCCGGCCGATCTTCGGGCTTGCGCTTACGCTTCTGGCGGCCTCCGTTCCGGTCATCACACAGGCCGCCGCGGCCGAGCAAGCCGCGGCCGAGGTCCCCACTGCAAGGCTCATCAGCTCGCTCGCAAACGTGTCCTTGCGGGGAGCCGATCCCCTCCCGCCCGCAATCACGAAGATCACGGCGGCACGTAATGAGTTTGAGTCGTTTCAGGTCGTGGTCGAGGCGGGCGCTACTCCGATCTCGAAGCTGAGGGTCGATCCCGACCCCGATCAGCCGCTGACCGAAATCGATCCGGTAACCGGGGAGCCGATCGCGGACGGCGCCTCGATCCCGAATGAGAATCTCACGGTCTACCGAGAGGATTTCATCCATCTCGGGATGCCCTCCGACCGCGAGGGCCACAGGCTCCTCGGCGGGACCGCGGCGGGAGACGCCACCGGGAGCGCAATCCCCAGCAAGGCGTGGCCGGATGCGCTCATTCCTGAGAAGGACTACTTCTACGGCCAGGACCGCAGGGCATTTCCCTACGCCCTCCCGGCCGGGCAGCGCACGGCCGCGTGGATCGACGTGCTCGTTCCCAGCGACCAACCCCCAGGCACGTACGAGGGAACGGTCTTGGTCATGGACGGCGACACGAAGGAATCCGCGACTTGGCTTGAGCCGCTGACGGTCCGAGTCGAGGTCAAGAACTTCTCGATCCCATCCGAGGCAAGCCTCGACAGCGCCTTCTGGATGGAGCCCACGGGCAATGCCTCGCCGTGCGCGGGGTTCGCAGCCTCCGCCTGTGACACCGCGGCAGAGCAATGGGCTCTGCAGAATCTGTTCGGCCGCGCTGCACTCGAAAACCGGATCTCGATTCCGACTTCCCCGACCGGCGAGTGGGCTCAGGCGCCGACGACCGCGGCGCAGGTCAACCTCTTCAAGAGCTACGGCAAGCCGCTGATCACGGGCCTGAGCTCGACGACAACGCCCCTCACTCCGACTGGGAGCGCAAATCCGGCCTACGCGCGTCTCGACGGAGCCCGGCTTTCGGCCACGGGGGTCTACAGCTACGACGCCGATGACCATTGCATGGACGTGTGCCTGCAGCGCTGGGAGGACTTGGCCGCCGGCGAGGGCCTCCTCGACGCGGCACACCCGTTCTTGGCCTATGCCGCAGACGAGATCGGGCACAACGCCGCGCGGTTGGCCGCCTTCAAAGCCAACGCCGATCGCGTACGAAACGTGTTCCCCGGAGCGTCGGTGCTCGCCACGGTGGCAACGCAAGACCTGGACGCAGCCGCCAAGGCAAAGCTGGACGTGGACGCAGTCCTCACCCGGGACATGGACGGCCCCGGCTGCTGCGGTACTCCGCACGTCGGGAACCAGCGGGCGGCTTATCAAGCCTGGCTGGACGGAAACACGGCGGGAACGCCGGCGAATCGACTGTGGACCTACGCGTCGAACATGAGCTTCGGCTCGAGAAATTGGAACGCCGACGAGGATCCGGCGAACGGCATCCGCGACGAAGCTCAGACGCCCCTCTGGGACGGCTGGCCGAGCTACGCCATCGACCAACCACCCACGCAGGCGCGGGCCATGGGCTGGATGGCCTACTACTACGACATCTCAGGGGAGCTCAACTGGCAGATGACGCAGAACATCGCCCAGGCGTGGCACAGCCCATTCCTACAGAACTTCGGGGGCAACGGCGATGGAACGTTCTTCTACTCCGGCATCGCAGACCAAGCGGAGGCCGTCAATAGAAACGCCGAATGGATCGGCGGCTCGGAGGACATTCCGATCGAGTCGATCCGCCTCAAGCGTGCACGGGACGGGCGCGAGGATTACGAGTACATGAGAAAGCTCCCCAGGGCGCAGGCCGAGGGAATCATCGCCGAGGCCTACGGCGACAAGGTCAACGACGACGATTGCGCTCCGGGGACTCGCTGGCCGGGCGGCGGCTGCGCCAACTCCGCGCTCTATACCACCGCGTCACCTACGGCTCTGGAGGCCGCTCGCCTCGAGCTGATGGACGCGGTTCCGCCGGAGGACCTGGAACCGAAGCCAACCTGCGCGACGGCGGAGCCGGGAGACCCAGGCGTCATCACGATGCCGCCGGGAGAGGACCACCTTTCAGGGACGAATGGTCCCGACATCCTGCTTGGCAGCGAGGACGACGACTACCTGTTCGGCCTCGGCGGCGACGACCTGCTGTGCGGGAAACAGGGTTACGACACGCTCGAGGGAGGGCCGAGTAACGACACACTCGACGGCGGCGGTGGATTCAACGCCGTCGAGTACGGCAGGGCTGCGGCCGGGATCGCCGTCCGCGTTGACGTCGCTGCCGGCTCGGCCACCGGAGAAGGAACCGACACGCTCCTTCGCATCAGCGACGTCTTCGGGACGCAGAACGCCGACACGCTGATCGGCAGCAACGCCTCGAGCCTCGAGTACCTTGCCGGCGCCGGCGGTGCGGACACCCTCGACGGGCGGAAGGGACCAGACGTGCTGAATGGGGGCGACGGCAACGACACGGCTACCTACGCGACGCGCGTCATCGCGACCGAGGGAGTAACCGTCGATCTCGACAACACGCCTGACGACGGCAACGGTGCCGACGGGCCGGCGGGGGCTCGCGACACCGTGATGCCCAACGTCGAGAACCTGACCGGGGGCGCGGGCGCGGATCGTCTCATCGGCAGCGGTGTTCGCAACCTGATCTTCGGCTCGGCCAACAACGACGTGATCGCCGGGGGTTCTGGCAACGACGCTGTCGACGGCGGCGCAGGCACCGACAACCTCGATGGCGGATTCGGCGCGGACGCTGTGCAGGGAGGCGTCGGAACCGACACCGCCACTTACGCGGGGCGCGGGACTGGCGTCACGGTCGAACTGGACGGGCTCGCCAACGACGGAAACGCGACGCGCGATGATGCCGACCCGGCCACCCCCGCCGCACGAGGTGACAACCTCCACGTCGAGCGCGTGACCGGGGGCGCAGGCGACGATGTCTTGTACGGGTCGGCTGCCGCGAATCTGTTCATCGGGAATGGTGGAGCGGACGTCATGTGGGGCCAAGCGGGTAACGACGCTCTTTACGGCGGAGACGGGGCCGATTTCTTGCGCGGCGACATTGGTAGGGACCTCTTGTTCGGCGGCGGCGACACCGACACCCTTGCGGCGCGGATCGCCGGCGATAGCGACGATGTGGATCGCAGATTCGATTGTGGTGAGAGCGCGGGCGACTCAGATTGGCTGGGGCTCGATCAGGAGGACCCGGCCGCGAACTTGAACTGCGAGCGCGTTGCGCGGGAGGGGATCTAGCCTCGACTTGCAGCTATGGGCGCGGCAGAGACGTAGCTGGCCACCGTGCGCGACCGACACGTCCCACGTCCCTGTCCCGCTTGCGGAGCACCGGTGGCGCGCCAGCTGGAGTCGTGCTGGAATGGTGGCGTTGCCCGGGGTAGCTCATGGCCGATCGCCCAAGCCCCGGCGGCGCCTGACTGCCGGTGCACCCGTGACATCAGCCCACCTCGGGCACCTCGGCCTCGAGCGGTAGTTGACGAAGGCGGGAGCGTTAATACCGAACCGGCCGACGAGCCGGCAGTCGCGACCGCAGAGCGCTAGTCCGGGGGCGCTCTGCGGCCGCGCCGCGCTCTGCGGCCGCGCCGCCTTCCGTTACTTGGCGAACACCCGGTCGGCGACCTTCGCGTCACCGAGCGTCTCGAAAGCGATCAGCTTGGAGTCATCGTTGTACGTGAGCACGTCGGCGCTCTCGATCGACTCACCCTCGAGCTTGACAGTGGTCAGAACCACGACCTTGTCCCCCTCGGCGACGAAGTGATGCGGGCTGCTGTGGAAGTCCTTGCTCATGAACTCCGTCCACAGCTTGCCGACCGCCTGCTTGTCGTTATAGGTGCCGGTCAGGGCGTTGTCGCCGCGGACCGTCCACTCGATCGAGTCATCGATGTCGCGCATCGCGCCCTCGGCGTCGCCGTTGCCGAACGCCGCGTATGCGTCCTGTGCCGCTTGCTTGTTCTCTTGCGCACTCATCTGGTTCCCTTCGTTGGGCTTGGTTTTCCCGAGACCCGCTTGGGTCCAGGCCCGAATCGCTGGTCAGGTGACCAGGATCGTGGTACTCGAGAGAGGCGCTGGGGACGTCTGTGTCAGGCAACCCGCGAACCGATCTCGCTCGACGCGAGGGGTGAAATAGCAGGGAAGCCCTCAGACCGCTCCTTCGTCTATTGAAGCAGATTTCAGGTTTTCTGGGTCTACTGTCTGCGCCCGCGCCTATCCGGGCGGACAGATTGGCTCTGCGACCGAGACGATGGGCGCGGCTGGTTTCGAACCAGCGACCTCTCGCGTGTGAAGCGAGCGCTCTCCCACTGAGCTACGCGCCCTCGCGGCGATGCTAGCGGGAGGCGGGCGACCTACCGGCTGATCTCGGAGCTCGGCCTACGGGAAATCGTGCAGGCCCTCGCAAGCCGAGGGCTCGTCGATGCCCGAGCCCCCGTAACACGTATCGAAGTCGGTCCAGGACTCGGGACCGTCGGGTCCGCCGTCCACCCAGTCGTCGTCGGAGCCGCCCCTCAGGAAGTCCTCCCCCGTCTCGCCGTGCAGGTTGTCGTCGCCGCTGCCGCCGAACATGTGGTCGTTGCCGCCGCCGGCACCGTCGAAGACGTCGTAGGTGCCGACCAACTCGTCGTCGCCGCTCCCGCCGCAGACCCAATCGTCTCCGGAGTCCACGATGTCGACCACCGAGGCGTTGTACATGTCCTCGCCGCCGAGCAGCGCGACGACGTCGTCGGCCGTGGTCCCGGCGATCTCGTCGGGCCCGTCGGTGCCGACGATCGTCGCCCGCTTGCCGAAGCAGAGCGGCATCACGCCCTTGCCCGCCAGGCTGACGGTGTGCGGGCTCGCGAGGGCGTTCGATCTGATCCGCAGCCCCGCGGTCCGGTTGCCCGAGGCGCTGGGTGTGAAGAAGACCCGAGCGATGCACTCGTCGCCGGGGAACAGGGTGCGGCCGAGGCAGGTCTGACTCCTGATCTCGAAGTCCTCGGAGTGCGCGCCGGTCACGCCGACGTCCGTGATCTGCAGGTTCGCGTCCCCGACGTTCGTCACCTTCGCCACCTTCGTCAGGGTCGACGTGTTGACGACCTGCGAGCCGAAGTCCAGGGCCGCCGGGCTGCGCTCGACCTCGGCCACCGGGGTGCTCGTGTTGCGCAGGATCGAAACGGTGTCGGTGCTCGCGTTCGTGACCGCGAGATCGACGTCGCCGTCGCCGTCGAAGTTCGCCAGCGCGAGCGCGGAGGCCGTCGCGCCGGCCGGGAAGCTGACCGGCGCCCTGAAGGCACCGCCGGGCTGTCCGCGGAGAATCGAGACGCCGCTGGCGAGGTCCGCCAGCGCCAGGTCGGGGAAGGTGTCGCCGTTGAGCGTCCCGACCGATACCCACTGGCCGTCGCCCGCCGGGAAGTCGGTCTTCGGCCCGAAGCTGCCGCCGGCCGCGCCGGGAAGGATCGAAACCGTGTCGGTGATCGCGTTGCCGACCGCGAGGTCGGGATCGCCATCGTCGTTGAAGTCACCGGCCGCGACCGAGCGCGGGCCGTCCCCGGCGGGGACGTCCGTCTTCGCCCCGAACGAGCCGCCCGCTCCGCCGAGCAGGACCGAGACGGTGTCGGTGTTGAAGCTCGCCACAGCGAGGTCGGGATCGGAATCCCCGTTGAAGTTGCCGACCGCGACCGAACGCGGGCTGGCCGCGGTCGCGAAGTTGGTGGGGCCGCCGAAGCTTCCGCCCGCCCCGCCCATCAGGACCGAGACGCTGCTGGAGTTCAGGTTCGCGACCGCCAGGTCGGGATCGGCGTTGGCGTTGAAGTCCCCGAGCGCGACCCCCGCCGGGTTGTTCGCGGTCGCAAAGATGGTCGGGCCGCCGAAGCTCCCGCCCGCGCCGCCCATCAGGATCGCGACGTAACCCGGGGTGACCGGGAACGAGCTGCCTGGGCCGGCCACCGCAAGGTCGGGATCGGAGTCGCCGTTGAAGTCGCCGACCGCGATCGAGTCGGGGTAATCCCCGACCGCGAAGTCCGTCTTCGGGCCGAAGTTCGCTCCGGTTCCACCAAGGAGGATGGAGACGTTGTCGGTGACGTGGTTCGCGACCGCCAGGTCGGGATCCGAGTCGCCGTTGAAGTCGGCGACAGCGATGCCTCGCCCCGGCGAATCACCGACCGCCTCGGTCAGCGGGGCGGCGAAGTTGAGCGCGCCATGGGCCGGCGCCGACGCCAGGGCCATGAAGGCTGTGGCGGTCGCGAACGCGTAGGTCGAGGTTCGACCCGTACGGGTCGCGGCACGTAGCGTCTTCAGCGGCATTGGGGCTCCTCCTTGGCCCTAGCAGTCGAGGTCACGCTAGCCGCTTACCGCACCCGGGTCAACAGCGGCCGTCGCTATATTTGCGCGCCGTCAGGGGCGGGACCCGGACGCCGAGTCGCAACCAAACACGTGAAGGAGCACTCAATGGCAGGGACCAGGTCGAAGGCGGCCGCGATCGTCACCGCGGCGATCACGGCTGGACTGATGGTGGCGCCGGCCGGCGCCGGAGCGGCGGTCGAGCCGGACGGGGCGCCAAGGAGGGCCGAGGTCCGGATGACGTCGACGATGGGGCTGCCGGCGCCGGCGTACGTCTCGTGCTCGGGCCTCGCGAACTGCGTCACGGCGGGGAATGTCGATTGGACGACCACCGCCGAGGTGCCGGTCCAATCGAGGCTGGGCTTCACCCAGGGGGTCGCTCCGCTTTCCTACTCGTCCGCCGAGGGCGCGGCGACCCGCAGCTACGCCTGCGGGGGCGACGGCGGCACCTTCGACTCGCGGGTCGAGCCGACCAGCACCGTGGCGGGCGAGCTCGAGATCGCCAAGGTCGTGTCCGTCCCGGGGACGAACACGCTGGGCGTCAGCCTCAACACTGCCGGCGACAGCGGCAACGAGTTCCCCCGGGAGATCGTCGACCGCAGCGATGGCGGCTGCGGCGCGCCGCTTCAGGACATCACCCAGGAGATGGGCCTCTGGTACTACCACTTCTATCTGGCGCACCGGAACGAGCAGCAGTCCATCACCAACGATCTCGAGCTCTCGGGTCTCGCCTACGACAGCGCCGCCGGCGCCTTCGTCAAGACCTTCGAGCGCTTCGTCACCGTGTCGAGTGGAGCGGACACCTACCAGGCCTACGAGAACACCCGGCTCGAGGTCGAGCCGGATTGGTGTGGCGGTAAGGCGTACCGGATCGAATCGGCGACCGCGAACGGTCAGTCGCTCGGCCTCGACGGGATGCGCTTCTACCCCGGGCAGGTGGTCCACGCGCCGGCGAAGGCCAGGATGCGCCTCGGCGACGGCAGCCTGATCGAGACCGAGAAGGGCGGCGAGTTCTCGATCGACGAGTGCGACCCGGACTCGATCGGGTTCGTCCTTCGCGACAGCATCGGCAGCTTCTGGGCCAAGGTGAAGCAGGCGGTGGGCGGTAGCGAGGAGAAGTTCAACGTCCAGACGGAGCGCGCGGTCGTCGGCGTCCGCGGCACGATCTTCGACGTCTCCTACAAGAAGCCGAAGGAGAAGACCACGGTCCGGGTCGAGGAGGGCGAGGTCAGCCTCAAGGGCATCAACGGCGCCAAGGGCAAGGTGATCGTCCACGAGGGCGAGGTCGGCGTCCAGAAGGGCAAGAAGGCCCCGAAGATCGTCAAGGGCTAGCGGCTACGGCTGGAGGCCGACGCCGTCCGTCTCGGCGACGATCGGCGCCAGGCCGACCTTGCCGGCGACGCCGCCGGTGGGAGCGACGCCGCGGACGCCACCGGTGGCGGGTCCGTGATCGCGCCCGCGACCCCGGTTGCGGTCTCGATCGCGGTCACGGTCGTTGTCTCGATCGTGGCCGCGGTGCCCGTGCGCCGGTGCGCCGCCGGTGGAGGGGCCGGGGCTGGGCTCGGGCTCCGGCTCGGGCGGGTCGACCGGATCGGGCTCCGGCGGCGGCTCGGTCTGGCCACCGGGCGCATCGGGGCAGCGGATCGACTGGATCATCCGCGCGGGCCGCCCGGGCCGCGTCTCGGAGTGGCCCCAGGAGAGGTGCAGGTGGTGGCCGCGCCCGTGGTTGGCAGTCGCCGTCGTAGCCGACCCAGCGGAACGGGGCGCGAGGCTGGTTCTGCTTCGGCTCCGCCCACGCCGGCGAGCCGGTCGATGTCGTTCCAGCTGCCGCCGGCGGCCTTGTTCGGGACGATGTCGAGCGCCAGGCCGACCGGGTGCTCGCCGTTGATCGAGTGGACGTCGTCCATCGAGTAGCCGTCGGTGATGAAGATCGAATAGCGCTTGGTGATCCAGCGGACGTCGGTGAGCAGCCGGCGGTCGATCTTCTCGCCCGGAAAGCCGGGGATCGGCGACGAACTTGCCGCCGCCGGTCGTCTCGCAGAGCGTCGGGCTGATCTTGGTCGAGACCATCCGCGCGGAGGCGATCCCGGCGATCGCCAGGACTACGACGGCCGCGGCCGCGAGCGCTGCCGCGAGGCGGCCCTTGGGTCCGGCGAGAGTCATCGCGACCCCTTGCCGCGCCAGAAGGAAGTTCCGCTTGCGCGCGCCGTCCCAGTTGAGCTCGATGTGGACGTGGTCGCGGTGCGCCTGGGTGCGGTCCAGGTCATGGCGGAGCTCACCGTTTCGCCTGTAGCAGTAGCTGTACTCGCCGAGGCGGTCCATCCCCGCCCACCACGACCGGCAGTCGAAGATCAGCCCCTGGATCCCCATCCGCCGCGCCAGGGCCCGGTCGTTGCCGTGGCGGTCGGTCGCCAGCAGGGTGGCGATCAGCCGGTGCGCGGCGCGACGCTCCTTGGCGACCCCGGCGTCGAGGTGCCAGTCGATCGCGCGGCCCTCGGAGTGGACGCTGAAGTTCGCCGCCCTTGAGTCGCTCGCAGCGCGTGATCCCCCAGCTCTCGCCGCGGACGTTGTGCTCGAGCCAGCTCTGGAGGGCCTTCATCCCCGGCGGCACCTGCTTCCGGCAGCCGTCGGCGGCGTCGTAGCGCTCGTCGTCGATCGGCTTGTTCAGCAGGCGCGCGCCGTTGGCGGGATTCGGGCGCAGGCCCCGTGGCCGACCGCCGGCGCGGCGAGGGCGCAGGCGCACAGCGCGGCGATCGCGAGCATGCGGAGGATCGGCCCGCGCCCCCCGCGCGTCCCGTCCCCTGACTGGCTGTCGGGGCGAGTTCCCATTGGCAGGACTTCTCGGTCCATTGTCGAATGGCTTTGATCAGCCTGGACGTTTGGTTGATGCCTCCTGGGCGATAACCTTCACGGCGACCGTGCTAGGCGGGGAATTAGCGGTGCCCTGAACCCGCAATCCGCTCTAGCGGGGCCGAACGCTCGTCTGAGGGTCGTGGCCTACGGGGCCAGTACGCCGCGGGCGGTGTTGACGGTCAGGTCCCGCGCAATGCGCGTCCGCGAATCAGGTCAGGTCCGGAAGGAAGCAGCCTTAAGCGGTAGCGGGCAAGTGCCGCGGAACAGCCTGACCCGAGCCAGCCACGGCGGGCACGCCCGTCAGACCACTCTCGAGGACGAGCCCGCACGGTCATTTTGATTACGTCAGTCCGACTCGCTGTCCGAGTCCGGATGCGTCTGGTCGACGAGCTGGCGGGCGGCGAACGGCTGCGCGCCCGGGTCGCCCTTCGGCGCCTTCACCTTGACCACGACCTTGTCGCCCGCGGCGACGTCGGCGAGATCGCTGGCTCCGTCGCCGTTCGTGTCTCCGACCGAGATCTTCGCGGCGCTGAAGTCAAAGCCCACGGCGGTGTCGACGAGGCCGGCGTTGCGGACGTGCTTGTTGCCCTTGGTCACGTCGACCGTGGTCGTGTCGACGTAGGTGCCCTTGAACACGTAGGAGACGCCCTTCGGCCCGTGCCCGTTGCCGTTCCCATGTCCGTTTCCGTGGTCCTCGTGCGGCTTCGCGCCCGCCAGCGGGGCGGCGATCGCCGCGATCACCGCGAACGCACATGCCGTCTTGGCTGCGAGCCTCATCACCCAGCCCTTCGGCGCGCGACGCGATTCGCCGCAGCTTCGCGCGGCTATATCAACGGATGGTCGAGGGACCTACCGAAGCGTCTCGGTCTTCGAGACGTCGTAGCGGCAGCCGGGCTCGGCGTCGACCTTGGCGAAGTAGTCGCCCTCCTTGAGGTCCTTCTTCGTCCGCCAGCCGCCGTCGGGCTTCGAGTAGACGATCTGCGACTCTTCATCGAGAGGAAGTCGTCGAGCCGGAACAGGCTCACCTTCCGGCCGCCGCCCTCGCACTTGCTCTTGCTCGAGCTCACCTTGCCGGAGGCGCCGCTCGTCTTCAGCTTCTTGATCGTGATCTTGGTCTTCGCGCCGCCGTCGGCCGCCGTGCACGGCGCCGTCGCGAGCGCGAGCGCGCCGATCGCGATCAGCGCCGTGATCGCGGCTGCGATCCTGTTTCTGCGGGGGATCAATCGGGTCATGGTCTTGGGGCTCTTTCTGAGTGTGTGGTCGTCTTGTTCTGGCGTCGTCCCGCTAACCCGCTGCCGGGCGCATCGATGCGATCCGCTCGACCGCTCCTTGGCCTCGCCGAGCCCGGCACCGGTGAGCTCGCGATACAGCTTGATCGCCTGGATCTCGTTGCCGGCGTCGATCGCCGCCAGCAGCCGCGGGTCGTCGGCGGCGCCGACCGAGGCCGGCTGGTCGGACGCGAACGTCGAGCCCGTCGCCGCCGAATTGGGGCTCCGCCTGGCCGATCCGCGTGTAGAGCTCGCTCACCTTGCGCTCGAGCTCAGCGATCCGCCGCCCGTGGTCGAGGAGGTCCTGCGAGGACATCGGCGAGAGTCTCGCAGAACGCGGGATCAGCCTTCAAGTGCGTGTCCGGCACGCCAGTAGACTCGGCGCGGTGACCGGCGAGACGTCCCTCTATCGCCGCCACCGCCCGCAGGCCTTCGACCAGGTCGTCGGCCAGGAGCACGTGGTGCGCACCCTCGCGAACGCGGTCGAACGCGACCGCGTCCACCACGCCTACCTGTTCGTCGGCTCGCGCGGCACCGGCAAGACCTCGGTCGCGAAGATCCTCGCCCGCTCGCTGAACTGCGTCCAGGGCCCCACGCTGACCCCGTGCGGCGAGTGCGAGTCGTGCCGGACGATCTCCGCCGGCACCTCGCTCGACGTGATCGAGATGGACGCCGCATCGAACCGGTCGGTCGACGACATCCGCGACCTGCGCGAGCGGGTCGGCTACGCGCCGGCCTCCGGCCACTGGAAGATCTACATCCTCGACGAGGCGCACATGCTCACCCGCGAGGCCTGGAACGCGTTCCTGAAGACGCTCGAGGAGCCGCCGCCGAACACCGCCTTCATCCTCGCGACCACCGAGCCGCACAAGGTGATGCCGACGATCGTCGACCGCTGCCAGCGCTTCGACTTCCAGCGGCCGTCGCTGGAGCAGCTCGCCGAGGTGATCCGGCGAGTCTGCGTGGCCGAGGGGATCGAGATCTCCGACGACGCGGTCGGCGCGATCGCCCGCTCGGCAGCCGGCAGCTTCCGCGACGCCCTCGGGACCCTCGACCAGCTCGTCTCCTACGGCGGCAAGAAACTGGAAACCGAGGACGTGCTCGCGGTGCTCGGGGTCGCCGACGCCGACCTGATCCTCGCCGCGGCTGACGCGATCGCCGCCGGCGACGGACGCGCGACGCTCGAGGTCAGCGAGCGCCTCGCCACCTCCGGCCGCGACGTCACCCAGTTCGCCCGCGACCTCCTCGCCCACCTGCGGCAGCTGATCGTGATCCGCACGCTCGGCGAAGGCTCCCGACTCCTTCACGGTCACCGCCGCCGAGCCGGAGCGCCTCCGCTCTCAAGCCGAGGCGATGTCGGACCTGACGCTGGGCCGCTCTGTCGATGTCCTCTCGAAGGCGCTCGCCGACATCCGCGAGGGCGACGAGCCGCGAATGACGGTCGAGCTCGCGCTCCTGCGCTGCGCCCGCCCATCCCTCGACCCCGCCAAGGAAGCCCTTGCCGAGCGGCTCGAGCGGCTCGAGGCACGCCTCGGCGGGGGGGTCGGCGGCGATGTTGCCGGCGACGAGGTGTCGACGATGGACTCGCCACGGCAAGCACGAGCACAGGCGCCCGGGAGCGACGACGAGCCGGCAGTGTCGCCGCCAGCCCCTGAGCCCGACGCGGAGGAACCGGCGGCGCAGGTCACCGCTGTGGTCGAGGGGTTGGATCTGGAGAAGCTGGTCGGGATGTGGCCCGCCGTGGTCGAGCAGGTCAAGGAGTCCGGCAGCGGGCTGCTGTCGCAGATCCTGAGCGCGGCGAAGCCGGTGGCGGTGAATCTTCAGGAGGCCGTGGTCGAGGTCGGGTTCCCGGCGTCGGCGGCGTTCAACAAGCGCAAGGCGGAGGGGACCGACGCGCGGGATCGGCTCGAGGAGGCGGTGAAGGCGATCGTCGGCGAGCGGTTGCGGCCGGTGTTCGTGTTGCTCGAGTCGAATGAGCCCGATGCCGAGACCGAGACGGCGCTGAGCGAGGATGAGCTGGTCGAGCTGATGCGCACCGAGTTCGACGCCGAGGAGTTCGTGCCCGATGACGACTTGAAGGAGGCGGAAGGATGACCCGGTTGCCACAGGGTGCGGGCGGGTTCGACCTGAACTCGATGATGAAGCAGGTCCAGCAGATGCAGGCCGAGATGACCGAGGCGCAGGAGAAGCTCAAGGACGAGGTCGTCGACGCGAGCACCGGCGGCGGGATGGTGAAGGCGAAGATGAGCGGCGACCTGCGCCTGCTCGAGCTCTCCATCGACCCAGAGGCCCTCGACGAGGACGTCGAGATGCTCCAGGACATGATCCTCGCCGCCGTCAACGAGGCGATCCGCGCCGCCCAGGAGCTCGCCGCGAGCAAGATGGGCGGCATCGCCGGGCTCGGCGGGGCTGGCGGGCTTGGACTGCCGGGGATGTAGCCGCCGGCCCCGCTAGCGTCAGTTGCATGTACCCGCAGCCGATCAACCGGCTGGTCTCCGAGCTCGCGAAGCTGCCGGGGATCGGCCAGCGCACCGCGCAGCGGCTCGCCTTCCACATCCTGCGCGCCGACGACGCCGACGCCGTCGCGCTCGCCGACGCGATCCGCGAGGTGAAGGAGAAGGTCGGGCTCTGCGAGGTCTGCTTCAACCTCGCCGAGGGACCGCGGTGCGAAGTCTGCGAGGACTCGCGCCGGGACCGCTCCCTGATCTGCGTCGTCGAGCAGCCGGCCGACGTGATCCCGATCGAGCGCACCCACGAGTACAGCGGCCTCTACCACGTGCTCGGCGGGGCGCTTTCGCCGATCGACGGCATCGACCCCGAGGACCTGAGGATCACCGAGCTCGTCGCCCGCGCCGCCGACCCCGAGGTCGCCGAGGTCGTCCTCGCCACCAACCCGACGACGACCGGCGAGGCCACCGCCCATCACGTCGCCGAGCTGCTGCGCGGCAGCGTCACGATCACCCGCCTCGCCTCGGGACTGCCGGTCGGCGCCGACCTCGAGCACGCCGACGAGGTCACCCTCGGCCGCGCCCTCGCCGGGCGCCACTCGGTCGGCTAGGCCTCGCTGATCCCGATCCGGCGGTGCAGGCGGCGCAGTGGTCGCGGCGCCCACCAGTTCCACTTGCCCAGCAGCTGCATGAGGGAGGGCACGAGCAGCGCCCGGATGATCGTCGCGTCGATCAGCACCGCGATCGCCGTCCCCAGGCCGACCTCCTTGATGAAGATCACCTCCGAGGTGACGAAGGCGCCGATCGCGATCGAGAACAGGAGGGCCGCGGCGGTCACGATCCGGCCCGTGCGCTCGAGTCCGACCGCGACCGACTCGCGGTCGTCGTACCCGCCATCGCGCGCCTCCTTGATCCGCGACAGCAGAAAGACGCCGTAGTCGGTCGAGAGGCCGAAGGCCACCGCGAACAGCAGCAGCGGCTGGGTCGACTCCAGCCCGCCCTGGCTCTGGTATCCGAGCAGGTCCTCGAATCGCCCGTCCTGGAAGATCAGGACGAGAATCCCGAACGTCGCGCTCAGCCCGAGCGCATTCATCAGGATCTGCTTCAGCGGCAGCACGACCGAGCCGGTCATCACGAAGAGGACGACGAAGGTCGCGATGACCACGAACATGAGCACCAGCGGCAGGTGGTCGACGAGGCTCGACTGCAGGTCGACGTAGTGGGCCGTGGAGCCGGTGACCGAGACCGCCGCCGAGCGGTCGCGCAACCGCTCGACCAGGGCCTGGCTCTTCTCGCTCAGGGCCGAGTGCTTCGAGATCGCCTCGATCGCCCAGGTCGAGCCACGGAGTCGTTCCGGCGGATTGACCGCCGCGACACCGCGGACGCCGGCGACGTCCTCGGCCGTCCGCTGCGCCTCGCCGCGACTCGCGTCCTCGAGCGCGAGGACGACGGGCGTGTCGCGGAAGGGCGGGAACTCGGAGCGCAGGACGTCGTCGACCTGGTGCGCGCTCTGCGACTCCGGGAGCACCTGGGCGTCGACCGACGTGAAGTTGATCGACAGGAAGGGGATCCCGAGCGCGATCAGCAACACCGAAGCGGCGACCGCGATCCGCCCGGGGAAGCGCATCACGAGCTGTGAGAGGCGATACCAGAACCCCTCGCTCGCCGTGCGCGCGTCGTGCTCGGCCCGGCGGCGGAGGAACGCGGGCGCCAGCGAGTTCACCCGTTCGCCGAGCAGGGTGAGGACGGCGGGTAGGACGAGCAGCGAGATCGCGGCCGCAATCAGCGCCACGAGCGAGCCGCCGATTCCCATCGAATACAGGAAGTTCTGCGGGAAGACCATCAGCGAGGCGAGCGCGGCTGCGACGGTCAGCGAGCTGAACAGCACCGTGCGGCCGGCGGTCGCCATCGTCCGCCGCATCGCCTGTAGGCCCGGGCCGGTGCGCGCAATCTCCTCTCGATAGCGGGAGACCATGAACAGGCTGTAGTCGATCGCCAGCCCGAGTCCGAGCCCGGTGACGAGGTTGAGGGCGAAGAGCGAGACCGTCGTCACCTCGCTGGCGCCGCGGAGGACCAGCATCGTGCCGACGATCGCCAGCCCGCCGACCAGCAGCGGAAGCAACGCGGCGACCAGGCTGCGGAAGAACACCAGTGAGAGCAGGAATAGGAGGGGGAACGCGAGCAGCTCGGCCCGGCGCAGGTCGGATTCGGTCTGCTCGTTCATCTGCGCCTGCGCCAGCGCTCCGCCACCCACACTCACGCCGCGTTCGTCCTCCAGCGCGGTGGCGATGCGCTCGGCGGCCTCCTGGCGATCCTTGTCGCCGGTCGGTCGCAGGGCCACGGCCAGATAGGTGGAATCGCCGTCGCGGGATACGAACGCCTTCGACTCGGTGTTCTCGTAGCCGCTGACCGCGGCGACGGCCGGGCGGTCGCGCAGGTCGCGGCTGATCTCGCCGAGCCGTTCGCGGCCCGCCGGCGACGACGGGTCGACTCCCTCGACGAGGACCACGACGCCGGCCTCTCGGTAGCCGGCGCCCTCCAGCTGCTCCTCGGCGATCACGCTCTCGGTCCCGGGATCGTCGGCCTCGTAGGAGTTGAGCCGGTCGGCGACCCCGATGCCGAGCGCCCCGGCGGCGACGAAGAACACCGCCGCGAGGATCAGGACCCGCTTCGCTCGCCGATCGGCAAGCGCGGCAAATCGCTCGATCATCCGACAATCCCCGAAGACAACCCCATTCATGAGGGATAGCCGACAAGCGCGGTCGGAAACGTGATCCCGCTCACATTCCCGCGGCGCAGGCGAGGATCAGCCGGCGGTCAGGCCCCGCAACCGCTTCAGCTCGAGCACCCGCGAGGCCGCCTGCGCGAGGCGCTCCTCCGGCAGCTCCCCGGACTGGACCGCGGCGATGATCGCCTCGTGCACGCCGGCCTGGTCCTCGGGCGAGTCGATCCGGATCAGATCGGCACCGGCCGCCAGCGCGGCGACCGCGGCCTTCGGCACCGATGATCCGGAGCGCACGGCGCCGGCGCCGAGGTCGTCGGTGATCGCGAGCCCGGAGAATCCGAGCTCGTCGCGCAAGAGGCCGGTGGCGACCGGCTCGGAGAGCGCCGCGGGGGTCACCGGGTCATACGCCGCGTAGAAGGCGAGCGAGAGGACGACCGCCGGCATCTGCTCCGCGAACGCGAACGCGAAGGGGACGAGGTCGCGGGTCTCGATCGTCGCCGCGTCCAGCCCGACGGTGGCCGGGCCGCGGTCGGTGTCCTCCGAGGCGGCGCCGAGGCCCGGGAAGTGCAGCGCCGCGCAGGCGAGGCCGGCGTCGCGACACCCGCGAATCGCCGCCGCGGTCATCTCCGTGACCTCGGCGGGGTCGTCGGAGAAGGCGCGGTCGGCGATCGGGCTGTCCAGAGACGCGATGTCCGCGACCGGGGACAGGTTGAGGTCGAAGCCGGCGCTGCGCAGCGCCTGCGATGTCGCTCGCGCCCAATCCTCGGCCGCGTCGACCGAGCCGCCGTCGCCGATCTCGAGCTCCGTCTGATCGGGCGGCAGGTCCGGGAACGCGCGGTAACGGCCGCCCTCCTGGGAGGCGACGAGCAGCGGGGGGATCCGCGCGTCCTCGCGGCCGGCCGCCCGGATCTCGCCGACCAGCGCCGTCCCCGAAGCCGAATCGACCCAGTTGGGGGTGTTGACGATGACACCGCCGAGCTGGCGGGAGCGCACCTCGTCGAGGAACGGGGCGGACCCGTCGGTGCCCTCGAAGCCGAGCAGCAGGACCTGGTCGGCAAGCGCCTCCGTCGTCATCTCGCCGACCAGGGTCGAGGTCTCGGCCGAGACTCCCGGCGTCGCCGCCGGCTCCTCCGGAGCCTCGTCATCGCCCGTGGCGAGCAGGATCACGACGGCGGCGATCGCCACGCCGGCGATCGCGAGCGCCACCGCGCGCCGCCGTGCGATCGCCACCCTCTCAGGCCCCCTCGAATCCTCCATTCCGGCGGCGATCGTATTCTCAGCTGCCGATGTCGCAGGCAGTTGACACGGTCGTGATGAAGTTCGGCGGCACCTCGGTCGCCGGGCCGGAGGACATCAAGCGCGCCGCGAGGCGGATCGTCACCGCGCGCGAGAGCGGCAAGCAGGTCGTCGCCGTGCTCTCGGCCCGCGGCAAGACGACCGACGACCTGGTGGCAGCTGCCTACGAGATCTCCGAGCGCCCACTCGAGCGCGAGATGGACATGCTGCTCTCGACCGGCGAGCGGATCTCCTGCGCGCTCTGCGCGATGGCGATCCACGACATGAACCACTCCGCGATCTCGCTGACCGGCTCGCAGGCGGGGATCGTCACCGACTCCTCGCACACCAAGGCGCGGATCATCGAGGTCCGCGCCGACCGTATCCGCGCCGCGCTGGGCGAGGACCGAATCGTGCTCGTCGCCGGCTTCCAGGGCGTCTCGGGCGACAGCAAGGACGTGACCACGCTGGGACGGGGTGGCTCGGACACGACCGCGGTGGCGATCGCCGCCGCGGTCGGCGCCGATGTCTGCGAGATCTACACCGACGTCGCGGGCGTGTTCACAGCCGACCCGCGGATCGTCCCCGGGGCGCGGAAGATTCCCCAGGTCTCGTTCGACGAGATGCTCGAGATGTCGGCCTCCGGAGCCGGCGTTCTGCAGCTGCGCGCGGTCGAGTACGCGCGCAACCATGGCGTCAGCATCCATTGCCGCAGCTCGTTCGAGGATTCCCCCGGTACGCTCGTCGTCGCCGAGGACGTGACGATGGAGCAGCCGATGGTCACCGCCGTCACCCACGCCCATGAGGCGCGGGTCACCCTGACCGGGCTCTTGGACGAGCCCGGTGTGGCTGGGCGCGTGTTCGGCGCCCTCGCCGACGCGAACGTCAACGTCGACATGATCATTCAGAACGAGCCCATCTCCGAGGATCAGCGAGCGGACCTGTCGTTCACGATCTCCCGCGACGACCTGCCGATGGCGACGGAGGTGCTCGAACCGCTCGACGTCGGCGGGGTCCAGACCGACGCGGAGATCGGCAAGGTCTCCGTCGTCGGCGCGGGGATGAAGAGCCATCCCGGCGTTGCGCGCGACGTCTTCAAGACGCTCGGCGATCACGGAATCAACATCGAGATGATCTCGACCTCGCCGATCAAGATCTCCTGCGTGATCGCCGCCGACCGCGTGCCCGACGCGGTCCGCGCGCTCCACGAGGTTTTCGGGCTCGGCGCCGACGCGGTGCGCGAGGAGGACCCGTCGGGCGAGCACCGCCCGCGGGTGACCCCATGACGGATCGCGGCTACCGGGTCGGGGTCGTGGGCGCGACCGGCGCCGTCGGCTCGACCCTGCTGCAGGTCCTGGGCGAGCGCGGCTTTCCGGCCGCCGAGGTGGTCCCGTTTGCATCCGAGCGCTCGGCCGGCAAGCGGGTCCCGTTCCGCGATCGCGAGCTCGAGTGCCGGACGCTCTCCGACGAGTCGATCCAGGGACTCGACCTCGTCCTGTCCTCTGCCGGCGGGGCGGTCAGCGCAGAGTGGGCGCCGCGCTTCGTCGCCGCGGGCGCCGTGGTCGTCGACAACACCAGCTTCTGGCGCATGCACGAGGACGTGCCGCTGGTCGTCAGCGAGGTCAACCCCGACGCCGCCGCGCGCCACAACGGGCTGATCGCGAACCCGAACTGCTCGACGATGCAGATGGTCGTCGCCCTGGCGCCGATCCAGCGCGCGGTCGGGATCGAGCGGATCGTCGTCTCCACCTACCAGTCGGTCTCCGGCACCGGCCAGAGCGCGGTCGACGAGCTCGAGGGGCAGGCTCACGCTCTGCTCCACCAGCAGGAGCCCGCGGCCTCGGAGGTCTACCCGCACCGGATCGCCTTCAACGTCCTGCCCCAGGTTGAGACGTTCAAGGACGGCGACGACTACACCACCGAGGAGCGCAAGATCATGGCCGAGACGCGCAAGATCCTCGAGCTCGGAGACGAGCTCGGGATCTCGGCGACCTGCGCCAGGGTTCCGGTGTTCGTCGGCCATTCGCAGTCGGTCAACGTCCAGACGCGCGAGCCGCTGTCGCCCGAGGAGTGCCGCGAGCTGCTCTCGGCGGCGCCGGGCACGGTCGTCGTCGACGCCCCCGCCGAGGGCGTGTATCCGCTCGCCACCGACGCCGCCGGACGTGACGAGGTGCTCGTCGGCCGGATCAGGCGCGACCCCTCGCATCCCCAGTGCCTGAACATCTGGATCGTCGGCGACAACCTGCGCAAGGGCGCGGCCACGAACGCCGTCCAGGTGGCCGAGCTCCTCCATCAGCGCGACCTGATCCGCGTCCCGGCCGGCGCCGCAGCGCTAGCCGCGTAAACGTTGCTCGGGGCGGTCGCCTCCGCGGCGCTGGTCACCGGCGGCTCGCTGGTGATCGGCCAGGGCGTGCTGGCGCTCTGCGGGCGGCGCGGGTGGACCCTGCTGGCCGGGCCGGTGGGATTGGCCCTGGCGCTGGTGATCTGCGGTGCCGTCGCGGGGCTGGGCGGGGGAGGGCTCGAGATCGCGATCGCGCTCGGGCTCCTGCTCGTCGTCGGGCAGGTGGTCGTGCGAACGCGGGTAGCGCCGGCAGCGTTCGACCCCTACGCCGCGGGCGCGGCCGGGCTCGCCGCGCTCGCGGCCGCGATCCCGTTCATCGCCGCCTGGCACGTCGGCATCCTCGGCGTCGGGCTGGTCAACGACGACATGGCCTCGCACCTCCTGCTCGCCGATTGGATCGACGAGCGCTTCCGCCCCGAGCCGGTGCTGATCGACCAGGGCTACCCGCTCGGCCCGCACGCGCTGGTCGCCGGATTGGCGACGACGCTCGGCGCGAGCTCGATCGACGTCTTCGCCGGCCTCACGCTGGCGATCCCGGCGCTGACCGCGCTGGTCGCGTACTCCGCGCTCGACGGGCTGCGGCCGTGGCCGCGCCTGCTCGCCGCGGCGCTGGTCGCGCTGCCCTACCTGGCGGCGGCCTACCTCGCCCAGGAGGCATTCAAGGAGCCGATCATGGCCCTGTTCGTGCTGACGTTTGCGCTGTTGCTGGCCCGCGCGAAGGACTGGCGGGACGCGATCCCCCTCGGCGTCCTGGCCGCCGGCGTCACGTACGTCTACTCCTTCCCCGGTCTGGCATGGCTGGGTGGGGTGGCGGCCGTTTGGGGCGCCATCGAGCTCTGGCGCCACCGGCGATTCGCGAGAAAGGGTCGCATAGCGACCCAAACTCGACAAACACCAGTGATCGCCACTGCGATCGCGGCCGGGGCCGCCGTCGCTGCCCTCGTTCTTCTCGCTGCCCCGTCCCTGGACCGCCTCCTCGACTTCTACGACTTCCGCGCCCTGCACCCCGACCAGGCGAACGACGGCGGGCTGGGCAACCTGCCCGGCCAGCTCTCGCCGCTGGAGGCGCTGGGGATCTGGCCGACGAGCGAGTTCCGCCTGTCGGCAAGCGCCTCGGACCTCCCGGCGGCCGTGTTCTACGTCGGCGGCGTGTTCGCGCTGATCTCCCTCGCGCTCGCGCTGCCGGGCTGGATTCGCCGTCACGGCGCCGCGATCCCCGCCGCGCTGCTCGCTGCCGCCGTCCTCTACCTGCTCGCCCGCGGGCTCGGCACCGTCTACACATCCGCCAAGGCGCTCGCCATCGCCGCCCCCCTCGTTGCCCTGATCGCTCTCGGAGGCCTCCTTGGCTCCGGTCGCAAACCCCTGCGCTGGCTCGGCGTCGCCTTCGGCGCCGCCGCCGCGATCTGCAGCTTCCTGATCCTGCGCCAGGCACCGGTCGCTCCCGACGATCACGCCGCCGAGCTCGCCGAGATCCGGCCGCTGGTGGCGGGTCAGGAGCTGCTCTTCCTGGGGCGCGACAACTTCGTCCTCTACGAGTTGCGCGGCTCGAAGCCCTATACGCACGTTCGCAATTTCTACGACCCCTACTTCGTCGAGCCGAACTTCGAGCTCGCGGACGTCGGCTCGAAGTTCGACTTCGACTCGGTCACCGCGAGCACGCTCGCGGGCTTCCCCTACGTACTGACGACGCGGGCCGGCTACGCAAGCGGGCCTCCACCGGGCTACGAGTCGGTGAGGCGCACCGCTTCCTACGAGCTCTGGCACAAGGAGCGCTCGCCGCTCGGCCGCGCGCCGGCCGAGACCGGTGCCGCGCCGGGCCGGCTCGGTGCGTGCGGGGAGACGACGCCCGAGCGGGTATCCACGTTCGCGGACGAGCCGGTCGTCGCCGATGCCGATGACTGGTCGCGGACGACGGTGGAAAGCGGCCAGTCGGCGAGCGTCGTCCTCGATCTTCCCGACGGGATCTGGGACCTTTCGCTCCAGTACGACTCGACCCGTCCACTGACCCTGACCGACGACGCCGCCCGCCTCGACGCGGCCTTGCCCGCCAACCTCGACTACCGCGGCACGACGCCCTTCTGGCCCGCCGGGCGGATCGAGATCGCCGGCGGCGCCCCGGTGCAGATCACCGCGCGGGTCGAGCGGCCGCCGCTTGCCGGGCGCCTGCTCGGCGCCCACTCCACCGCCCACCTCGGGTCGCTCGCGGCGACGAGCGCCGAGCCCGCGCGCTCCGGCTGTGGCGGGTACGTCGACTGGCTGGTGCCGTGATGGACCTCTCGTTCGGCGAGGCCCTGCTGATCTTCGGTTCCCTGCTCGCGCTGGTCGCGGCGCTCTCCGGGTGGATGCGGGGGACGGTTCTGTCGGCCTCGGTGCTCTCGATCACGCTCGGGATCGTCCTCGCGGAGTTCGACCTGGTCTCGATCGACGTCGGCGAGGCGGGCGTCGTGGGGCTGATCCAGTTGGCCCTGATCCTGACCCTGATCTCCGACGGATTGCTGGTCGACCGGGAGCTGCTCGGCCGCCATTGGGGCCCGCCGGCACGGGCGTTGGTCTTCGCGATGCCGATCACGCTCTGCCTGCTCGCGCTCGGTGCAAAGCTGCTGTTCGGCGACTTCAGCTGGGCCGAGGCCTTCCTGCTCGGCGCGGTCCTCTGCGCGACCGACCCGGTCGTCACGTCGGCAGTGGTCACGTCTCCCCACGTGCCCGAATCGATCCGCCACACGCTCAACCTCGAGTCCGGGCTCAACGACGGCCTCGCGCTGCCCTTCGTCCTGTTCTTCCTCGTCCTCGCGTCGCCCGGCGGCGACGCTGGGCGCGAGGCCGCCGAGCTCGTCGGCGAGGCCGCCTTCGGCGCCGTGATCGGGGTCGTGCTCGGGCTGGCGGGCGGCTGGGTCCACCGGGTCGTCCCGCGCGGGGTGACGCCCCTTTACGAGGGCATCTACGCGGTCGGCTTCGGTCTCGCCGCCTTCGGCATCGCCGACGTCACGTTCGGCAACGGCCTGATCGCGGCCTTCGTGTTCGGCATCACCCTCGGCGTCTCCGAGCACGAGATCACCGAACGCTTTTCGGCCTTCTCGGAGAACGTGAGCGCGATCTTCCAGGTGCTGACGTTCTTCGTCTTCGGCGCCCTGATCGTCGCCACCGGCTACCAGGGCGCGATCGCGGCCCTCGCCGCGTTCATCGTCTTCGCGCTGGTCGTCGCGCGGCCGGTTGCGGTCCAGCTCTCGCTTGCGGGCACGAGGCTGCCGCGGCCGCACAAGGCGTTCATCGCCTGGTTCGGCCCCAAGGGCGTCGCCTCGATGCTCTTCGCCCTGCTCGTGCTGGATTCCGACGTCGCCAACGGGTCGCTGATCTTCGACGTCGCCTCGTTCGTGATCCTCGCCTCGATCATCGCCCACGGGCTCACGGACACGGTCGGCGCGAAGTGGATCGCGCGGCGGATGAGGGCCGAGTCGTGAGCGAGCGGGTGGACCTGTCGCGGATCGAGGTCGGCGACACTCGCCCGGACGAGAGGGAGGAGGCCATCAGCGTCGCCGCCCGGGCGATGTGCACGAGCCCGATGGCGTACGCGGTCGTCGGACCCGACCATGATCGCCGCTACCGCCACACGCGCACCTTCTTCGCCCGCGTCTATCTGCTGGCGCTCCACCAGCGGCCGCTCGTCGCGCGCCTCGACGGGCGCATCGTCGCCTCCACCAACGACCTCGTCGACGGCGCCTGCCGGGCACGGCCGATCGACCTGATTCGCTCGCTGCCGTCACTGGCGACGATGGGCCCGCGGGCCGCGATCCGAGCCGCCCGCTGGCTCAGCGACTGGGAGCACCGCGACCCCGACCGCCCGCACGCCCACTTCGGCCCCTTCGGGGTCGAGCCCGAGCTGCAGGGGCAGGGGATCGGCAGCCTCGTCCTGCGCGAGTACACGCGCCGCCTCGACGAGGCCGGCGAGCACTCCTACCTGGAGACCGAGAAGCCCGAGAACGTCGCCCTCTACTCGCGCTTCGGCTTCGAGGTGATCGACGAGACCGAGCTGCTCGGCGTCCCGAACTGGTTCATGTGGCGCGAGGCGGGGGCGAGGGGGCCGGCGCTCGCGTCTCGCGGGCCCAGTTCATCCTGACCCACGCGGAGGTGTTTGGCGCCTGAGTGCCTAGCCGTCGGCGAGCTTCTCGACGACCTGGCGAGCGGTCTCCGGGTCGACGTCGGTGAACTTCAGATAGAGGGCGACCGCGTCGTCGATGTGGCCGAGCAGGGCGGCCTGCTCGACCTCGGGTGGCGGGGGCGGGGCGTTGAACTCCTCGTGAGCCATCAGGCCGGCACCCCGGCGAGCCGCTCGCCGACCCACTCGGTCGAGGCGATGTGGCGGTTCATCCCCAGCTGCTTGGGCTCGAACCCGAGCGCCAGACCGACCAGCTGCGGCAGGTGCAGGATCGCGAGGCCGAGGTCGCGGTTGACCATCTTGGCCGCCTCGGGCTGCTGCATGTCGAGGTTGAGGTGGCAGAGCGGGCAGGGCGTCACGAGGCAGTCGGCGCCCTGGTCGAGCGCGTCGGCGACATGGGTTCCGGCCTGGCGCAGCGAGGTCTCGCGCGCCATCGTGATCACCGGGAAGCCGCAGCACTTGCGGGCCCCGTCGTACTCGACCACCTCGCCGCCGAGCGTCTCGATCACCTGCTCCAGGTAGAGGTCGCGCTCGGGATGCTCCTCGTAGCCGAGCCGGTGCTTGGGGCGGATGACGTAGCAGCCGTAGAACGGCCCGACCCGCAGGCCCGACAGCGGACGGGTGACCTTCGTCTTCAGCGCCTCGAGGCCGTAGTCCTCGACCAGGACCCAGAGGAAGTTCTTGTTCTCCCACCCGGCCTTGTCCTTCTCGTAGCTGATGCCCTCGGCGGAGAGCGCCTCGTTGATGTGGGCGCGGTAGGCCGAGTCGGCGTCGAGCCGTTGCTGGCACTCCGACTGCGCGCCCTGGCAGGTCGAGCAGATGTTCATCATCCCGAGCCCGGTCTGCTGGGCGAGCGCGAACGTGCGGGCGTTGAGCGTGTCGGCCAGCTCCTGGTTGTGCTCGGCGATCACGCCGGCGCCGCAGCAGTTGGCGCGGTCGAGCTCGACGAGCTCGATCCCGAGCCGCTCGGCGACCAGGGCCATCGAGCCATGGAGCTCGGTCGTGAAACCGCGCGAGACGCAGCCGGGCCAGTAGGCGAGCTTCATTCGTTCTCCTTCGGTCCCTCGGACACTTCGGGCTGGCTGAGCTCCTCCTCGTCGGGCTCGGGCTCGACGTCCTCTTCGCCTGCGATGTAGAGGTTGAGCTCGGTCCGGTGCTCCTCGGCGTGCTCGTAGATCCGCTTGACGTGATCCTGCGCGTCGCCGGGCAGCTTCGGGTGCACGCCGGGGATCAGCTTCGGCAGCGAGCGCATCTTGCCGCTCCTCAGGCCGCGGATCGCGGTCGGGATCGAGCCCAGCAGGCCCTTGAGCGCCGACGACTTCGGGATCGCCTTGCCCTTGAACCCGGGCGCGTAGGACTCCTGCAGCAGCAGGGACTCGTCGAGCGTCCCCTTCTTCTGGATGATCTTCACGAACGCGGCCTCGTGGTTGTGGCCGTTGTTCTTGTCCCGGATCTCCTCGTCGTGGCCCGCCGCGCGCCGCAGGCGCATGATCTGGTCCATCGGCGCGACGCCCTTCGGGCAGGCGTCGATGCAGGAGAAGCAGTGCGTGCAGTCGTAGATCCCGTGCGGGTCCTGGGCGAGGTCGTAGAGGCGCTCGCGGCTCTCGACGTCGCGCGGGTCGCCCACGAAGCGGTAGGCCTTGGCGAGCGCCGCCGGGCCGATGAAGTCGGGATCGGCCTCCATCGACAGGCACGAGCTGACGCACGCGCCGCACTGGATGCAGGCGATCGTCTGCGTGATGTCGACCATCGAGTCCGGCGGCACGATCCGCTCGCGCTCGGGCGGATCGCCATCGTCGAGCAGCCACGGGGTGACGCGGCGGATCTTCGTCCAGTGGGTCGACTCCATGTCGGTGACCAGGTCCTTGATCACGGGCATGTTGCCCATGGGTTCCACGGTGATCGGCTCGTCCCCACCGTCGCGGCGGTTCGCGAACTCGTGCGCCTCGCCGATCTGGGTCAGGCAGGCGAGGGTCGACTGGCCGTTGATCTTCACCCCGCACGAGCCGCAGATCGCCGCTCGGCACGAGCAGCGGACCGAAAGCGAGCCGTCGTCGCGATCCTTGGCCTGCAGCAGGCCGTCGAGGACGGAGAGGGTCGGGTCGAGCTCGACGTCGAACGTCTCCCAGTAGGGCCCCTCGCCGGATTCGGGCTTGAACCTGCGGACCTTGAGCGTGTACTGCTCGGTTTCGGCGGCGCTTGGGGTCTGGGCTTCCACTAGTAGGTCCTCTCCATGGGTTGCCACTCGGTGATCGTGACGTCGGAGTAGCTGATCTCCGGGCCGTCGCCGTTCAGGGTCAGGTCGATGTGCTTGAGCCACTCGTCGTCGTTTCGCTCCGGGAAGTCGGTCCGGAACTGCGCCCCGCGGCTCTCCGTTCGGTGCAGGGCGCCGACGCAGGCGCACTCGGCGCAGTCGAGCATGTATCCGAGCTCGATCGCCCCGAGCACGTCCTGGTTGAAGATCGAGCCCTGGTCGTCGATGTAGGCCGACTCCGCCTCCTCCTTCAGGCGCTTGACGATCTCGTTCGCGGTCTTGACTCCGTCGTCGTCGCGGAACACGGCGACGTAGCGGTCCATCGTCTGGCCGAGCTCCTTGCGGATCTCCGAGACCCGTCGGCCGGAGCCGCGCTCGCGGCCGATGATCCCGTCGATCATCCGCTGCTCGTCGGCGAGCACCGCCTTCGAGGCGTGCGCCGGCTCGGTCCGCTTCGCGCGGTCGGCGGCGTGGACGCCGGCGCGGCGGCCGAAGATCAGCGTGTCGAGCAGCGAGTTGGCGCCCAGTCTGTTGCCGCCGTGGACGGAGACGCAGGCGCACTCGCCGGCGGCGTACAGCCCAGGGATCTCGGTCGCGCCGTCGGCGTCCGTCTTCACCCCGCCCATCGTGTAGTGGTTGCCGGGCTTGATGTGGATCGGCTCCTGGGTGATGTCTACGCCGGCGAAGTCGCGGCCGACGAGGACGATCTCTCGCAGCGCCTCGTGGATGCGCTTCCTCGGGACGACCGTGATGTCGAGCGCGACCGTCCCGTCGGGAAAGCCCCGGCCCTCGTTGATCTCGGTCTGCTCGGCGCGCGAGACGACGTCGCGCGATGCGAGCTCCATCTTGTTGGGCGCGTACTTCTCCATGAACCGCTCGCCGTTGGCGTTCAGCAGGTGCGCGCCCTCGCCCCGGGCGCCCTCGGTGATCAAAAAGCCCTTGCCCGCCAGCGTCGTCGGGTGGTACTGGATCATCTCCATGTCCATCAGCGGGGCGCCCACCCTGTAGGCCTGGGCGATCCCGTCGCCGGTGCAGATCAGCGCGTTGGTCGTCGGCTGCCACGCCTGGCCGTTGCCGCCGGTGGCGAGGATCACGTTCTTGGCCTCGAACAGCTCCATCGAGCCGTCGCGGACGTTGCGCAGCACGGCGCCGACGCAGTTGCCGTCATCGTCGAGAGCGAGGGCGGTGGTGAAGTACTCCTCGTAGCGGTCGACGGCGTCGGAGTACTTCATCAGCTGCTCGTAGAGCACGTGCATGATCGCCTGGCCGGTGATGTCGGCGACGTAGTAGGTGCGCGCCTGGGATGCGCCGCCGAAGGCGCGGGTGCCGAGCTTGCCCTCCTCGTTGCGGTGGAAGGGGACGCCGAGGTGCTCGAGGTGGAGGATCTCCTCCGGCGCCTCGCGACACATGATCTCGATCGCGTCCTGGTCTCCGAGGTAGTCGGAGCCCTTGACCGTGTCGAAGGCGTGCGACTCCCACGAGTCACCCTCCTGGAGCGCCGCGTTGATCCCGCCCTGGGCGGCGTTCGAGTGCGAGCGCACCGGGTGGACCTTGGAGACGATGCCGACGGAAACGCCCTGCTCGGCGGCCGCGAGCGCGGCACGCTGGCCGGCGAGGCCGGCTCCGATCACCAGTACGTCATGCCGCGGCATCGGAGCCGATCCTATAGATCGAGAACGGGCGATCGCGTCGACGAATTTGGCCTGCTAACCGCGCGCGAGAGCGTCGCGCAGAGCGCGTCCGACCTGATCGGCGGTGATCACCCCGCGCAGCCGCCCCTCGGCATCGACCGCGGCGAGGCCGCCGAGGCGGCGCAGGGCGTCGTTGCCGAGCAGCGACTCGAGCGGCGCGTCGTCGCGGACCCGCAGCGTGCCGCCGGCGTCGGCCTCGAACACCTCGCCCACGGTCTGCGATGCGCGGCTCGGCTCCGGCACTCCGTCGGCGACCTCGCGCACGAGCAGACCGCGGAAGTGATCGCCCGCGTCGACGACCGGGAACCACGGCCACCGGTAGCGCAGGAAGTACTCGTCGATCGCGCGCTCGACGCTGGTGTCCTCTGAGATCGAGACCGGGTCCGTGTCCATCACGTCGGCGACGCTGATCCCGCCGATGCGGCTGGAGAACTCCGACTGGACCGCGTAGCCGCGGGCCGACTGGCCCAGGATGAACCCGATCAGCGCCAGCCAGATGCCGGTGATCACGAGGTCACCGCCCTGGACGACGAGGACGAGCCCGAAGCCGATCAGCAGATAGGAGAAGCCGCGGCCGATGTTGGCCGCGAAGCGGGTGGCGCGGTTGCGGTCGCCGGTCACCCGCCAGGCGATCGCACGGGCGATCCGCCCGCCGTCGAGGGGGAAGGCCGGGATCAGGTTGAAGACGAGGACGAGGACGTTGATGCTCGCCAGCCAGGCGACCATCGCCAGCAGGCCCGAGGTGTCGGTGTCGGACTCGACCAGCATCGCCTGCCGGAACTCGTCGGGGCCGGCGGCGGCGACCCCGATCGCGATGCAGAGCGCCGCCAGCAGCAGGGTCACGGCCGGCCCGGCGGCGGCGATCTTGAACTCCGTCCCGGGCGAGTCGGAGTCCTTGCTCATCCTCGCGACCCCGCCGAACAGCCACAGGGTGATCTCCGTGATCGGGATCCCGTGCCGGTTCGCGACCACCGCGTGCCCGAGCTCGTGCAGCAGGATCGAGCCGAAGAACGCGATCGCCGACACGACGGCGAGCAGGTAGGCGGCGGAGTCGGACTGCTCGTCGCCGAGCACGTCGCGGTAAAAGCCCGAGAGCCAGAGGATGATCAGGAAGAGGACGACAAACCAGGAGTAGTCGACGCCGATCCGGATCCCACGGATGCGAAACAGCGTCAGCTGACCCCTGGGTCCCATGCCACTAAGGGTACGGCCCCCGTAACGGCGTCTTACCTGGTGACCCCCGCGGCCCTGAGCGCTTCCTCGCGGTCGAGATAGATGCGCTGGCTGACGACGAGCCCGTCGCGGATTTCCAGTAGCCCTCCGAGCTCGCGAACCGTCTGGACCCCGCTCGCTCGGCCGGTCGCGATCACGCGGTGGAGCGTGACGACGCGGTGATCGTCGACGTCGATGAGCTCGTCGATCTCCCAGTAGATGTCGGCCCACTCCTCATCCCAGCGGTCGAACACGCCGACGATCTGATCGCGGCCCTCGAACGTCTCACCGACGACGTTCGTCGTCGCGGAGTGAAAGACCGCGTCAGGGTGGAGGTGCTCGGCCATCGCGGCGCGGTCGTGGTCGCTCCACGCCTTCATGAACCGGCGCACGATCTCGAGGTTCTCCTGCGACATCCCGTCGCGCTATCGGTTCAGACGGGCGGCCGGTGGCGCTCGATGATCCGCTCGAAGTCGGTGCCCGCCGGCAGCGTGCCGAATGCGCGGCCCCAGTCGCCGCCGAGCCGCGACGCGCAGAAGGCGTCGGCGACCGCCGGGTCCCCGAAGCGGACCAGCAGCGAGCCCTGGAGGACGAGCGCCATCCGCTCGACCACCCGCCGCGCCCGGGCCTCGATCTGCTCGAGGTCGCGCAGCTCGTCGCGCAGCGAGGCCGCTGCCTCGTCGAGGCGCGGGTCGGCGCCGGCGGCCTCGTCGGACTCGCCGAAGAAGGCCTCGAGCGCCTCCGGGCCGCGGACCATCGCCCGCAGCACGTCGAGGCACTGGACGTTGCCCGAGCCCTCCCAGATCGAGTTCAGGGGCGACTCGCGGTAGAGCCGCGGCATGCCCGATTCCTCGACATAGCCGTTGCCGCCGAAGCACTCGAGCGCCTCGCCGGAGTGGGGGACGGCGCGCTTGCAGAGCCAGTACTTGAGCACCGCGTTGGCGATCCGCTTGAACTGGGTCGCCCGCTCGTCGCCGGCGATCGACTCGTCGTAGGCGCGCGCCAGGCGCATCGCGCCGATCGTCGCCGCCTCGGATTCGATCGCCAGGTCGGCCAGCACGTTCCGCATCAGCGGCTGGTCGATCAGCAGCTTGCCGAACGCGGCGCGCTGCGACGTGTGGTGGATGGCGTTGGCGACCGCGCTGCGCATCCCCGCCGACGCGCCGAGGCAGCAGTCCAGGCGCGTGTGGTTGACCATCTCGATGATCGTCGGCACGCCGCGGCCCTCATCGCCGACCATCCGCGCCCAGGTGGCGCGGAACTCGACCTCGCTGGAGGCATTCGAGCGGTTGCCGAGCTTGTCCTTGAGCCGCTGGATGTGAATCGGGTTGCGCTCGCCGTCGGGCGTGAAGCGGGGCATCAAGAAGCACGACAGGCCGCCCTCAGTCTGTGCGAGGACCAGGAACGCGTCGCACATCGGCGCCGACATGAACCACTTGTGGCCGCAGAGCTCGTACTCGGCTCCCGGCCCGCCGCCGTTCAGCGGCGTCGCGGTCGTCGTGTTCGCGCGTACGTCGGAGCCACCCTGCTTCTCGGTCATCCCCATTCCGCACAGCGCGCCGGCCTTTTGATCGGCGGGCCGCAGCTCGGGGTCGTAGATCGTCGACATGAACCGCGGCTCCCACTCCTCGGCCAGCTCGGCCTGCTTGCGCAGCGCCGGGATCACCGAGTAGGTCATCGAGAGCGGGCAGCCGACCCCGGCCTCGGCCTGCGCCGCGATCGACATCCCGGCCCGTGCGGCGTGGGCGCCCGGCTGCGGCTCGCGCCATGGAAGCGCGTGCGCGCCGTGGGCTACCCCGGCGCCCAGGAGCTCGTGCCAGGCGGGATGGAACTCGACCTCGTCGATGCGGTTGCCGAAGCGGTCGTGCGTCTTGAGCTTCGGCGGGTTCTCGTTCGCCTCCGCGCCCCAGCGGATCGCCCGCGCCGAGCCGGCGAACGCGCCCACCTCGCTGACCCGGGGCTCGGCCCAGTCCGCACCCTCGCGGCGCAGCGCCTCCTTCAGGACGTTGTCGGCCTCGTAGGTGTTGTAGTCCTCGAGCGGGGTCGCCTGGTTGAGGACCTCGTGGGTGCTCGCGCGGGGGCGCTCTACGGTTGCCATCCGCTCCATTGTCTCAGAGCGCCCCCGCGGATCAGGTCGCCGCCCTCAGGCCGCGGCCTTCTCCGGATCCGGCCGCACGATCACGGTGTCGGCGATCGGCAGCACCTCGCTGGCGGGCATCCCGACCGCATCGGCATGCCGCCGGACGGCGTCGGCATCCGAGGCCTCGTAGATGCAGACGGTGCCGAGGGCGCCGCTCGGCTCCTCGACCACGTAGCTGCGGATCCAGCGGATCTCGTCCGGGAAGTCGCTCTCGGCGACCTCCGTCGAGCGCTTCGCCGCGGCCTCGAGCTCCTCGGGCGTCTTCCAGCCGTCGGTGCGGCGGATCATGAACAGGTCCATCCGTTACCTCCTCCTCGTGGTGGGCACTTGGCTCAGAGTCCCACAGGGCCGACGAACGTTTCAACCCTTCTCGCCGAATTCCGCCGGCTGCCCGCTCATCGCCGCTGTCACGGCGGCGATCTGGTTCGGGCTCCCGATCAGCTCCTTCTGCAGCTCGGCCTCGAGCGCCAGGCCGTCGGCGGCCGCGAGCTTCGGGACGTCGGTGGCGAGCCGCTTGATCCGCCGGATCGCGTCCGGCGAGCGGGCGGCGATCTCGCGGGCGAGCGCGGTTGCGGCGGCCAGCGGGTCGTCGTCGATCCTCGTCACCAGGCCGAGCTCGAGGGCCTCGGACGCCTCGACCGTGCGCGCCGTGTATGCGAGCTCGCGGGCGACGTCGTCACCGACCAGGCGGGGCAGGGTCTGCCACAGGCTCATGTCCGGGACGAGGCCGTAGTGGACCTCCTTCACGGAGAGCTTCGTGTCGGGCGCCGCCAGGCGGACGTCGGCGCCGAGCGCGATCTGCAGCCCGCCCCCGATGCAGGCGCCGCGCAGCGCGGCGATCACCGGCACCTCGAGCTCGCGCCAGCCGTAGGCGACCCGCTGGGCGTAGTTGGCGATCGAGCCCTCGACGGCGGCGAAGCCGTCGCCGGCGAGGTCGCCGTTGCCCTCGGCAAAGCTCTTGAAGTCGAGCCCGGCGCAGAAGCTGGGGCCGTCCCCGGAGAGGACGACGACCCGGACATCCGTCGCCGAGCGCAGCTCGTCGAGCGCCTCGTTCAGCGCGACGAACATCCGCCAGTCGAGCCCGTTGTGCTTGTCGCCGCGTGTCATCCGCACGTCGGCGACGTGATCGGCCACCTCGATCGTGACCCGCTCGGCGTCCATGTCACGAACTCTATGGCGCGAATAGGCTCCGCGGATGCCAACCGTGCGCCTCTATCGCTGCTTTCTGACCTTCGTCCACCACGACTTCGATGCCTGCTGGAAGGTCCAGAAGGCGCTCGACGAACAGGGGATCGACTACGAGATCGTCAAGGCCTCCGCGCATCCGCGCAGCCTGCGCAAGGAGGTGATCGCGGTCAGCGGCCAGGACAGGGTTCCGATGATCGAATTCGAGAACGGTTCCTCCTACCGCGCCGAGTCGGCGGAGATGGCCGCCGAGATCAACGCCGGCCGGCTCTTCGACCACGTCGGCGAAGCGCGCCGATAGCATCGCCCGCCCGATGGCAGACAAGATCAAAGTCGAAAACCCGATCGTCGAGCTCGACGGCGATGAGATGACCCGGATCATCTGGGAGTTCATCAAGGAGCAGCTGATCCTGCCCTACCTCGACGTCGAGCTCCTGTACTACGACCTCTCGATCGAGAAGCGCGACGAGACGGAGGACCAGATCACCGTCGACGCCGCGAACGCCATCAAGGAGCACGGGGTCGGCGTCAAGTGCGCGACGATCACCCCCGACGAGGCTCGCGTCGAGGAGTTCGGGCTCAAGGAGATGTACCGCTCCCCGAACGGGACGATCCGCAACATCCTCGGCGGCGTGATCTTCCGTGAACCGATCGTGATCTCGAACATCCCGCGGCTGGTGCCCGGCTGGACGAAGCCGATCATCATCGGCCGCCACGCCTTCGGCGACCAGTACCGGGCCGAGGACACTCTGATCCCCGGGGAGGGCAAGCTGACCCTGACCTGGACGCCGAAGGACGACGGTCAGGGCGAGCCGATCGAGATCGACATCTTCGACTTTCCCTCGAGCGGGATCGCGATGGGGATGTACAACCTCGATGACTCGATCCGCGACTTCGCCCGGGCCTCGATGCGCTACGGGCTCGACCGCGGCTACCCCGTCTACATGTCGACGAAGAACACGATCCTCAAGAAGTACGACGGGCGCTTCAAGGACCTCTTCGCCGAGGTCTACGAGGACGAGTTCAAGGACGAGTTCGAAGCCGCGGACATCACCTACGAGCACCGGCTGATCGACGACATGGTCGCAGCGGCGCTGAAGTGGGAGGGCGGCTACGTCTGGGCCTGCAAGAACTACGACGGCGACGTGCAGTCCGACACGGTGGCGCAGGGATTCGGCTCGCTGGGGCTGATGACCAGCGTGCTGATGACCCCCGACGGCAAGACGGTCGAGGCCGAGGCCGCACACGGCACGGTCACCCGCCACTACCGCGAGCACCAGAAGGGCAACCCGACGTCGACCAACCCGATCGCCTCGATCTTCGCGTGGACCCGGGCGCTCGCCGCCCGCGGCCGCATGGACGAGACGCCCGAGGTCACGGAGTTCGCCGAGACGCTCGAGCGCGTCTGCGTCGAGACGGTCGAGAGCGGGAAGATGACCAAGGACCTGGCGCTGCTGGTGGGCGACGACCAGGAGTTCCTCACCACACAGGAGTTCCTGACTGCAATCGACGAGAACCTGCAGTCCGCGATGTCGTAGAGGGCGGTCAAGGGGGGCGAACTCGGCGGGGTTGCAGCCTTGTGGGGTGTATGGACCCCACAAGGCAGCAACCGAGCTCGACGCGGGTGCTCGCGCTCGCCCGCAGACAGTTCGGCGTGATCACCCGGAGGCAGTTGCTGGCCCTCGGCATCTCGAGCGATGGGATCAAGCACCGGATTGCTCGCGGGAAGCTGCACCCCATTTACCGCGGTGTCTACGCAGTCGGTCGCCCGGAGCTCACGGGCCGGGGGCGATGGATGGCCGCTCTACTCGTCTGCGGTACCGGCGCAGTGCTCAGCCACGAGAGCGCCGCGGCCTTCTGGCGCCTCGGCCCGCGGGAGGCGGAGCTCGAGGTGACCATCTCCCCGCCGCGTTTCGTGTCCGTCGACGGGATCCGGGCGCACCGCTCGCAGGCGCTCCCGCAAGAGCAAATCGTCGTCGAGCGCGGGCTCGCAGTAACGAACGTCGTCCGCACCCTCGTCGATCTCGCGCCGCGCTGGGGCGAGCAACGCATCGACGACGCGATCGAGGCTGCCGACCGGCGGGACCTCGCCGACCCGGAGCGCCTGGCGAGCGCCCTCTCCACCTGCCCTTCGGTTCCGGGCACCGCAACGGTCCGCAAGGTCCTCGAGCGCTGGACCCTCACCCTCACCGACACCCAGCTCGAGCGGCGGTTGCTGCCGATCGCGCGGCGCGCCGGATTCGGGCCACCCCTCGCTCAGCAATGGCTGAACGGCTCGCGCGCCGACTTCTACTGGCCCGAGCTCGGCCTGGTCGTCGAGGCCGACAGCCTCCGCTACCACCGCACCGCTGCACGCCAGGCGGCGGACGCGCGTCGCGACCAGCGCCACGTCGCCGCCTGCCGACGCCCCTGCGCTTCTCGCACTCCCAGATCACCTACCGACCCGGCGAGGTCGAGGAGACCCTGCGACGGGTCGCCCCCGCCTGCGATCCACTAGTTTGCGCCCCCAGAGCTTGAACCCGGACCAGGAGTGATTAATCAGTGAGCGACACGGTCAAGGTCACCGTTACCGGCACCGCCGGCCAGATCGGCTACGCGCTTCTGTTCCGGATCGCAG
>CAWERC010000003.1:0-582648 GCA_963811505.1 uncultured Solirubrobacterales bacterium | reverse complement strand
ACCGCGGCGAGCTCGCGGACGTCGGCCTGGCCGCGGTCGAGGCGTTCCGCCGCCTGGTCACGACCCTGCGCCTGTTCAAGGCCGGGGGCGTCGGGCTCGGCCCGCACGCCTGGACGCGGATCGCCGGCGATCGCTGGCGGCGGATCGCCACCGGCAGCGGGCGTCAGCGGCCGGGCGGCTACCGCCTCACCGAGGGCGAGCTCGGCGAGCTGGTCGCCTTCGCGCGCTCGCTGGCGTCGCCGGAACGCCGTTCCAGCGGCTCGGCCTCGGACGCCCCGGCTTCCCGACCACGCTCGGACGGGCCCTGAACCGCTTCGAGGCCGGACTCGAGCGCAACGTCGTCGTCGAGGCGCTCAACGACCACCTCCTCGCACTTCGCTTCCTGCTCGAGGGCGGCGGTCCCGCCGACCTCGGCCTCTCGATGCGCGTCGCGGCGCTCTGCGCCGAGCCCGACCAGCGCGCCGAGGTCAAGGCGGTCGTCGACCGCGCGATCGGGCTCGAGCGCGAGCTGTGGAGCGGCGAGCCCGCGCCGGGCGCCGGGGCGGCCACCCCGGCCGAGACCGGCGCCGCGCTCGAGGAGCTGGCGCGCGCGATCCTCAAGGACGCCGCCGCCGGACACCTGGGCTCGGACCTGCGCGTGACGGCGGACGAGATCCTGCTCGCCGACGGCCTCGCCGTGGGCGACGGCGCCGGCGAGCAGCGCGGCTCGACCACCGAGTGGGACCTGACCCCGATCGACGCGGACGAGGTCGAGCTCGGCGCCGAGCTCGAGCAGCTGTTGCCCGAGCGGATGGCGGATGAGCTCGAGGCCGTCGTGTCGGAGCCCGAGGAGGTTTCCGAGCTCGACGCGCGAATTGAGGCTGATCCGGGCCCCGAGCACGAACCGCAGGAGGAGCTGGTGAGCAGAGCGCGCGAGATCTTAGGACGGCTGGCAGGCCCCGAACGGGAACCCACGACTTCGCTCGAGCTGGTCCCGGCCACCCCCCGGCGTCCGAGCTCGAATCCGAGCCCGAGCAGCCGCTCTACGACCAGGGCGACCGCCCGGCGAGCCCGGTGCTGCGCCTGATCGAGCAGACGCGCGCCGAGCGCGAGGCGCGCGGCGATCGCGTCTCCGGCCTCTTCCCGCGGCCCGAGACCACGGAGTGGAACGTGCGCGACATCACCTACGACCGCAGCCGTCGCGCCAAGGTCACCCCCGAGTAACCCAAGCTTCCTCCGATCACCCCAGGAAGAGCAGGTCGAGTCACCGGGCCAAACGCCCGGTGACTTCGGCCTGTCTACACCTCGGCGGCGATCGCGACCCGTTCCTCGCTGCCCGAGGCGAACAGGTAGCGGTTGATCTCGATCAGCCCGGCGAGGTCGTGGACGTCGTGGTCGAGGTACGGCACCTCGATCACGACG
Source organism: uncultured Solirubrobacterales bacterium (assembly GCA_963811505.1). GTDB lineage: Bacteria > Actinomycetota > Thermoleophilia > Solirubrobacterales > 70-9 > WHSW01. The sequence goes on along the minus strand of CAWERC010000003.1, from coordinate 581,247 downwards.
CCGGCGCCGAGCTCCTCGGACGAGCCGGTCGATGTTGCGGCGGTCGCGCGCCGAGAGCACCTGGAAGTCGGCGAAGTTCTCCGCCACCCGGAGGGCGAGGTCGGGGTCGCCGAGCAGCTCGTTCAGCTCGGCGCGGATCCGCTCGAGGTCGGCGTCGAGCTCGCCCTCGTAGTGGACCTTGTTGACGATCACGCCGCCGAACGGCATCTGCGCCTGCTCGAGCTGGCCGTGGAAGTAGACGGCCTCGGTGATCGGCTCGCCCTGCGGGGCGCAGACGACCAGGAACGACGTCCGCGGGTCCGAGAGCAGCTCGTTGACGCGCCGGGCGCGCTCGCGAAAGCCGCCGACCATGCCGCCGAACGCCTGGAAGAACTCGGCCAGGTCCTCGAGCAGGTCGGTGCCGGTGATCCGGCGCAGGACCGAGAACATCATCGAGGCGCCGCGGCCGAAGACCCGCATCCCGAATCCGGTCGGCTTCATGAACATCTGCAGCGCCCGCCCCTCGATGAACTGCAGCAGCCGGTTCGGCGCCTCGAGGAAGTCGAGCGCGTTGCGCGACGGCGGCGTGTCGAGGACGAGCAGGTCGTAGCGGCCCTCGGCGTGGATCTCGTACAGCTTCTCCATCGCCATGTACTCCTGTGAGCCGGCGAGCGCCGTGGAGAGCTGCTGGTAGATGCGGTTGTTGAGGATCCGTTCGCGGGTCTCGTCGTCCGGCGCGTGCTCGCGGACCACCTCGTCGAACGTCTGCTTCGCGTCGAGCATCATCGCCCAGAGCTCGCCGCCGTTGGTCTCGATCCCCGCGGCCTCGAACAGGGCCGGGTCGACCTGGCGCTCGGTGTTCCCGAGCTCCGGCAGCCCGAGCGAGTCGGCGAGCCGCTTCGCCGGGTCGATCGTCAGCACCGCGACCCGCTTCCCGCGCGCCGCCATCCCCGCGGCGATCGCCGCCGAGGTGGTCGTCTTCCCGACCCCGCCGGAGCCCGCGCAGACGCAGATCCGCTTGCCCTCGAGCAGGTCGGCGACGCCGGCCATCAGACCGCCACCAGGTCGGCGAGCGCCCGCGATCTGATCGACGCCGAGCTCGGGCTCGAACAGGTACGGGAGCGTGCTCACGGGCGCCTCGCACAGCTCCTCGAGCCGGGCGAGCTGCCGGCGCTGGTCGCGGGCGCGGCGGCTCTCGGTGATCGCCGCTCGGCAGGCGGACGCGCGTGGCCGGTGTCGCCCGCCCCGCCGCGACGCCGATCGCGGCGATGTCGTCCTCGGCGAAGCGCTCCGGGTAGAGGCCGTTGCAGAAGATCCGGTCGACCCCGACGCCGACCTCGTCGGCGAGCGCCGCGCTCGAGCGACGCGGTCTCGTTGACCGGCATCTCCTCGGGCAGGGCGACCACCGCGATCCCGGTTCGCTTGCGGTTGCGGATGAAGCTGTCGAGCGTCTCGGCCTGATGGCGGATCGGGCCGACCCGGGCGATGTTGGCGAAGGTGCGCGGGGTCTGCAGGAAGCCGACCCCGTGCCCGGTCGCGGGGGCGTCGACGACGACTAGGTCGTAGCGCTGCCCGCCCCGCGCCTTGCGCTCGTCGAGCGTCAGCTCCCAGATCTTGCCGATCGTCACCAGCTCCTTGAGCCCCGGAGTCGCGGCGGCCAGGTAGTTGAAGATCCGCGAGCGAAACAGCAGGTCGCGCATCGGCTTGACCTTCAGCTGCAGGAGCACGTACTCGCGCATCGACTCGTCGGGGTCGATCGAGATCGTCCACAGGTTCTCGCGCAGCTCGACCTCGTGGAAGCCGACCTGGCCGCGGTGGAACACGTGCGAGAGGTGCTCCTGGGCGCCGACCTCGCAGAGGATCGTCCGCTGGCCGCGCTCGGCGGCGGCGAGCGCGAGCGCCAGGGCCACGGTTGACTTGCCGACGCCCCCCTTGCCGGTGACGAACACCAGGCGCTTGTCGAGCAAGCCGGGCACCGTCGCCATCATTGCAGGGGAAGGAAAGGCGGCAGTGCGTGCGAATAAGCGCGAACGATGGGACTTTTCAGCCGCGGACCCAACCCCGAAGATGCACCGGTGGGACGAGCAGCGCGCCCCCGAGCCGGTCGGACACGTCGAGTGTGCCGTCCGAGTCCGGAAACCGGCGCAGCCGAACAGGTGCCGGTGCCGAGGCGCCGCCCGCACGAGCCGGAGCCGGCCGCCGACGAGGTGGCCGAGCCCGGAGCCCGTCGCGACCGAGCCCGAGCCGAAGCCCGCCGACGACCGTGGCCGAGCCGGAGCGCCCGTTTGCGCCGATCGCCGCCTCGGTGCCCGAGCCGTCCGAGGACGAGGACCTGCGGATCACCGCCACCGAGGCGATCGCGCCGCGCCGCGATGCCGGTCGAGCCAGGAGGGCGACGCCCGACGCGCCGGCGGCTCGCGCCAAGGTGATCAGCTTCGCCAACCAGAAGGGCGGCGTCGCGAAGACGACCTCGACCCTCAACCTCGCCGTCGCCTTCGCCGAGTCGGGTCACCGCGTCCTCTGCGTCGACCTCGACCCGCAGGGCAACCTGACGATGAGCCAGGGGATCGACCCCGACAAGGTCGAGAAGTCGATGTTCGACGTCCTCGTCCACCACATCCCGATCCGGGAGGCGATCCAGCACCGCGAGATCGACATCGCCGTCGCCTCGATCGACCTCGCCGGCGCCGAGATCGCGATGTCGACCCAGATCGGCCGCGAGCGCTCGCTGGAGAAGGCGCTCGAAGGTGGTCGCGCAGCGACTACGACTTCGTCTGCATCGACACGCCGCCGAGCCTCGGCCTGCTGACCGTGAACGCGCTCACCGCCTCCGACAAGGTGATCGTCCCGGTCCAGTGCGAGTACCTGTCGATGCGCGGGCTGCTGCAGCTTCAGAACACGCTCGAGATGATCCGTGAGAACCTCAACCCGCGGGTCGAGATCGAGGGCATCCTGCCGACGATGCTCGACTCGCGCACCGTGCACGCCAAGGAGGCGGTCGAGATCCTCGAGGAGAACTTCGGCGATCTCGTGTTCAAGTCCCGGATCAAGAAGGCGATCAAGTTCGCCGAGGCCCCGGTCCGCGGATGCCAGCGTGCTCAAGTACGATCCCAAGGGCAACGCCGCCGACTACTACCGCGAGCTCGCGGAGGAGGTTCTGACCAATGGCGCGTCGTAAGCGGGCGAGCATGCGAGAGGGCCCGCTCGCCGACCTCTTCCGCTCGACCGTCGATCCCGAGGACCCGCCCGAGGCGCCCTCGCGCCCCGAGCGGCGGCCCGAGGACGAGACCAGCGTGATGCCCGAGCAGCCGGCGCCGCCGAGACCCGCTGCGCCCGAGCCGCCGCCCGAGGCACCCTCCGAGTCGCAGCCCTTCGACCAGACGGAGGCCCGAGCCCGAGCGGCCGCCCGAGGAGGTGCGCGCCTACCGTGCCGAGGAGCCGCCGGCCGCCAAGGAGCGGCTCTCGCGGATCTTCGCCGACGACGTCCTCGACGCCGACCCGCCCGCCTACGGGCGCGACGAGCCCCGCTACACCGGTGACTTCCGCGACGCGACGCCGCACGCACCGGTCATTCGCGTGGTCGGGGTCGGGGGCGCCGGGGTCAACGCGATCAACCGCATGGTCGACGCCGGGATCCCGGGGGTCGAGTTCATGGCCGTCAACACCGACCTGCAATCGCTCCAGCAGTCGAACGCCGACGTCACGGTCCACCTGGGCAGCGGGATGCAGCGCGGCCTCGGCGCCGGCTCGGACCCGGAGCTCGGCTACCGCGCGGCCTTCGAGGAGCAGGACAAGATCAAGCGGCTGCTCAAGGGCTCGGACATGGTCTTCGTCACCTGTGGCGCCGGCGGCGGAACCGGGACCGGCGCGGCGCCGGTGATCGCCCGGCTCGCCCGCGACGTCGGCGCGCTGACGGTCGGAATCGTGACCAAGCCGTTCCGGTTCGAGGGCTCGCGCCGGGCCGGCCAGGCCGAGGAGGGCGTCAAGCTGCTCGGGGCCGAGGTCGACACGCTGATCGTGGTCCCGAACGAGCGCCTGCTCACCGTGCTCGCGAAGACGACGACGATGGTCGAGGCCTTCCAGGTCGCCGACGACGTCCTCCGCCAGGGCGTCCAGGGGATCTCGGAGCTGATCACGCTGCCCGGGATGATCAACCTCGACTTCGCCGACGTTCGGACGACGATGCGCGAGGCGGGCACCGCCCTGCTCGGGATCGGGATGGGCGCCGGCGACAGCCGCGCGGTGCAGGCGGCGGAGAGCGCCGTCTCGTCGCCGCTGCTCGAGACCTCGGTCGACGGCGCGCGCTCGATCCTGCTCTCGATCACCGGCGGCTCCGACCTCTCGCTGCTCGAGGTCTCCGAGGCGGCGAAGATCGTCCAGGAGGCCGCGCACCCGGAGGCCAACATCATCTTCGGCGCCAACATCGACGACACGATCGACGACGAGGTCTGGATCACGGTGATCGCGACCCGCTTCGACGAGTCCGGCCGTCGCGCGGACCGTCTCGAGCTCGGCGAGCGCCGGGCGCTCGAGTCCGGCACGCCCAGCCGTGGCGAGCGGCGCCCATCCGGCTCTACGTCCGAGTCACGCCCGCGCCGCGACGTCGACCTCGACGTGCCCGAGTACGTGCCCGGGCGCTGACCCCATGGCCTCACCCGGCGTAGTCGCTGCCGGCCATGCGGTGACCGCCGAGGCGGGGGCCGCGCGTCATGCGAGAGGGCGGCAATGCCGTCGACGCTGCCGTCGCCGCAGTGATGACGTCGTGCGTGACAGAAAGCCCGCTGACGGGGCTCGGCGCGGGCGGCTACATGCTCGTCCACACGGGCGCCGAGTCGACCGTGCTCGACTTCTTCGTCGCGGTCCCGGGCGCCGACGGGATCGAACCCGGCGCGGAGCTGGTCGCCGATCCCGGTCTACTTCACCCCCGAGTCGGCGCAGGTCTTCCACGTCGGCGCCGCTTCCTGCGGTGTGCCCGGGACGCCGGCCGGGCTCGAGCGGGCGCTGGAGCTGTTCGGCACCGTGCCCCTGGCGGACCTCGCCGCGCCGGCGGCGGCGCTCGCGCGCGACGGGGTGAAGCTCAACCCCGAGGCCGCGTTCTTCCTCGAGATCCTCGCGCCGATCCTCACCCACTACGAGGAGGCGCGCCGGATCTACGCTCCGGACGGCAGGATCCTCGGCGCGGGGGATGCGTTTCGGTGGCCGGACCTCGGCGACGCGCTCGAGCGCCTCGGCGTCGAGGGCGCCGAGCCCTACTACCGCGGTGAGCCCGCCCAGCGGATCTGCGAGTGGGTGGTGGAACGCGGTGGCACGCTCGGGACGGCCGACCTCGCCGCGTACGAGCCGATCGCCCGCGAGCCGGTGACCGCCCGCTTTCGCAACCGGCAGGTGCTCACCAACCCGCCGCCGTCGTCGGGCGGAATCCTGATCGCCTTCGCGCTGGAGCTCCTCGACCGGACCGAGGGACCCCCGGGGGTGGAGGAGATCGTCGCGGTGATGGAGACCGCACAGGCGGAGCGCACGCGCGAGTTCCTCGCCGGCCTCTATGAGGATGGCTTCGCCGCCCGCTTCCTCTCCGCCGACCGGCTCGGCTCGACCACCCACATCACCGCGATCGACGCCGACGGGCTCTGCGCGAGCGTCACCTGCTCGAACGGGACCGGCTCGGGCCTCGTCGTTCCAGGGACCGGCGTCCACGTCAACAACATGCTCGGCGAGCAGGACCTGAACCCCTTCGGCTTCCACGAGCACCCGCCCGGACGCCGGATGCCCTCGATGATGTCGCCGACCGTCGTTCTTCGCGACGGCGAGCTCGAGGCGGGCCTCGGCAGCGGCGGCTCGAACAGGATTCGCGCCGCGATCCTGCAGACGATCATGCGCCTCGTCTGCGACGGGATGGGGGTCGCTGACGCGGTCAACGCCCCCCGGGTGCACTTCGAGCACGGCGCGATCCAGGCCGAGCCGGGGATCGACGAGGAGGCGCTGCGCAGGCTCGAGCAGCGCGGCTACGAGGTCGTTCGGTGGCCGGACCGCAACGTCTTCTTCGGTGGCGTGCACGCGGTCGCCCGTGATCCGGGGACCGGCGAGCTCTCCGGCGGCGGGGACCGGCGCCGCGGCGGCGCGGTCGCGGTCGCGTAGCGGCGCCTGTCGCTACTCGGAGATCGACCCACCCATCACGACCGTGCGGCTGAACCTCGACCCGTCGATCTGGACGGCGTAGCAGCCGGCCGCGCGGATCCAGAGCCCGGACGGCACGCCACGGCTGTCCGGCGGCCGGCCGCTCCAGGACACGCTGTCACGAGGGCCGATGCGGAGCTCGCGCCGATGTGTCCTTCTCTCGCTGAAGCGCAGGGCGCCCGGGGCATCCAATCGCCGCCCGCGGACGAGCACGCGTCCAAGGTAGGTCGGCTTGACGTACCAGAAGACCTTGCCCCCGTACCAGCCGTCCACCGGCTCGTTGGCGTAGAAGTAGCCGTCCCCCCCGCCCAGGCCGGGATAAGCCGGGCCCCGCCCGATTCCCGAGCCGCCGAAGATGCCGGTTCGCTCCCAATCGACGCGGGGGTCGACCGGACTGATCGGGCAAGGCTCGCCTGCGTCGAGTTGCGGCAGGTGCAGCGGTCGATGCAGGTCTCGCCATGAGGTCGCGGCAGCGCCGTGCTCCACGTTGCCCGTCCAGAGGAGCGCGGCCACGAGAGCGAGAGCGGTGCCCGACCTGCTCACGTTCGTCCTCAGAGGTCGCCGATCATCACCCGGCCGTTGACCTTGGCGCGCTCCGCGATCTCCCGTGAGCGGCTCACGGCGGCGACGAGGACGCCGAGCGCGACGGCGAGGATCCGCATCCGCTCCGGCTCGAAGCGCTGCTCGAGCAGCTGCTGCTTGGTCTCCGGCGGCAGCTCGACGCGGGCGGCGATCGCGTAGGAGTCGTAGGTCTCGAGCTCCTCGAGCGGCGGCGGTTCGCCGCCGACCCGGCGGACGAGCTGGGCGAACGCCTCGCGCGCCTCGGCGGCCGAGTCGGTCTCCGGCTCGCCGTCCGGTCGCGGGTCCACCGGCTCGACCTCGCCGGCGGGATAATCGGGCGCCTCGAAGCGGTCGAGCACCCGGAACGGGCGCTCGCCCGTGACGACGATGTTGAGCCGCCCGTCGTCGAAGCGCTCGGTGACCTCGGTCACCCGCGCCTCGCAGCCGACCCTGCGGGCGCCGAGCTCGTCGTCGCGGAAGACGATCCCGAACGGCTCGCCGTCCTCGAGGCAGCGGGCGATCATCCGCTTGTAACGGTCCTCGAAGATATGGAGCGGCAGCAGCTCACCGGGCAGCAGCACGAGCGGCAATTCGAAGATCGGCAGCTCGAGTCCGTTGCCCGCCATGCACCGATTCTATGACGCGACACAATGCGGGGCTGCGAATGGCCGACGTCGACTGGGAAGCCGAGGGATTGCTCGAGGACCTCGAGGGCGAGGCCCGCGCGGCGCGCGAGAAGCTGCTCGAGGAGCTGCACGACGACGGGGTCGGGCTCGAGGAGCTGCGAACCGCGGTCGCCGAGGACCGGCTCGCGCTGCTGCCGGTCGAGCGGTTGCTCAGCGGCGGTGACGAGCGGTTGACGATCGCCGAGGCCGCGGAGCGGGCGGACGTCGATCGCGAGTTCCTCGAGCGCGACTGGCGGGCGCTCGGAATGGCGCAGCCGGGCGACGACGCGCGCATCTACACCGAGCGCGACGTCGAGGCGGCGAAGCGGGTCGACGCCCTGCTGCGGGGCGGGATCCCGGAGGACGGGGTGCTGGAGATCGCCCGCCTGCTCGGGATGTCGATGTCGCAGCTCGCCGCCGCCAACCGCCGGGTGATCGCCGACGCGTTCCTGCAGGAGGGCGATACGGAGTACGACGCCGCAAAGCGGTTCGCCGCCGCCGCGGAGGCGTTCATGCCGCTGATCGGCGAGACGCTGACATACGTGCTGTCGCTGCACCTGCGCGAGCAGATCCGCCACGACGCCTTCGGGCTCGCCGAGCTCTCCTCCGGCCGAGCCGCCGCGGCCGAGGACGCGACGATCTGCTTCGCCGACCTCGTCGACTTCACCCAGCTCGGCGAGACGCTCGAGCCGGAGGCGCTCGGCGGCGTCACGGGGCGCCTCGGCGAGCTCGCCTCGGCCGCCGTCGAGCCGCCGGTGCGGCTCGTCAAGATGATCGGCGACGCGGCGATGCTCGTCGGACCCGAGCCCGGACCCGTCGTCGATGCGGCACTCGGCCTGGTCGAGGCCGCCGCCGCCGAGGGCGAGGACTTCCCGCTGTTGCGCGCCGGGGTGGCCCGCGGGCAGGCGCTGCCGCGCGGCGGTGACTGGTACGGGCGCCCGGTCAACCTCGCCAGCCGCATCACCACGATCGCCCGGCCCGGAAGCGTGCTCGCGAACACCGAGGTCCGTGATGCGCTCGACGACGAGTACGACTGGTCGTTCGCGGGCGAGCGGCGGGTGAAGGGGATCGACGACCGGGTGGCGCTGTTTCGCTGCCGGCGCGAAGGCGACGCGGACGACGAGCCGGCTGTCAGAGGAGCTCGAGAGCCTCGGCGGCGGCGCGCTCGCCGGAGCTGATCGCCCCGTCGATGTAGCCCGACCAGCGGGTCGCCGTCTCGGTGCCCGCCCAGTGCAGCAGGCCGATCGGCTCGCGCAGCGCCACCCCGGATGCCGACCAGCCGCCCGTCGCGAAGCTGGCGACGGGACCGCCGCCGCTCCAGCCCTCGGTCGCCCAATCCTGCTCCAGGTAGTCGCCCGCGGCCTTCGCGCGCGGTCCGAACAAGGACTCGAAGCAGCCGAGCACGGCCCGCCGCCGCTCGGACTTGCCGAGCCGGGCGAAGGCTCGCGCGTCGCGGCCGCCGACGAATCCGACCAGGGCCCCCGGCCTTCCGTTCGGCGGGCTGTTGTCGAAGGTGATCGTCACCGGCCCCTCCTCGTTGAGCGCCTCCCCGGAGAGCCCGTCCGCGCGCCAGAACGGCTCGTCGTAGATCGCGGTCGCCTTCACCAGCCAGCCCATCGGCATCCGCTGGGCGAGCTGGGCGTGGGTCGCCGGCAGCGGCGGGTCGAACTCGATCCGCGATCGCAGCGGCGGCGGGACGGCGACGATCGCCCGCCGCGCGTGAACCTCGGTCGCGCGCCCCGCGGCGATCCGCAGTCCGCCCGCCCGCTCGGTGATCCGCGTCACCGGCGTCCCGAGCACAACCCGGTCCCCGAGCTCCGCGGCGACCCGGATCGCGATGTCCTGGGAGCCGCCGACCAGCCGATCCTGCTGCGCTCCACCGACCGTGTCCGTCATGAGCTCGAAGCTCCCCGCCGAGCGCAGGTAGAACGCCATGTGCAGCATGGACAGCTCCTCGGGCTCGGCCCCCCAGGCGGTCCGCGTCGTGACTCGCATCAGGCGTTTCGCGGTTCGCGTGAACATCGTCCGTTCGACCCACTCGGCGAGGCTGGTCGCGTCCAGGCGCGCGGCATCGCGGGCCTCCCACGGGGCGGCGGGGTCGATCCGCCGTGAAAGCCCGTTCAGCTTGCGCAGCCCGCGGGCGATGTCCAGCAGGACCAGGGGCCCGAGGCGGGGGATCGTGCCCCGGTAGCGGCGCAGGCGCCCGTCGAGCCGGATCAGGTTGGCGCCCTCGGTGTGAGTTGGGAAGGTCTCGACGCCGACCGCGTCGGCGAGCGCGGCGACCCGCTCCTGGGTGGGGCCGATCCACTGGCCGCCCAGCTCGACGACCTGGCCCTCGCCGATCTCGGCGTTCACGGTCCGCCCGCCGACGCGGTTGCGCGCCTCGAGCACGATCACCGAGCGTCCCGCCGACGCCAGCTCGCGCGCCGCCGCCAGCCCCGCGAAGCCGGCGCCGACCACGGCGACGTCGACGTCGGTTTGGTTGATCGGCTTCATCGCGCAGACCGTAATCAGTTAGCAGCCCGCCGTGGGCTGAGTAACGCTTGATGGCCTTCCGCGACTCTTGGTAACCACATGGTTCTGCTGATGCTGTTCGCCTTCGTGGCGGGCGCCGCGACGGCGCTCTCGCCGTGCGTGCTGCCGGTGCTGCCCGCGGTCCTGGGCGCCGGTGTCACGGGCGGGCGCCGGCGCCCCCTGGGCGTGGTCACCGGCCTCGTCGGAGCGTTCACCTTCGCGACGATCGCGCTCGTCTACGTGATCGACGCCCTCGGCCTGCCCGACGACCTCGTCCGCACCCTCGCGATCGTCACCCTGTTCGTGTTCGGGATCAGCCTGCTGATCCCCGGCCTCGGCGACCGGATCGAGGCGTTCGGCACCCGGATCGCGCCGGGGCCGGCGAGGGTCGGGGGCCAGGGTTTCGGCTCCGGACTCGTGCTCGGCGCCAGCCTCGGGCTCGTCTACACGCCGTGCGCCGGCCCGATCCTCGCCGGGGTGATCACCGTCTCGGCCGCGCAGGACTTCACCGCGGGCAAGCTCGCGGTTGCGCTCGCCTATGCGATCGGGTCGGGCGCGGTCCTTTACCTGCTGATGCTCGGCGGTCGCAGGCTCGTCGACCGGGTGAAGCCCGCCCGCGCGTTCGTTCAGATCGCCACCGGCGCGGTCATGGTCCTGGTCGCGGTGGCGATGACCGCCGACCTCGACCTCAAGTTCCAGAACGCGATCGCCGACGACCTGCCCTCGGTGCTCGTAAATCCGAGCGGCGGGCTGGAGGAGTCGGATGCGGTCGCCGATGAGCTGGACGAAGTTCGCGGTGGCCAGGGCGCGGAGGAGGGGGAGCGGCCGAGGCGGCGGCCGGCGTGCGATTGCCGGAGTACGGCGCCGCGCCGGACTTCACCGACACCCAGCGGTGGTTCAACACGCCGGGCGGTGACCCGCTCTCGATCGCCGAGCTCACCCGCGGCCAGGGCAGGGTCGTCCTGATCGACTTCTGGACCTACACCTGCATCAACTGCATCCGCACCCTGCCGTACTTGAAGTCGTGGGACTCCGAGTACCGCGATGACGGCCTCACGGTGGTGGGCGTGCACTCGCCCGAGTTCGCGTTCGAAAAGGACGCCGGCAACGTCGAGGACGCGATCGCCGACCAGGGGATCCGCTACCCGGTGGTCCAGGACAACGAGCTCGGCACCTGGACCGCGTTCGCAAACCAGTACTGGCCCGCCAAGTACCTGATCGACGCCGACGGACAGGTCCGCTACGCCCACTTCGGGGAGGGCGCTTACGAGGAGACCGAAAAGGCGATCCGCTCGCTGCTGGTCGAGGCCGGGGACACCGGCCTCGGCGCCGGCGCGCAGCCGGAGGGTGACGTCGAGACCGCGGACCGCGGCCTGCGCACGCCGGAGACCTACCTCGGGTTCGCCCGCGCGCAGGGATGGGTGAACGGCCCGCACCCGGGCCCGAAGGACTACGGGCCGGCCGATCCGGGCTCGCTGGAGCTCAACGAGTTCGCCTACGGCGGCGGCTGGGACGTCGACGAGGAGTCGGCGACCGCCCTGCGCGACGCCTCGCTGGCGCTCGGCTTCCAGGCGCGCCGGGTCTTCCTCGTCCTCGGCTCGGCCGGCGGCGAGCCGCGCGAGCTCGAGGTCCTGCTCGACGGCGAGCCGATCGCCGACTCCGACGCGGGCGACGACGTCGACGGCGCCCGCGCGACGATCACCCACCAGCGGCTCTACCGGCTCGTCGACCTCCCAGAGGCCGGGCGCCACACGCTCGAGCTCCGCTTCGCCGACGGGATCTCCGGCTACGCGTTCACGTTCGGCTAGCCCCGCGGATCGCGCGCTCTCGCATCAGCAGGAACAGCGGCAGCCCGAAGCACAGGCCGACCAGCAGCGAAGCGGGGTAGACCACCCACCAATAACGGAACCCGACCCTGGGACCCTCGAACGTGGCCCAGACGAAGAAGGCCAGCCCCGCGATCGCCAGGTCGAGCGTGATCTGGGTCGAGGGAGTGCTGTCGGTCCACAGGGAGAAGTAGCCGCTGACGTCGAAGCCCTCGTCGGCGATGTAGATCCCCAGCAGGACGTTCGGGACGATGAACCCGACCACGGTCAGGACGAGGAGCAGTCGCTCGGTCAGGCGCTCGGTCATCGCGATGCAGCCTAAGCGTCCGGGTCTCGCGGGGAGATCACCAGGTGATCGGCAGGGCGTGTAGCCCGTAGACCCCGAGCGGCGTGTCGTATGCCGGGTCGCCGTCGAGCTCGAGCTCGGGCATCCGCGCGGCGAGGAACGCGAACGCCTCCTGAAGCTCGGCCCGAGCGAGACTCGCGCCGAGGCAGAAGTGCGGGCCCGCGCCGAACGTCAGCGGCTTCGCGCGGTCGCGATCGGCCGTGATGTCGAACCGATCGGGTGCCTGCCAGCCATCGGGGTCGCGGTTGGCGGTGACCGAGGCGGCGAGCACGATCGTCCCCTCGGGGAAGACGACGTCTCGGTAGACGATCTCCTCGCGGGTGATCCGGGCGGTCAACGGGGTGATCGGCTCGAACCGCAGGACCTCCTCGGTCGCCGCCGCCGCAAGCTGCGGATCCTCGTGGAGCACTCGCCACTGGTCGGGGTGGGCGGCGAACAGGCGCAGGCCGTGGGCGAGCTCCGCCTGGGTCGTGTCGACACCCCCGACGAGGACCGCGCTGACCAGGTGGATGCATTCCTCTTCGCTGAGCCGGTCGCCCTCCTCCTCGGCGGCGATCAGCTCGGAGATCAGATCGTCCCCGGGCTCATCGCGACGGGCGGCGATCAGCGCCCGCGTGTACTCGACGAACTCGCCCGCCGCCCGCTCGAGCTCCGGGAGCATCGTCGAGACCTTCACCGGATCGAATTGACCCTGGATCAGATTTGCCCAGGTTCCCAGCCGGTCGGCGTCGGCGAGCGGCGCGCCCATGACCTCGGCGATCATCGTCGCCGGGTAGGGCTTGGCGAAGGCGGCGACGAAATCGCACTGACGGGCTCCCTCGACGACTTCGTAGAGCTCCTCGAGCACGCGCCGCATCGCCGGGCGGTGCCGATCCGCCGCGGGGGGCGTGAACGACGGCTGCACGAGCTTGCGCTGGCGGCGGTGGTCATCGCCGTCGAGGTCCAGCAGATTGCCCCGCATCCGTTCGTAGAGCGGCCCCTCGGTGACGCCTTGGACCTCGAGCATCAGGCGTCCCGGGAACTTCGCCTTCGGCGTGCGCAGGAAGAAGGTGGTGGCCTCCCGATCCAGCACCAGGTAGCCGACCGGCCCCGCCTTCGCGACCCAGGACTGCCCGCGCAGCCGCTCCATCGACTCGTGGAAGCGTTCGCCGACCACCGTCGCGTCGGTGTAGTCGAACGCCGGGAGCTCGAGCTCGGAGATGTCGCGTGGTTGACCGGGCGAGCCCGTCAACCTACACGCCGGCACCGCCGCTGAAGCCACCTGGCTAGGCTCAAGGCATGTGCCGAAACATCCGCACCCTTCACAACTTCGAGCCTCCGGCGACCAAGGAGGAGGTCCACGACGCCGCCCTTCAGTACGTGCGCAAGATCAGCGGCTCCACGAAGCCGTCGAAGGCCAACGCCGAGGCCTTCGAGCGCGCGGTCGAGCAGGTCGCCGCGGCGACGCGGGACCTGCTCGACGAGCTGGTGACGACGGCTCCGCCGAAGGACCGCGAGGCCGAGGCCGCCAAGCGCCGCGCCCGCGCCGCGCAGCGCTACGCGACCGCCTGATTCAGGCGGGCTTGCGGGCGCTGACGACGAGGTTGTAGAACAGCTCCGGCGGCAGCCGGGGCTCGAGTAGGGCCGTGTCGACGCGCTGCAGGGCGATATAGCTGCGGTAGGCGAAGTGGCGCCAGCCGAACGGCACCTCGGCGGGCTCGGCCGTCGCCTCGAGCGAGCGCAGCAGCCAGCCGTAGGCGTTCGCGATCAGCTCCTCGCCGCGCAGGCGCACGCCCTCGAATCCGGCTGCGCGCGCGATCGCGCGCAGACCGTCGGGGGAGAAGGCGTGCACGTCGACCTCGGATTCGAGCTCATGGTCGCCGTCGCATTCCTCCTCCGTGGTCCAGCTGGCCGCCGAGGCGCCGATCAGCCGCCGCCAGGCCGGCGCGACGAGCTGTCCGGCGCGCTTCGGCACCGCCGCGAGCCGGTCGCCGTAGCGTGAGGGCTCGCCGCAGAACGCGATCGTCCCGCCCGGGCGCAGCACCCGCGCGAACTCGCCGAAGGCGCGGCCCAGGTTGGGGACGTGGTGAAGGATCGCGTGGCCGAAGACGAGGTCGAAGCTCTGGTCGTCGAACGGCAGCGTCTCGGCCTCGGTGCGGACGGTCTCGACCTCCAGCCCGAGCTCCGCGGCGCTGCGCGACAGCGTCGCCAGCATCCCGGCCGAGATGTCGGTCGCGGTCGCACGCTCGATCAGCCCCATCTGCAGCAGGTTGAGGGAGAAGTAGCCGGTCCCCGCGCCGATCTCGAGCGCGTCGCCGAACGGGGTTGCCTGCTCGTCTCCGAGCGCCTTGCGGAGCTTCGCGCGCACCTGCCGCTGGCCGATCGGGCCGAAGTCGATCCCCCACTTGGCGTCGTACTCGCCGGCCGCGGCGTCGTGGTAGCGGGTGTTCGCCTCGCGGATCTCGTCCGGGGTCGCGGTCGGGGAAGCGGGCATCGCGGGCTACAGGGTAGGCACTATTACTGCCGGCTTGACGCAGATTCACCTACAGGAGAACCAGCCGGACGGCGTCCCGCCGCTCGAGCTGACCGGCGAGCGGACGCTGCCCGACGTCCCGGAGGAGAACTACTGGTACCGGCGCCACCTCGCCGTCTACGAGTGGATCGCCGAGCGGGTTCGGGGCGCGACCGTCGCCGACCTCGCGTGCGGCGAGGGCTACGGCTCCGACGTCCTCGCCGCCGCCGCGGGCGAGGTGGTCGGCGTCGACGCCAACCCCGACGCCCACGAGCACGCCCGGCTGCGCTACCGGCGGGCGAACCTGAGCTTCGAGCGGACGCTGGTCGAGGCGTACGACCGCCCCTGCGACGCGATCGTGTTCCTGCAGACGATCGAGCACATCCCGGAGCCCGGCGAGCTGCTGGCCGGCTTTGCCCGGCTGGCACCGGTCGCCTACGTCTCCACCCCCAACCGGCTCACGCTCGCGCCGCCCGGAGCCGAGAAGTCGGGCAACCCCTGGCACGTGCGCGAGTACACGGCCGCCGAGTACCGCGAGCTGCTCGCCCCGCACTTCGAGTCGGTGGAGCTGTACGGCCTCTTCCACGCGCGCAAGCTGCGCCTTCACGAGGTCGCGCTCAAGGCGGGCTGGGACCGGGTCCACCGGGCGCTGCGGTTGACCAAGCCGTTCTACGATCGCTTCGTGCCGGCGATCGCGGCCTCGGACTTCGAGCTCGTTGACGAGGCCGCCCGCGACCTCGATCGCGCCCTCGACTTCGTCGCCGTCTGCCGGTCGTGACGAGCTGCGACGGTCCCGCGGGCGATCTGGCGATCGTCCTTCACTCGCACATGCCCTACGTCGAGGGCTACGGCACCTATCCGTTCGGCGAGGAGTGGTTGTTCGACGCGGTGATCCGCTCCTACGCGCCGCTCTCCCAGCTCGCCGAAGGGCTGACGATGACCGTCACCCCGGTGCTCGCCGACCAGCTCGAGGCCGGCGGCGTCAGCGACCGGTTGCTCACCTTCTGCCGCGACTACCGCGTCGGCTCGTGCGAGGCCGACGTCGAGGACGTCGAGGGGCCGCTCGCCGCCGCCTGCCGCGCGGAGGCCGATCGCTACCGCGCCGCGCTCGAGCGACTCGAGTCGCTGGACGGCGACCTGTTGCGCCTGTTCGCTGAGCCCGCCGCCGAGGGCCGGGTCGAGCTGCTCGCATCGGCGGCGACGCACGCGGTCCTGCCGCTGGTCGCGACCACGGCCGGCCGGCGCCTGCAGATCGACGCCGGCCTGCGCTCGCACCGGCGCCGGTTCGGCGAGCCGACCGGGTTCTGGCTTCCCGAGTGCGCGTACGAGCCCGGCATCGAGCGCCTGCTGGCCGAGCGGGGGCTTGAGTACTTCTGCGTCGACCAGAGCGACGGCGAGGAGCCGCTCGCGGCGCTGGCCCCGGTCGCCGTCGGACCGGGGCGGCTGGCCTTCACGATCGATTGGGAGTCGGTCCAGTGGCTGTGGTCGCTCGACGGCTACCCCGCCGACCCGGCGTTCGCCGACTTTCACCGCAAGTCGCTGCGCGGCGCGCGTCCGTGGGCGATCGACGGCTCGCCCTACGACCCCGAGCGCGCCGAGGCCAGGGCCCGCGAGCTCGGCCGGGAGTTCGCCGCCGCCGCGGCGGCGCGGCTGCGGAGCTACGCCGCCGAGCGCGGGGGCCGGGGGCTGCTGGTGTTCGCGATCGACACCGAGCTGCTCGGGCATTGGTGGTGGGAGGGCCCGCACTGGCTCGACGAGGTCCTGACGACGGCCGGCTCGCACGGCCTCGAGCTCGTCACCCTCGGCGAGGCCCGCGGACGCCATGCGGGCGAGGAGCGCCGCCTCCACCGCTCGACCTGGGGAGAGGGCAAGGGGTTTCGCACCTGGGACTCGCCGGCCGTCGCCGACATGGCGATCGCCGCGCGCCGCCTCGAGCTGCGCGTGCTGCGCGGGCTCGGGGCCGGGGCACCTCCGGCGGCCGCCGAGCGGGCGGTGCGCGAGCTGCTCGCCGTGCAGGCGAGCGACTGGGCGTTCCTCGACCAGCGCGGCCAGGCCGGCGACTACCCCTGGCAGCGCAGCACCGCCCATGCCCGCGCCCTGCTCGAGGCCATAAACTCAGCCACGCACGCGCCCGATCCACGGCTTCGCAACCTGGCACCGGACCTCAGCCTCAGCCCACTGCTCGAGCCCTGAACCCTCACAGCCCTTGAACCGAGTACTGATCCTCTCCTGGGAGTACCCGCCGCTGATCGAGGGCGGGCTCGCGCGGCACGTGCGCAAGCTCTCCGAGGGCCTGGCCCGCTCGGGAACCGAGGTCCACGTGCTCACCCGCGGCAGCGAGGAGTCCCCGCCCGAGGAGACGATCGAGGGCGTCCACATCTACCGGGTTCGCGAGCCGACCCGGCCCACGGACCTGGGCCAGTTCGTGGCCTGGGTCGAGCGCATGAACTCCGACATGCTCGCCGCCGGCGTCGAGCTGGGCGACGGCTTCGCCTTCGACCTCGTCCACGGCCACGATTGGCTCGTGGCGATGGCCGGCGACCACCTGGCACGCCGCTTCGACGCCCCGCTGGTGACCACCATCCACGCCACCGAGCACGGCCGCCACCAGGGGTGGGTCGACAAGCATCCGCAGAGCCACATCCACGGTGTCGAGCGCTGGATCACCAACCGCTCGGACCGGGTGATCGCCTGCTCGTACTACATGCGCGAGCAGATCGTCGACATCTTCGGGGTCGACGAGGAGCGGGTCGTCGTGATCCCGAACGGCATCGACCCCGGGGACCTTCAGCCCCAGGACGAGCCCGAGCTGGCGCGGTTGCGCTCGGAGTTCGCCGCCCCCGACGAGAAGCTCGTCCTGCTGATCGGGCGGCTCGTCTACGAGAAGGGCTTCCAGCTCGCGCTCGAGGCGATGCCGCGGCTGATCGAGGCGGTGCCGGGCACGCGCTTCCTGGTCGCCGGCTCGGGCACCCACGAGCAGGAGCTCCACGACCAGGCCAAGGCGCTCGGGCTGATGGACCACGGCACGTTCCTCGGCTGGATCGGCGACGACGTCCTGCACTCGCTGTACCGGATCGCCGACGTCTGCGTGGTCCCCTCGATCTACGAGCCGTTCGGCCTGGTCGCCCTCGAGGCGATGGCCTCCGACTGCCCGTGCATCGTCGCCGACACCGGCGGCCTGCGCGAGGTGGTGCCCCACAACGCGGCCGGGTTGCGCTTCCGCGCCCGCGACCCCGAGGCGCTCGGCGAGATGGTCGAGCGCCTGCTCACCGACGCGGCGCTTCGGGACCGCCTCGTCGCCGAGGGCTCCGAGCACGTGCTGCGCTTCGACTGGGCCGACGTCGCCGAGAGCACGGCCGGGGTCTACGCCGAGCTCGCGGGCGACCCGAGCCTCGCCTAGGCGCCGTGGGCTTGACCGGCCGGGAGCGCGCCGCCGAGGCGGACGCGCGCGACCCGCTGCGTGGTTTTCGCGAGCGGTTCGCGCTCGGCGACCCGGATCGGATCTACCTGGAGGGCAACTCGCTCGGCCTGCTGCCGCTGGCGACCCGCGAGCGGCTTGCGGCGGCCGTCGACGAGTGGGCCGACCGCGGCGTCTCGGGCTGGCCCGACTGGATCGACCACCCGACGCGGGTCGGCGACCTGCTCGGCACGCGACTGCTCGGAGCCGCTCCGGGCGAGGTCATCGTCTGCGACTCGACCACCGTCAACCTGTTCAAGCTCTGCGGGGCGGTCCTCGATACCGCGGGTGCCCCGACGACGGTGGTGACCGATCGGAGCAACTTCCCCACGGATCGCTACGTGCTCGAGGGACTCTGCGAGCAACGCGGCCTCGAGTTGCGGCTGTTCGGCGCGGATCCGATCGAAGGCCCGCAGCCGAAGGACCTCGAGGCCGTCCTGGCGGAGACCGGACCGGCCCTTGTGGTGCTCTCGCACGTCTCCTACCGCTCGGGCGCGCTGGTGGCGATGGAGGCGATCCAGGAGCTCGCCCGGGCGCGCGACGCCTCGGTGATCTGGGACCTTTCGCATTCGGTCGGGGCGGTCCCGATCGACCTGGCCGGCGCGGGAGCCGAGTTCGCCGTGGGCTGCACGTACAAGTACCTCAACGCCGGGCCCGGATCGCCCGCCTGGCTGTACGTCGCCACGGCCCAGCAGGAGCGGCTGCGTTCCCCGATCCAGGGCTGGTTCGGCCAGCGCACCCAGTTCGAGATGGACCGGGGATACGAGCCGGCGGCCGGAATCGCACGCTTTCTCGCCGGGACGCCGCCGGTGCACGGTCTGGCGGCGGTCGAGGAGGGCGTCCGACTCGTCGCGGAGGCCGGGATCGAAGCCCTGCGTGCGAAGTCCGTCGAGTTGACCGAGCTGGCGATCGAGCTTCACCGCGCCTGGCTCGAGCCGCTGGGGTTTGTCCTGCTGACACCGACCGAACCGGAGCGGCGCGGATCGCACGTCTGCCTCGGACACAGCGACGCGTGGCCGATCCGCTGCGCCCTGGCGGAGCGGGCGAACGTGATCGTCGACTTCCGGGGCCCGGACGCGATCCGGCTCGGGGTCGCGCCGCTGTACACGCGCCACGTCGACGTCTGGGACGCCGTCGACCGGATCCGGCGGCTGGTCGAGGCGGGGGAGCAGCGCGACTTCGCGGGCGAGCCGCCCGGTCGCGTCACCTGATTCGCCTACCCGCTAAACCAAGCCCTCGCGCCAGGCGCCCGAGGAGTAGCGGCTGAGCCCGTCGAACAGCTCGCCGGTCTCGAGCGTTGCCATCCCGTGCCGGTACTCGTTGGCCAGCGCTTCGTCGAGCGACAGCGACCACTGCTCGTATGACGACTGCCGATCGCTGCGCAGGGCCGCCTGAGGGCGGCTCGCGATCTCGTGCGCCAGCGCGACCGCCGCGGAGACCGCTTCGCCCGGGGCGACGAGCCGGTTGGCGAGGCCGATGCGCACGGCCTCCTCGCCGCTCACCCCCCGACCGGTGAGGATCATGTCGAGCGCTTGGCTGTGACCGATCAGGCGCGCGAGCCGGATCGTGCCGCCGTCCATCAGCGGGATCCCCCAGCGGCGGCAGTAGACGCCGAAGACCGCGTCCTCCGCGGCGACACGCATGTCGCACCAGATCGCCAGCTCGAGCCCGCCGGCGACGGCGTTGCCCTCGACGGCGGCGATCACCGGCTTGCGCAGCAGCATCCGCGTCGGACCGACGGGCCCGTCGCCGTCCGGCTCCACCCGGCTTGCTCGCGGGGCTCCCGGCTCCTGCATTGCCTTCAGGTCGGCCCCGGCGCAGAACTTCCCGCCCGCTCCGCTGAGGACGGCCACGGCGGCCTCGTCGTCGTCCTCGAAGCGGCGAAACGCATCGGCCAGCGCCTCCGCGGTGGGGCGGTCGATCGCATTCGCGACCTCGGGCCGGTCGATCGTGATCAGCGCCAGCGGCCCGTCCGCCTCGTAGTGGACCGTCGTCGCGCCGCTCATTCCGTACCTCCCGCGTTGGTCTTCGAGCTTGTTCTATCGCTCGAAACGGGTCGACGCTCGCGAGGCCGCCTAGGGCGCAAGCGAGGCGACGATCTCGGCGGCCGGCCGGACCTCGTCGATCCGGGCAATGGACTCGCCGGCGTACAGCGGTCCCGCCTCGATCAGGTTCGCGGGCCCGTCGGCGGTCGCGGCGACGGGCCCGTAGATCGGTCGGCTCGACCTCTGCGTCGCGGCCAGCCGCGCCTGCGCAGCGACGGGTACCCGGGCCAGCGCCGGCGCCGTCGCGCGGTGCAGCGCGCGCAGCCAGCCGGGGCCGCGCGGGTCGCGCCCCAGCCAGCGATCGGTCGCCTGGTTGGCGACTACGCGATGGGGCGCCGGCCAGCCGGCGCCGAAGAGCTCGGTGAGGAGCGTCTCGTTCGCCTCGATCAGCCGCGCCTTGTAGTCGGGATGGGCGCCGCTCTCCGCGCTGAGCAGGAAGCGGGTGCCGCTGACGACGGCCTCCGCGCCGGCATCGAGGTGAGCGCGGACGTCCGCGGCATCGGCGACGCCACCCGCCGACAGGACGGGATAGTCGTCGGGGACCACGGCCCGCACGAGCCTGACCAGCTCGAGTACCGGCGTGGTCCCCCGAACGTGCCCGCCGGCCTCGACACCCTGGGCGATCACGGCGTCGGCCCCGGCAGCGCGGGCGGCGACCGCCTCCTCGGGCGATCCGCACTGGTGGATCCAGACCGTCGCGGTCCGGCGCTCCGGGCGCCCCCAGAACGTGACCACGGCGTCCGCCTCGGAGGCCGCGTCGAAGTGGGCCCGGCGGGCGAAGGGCAGCAGCAGGTTGGCGGCCACCGGCGCGTCGGTGAGCCCGCGGGCGGCGGCGATCTCGGCGCGCAGGTCCTCGGGAGCCAGCAGACCGATCGTCCCGAGTCCGCCCGCCGCCGAGACCGCCGCCGCGAGCCGGTGGCGTGACAATCCGCCGCCCATTCCGGCCTGGACGACCGGCCGCTCGACTCCCATTCGGTCCAGCAGGGTGGCCACTGCAGCCCGGCCTACGGATCCACCGGATCTGGCCAGCGCAGCTCCCGCGGCGCGTCGCGCATCCGCAGGACCTTCGCCGGCACGCCGCCGACGACGGCGTTGGCGGGCACGTCCTTGGTGACCACCGAGTTAGTGCCGAGGACCGAGTTGTCGCCGACCCGGACCCCGCGCAGGACGCAGGCGCCGTAGCCGATCCAGACGTTCGAGCCGACCTCGACCTCTCGCATGTAGATCCCCTGGACGCGGATCGGGCGCTCGACCTCGACCACGCCGTGGTCGAAGTCGATGAACATCGCCCGGTCGGCGATCACGCACTGTTCGCCGATCCGGACCCGGCGGTAGGCGGAGATCGTGCACTCCTGGCCGAGCACCGTCTTCTGACCGATCACCACCTCGCCCTCGTGGCAGCGGATCTTGGTGCCGTCGCCGACCCAGACGAAGCGCCCGAAGCGGATCTTGCCGCGCTTGGCGATCTGCAGCTGCAGATCCCTGCCGAAGAAGACCGGGCCGTCGGTCTCCCAGCGCCAGCCGGCCGGCGTCAGGAAGCGCCGCCACAGATAGCGCCACAGAAGCCGCGCGTAGCGGAGGTTGAGCATGCGGTTGGCGGCGAGGAAGCGCAGCGTCCGGATCACGGCGGCGCGAGTCTAGACTGCGCCGCCGTGGCCGAGCACGCAGCAACCGACTCGCTCGCCGAGCGCCTGGTCGCCGGCGACAAGCGGGCGCTCGCGCGCGCGATCAGCCTGGTCGAGAACCGCGATCCCGAGGGCGACCGACTCGTCGCCGAGCTCTTCCCGCGCACGGGCCAGGCGCGGATCGTCGGCCTCACCGGGCCGCCCGGGCGTCGGCAAGAGCACCCTGATCGGCGCGATCTGCACGAGCTGCGCAAGGCCGATCGCGAGATCGGCGTGCTCTCGATCGACCCCTCGAGCCCGTTCACCCAGGGCGCCGTGCTCGGCGACCGGATCCGCCTCTCCGATCACTTCCTCGACCCCGGCGTGTTCATCCGCTCGATGGCGACCCGGGGCTCGCTCGGCGGGCTCGCCGAGGCGGCCCTGCAGGCGGCGCTGCTGATGGACGCGTCCGGCAAGGACGACGTCCTGCTCGAGACCGTCGGCGTCGGGCAGGGCGAGATCGACGTCGTCGATCACGCCGACACGATCGTGCTCGCGCTGATGCCGGGCTCCGGGCGACTCGATCCAGGCGCTGAAGGCGGGGGTGATGGAGATCCCCGACGTGATCTGCGTCAACAAGGCGGACCACCCGCTCGCCAACACGATGATCCGCGAGGTCAAGTCGGTGCTCGCGCTCGGGCCCGAGCGCGACTGGAAGGTGCCGGTGGTACGGACCGAGGCCTCGAAGGGCGAGGGGATCGCCGAGCTGCTCGAGGCGATCGACGCCCACGGGAAGCGGATCGCCGAGGCCGGCACGCTCGCCGAGCGCCGGGCGCGCAACCTGCGCGCCGAGGTGCTCGGGATCGCCGCGGCGCGGATGCGCCGCGAGCTCGAGGAGCGCGCGACCAGCGACCCCGCTGGGCCGAGCTGCTCGACCGTGTGGTCCGCCGCGAGATCGACCCGGCCACCGCGGCACGCGAGTTGGTAGAAACCGAGCTCGATGAGTGAGGCCGCGACCGAGACGATCGCCCGCCCCGACGCCGACGCGGTCGGCGCCTGGATCGGCCACCGCCTCGACGAGATCTCCGGCGGCAACGTCGGCCGGGTCGAGGGCGTGTTCGTCGACGAGTCGAACGGCGCACCGGAGTGGCTGCTGGCGCGGATGGGCCGGTTCGGCCACTACACGCTGATCCCCGGCCGCGACGCGGTCGAGGGCGTCGGCCACGTCTGGGTCCCCTACTCGCGCGACCAGATCCGCAAGGCGCCGCGGATCGATCCGAACGCGCCGCTGACCGCCGGGACCGAGCGCGAGCTGCTCGACCACTACGGGATCGCGGTCGACGCCGGCCGCGCCGCGGAGCTCGGCGCACTCGGCGACAGCGCCGTCAGCGCCCGGCCGACCTGATCTGTCTACCTAAGCGGCGCGCCGGCTGCGCGCGTCGCTCGATCCGCGACCAGCCGTCGGTGAACGAGAGCGCCTCGGCGAACCGCATCGCCTTCGGCGACAGCTCGTGCGGGCGCCCGTCGAGCCTGCTGACGCAGATCGGCACGACCACGGCCGGGCGGTCCACCTCGTCGCGCAGGGCGGCCATCTGCTGCCACCTCGCGTCGCTGTCCGTGCTTTCCATCGACTCTCCTCGAGGAGTGAGCGGTGACTCGTCGGCGCGAGTGTAAGCGCCGCCGGCGGACGCGATCTGGTGCCGATCCGAACGAACCCGCAAATACGGCGTAGTTATGCCAGTTGCGGCGACGCCTCAGCAGCCCAGTGCGCGGGCGATCACCATCTGCTGCACCTCGTCGGTGCCCTCGCCGATCGTGAGGATCTTGGCGTCGCGGTAGAAGCGGCAGACCGGGTACTCCTCGATGTAGCCGTAGCCGCCGTGGATCTGGACCGCCTCCTCGGTGGCGCGGACCGCGAGCCGGCCGGTGATCAGCTTCGCCTGCGCGGCGGTGAGGGTGAAGTTGCTCGCCGGCGTCCTTCTCCAGCGCCGCGCGGTAGGTGAGCAGGCGGGCGGCCTCGATCTGGGCCGAGAGGTCGGCGATCTTCGCCTGGATCGCCTGGAACTTCGAGATCGGCTGGCCGAAGGCGCGGCGCTCCTTCGCGTAGGCGATCGCCTCGTCGAGCGCCCCCTGGGCGAGCCCGACGCCCATCGCCGCGACCCCGATCCGGCCGATGTCGAGGATGTGCAGGAACTGCTTGAAGCCGGCGCCGCGCGGCCCGAGCAGGTTCTCCTCCGGCACCCGGCAGTCGGTGAACGTCAGCGGGCGGGTGTCGGACGCGTTCCAGCCCATCTTCCGGTAGGGCTCGCCCTGCTCGTAGCCGGGCGTGCCGCGCTCGACGATCAGGTTCGAGATCTCGTCGTCGCCGGTGCGCGCGGTGATCGCGACGTGGCCCGAGATCTCGGTGCCGGCGTTGGTGATGAACTGCTTCGCGCCGTCGATCACCCACTCGCCGTCCTCGAGCCGGGCCCGCGTCCTCGACGTTGCCGGCGTCGGAGCCCGCCTCGGGCTCGGTGAGCCCGAAGGCGCCGAGCTTGCGGCCCGCGCACAGGTCCGGCAGCAGCTCGCTGCTTCTGCTCCTCGGAGCCGAACAGGTAGATCGGCTGGGTGCCGAGCGAGGTGTGGGCGGCACATCGTGATCGCGACCGAGGAGTCGATCCGGGTCAGCTCCTCGACCGCGAGCGCGTAGGTGAGCGAGTCGCCGCCCCCGCCGCCGTACTCCTCCGGGAACGGGATCCCCATCAGGCCGAGCTCGCCCATCTTCGCGACCAGCTCGTAGGGGAACGACTTCGTGCGGTCGAGCTCCTCGGCGACCGGCGCGACCTCGTTGCGGGCGAAGTCGCGGACCGTGTCGCGCAGCAGGCGCTGTTCGTCTGAGAGCTGGAAGTCCAAGCGGCGGCGAAGGCTACGCGGCTTCGGTCGCGCCACTCCGCCGGCGCGCCGGGCCCGTACTCGGTGTAGGCGTCGCGGGCGTCGAGCCGCTCGCCGCACTGCTCGCAGTAGCCGCGGTCGTCGACCAGCCCGCCGCAGCCCTTGTGGCGGATCAGCATCGGCGGGCCGTCGGGCTCGGCCAGGTGGCGGTCGCCCCAGTGCAGCATCCCGATCATCACCGGCCACAGGTCGAGCCCCTTCTCGGTGAGGAAGTACTCGTAGCGCGGCGGGCGCTCCTGGTAGGCGCGCTTCTCGAGGATCCCCTCCTCGACCAGGCAGCGCGAGCCTGGTCGAGAGGACGTTGCGGGCGACGCCGAGGTTCTCCTGGATCTGGTCGAAGCGCCGCCGGCCGTTGAAGACGTCGCGGATCACGAGCAGCGTCCAGCGCTCGCCCAGCACCTCGAGCGTGCGGGCGATCGAGCAGACCTGGTCGTACTCGCGGTTCAGCATCAGTGTGATTGTCGCACACTAGGTTGCATCACGCAACTCAAGTCTGGTACGGCTCCGTTTCGTCACGCAACCCTGAGCGGTCGACCGAAGGAGGTCGCGCATGACGGCTCATCGATTTCGGACCGATCGACGTCAGCTTCACCGACGAGGAGATCCTCGCCGACCTGCTCTATCCGGGCGGGGAGGAGGGGGGCCGATGATCTCGACCGAAGCCGCGGCTCGTCCACGCCGAGCGCTCGCCCGAGGCGACCCGCACCCGCACGATCACCTGGCAGGACCCGCTCGCGGTCGCCGCCGCCGGCGCCGAGATGACGGGGATCGACTACATGCGCGCGCTCGCCGCCGGCGAGCTGCCGCCGCCACCGATCGCGGTCCTGCTGCGCATGCAGCCGGTCGAGCTCGAGCCCGGCCGCGCCGTCTTCGAGGGCGCAGCCCGGCGAGGAGCACTACAACCCGATCGGCGTCGTCCACGGCGGCTACGCCGCGACCCTGCTCGACTCGGCGCTCGGCTGCGCCGTGCACACCACGCTCGACCGGGGCGAGGCCTACACGACGCTCAGCCTCGAGGTGAAGATGGTGCGCGCCGATCACCGCCGAGATCGAGCTGGTCCGCGCCGAGGCCGAGGTGCTCTACCGCGGCCGCCGCCAGGCGACCGCGCAGGCGAAGCTCACCGACGCCGCGACCGGCAAGCTGCTCGCCCACGGGACCGCGACCTGCATGATCATCGGCGGCTGAGATCCCGCGCCAGTCGCACCAGCAGGCGGACGCCGAACCCGCTCGCGCCCTTGCCGACGTACTCGCGGCCCGTGTCCCAGGCGGTGCCGGCGATGTCGAGATGGACCCAGGGGACGTCGTCGACGAACTCCTCCAGGAACGAGCCGGCGTAGATCGTCCCGGCCTTGCGCTTCGGACGAGGCGTTGGTCAGGTCGGCGACCGTGCCCTTGGTGAGCTGCTTGTACTCGGGATGCAGCGGCAGCCGCCAGGCGAGCTCGCCGCTCTCCGTCGCGGCCCGCTCGACCTCGGCCGCCCACTCGTCGTCGTTGGAGATCAGCGCCGCGTAGGTCGACCCGAGCGCGACGACCACCGCCCCGGTGAGCGTCGCCACGTCGACGAGCCGCTCGGCGCCCAGCTCGCGGACGCAGTACGTGAGCGCGTCGGCGAGGATCAGCCGGCCCTCGGCGTCGGTGTTGTTGACCTCGACCGTCTTGCCGTTCAGCTGGGTGATCACGTCGCCGGGCTTGATCGCGGTCCCGCTGGGCATGTTCTCGGTCGACGGGATCGCCGCGACGAGGTCGAGCTCCAGCCCGAGCTCGGCGATCGCGGCGACCGCCTCCAGCACGGCGGCGCCGCCCGACATGTCCATCTTCATCTCGTGCATCCCCGCCGAGGGCTTGATCGAGATCCCGCCGCTGTCGAAGGTGACCGCCTTGCCGACGAGCCCGATCCGCGGGCCGGAGCCGCCGCCGCTGTAGCGCAGGCCGATCAGGCGCGGCTCGGCCTCCGAGCCCTGCGAGACGGCGATCAGGCCCGCCCATGCCCATCGCGGCGATCGCCTCGCGGTCGAGGACCTCGACCTCGACCGTGTCGTGGGCGGCGGCGAGCTCCTCGGCGCGCGCCGCCAGCGCCTCCGGGGTGAGCTCGTTCGCGGGCAGGTTCTGCAGGTCGCGGGCGCGGTTGGCGGCCTCGGCGGCGACCATCGCCACCTCGGCGGCCGGCCGGGCAGCCTCGTCGACGGCGAGGACGAGGCGCTCGAGCGTCGTGGCGGCGGGGATTCGTCGTCGTCGCCGGAGCGGATAGCGATCGAAGCGGTAGGCGGCGAGGACCGTGCCCTCGACCAGGGCCGCCGACGCGCTCGCCGGCATCGCCGCCGCTCGGGCACGACCCAGGCGATCGAGGCCGCGTCGAAGCCCGGCGGCGCGCTTGGCGGCCAGCGCCGCGGCGACCCGAAGGCGCTCGGCGTCGAGCTCGCCCGGCTCGCCCAGCCCGACCACCAGCACGCGCGCCGGCGCCTCGGGATGGAGCAGGGCGAGCTTCTTGAACGCCGGTCTTCGCGTCGCCGGCGCCCGGCCGCGTCGGCGAGCTCGTCCGGGCAGCGCCTCGCCCTCGGCGAGCCCGACGCACGACGAGGTCCGCGTCCAGCTGCCGCGATCGCTGCCGATGTGACCTCGAGCTCGCAAGGCGGGCGAGTCTATGAAAGGCGCGCTGGCCACCGAACCAGGCCGGCCTCACCGGTAGTGGTCGCGTCCGCAAGTGCGGACGCGACCACTAGCATTGGAGGCGTCCTTCGCGGCCCCCAGCCGCCCCCAGTCCACAGAGCAGAAAGGCTTCGATGTCCCAGACAGTCATCCTCGGCACCGCGCGCACCCCGTTCGGGAAGATGGGCGGCGCGCTTGCCTCGAAGGGCGCGCAGGAGCTCGGCGGCGAGGCGATCGGAGCGGCGCTCGAGCGCGCCGAGGTCGGCGCCGACCAGGTCCAGCAGGTGATCTTCGGCCAGGTGCTGCAGGCCGGGCAGGGGCAGATCCCCTCGCGCCAGGCGCAGATCGAGGCGGGGATCCCGAAGGAGGTTCCCTCGGAGACGATCAACAAGGTCTGCGCCTCGGGGATGCGGACGATCGGGCTCGCCGACCAGGCGATCCGCGCCGGCGACCTCGAGATCGGCGTCACCGGCGGGATGGAGTCGATGTCGAACGCGCCCTACCTGCTGCCCGGGCGCCCGGTTCGGCTTCCGGATGGGCGACGTGAAGGCGATCGACGCGATGACCCACGACGGGCTCACCAACCCGTTCACCGGACAAGCAGATGATCAACGAGGCGAGCGAGGTCGGCAACGAGCTCGAGATCACCCGCCCGGACATGGATCGCTGGGCAGCGCGCTCGCACCAGCTCGCCGCGAAGGCGACCGACGAGGGCAAGGCTCGCCGAGGAGATCGTCTCGGTGACGGTGAAGAGCCGCAAGTCCGAGACCGTGGTCGAGGCCGACGAGGCGATCCGCCCGGACTCGACCGTCGAGACGCTGGCGAAGCTGCCGGCGATCGGCGGCGACGACGCCACCCACACCGCCGGCAACGCGCCGGGCGTCAACGACGGCGCCGCCGCGGTGGTCGTCGCCTCGGACGAGTGGGCGAAGGCGAACGGCCGCGAGCCGCTCGCCCGGGTCCTCGCCTACGGCACGGTCGCCGACGACTTCCCGTATCTCGCCCGGACGCCGGCGAAGGCCGCCCAGCAGGCGCTCGACAAGCTCGGCAAGTCGGCCGACGAGATCGACCTCTGGGAGATCAACGAGGCGTTCGCCTCGGTCGCGCTGAACTCGGTCCGGATGCTCGGCGTCGACGAGGAGAAGGTCAACGTCAACGGCGGCGCGATCGCGCTCGGCCATCCCGATCGGCGCCTCCGGCGCGCGGATCGTCGGCGCCCTGGTGCACGAGCTGCGCCGCCGCGGCGGCGGCCTCGGCTGCGCGGCGATCTGCTCCGGCGGCGGCCAGGGCGACGCGATCATCGTCGAGGTCAACGGGGGCTAGCGCCGTGCCGCGTGAAGCGGCCTTCTTCGATCTCGACCGCACGCTGATCTCCGGCTCGTCGGGGCTGCCGTGGGCGCGGGCGGCGACCAAGGCGGGGCTGATCAGCCGGCGGCAGATGGCGAGGTGGGGGGTCGACGCGCTGCGCTTTCGGCTCCGCGGCTCGACCGACGAGGCGACCGAGAAGCTGCTCGGCGAGATCAAGGAGGTCTTCCAGGGCGTCTCGGCGCGCCAGATCGCCCGGATGGCGCCGGAGGTCCTGGTCGGGGTGCTGCCGCGGATCTACCCCGAGATGCTCGAGGAGGTCTACGCCCACCAGGACGCCGGACGGCCGACCTTCATCGTCTCCGCCGCCGGCGACGAGCTGGTCCAGCTGCTCGCCCGGATCCTCTACATGGACGGCGGGATCGGGACCAGCTACGAGATCGGCGAGGACGGCCTGTTCACCGGCGAGCTCGGCGGCGCGTTCATGTACGGCGAGGGCAAGGTCGAGGCGATGCGCCGCTTCGCCGACGAGCACGAGATCGACCTCGAGCGCTCGTACGCGTACTCGGACTCGGTCTCCGACCTGCCGATGCTGCGCGCGGTCGGCAACCCGGTGGTCGTCAACCCCGACGAGGAGCTGACCGCGATCGCGCGCGAGCAGGGCTGGCGGGTGATGCGGTTCGAGCGGCTCGGCCGGCGGCTGGCGCTCGCCGGGCTCAGCGTCGTCCTGGTCGGCGCCGGACTGCTCGGACGGCATAGGATCGCCGGGTGGACGCCGAAGAACTCGCGTTCGCCGGCATTGCGCGCCAAGCGGAGCTGATCCGCGCCGGCGAGGTCTCCTCGCGCGAGCTGGTCGAGCTCTACCTGGAGCGGATCGAGCGCCTCGACCCGGAGCTGAGCACGTTCACCGAGGTGCTCGCCGAGCGGGCGCTGGCCGACGCCGACGCCGCCGACGCGCGCCGCGGCAGGGGCGACGAGGCGCCGCTGCTGGGCGTCCCGGTCGCGATCAAGGACAACGTCGACGTCGAGGGCGCGGCGACCCGGTTCGGCTCGCTCGGCCTACGACGACGCGCCCGGCCGAGGCCGACGGCGAGGTCGTCCGCCGCCTGCGCGCCGCGGGCGCGCTGGTGATCGGCAAGACGACGCTCTCGGAGCTGGCGATCCTGCCGTTCACCGAGTCGCGAGGGCTGGGGCCCGACCCGCAACCCGTGGGACACCGGGCCGCTCGGTCGGCGGCTCCAGCGGCGGCAGCGCGGGCGGCGGTCGCCGCCGGCCTCGTCGGCGCCGCCTCGGCGACCGACGGCGGCGGCTCGATCCGGATCCCGGCGGCGTTCTGCGGTCTCGTCGGCCTCAAGCCGCAGCGCGGCCGGGTGCCGATGGAGCCGCACGACCACTGGAACAACCTCTCGGCCGCCGGCTGCGTGACCCGCACGGTCGCCGACACGGCCCTCTACCTCGACGTGGTCACCGCCGGCGGCGGCGACCCGGGCGGCCCCGAGCCGCCGGAGCAGCCGTTCGCGGTCGCCGCCGCGCTCGCCCGCCCGGCCGGCTGCGGATCGCGATCTCCGAGCGGCCGGCGCGGGCGATCCTGCCGCCGATCGGTCAGCGACGAGGTCAAGGCGGGGCTCGCCGAGACCGAGGAGCTGCTGCGCTCGCTCGGCCACGACGTCCGCCGCCACGAGCCCGTCGTTCGGCCTGGCCGGCAACAACTTCGTCGCCCGCTACCTCGGCGGCGATCCACGACGACGTCGACCGCGGTCCCGCATCCGCGAGCGGCTCGAGGCCGCGGACGCGCGGGTTCGGCCGGCTCGGCCGGCCCTACGCGGGCGGCATGGCTCGCCGCGCCACGCGCGCGGCGGCCGCCGACGCCGAGAAGATCAACCGCAGCTGGGTCGGAGTTCGACGTCCTCGTCACGCCGACGGTCGGCGAGACGGCGATCGAGGTCGGCCGCTGGGCCGGCAAGGGCGCGCTGCGAACGCTGCTCGGGATGAGCCGCACCTTCTGCTTCACGCCGATCTGGAACCACACCGGCCAGCCGGCGATGGCGATGCCCGGCCGGCTTCACGGCGAGCGGGAATGCCGCGCTCGGTCACCCTCGTCGGCCGCCCGAGCGGCGAGCCGACCCTGCTCTCGCTCGCGGCCCAGATCGAGGCCGAGCGTCCGTGGGCGGATCGCCGCCCGCCGCGTCTCCTAGGACGTCGCCGGCGAGCCGCTCCGCCAGCCACAGATCCCAGAGCCACGACGCGCCCTGGTGTCCGTCGCGGCGGACCGTGATCGCCCCGCGCTCGAAGCCAACCTTCACGCCCTCCCACGTGCCCATCGTCACCCCGGCCGGCGTAGGCCGAGGATCGCCTCGGCTTCCTCGAGCGGCTCGCGGCTCCCCGTCGCTCACCACCCGCGTCACCGAACCGCCCGGCCCGAGCGCGACCGACACCCGCCGCCCGTGCCGCTCGCCGGCGATCGTCGCCGCCGGTCTGCGCGAGCCCCAGCGGCCCGAGCACCGCCGCGCGACGCGTCGCTGGCGCGGCGCAGCACGAGCGGGACCGCCGCGGCCCAGGCGACAACGATCGCGACCATCACGAGCATCGTCGCCCGCGGGCTGCCCGACGCCGAGCCCCTCCTGGACGATCGCCGCCAGCCCGAGTGCGGTCACCAGCGCCCCGAGCGCGATGTAGGCCCGGGCGGTCCGCCGCATGCCGCCGATCGCCCGGGCGCTCGCCGCGGGCGCGGCGGGGTCGAGCGAGAGCTCGGCCAACAGCGCGT
This sequence comes from uncultured Solirubrobacterales bacterium, assembly GCA_963811505.1. Lineage (GTDB taxonomy): Bacteria > Actinomycetota > Thermoleophilia > Solirubrobacterales > 70-9 > WHSW01. The sequence goes on along the minus strand of CAWERC010000003.1, from coordinate 549,938 downwards.
CGAGCTCGGGATCGGACGCGTGGCCGCGTCTGCCACCAGGCGACGCCGAAGACGGCGGCGAAGAACGCTGCGCCGCCGCCGGCGAACGCGAGCAGCACCGGGTGCCCGTCCGAGGGATCGTCGTTGAGGACGGCGACCAGGACCGTGACCCCGACCCAGAGCGCGATCCCGACGAGCGAGAAGGCCGCCCAGCCGCGGGTTGCCGAGCGGGGCATCGCGACGTGCGGCCGCCTAGGCGAGGCCGGCGGCCCGCGCCTTGCGCATCCCGCTCCGGGTCGCGATCGCGGAGCCGGCGACGAACAGCGCCTTCGAGGCCGGCAGCGCGTAGCCGGCCCGGGTGTGGGGCGAGTAGCGGATCCGCCCGCCCTCGTGCTCCAGCCAGCCGGTGTGGACCCGCTGCTCCTGGCCGATCATCCGCGGCTTGAACGCGTGCGCGGTGAGGCCGGCGCGCCGATGCCCGGGCGGGATCGCTCGGCGGCCGCCGAGGCGAGCTCGACGCGCCTCGTCGTCGGCGCCGGTCACCGACACCGGGCACGCACCTCCGGGAAGCCCGTCCGCGCCGACCCAGCCGAGCAGCGTGTGCGGGAGCTTGCTCGGCCTGGCGCCGCAGGCGCGCGGTCGACTCGCGCGCCGCCGTGCCCTTCTTCGGCGGCGCTCTGCGACTCCGGGGCGGCGGTCGGGCGCGGGCGCGCCGAAGACCTCGGGCTCGCCGGCGCAGTCGGCGGTCGGCCAGGAGAGCACCCGCTCGACCTCGATCGTGATCGCCACCCGCTCGTAGTAGTAGACCTCGAGCCAGCGGCCGAGCAGCCCGGTGTGTCGCGGGCCCGAGGAAGCGCTCCCACTCCGGGGTGATCGAATCGAGCCACGCGCGGTCGGGCTTCGGGTCGAACGAGGCCCGTCCCTGGACCAGCACGTACTGCTCGCGGTCGAGCGCCGAGTGCTCGCGGGCGTGGTAGGCGACCGCGACCTCGCGGGTTGTCGCGGATCCGGATCAGCTTCTTCGGCAGCCCGAGGGAGGTCGAGAGCGTCACCGTGCCGCGCTCGCGATCGCGGATCCCCAGCGGCGCCATCGGCGTGATCACGACCCCCTTGGCCGGCGTCGCTGTAGGCGAAGCCGGCGGCGAGGTCGTTGCCGAGGATCTCGTCGACCGCGTCGCTCCACGCGACCGGCATCCGCGGGCAATCTAGTGCGCGCACGATCGCGGGGTCGTCTTCCGCGGCGGTAGCCTTTGACCCATGGCGATCGAGCCCGAGGCGCGCCGCCGCGCCCATCAGTGGCGCCAGGAGCTCTACGAGCGCACGCCCGAGCGCGAAGCGCTGTTCGAGACCCTCTCCGGGCACCCGATCGAGCCGCTGTACACCGAGGAGGACCTCGAGGGCTTCGACCCGGCCGAGAAGCTCGGCCACCCGGGCGAGCACCCGTTCACGCGCGGCATCTACCCGTCGATGTACCGCGGCCGGCTGTGGACGATGCGCCAGTTCGCCGGCTTCGGCACGGTCGAGGAGACCAACGAGCGCTTCCGCTACCTGCTCGACGCACGGCCAGCACGGGCTCTCGACCGCGTTCGACATGCCGACCCTGATGGGCCTCGACTCCGACCACGACCGCTCGCTCGGCGAGGTCGGGGTGGAGGGGGTGGCGCTCGACACCGTCGACGACATGGAGACCCTGTTCGACTCGATCCCGCTCGACCAGGTGACCGTCTCGATGACGATCAACGCCCCGGCGGCGATCCTGCTCGCCTTCTACGTCGTCGCCGCGGAGGAGAAGGGGATCGCGGCCGAGCGGCTCGGCGGCACGATCCAGACCGACATCCTCAAGGAGTACATCGCCCAGAAGGAGTGGTGCTTCCCGATCGATCCGGCGATGCGGCTGGTCACCGACATGGTCGAGTGGTGCTCGCGCGAGATGCCGCGCTGGCACCCGATCTCGATCTCCGGCTACCACATCCGCGAGGCCGGCTCGACCGCCCAGCAGGAGCTCGCGTTCACGCTCAAGGACGGCTTCACCTACGTCGAGCAGGCGATCGAGCGCGGCCTCGACGTCGACGACTTCGCGCCCCGCCTGTCGTTCTTCTTCAACGCCCACATCGACTTCTTCGAGGAGATCGCCAAGTACCGCGCGGCGCGGCGGATCTGGGCGCGGGAGATGCGCGACACCTACGGCGCCCGCGACGAGCGCTCGCAGATGATGCGCTTCCACACCCAGACCGCCGGGCGTCTCGCTGACCGCCCAGCAGCCGCTGGTCAACATCGTGCGGACGACGATCGAGGCGCTCGCCGGGGTGCTCGGCGGGACCCAGTCGCTGCACACCAACTCCTACGACGAGGCGCTGGCGCTGCCGACCGCCGAGGCGGTCCGCGTCGCGCTGCGCACCCAGCAGGTGATCGCCCACGAGTCCGGGGTCACCAACACCGCCGACCCGCTCGGCGGCTCCTACTTCGTCGAGCGGCTGACCGACGAGATGGAGGCCGCCGCCTACGAGTACTTCGACCGCATCGACGAGCTCGGCGGGATGGTCGAGGCGATCAAGACGGGCTTCCCGCAGCGCGAGATCGCCGACGCCGCCTTCCGCTACCAGCGCGAGGTCGACTCGAAGCAGCGGATCGTCGTCGGCGTCAACGACTACCGGCTCGAGGGCGAGGAGGAGATGGAGATCCACCGTCCCGACCCCGAGGCGGAGCGTCGCCAGAAGGCGCCGGCTCGAGCGCACCAGCTCGGAGCGCGACCAGGGCCAGGTCGACGCCGCCCTGGCGCGAGATCGCGCGCGGCGCCGAGGACGGCGACCAACCTGATGCCGGCGTTGATCGAGGCGGCGCGGGTCCGCGCCTCGGAGGGCGAGATCGTCGCCGCTCTGCAGTCGGTGTTCGGCACCTACACCGAGCACCCGCAGTTCTAGACGCCCGGTCCAGCCGTTTTCATGCCCGCGGCGGCGGGTATCCCGGTCACATGGCGCTGAAGGTGGTGCGCAACGAGATCGACGGCTGGGACGTCGTCCGCGAGGACGAGGACGTCGCCCTGTCCAACCACCCGGATCGCGAGCAGCGCCGAGGCGGCCGCCGAGCTGCGCGCCGAGGAGGAGCACATCGGCGAGTCCGGCGGCGAGCCGGTCGTCGTCGCCGCGGACGAGGTGCACCGCGATCGACGACGCCCGCGAGGGCGTCAAGCCCGCGTTCCTGTATCTCGCCGGACTGCTGGCGCTGATCACGATCCTGGTCGTCGTCCTCTCGCTGACCGGCTCGCTGACCGGTTTCGGCAGCTAGGGCGGGCGCCGCCTTTGCCTCGGTTACGCTGCGACCGGGGATGAGCCTGGTGGGTGACCAGCCGCTGGTCCTGGTGGCCGACGACGACGAGGACGTGCGTGAGCTGGTCGTCTTCCGGCTCGAGCGCGCGGGCTACCGGGTGATCACCGCCGGCGACGGGGAGGAGGCGATCGACGTCGCGCTCAACCGCCGCCCGCGCGTCTGCGTGATCGACGTGATGATGCCGAAGCTGAACGGCTACGAGGTGACCGAGCGGCTGCGCGCCTCGGACGAGCTCGATCGGGTCGCGATCCTCCTGCTAACGGCGAGCGTCGACGAGGCGTCGGTCGAGAAGGGCTTCGCCGCCGGCGCCGACGACTACATCAAGAAGCCGTTCTCGCCCGCCGAGCTGGTCGAGCGGGTTGAGGCGGCGCTGAACTCCCACTGAGGGGCGGCGCTGGGGGCCGCGTGGCTGCTCTACGCTCCCCGTCGTGAGCGATGCACGGAAGATCCGCGTCGTCGTGGCCAAGCCCGGGCTCGACGGACACGACCGGGGGGCAAAGATCATCGCCCGGGCGCTGCGCGATGCGGGAATGGAGGTGATCTACACCGGCCTGCATCAGACGCCGGAGCAGATCGCGGCCACCGTTGTCCAGGAGGACGCCGACGCTGTCGGCCTCTCGATCCTCTCCGGCGCTCACATGACCCTGGTGCCGAAGGTCGTCGATCTGCTGCGCGAGCAGGGCGCCGGCGACGTGGTGCTCACTGTCGGGGGGACGATTCCGGCTGACGACGTGGAGGAGCTGAAGCGCCTCGGCGTCGCCGAGGTCTTCACCCCGGGCGCCCCCACCGACGAGATCGTCGAGTTCATCGAGGGCGCGGTCGCCTCGCGTGCGTAACAGGCGCCCGTGGCGCATATCCAAGCCAAAAGCGGGTACCTGATTGACTCGTCAGTCAATTGGTAAGATGCCCGCCGCTCATTCCCCAAGGAGGACCCTGACTTGAAGATTTGCTGTCTCGTCAAGGAAGTCCCGGACGCCGCCGTGCAGAAGCGGATCGATCCGGGGACCAAGCGGCTCGACCGCTCCGGCGAGAAGAACCTCAACCCGTTCGATACCCACGGCATCGAGGCCGCGATGCAGATCCGCGAGGGCGGCAACGCCGAGGTCGACGAGATCGTCGCCGTGACCATGGGGCCGGAGACCGCCGCGCGTGCCCTGCACAAGGCGGTTGCGCTCGGCGCCGATCGCTCCGTCCATCTGACCGACGGAGCGCTTGAGGGCTCCGACGTCTGCGCCACGGGCTTTGCGCTCGCCAAGGTGCTCGAGTCCGAGTCGCCCGACCTCGTCCTGCTCGGCCAGCAGTCCGACGATGGCGAGTGCTACACGATCGGCGCCGTCGTGGCCGACCACCTGAAGATGCCCTCGCTGACCCAGGTGATCAAGATCGAGGTCGAGGACGGCAAGCTGGTCTGCGAGCGCCAGGCCGAGTACGGCTACGACACCGTCGAGGTCGACCTGCCGGCCGTCATCTCGGTCGGAGACGCGATCAACGAGCCCCGATACCCCTCGCTCAAGGCGATCATGGGGGCCAAGAAGAAGCCCCTCGACACGAAGGGCGCCGGCGACGTCGGGATCGAGCCCGACCAGGTCGGCGAGGCCGGCTCGAAGACGCAGGTGCTCGAGATCAACCCGCCGCCCGAGAAGGAGGCCGGGGAGATCATCGAGGACGAGGACACCAACGAGACGGTCGAGAAGATCGTCGCCTGGCTCGACGAAAGGAAGCTGATCTGATGATGAGCGACGTAAGGCGCGAAAGCATGTTTGCCCGCCTGGCAAGGCAGGTGTTCTGATGGCCGGAGGAATCCTGGTCTACGCCCTCCACGACGACGAGGGCAACTTCAACAAGAACTCGCTCGGAGCGATCTCGGAGGCCGCGAAGCTCGCCGGCGAGCTCGGCTCCGAGGCGGCGGCGGTCGTGGTCGGCGAGGTCGCCGACGACGCCGCGGCGGAGCTCGGCAAGTACGGCGCGAAGCGCGTCTTCCGCGCCAAGTCGGCCCCCGAGGGCCTCGCGCAGCCGATCGTCGACGTGATGGCCAAGGTCATCGGCGACGAGGGCTTCTCCTACGCGCTGTTCGGCGGCGGCCTGCTCGGCTTCGAGATCGGCGCCGGCCTGACCGCGCGGCTGAACGCCGGCGTGACGATGGAGGTGACCGCGGTCAAGGTCGCCGACGGCAAGCTGATCGCCGAGCGCCCGGTGCTCCAGGACTCGGCGATCGTCGACGTCGGTTACGTCGGTGAGCCCGGGATCATCATCGGGCGCCTCAACGCCTTCTCCGAGAACGAGGGCGACGGCGAGGCGGCCGAGGTCGTCGACGTCGACGTCGAGCTCTCCGAGTGGTCGAGCAAGGCGCGGATGCGCCAGCGCGGCGAGCAGCGCGGCGCCGACGTCAACATCGAGGACGCCGACATCCTCGTCGGCGGCGGCCGCGGGCTGGGCGAGAAGGACAACTTCAAGCTCGCCGAGGACCTCGCCGACTCGCTGGGAGGTGCGGTCGCCGCGACCCGCGCGGTCGTCGACGCCGGGTGGTACCCGTACGCGGCCCAGATCGGCCAGACGGGCAAGACGGTGGCACCGAAGCTCTATCTGGCCGCCGGGATCTCGGGCGCGATCCAGCACAAGGTCGGGATGCAGAGCTCCGAGAACATCCTCGCGATCAACAAGGACCCGAACGCGCCGATCTTCGAGTTCTGCGACCTCGGCGTGGTCGGCGACCTGCACAAGATCATGCCCAAGCTGACGGAAGCGATTAAGGCCAAGAAAGGCGGCTAAGCCCTCGAGTAAGCAGTAAGCAGCCGGTGACGATCCTCTGCTTACTGCGAACTACGAACTGCTTTCTGACATGCCAGTCGAACCCAGCAACTACCCACCCCCGTTCAGCGAGCACGACCTGATCGCGCCGCCGACCGATCCCGAGGACGAGCGGATCGAGGTCGGCGTCGCGATCGTCGGCGGCGGGCCGGCGGGCCTGGCCTGCGCCAACCGGTTGCTCGACCTCCTCGCCGACGAGCCGAAGCTGATGGAGAAGCTCGGCGAGGTCCCGGTGGCCGTGATCGAGAAGGGCAAGGTCTGCGGCGCCCACACGCTGAGCGGGGCGAACATGAAGCCCGCCGCGATGCGCGAGCTGTTCCCGGATCTCGATCCGGACGACTGGCCGTTCGCCTACCAGGAGGTGACCAAGGACGCGGTCTACCTGCTGACCAAGCGGATGGCGCTGCCGCTGAAGCCGATGCCTCCCAACTTCCGCAACCACGGCAACTACGTGATCTCGGTCTCGAAGCTCTCCCGCTTCCTCGCCGAGCAGGCGGAGGAGAAGGGTGCCTACATCCTCACCGAGACCGTCGCCGACAAGCTGCTCGTTTCGGATCGCATAGTGAGAGGCATTCGTTCGGGCGACCGCGGCCGGGGCAAGGACGGGGAGCCCTTGGGCAACTTCGAGCCGGGCTCCGACGTGACCGCCAAGATGACCGTGCTGTCCGAGGGCACGCTTGGCCATCTGACCCAGGCGGCGCTCGACTACTTCGACCTCCACGGCAGCCTGCCGGTCCGCTGGGAGCTCGGCGTCAAGGAGGTCTGGAAGGTCGATAAGCCGCTTGACCGGGTGATCCACACGATGGGCTGGCCGCTGCGCAAGCGGGCGAAGTGGAACGAGTTCGGCGGCAGCTTCATCTACCCGATGGGCGAGGACAAGCTCTGCCTCGGGCTGGTGATCGGGCTCGACTACACCGACTCGACGCTGTCCTGCCATGACCTGCTCCAGGAGCTGAAGACGCATCCGTTCGTGCGCAAGATGCTCGAGGGCGGCGAGCGGGTCGCCTGGGGTGCGAAGACGATCCCCTCGGGCGGCTACTACTCGATGCCGCGCAGCCTCACCGTTCCCGGGATGGCGATCGCCGGCGACGCCGCGAACATGGTCAACGTCCCGACCCTGAAGGGGATCCACTACTCGCTGTATGCCGGGATGTACGCCGCCGAGGCGATCTTCGAGGCGCTGAAGAAGGACTCGATCAACCTCGACGCGTACGAGGAGAAGGTGCGCAAGTCGCAGATCGGAAACGACCTGTTCGAGTCGCGCAACATGCGGGCGCCGTTCTCGAAGGGGTTCTTCGTCGGCGGCGCCGTCGCCAGCGCGATGACGATCACCAAGGGGCTGTTCCCGGGCGGCAAGTGGAACTACGAGCCCGACACCGAGATCCCGATGTTCGACGGTGGCGCGTCGGAGAGCTACCCGAAGCCCGACAACAAGCTCACCTTCAACAAGCTCGATTCGGTCTTCCTCTCCGGCAACGCGACCCGCGACGACGCGCCCAACCACGTCAAGGTGCAGAGCCACGTCCCGCGCGAGCTCGCGAAGACCTGGGTCAACCTCTGCCCGGCGCAGGTCTACGAGATCCCGGACGATCAGCTCGAAAGCGGCGCGGCCGAGGTCGACGTCCACGTCACCGCCTCGAACTGCGTCCAGTGCGGGGCGATCAACGCCAAGGGCGGGCGGCTGACGATGCCCGAGGGCGGCGACGGGCCGCTCTACCAAGAGGTCTAGGACGCGCCGCCGCCGAAGCGCCCGCGGCGGTTAGGGTCGGCCCATGCAGAAGGCGCGGCGAACGATGAGCTCACGGTGGCGGCTTGCGATCAGCGTCCTACCCGCGGTGGCGGTCGTCGCCCTGGCGAAGACGATCGTCACCGAGATCGGCGCCGAGAGCATCGAGCTCAACCCGCTCTACACCGGCCTGGTCGCCGGCAACATCTTCCTGCTCGGGTTCCTGCTCGCCGGCACGCTCGCCGACTACAAGGAGAGCGAGAAGCTGCCGGTCGAGCTCGCCGCGAGCCTCGACTCGATCTCCGACGAGCTGCGGATCATCGACCGAGCGACCGGGGCGCCGGAGGCGCGTGCGGCACTGGGCCACGTCGCCGACACCGTGCGGACGATCCTCGACTGGCTCTACGGCAAGCAGAGCTTCGACACGGCGCTCGCGCGGATCGAGGGCCTGAACGACCATTTTCATGCGGTCGAGCCTCACACCCAGGCCACCTACGTGAACCGGATCAAGACCGAGCAGAATGCCGCCCGCCGGATGTTGCTCCGGATCCACTCGATCCACGAGACGTCGTTCGTCGTCGCCGGCTTCATGGTCGCGGCGCTGACGTCTGGCCTGCTGATCTCGGTGCTCCTGTTCATCGACGTCGGCGCGCTGGCTACCGACCTCATCCTGCTCTGCACGCTCACCTTCCTGCTCGGCTACGTGCTGCTCCTGATCCGCGACCTCGACGATCCGTTCGAGTACTCGGCCGAGGGTGAGCGCGCGGGCTCGGTCGAGGCCTCGCTCGATCCGCTGGTCCGGTTGACCGGGCGCCTGCCGCAGGCCGTTGACTGAGCGCTCGTCGCAGGCGGTCGAGGTCCGGCTGCGCGACGACTCGACCGCGGTCGTGCGGCCGATCGAAGCCGGCGACAAGGACGCGCTCGCCCGCGCCTTCGAGGCACTCAGCGAGCGCTCCCGCTATCAGCGCTTCCTGACGAGCGTCAACGAGCTCTCCGAATCCGAGCTGCGCTACCTGGCCGAGGTCGACCACCACGACCACGAGGCGCTGATCGCCTTCGACCCGCCGAGCGGGGCCGCGGTCGGGGTCGCCCGCTTCGTCCGCCTGGACGGCGGCACCAGCGCCGAGGCGGCGATCACCGTGATCGACGAGTGGCAGGGCCGCGGGCTCGGCACGATCCTCTCCCAGCTCCTCGCCGAGCGGGCGCGCGAGGAGGGGATCGCGCGCTTCGTCGCTCTGCTGCTGGCGACCAACGAGCAGATGCACGACGTGCTTGCGGCGCTCGGCCCGTCGAATGTGATCTCGCGCGAGGCGGGCACCGTCGAGGTCGAGGTCGAGATCCCCGAGGAGGGGATCGGCGACCACATGACAGGTGTCCTGCGAGCGGTCGCCGGGGGCACGGTCGACCTGGCGACCCCGCCCTGGGGGCTGCGCCAGACGCCCGGCGGCTAGGCCGGCGCCGGCGCCCCCTCGGCGACGAACTCGGCGACCAGCTCGGCAACGCGCGCGGGCTCGTCGAGCGGAACGAACGTGCGCCCTCCGGGGATGTCCGCGATCCGCGCGTCCGGGACGATCGCCGCAAGCCGCTCGGCGTGCGAACGCTTGAAGAAGCGATCGTCCGTGCCCCAGGCGAACCGCACCGGACGCTCGAAGCTGCGCAGCTTTTCGGCCGCGGCGAGCGTATGCCGCTTGTGGATGCCGCGAAGGACCTTCGTGAGGTCGCGCTTGACCGCCTTGTCGCTCGCTCCGGGCTCCAGCCAGGAGTCGACGAGCTCCTGGGGGATCGGCTTCTTGACCAGCGGCGCAAAGCCCATCCGGCGCGCCCCGGCGAACCGGAACGGCGCCTGTAGCACGCTCACGCCGCCCGGGATGCGCGCGATCAGCGGCATGCCGTTGAACGGGAACGGAGGGAAGTGCTCGAAGGTGTCGCAGTTGGTCAGCACCAATCGCTCCACGCGTTCCGGGTGATTGGCCGTGAACACCTGTGACACGGCGCCCCCGGTGTCGTTGCCGACGATCGTCGCCCGCTCGAGGCCGAGCGAGTCCATGAACGACGCGATGATCCTGGCCATCCCCGGCGGCGAGAGGTCGGCGTCCTCGTTCATCGCGGTCCTGTGCGAGCCCATCGGCCAGTCCGGGACGATGCACCGGTGGCCGTCGGCGAGCCGTTCGGCGACGCCCTCCCAGAGGCGGCCGTCGACCAGCAGGCCGTGGACGAAGACGATCGGCTCACCCTCGCCGAACTCGCGGTAGGCGACCGCCCCCCCGGCGGTCGTCGCGGTGGCGCGGGCGCCGTTGTTGCTGCTCGGGTTCATCGACTCCTCCTATTGGCGATCAGGGACCGGAACTGGCGCATCTGTACGCGGGCGAAGCGCGGCCAGGCGCTGGGACGGGTCAGGACCGGCTTCAGCAGCGGAGCCGGGTCGGAGAACGCGACCCGCTCGATCGCGACGCCGTCGCGAAGGGTGACCCGGTCGACCGACTCGAACTGGACCGGCCGGCCACCGAGCGTTCCCTCGAGCACGATGTCGATGAAGACCACGTCGCCGTCGGCGGCCCAGTTGCGCACCGTCCCGTGCAGGTCCGGGATGAGCGCGAAGAGGGGTTCGACGAAGCCCCGCCGGAACGCGTCATGGCCCACGAGCGTGGGCATCTGCGGCTGGATCATCCGGACCGTCGGGTGGAGCATCGGGACGAAGTGTTCGGCGAAGTCGCGCGGGCTGGCCGGGTCACGCCAGCCGGCCTCGAAGCCGCGCACCCAGGCCTCGGCCTCCGCGCTCGGCGCGCGGCTCGCTGCGGTGGGCGCGCTCACGAGAGCCCCAGCTGGTCGAGCGCCGCCTGCCAGTCGACGTAGGTGTGCTTGGCGGTCAGCTTGCCGTCGGCGACGGTGATCATGTCGAGCGCGTCGATCTCGAAGCGCGAGCCGGGCTCGGCGACCTTGCTCCCCGCCGGATACGGCTGGGCGAGCGTGCCGCTCATCGTCCAGCGGACGACCCATCCCCACTCGCCGCTGATCAGCTCCTGCTCGACGAACGTCAGGTCGGGGAAGACCGCGAGCAGGCCGGCGAAGGTCTCGCGGATCGCCTCGCGCCCGCGCACCGGCTCAGCGGCGGAGTGGAGGTGGAAGATCCCGTCCTCGGCGTGGTGGGAGGCGATCAGGTCCGCGTCGCGGGCCTCCCAGGCCGCGACGTAGTCGGCGATCAGGGTCTCGATGTCTGGGGCGGTGGCGGTGGTGGTCATCGTGCGGGCGGCTCCGATCTCGCGAGTAACATACAACCGGTACGTTTCTAACATACAGGCTGTATGAATGTCAAGCAGGACCCAAGCTGAGCGCTCCGAGACCACTCGCGGCGCCCTGATCGCGGCGGCGCGGCGGCTGTTCGCCGAGCGCGGCTACGCGGGCGTCGGGACGGAGGAGATCGTCCGCGCGGCCGGGGTCACCCGGGGCGCGCTCTACCACCACTTCGACGGCAAGCGGGACCTGCTGCGCGCCGTCTACGAGCAGCTCGAGTCGGAGATCGCGACGGAGATCGCGCAGGCCGTCACGCCCGGCGGCAGCGTGCTGGAGACGCTCTCGACCGGCGCCGCGATGTTCCTCGATCACTGCCTGGAGCCGGAGGTGCAGCGAATCGTCCTCCTCGACGCGCCCGCGGTCCTCGGCTGGGAGGAGTGGCGCGAGATCGGGGCCCGCTACGGGCTCGGGCTGATCGAGGGACTGCTCACCGCGGGGATGGAGTCCGGCGAGATCCGCCGCCAGCCGATCGAGCCGCTCTCGCACGCCCTGCTGGGAGCGCTCGACGAGATCGCGATGCTGGTCGCCCGCGCCGATGACCCGAAGCGCGCCCGCGCCGACGCCGGGCAGACGCTCTCGAGCCTGCTCGCGGCGGTGGCCGCGGCCTAGCCTTCGGCGGCGCGCGGCACGACCAGAACCGGGCAGGCGGCCGCCGCCATCAGCTTCTGGGTGACGCTGCCGAGCAGGGCGTGGCGGACCGGGCCGTAGCCGCGCGAGCCGACGACCAGCAGGTCCAGCTCGCGCGAGCGGTTGACGAGCTCGGTCGCGGCATCGTCCGGGTCCGCCGGCTCGGCGCTCCCGACGCCGGTGACCGTGATCGTCTCCACCGACGCTCCCAGCTCTTCGGCCAGCGCCGCGGCGACCGAGCGCGCGTGCCCGGCTTCCGTCTTGCCGTCGTAGCCGACGCCGATCCGGTCGATCGCGAGCCGCTCGCGGTCGGCGAACCCGCTCGGCGCGACCAGCACCCCGCACGGCGCTCCGTGCAGCAGTCGCTCGCCCACGCTGCCCGGCAGCACCCGGCCGAGGCCCTGGCGGTGGGTCGACCCGAGCACGATCACGTCCGCCTCGAGCTCTTCGGCCACCTCGTGGAGTGCGCGCGGCGGCGCGACGCCGCCGACCATCCGGATCTTGAACGGCGTGGTCCCGAGCAGCTCGCGCGCCTGCGCCGAGAGGCGCTCCTCGGCCCCGGTCATGGCACGCTCGTAGGCGTGGGCGGGCGTTGCCAGCGGGTCGAGCTCGAGCGCGGCGCAGAGCACCAGCCGCGCGCCCTCGATCGCGGCGAGCCCACTCGCCAGGGCGAGCGCGTCGCGGCCGCCGCGTTTTCCGTCGTAGCCGACGAGGATCAAGCGATACATCGGAGAAGGAAGCCTAGGCGTCGCCGCTAGAATCGATCGCGATGAAGACGGGCATCCATCCGGAGTACGGCCTCTCGCACGTGCGCTGCTCGTGCGGGAACGAGTTCTATACCCGCTCGACCAGCCCCGAGATGCACGTCGAGATCTGCTCGGCCTGCCACCCGTTCTACACCGGCAAGCAGAAGCTGGTCGATACGGGCGGCCGTGTCGAGCGCTTCCGCCGCCGGGCGGCCCGCAGCAAGCGCGACTGATCGCCCGCCGTCGATGAGCGCCGACGGGAGCCCGAGCATCGAGACCACCCGGATGCCGGACGGGATGCCGGTGGCCTCGAAGGACGCGCCGGTCGGCGGTCAGGCGGTCCTGGAGGGCGTGATGATGCGCGGCGTCTCCACCTGGGCGGTCGCGGTCCGCAAGCCGGGGCCCGACGGCGAGAACGGAGCCGAGCCGGGCCTCGGCGAGATCGAGGTTACGTCGGAGCCGCTCGTCTCCTGGGCGAAGCGCCACCGGATCCTGCGCCTCCCGGTGATCCGCGGTGTGGTCGCGCTCGGCGAGTCGCTGAAGATCGGCTTCCGCGCCCTGGCGATCTCAGCCAACGCGCAGCTCGTCGCCGAGGACGGCGAGGAGCCTGAGGAGATCGGGGGGTTCACCTGGGGACTGACGATCGTCCTCTCGATGGCGCTCGCGATCGGGCTGTTCTTCGTCATCCCGGTCGGCGCGACGAGCCTGATCAAGGACCAGCTCGGCTCCGCCCTGCTGTTCTGGCTCGTCGAGGGGATCCTGCGGACGGCGATCTTCATCGGCTACATCTGGGCGATCAGCCGCCTGCCCGACCTGCGGCGGGTGTTCGAGTACCACGGCGCGGAGCACAAGACCATCTCCTGCTTCGAGGCCGGCGACCGGCTCGTTCCCGAGCGGGCCGAGACCTACTCGCGTCTGCATCCGCGCTGCGGGACCAGCTTCCTGCTGATCGTGATGGTGCTGGCGATCTTCGTCTTCGCGCCGATCGGGCTCCCGGAGTGGTACTGGCTGCTCGCCTCGCGGATCCTCGGCATCCCGCTGATCGCCGGGCTCTCCTACGAGGTGATCAAGTGGGCGGGCAAGAACCGGCGCAAGCGCTGGGTGCGGGCGCTGATGTGGCCCGGGCTGATGCTCCAGAACCTGACCACGCGCGAGCCCGACCGCGATCAGCTCGCGGTCGCGATCGCCGCGCTTGAGGCCGTGCTGGCGGTCGAGAACCCCGCCGAGATGGCGAAGGACCCGGACGCGATCGAGATCGTCGCCTAGCCCCGACTGCGACCGCGAGCGCGGGGCCGGGGTATGGTCACGGGCGAGGGGTCAAGTGGGTCCAGACGAACGGCGAGGGCTCTCGCGCCGAGAGCTGTTGGGGCGGGCCGCCATCGGCGGCCTGGCCGTCGCGGTCCCGGGGCCGGTCGGCTCGGCGCTGGCGCAGGCTCGTCCGCGACGAAGGGACCGCCGGACGGTCGCCGTCCTCGGCGGCGGGGTCGCCGGGCTCACGGTCGCGCACGAGCTCGCTGAGCGCGGCTTCGAGGTCCACGTCTACGAGCGCAACGAGCTCGGCGGCAAGGCTCGGAGCATCCCGGTCGCCGGCACCGCCGGCGGTGGCCGGCGCGCGCTCCCGGGCGAGCACGGATTCCGGTTCTTCCCGGGCTTCTACCACCACATCCCCGACACGATGCGCCGCATCCCCTATCCCGGGAACCCCAACGGCGTCTGGGACAACCTCGTGGACACGACGGAGGGGATCACCGAGCGAACCGACGGGCGGCCGGACGCCCAGCTGTTCGGGATCGCCCCGGATCCCGCCACCGTCCTGAGCGTGGATGGGATGCGGGCGATGATCACGGAGGAGCTCCTCAAGCAGCGCGGCCTGCCGCCGCACGAGGTCGCCTATTTCACCGAGCGGCTGCTCGTCTTCCTCACCTCCTGCGACGAACGCCGCTTCGGCGAGTGGGAGCACGTGAGCTGGTGGGACTTCGTCGGCGCCGAGTCGCGCTCGGAGGAGTACAAGAACGTCATTGCGCGCGGCCTGACCCGGACCGTCGTGGCCGCCAAGGAGACGGTCGCGAGCACACGGACGATCGGCAACATGGGCGAGGCCATCGTGATGAACGCGATGGGCCGGGGCAACGACGGCGTGATCGATCGCGTGCTCGACGCGCCGACCAACGAGGCTTGGATCGACCCGTGGGTCAAGCTGCTGCGCAAGCTCGGGGTGCGCTTCCACGCAGGCCAGCTGGTCGATGCGCTGGAGTTGAGGGGAGGACGCGTCGCTTCCGCGCGGGCGCGGGACCGCAAGGGGCGCGCGCGCCGCATCGAGGCGGACTGGTTCGTGTCCGCGATGCCGGCCGAGCGGGCCCGCAAGCTCTGGTCTCGCGACGTGCTGACCGCCGACCCGTCGCTCGAGTCGATGAACAAGCTCTTCGTCGACTGGATGAACGGGATCCAGTTCTACCTGCGCCGCAAGGTCGACATCACCCGCGGGCACATCACCTTCGCCGACGCCCCCTGGGCGCTCACCGCCCTCACGCAGGGGCAGTTCTGGGGCGAGCGGGACTTCGCCCGCGACTACGGCGACGGCTCGGTCGTGGACTGCCTGTCGGTCGACATCTCGGACTGGGACACGCCGGGCATCCTCTACGGCAAGCCGGCCAAGCTTTGCCGCCGCGAGCAGGTCAAGCGCGAGGTCTGGGCCCAGATCACGGCGCACACCAACGACGAGGGCGAGGACGTGCTGCCCGACGACATCGTGCACTCGTGGTACCTCGATCCGGCGATCCAATGGTCAGCGGCCCACCGCGCCAACCGCAATGCCGAGCGCCTGCTCGTGAACACGGTCGGATCCTGGGAGCGCAGGCCCCAGGCGAGCACCGCGATCCCGAACCTCTTCCTGGCCGGCGACTACGTGCAGACGGACATCGACCTGGCGACGATGGAGGGCGCCAACGAGTCGGCGCGCGAGGCGGTCAACCGGCTGCTCGCGGCGGCCGGCTCCAACGCCGCCCCGGCGGCGAAGTACACGCTCTACGACCCGCCGGAGACGGAGGGCCTGAAGCGGGTCGACGCCGAGCTCTACCGCGCCGGCCGCCCGAACCTGCTCGACGTCGGCTGAGGGCTCAACGGCCCCGGCCCCGCCCCCGGCGATAGCGCGCGTACCGCTTGCCGTACCACCGACCGTGCATCAGCGCCGACCGCCTGCGGTCGGCGGCACGGCCTCGGAAGACCTTCGCGAGCTCGCCAAGCCGTTCGACCCGCCCGACGTCGAGAGGCGCGAGCTCCGGCTCGTCGAAGAGCGGCACGATCATCGCCACGGCTCGCCGGTGCTTGCTGAGGACGACGACCTCGCCGGCGCGCACCGCGGCGACGATCCGACTCGGGCTGCGCGTGAGGGCCGTCATCGTCACCTCGCGCACCGGCGTTTCGGCGAGCTTCGCCTGCTCGCGGGCAGCCCGGCGGCTGGCCAAAGCCGCGCGGCCGCGCTCGAACAGCAGTCGTCGTTTCGGATCCATGGGTATCGCCGGCCGTGAGATGCGCGGTGTAGTCGTCGAGCCGCTACCCGGAAATTCGAATTTCCGGGTACGGGGTTTGGGGATGCACCCATTGCCCGATGCCGTCAGACCATGCCGGGCCGACTCCCTCTCATTGCCACCGAATGTCACGTTCCGGTGCCGGCTGTCTCGCGGAAGACGCGCGAGGGCGCCGGTAGCCTCAGCGGCGTGATCGAGAAGCTCGTCGAACAGGTCGAGGAGCGGTTTTCCGAGCTCCAGCGCCAGATGTCCGATCCCGAGGTGATCGGCGACCGCGAGCGCTATGCCGCGGTGGGCCGTGAGTACCGCGAGCTCCAAGCCGCGCACGAGCTCGCCGCCGAGTGGCGGCGCCTGCGCGGCGACCTCGAAGGCGCCGAGGAGATGCTGGCCGAGGACGGCGACGACGCCGAGCTGCGCGAGCTGGTCGCGGCCGCGCCGGCCCGGCTGCGCGCGCTCGAGGAGGAGCTGCGCCTGGCGATGGTCGAGCGCGACCCCAACGACGACAAGAACGTGATCATCGAGATCCGCGCCGGGACCGGGGGCGACGAGGCGGCGCTGTTCGCCGGCGACCTGTTCAAGATGCTGACCCGCTATGCGGAGGAGCGCGGCTTCACCACCGAGGTGCTCTCGCAGTCGCCGGCCGAGGTCGGCGGCTTCAAGGAGGTCACGTTCGAGATCCGCGGTGACGGCGCCTACTCGGTGTTCAAGTTCGAGGGCGGCACGCACCGCGTCCAGCGGGTGCCGAAGACCGAGTCGCAGGGCCGGATCCACACCTCGACCTCGACCGTCGCCGTGCTGCCCGAGGCGGAGGAGGTCGACGTCGAGATCAACCCGGGCGACCTCACAGTCGACGTCTACCGGTCCTCCGGCCCCGGCGGCCAGTCGGTCAACACGACCGACTCGGCGGTGCGGCTTACCCACAAGCCGTCCGGGATCGTCGTCTCGATGCAGGACGAGAAGTCGCAGCTGCAGAACCGCGACAAGGCGATGAAGGTGCTCAGGGCACGGCTGTACGAACGGGCGCTCGCGGAGCAGCGGGCAGAGATCGCCGCCGATCGCCGCTCGCAGGTCGGCACCGGCGAGCGCTCGGAGAAGATCCGCACCTACAACTTCCCGCAGGGGCGGGTCACCGATCATCGGATCAAGCGCACCGCCCACAACCTCGACGAAGTGCTCGGCGGCGACCTGAGCGAGTTCACCTCCGCCCTCGCCGCGGAGGAGAAGCGGGCCCGGCTCGAGGCCCAGACCGCCGAGGCATGAGCGGTTCCGTCGCTGGGACCGTCGCCGAGGCGCTGGCGGCGGCGACCGACGCGCTGGGGGCGGCCGGCGTGGGCACCCCCGGCCTCGATGCCGGGCTGTTGCTGACCGCGGCGACCGGCCTCGACTCGGCACGGCTGATCGCGGCGCCGGAGACGCCCGTGCACGCCGCCGCGGCCCGCGAGTTCGGCGCCATGGTGCGGCGGCGGGTGCAGCGCGAGCCGGTCGCCTACATCCTCGGGCGCAAGGGCTTCCGGCGAATCGAGCTCGCGGTCGACCGCCGGGTCCTGATCCCGCGCCCGGAGACCGAGCTGCTGGTCGAGCTGGCGCTCGAGGTCGAGCCGCGAACGGTGCTCGACGTCGGCACCGGCTCCGGCGCGATCGCGCTCGCGGTCGCGGACGAGCTCCCCGGGACCGAGGTCACCGCGACCGACACCTCGCTCGACGCGCTGGTGGTCGCCCAGGCGAATCGTGACCGGCTCGGGCTCACCGAGCGCGTCAGGCTGGCGCACGGGACGCTCGAACCGGGCCCGTTCGACCTCCTGCTCGCCAACCTGCCCTACGTCAGCGAGCGGGAGTGGGAGGGGCTCGAGCCCGAGCTCCGTGAGTTCGAGCCCCGCGAGGCGCTGGTCGCGGGGCCCAGCGGCCTCGAGGCGTTCGATTCCCTGCTGCGCGAGCTGGACCTGATGCCCGAGCCGCCGCAGGCGGTCGGGCTCGAGGTCGGGGTCGGCCAGGCGGGCACGGTCGCCGGGCTGCTGCGACGGGCGGGCTATGAGCGCGTCGAGATCCGTCCGGACCTGGCCGGGATCGAGCGGGTGGTGGCCGGGTGGCGGTGAGATCTCAGTTCGACGCCTGCATCCTCGGCGGTGGCGTGGCGCTCTTCCCGGCCGACGGCGTATACGGGCTCGCGTGCGATCCGACCAGCGAGGACGCGATCCGCCGCATCCAGGCGCTCAAGGGGCGCGACGAGGGCAAGCCGTCGGCCGTGATGTTCTTCAGCCCCCTGGCGATGAGAGAGCTCATCGCCGCGCTCGGGCCGCGAACCCGAGACGCGCTCGGCGCGCTGCTGCCGGGCCCGGTGACGCTCGTGGTCGCCAATCCTGAGCGCCGCTACCCGCTCGCGTGCCGCGAGGACCCGGAGCGACTGGGCGTTCGGCTCATCGAAGGGCCGCTCGCCGGGGCGGCATCGGCCGTCTTCCAGACCTCGGCCAATCGCTCCGGTGAACCGCCGCCCGCCAACCTCGCCGACGTCGACCCCGCGATCGCCGACGCCGTCGACCTGGCGATCGATGGCGGCGAGCTCGGCGGCGAGCCGTCGACGGTGGTCGACATCACCGCGATCGAGCAGGGCGGCGAGCCCGAGATCCTGCGGCGGGGCGCGCTCAGCCCGGAGGACGTCCGGCGGCGGCTCGAGCGAGCTCGAGATCGGTGAAGAACTCCAGCCGCACGAGCTTGCCGTCGGCCGCGGTCGCGATCGCGACCGCCGGCTGCGTCGCCTCGATCCCGCTCGCCTGACCGCGCGCGCGGATCACGAACTCGACGATCACCCTCCCGTCGCCGATGTCGTCGAACGACACCGGATCGAGGTTGACCGAGTCCATCACCTCGAGAAACGAGGTCCACCAGCGGCGCACGCCGTCGGGGCCGTGGTAGACGTCGGGCTCGCTGGCGACCTCGCGGGTGGTGACCATCTCGAAGTCGTCGTGGACGAGCGGCAGCACCTGCTCGTAGGTATCGGACTGCAGCAGCCCGAAGGCTCGCTCGATCAGCTCTTTGTCGCTTCCCACCGGTTCAGTATCGTCGGACCGGATGACTCCCGACCTTCCAGACGACTTCCAGACCGCGCCGCTGGCGGAGGTCGATCCGCAGATCGCCGACGTCTTGCAGGGCGAGCTCGAGCGCCAGCAGAACACGCTCGAGATGATCGCCTCGGAGAACTTCGTTCCCCAGGCGGTGCTCGAGGCGGCCGGCTCGGTGCTCACCAACAAGTACGCCGAGGGCTACCCCGGCCGGCGTTACTACGGCGGCTGCGAGGAGGTCGACGTCGCCGAGCAACTCGCGATCGACCGCGCCAAGGAGCTGTTCGGGGCCGGGTTCGCGAACGTCCAGCCGCACGCCGGGGCCCAGGCCAACAACGCCGCCTACATGGCGATGCTCTCCCCGGGCGACACGATCATGGGCATGGCCCTCGACCACGGCGGCCACCTCACCCACGGGATGAAGCTCAACGTCTCCGGCAAGCTCTACGAGGTCGTCGCCTACCACGTCAGGCGCGAGGACCTGCGCTGCGACATGGAGGAGGTCGAGCGCCTCGCCCACGAGCACCGGCCGAAGGTGATCGTCGCCGGCTGGTCGGCCTACCCGCGCCAACTCGACTTCGCCGCCTTCCGCGAGATCGCCGACTCGGTCGACGCAAGGCTGATGGTCGACATGGCCCACTTCGCCGGGCTCGTCGCCGCCGGTCAGCACCCGAACCCGGTCGAGCACGCGCACGTGACCACGACCACGGTCCACAAGACGCTCTGCGGGCCGCGCAGCGGGATGATCCTCACCAACGACGAGGAGCTTGCGACGGAGATCAACCGCGCCGTCTTCCCCGGGCAGCAGGGTGGCCCGCTGATGCACATCATCGCCGCGAAGGCGGTGGCGCTGGGGATCGCCCAGACCGAGGCGTTCCGCGCCCGCCAGCGACAGACGATCGCGAACGCCAAGGCGTTCGCCGCCGAGCTGATCGCGAACGGGGTCGAGGTGCTGACCGGGGGCACCGACGTCCACCTGGTGCTCGTCGACCTGGGGCCGACCGGCCTCGACGGCAAGACCGCCGAGCAGCGGCTCGAGCAGGTCGGGATCACGGTCAACCGCAACGCGATCCCCTTCGACGAGCGCCCGCCGATGAACCCGTCCGGGCTGCGGATCGGCACTCCCGCGCTGACGACCCGAGGGCTGATCGAAGACGACATGCGCGAGATCGCACAAGTGATCGCGATCGCGCTCTCGGACCGCTTCGAGGCCGAGCGCGAGGCGCTGGGCGAGCGGACGCGCACCCTGATGGCGCGCTATCCGCTCTACCCGCAGCTGGCGGCGTCGGCCGCCCTCTAGCGCCGCTTCTCACAATCTCGCCCCGCGGTCGAGTACGGCCGCCCCCGATTCGCCAACCGGTAAGGGGCCGACCGGGCGGACAAAACTGGTCCCCTGATTGCGGCTGCCGGGCGGTGGTGGGGGCGTCGCCGCGTTCCTAACTTGGCCTCATGAACATTGAACGAGGCAAGTGGATCGACGATTGGAGCCCCGAGGACGACCGCTTCTGGGAGGCGACCGGCAGGCGGATCGCGCGTAAGAACCTGATCTTCTCGATCTTCGCCGAGAACCTCGGCTTCAGCGTCTGGGTCCTGTGGACGATCGTCGTCATCAACCTCGCAAACGTCGGGATCGAGCTGACGTTGGCGCAGGGGTTCTGGCTCACTGCGGTTCCGAACCTGATCGGCTCGACGCTGCGGATCCCATACACGTTCGCCGTGCCCAGGTTCGGCGGTCGTCTGTGGACCGCGATCAGCGCCTCGCTGCTGCTCATCCCATGCCTGTTGCTGGCGATCGTGGTGCCGAGCGGATGGCTCGCGGGCCTGGAGCCGGGGACCCAGTT
This sequence comes from uncultured Solirubrobacterales bacterium, assembly GCA_963811505.1. Taxonomy (GTDB): domain Bacteria; phylum Actinomycetota; class Thermoleophilia; order Solirubrobacterales; family 70-9; genus WHSW01. The sequence goes on along the minus strand of CAWERC010000003.1, from coordinate 529,010 downwards.
CTGGGTCCTGCTGGCCTGCGCGGCGACCGCCGGCTTCGGTGGCGGCAACTTCTCCTCCTCGATGGCGAACATCTCGTTCTTCTATCCGGAGGGGAGGAAGGGCTTCGCGCTCGGCCTCAACGCGGCCGGCGGCAACCTCGGCGTCGCGATCTGCCAGCTGCTGGTGCCGCTGGTGATCATCGTCGGCGTCCCGGCCGCGGCCGTGACGCTGCCCCAGCACGAGGTGCACCTCGCCTACGCCGGGCTGATGTGGATCCCGTTGGTGGTCGCCGCCGTGATCGGCGCCTGGCTGTTCATGGACAGCCTGACGCAGGCCAAGGCCGACACCCGCTCCTACGCCAGGGCCCTCGGACATGGCCAGACGTGGATGATGTCGTTCCTCTACATCGGCACCTTCGGCTCGTTCATCGGCTACTCGTTCGCGCTCCCGCTGGTGATCAAGAACACCTTCCCGGAGTTCTTGCTCGACCATTCGTTCATCGCCACCTACCTCGCCGGCCTCGGCTTCGTCGGCGCGCTGATCGGATCGGTCGCCCGCCCGCTCGGCGGCTGGCTCTCCGACCGGGTCGGGGGCGCGCGCGTGACGCTGTGGTGCTTCCTCGGCATGGCGGTGTTCACGCTGTTCGCGATCGCCGGGGTCAACCAGCACAGCTTCGCGCTCTTCTTCGGCTCCTACATGGCGATCTTCATGTTCGCTGGGATCGGCAACGGCTCGACCTACCGGATGATCCCAAGCATCTTCGCCGAGCTCGGGCGCCGCGAGGCGGAGCGCAAGGGCATCCCGGCCCGCGACACGCTGGTCGAGTTCAAGCGCCGCGCCGCCGCGGTGATCGGGATCGCCGGAGCGGTCGGTGCGTTCGGCGGCTTCCTGATCCAGGTCGCGTTCCGCCAGGCCAGCCTCGACGTTTCGGCGCTCGTCAAGGCGGCCGTCGAGCCGGCGGACAAGCTGGCCATCGCCCAGGCGCACGCCGACTGGTCGGTCTCGGCGCTCTGGGTGTTCCTCGGCTTCTACGCCGTGTTCGCGTTCACGACCTGGTTCTTCTACCTGCGCAGGTCGTTCGCAACCGATCGGGTCCCGAGCCTCGCCAATGCGACAGTCTGAGGCGCGAACACAGAACGGCGTTCTCGTCATCGGAGGCGGGATCGCCGGCCAGGCCGTCTGCGAGGCGATCCGTCAGCGGGATCCGGAGATCCCGCTGACGCTCGTCTGCGAGGAGCCGCGCCTCCCGTTCGACCGCGTCGGCCTCTCGACCTTGCTTGCCGAGGACGAGGGCGTAGAGGCGCTGCGCCTGCGACCCGACGAGTGGTACGCAGACGCGGGGATCGACGTTCGGGTCGGCGAACCGGTCGAATGGGTCGATCCCTGGGGCCGCCGTGCGCGGCTCGCCGGCGGCGAGCTGATTCGGTTCGAGTCGGCCGTGCTGGCGACCGGCAGCGAGCCGCTGATGCCGCCGATCGACGGGATCGAGCTGCCCGGGGTCTTTCCGTTCCGCGGGCCTGATGACTGCGACGCGATCCGCGCCGCCGCGGACGCGACCGCACGGCTCAATGGAAGCGGACGTCCCGCCGCGGTGATCGGCGGCGGCCTCCTCGGGCTCGAGGCGGCGCGCGGGATCGTCGGCCGGGGGTGCCCGGTGACCGTGGTCCATCTGATGGACCGGCTCATGGAGCGCCAGCTCGATCAGGGCGCCGCGGAGCTGCTCCGCCCGGCGATGGAGGAGCTCGGCGTCGAGGTACTGCTGGAGCGCCAGACCGAGGAGATCGCAGGCGACGGGCGCGCCGAGCGGCTGCGCTTCACCGACGGCGCGGAGGTCGAGTGTGCCTTCGTCGTCGTCTCGATCGGGATCAAGGCGCGCACGGAGCTCGCCCGGGCCGCCGGTCTGGAGTGCGAGCGAGGGATCGTCGTCGACGACGGGATGCGGACCTCGGCGCCGCGCGTGCTGGCGGTCGGCGAGTGCGCGCAGCACCGCGGCACGGTCTACGGGATCGTTGCGCCGATCCACGAGCAGGCCGCGGTCGCGGCCGACACCGTGCTGGGGATCGACGGACCGATGTACTCCGGTTCGATCCCGAGCGCGAAGCTGAAGGTGATGGGGGTCGACCTGGTCTCGATCGGCGAGGCCGAGGGCGATGGCGCGGCGGTCGTCGAGCTGCGCGAGAACCGTGTCTATCGTCGCCTGCTGACGAGCGGGGGCCGGGTGACCGGCGCCGTCCTGCTCGGCGACACCCGGGGTCACGAGCTACTGCTCGAGGCGGTGAAGAGCCGCCGGGAGACGTCCGACCCGCTGGCGCTGCTCGCCGAGGCGAGCGAGGCGAGCGCGGCAGACCTCCCCGACGCCGCGCAGGTCTGCAACTGCAACGGGGTCTGCAAGGGCGAGATCGTGGCCGCGATCCGCGACCGCAACCTCGGGTCGACGGCCGAGGTCGTCGCGACGACCAGGGCCGGCTCCGGGTGCGGGAGCTGCAAGCCGATCGTCACCGAGCTGTTGCAGATCGAGCGCGGCGGCGCCACGGAGGAGCCGGCGTATCTGTGCCCATGCCGGCGCCAGACCCGCGACGAGCTGGCCGCCGCGATCCGTGAGCACGGGCTCGAGTCGGTCTCGGAGGTCGCCGAGCGCTGCGGGACGGGCCGCGACTGCGGCGCCTGCAAGCCGGGCATCGCCTACCTGGTCTCCGAGATCGCCGGCAACCGCCACCGCGAGGAGCGCCACGCGCGGTTCATCAACGACCGCGTGCACGCCAACATCCAGCGCGACGGCACGTTCTCGGTCGTGCCGCGGATCCGCGGCGGGGTGACGTCGCCGGCCGAGCTGCGGCGGATCGCCGACGTCGCCGAGCGCTTCGACGTGCCCATGGTGAAGATCACCGGAGGCCAGCGGATCGATCTGCTCGGGGTCCGCAAGGAGCAGCTGCCGGCGATCTGGGAGGCCCTCGACATGCCCTCCGGCCACGCCTACGCGAAGGCGGTACGGACGGTGAAGACCTGCGTCGGAACCGACTTCTGCCGGTTCGGGCTCGGCGACGCGATTGCCGCCGGGGTCGAGTTCGAGCGGGAGACCGAGGGCCTCTACACGCCGCACAAGGTCAAGTCCTCGGTCTCCGGCTGTCCGCGCAACTGCGCCGAGTCGTACGTCAAGGACATCGGCATCGTCGCGGTCGAGGGCGGCTGGGAGGTCTACGTCGGCGGCGCGGCGGGCTCGACCGTGCGCAAGGGGGACCTGCTCGCCTCGGTGGAGACCAAGGCCGAGGCGCTGCGCGTTGCGGTCACCTTCCTCCAGCACTACCGCGAGCAGGCCGAGTACCTGGAGCGCACCTACGGATTCGTCGAGCGGGTGGGAATCGAGTCGATCAAGAGCGCCGTCCTCGATGAGGAGAGCGGCGAGCCGGCGCGCCTGCGCGAGCGCTTCCGGATCGCGAAGGCGGCGGTCCTCACGGACCCGTGGCTCGAGCGGCGCGATCCGGTGAGCCCGAAGCAGTTCGCCGAGCTCGACTCCGATGCCGAGCCCCTCGAGGCCGGCGAGCGCGAGCTCGTCGGCCCGCCGGCCGGGGGAGCGCGATGAAGCCCGTCGCCGCCCCGTCGCTCGCCCACGCCCCGCCGGCGGGATTCGTCTTCGCGGGCCTCGCGGCCGAGCTGCCACCGCTCGAGGGCCGCAGCGTCACGGTCGAGGGCCGCCGGATCGCGATCTTCCGCACCGAGTACGGCGTGGCCGCGATCGACGCCGCCTGTCCGCACCGCGGCGGCCCGCTCGGCGACGGTCTGGTCGCCGAGCACTGCGTCACCTGCCCGCTGCACGGGCTGCGCATCGACCTGGGCACCGGCGAGGCGGTGGCCGGGGGCACCGGGAGCGTCGCCGTGCACGAGGCGCTCGAGCTCGACGGCGAGCTCTGGGTCCGGGTGACCCCGGCGTGAGCGGGTCGACCCGCACGATCTGCCCCTACTGCGGGGTCGGCTGCGGCCTGCTCGCCGAAACAGCCGGCGAGCGGTTGACCGCGGTGCGGGGCGATCCCTCTTATCCGGTCAATCGCGGCCGCGTGTGCGCGAAGCCGGTCGCGCTGCCGGAGGCCTCGCGCAGTCGTGACCGGGCCACGCTGCCGCTGCGCCGAGACGGCGCCGGCGGGCGCTGGCGTGAGCTCGGCTGGGACGAGTCGATCGGCTGGGCCGCGCAGCGGCTGGATGCGATCCGGCAGCGCCACGGGCCGGAGGCGATCGCCTTCTACATCTCGGGCCAGCTGCTGACCGAGGACTACTACGCGGTCACGAAGCTCGCCAAGGGCTTCCTCGGGACCAACAACGTCGATTCGAACTCGCGCCTGTGCATGTCCTCGGCCGTCGCCGGCTACGAGGGCGCCTACGGCTCCGACGGCCCGCCCCCGGCCTACGACGACATCGCGCGGGCCCGCTGCTTCCTGCTCCTGGGGACGAACACGGCCGCCTGCCACCCGATCCTCTGGTCGCGGATCCGCGATCGCCAGAGCGAGGGGGCGAAGGTGATCGTCGTCGACCCGCGGCGCACCGAGACGGCGGCGGCCGCGGACCTGCACCTGCCCGTGCTTCCGGGCACCGACCTGGCGCTGCTGAACGCGATGCTGTGGGTGATCGAGCGCGAGGGCCTCGTCGATCGCGGGTTCGTCGAGCGCTGCACGGAGGGCTACGAGGAGACGATGCGGGTCGCCTCCCGCTGGCCACCGGCCCTGGCCGAGCAGACCTGCGGCGTCCGCGCCCGCGAGATCGCCGCGGCGGCGCGGATGTTCGCCGGCGCCGACGCCTCGATGGCGCTCTGGTCGATGGGCGCCAACCAGTCGACGGTCGGGACGATGAAGAACCGGGCGATCAACAACCTCTGCCTGATCAGCGGCCAGATCGGCAGGCCCGGGGCCGGCCCCCTGTCCCTGACCGGCCAGCCGAACGCGATGGGCGGTCGCGAGGTCGGCGGCCTCGCGCAGCTGCTGCCGGGCTATCGCAAGACCGGCTCGGCGACCGACCGCGAGCGGATGCGCGAGCTGTGGAACCTGCCCGCGGACGCGGCCGGCGTCTCATCGACGCCCGGGCTGACCGCGACCGAGCTCTTCGATTCGCTCGAAGAGGGCAGCGTGAAGGCGGTCTGGATCTGCGCCACGAACCCGGTCGTCAGCATGCCCGACGCCGAGCGCGCACGGGGCGCGCTGCGCCGGGCGGAGCTGGTCGTCTGTCAGGACGCCTATCACCCGACCGAGACGAGCGCCTGCGCCGACCTGGTCCTGCCCGCCGCCCAGTGGCCGGAGAAGGAGGGCACGATGACGAACTCCGAGCGCCGCATCGGCCTCTGCCGTCAGGCGATCGACCCGCCCGGCGAGGCGCTTGCGGACTGGCGCATCTTCGCCCGCCTCGGCGCGGCGCTCGGCTGGCCGGAGCACTTCGCCTGGTCGGAGCCGGCCGAGGTCTACGACGAGTTCGCGGCGCTGACCGCCGGTCGCGGCTGCGATCAGAGCGGCGTCTCGCATGCGCGCCTGCGACGCGAGGGCAGTCTGCAATGGCCATGCCCCGCCGGCGACGGCGCGGGCGAGCACCGGGGCACGGCGCGCCTCTACGCGGACGGGCGGTTTGCGACCGCCGACGGTCGGGCTCGGCTGGCGCCCACCCCGCACGCCGGCCCCGCCGAGCGGCCGGACGCCGAGCTGCCGCTGATCCTCAACACGGGCCGGGTCGCGAGCCAGTGGCACACGATGACCCGGACCTCGAAGTCGAGCCGGCTGCTGAAGCTCGAGCCGGAGCCGTTCGTCGAGCTGCATCCCGACGACGCGCTCGCGGCGGGAGTCGAGGACGGCGCCCTGGTCCGGGTCGTCTCGCGGCGGGGCGCGGCCCGGATGCGAGCCCGGGTGGGCGACACAGGTCCCCGGGGAACGGCGTTCGCGCCCTTTCACTGGGGAGCGCTCAACCTGGCGCCCGGGGCCGGGGCGCTGAACGCCACCACCACCCGGGCGGCGGACCCGGTCTCCGGCCAGCCGGAGCTGAAGGCATGCGCGGTCCGGGTCGAGCCGCTGACCGTGAAGCCCGCCGAGCGCACCCCGCGCCGCCGGCGTCGACTGCTCGTGATCGGCACCGGGATGGCCGGGCTGGCGACCGTGGAGGCGGTGCTCGAGCGCGACCCGCGGGGGTGGGAGGTGACGATGGCCGGCGCCGAGCAGGACCGCCCCTACAACCGGATCCAGCTCTCGGCAACGCTCGCGCGCGCCGAGCGCGGGGCGATCGAGCTGCGTGAGGCCGGCTGGTACGAGCGCCGCGGGATCGAGCTGCGAGTCGGCTGCGAGGTGACCGGGATCGACCCCGAGCGGCGCCTGGCGGTGGCGGGCGACGGCGCCGAGCTGCCCTACGACGCGCTCGTCCTCGCGACCGGCTCGCGACCGGCCCTGCCGCCGGTCGCGGGCCTCGAGCGCCGCGGCGTGTTCAGCTTCCGCTCGGCCGCCGACGCCCGCGCGATTGCCGCTTCCGCCGCAGACGCGCGACGGGCGCTGGTCGTCGGCGGCGGATTGCTCGGACTGGAGGCGGCGCGGGGCCTGCTCGAACTGGGCGTCGAGGTCACGGTGGTCCACCTCCTCGACCGGCTGATGGAGACCCAGCTCGACGACGGCGCCGCGCGGATTCTGAGCCGGGAGATCCGCCGGCTCGGGGTCGAGCTCCTGCTGGAGCGCGAGACGGCGGAGGTGGTCGGCAACGGCCGGGCCGAGGGCCTGCGGTTCGCCGACGGCGGCCGGGTCGACGGGGACCTGGTCGTGTTCGCCACCGGGATCCGGCCCGAGGTCGAGCTGGCCCGGCGGGCGGCGATCGAGACCGGCCGCGGGATCGCCGTCGACGACGAGCTGCGGACGAGCGCGCCCGGCGTCTGGGCGGTCGGCGAGTGCGCGGAGCATCGGGGGACCGTCTACGGCGTCTGGGCGCCCCTGCGCGAGCAGGCTCGGGTCGCCGGGGCGGCGATCGCGGGCGAGCCGGGCGCGTACTTCGGCCAGATGCCCGCGACGACGCTGAAGGTGATGGACGTCGACCTCTTCTGCGCAGGGCGGCCCCAGGCGCTCGACGACGGCGAGGACGAGATCGTCGCCGGGGACGGGCGCGCCGGCACCTACCGCAAGCTCATCGTCCGCGGCGATCGCCTCGCCGGGGCGATCCTGCTCGGCGACCTCTCGCTCAGCGCCCGGATCGCCGAGCTGGCCCGAACCGATGGTCCCGTCCCCGACGACCTGCTCGCCGGCGTCGCCGCGACCGGGGCGGCGACCCCGCCGCCGGAGGACGCGACCGTCTGCGTCTGCAACTCGGTCTCGCGTGCGCAGATCGTCGCCGCGATCGACGAGCGCGGCCTGACGACGCCGGCCGAGGTCGCCGCCGCGACCGGCGCCGGATCGGGCTGCGGAAGCTGCGCGACGAGCGTCGCGTCGATCCTCGGCGACCTGGAGGCCGGCCGGATCGAGGATCTCCGCTACGCCCGCCTCAGCCGGCGTCGCTGATCAGCCGACCACCCCCGCCCAGAGGCCGGTGTTGTTGAACGTCGCGGTGCCACCGCCGGCGACGCTGTAGTAGAGCGAGAACGTGTACGTGCCCGCGGTGACGGGCGGGAAGACGATCCAGCCGCCGCGGGTCAGCGAGGCGGTGCCGTCGACGTTGCCGGTCCCCGGGGTGCTGATCCGCAGCTGCGGCTCTGGGCTGTCGAACTCCAGGATCCGCGGCGCGTTCGGGAACAGCGTCGGCTCGTAGAGGTGGATCTGGGCCCGCGCGTTGTTGCCGCCGCCGTCGATCTCCCCGGTTCCGCGCGCGTAGATGGCGACGAGGCCGCCCTCCGGAACGGTGACCGTTACCGAGGGGCCCCCGAGATCGATGGCCGGGACCGACGCGGTCGGCAGCGGCCCGGGCTCGCCGTCGACCTTGATCACGTCGAGCTTCGTCGGCTTGACGGCGCCGTCTGCGATCGCCCGGCCCTTGACGGCGCCCTTGGCGATGTCGTTCGCCTTCACCGAGTTCTTGCCCTTCAGGGCTACGGCCGTGCCCGAGAGAGCGAGTACGAGCGCTGTCATCGCAACCAGCAGCGCCGGGGACGGCAGCTTCTTGCCACTCATTTGAACCTCCCTATCGGAGTCGTTGACTCCCCCAAACGACCAAACCCCCGACCCTGCCCGTAAGTTTCGGCGCGCGATGAGGATCTGGGTCGACTGCACCGCCGCGGCTCATCCGCTCGTCCTGCGGCCGGTGATCGAGCGCCTGCGCGAGCGCGGCGACGAGGTCGAGATCACCACGCGCGAGTACGGGCAGACGGTCGGCATTCTCGACCGGCTCGGGCTCGAGCACGAGGTCGTCGGCAGCCATGCGGACGGTGCCACGGCGGCCAAGGGCGTTGCGCTGGCGCGTCGCAGCAGGGCGCTGGCCGCCTGGGCACGCCCGCGGCGCTTCGACCTCGCGCTCGGCCACGGCTCGGTCGATCTCGCCGTCGTCAGCACGCTGCTGCGGGTCCCGTCGGCGCAGATGCAGGACTACGAGTACGCGGGCCTGCAGCGCCAGGTCGCCTTCCGGGCGGCCCGCCGGGTGCTCGTCCCGGACGCGATCGGAGTCGAGGCGATGCGCCGCGCGGGCGCGGCGGAGCGCAAGCTGGTCCGGTACCCCGGGCTGAAGGAGGACTACTACCTGGCCGATTTCGAGCCCGATCCGGCCGTCCTCGGCGAGCTCGGCGTCGACGGCGACGCGGTGCTCGCGGTCGTCCGCCCGCCCCCCGAGACTTCCGCCTATCACGAGCGCAACCCGGTCTACGACGCGGTGCTCGAGCGGCTCGCCGCCGACCGGCGGACGACCGCCGTGGTGATCCCGCGCACAGCGGCCCAGGGCGAGGCGGTGCGTTCCCGCTCGGATCCCGCGCTGATCGTCCCCGAGCGCGCGATCGACGCCCAGAGCCTGATCGCATACGCCGACCTCGTGGTCGGCGCCGGCGGGACGATGAACCGGGAGGCGGTGGCGCTGGGGACGCCGGTGTACACGATCTTCAGCGGCCGCATGGGCGCCGTCGACCAGCGGCTGATCGACCAGGGCCTCCTGCGCGCGCTCACCGACCCCGCCGCGATCGAGCTCGCCAAGCGCACCACTGAGCCCGGTCCCCGCCATCCCCGTGATCCCCAGGTGCTGGTCGACGGGATCCTCGAGGCGACCGGCTGAGCATGTTCGTCGACGGCCGGCCGGAGGACATTCAGGCGCTGCTCGCGTTCGCTGTCGCCGCAGTCCTCGCCTGGCTCCTGGTTCCGGTGGCGGAGCGGGTCGCCTGGCGGATCGGCGCGATCGCCTATCCGAGCGACCGAGGACTGCACACGGATCCGACCCCGAAGCTGGGCGGGCTGGCGATCTTCGTCGGCACCTCGGCGGCGGCGATCCTCTTCCTGCCCTGGGCCGAGCAGACGCAGGCCCTGCTGGTCGGCGCGGTCGTGATCGTCGTCGTTGGCGTGATCGACGACGTCTTCGAGCTGAACCCGCTGCTGAAGCTCGCCGGGCAGACGGTCGCCGCCGCGATTCCGGTCCTCAACGGCGTCAACGCGGCCTCGTTCACGCTGCCGTTCGTCGGCGGCGTCAACCTGCGCTCCGTCGAGCTCTTCGACGTCGCGCTGATCGGCAGCGTCCACCTCGGCCACGTCCTGACGATCATCGGAATCGTCGCGGTCATCAACGTCATCAACCTGATCGACGGCGTGGACGGGCTCGCCGCCGGCGTCTGCGTGATCTCGGCGAGCGCGCTCTCCGTGATCGCGCTCTCGCTCGACAAGCCCGGCGCCGGGGTGCTCGCCGCGCTGACCGCCGGGGGCGCCCTCGGCTTCCTCCGCCACGGATTCCCTCCGGCCTCCAGCTTCATGGGCGACACGGGCTCGAACCTGCTCGGCTACCTGCTCGGGGCCGTCGCGGTCCAGGGCGCGCTGAAGACCAACGCCGTCGTCGCCCTGATCCTGCCTCTGGTCGTGCTCGCGGTGCCGATCCTCGACACCGGCTTCGTGATCGCCAAGCGGATCAAGTACCGCCAGCCGATCTACCGGGCGGACCGCTGGCACTTTCACCACCGGATGGCGAACATCGGCTATTCGCAGCGTCGCACGCTCGCCTACCTGTATGGGTGGGCGATGGTGATGGCGGCGCTGGCCTTGGCGCTGCGCTTCGTCCCGTACTCCGACGACCATGGCAACTTCGACCCGGCCTGGACCGCCGTCATGATCGCCTTCGCGCTCGCCGCCTTCGCCGCCAGCGTCTACGTGCTGGTCGCGCTGGAGATCCTGAAGCTCCGGCGCCGGCGCGCGCGGGAGCTGGTCGGCGCCGGGATCCCGGCGCAGGAGGCGGTCGTCGACGAGGGCGTCGCCCGCGAGCTCGAGACCGGGAGCTTCCCAGCGGTCGACCCGGACACCGGCGAGTTCGAGGCGATCGAGCCGGGGCCCGGCCAGGCCCCGTAGGGCCCGGCCGAGGCGTCAGCCCTACGGAGTGACGACTCCGCTCGGCGCGCTGACCGCCGGCAGCGAGTCGCCGGCGGCGTTGGTGCCGATGTAGCGGACGCGCAGCGTGCTGCCGACGTCCGCCGGCTGTGCGATGTAGCCGACCTTGTTCGACCGGTAGGCCATGATCGGGTTGCAGTTGTCGCCCGCGGCATCGCACCGCAGGAACTGGTTCTTGAAGCTCGTCGGCTCGTTCGACCACGCGCCCGAATGGGAGCCGATGTGGGTGCCGACCGAGGGCGCGGAGCCGTTGCGAAGGCCCGGCAGGCGGGTGTTGCAGGGCGGCCCCATGTACTCGTACGCGCCCATGTCGACCCTCGGCGCCGGGCAGGCCGCCGTCGCGGTCATCAGGCGCGGGTTGCCGGCGATGTCCAGGTGGGTGTAGCCGGGCGGAAGCGCGCCGAGGGTTCCCGCGTCGACCGCCGGGGCGGTCCCGAGCAGCGACCAGTAGGACCGATCCAACGGGCTCCCGCCGACGAACTGACCCGCGGGGGGGGTCGCGGCGTTTCCGCGGACGCCGAGCAGGCAGTCGTTGGTGAAGGTCGGGTCGAGATCGACGTCCTGGCGGTCCGTTCGCCTGCACTTGACCGACCCCGGGCCCGCGGCGCCGGGGGCCAGGCTCTCGATCACCTCGGCGAGGATCGAGTTCACGACGATGACGTCGATCGGATCGTCGCCGTCCTCGGCCCACAGGAGCAGATCGGGCAAATGGGCGTCGTAGACGCCTGGGTCGCCGACGTCGATGGTCGCGTTGCGCACGCGCCAGTTGCCGCCGGTGCCGAAGAAGTTGTCACGCTCGATTCCCCGGTCGCCGCCGGTGATCAGCGAGGAGTCGACGACCAGATCGCCGTCGGCGACGATGCCCGGGTTGGTGTTGGCCGGGTCGAGCTCGATCCAGCTCCGGCGCACGAGGAGCGACTGCGCGAAGCCGCTGTAGTAGAGCCCAGGGCCTGAATCCGACTGGACGTGCGAGTCGCGCAGCGTGAAGCCCTCGAAGGCGAAGATCCCGAAGTCGCCGGGCGCCGAGCTCCCGGCCACGTCGATGGTCGAGCGGTCGATCGTCGTGCCGTCGTGGCAGATGAAGACCACCTGGCCCGCGTCCGATGCGGGCTGGTTCGAGGCGTGGACGTTGACCAGGTCCGAGCCGCCGTCGGTCTCGATCGCGAAGGTGGTCGAGTCGGCGCCGGCGGTGTCGACGTTGACGTCGCGCAGGGTGACCTGGGCTGCGGGGGGCCCGCAGTTGCCGAGCAGGACCGCGGGGCCGAAGTCGTCGAAGCCGAAGTCCTCGCCGCGCAGTGTCGTCTGGCGCGTGTCGCCGCTGAGCGTCCCGCGGATGGTCAGCCCGTCGTCATCGAGGTCGTCGGCGCCGACGTTGCCGGTGAACGTTCCGGGACCGACCTCGATGACGTCGCTGGGATCCGGGTTGAGCCTGTGCTGCTCGATCGCGTACTGGACCGTCGCGCACGCGGTCACCGTGCAGTCCGGGACGTCCGTGCCGCCCACTTCGACCTTGTAGACCGCGCCCTGCGCCGCCGCGGGCAGCGCCGCGCAGGCGAGTAGCGCGGTGACGACGAGGATCGATCGGCGGCGAGCGGCCATGGAATTCCCTTCCTTGGGTGGGCGCGAGGTGCCCTGGCACTCTAGCCAGATGGGGCGATGATGCCAACAGCGTTTTCCCGCAGATCTCGGCGCTGTAGCGCCTGTCACAAACCTGTTACAAGCGCGACTCCGCCTCGTGCGTTGGTGGGTTATAGTCGTCACCCGCCCGGCTGATGGCCCGAAGGGCGGCTGCTCTTTCGTCCCTGGGAGATCCTTTCATTTCGTCCCCGCGCCATTGCCTGGCCGCTACTTCAACTACTCAGACGACCGGCCCTCCGATGAGGGGGGACGCCGCCACGGACGGCATTTCGCCGATCGCGGCGATGGTGGCTGGCTCGGCGGCCGGGTACGTGCTCGGCTCGCCGGCGGACCCTGCGGTGCCCACCGGCCCGCCTGGGCTGTCCGCGAGCCTCGTCGCCGGTCCTGCTCTTGTCAACGCTCGCTCTAGAAGGCTCCGAGGCGGCTGCCGCCGCCGGCTCTGAGGCCGCGGCCGCCACGAGCGACGCCCGCCCCGGCGTCGTGCTCCGCTACGCCGACCTCGCGCTGCTCGCGCTGGCGCTGCCGCTGTTCGTCGTCGCCGGCTGGCCGCTGGTCGGCTACGCGGCCGCCGCCGGCGCCTGGCTGGCCCAGCACGTGATCCTCGCCTACGCCGACCGCGCCTCGGCTGCCGCGCTCCGGCGGGGCGAGCGCAACCGCGCCCTCGGGATCATCGGGCTCACGACCCTGGGCCGGCTGTGGCTGGTCACGATGGCGATCCTCCTCGTCGGCCTGCTCGCCGAGCGCGAGGACGGGCTCGCCGCCGCGGTGCTCACCTTCGTCCTCGTCACGGTTCACCTCGGCTGCCTGGCCCTGGCCCGGCTGCTCTACCCGCAGGAGCGAGGATGACCACCAAGCGCTGGGTCCTGGTCGGTCTTGGCACCTACTTCGCCCTGATCATCGGCCTCTTCCTGATCCTCGGGGACGCGGGCAAGAACGACGAGTTTCAGCCCCAGAACGAGTTCAAGCTCGACCCCTGGATCGAGATCAACCTCGGCGGCCTCGACCTCTCGATCAACAAGGCGGTCTTCTACCTGCTGCTCGCCAGCGCGCTCACGATCGGAACGATGGTCTGGATCGCTCGCCGTATGCAGCAGAAGCCGAACAAGGTGCAGATGGCGGTCGAGCTCGCCTACGACCTGACCCGCAAGACCATCACCACCGACAACATCCCCGACGAGAAGCTCGCGAGGCGCTGGTTCCCGTTCCTGGCCGGGCTCTTCTTCTTCCTCTGGTTCTCGAACATGATCGGCTTCCTGCCGCTGCCGGTGAACACGGAGGAGAAGGTGAGCGTGTTCGGGCTCGAGCTCCCGTCCCTGGCTTTCTACGCCGCGACCGCGAACCTCTCGATCCCGCTGGCGCTCACCCTGGTCGTCTGGTTCTCGTACCACGTCGAGGGCATCCGGGCGAAGGGCTTCTTCAAGTACCTGGCGAGCTGGTTGCCGCCCGGCCTGGAGAACATGGGCATCTTCGGCAAGGCGTTCTTCTTCGTGATCGAGGCGATCTCGCACTTCGCCCGCCTGATCTCGCTCTCGGTGCGATTGTTCGCCAACATCCTCGCCGGCCACCTGCTGCTCCTGTTCATGGGCGGCGGGCTGGCGGTCCTGCTCGGGATCGCCGCGCTCGGGATCGCGACGTTCCCGCTCGCGTTCGTCTTCTTCATCCTCGAGGTGGGCCTGATCGCAACGCTTCAGGCATTCATCTTCTCGATCTTGACAGCCATCTACCTCGGCGGCGCGATCGCCGAGGAGCACTAAGAAAAGGAGCAAGCAATGGACCTGTTGATTCCGCTCGCGCAGGCCGCCGCGGAGGGCGTCACCGACACGGGCGTCACCGACGCCGGCAAGGCGATCGCACTTGGCGTCGGCGCCGGGCTCGGCTCGATCGGCGCCGGCATCGGCATCGGGATCATCTTCGGCAAGGAGATCGAGTCGGTCGCCCGCCAGCCGGAGATGAAGGACGAGCTGCAGTCGATCCGCTGGCTCGGGTTCGCGCTCACCGAGGCGGTCGCCTTCTACACCTTCATCTTCGGGCTGATCGCCTTCTTCCTCTAGGCCGTGGAGGCGCTCGCAAACATCGCGACGTTCCTGGTCGCTCAGGCCGAGCACGCGGCCGAGGAGGAGAGCGGAGGCGGAAGCTTCCTGGTCTCGCCCGATCTCGGGCTGATGATCTGGACGCTGATCCTCTTCTTCCTGACCATGTACGTGCTCTACAAACTCGCGTTCCCACGGATCGCCGACGCGCTCGAGAAGCGGGCGGCGGCGGTGCGCGAGAACATCGACGCGGCGGAGCGGACCCGCGAGGAGGCCGAGGAACTGCTCGCCGAGTACCGCCAGCGGCTGAAGGAAGCGCGCGAGCAGGCCGACGACATCCTCGTCCGTTCGCGCAAGGCATCCGAGGCGGCCGTCGCCAAGGCGACCGTGGAGGGCAAGGAGAAGCGCGAGGAGCTGGTCGCGGCCGCGCGCAAGGACATCGAGACCGAGACGCGGCGCGCGCTGGAGCAGATCCGCAAGGAGGTCGCGGACCTGACCGTGCTCGCGACGGAGAAGGTGACCCGCAAGTCGCTCGACGACGCCGATCACAAGCGGCTGGTCGAGGAGGCGCTCGCCGAGGTCGACTTCTCGGCGCTCGGAGGAGACGGGAGCCAGAACTAGATGGAGGAGATCGCCCGCGTATACGCCCAGGCCCTGTTCGAGGCGGCCAAGGACGCCGACCGGCTCGACGAGGTCCACGAGCAGCTCGACGCGTTCGCGGACGCGATGAACGAGTCGAACGACATGCGAGTGTTCTTCTTCAGCCCCTACTTCTCCTCGGCGGAGAAGCGCGAGGCGATCAAGGCGTCGATCTCGGGCGCCGCCGACGAGTTCGTCAACTTCCTCGAGCTGATCGCCGAAAAGCACCGGATGGTCGCGATCTTCGCGATCCGCCGCCGCTTCGACGAGCTCTGGGCGGAGGAGCGCAAGCGCCTCGAGGTGAGGCTGACAAGCGCGGTCGAGCTCGACCCGAAGGTGGTCGAGAAGGTCGAGACCGAGGTCGAGCGCCAGACGGACCGCGAGGTCGACATGACCGCCGATGTCGACCCGGAGATCCTCGGCGGGCTCGTGCTGAGGGTCGGCAACATGGTCCTGGACGCGAGCCTGCGCAGCAAGCTGGAAAGACTGAGAAAGGAAGTCGCATCGGCTGCGTAGCCGCGCCCGGCGACTGCTACGAAAAGGAGCACTGAACAGCGTGGAGATCAAGCCCGACGAGATTTCGAAGATCCTCAGAGCGCGGATCGAAGGACTCGAGACCGACGCAGCCGACCTCTCCGAGGTCGGAACGGTGCTCTCCGTGGCCGACGGCATCGCCCGCGTGCACGGGCTCGACAACTGCATGTCGCTGGAGATGCTCGAGCTGCCTCACGACGTCACCGGCCTGGCCCTCAACCTCGAGGCCGACAACGTCGGCGTCGTGCTGTTCGGCGACTGGGACGAGATCGTCGAGGGCGACACCGTCAAGCGGACCGGCCGCCTGCTCGAGATCCCGGTCGGCGAGGAGCTCCTCGGCCGGCTGGTCGATCCGCTGGGACGCCCGCTCGACGACAAGGGCGACGTCAACACCAGCGAGACCCGGCCCGCCGAGTTCAAGGCCCCGGGCGTGGTCGAGCGCCAGCCGGTGAACACCCCGGTTCAGACCGGGCTGAAGGCGATCGACGGGATGATCCCGATCGGCCGCGGCCAGCGCGAGCTGATCATCGGCGACCGCCAGACCGGGAAGTCGGCGATCGCGATCGACACGATCATCAACAACAAGGACAAGGACCTGATCTGCATCTACGTCGCGGTCGGTCAGCGGATGTCGACCGTGGTCCAGGTCGCTCAGATCCTCGACGACGCTGGAGCGCTCGACAACACGATCATCGTCGCGGCGCCCGCCGACGAGGCGGCGCCGATCAAGTTCATGGCGCCCTACGCCGGCTGCGCGATGGGCGAGCACTTCCTCTACCAGGGGAAGGACGCGCTGGTGATCTACGACGACCTCACCAAGCACGCCTTCGCCTACCGGCAGATGTCGCTGCTGTTGCGGCGCCCCCCGGGCCGCGAGGCGTACCCGGGCGACGTCTTCTACCTGCACTCGCGGCTGCTCGAGCGGGCGGTCCGCCTCAACGACGACCTCGGTGGCGGGTCGCTCACCGCGCTGCCGATCATCGAGACGCAGGCCAACGACGTGTCCGCGTACATCCCGACCAACGTGATCTCGATCACCGACGGCCAGATCTTCCTCGAGTCGGACCTCTTCTACTCGGGCGTTCGGCCGGCGATCAACGTCGGCATCTCGGTCTCGCGGGTGGGCGGCAACGCGCAGACGAAGGCGATGAAGAAGGTCGCCGGCAAGCTGCGGCTCGACCTCTCCCAGTACCGCGACCTGGAGGCGTTCGCCCAGTTCGGGTCCGAGCTGGACCCCGACACCCAGAAGCAGCTCAACCGCGGCGAGCGCCTGGTCGAGATGCTCAACCAGAACGAGCGCAGCCCGCTCTCCGTCTCCGCCCAGGTGGCCGCGATCTACGCCGGCACCGGCGGCTACCTGGACCGGATCAAGGTCGAGCGGGTGCCGGAGTTCCTCGCCGACCTGCTCGAGCGGCTCAACGCCGAGCAAGGCGATTTGATGGGCCGGATCGACGAGGGCGAGCTCTCCGACGAGGATGAGGAGACGCTCGGCAAGGCGATCGCGGAGATGGTGGACGACTTCGGCGCCGACTTCGACGAGGAGGGACAGCCGCTCGAGGAGGGCGAGTCCGACCGGATCAAGTCCGACGAGGAGCGCGAGAAGCCCGGCCGCACGGATGAGGAGGCGGAGGCTGAGAAGGAAGCCGAGGACGAGGCGGAGGCGGCCGAGGAGACGGTCGAGAAGGCCGAGGAGGAAGTGACCGCCTAGTGGCGACCCAAAAAGAAGTCAAGAACCGGATCTCCTCGGTCAAGAACATCCACAAGATCACCCGTGCGATGGAGATGGTCGCCGCCGCGCGGCTGCGGCGGGCCGAGCAGCGGATCGACAACATGCGCCCCTACGCGCAGGCGATCCGCAAGATGACCAAGCAGGTCGCCGACGCCTCGACGACGATCCCGCGGATTGCGCTGCTCGAGGAGCGCGAGCAGATCAAGCGGATCGGGATCGTCCTCGTCACGGGCGACCGCGGCTTGGCCGGCGCCTTCAACACCAACATCATCCGCGAGGGGCTGCGGCTGAAGCGAGAGTTCTCCGGTGAGGGTGCCGAGGTCCAGTTCTCGGTCGTCGGTCGGCGCGGCAACTCGACGATGACCTTCCGCGGCGAGACGATCGTCAACTCCTACGCGGGGTTCACCGACCGCCCGGCGTTCACCGACGCGCGCGGGATCTCGCGCGACGTCACCGCCGCGTACGTCGACGAGGAGCTCGACCGGGTGGAGCTCGTCTACAACCGCTACGTCTCGCCGCTCACCCAGTACGTGCGCCGCCAGACCCTGCTGCCGATGCAGGAGGCGGAGGTGTTCGGCGAGGGCATCCCCGAGCCCGAGGAGCCGGCCGACCCGGAGCTCGCCGAGGCGCACGAGAAGGCTTACTGGGACTACGAGCCCGAGCCGGAGGTGCTGCTCCCGATGCTGTTCGAGGAGTACATCGACCTCTCGGTCTATCGGGCGCTGCTCGAGTCCTCCGCCTCGGAGCTGGGCGCGCGGATGACCGCGATGCGCTCGGCGGCCGAGAACGCGCAGGACATGATCGGCGACCTGACGCTGGCGATGAACCGGGCCCGCCAGGCCGAGATCACGCAGGAGATTCTGGAAGTAGTCGGCGGCGCCGAGGCGCTCGGCTGACCGTCGAACTGGAAAGGGAACATGGCTGACAGCAACGGAAACGGAAGCGGAAACTCCAAGAACATCGGGACCGTCGAGAGCGTCGCCGGCGTGGTCGTCGACGTGCTCTTCCAGGAGGAGCTCCCCGAGATCTACACGGCGCTCGAGATCGAGCTGCGCGGGCAGGGGGACGTGGAGGCGACGACGCTCGTCTGCGAGGTGCAGCAGCACCTCGGCGACGATCGCGTGCGCACGGTCGCGATGGACGCCACCGACGGCCTCCAGCGCGGCGACGAGGTGCTCGACACCGGCGGGCCGATCACGGTCCCGGTCGGCAAGGGGACGCTGGGGAGGATCTTCAACCTGCTCGGCGAGCCGATCGACAACGCGGGCGACGTCGACTACGACGACCGCTGGCCGATCCACCGCCCGGCCCCGAGCGTCGAGGACCTGACCCCGTCGCAGGAGATCCTCGAGACCGGGATCAAGGTCGTCGACCTGCTCGCCCCCTACGCGAAGGGCGGCAAGGTCGGCCTGTTCGGCGGCGCCGGGGTCGGCAAGACCGTGCTGATCCAGGAGCTGATCCGCAACCTCGCCGAGGAGCACGAGGGCCTGTCGGCGTTCTGCGGCGTCGGCGAGCGCTCACGCGAGGGCAACGACCTCTGGCTCGAGATGACCGAGTCGGGCGTGATCGACAAGACGATGCTCGTCTTCGGCCAGATGAACGAGCCGCCGGGAGCGCGCCTGCGCGTGGCCCTCTCCGGCCTGACGATGGCCGAGTACTTCCGTGACGAGGGCGGCCAGGACGTGCTCCTGTTCATCGACAACATCTTCCGCTTCGTCCAGGCGGGCTCGGAGGTCTCGGCGCTGCTCGGGCGGATGCCCTCGGCGGTCGGCTACCAGCCGACGCTGGAAACGGAGATGGGCGGCCTGCAGGAGCGGATCTCCTCGACCCAGAAGGGCTCGGTGACCTCGATCCAGGCCGTCTACGTGCCGGCGGACGACCTCACCGACCCGGCGCCGGCGTCGGTGTTCGCCCACCTGAACGCGACCACGACGCTGTCGCGGGCGATCTCGGAGAAGGGGATCTACCCGGCGGTCGACCCGCTCGACTCGACCTCGACGATCCTCAAGCCCGACATCCTCGGCGAGGAGCACTACCGGACGGCGACGGAGGTTCAGGAGACCCTGCAGCGCTACAAGGAGCTGCAGGACATCATCGCGATCCTCGGGATCGACGAGCTGTCCGACGAGGACAAGCTGGCGGTCAACAGGGCGCGCAGGCTCGAGCGGTTCCTGAGCCAGCCGTTCTTCGTCGCCTCGCAGTTCACCGGACGCGACGGCGAGTACGTGCCGGTGGCCGAGACCGTGCGGAGCTTCCGCGAGATCCTCGACGGACAGCACGACGACCTGCCGGAGTCGGCCTTCTACATGAAGGGCTCGATCGACCAGGTCACGGCGACCGAGGAGAAGGGTGAAAAGGACGAGGGCGTCGAGCGCGAGCGCGACGAGCAGGAGGAGCGCAAGGAGCGCGAGGCCGAGGAGGCGGAGTCGAACGGCGACGACGACTCGAACGGCGACGACGACTCGAACGGCGACGACGAGGAGTAACGCGTGGCCGGCGACAAGAAGCTCGAGGTCGAGGTCCTGACCCCGGAGGGACCTGTGTTCTCCGGGGAGCTCCAGATGCTCTCGACCCGGACGTCGGTGGGCGAGGTCGGGATCCTCGCCGACCACATCCCGATGGTCGCTCGCCTGCTGCCCGCGGAGCTGCGCCTGCACAAGTCCGACTCCGACTGCGATCGCTACGCCCAGGGCGAGGGCTGGCTCGAGGTGTTCGCCAACCGTGCCCGCGTGCTGATCGCGGAGGCGAAGGCGCCGGACGAGCTCGACGTATCCGACCTCAAGCAGCGCCTCGAGGACGCCGAACAGAGCCTGAAGGAGGCCGAGGAGGGCTCCGCGGCCGCCGAGCAGGCCGAGCGCGAGCGCGCTCGCTGCGAGGCGTTCATCCAGATCGCCGAAAACGGCTGACCACCGAAGCGGGCGGTCGCGGGGGTGCCGGGCCGCTCTTGCTGGGTAGAGGGGGCGAGATTCCGATGTTTGGCGACTTTGGGTCGGTATGCGACCCAAACTCGACAATCCGGATGCCGCAATCGCCCTGATCGCCTCCTGCCAGCACGGGGTGATCACCCTTACCCAGCTAATTCAGGCCGGACTCAGCCGCTCGGCTGTGAAGCGCCGCGTCGCCGCCGGCCGCCTGCACCGCATCCACCGAGGCGTCTACGCGGTTGGCCACAGCGGTCTCAGCCACCACGGCCGCTGGATGGCCGCCGTCCTGGCCTGCGGGCCGGGCGCGGTCCTCAGCCACCGGGCGGCCGCTGAGCTCTGGCGCCTGCTCGAACCCAGTCACGGCGACATCGACGTCACGGTCCCCGGCCAAGGCGGTCGCGCCAAACGCCGGATGTTGCGCATCCACCGCTCCTCCCTGCCCGGGAGTTCGACAACTGTTCGCGACCGCATCGCCGTCACCACGCCCGCGCCAGAGGTCAACCGGCGCATCGGCCGTTGGACTGTCGACTTCCTGTGGCGCAAGCAGCGCCTGGTCGTTGAGGTCGACGCGTGGTCATCCCACCGCGGCCGCCAGGCGTTCGAGGACGATCATCGGCGCGACCTCGAGCTCGAGGCGATCCGCTACACGGTGCGCCGCTTCACCGATCGGCAGATCCGTACCGGTCCCGCCGCCGTGGCTGCGGCGGTCCGAACGGCGCTCTCCCTAAGCTCTTAGGGCCGTTTCCCGCCGGGGGGCGGCGCTTTCGCATGGATGAGCAGCTGCTGACAGAGAAGCTGATCGGCTACGACACCTCGCACGCCGAGGGGATCAAGCAGTGCGCCGGCTTCGTCAAGGGGTGGCTCGACGCGCGCGACATCGACACGCGCCAGCTCGACTGCCACGGCCTGCCGGTCACCCTGGCCGAGGTCGGGCCCGCGGACGCACGCTCGACCCTGCTCCTCCACGGCCACATCGACGTCGTTCCCGGACGCGCCGAGCAGTTCGAGCCCCGGCTGGAGGGCGATCGGCTCTACGGCCGCGGCGCCTATGACATGAAGGGCGCGCTCGCCGCGATGCTGCTCGCTGTGGCGGACCTGCGCGACTGCGGCGTCCGGGTGAGGCTCGGGGTCGTTCCCGACGAGGAGTCCGAGGAGGAGGTCGAGCGCGGCGGCGACCGCCTGGTCTCCGAGGGCTTCCTCGGCGATTTCGTGATCACCGGCGAGCCCACCGACATGCACGTCGGCGTCGCCGCGAAGGGCGTGGTCGCGATGCGGGTCCGTGTCGACGGGCGCGCGGCGCACGGCGCGACCCCCTGGCTCGGCGAGAACGCGATCCTGCGGGCGATCGACGTTTTCCGCGCGATCCAATCGTTACCGTTCGCGTCTCGGAGCTCGGAGCTCTTCGACCGGCCGTCGATCAACCTCGGCCGCATCCTCGGCGGTGATGCGTTGAACAAGGTCCCCGACACGTGCTTCATCGACGTCGACGTGCGCTACCTGCCCGAGCAGGACCCGGACGCGATCCTCGCGGAGGTCGAGGGGATCCCGGGGGCGACGATCGTGTCCACCTTCCGCCGCCCGCCGGCGGTGGTCGATCCGGAGTCACCGTTCGTGCGCGCGCTCTGCGCCGCGACCGCCTCGCACAGCGAGGGCGAGGTGACCAGCGTTGGGCGCGACGGCGCGTCCGACGCGGTCTCGTTCCTGCGCGCGGGCGTGCCCGCGGTCGAGTTCGGTCCGGTCGGCGCCGGCCATCACGGCCCCGACGAGTGGGTCTCGGTGAGCTCGCTGGCGAGCTATCGCAGGGCGCTGGTCGAGTTCGTCGAATCACTTCAGACTCATCTGCGTGCGGTCGGCGGTGAGGCGGCGTGAGACCCGACGACGACGAGATCCGCGACGACGAGGTGCCGGAGAACGGCGACGACGCGGCTGCCGAGGAGCAGGCCGGCGAGCACGAGACCCCGCCACCGGCGACCTACGCCGGGCGCAAGCGCGCCGAGGCGCAATCGGACGACGGAGACGAGGAACCGGAGCGGCCGGAGGAGCCCGAGGAGCCGGTGGAGGAACCCGAGGTGCCGGAGGAGCCTTCGGAGGAGCCGGACGAGCCCCGGGAGGAGCCGGACGAGCGCGAGCGGCCCGAGGACCTGCGCGCCGGGTTCACGGAGGAGTTCGACGAGATCGAGCGCGAGCTCGACGCCGAGCTGGCCGGGCTCGGCGAGCCCCCGCCGGCCGAGGCCGAGGAACTGCAAGCCGACGCGGTCGAGGCCGAGGCCGAGCCGGAGGACGAGGGCGAGGAAGAGCCCGAGGGCGGCGAAGAGCCCGAGGACGAGGAAGAGCCCGAGGACGAGGAAGAGCCCGAGGACGAAGAGGTCGCCGAGGACGAGGAAGACGAGGAGCCCGCGGCTGAGGCGGACGAGGAGCTCGAGGCCGAAGACGACGAGCTCGAGGCCGAAGACGAGGAGCCCGAGGCCGAGGCGGACGAGGAGCCCGAGGCCGAGGGGGAGGAGGGCTCGCCGGTCGCCGACAAGGCTGAGGCGACCGACGCGGCGCTGGCCGCGCTACGCGCACGCGCCGCGGGCAAGGGCCCCAAGCCCGAGGTCCCGGTCGCGAAGCCCGGAGCGCCCGAGCAGGAGACCGCGGCCGCGGCCGTGGCGGTCGCGGAGCCCGAGGAGGAGGAGGAGGAGGGCGGGCCCCCGCGCGCGAAGCGCCTGTGGGCGCGCTTCCTGGCCGCCTCGCTGCTGATCGTGATCTCGATCGCGGCGGCGACCTCGATCAGCCTGCTCGTCTACCTGACCGACTTCGCCAAGGGCCTGAGCGACAACGACAAGCTCGCGTCGCTTCGCGCTCAGCTCGAGGCGGTCGACGGGGGCGATCCGCAGACGATCCTGATCCTCGGCTCCGACAAGCGGCTCGGGATCGAGAAGGACAAGGGTCGTTCGGACACGACGATCCTGCTGCGGGTGGATCCGGAGAAGGACGCGATCGCGCTGCTGTCGATCCCCCGCGACCTGAAGGTCACGATCCCCGGCGTCGGTTTCGGGAAGTTCAACGAGGCGTACACCGCGGGCGGGCCGGACCTGACGCTGGAGGTGGTCAAGAAGCTCACCGGTCTCGACATCAACCACGTCGTCAACATCAACTTCACCGGCTTCGCCGACGCGGTCAACGCGATCGACTGCGTCTACATCGACGTCGATCGCAAGTACTACATCCCACCCGAATCGGGCACTGCGGAGATCGACGTCGACGCCGGCTACCAACGGATGTGCGGCTACAACGCGCTCCAGTACGTGCGCTTCCGCCACTTCGACAACGACCTGGTCCGCGCCGCGCGCCAGCAGGACTTCCTGCGCGAGGCGCGCCAGAAGCTGCCGGCGCAGAAGCTGATCGAGGACCGCGAGGAGCTGCTCGGCATCTTCACCGAGTACACGACCTCGGACATCGGCGACGCCGTCCAGCTGCTCGAGCTGCTGAAGACTTTCCTCGGCGTCCAGTCCGCGCCGGTGAGCGAGGTGCACTTCCCGGCTGAGCTCGGCCAGACGTACGTGACCGCGAGCGACGAGGCGATCCAGAAGGCGGTCGCCGAGTTCCTGAACGTCGAGGGGACGCCTGGTGAGCGCCCCGCCGGCGAGTCGCCGCCCGCCGAGGAGCCCGACGAGCGGCCGAACGCCGACAAGCCGGAGGGCGGCGAGGACAAGCCGAAGCCCGAGGACGATCACTTCGAGGGCCCGCCGATGGACGATTCCACCGAGCAGGGTCAGACCTACGCGAAGCAGGCGCTGGCGAAGAAGAAGAAGAACGGTGACCCGATGATCGAGTTCCCGGTCTACTACCCGACCCGCCTGGCGCCGGGCTCGTTCATCGCCCGGGACTCGCGCGCGTTCGTGATCGACGGCCCGGGCGACGACGTCTACTACGGCTACAAGATGGTCGTCGACGTCCCCGGCGACACCTTCGGCCACGGGCTCACCGACGAGTACTACGGGGTCTCGGGGTCCGACTGGGTCGACGCGCCGATCCTCTCCAACCCGAGCGAGACGCGAACCATCGACGGTCGCGACTACATGCTCTTCTACGACGGTGACCGGCTCCGCCTGGTCGGCTTCAAGACCAACCAGGGCGCCTACTGGGTCAACAACACGCTCCTGCAGTCGCTCGACGAGGGCCAGATGCTGTCGATCGCCACCTCGATGCGCGAGTTCGAAGAAGAGAAGTAGCTTCCCGGCATCGTGAACGAGAGCGAGAAGCCGGCGATCGGCGTCATCGGGGTGGGCTGGGTCGGGCTCGTTAGCGCCGCCTGCTTCGCCGAGATCGGCCACCCGGTGGTGGCCGTCGACATCGACGCGGCGAAGATCGAGTCGCTGCGCTCCGGCGAGGCGCTGCCGATCCACGAGCCCGGGCTCGACGAGCTGATCGAGCGTAACCGCGAACGGCTCACGTTCACGACCGAGATCTCCGACGTCCTCGACTCCGCGCGGTTGCTGTTCTGCTGCGTCGACACGCCGCCGACCTACTCGGGCGACGCCGACCTCTCGCGGGTCGAGGCCGTGGTCGCCGAGCTGCCCGAGGGCCGGGAGCACGCCCTGGTGATGAAGAGCACCGTCCCCGCCGGCACCGGCGAGACGATCCGGCGCCAGAAGCCGGACCTCGTCTACGTCTCCTGCCCCGAGTTCCTCAAGGAGGGCTCCGCCGTCAAGGACTTCCTCGAGCCCGACCGCGTCGTGATCGGGGCGGACGCGGGATCGGAGTGGGCCGCGGACGAGGTCGCCGCCGCCTACGAGCCGCTCGGCGGCGAGATCGTCCGCACCGACGTCGCCTCGGCGGAGATGATCAAGCTCGCGTCGAACGCCTTCCTGGCGACCAAGATCTCGTTCATCAACGAGATCGCCAACGTCTGCGAGGGGGTCGGCGCCGACGTCAACGAGGTTGCCCGCGGCATGGGCCTCGACGGCCGGATCGGCCCACAGTTCCTGCAGGCCGGAATTGGCTACGGGGGCAGTTGCTTTCCCAAGGATGTCTCCGCGCTCAAGATGCTCGCCGGGAACACGGGCTACCACTTCCAGCTCCTGAGCTCCGTGATCGAGGTCAACGAGCTGCAGAAGCGGCGCGTGATCTCGAAGCTGTCCACGCACCTCGGCTCGCTGGCCGGCAAGCGAGTGGCGTTGCTCGGACTCGCCTTCAAGCCGAACACCGACGACATGCGCGAGGCATCGAGCCTCGTGCTTGCGGCACGCCTGCAGGGCGAGGGGGCGACCGTGGTCGCATACGACCCGGTTGCCGATGGCCCGGCCGAGCAACTGCTGCCGAGCGTTGAGCTCGCGGATTCCCCGGCCGACGCGCTCGCGGGCGCCGACGCCGCGATCCTGGTCACCGAGTGGCCGGAGTTCGGCGAGCTCGACTGGGAGGAGCTCGCCGGGCGGATGTCGAACCCGCTGATCGTGGACGGCCGGAACTTCCTCGACCCCGCGCGGCTGCGCGCGGCCGGCTACACCTACGAGGGCATCGGACGGCAGTGATGCAGGCTCGTTGTGCTCGTCGGAGGAGAGGGCACGCGGCTGCGGCCGCTGACCCTGACCCAGCCGAAGCCGGCGCTGGCGCTCGTCGATCGGCCGTTCATCCGCTACATGGTCGACTGGCTCGCCCGCCACGGAATCGACGAGGTGATCATGGCCTGCGGCTTCCGCGCCGCCGCCCTGCGCCAGGCGCTCGGGGATCGGGTCCCCGGCGGCCCGGCGATCACCTACATCGAGGAGGACGAGCCGCTCGGCACGGCGGGCCCGATCCGGCTCGCCGCCGACCAGGGTCTGCTCGGCGATCGTTTCATGGTTCTCAACGGTGACGTCCTCACCGACCTCGACCTGACCGCGCTCCAGCGCCAGCATGCGGATACTGACGCGGTGGCGACGCTCGGCCTCTACCCCGTCGACGATCCGACCTCGTACGGCCTCGTCCGCCGCGACGCCGACGGGCGGGTGCTCGGGTTCCTCGAGAAGCCCGACCCCGCCGAGATCGACACCGACGAGGTCAACGCCGGCACCTACGTCCTCGAGGCCGGCGTCATCGACCTGATCCCGCCCGGCCGTGCGGTTTCGATCGAGCGCGAGATCTTTCCCCGCCTGGTCGGCCAGGGGCTGTACGGCCGCCGCCTCGAGGGCTACTGGATGGACATCGGAACCCCGGAGCGCTATCTGCAGGCGAGCTGGGACATACTCGAGGGCGTGGTGGAGACCGAGGTCGCCGGTACCGGCGGTCCCTACGTCGGCGACGGGGCCGAGATCAGCCGACGACGCGATCGTCGAGGCCCGCGCCGTGATCCGCTCCGGCTCGCGCATCGGGGCCGGCGCGCTGGTCTCCGAGTCGGTGCTGCTCGACGACTGCGTGATCGCGCCGAGCGCCGAGGTCCGGGGCGTCGATCCTCGCCGCGAAGGTCGACCGTCGGCGAGGGCGCCACCGTGACCGCCGGCAGCGTGATCGGCGAGGGCGCCGAGGTCGAGGCGGGCGCTACGGTCGAGGCCGGGGCGCGGGTGCAACCCGACGAGGTGGTCGAGGCGGAGGTGGCGGCGTGAGCGAGGCGATTCGCGCGATCGACCCGAGCGGCCAGCTCGACGACGTCCTCGCCCTGCCAGAGCACCTCCGCGACGCGCTCTGGCGGGTCGAGTCGACGGTGCTCGACTCCGCGGATGTCTCCGGGTTGATCGTCTGCGGGATGGGCGGCTCGGCGATCGGCGGCGTCCTTGCTCGGGCGGCGATGGGCGACGCCCTGAACAAGCCGATGCTGATCTACCGCGACTACGAGCTGCCGCCGTGGACGCAGCCGGACCGGGCGGTCCTCTGCTCGAGCTACTCCGGCGACACCGAGGAGACGCTGGCCGCCTTCGACGCGGCCGAGGCGGTCGGCGCCGTTCGCTACGTGGCGACCACCGGCGGGCGGCTGGCAGAGGCCGCCAGAACGGCCGGCGTCCCGGTGATCGGGCTGCCTGCCGGGCTGCAGCCGCGCCACGCCGTCGGTTACGGGTTCACGGTCGCCTGCGAGGTCGCGGCCGTGCTGGGGGTCACCGACGGGATGCGCACCCAGATCGACACCGCCGCCGCGCACCTGGAGGAGAACCGCGATGCCATCATGGCCCAGGCGGGCGAGATCGCCGAGCAGCTCGCCGGCACCGTGCCGCTGATCTACGGCTGCGAGCTGACAGTCCCCGCCGCCTACCGCTGGAAGACGCAGATCAACGAGAACGCCAAGCAGCACGCCTTCGACCATCAGCTCCCGGAGCTCGACCACAACGAGATCGTCGGCTGGAACCCGAACGGCGCCCGGCAGACCTTCTCCGCCGTCTTCCTCGGCGACTCGGACCAGCACCCGCGCCAGCGCGAACGGGCCGACCTGACCGCAAAGCTGATCGAGCCGGCGGCCGCGGCCGTGGTCCGGGTCGAGACGGTCGGCGAGACCCGCGTCCAGCGCCTGCTGCGCGCGGTGCTGCTCGGCGACCTCGTCTCGCTGCACCTCGCCGCTCACAACGGCGTGGATCCCGGGCCGATCGAGATCATCGACCGGCTCAAGGACGAGCTCGGGCGCTCGTGACTTCGGCGTTGCGCTGGACCTACTACGCAGCGAAGACCTGAACATTGCCCCCGTCGAGCACGCGCTCGCCGGAGTCATAGCCATTGGAGAGCTGGATGCGGTAGGTATCAGCCCTCCCTGGCTCGCCGTTATCGCGGACATCGATCCGGTAGCTGACCGGCTGGCCGTTCGCGGTGCCGGTGCCCCGGATAATGCAACCGACTCCGGAGCAGATCACCGACTCGACGGTGACCGACCGGAACTTGACCGGACTTGCCGGGCCGTGGTCGGTGTACTCGAGCTGGCCGGCCACAGCGGTTGAGCTCTTTGCCTGGGCGTTTCCGCCAAGTGTCGCCCGATCGCCATTCGTCGTGATGGTGCCGCCCATGGTCACCTTGGAGCCGGCGGTCGAACCCGGGAAGGGATCGCACTCGTCGCCGATGCCGTCACCGTCTGCGTCGTGCTGGCCCGCGTTGGGGGTGAGCGGACAGTTGTCCTCACCATCTCCGACACCGTCTCCGTCCTGATCCGGATCACAGGCATCGCCGACGCCGTCTCCGTCCTGGTCTGCCTGGTCGGCGTTCGCGACGTTGGGGCAGTTGTCGGAGTCATCGGGGACCCCGTCGTCGTCGGAGTCCGGTGCGCCACAGCCGAGAAGCTCGGGCACGATCAGAGTCGACTCGAAATCCTCGGCGAATGGCGAGTCGGCGCCGGGTGGGACTCGGGGGTCGAAAGCGAGACTGACTAAGCCGACGCCGCTGTCGGCGTATGAGCAGCCATCGGGCGTCGTGATCGTCGCCGAGTAGAGGACTTGAAAGTTGCCCGGATACCCGACGCCATCGACGCAGCGTGCGGATTGCGGTGGCTGGCTGGGGTCATACGCCTTCGTGCCGACCACTGTCCCTGACGGAGACTCGATCTGGAAGCTCGCGCTGAAGGCCTCGACCGCTGCGCCGTCATCCTCCGGACCGATCGCGAAGGTCCCCTGCTCGGCGAAGGTCCCCTCGAAGGGCCCAAACGCGCTGCCCGAGGCTGTGAAGCTGTTAGCGGTGCTGACGGTGGCGGCACAGGTCGAGTCGAGTTGAGCAGCGCCACTGAGCAGTTCGCCGCTCAGAGTCGGCGGACCCTGTGCAGCTGCGGTCGAGCCGATAGCGAGACTTGATAGTGCAACCGTCACGACCGCGCTTGCAGCGACGCGGGCACGGGACCTGAGCATGATGCCTCCACACGGTTTGATTCCTCCGATTCGCGGAGTCTCTTCCGGCAAGAGGCGTGGCGCATCCGTAATACGCCGCATGTTTTCCTACCCGGCGTAGCTCGAACGACTAACGGCGAGCGGCGAACGCCGCGTCAGCTCGCGCACCTGCTCGGCGATCTCGGGGACTTGGCGCAGGAGCGCCATCTCCTCCTCGAGCTCGGCGAGCAGCCTTCGGACCTCGGTCAGGACCTCGGTCGCCTCGGCGAGCGTCGCCTCGGCCCGGATGACGGTCGCCGACGTCTCGGCGAGCTTGCCGTCCACGTCGCCGAGCTTGCCGTCCACGGCCGCGAGCGCCGTGTCGGCGCCCTCGAGGGTGCCGTCGACGCGTTTCATTGTCACGTCGACGCGCTCGAGCACGCCGTCGACGTTGCCGAGCGTCCCGGCGATCCGGCGCACGAGGTCGGCGGCTGGAAGGCGCACCACGCGAGCCTAACCGCGCCGCGCCGACCGGGCGCTAGTCCTCGGGCGGCGGCGCGCGCCGGGACCGCTTCAGTTCCGAGCGCCGGCGCTTGGCCGCGATGCGGCGCTCGCGCGCGGCGGCGGTCGGCCTCGTCGCCCGGCGGCGCTTTCGGGGACGCAGCGCCGCTGCGACGCGTTCGCGCAGCCGCTCGATCGCGAGCTCGCGGTTGCGGGCCTGGCTGCGCGAGTCCTGCGCGACCGCGGTCACCCGCGGCCCGAAGCGCGCCCGCAGGCGTCGCTTCTGATCCTCCGAGAGACTGGCGGAAGCATCGATCTCGAACACCGCCTCGATCCGCGAGGCGGTCACGTTGGCGTGCTGTCCCCCCGGGCCGGACGACCGGCTGGCCCGCAGCTCGATCTCGCTCTCGGGGATCAGTACCGGTATTGGTCCGACTTGTAAGGGCCCTCGACCGGGACGCCGATGTAGGCCGCCTGCTCCGGTGTGAGCTCGGTGAGGCTGACCCCGAGCGCGTCGAGGTGCAGCCGCGCGACCTTCTCGTCGAGGTGCTTGGGCAGCGTGTAGACGCGCTTCTCGTAGAAGTCCTGGTGGGTGAACAGCTCGACCTGGGCGATCACCTGGTTGGTGAACGAGTTCGACATCACGAACGACGGATGCCCGGTCGCGTTGCCGAGGTTCAGCAGCCGGCCCTCGGAGAGGACGATGATCGAGTGGCCGTCGGGGAACGTCCACTTGTCGACCTGCGGCTTGATGTTCTCGCGCTCGATCCCGTCGAGCGCCGCGAGCCCGGCCATGTCGATCTCGTTGTCGAAGTGGCCGATGTTGCCGACGATCGCCTGGTGCTTCATCCGCGCCATCTGCTCGGCGGTGATCACGTCCTTGTTGCCGGTCGCGGTGACGAAGATGTCCGCGGTCTCGACCACCTCGTCGAGGGTGCGGACCTCGTAGCCCTCCATCGAGGCCTGCAGCGCGCAGATCGGGTCGATCTCGGTGACCATGACGCGGGCGCCCTGGCCGCGCAGCGATGTCGGCGCAGCCCTTGCCGACGTCGCCGAAGCCGCAGATCACGGCGACCTTGCCGCCGATCATCACGTCGGTGGCGCGGTTGATCCCGTCGACGAGCGAGTGGCGGCAGCCGTAGAGGTTGTCGAACTTCGACTTCGTCACCGAGTCGTTGACGTTGATCGCCGGGAACAGCAGGTCGCCGGTCTCGGCCATCTGGTTGAGGCGCAGGACGCCGGTCGTCGTCTCCTCGGTCACGCCCGTGGATCCCGGCGGCCATCTTCGTGAACCGCTGCGGATCGGCCTCCAGCGAGCGCTGCAGCGTCTGCAGGATGATCTTCAGCTCCTCCGAGTCCGCCGACTCGGGATCGGGGACCGCGCCGGCGGCCTCGTACTCGGCGCCCTTGTGGACGAGCAGGGTGGCGTCGCCGCCGTCGTCGAGGATCATGTTCGGCCCGTCCTCGCCCGGCCAGGTGAGCGCCTGCTCGGTGCACCACCAGTACTCCTCGAGCGTCTCGCCCTTCCAGGCGAACACCGGGACGCCCGCCTTCGCGATCGCCGCGGCGGCGTGGTCCTGGGTCGAGAAGATGTTGCAGGAGGCCCAGCGGACCTCGGCGCCGAGCGCGACCAGGGTCTCGATCAGGACCGCGGTCTGGACGGTCATGTGCAGGGAGCCGGTGATCCGGGCGCCGGCGAGCGGCTGCGAGGCGGCGTACTCCTCGCGCGTCCTGCATCAGGCCGGGCATCTCGTGCTCGGCGAGCGTGATCTCCTTGCGGCCGAACTCGGCGAGGCCGAGGTCGGCGACCTTGTGGTCCTGCGCGGTTTGAGTCGTCGTCATGCTGCTCCTGTTCGCTGGATTGGGCTGCGACTCGTAGTGAAGTCCCACTGCACGTAGCCTGCCGTGCGATGAGAGCGATGGTCATGGCGGCCGGGCTCGGCAAGCGGCTGCGGCCGCTCACCTACGAGATCCCGAAGCCGCTGGTGCCGGTCGGCAACCGCCCGATCATGGAGCACGTCCTCGCGCGGCTCGCCCGCGACGGCTTCCGCGAGGTGATCGCCAACCTGCACTGGTTCCCGGAGACGATCCGCGACCGCTTCGGCGACGGCTCCGCGCTCGGCATCGAGCTCACCTACAGCTACGAGGAGCGGCTGCTGGGAACCGCGGGCGGGGTTCGCAACGTGCGCGAGTACTTCGGCTCCGAGCCGTTCGTGGTGATGGCCGCCGACGCGCTCACCGACATCGACCTGCGGCGCTCGCTCGCGCCCACGCCGAGCACGACTGGATCGCGACCCTCGCCGTCAAGCGGGTCCGCGACACGACCGAGTACGGCGTGGTCGTCACCGCCGAGGACGGCCGCGTGCGGGGCTTCCAGGAGAAGCCGGACCCCGCCGAGGCGCTCTCCGACCTCGCCAACTGCATGATCTACGTGCTCGAGCCGGAGATCTTCGACCACTTCCCCGACGCCGAGGAGGTCGACTTCGCCCTCGACGTGTTCCCGGCGCTGCTCGAGCGCGACGTCCCGTTCGGCGTCCACGTCACCGACGACTACTGGAACGACGTCGGCTCGCTGCCCGAGTACCTGCAGGGCAACTTCGACGTCCTCACCGGCGCCGTCGCAGGTCGAGCCCGCCGGCGAGCTCGTCGACTCGGCCGCCGCGGCCGGGCTCGACGGCGACGTCGAGCTCTCCGGGCCGGTGCTGCTCGGCGAGGGCGCGCGGATCGGCGCCGGCGCGCGGCTCGACGGGCCGCTGGTGATCGGGCCGGGGCGCAGATCGGCGCCGGCGCCCGGGTGCGCGAGTCGGTGCTGCTGCCGGGCGCCGAGGTCCCGGCCGACGGCCTGCTGGCCGGGGCGATCGCGGGCAGCGCCCGAGCGCTCGCGGGGATCGCCGCCGGCCCAGCCGAGGCCGTAGGGACGGGCGGGCGATGGCAGCCGAGAACGAGAGCGAGCTTCATGTTCCGCGAGCTGCTCGACGCGGCACCCGATCCGATCGTGATCGTCAACGAGGCGGGCGCGATCGTCCACGTCAACGCCCGGCTCGAGGAGATGCTCGGCTACCAGCGCGCCGAGCTGCTCGGCGAGCGGGTCGAGATCCTGATCCCGGAGCGGTTCGCCGTCTCGCACCGCGTTCACCGGGGCGACTACGTCGCCGCTCCGACCGTGCGCCCGATGGGCTCCGGGCTGGAGCTCTGGGCCCGCCACAAGGACGGCAGCGAGATCCCGGTCGAGATCAGCCTCGCCCCGCTCGAGACCGCCGACCGGGATCCTGGTCTCGGCGGCACTGCGCGACGTCAGCGCCCGCCGGCTGGCGGAGCAGAAGAACCGCGAGCTCGCGGCGATCCTCGACAGCGCCGCCGACGCCGTGATCGGCTGGTCGCTCGACGGCCGGGTGACGACCTGGAATCGCGGCGCCGAGCGGATCTACGGCTACGCCGCCGACGAGATGATCGGCCAGCCCCACGACGTCCTCGTCCCGCCGGGCAACCAGAGCGAGCTGCCCGAGCATCATGCGGACGGTTCGCGAGGGCGGCCGGGTCGACAACCTCGAGACCGAGCGGGTGCGCAAGG
The DNA here is from genome assembly GCA_963811505.1 of uncultured Solirubrobacterales bacterium. Taxonomy (GTDB): domain Bacteria; phylum Actinomycetota; class Thermoleophilia; order Solirubrobacterales; family 70-9; genus WHSW01. Next base: position 496,236 of record CAWERC010000003.1, on the reverse strand, counting down.
ACGGCGACGATGATCGACGTCTCGCTGAGCGCCGCTCCCGATCCTCGACGGCGCCGGCGCGGTCGTCGGCGTCTCGACCAGCGCCCGTGACATCACCGAGCAGCGCAAGGCCCAGCTGCGGCTGGCCGAGAGCGCCCGCCACTTCGAGCTGATCCAGGACCTGGTCGCGACCTGCGGCTTCGACGGCTACTTCAAGCACATCAACGGCGCCTGGGAGCAGGTGCTCGGCTGGACGCGACGACGAGCTGCTGCCGAACCCGTTCATCGAGATCGTCCATCCCCGACGACCGCGAGGCGGTCGAGGAGGAGGTCGCGAAGCTCGCCGCGGGCGGGGTGACCGCGGACTTCAAGATCAGGGTCGCGACCAGCGACGGCCGCTGGGTGTGGACCGAGTGGTCGGCGGTCGCCGGACCCCGATCCGGAGCGCGGGCGTCTTCCACTGCAGCGGGCGGGAGATCTCCGGGCGGATGGAGACCGAGCAGGCGCTCGCCGCCGAGCGCCGCCAGCTCGCCGACGCCCAGCAGATCGCGAAGGTCGGCAGCTGGGAGCTCGACCCGACGACCGGCGAGCGGCGCTGGTCCGAGCAGCAGTACCGCAACCACGGCTTCGACCCCAGCCGGCCGCCGCCGACGTCGCCGGAGCTGATCGAGGCGATCCACCCCGACGACCGCGAGGACGTGCAGCGCCCTGCTCGAGGAGATCGAGGCCGACCCCGCGGTCGTTCGAGCAGCGCCTACCGCGTCGTGCTCGCCAACGGCACGTGTCCGCGAGATCGCGGTCGAGGGCCGCCCGTTCGTCGCCGCCGACGGCTCGATGCGGATGATCGGCACCAGCCGCGACGTCACCGCCGAGCGCGACGCGGAGCGGCTCAAGGACGAGTTCTTCCAGCTCGTCTCGCACGAGCTGCGCACGCCGCTGACCTCGATCGTCGGCTACGCCGAGCTGCTCGCCGAGATCGAGGCCGAGAACCTCACCGCGGAGGGGCGCCGGTTCGTCGAGGTGATCGAGCGCAACTCGAGGCGCGAGCTCAACCTGGTCGGCGACCTCCTGATGCTGACCAGGATCACGGCGGGCACCTTCGAGATCGAGCTCGGCGAGGCCGACCTCGGCGAGATCGCGCGGGCGACCGCCGAGGCGCTCGGTCCCGATGCCGCGCAGGCCGGGGTGACGCTCTCGCTCGAGCTCGAGCGCGCGCCGGTGATCGCCGGCGACCCGCACCGCCTGCGCCAGGTGGTCGAGAACCTGGTCTCGAACGCGATCAAGTTCACGCCCGACGGGCGGCGATGTGACGATCGGCGCCTCGCGCGCCGGGCGAGGTCGCCGAGATCGCCGTCGCCGACACCGGGATCGGGATCCCGGCCGAGGACCGCGGCCGGCTGTTCGAGCGCATGTTCCGCGCCCGCGAGGCCGAACGTCGCCACATTCAGGGAACCGGGCTAGGCTTGACGATCGTGAAGGCGATCGTCGACGCCCACGGCGGGACGATCGCCGTCGACAGCGATGTCGGGAAGGGAGCGACGTTCCGCGTCCGGCTGCCGGTCTCGGCCGAGGCGCGCAGGCCCGACCGGCGCGCGACGCCCCGCGGTCGCCCGGACCGCCGGCGCGGCTCGTACGCGCCGGGTGGGTGGCGGATGAACGAGGGCAAGCTGGTCGTCGTCGCCGACGACGAGCGCGACATCGTCGAGCTGGTCGCGATCGTCCTCGGCCGCGCCGGCTACGAGGTGATCACCGCCGCCGACGGCGAGCGGGCCCTCGAGCTGATCCGCGAGCGGCGTCCCGACCTCTGCGTCCTCGACGGGCGCATGCCCGGCCTCGCCGGCTACGAGATCCTGAGGCAGCTTCGCGACGACCCGGAGACGGCGGCGATCGAAGGTCCTGATCCTGACCGCGACGATCGACGACGAGCGCGAGATCCGCCGCCACGGGGTCGACTCCGACGGGTTCATGAAGAAGCCGTTCGAGGCCGACGCGCTGCTCGGCGAGGTCGAGCGCCTGCTCGCCAGCCTAGCGATGGAGGTCGAGCTGCTGTGGTGGCGGGGCTGTCCATCGTGGGAGCGGGCGACCGAGCTCGTCCGCGAGCAGATGGAGCGTCGCCGGTCTCGACCCGGCGTCGCTCGAGCTGCGCGAGATCCGCACCGACGGAAGAGGCCGCCGCGCGAGGGCTTTCCGGGCTCGCCGACGATCCGCGTCGACGGCCGCGACATCCAGGACCCCGGCGACCAGCCCGTCGGGCTCACCTGCCGCGTCTACCGGCTCGGCGACGGGCGGATCTCGGCCCTTCCCGGACCCGAGCTGACGTCGCGGCGGCGCTCGCGAGGGTGGGCGCTGAATGACCGAGCCGCGCTCAGGCCCCGCCGCTGGCGCTCCCCGACACCGACGGGCGAGGTCCAGCGCGCTGCCGGCCGGGCCGGCCGAGGCGGCGGCGACCGTGGTCGTCTGGACCTGCAACCACTGCCCCTACGCGCTCGCCTGGCACGAGCGGCTCGTCGACGTCGCCGACGACTACGCCGAGCCGCGGCGTTCGCTTCCTCGCCGTCAACTCCAACGACGCCGAGCGCTACCCCGCCGACGGGCCGGAGGCGATGCGCGAGCGCTTCGAGCGCGAGCGCTGGCCGTTTCCGTACCTGTACGACGAAAGCCAGGAGGCCGCCCGCGCCTGGGACGCGCGCACGACGCCGCACCTGTTCGTGCTCGACCCCGAGCAGCGGATCGTCTACGAGGGCGCCCCGGACGCCGACCACCAGGACCCGGGCCTGCGCGCGCAGTGGCTGCGCGAGGCGCTCGACGCCGTGCTCGCCGGGCGAGCCGCCCCGCCGAGCACCGAGCCGGTCGGCTGCTCGATCAAGTGGAAGTGAGACCGGATGACCGCACGCCGCCGCCTGGTCCGGGTTCCCGCCTCGTCGGCCAATCTCGGGCCCGGCTACGACGTGCTCGCCGCCGCGCCTGCAGCTCGAGCTCGAGCTCGAGGTCACCGAGGCCGGGGAGTTCTCGCGTCGACGCCGGGAGCGGACCTGCCCACCGACCGCTCGAACCTGTGCGTGCGCGCCTTCGAGCGCCTGCATCCCGCCGACGGCCTGCGGTTCGAGATCCGCAGCGAGATCCCGCTCGCCCGCGGCCTCGGCTCGAGCGCGGCGGCGATCGTCGCCGGCCTGGTCGCCGCCGACCACCTGTTCGAGCTCGGCAACGAGCGCGACGCGATCTACCGCCACGCGGTCGAGCTCGAGGGCCACCCCGACAACGTCGCCGCGGCGCTCTACGGCGGCTTCGTCCTCTGCCCGGTCGCCGAGCATCCGCACGAGCTGCCGCCGCCGGTGCGGATCGAGCCTCCCGAGGGGGTCGAGGCGGTGCTGGTGATTCCCGACGACACCGTGCCGACCGCCGAGGCGCGGGCGGCGCTGCCCGCGGCGATCTCGATCACCGACGCGGTCGCCAACGTCGCCGCCGCGACCCAGCTCGTGCTCGGGCTCGAGCGCTCCGACCTCACCCTGATCGGCCGCGGGCTCGCCGACCGCCTCCACCAGCCGGCGCGGCGGCCGCTCTACGAGCGCTCGATGGAGCTGCTCGAGCGCGCCGTAGAGCTGGGCGCGGTGGGCGCGACGATCTCGGGAGCGGGCCCGTCGGTGATGCTGTGGTGCTTCTGGCAGGACACCGGCAAGGTGGTCGAGGCGGCGACCCAGGCGGCCCAGGGCTGGGCCGAGGTCCGCCGGATCCCGTTCAGCCCGCTCGGCGCCGACGTCCCGGAGCTCTAGCCGGCCGGCTACGGAGTCGCGCAGCGGTAGTCCGGGCCCGCGGCGACGGAGCGCGTCATGCCGCCCGTGATCGTCCGTCCGAGGACGACGCACACGTCGTAGGTGATTCGCTTGTTAGCCGGGAAGCCGACGAACGCGTTCGAGTGGGTGGGCGAGTCGTAGACCTGGGGCAGGCTCGGCCCCGCGCCGTAGAAGGGGGCCGATCCCCAGGCGATCTTCTCGTATGTCGTCGATCCGTCGGGATCGTCGTAGGGCAGGCTGTACTGGGCCGATTGATAGGGCCATTCCCAGTCACAGGGCAGCACCCATCCCTCGCCCGTACACCCGTAGCCGTTCGACGTCCGGCCGCGTCCGTAGGCGAAGCCGTGGACCAGGGCGCTCGAGGTCCACTCGCGCGGCTCGAACAGGCCGACCTCGGAGGGGCCAGCGGTCATCGCGGTGTAGCGCGCTCCGGCGTTCGCCTGGTTCCACGTCCAGCCGCGATTGCGCGTGAGCGGGTTGCCGAGCGACTTGAAGTGCAGGCGGTCGCCCCACATCACGCGGCTGATCGGCAGGTCGGCCCGGTCGAAGTCCATGACGCCGTAGGGACCCCGCACGTCGAAGTTCACCCGGTCCGCGACCGCGACGTTGGCGAGGTTCACGTTGGTCCGGATCCGGGGAAAGTCGGTTCCCTCCTCGAAGAACCACGTGATCCCGACCGGCAGCCGGTACCGCTGCAGCGCCGTGGGGTCGACCGGAGTCGGGCTCGAGTCCTCGCCGCTGGCGTCCTTCGGGATCGGGTCGATCGTCCCGTAGCGGGGATAGGACATCGTGAACAGGTGGGCGGCACGATCAGGGTCGGTGTCGGCGACCTCGGTCCCGGTGACGGGATAGTTGCGCCCGAGCGGCGAGTCCGTGACGCCGAACACGTGACTGGCGATCGTGCCGGTGGCGCCGTCGGTGAACGTCCGGTAGGCCTCGTGCGAGACGAAGTAACCGAAACCCTCGTCCGAGTTGACGACCATGTGGCGCCAGGCCCCGTTGAGGTACGCCTGATAGGTCATCTGGATCGCGTACCCGCCGTGCCCGGGATTGCCCTCTCCCTCGCGCTTGAGCGACACGGTGCGTATCCGCCCGTTCGAGTCCAGCCACGAGTAGCGGTCGACGGTGAGCCCGTTGACCGTCCGCACGCTGTGCCCGACGGCGGCGCCGGCGTCGGCGGGCGCGATCAGCGCCGCCACGCAGAGGGCGAGCGCCCAGACCCGTCCATGAGTCGGTGACCGATTCCGCAAGTCGAAGCCATCGTAAGCCCAGCCTCGACGAGTGTCCACCGGGAGACCTTCCGCGCTAGCTGGCGGTGACCTGGGAAAGGCGCACGCCGCGAAGCAGCGCCGACGCTTCGGCCGCCGGCACCGGGCGGGAGAACAGGTAGCCCTGCCCGTGGTGGCAGCCGAGCGCCCTGACCGCGTCGAGCTGCGACTTGTTCTCGATCCCCTCGGCGACGACTTCGAGCTCGAGGGCCTCGGCGATGCCGATCACGGCGGTGACGATCGCCGCGTTGGTCTGGATCGAGATCTGGTCGATGAACGAGCGGTCGATCTTCAGGAGGTCGAACGGGAAGCGGCGCACGTATCCGAGCGACGAGAACCCGGTGCCGAAGTCGTCGAGGACGACGCCAACGCCGAACGCCTTGATGCGAGCAAAGTTGTCGACCGACCACTGGTGCTCCTCGACGAGCGTCGTCTCGGTGACCTCGAGCCGCAACGACGCGGCGGGCAACGCGGTGCGCTCGAGCACGCTCGCGACCCGGTCGGGAAACTCGGGGTCGGCGAGCTGGCGGGCGGATACGTTGACCGAGATCCCGACCGGTGTCTGCGACTGCTCGACGCGCCAGCGGGCCGCCTGTTCGCAGGCGAGTTCGAGCACGCGGTCCCCGAGCTCGACGATCAGGCCGCTCTCCTCGGCCATCGGGATGAACTCCGCCGGAGACAGCAGGCCGCGCTTGGGATGCTCCCAGCGGACGAGCGCCTCGAAGCCGCCGATCACCCCGGTCGCCAGTGAGATGATCGGCTGGTAGTGGACCCGCAGCTCGTCCCGATCGAGCGCCCGCCGCAGGTCGTTCTCGGTCCGCAGCTGGTCGACGGCGCGCTCGCGCATCAGCTCGTCGACGAGTTCGTAACGCCCACGACCGCGCTCCTTCGCGCGGCGCATTGCCAGGTCGGCGTCGCGGAGTAGCGTCTCGGCGGATTCGGTCCCGTCGCCGATCGCGATTCCGGTTGACGCGGTCACGAAGTGCTCGCCGTCGGCGACGACGAATGGCGAGGCCAGCGAGGCCGCGACTCGCTCGGCGATCCGCGTCACCTCGCGCACCGAAGCGATTCCCCCGACCAGGACACCGAACTCGTCCCCCGCGAGCCGCGCCAGCGTGTCGCCGGGTCGCAGCAGCTCGCTGAACCGCTGGGCGACCGCGCGCAGCAGCTCGTCGCCGGTTTCATGTCCGAGGCTGTTGTTGACGAGCTTGAACTGGTCGACATCGCAGAACAGGACGCCCACCGGGCCGCCCGAGCGCTTGGCCTGAGCCAGCGCCTGATCGAGGCGGTCGACGAACAGAACCCGGTTCGGCAAGCCAGTGAGCGGATCGTGGAGGCCCTGGTGGCGCATTTCCTGCTCGGCGTCGACCCGGTCGATCGCCGCCGAGAGGACGTTCGCGACCGCCTGGACGAAGCTGATCTCGTCGGCGTCGAACGTGCGCAGCTCCCGGCTCGCCGCGACGAGCACGCCGAATGACCTGTCGCGGCGCTTGACGACGACGTTGACGGCGCTCGAAGCGCCCAGCTGGTCGACGATCGCGGGGCGGTCGAAGCGGTCCTCTGTCGACCAGTCGGTGACCACCACCGGCTTCCCGGTCAGCAGCGTGTAGCCCGATAGCGATCCTTTGCTGCCGGCATAGCGAGCGCCGACCGCATCCATCCCGACTTCGGCAAGGATCATGAACTCGTCGTCCTCCGGGATCCACTCGGACAACCCCGCCAGCTCAACCCGAAGGACGCCGGAGATCCTCTCGACCGCCTCCTCGAACAGCCCGTCCAGGTCGGTCGCGCCCAGCGCCCGCTCCCCGAGCTCGGCCACGGCGCGCTGGGCATCCGCGCGCCGCAGCGCCAGCTCACGGACGCGCTCCTGCGCGGTTACATCCTGGAAGGTGCCGACCACCCGGCTCGGGGCCTCGCCATGATCGACGATCACCTCGCCACGGACCTGAAGGGTTCGAACCTCGCCCTCGGGATGGTCGTAGTGGCATTGGATGGCGAAGCTTCCGCACTCGGCGAGGGCGCGCTCGTAGGCCTTCGTCAGCCGGGCACGACCGGTGGGATCGATCAGCTCCATGAGCCGCTCACCCGAAGGGGGGAAGATGCTCGGATCGAGTCCGAGGACGCGGTACAGCTGCGGTGACCACTGCGCCTGCCCGGTGGTCACGTCGTACTCGAACCCTCCGAGCTGGGCGAGCTCCTGGGCGTCCGAAAGTGACCGCTCGCGATCGCGGGCGAGGGTGAGGGCCGACTCTGTCTCGGCCCGGTAGATCTCATTCAGCCTCCAGGCGACGACGGCTGCCGCGCCCGCGCCGGTCACGAAGACGGCATGGATCGCCGCCCACTTGAACGGGTGCGCGACCGCGTCGGGGTGGTTGTAGACCGAACCGGGGTCGACCGCCCCCATGAGCCCGTGGTGCACGAGCACGTATCCGGCGGCGATCAGGAAGGGGATCCAGTCCTCGTACAGGGTGAGCAGGATGATCATCACGAAGAAATGGAAGTGGGCCTCGATGAGTCCGCCGGAGATATGGACGAGTACGGCGGACGTGGTGATCAGCCCGATCGAGCAGACGACCCCGGCGAGGCGTTGATGGGCGCGCACCGCCCAGGCCGCGACCGCGAAGGCGACCAGGACGCCGCCCTCCTGGAGGCTGTGAACGAGGGGAAACCCCTGGGCGAGGGCATAGATCGTCATCCCGACGCCCTGTGCTGCGAGTAGCCCGACGAGCCAGCGGTGACGTCGCAGCCAGATCGCGTACGGAAGCGTGTTGCCGCGCGGCAATACCGCGCGCACCCTGGTCAGGAAGTCCGCAACGCCGGCCAACCGCGTCTGCATCCCCACTCCCCTCACCGTCGCGCGCCGGCCTGCGTCGTTGCCGACGCGATGTCGTCAGTGTACGCCCGTTCGCGCTTCCGCGCCATTAATTCCATGTCGGCGCGGGCGACGAGCTCGGCGGCGCCCATCCCGTTGGTGACCTCGGCGGGCCCTGCCGAGACCGACAGAGGCGCGCCCTCTGCGTCCACGCAGTCCTGGCGGACCTGGGCGGCCAAAGTCTTCGCCGCCGCCTCCGCGCCGCACAGGTCGGTGTCGGGGAGCAGGACCGCGAACTCGTCGCCGCCCCACCGAAACGATCGATCCCCCGCGCGCACCGCGCTGTCGATCGTGCGCGCGACATCCACCAGGCAGCGGTCTCCCTCGACGTGACCCCAGCGGTCGTTGATCGCCTTCAGGCGATCGACGTCGAGCAGGATCACGCTCACGGTCGAGCCCGCGCGCCGGCTGCGGGCGATCTCGTGAGCGAGAGCCTCGTCGAAGGCGCGCCGGTTTCCGAGCTCGGTCAGCGCGTCGCCGCGCGCGAGGCCATGCTCGCGGGCTTCGTCGGCCCTGGCCTTCAGCCGCTGGGCCCGAACGGTAACCATCAGCGTCAGGGTTGCGGTGCCAAGCGCAGCCCACATCAAGAGGCTGGTGAAGATGTCGGTGGCGGCGGCGGCCGACCAGCCGTCGTAGACGAGCGGGGCGCAGGCGGCGCAGGCGGTGGCCGCCAGGAACGTGAGCGCGCGCCGCGGTGGGTGGACGCCCATCGCGGACCCGACCCAGAGCAGGAAGAGCAGTTGGTAGGCGCTGCCGGCGCCACCGCCCAGCGCGACCAGCAGCGTGACCTGAACCAGTCCCGAGTAGCTGAGTGCGAGGAGGGCGTTGAAGCTGAGGCCGGCCTCGCGCTTCAGGATGCCGATCCCGCCGCCGATTCCGAGCAGTCCGAGACCGGCGACCGCAACGATCCCGAGCGTCGTGCCGGGCGTCTCGAGCGGCAGGAAGGCAAGGGTCAGGATGCCGCTCAGGATCCGGAGCAGGGCGACGAGCCGCGTCGCGTTATCGGCGTCCGCCCCCTTGTATGCGTTCGCCTGGTCGCCGCGAAAGGCCGCGGTGATCGCGGCGATTGCCGAGCCCCTATCGTGCTTCACCCTCGATTAATCGACCGAGGACGGCCGGGACTCAAGCCCGATGCGTGGCTAAAGCAGCCCGAGCGCGCTCAGGATCGTCACCGAGTCCGAGTAGACGTCCTTGCGCTTGACGAGGCCGTCCTCGAACGGGATCACGTCGAGGCCGTCCCAGCTCACAACCTTGCCCGTCGGTTCGGCGACCAGGTCGCCGCGGCGCATCTCGTTGGCGTGGGTGGCGGTCGCCGTCCACTCCTGCACGACGAGCCCCTCGCGGCAGTAGGTGCGCCGGCCGTCGAAGCGGATGTCAGGCCAGGTCTCGAAGATCGAAGCGATGTGCCCGCGGACCGCCTCGCCCTCGGCGCGCTCGTGGGCGGTGTGGTTCTCGAACACCATGTCCGGCGCGTGCATCGCCATGATCGCGTCGAGGTCGTGGGCGTTCCAGGCCTCGTTGTAGCGCGCGATCGCGTCCTCCAGGGCCTCGGGTGAATCGGGTCCCCCCACGTGCGGTCCTAGCCGGACGCCCCTGCCGGCACGAGCTCGGTCGAGAGCTCGTCGAGCGGCTCGAGCAGGTCCTGTCGCGACAGGCGCCGCAGCAGCTCGCCCGCGAGCGAGAGGTAGTCGGCGCCGCGGTCGGGGCGGTAGTCGAGGATCGGTACCGCCCGCTCGGCCGACTCCGCGTAGGCGATCGACTGGCGGATCACCGATGCGGCAGACCTTGTCGCCGAAGCGCTCGCGCAGCGCCTCGAGCGTCTGCTGCGCGTGCTTGGTGCGCATGTTGGCGATGTTGAGCACCACGCCGAGCAGCTCGAGCTCGGGGTTGAGCGAGTCGCGCGCCAGGTCCACGACCTCCATCGCCTGCTCGACCCCGTGCAGCGAGAAGTACTGGGCCTCGGTGGTCAGCAGCGCGTAGTCGGCGGCGACGAGCGCGTTGACCGAGAGCAGGCCGAGCGTCGGCGGGCAGTCGATCAGGATCACGTCGCGCTCGCGCTTCAGGTCGCGCAGAGCGTTTCGCAGCGTCACCTCGCGGCCGATCTTGCCGGCCAGCATCAGCTCGGCCTCGGCGAGTCGCATGTTCGCCGGGATCACCTGGCCGTGGACCGCCTCGGCGGCGCGAACCTGTCCCTGGAGCACGTCGGCGAGCGTCGGGTGGGCGTTGGGGTCGGTGTCGAAGTAGTCGGAGAGGTTCCCCTGCGGGTCGGCGTCGACCGCCAGCGACGTCGATCCCGAGCCGGCCGAAGACGTCGGTCAGCGTCCGCGTCAGCGTCGTCTTGCCCGTTCCCCCCTTCTGGGAGAGAACCGCGATCGTTACCGCCACGGGGCGATCCTATAATTCATCGGCCCCAATCCCGTCGCGCGCCCGCTCGAAGAAGGCGCGGACCCCGGGAGGTCCAATTGAATCGCTACTCCCCGCACCTGCCCTGGCGCCCGCTGGTCTCGCCGCCGTCGGTCGACGACCACGACGCCTGTGCGATCTACGCCTCGGTCCGCAAGGACGCCACGCCGAGCCGCGAGCCGGTCGCGCTGGCGCTCCGCAACCTCCAGAAGATGCTGCATCGCGCCGGCAACGTCGACGGCGAGGGCGACGGCTGCGGAGTCCTGGTCGACATCCCGCGGCGGATCTGGGCCGAGGAGGTGCGAGCGGGCGGCCACAACCCGGCGCTCGTCCACGAGCCGGCGTTCGCGGTCGCGCACCTGTTCGTCGAGCGCTCCGCCGACCTCGAGCGGGCGCTCCACGACGCCCGCGAGCTGCTCGGCCGCGCCGGCTTCCGGGTCCTCGCCGAGCGGCTCGGCGCGGTCAACTCGCAGGCGCTCGGTGCGACCGCGCGCGAGGAGGAGCCCCACTTCTGGCAGATCGCGGGATTGCTGTCGTCCGAGGAGCGCGTCAACCGCGACCTGCAGGACCTGAGCGGCGACCTCGAGTCCGAGCTCGGCTTCCACGTGCCCTCCTTCTCCACCGCCACGTGCGTCTACAAGGTGATGGGAGCGCCGCGGGTGCTGGGCGAGTACTACCCCGACCTCTCCGACGAGCGGTTCGAGACCGTCGCCTGCTTCGGGCACAACCGCTACTCGACCAACACCTGGCCCTCGTTCCGTCGCGTGCAGCCGTTCTCGGTCCTCGGCCACAACGGCGAGATCAACACGATCGAGCAGCTCCGCCAGGAGGCGCGGATGCTCGGCGTCCGCATCCCGGCGGGCGGCTCGGACTCAGCAGGACCTGAACCGCACGATCGAGCACCTGGTCCGCGCCGAGGGCCTCTCGCTGGCCGAGGCGATGGAGCTGGTGGTGCCTCCGGTCGTCAACGAGATCCGCTCGCTGCCGGCCGAGCTGCACCCGTTCTTCATGTACCTGCGCGAGGTGATGGGCCCGTTCGCGCAGGGGCCGGTGGCGCTGATCGCCCGCCACGACGACGAGTGCGTGTTCTCCGCCGACGCGCTCGGCCTGCGGCCGCTGTGGCGCGTCGAGACCGCCGACGACTTCATCTTCAGCTCCGAGCCGGGGGTCGTCAGCGTTCACGAGATGGTCTCCGAGCCGTTGCCGCTGGGGCCGGGGGAGAAGGCGATGGTGACGATCGACTCGGCGGCGCGCGGGGCGCGGCTGTGGTCGCACGCCGAGATGCAGCGGGAGGTCGCCGGCCGCTGGATGGAGCGCACCGGCGCGGAGACGGTCGCTCCGTATGACCGGGCGCTGCGCACCGGCGGCCCGCTCGAGGGCCGCGAGGTCCCCGGCTACAGCGACGCCGGCCCGGCCGAGCCGGTCAAGGTGCCCGAGAACCTGCTCGCGGGCTTCGGGTGGCAGCGCGACGACGTCAAGCTCTGCCAGCAGATGGCGACCAACGGCGCCGAGCCGATCGGCTCGCTCGGCTACGACGGCCCGCTGGCCGCGCTCAGCCCCGAGCGCCAGAACCTCGCCGACTACTTCAAGGAGACGGTCGCCGTGGTCACCAACCCGGCGATCGACCGCGAGCGCGAGATGGAGCACTTCTCGACCCGCGCGGTCTTCGGCCGGCGGCCGTCGCTGCAGCGATCCCGCGACGGACACGCACACCGTCGAGACCTCGTTCCCGGTCATCCTCGGCGGCCACCACGGCCTCGCGCCGCTCTCCGACACCGTCTATCGCGAGATCGCCCGTCCGCACCAGACCTACCTGATCGAGGACCTGTGGGAGGAGTTCCGCGGCCGCGCGGCGGCACTCGACATCGCCCTGCTCGAGTCCGAGACCACGGCGGGCGCGATCGAGCGGCTCAAGCAGGAGGCCGCGAAGGCGGTCCGCGACGGCGCCGAGCTGCTCGTGCTCACCGACCGCACCGTCTACGACGGCGAGCGCCGCTACCTGGACCCGCACCTGGCGACGTCGGCGATCGACCAGGCGCTGAAGACGTTCAAGGTCGAGCCGGGCGAGGAGAACCTGCGCCGGCGGTGCTCGATCGTGCTCCGCTCGGCGGCGATCCGCAACGTCCACGACGTCGTCCTCGCGCTCGGCCTCGGAGCCAACGGCGTCAACCCGTACGCGCATGCTCGAAGTTGTCTGCGTCGACGACTACTCGCAGGATCTCGCCAACATCTGCGCCGCGCTCAGCAAGGGGATCGAGAAGGTGATCTCGACGATCGGCATCCACGAGGTCCGCGGCTACGCCCGGCAGTTCTCGTCGATCGGGATCAAGCCCGAGCTGGCCGAGATCTTCCAGACGGAGGCCTTTGCGGCGTCCAGCGAGGCCGGCGAGGGTTTCGGCGACCTCGACGCCGACACCGACGAGCGGCTGGCGATCCTGCGCGGCGACGAGGGCGCGGCGAAGCCGGCGAAGACGTTCCGCTTCTACCCGAAGGTCTACAAGGCGGCGATCGCGGCCGCGAACGGAACCGCGAGCTACGAGGACTACTCGGCCAAGGTGCGCGAGCTCGAGGCCCAGAGCCCGATCTCGATGCGTCACATCATGGGCTTCCGGTCCGATCGGGACCCGATCGGACCGGGCTCGGTCGATACGACCGTCGGGCACCACGACTACCCGATCGTGATCTCGTCGATGAGCTTCGGCTCGCAGTCGGAGCCCGCCTTCCGCTCGTACGCCGAGGCGGCGAAGCAGATCAACATCCTCTGCATCAACGGCGAGGGCGGGGAGATCCGCGACATGTACGGCCGCTACCGCAAGTGGCGCGGCCAGCAGGTCGCCTCGGGCCGCTTCGGCGTCTCGGCCGAGATGCTCAACTCCTCCTACGTCGCCGAGATCAAGATCGGCCAGGGCGCGAAGCCCGGCGAGGGCGGGCACCTGCCGGGCAAGAAGGTCTCGGAGAAGGTCGCCGCCGCGCGCAACGCGAGCCCGGGAACCGACCTGATCTCGCCCTCCAACAACCACGACCTCTACTCGATCGAGGACCTCGCCGAGCTGATCGACGAGCTGAAGACGGTCAACCCCGACCTGCGGGTCTCGGTGAAGGTCCCGGTGGTCCCGAACATCGGCACGATCGGGCTCGGGATCGCGAAGGCCGGCGCCGACATCATCACGCTGTCGGGGTTCGAGGGCGGCACCGGCGCGGCGCGCCAGCACGCCCTGCGCCACGTCGGGCTGCCGTCGGACATCGGCACCCGGCTCGTCCACCGGGCGCTGATGGAGGCAGGGATCCGCAACCGGGTCGAGATCTGGGCCGACGGCGGCTACCGCCACGCTCACGACGTCGTCAAGCTGGTCTGCATGGGGGCCAACCGGGTCGCGTTCGGGACCCTGGCGATGGTCTCGCTCGGCTGCACGATCTGCCGCGGCTGCCAGCTCGATACCTGCCACGTCGGGATCGCGACCCAGATCGAGACGCCGGAGCAGGCGACCGAGCACGGGCTGAAGAAGTTCACCCCGCAGGAGGTGACGACGGCGGCGGAGAGCTGCGCCCGGTTCTTCGCCTCGATGGGCGAGGAGGTCCGCGCGCTGACCGCCGAGCTCGGCTACGAGCGCACCCAGGACCTGGTCGGCCGCTACGACCTGCTCGAGCAGGTCGCGGCACGCGGAGCGGATCGACCTCGCGCGGGCTGATCTCGCCCCTCGACGAGTTCCTCGAGCTCGCCCCGGTCGACCTCCCCGTCGCCGACCAGGAGCCGGTCGAGGCGCGAGCCGAGGCCGGCCTGGTGCGGGCGCGGCCGATCCGGATGGAGCCGAAGCAGGCCTCGGCGCAGATCGCCGAGCTCGCCGACCGGATCGTCACCGAGCCCGGCCTGCGGCTCGAGTTCCCGCGCGCCGACCGACGCCAACGACCGCGTGCTCGGCGCCGAGCTCGCCGGGGCGATCGCCCGGGCGCGGATCTACGACGGGGCGCCGGAGGGTTCGGACGACGTGCTCGCCGAGCTCGACTTCAACGGCGGCTCGGTCGCCGGCCAGGGGTTCGGCGCCTTCAACGCCTACGGGCTCGTGGTCAGGGTCGAGGGCGGCGCCCAGGACGGCGTCGGCAAGACGATGCTCGGCGGCACCGTCTCGATCATGAAGGGCAAGGGCGCGCACGGGCAAGCGGGTCAACGGCTCGGTCGGCAAGTCGTTCGCCTACGGCGCACAGCGAGGCCGGCTGTTCGTTCAGGGGTCGGCCGACTCGCGCTTCTGCATCCGCCTCTCGGGCGCCGACGTGGTCCTCGGCGGCGAGCCGCGAAGGCCCGATCGACGACTCGCTCGGCTGCGTCTCCGACCGCGCCAACGCGAAGGGGTTCGCGTTCGAGTACATGACCTCCGGCCGCGCCGTCGTGCTCGGCGACATCGGCCCGTGGGCCTGCGCCGGGATGACCGGCGGGCGCGTCTACGTGCGCCAGAACCCCGGACTGGAACCTCGATCGCGAGCTGATCGAGTCGCGGCTCGGCGAGGGAGCGAAGGTGAGCGTCGCCGAGCTCGACGCCGAGGGCATTCTCGACGTCGAGGACCTGCTCGGCCACTACGCGGCCGAGCTGCGCGCCACCGATCAGGAGGCCGAGGCCGAGCGGATCGCCGACTGGCCGGCGCCGCCCCGGAGCACTTCCTGATGATCATCCCCGAGAAGGTCCAGGCGGACCCGAACATCTCGACCGAATGATTCGCAGGGCGACAGTGGACGACGCCCGCGAGGTGGGGCGTCTGCTCGACGACTTCAACAAGGAGTTCGACGAGCCGACCCCCGGCGCGGACGTGCTGGCCGAGCGCGCGCTGCGGCGGATGGCCGACAGCGACATCACCTTCCTGCTGGTCGGCGACGAGCCGTTCGGGCTCGCCCAGGTCCGCGTCTATCGAACGATGTGGAACGACGGGCTGCATGCCACGCTCGACGAGCTCTACGTCGCCCCCGACCGCCGGGGCGAGGGATTCGGCCGCGCTCTGCTCGGTGCCGCGATCGAGCTCTCGCGGGAGCGGGGAGCGGCGAACATCGACCTCAATACCACCGAGGCCGACACTGCGGCGCTCGCCCTGTACGAGAGCTCCGGGTTCACCAACCGCGAGGGCCGGCCCGACGGGCCGAAGATGCTGTATTACGAGCGCGAGCTGTAGCGGCGGTCCGAACGGCCCGTCTAAGCCTCGAGCACGTAGATGCGGTAGCAGCCGATCTCGAGCTCGTCGCCGTCCGTGAGCGGCGCCCAGTCGACCCGCTTGCCGTTGACGAACAGGCCGTTGAGGCTGCGGTCGTCGAGCGCCGCGCAGCTCGCCGTGCTCGGTGAGCACGACCAGCGCGTGGCGGCGCGAGACGGTGGCGTCGTCGAGGCGGACGTCGGCGGCGCCTGAGCGGCCGATCCGCGTCCACCCCGGCTCGAGGCGGATCACCGCGTAATCGCCGTCGCCCTCGTCGAAGGCGAGGTAATGGCCGGCGCTGCTCGAGCTCGGCCCGCGCCTCGGCCAGCCACTCGGGCGCCGCTCGCCCGACGTCGAGCGCGGCCACGTCCACGGTCGGGCGGACGTCGAACAGCGAGGCGCGGCGGAACTCGCGTCCCGCGCAGTTCGGGCACTCGGGCAGCGAGCCGATCGCGGCGATCGAGATCGCGAAGCCGCAGCCGACGCAGTAGAGCGACCCCGGCTGAGCCTCGGTGATCTGCTCACCGGACTGGTGGATCTCCTCGCGGAATGTAGTAATGGAGTCGGTTAGCACGGCCCTATCCCACCCCCACTTGTGCGGATGGTATCGAGATTGGGCGGAATGTCCAGGTGCGGGCCCTGGGCTTTGGACGGAAATTGCGGGGTCGTCACGCCAGGCGTGAATAGAATCGCGCCAGCGTGCGACCGATCTCCGCCACGGCTCTCATCGACGTGCCTCGCGAGCGCGTCTTCGACCTGCTCGCCGACCTCTCGATCCGGCCCGCCTTCACCGATCACTTCATCAGCGAGTACCGGCTCGAGCGGCTCGAGCCGCGTCGGGGTCGGAGCCGCCGCCCGCTTCCGCTTCGACGACGGCGTGCGGCTGGGCGAACACCGTGATCGAGGCCGCCGAGCGCCCGCACCTGGTCCGCGAGCATGGCCGCGGCGGGCGCGTCAACCGGGTCGGCGTGTTCACCGTCTGGGAGCTCGCCGAGGGCGCCTCGCCGCAGACCTGCGAGGTCGACCGTCACCTTCTGGACCGAGCCGGTCGAATCGCTTCGACCGGCTCGGTGAGCGCCGCTCGGCCAGGCGCCTGCGCCGCGACTGGAAGCGCGCCCTGGCGCCGCCTGCGAGAGATCGCCGAGGAGGGCAGGGCGGTCGAGCGCGTCACCGTCGCCGGCGGCGAGCGCGCTTCCCGCGTTCGCGCGCTAGACCCGTCCTGAATATGCTTGCGCCCGCCATGCGCCCCCGTACCGCCCTCGATCGCCGCGCTCGCGCTCGCCCTCGCCGTGCTTGCCGGCGCGACCTGTCGGCCTGCGGCGAGGAGGAGGAATCGGAGGTCGTCGAGGGCGAGCCGATCGAGGTCGCGGGACTCGAGTACAACGTCCAGATCACCCGGTTCCTCAACCCCGACGACACGGAGGACGCCGAGTACCTGGTCGGCCAGCCGCCCGCCGCCGCCCGGGACCGAGTACCTCGGCGTGTTCATGGTGATCGAGAACGAGACCGAGGAGCCGCTGCCGTCGGCGACCGACTACACGGTCGATCGACACGCTCGACAAGGAGTACGACGCTTCGCCGAGAGCGAGAGCCCCTACGCGCTCGAGGTCGGCGCCGAGGTGCCCGCCGAGGGCCAGCTCCCGGTCCCCAACACGACCGCCGCGACCGGGCCCAACCAGGGCTCGCTGCTGATCTTCCAGGTCGACGACGTGCGTCAGCGAGAACCGCCCGCTGACGCTCGAGATCCAGACCTTCGACGGGACCGGCGACGTCATCCTCGACATCTAGCGGCGCCCCGAGCCGGTGACCCTGCGAGCGCTCCAGCTGACGCTGATCCTCACCGCTGCGGCCGCGGCGATCGTGATGGCGCGGCCTGCTCTCCACCGGCGCCCGCATCGCCTGCCTCGGCGTGCTGGTCGCCGGCGCCTGGCTCACCGAGCCCGAGCGCAGCCGCTCCGGCGGCGGCTGGTGGTGGCTGCTCGCGATCGGCGCGGTGCTCGCGGTCGCCGGCTTCGCGGCCGCCGAGCTCTCGGAGCCCGCCGAGACCGAGGCCGGGATCGGTCGCGATCGCCGGCTCGGCGCTGGCGATCGTCGGGATCAACGATCGGCTTTCCGACCCGGTAGCGGGTCAGACGGCGCCGGCCAGTTCCTTTGTGGGAACCGCCGGCAGGCGCAGCGTGAAGACCGCGCCGCCTCCGTCCGCGTTGCGGACCGAGACCGATCCGCCCTGGGTCTCGGCGACCTGCCGGACGATCGCCAGCCCGAGGCCGGACCCCGGCAGCCCGCGCGCGGCGGCGGAGCGGTAGAAGCGGTCGAAGAGGTGGGGGAGGTCCTCGCCGGCGATCCCGGCGCCGCGATCTCGCACCGACAGCTCGCCGTCGGCGACCCGAACGTCGATCTCGCCGCCGGGGGGACTCCACTTGACCGCGTTGTCGAGCAGGTTGGCGACGGCGCGCTCCAGCCGCCGCTCGACCGCGCGCACGGGACTTGGCTCGCTGGAGAGCTCGAAGGTCACGTCCCCGGCCGTCGTGCGGCGCCGCTCGATCGCGTCGGCCACCAGCAGGTCGAGCCGCACCACCTCGGCCGGCTCCTGCTCGTGCTCGGCGTCGCGGGCGAGCTCGACCAGGTCTCCGACCAGCTCGGTCAGCTCCTCGAGCTGGTCGATCACGTCGACGAGCAGCGCCCGGCGCTCGGTGGGGCTGATCTGCTCCGAGCGGCTCAGTACCTCGATGTTGGTCCGCAGGCTGGCGAGGGGCGTTCGCAGCTCGTGCGAGGCGTCGGCGACCAGCTGGCGCTGGGCGTCGAGGGAGCTCTGCAGCGCGTCCAGCATCTGGTTGAAGCTCCGGGCCAGCGCGGCGAGCTCGTCGGTTCCGGTCGCCTCGATCCGGCGGCTCAGGTCGCGGGTCGTCGCCACCTGCTCCGCGGCGCGCTGCAGGCGCTCGACCGGCGCCACCGCGGCCCGCGAGACGAAGTAGCCGAGGCCCCCGGCGAGCCCGATCCCCGCGACGCTGACCAGGGCGAGGATCAGCGCCAGGTCGCCGAGCGTCTCGTCGACCTCGTCGAGCGTCCGCGCCGCCTGGATCGCCTGCCCGGACTCGGTTCGCGCCGTGTAGACGCGCAGGTGGGAGCCGGCGGCGTGGGCGTCGGAGAAGAAGGCAGGGCGCTCGCCGGCGGCCACCTCACGCGCCTCGGCGCGGTCGGGCAGCTCGGTGTGCGGCCCCTTCGGGCGGACCAGCTGGCCGTCCGCGTAGACGAGCTGCGCGTAGACGCTGCGCCCGCCAGGTGGGCCGGCCGGGAGATAGAGCCGCAGGTCCGCCGCGCTGTCACGACCGCCGACCGGGACGAGCTCGGTGCGACCGCCCGCCGCCGACCGCCGCACGACCAGGCGGGGGAGGTCGCCGGAGCCGAGCTGCGGGACGGCGAACGTCTCCGCGACGTCGCGCCGCAGCTCCGAGTCGACCCGGCCGCGAAGCTCGTTGCGGACCAGGAGATAGGTGGCGATCGAGACGCCTGCGACCGCGATGGCGACCGCGAGCCCCGAGAGGAGGACGAGTCGCCGCCGGAAGGTCATGGCTCGCGCAGCACGTAACCCACGCCCCGGACCGTGTGGATCAGGCGCGGCTCGCCCTCGGCCTCGGTCTTGCGACGCAGATAGCCGATGTAGACGTCGAGCGCCTTCGAGTGAGGGCCGAAGTCGTGGTCCCAGACGCACTCGAAGATCCGCTCACGCGACAGGACCCGGCGGGGGTTCTCCAGGAACAGCTCGAGCAGCGAGTACTCGGTCCGGGTGAGCTCGACCTTGCGCTTGCCGCGTGTGACCTCGTAGGTGACCGGGTCGAGGCGGAGGTCCGCAAAGGTCAGTGGCCAATCCGACGATCCGCCACCGGCTCGGCGCAGCAGCGCGCGAACCCGCGCGAGCAGCTCCTCGAGCGCGAACGGCTTGACCAGGTAGTCGTCGGCGCCGGCCTCCAGTCCCTCGACCCGGTCGGCGACCGCGTCGCGCGCGGTGAGGATCAGGATCGGGGTGCGGTCTCCCCGGGCGCGCAGCCGCCGGCAGACCTCGAGCCCGTCGACTCCGGGCATCAGGACGTCGAGGACGACCAGGTCCGGGCTCAGCTCGGCGGCGCTCTCCAGCCCCGCGGTCCCGTCGGGCGCGAGCGTGACCTCGTAGCCGCCGAGCTCGAGCGCGCGCTTCAGCGCCGTGCGCATCGGCGGCTCGTCGTCGACGACCAGCAGCTGCCTGCCATCCAGCTCTCGCGATCCCGCGGACACGTACCTGAATTGTGACTACCGGCGGTAAGAGCCGGGTGAAAAGAGCCAGTCGATTACGCAACCCCGAAGTACGACGCCATGATCTGGCGGACGATCGGGGCGGCGACCGTCCCGCCGTCGCCGTTCGAGTCGACGACCATCACCGCGGCGGCGATCTTCGGGTCGTTGGCGGGGGCGAAGGCGGTGAACCAGGCGTCGGTCTCCTGCGGCGGCTCCTCGTCGGGCCCGAGCTCCTGGCCGGGCTCGAGCGCAGCGGGACCGAGCTCGGCGGTGCCGGTCTTGCCGGCGACCTCGATCCCGGGCAGCGCCGCGGCGATGCCGGTGCCGTGGTCGACCACGCCGATCATCAGGTCCCTGATCGTCTGTGCGGTCTCGGGCGAGGTCACCTTGACCGGCTCTTCCGTGGGCTCGAGCCCTTCGCCGCGAGCGATCGGCGTCGGCATCCGAACGCCCTCGTTGGCGATCGTCTGCGAGACGGTCGCCATCTCCAGCGGCGTCGCCAGCACCTGGCCCTGCCCGATCGCCGACTCGCCGGTCTCGACGCTCTCGTTCAGCTCGGCCGGGATCGTGCTCGCGGGCGGGTCGACGATCCTCGTCGTCGCTTGGTCGAACAGCTGCGGTGGCTCGTTGAAGCCGAAGAGCTCCGCCGTCTCGACCAGCTTCTCGCCGCCGAGCCTGGCGCCGAGGGGCGCGAAGACCGTGTTGCACGAGTCGGCGAACGTCTCGGCGAAGGTGCCGCCGCAGGGCTCGTCGTGGGCGTTCGGGATCTCGCGGCCGATCTCGGAGTTCGACGTCTCGACCGGGAACTCGTCGGAGAGCTTGACGATCCCCGCGTCGAGCGCCCCGGTGGCGGTGATCACCTTGAAGGTCGAGCCCGGAGGCTGGGGTGCCGAGTATCCGAGCCCGGCGAGCGCCAGCACCGATCCCTTGCGGGCGTCGAGCACCGCGGCGCCGCCGTACAGGCCGCCGAGCGCCTCGACGGTGGTCTGCTGGAGCTCGGGATCGATGGTGGTGCGGACCGCCTCGCCGCGCACCGGCTCGCTGGTCGCGAGCACCCGCCCGCCGCCGACCTCGCTCTCGTCGTCCGCGCTGACGGCGAGCAGCTGCCCGCCCGGTTGGCCCGCGAGGCGCTCGTTGAAGGCGAGCTCGAGCCCGGAGATCCCGGCCGGTGTGCCGAGCGGGAAGCCGTGCATGGCGAGCTCGCGCTCCTGCTCGCGGTTCGGGTCGCCGACCTCGCCGACCACCGCCAGCGCCGCTGTGCCGACCACGCGTCGCCGCTGCGGGGCCCTCGGCGAGCGGGGAACGGTCGGCGGCCAGGATCGGCGCGCGCGCAGGGCGCCCGCGTTCGCCGGCTGAGCAGCTCGTCCGTCCTGCAGCCCCGGGTAGACGAGGTGGGGCGCCCAGTCGATCCGGTCGTCGGAGATCGGCAGCTCGAGTTCGCCGCCGAGCTCGCCGAAGATGTGGGTGCGAAAGCGCACCGGGGCGATGGCGACGTCGTCCTCCTCGGAGGCCTCGCCGGTGCTGAGCTCGGCGACCGTCGCGGCTGTCGCCGCCTCCTCGTAGGTCCGCTGGAAACGCTTCGAGCGAGTAGGCCTCCTGGGCCTCGGGGGTGAGCTCGGCGTACATCGCCTCGGTATCGCCGCGTTCCCACGCGTCGAGAAACCGCTGCGCCGCGGGCGCGTCGGGCTCAGCCGACGACGATCGCCCCGGCGATGAACGCGGCGGCGGCGATCACCACGAGCGGCACGGCGCGCGTGACCATGCGGTCGACGGCGCTCCCCTCCGGCAGCGTTTTGCGCTCAACTGCGTGGAGTCCGTTCTTCGCTAGCTTCTCGGGTCCCGCTCGGTCGCATCCGCGGCCCTACCTCGACGCGGGAAAAGGTAGTGCCTTGTCGCCGATGACTCTGGTCGATCTCGGGCATCGTCGTCTTCGTGCTCGCCCTGGCGGCCATCGGCTGGCAGCGCGGCCTGGTCGCCAGCGCCCTGCCGCTCGCCGGGTTCGTCGGCGGCGCCGCGCTCGGCGCCCGGATCGGCCCGGAGCTGCTGCCCGACGGCGCGGAGTCCTCCTACGCGCCGCTGGTCTCGGTGCTCACCGGGGTCCTGCTCGGCGCCTTCGTCGCGGTCGCGCTCGAGGGGATCAGCCAGCGCGTGCGGCGCGCGGATGCTGCCGCGGCTCGATCGGCGTGCTGGACGGGATCGGTGGGGCGATTCTGCTCGGCGGCGCTGGCGCTGCTGCTCGTGTGGGGGTTCGGCGCCGTCGCCCTGCACGCGAGCGGCGACGGCGCCCGCGACCTGCGCCGAGCGGTCCAGCGCTCGGCGATCCTCGGCGTCCTCAACGACGCGCTGCCGCCGTCGGGCCCGCTGCTCAACGTCCTGCGGCGCGTCGATCCGACGCCCGGTCGGTTCGCGGCCCAGACGCCGACGTGCCGCCGCCCGACGCAGCGACTCGGTCGACG
The DNA here is from genome assembly GCA_963811505.1 of uncultured Solirubrobacterales bacterium. Classification (GTDB taxonomy): domain Bacteria; phylum Actinomycetota; class Thermoleophilia; order Solirubrobacterales; family 70-9; genus WHSW01. Next base: position 474,020 of record CAWERC010000003.1, on the reverse strand, counting down.
ATCCCGACGTCCGCGCCGCCGGCGGCTCGACCGTGCGCGTGCTCGGCACCGCCTGCGGCCTCGGCGTCGAGGGCTCGGGCTGGGTCGCCGGGCCCGGGCTCGTGGTCACCAACGCGCACGTCGTCGCCGGCGAGGACGACACCACGGTCAACCTCGAGGGCGGCTCGGAGCTCGACGCGACCGCCGTCCACTACGACCCCCGCAACGACCTCGCCGTGCTCGAGGTCGCCGGGCTCGACGCTCCGGCGCTCGACGCTCGTCGACGCACCCGCGCAAGGGGACCGACGCGGCGGTGATCGGCTTTCCCGAGAACGGCCCGCTGACGTTCACCCCGGCGCGCCTCGGGCGCATCGGGCACGGTGACCAGCCAGGACTCCTACGGCCGCGGGCCGGTGCAGCGGCGGATGACCCCGTTTCGCGCCGATGTTCGCAGCGGCAACTCGGGCGGCCCGGTGGTCGACCTCGACGGCGACGTGCGTGACGACGGTGTTCGCCGCCTCGACCGGGCCCGGGGCCGACGAACGGCCTCGGGGTCCCGAACGGGATCGTCGCCGAGGCGCTCGGCGGTAAGCTCGAGCCCACGGATACCGGACCATGTGCAGCCTGATCGAGACCCGGATCGCCCGATCTCGCGATGCTGAGCGAGCGGGGCCGTTCGGTAGTCGTCTGCGGGCAGGGTGGAGGCCGCGAGTGAACACCCTCGCGCCGAGGGCGCAGCCGCGCGCGGGAAACGGCCCGCCGGCGTCGCGTTCCGTCCCGATTTCCACGCCGCGGTCGAGCTGATCGGCCGCCGCTGGGCCGGCGCGATCCTCTGGGCGCTCGCCGACGCGCCCGCACTACTTCGCCGAGCTCGCCGCCGGCGTCCCGGGCCTCTCCGACCGGCTGCTCTCGCGGCGCCTGCGCGAGCTCGAGGCGCGCGGGCCTGGTCGAGCGCTCGGTCCACGACGGGACCCCGCCGCGCGTCTCCTACGCGCTGACGGAGAAGGGCCGCTCGCTCGAGCCGGCGCTCGCCGAGCTCGAGCGACTGGGCGCGCGACTGGAAGCTGAGCTCGTAGTGCTGGTAGGTGAGCTCGGTCGCGGCCCCAGCGCGGGCCGGTCTCCTCCCAGATGACTCGAACCCGTGTGAGCGGTAGATGTGCGCGGCGGCGCGCAGGTCGCTGAACGTCTCGAGCCAGAGACCCTCGTAGCCGGCCGCCTCGCGCCTCGGCGACCAGCTCGCCGAGCAGCCGGCGGCCGAGCCCCTGGCCGCGCAGCTCGGGGTCGAGCACGAACCAGCGCACCGCGCCGCGCCGTCGCCCTCGTCGGTGAGCGCGAGGCTGCCGGCGTGGCGACCGTCGACCTCGACGATCCAGAGGCCCTCGCCCGCGGCCGGGGAAGCCGCGCTTGCCCGGCCGCCGCGACGCTGGCGCCGACGTGGGCCTCGAAGGTCGCGTCGACGCCGTACTCGGGGCAGTAGACGCGCGCCGTGGTGGGCGACGATCGCGCCCAGGTCGCCGGGGCGCAGGTCGCGGCGGATCGGTGGGCGACGGAGTTCATGACGCGGCCATCCTCGCCGTACCAGATCAATCGATGCAAGATGTAGTTGTCACCAAATCAATCGTGATTTACGATTGATCGGCGATGGAGCTGCGCCAGCTCGTCTACGCCGAGGCCGTCGCCCGCCACCGCCACTTCACCCGCGCCGCCGAGGAGCTGCACGTCGCCCAGTCGGCGCTCTCGCACCAGATCCGCCGGCTCGAGGCCGAGCTCGGCACCGAGCTGTTCGAGCGCACCAGCCGCCGCGTGGTCCCGACCGAGGCCGGGCGAGGCGGTCGCGCGCGGGCGCGGCGCGTGCTCGCCGAGATCGACGGCGATCCGCGGCGAGCTCGACGAGCTCCGCGGGCTGGTCCGCGGGCGGATCTCGATCGGCGCCCTGCTGCCGGCGGGCGAGCTCGAGGTGACGACGCTGCTCGCGCGCTTCAACCAGGCGTTCCCCGGGATCGAGGTCGGCCTGCGCGAGGGCACCGCCGGCGGACATGCTCGACCTGATCGAGGCCGACGAGCTCGACGTCGCCTTCTCGCTGGTCCCCGGCGAGCTCCCCGACGGCGTCGAGGGCTCGCGGCTCGAGCGAGGAGGAGGTCGTCGCGGCCTTCCCGCCCGGGACGGCACCGCGTCAAGCGACGCGTCATCGGCTGCCGACCTCGCCGGCGTGCCGCTGGCGACGCCGCGCTCGGGCTCGGCGATCAAGCGCGTCGTCGACGCGTTCTTCGCCGCCGCCGGCGAGCGCTCGCAGCTGACGCTGGAGAGCGGCGACCCCTACCTGATCCGCTGCCTGGTCTCCGACGGCTTCGGCGCCGCGATCCTGCCCGCCTCGATCACCCGCCGCGAGGGCCCGCCGGTCGAGACCCGGCCGCTGCGCCCGGCGGTGCGGCTGCCGGTCTACCTGATCTGGCGCCGCGACCGCCACCGCTCGCCGGCCGCGGCCGCGTTCATCGAGTTCGTGCGCTCGCGGTAGGAGGGGGCGGTTCGGCTCACCAGTCGCGCGGGTTCCCGGGCGGGATCCGGTCGGCGACCAGGGTCGCGTCGCTGAGCTCGACCGGGATCGGGGCCGTGGTCCGCGCGGAAGAGGTCGAGCTGGCCCGGGCCGAGGCGGTCGAAGGCGGCCTCGATCGTCGCCGGGTAGGTGGAGACCACGATCGCGTCGTCGGGCGGGGTGGGGTGGTGGTGCTCGGGCGCGGGCGACGTAGGCGATCACGCGGTCGAACCCGGCGCCGTCGGGCGCGACGATCGCGTCGGTGACGTCGACCCGCCGGTAGCGGATCTCGCGCATGTCGAGGCGGTCGAGCTCCGCCTCGGTGAGCTCGATCAGGACGCCGTTCGGGGCCGGAGCGTCCGGCGTCCGGGTCGAGGTTGAGGCCGAGGCAGAAGCGCGGCTGCGTGCCGTCGGGTCGCGCGAACGTCTTCTCCGACCTGGCCTGCTCGCGCCCGAGAGTCCAGCCGCGCGCCCAGCCCTCGAGCCGGGCCGGGATCGCCGCGTCGACCGGGCGGCCGAGCGTCTGCGCGGCGCTCTCGGGGCTGACCAGCGAGGCGTAGCCGAAGACCGCCACCCGCGTCACGAGCGACGGCTTCCACTTCGGTCGCGGGCACAGCCGCGCCGCCGCCGGGCAGCCGAAGCAGAGCGCCGGGAACGGGCTCTCCGTGACCTCGAACTCTCCCGACGCGCATCCGGTCGACCAGCGCCACCAGCCGCTCGCGCGCGGCGGCCAGCCGCTTCGGCGTCGAACTCCTCGATCACCGGATCGCCGGGCGCCTCGAGGAAGACGTGGACCGCGCGAGCTCCCTCGGTCGCCGCCCGCGGCGAGCGCGTAGACCTGGCGCTGGACCTCGTAGCGCTCGCCGAGCTCGGCCGCGCGACCGCCCGTCGAGCGCGTCGGTCTTGTAGTCGACCACGGTCGGCATGCCGTCGCCGCGCGACCAGCAGGTCGATCTGCCCGCGCGCGACGGTCGCGCCGAGGTCGAGCACGAACGGGACCTCGGCCCGCGCCGGCGCCGGACCGAGCGACCGGCGCAGCTCGGAGTCGAGCCAGCCGTCGACCAGGCGCCGGGCGCGCGCCGAGCGCCTCGCGTCGCCCGCCAGGCCCTCGCGCGTCAGCAGCTCGACGAGCCGCTCGTCGGCGGGCGGCTCCCAGCCGCGGCGCGCGCTCCACTCGAGCGCGGCGTGGACGGCGTTGCCGATCCCGAGCGCCAGGCCCGCGGTCGACGCCCGGCTCGACCAGCTCCGTCGGCGGCTCCGGTGGCTCGTCGGCCGCCTCGTCGTCGGCGACGGCGAGCGCCTCGCGCGCGCCGAGCACCCGCTCGACGTAGAAGCGGTAGCCGCAGCCCTCGTACTGCGAGAGCGCCGAGTAGGAGAGGTGGCCGATCGGCACCGGCCCCGGGCTCGGGTCGAGCAGCGGCGGCGGCTCCGATCGCGGTCGCCAGCGGATCGTCCTCGGCCGGCGGCGGGAAACGAGCGCACGAGCTCGGCCGCTCGCTTCGGCGCCCGGCTCGCTGATCCGGATCCGAAGCCGCGCGTCCAGGCAGCCGGGTCGAGCCGTCGATCGGCAGCGGTCCCGGGAGCTCGATCTCGCGTCCTCGGCGCCGTCGAAGCCGCGCTCGGCGAGCGCCGGCAGCAGGCGCCGCAGCGGGGTGTCGTTCGGCTTCGGCTCCTCGGCGGGCTCGAGGTCCGACGGCTTGTAGATGCCGCTGAGGATGAGCCGGTCCTGGGCCCGCGAGGCGGCGACGTAGACGAGCCGGCAGCCCTCCTCGGCCTCGGCCTCGCTCTCGGCCGTGTTCAGGTCGACCAGCTCCCAGAGCCCGAGCGAGCCGGCCGAGGGGAAGACGAGCCGCATCCCGAAGCGGCGCTCGCCGTCGTCCGACGGCGGGCCGATCACCAGGTCGGCGTGCTGGTGGCCGGCGTTCAGCTCGCGGCCGAGGTCGGGGACGGCGACGACCGGGAACTCGAGGCCCTTGGCGGCGTGCACGGTCATCACCCGGACCCCGTCGTGGCCCTCGGCCTGCACCGCCGCCATCCCCTCGCGCTCGTCGCGGCGGGTGCTCTCCGCCGCGAGCGCGAGGAAGCCGGCGAGGTCGCGGCCCTCGTTCGCCTCGTAGTCGCGTGCCAGGCGCATCAGCTTGCGCACGTTCGCCATCCGCCCGGCGCCGCCGTCGCGGGCGATCAGGCCGAGGTCGTAGCCGAAGGCGGTCATCGTCCGCTCGATCAGCTGCTCGAGCGTCAGCAGCGGCGCCTCGGCGCGCAGCTGGGCGAGCAGCGCGCAGAACCGCTCGCAGCCGCGCCGTCGTCGGCGTCCGGGATCGACTCGAGCCAGCTCGTCGACGTGGTCGGCCGGCGGCTCGTCGCGCGTCGCCGAAGCGCCACTCGATCACCGGCCAGACGGGCCGCGGCGCGCCCGGCCTCGTCGGTCGCGGCCCGGCGCAGGAGCCAGAGCGCGTCGGGGCTGACCGCGTTCGCGAAGCAGGCGAGGGCGCCGAACAGGTACTCGTCGTCGAGCGGGTTGGAGACGACGCCGAGCAGCCGGACGAGGTCCTCGACCTGCTGCTGGGTCCAGTAGCCGCGCCCGCCGACGACGAACGGGCGCAGGCCGGCGCGCCGCAACGCCTCCTCGTAGGCGTCGACGTGGGTGAAGGCGCGCAGCAGGACGACGATCTCGCCGCGCTCGGCCTCGCCCGCCTCGACCAGCTCGCGCAGGCGCTCGGCCAGAAAGCGCGCCTCGGCGACGATCCGCGGCGGCCGAGCCGCCCGGCGGCGGCTCGAGGTCGATCTCCTCCTGGGCCCACTTGCGCGCCTCCTTGGCCGCGCCCCTCGTCGAGGGTCAGCAGCAGCTCGACCTCGCCCGGCGTCCGGCCTCGCGTGGCGGCCGGCGGTCAGCTCGGCGAACCCGTCGAGCAGCGTGCGGCCGACCTCGTTGACGCCGGCGAGCACCGCGGGCAGCGAGCGGAAATTGCCGAGCAGCGGCAGGACGTCGCGGTCCGGCGCCTCGCGGGCCTCGCTCGCGCTCGCCGCGGAAGACCTCGAGCTCGGCGTTGCGGAAGCGGTAGATCGACTGGTTCTCGTCGCCGACCAAGAGCAGCCGCGTCTCGGGTCCGCGCAGGCAGCTCGATCAGCTCGAGCTGGACGCTGTTGGTGTCCTGGAACTCGTCGACCATCACGTGGGTCGAAGCGCTCGCGCCAGGCGCCGGCGAGCGCCGGGCTCGACCGCAGCAGCTCGAGCGCGCCGCAGCTCGAGGTCCTGGAAGTCGAGCGCCGAGCGCTGCTCCTTGAGCGCCGCGTAGCGGCGGTGGAAGCCCTCGAGCAGGCGCTCGAGCGCCATCCGCGCGGCGCGTCGCCGCCTCGAGCTCGGCCGGGGTCAGCTCGCGCTGCTCCTCGTCGCGCTCCGGGCGAGTGCGACCGGGTCGGCGACCGGCGGCAGTCGCGGCTCGCTCATCCCCTGGCTGCGCAGGCGCGCGTGGGCGTCGATCGTCATCTGCGGTGATCCGCCACGGCTGGTACGCGGCGGCGGCGCGGGCGACGTCGGCGTCGCCGGCGGCGAGCAGCTCGTCGAGTGCCTCGTTGGCCGCCCGGTCGGCGAGCCGTGCCGGCCTCGGGCGCGTCGAGGACGCGGAAGCGCGGATCGAGGCCGGCGGCGAGCGGGTGGGCGCCGAGCAGCCGCCGGCAGAAGGCGTGGATCGTCATCACCCAGGCGCGCTCGGTCGCCCGCGCCGCCTGCAGCAGCTCGTCCGCGCGCGGCCGCGTCGCCGGCCTCGCGGACGGCACGCGAGCGGGCGACGAGCTCGCGCCGGATCCGCGTGCGCATCTCGGCGGCCGCGCGCTCGGTGAAGGTGAAGGCGAGGATCCGGTCGACCTCGACCCCGTCCTCGGCGATCGCGGCGCAGTAGCGGTCGACGAGCACGCGTCGTCTTGCCGCTGCCCGCCCCGGCCTCGAGGAAGGCGTCGCGCTCGCGCGAGGCGATCGCCGCGGCCTGCTCGGCGGTCGGCTCGAACTACGGCTGGTCGCGCCTTCGGCGCTCCGGCGACCTCGGCGGCGGCGGCGGCTCGGCCGCTCGGCCTCCGGCGGCTCGAGCCCGGCGAGCGCCAGCTGTCCCTCGTCGGCGCTCACTCGTCGCTCACCGCCGCTCTGCTCGCCGACCGCGCCGACCGCGCGCTCGAGCCGGCAGATCGCCTGGAAGGTGCAGTACTTCGGGCACTTGCCGCCGAGCGGCCGGCGGCCGATCCGGCCCGCGCCCATCTCGCGCGCGGCGGCCTGGTCGGCCGACTCCTCGGCCTCGTCGAGGGCGCGCCTCGAACTCCTCGGCCTCGCGGCGGTCGGTGCGGACGATGCCGAAGGCCTTGAGCCGCTCGTCCTCCTGGGCGACCAGGCCTCGCGGGCCGGCGCTTGTCGGGTCCGACGGCGCCGAGCGGGTGGTAGAGGCCGGCGACCGGCTCGCAGCCCGAGGATGCGCTCGGCGACCCGCATGTAGAGCTGGATCTGCAGGGTGCCCTCGTCGGCGAACGCGTCCGCGCGGCGAGACCGTACTTGCCGGTCTTGTAGTCGCGGACGACCGCGTTGCCGGCGGCGTCGACGTCGATCCGGTCGATGCGGCCGCGCAGGGCCACGGTCGCCGAGGCGCAGCGCGCCGTGCGCGTGCGCCTCGGCGTCTCGGCTCGTCCTCGTCAACGGGCCGAAACCGACCTCGAGCAGCTCGGGGCGGGGGCGGAACTCGGTGTCGGTCTCCGCCTCGGCGTCGAGGAAGGCCTCGACCTGGACCCGGGCGCGCTCGAGCGCCGCGCGGCGCGAGTGGTTGAGCGGCGCCCGCGCGCGCTCGGTCGCGCCGCTCTCGAGCAGCTCGGCGAAGCGCTCGCGCCAGCGGCCGACGTCGCCGGGGCGCGGGATCGAGTCCTCGCCCGGCGGCTCGCGATAGAGGCGTTCGAGCGCGTCGTGGACGACCGAGCCCAGCCACAGCGGGTCGGCCTCCGGCTCCAGGCGCTGCGGCTGGAGCTCGTGCTCGACGAACCACTTGTACGGGCAGGTGATCCAGCCCTCGAGCGAGTTGGCGCTGAACACCTCGCGCGCGCCGAGGTCGGCGAGCACCGCCGGGACGGTCAGCGGCCCGGGTGTCGCGTTCGGGATCGGGCAGTCCCTCGAACAGGCGCCTCGACCGCGGCGGCGCGCGCGCCGAGGCCGAGCCGTTCGAGCACGGCGGCGCGGTCGGCCGACCAGCCGCCGAGCGCCAGCGCCCTGGCGAGCTCGCGCTCGTTGGTCGCCTCGGCGGGCGCCGAACACGGCCCGCTCGGGCCCGCGGATTCGCGCCAGCCGCTCCTCGGCGGCGGCGGGATCCGGGGCGAGCAGGTCGAGGACCTCGTCGACGAACGGCGACCGGGCGAGCGCGGTGCCGTCCTCGTCGCAGCTCTGCCAGCTCAGGTACAGGCGCTCGGTCGGCCGCGAGACGCAGGAGTGGAACAGGTAGCGCTCCTCCTCGGCCTGCTCGGCGCGGCGCAGATCGGGGTTGCCGATCTCGCGGCGGCGCTCCTCGGAGAGCAGCGGGTCCGGGGGCGCGGCGCTCGGGAACTCGCCGTCCTGAAGCGAGGCGACGAACAGCGCCCTCGCCCGCGCCGCCCGGGCCCGGTAGGGGCTCATGATCCGCACCCGCCCGGCCGCCGGCCCGCGCCACAGCGCCACCGACGCCGACTCCAGCGCCTCGACCGCGGCGCCGCAGGCCCGGCTGGTCGCACGCCCGGTCAGCCTGCCGATCCCGGCCAGCTCGGTGAGCAGCTCCGCCGCGGCGACCCCGGCGCGCAGCTCGACCGCGGAGAACGGCACCCCGGTGCCGACCGAGCGGACCAGCGGCGCCTGCTTGTGGTGGGCGCCCTCGGCGAGCTCGCGGGCCGAGCGCGCCAGCGCCCGCAGCCGCGCGGGATCGTCGCCGGCCTCGCGCAGCCGCGCCAGGTGGCGCGGCGGGCTCTTCCAGCCCTCGGTCGCCGCTGTGACCGTCTGCGCGTCGCCGCGGCGCAGGCGGCGCTCGACGATGTCGACGGGTCCCGGGGGCAGCGAGGGGTCGAGCCGCAGGTGGATGAGCAGCGCCTCGGTAGCGGTCTCGTCGCTCGCCGCCCGGCAGAGCGCGGTCAGCGAGCCGCCGACCGCCGTCGCGCTGAGCGGCAGCGACGCCTCGAGCGCGACCGGGACGCCGAGCTCCGCGAGCACGCTCGCCAGCAGCGGGCCCGAGCTCGCCGGGTGGCGGACGACGATCGCGATCTCGTCCGGCGCCATGCCCGCCCTCGATCAGGCGCGCGATCTCGATCCCGATCGGCCTCCGCCTCGCCGCGCGCGCCGGCGCTCTCGAGCAGAACGAGCCCGTCGTCGGGCTCGACCGTTGCCGGCGTCGGGCTCGAACAGCGCACGGTCGAGGTGGCGCAGCGTGGCGCTCGCGGTGTAGCAGTCGTCGTGGGGGAGCTCGGACGTGCGCGCGGCGCCGAGCTCGTCGGTGCAGGCGCGAGATCAGCTCGGCGCGCACGGCGAGCGCGCGGCGGTCGGCGAAGGCGACCGCGACCGTGACCTCGCCCGCTGTCGCCGAGCGCGGCAACCAGCTCGAGCTGGGCCCGGGTGAGGTCGTCGAACCCGTAGAGGAGCACCGGGCGCCCGCCCCAGCCCTCGGGATCTGCGCGCAGGGCGGCGGTTGCCGCTGCGAGCGTCGTCGCCGCGTCGCCGCTGCCGCCAGCGTCGCGGAGCTCGACGTAGGCGCGCGTAGAGGGCGGCGAGCTCGGTCTCGTAGCCGGGGTCGTCGAGCTCGGCGACGATCACCGCGAGCTCGGCGGGGGAGATCAGCGCCGCCTGCAGCTCGGCGATCAGCGCGTCGAGCGCCGGGCGCGAAGCCGGGCCGCGAGGCCGAGCGCCGCAGCCGTCGCGGGGCCGACGCGGTCGATCGCCGCCCGGATCAGCGCCTGGCGCTGCGAGGCGGTCAGCTCGGGCGCTAGGGCCGGCGCGAGCGCCCGCGCGACCTGGCCGGTGAGCGCGCCGAAGGTCGCGATCGAGCCGCCCAGGTTCGGGCCGCCCTCGCTGAGCTGGCGCTCGAAGGCGGCGACGTCGTCGCCGGTCGGCACGACGAGCACCGGATCGCGGTCGAGCGCTCGCCAAACCGCGCCATCACGGCCTCGGCGCGGCCCGAGTTCGGGGGCCCGACTATGAGCTCGATCGACACCGCCTGAGCATAGGTCGCGTCTCGGCGCGCGAAGCTGACCTCCTGCCGAACGCCGCACCTTGGGCGATTCCGGCCTCGTTTTGACGTCCTGGGGCGGGCCTATCTTCCGCGCCATGGCCCTCTGCTTCATCGACCCGGCCGATGCGATCCGCGCGATCGCCGACTCGATCGGCCGCGAGGCACGTCGTCAGCTGCTCGGCGAGGCCGTTCGCGCCTGGGTCGACGAGATCCCCGACGACGAGCTCGAGGCCCACTACGCGAAGGCGATCTCAGAGCTCGACGAGCACGACATCTCGATGCTCGCCGCATGGCACGCCTCGATGGAGGTCGGTGTCGCCGATCCCGAACCGCGACTACCTGATGGGCGCGTTCCCGTCGCTCGGCATCCACCGGCGCGAGGCGCTGAAGCTCGCCGCCGGCTTCCGGGGCGAGGAGGCGGTCGACCGCGGGGTGACCGAGGAGCGGGCGCTGGAGACGGTGCTCGAGTGGCTCTCGCCGCCGCGTCTGATGGAGCTCGCGGCGGAAGCCGTCGAGCTCTACGTCTGGGACCGCGCCGGAAGCGACAACTAGACGCTGAGGCGACGCCTCGCCGCGCGCTCCGCGTGTGCGGCTCGGTGGGCGTTTGCCTCCCTGCGCTCGGCGGCGGTCATCTGGCGCACCGTCACCCGGCCCTCGGCGATCGCGGCCTGCGCCTCCGCCCGCGCCTGCCTGTTGCGCTGATCGCTCAGCTCGCGCATCGTGGGGCGGGTCGTGGCCATGTTGCCTCCTCGGCAGAGTGTGTCGGGACGCCGGGCGGACTGCCGACGGATTGCCCCTTTATCGGCTTTTCGCGCGCGGAGCGTGAATCGTCTAGTCCCGGCGCTCCTCGGCGAGCGCTTCGCGGAGCCATTCGAGCAGCCTGCGCATCTCGCCGGGATCGATCCGCACCTGGTCGGTGAGCGGGATCGGCTTCGCGTGGTCGAGGTGTCGCTCGATCTCGACGATCACGTCGTCGGGGCTCATGCCTCCTTTATCGGGACGAACGCCGATTCAGGCACCTCCTGGGTGCCGTAATCGACGTTCGTCGGAGGATCGCGCCGTCAGCGGCGCTCGGCAGGCTCGGGCTGCGCCGCCTCGGCCCTGCCGATCCGTTCGCCCTCGCGCAGGGTCTCGAGCATGCGCTCGTCGCGCGGCATGCGGGCGTCGAAGAGCGGGTTGATGATCCCGCGCAGCACCGAGAGCACCCGCCACCAGCGCGGCCGGATGATCCGCGGCACGCGGCGCTCGATCCCGTCGACGATCGCCTCGCCGGCGGCGGAGGGCGGCAGCCGGCGGCTGACCCAGGCGGGGAAGATCTCCTCGACGTTGCCGGCCGCCGGATCCTCGAACGCGTCGCTGGACCAGCTTCGTGTCGATGAAGCCGAAGTAGGCGACGCTGGCACTGGCGCCGTGGATCGCAAGCTCGGCGCGCAGCGCCCGGCCGAGCTGCTCGACGCCGGCCTTGCTGACCGCGTACGGGGTCGCCATCGCGCCGTTGACGAAGGCGTAGACGGAGGCCACGACGACGACATGGCCGCGGCGCTCGATCACCTGCGTGAGCGCCGGGTGCACGGTGCGCCAGACGCCGAGCAGGTCGATCTCGATCACGCGCTCGAAGGCCGCGGCGTCGACGACGCTCATCGGCCGCGCCGGCGGCGCGATCCCGGCGTTGGCGACGACGACGTCGAGGCCGCCGAAGGTCCCGACGGTGCGCTCGACAGCGTCCTCCATCGCGGCCTCGTCGGTGACGTCGGCTGCGATCGCCAGGGTGCGCTCGCCGATCTGCTTCGCGGCGGCCTCGGTCTCGTCGACGGCGAGGTCGATGACCGTGACGGACGCTCCGCGAGCGTGCAGCAGGCGCGCGGTCTCGAAGCCGATCCCGCGCGCCGCGCCGGTCACCAGGGCGACCTTGCCGGGCAACGGATAGACGAGCGCCATGGCCGGATCCTATGTCGGGTTGGCAGACTTGGGCCATGCGGACGCTCGCGATCTCCCACCAGCGCGACGCCGGCCCGGGGGTGTTCGCCGAGGCGATCGCCGCCGCCGGCCACGAGCTCGACCTGTGGCACATCGCCGAGACCGACGAGCCCCCGGCGGACCCGTACGGCTACGACGCGGTGATGACGTTCGGCGGCGCGATGAACGTCGACCAGCCCGACCGCCACGCGTGGATCGCGCCGGAGGTGGAGCTGCTCGCCGGGCTGCTCGAGGCCGGCGTGCCGCTGCTCGGCGTCTGCCTCGGATCGCAGCTGCTGGTCGAGGCGGGCGGGGGCCAGGCTCGGCGGGCGCCCGAGCCCGAGATCGGCTGGCACGGGGTCGAGCTCACCGACGAGGGTCGTGCCGACCCGCTGCTCGCGCCGCTGGCGCCGTCGTTCGAGGCATTCCAGTGGCACAGCTACGAGTGCGTGCCGCCGCCGGATGCGGCGATCCTCGCGCGCAGCCCGGTCTGCGTGCAGGCCTACCGGGTGGGTGAGCGGGCCTGGGGGATCCAGTCGCACCCCGAGGTCTCGGCCGCCGACGCGGCCCATTGGATCGACGACTATCGCACCGACCCCGACGCGGTCCGGATCGGGATCGAGCCGGCCGTGCTCGGGCCCGAGACCGAGGCGAAGATCGCGGCCTGGAGCGAGCTCGGCCGGGCCCTGTGCCGTCGCTTCCTCGCCACCGCGCAGGCCGGCGCGCGCGTCGCGGGCTGACTACCCCTTCAGCTTCACCTTCTCGGTCGTCGTGGTCAGGTTGCCGACGTCGTCGGTGATCTCGACGACGAGCTTCGCCTTCAGCTTCTTGCCCTCCGCGAGCTGTTCGAGGACGGCTTCGCTCTGCTTGCGCTTCAGCGTGCCGACGAGCTTCGCACCTTCGCCGTCGGCGACCGCCTTCGTCACGTCGCGGAGCTTGAGGCCCTTCCCCGGGGTCACCTTGCCGGTTAGGGTCGCGGTGACGGCCTCGCCCGTGGCCACCTTCGCGACCGCCTTCACCGTCCTGCCCCGCTGCTTCTGCTTGCGCTTGGCGCTCACCTCGCGCCCGGAGATCAGCGTGTCGAGCGTGAACGACGTCTGCGCCGGGCTCTGGTCGATGTTGCCGACCGGATCGATCGCCCGGACCGCGAAGGTGTGCTCGCCGTCGGCGAGCGGGCCGAGCGTCAGTCCCGAGTTGCATGGTGTGAACGGCACACCGTCGAGCGCGCACTGGAAGGTGGCCGCCGGGTCGGGCGAGCTGAAGTCGATGATCGGGGCGGGGTTCGAGATGTTCCCCTGTGGCGGGTTGGTCAGTGCCGTGTCCGGGGCGGCCGTGTCGACCGTGAATGACGTCTGCGCCGGGCTCTGGTCCGTATTGCCGGCGGGATCGGTCGACTGGACCGCGAAGGTGTGGTCGCCGTCGGCGAGCGGCCCGAAGGTGTCACCGGAGTTGCAGGCGCTGGCGGCGCCGCCGTCGACCGAGCACTGGAACGTCGACCCGGCCTCGGTCGAGGTGAAGTCGAAGCTCGGGGAGGAATCCGGGGTCGGGCCCTGTACCGGGCTGGTCAGCGCCGTGTCGGGGGCGCCCGTGTCGACGGTGAACGTGCTCTGTGCGGGGCTTTGGTCCGTGTTGCCCGCCGGATCGATCGCCCGCACGGCGAAGGTGTGGGCGCCGTCGGCGAGCGGCCCGAACGTGTCACCGGAGTTGCAGGCGGTGAAGGCGCCGCCGTCGACCTTGCATTCGAAGGTCGAGCCGACCTGCGTTGACGTGAACTCGAAGCTCGGGGTCGAGTCGTTGATCGGCCCTGAGGGCGGGCTGGTCAACGCCGTGTCGGGGGCGGCGGTGTCGACGGTGAACGTCGCCAGCGCCGAGCTCGAGTCGATGTTGCCGGCCGGGTCGGTCGCTCGGACCCTGAACGTGTGACCGCCGTCGGCCAGCGGGCCGACCGTGATCCCCGAAGCGCAGGCGCTGTAGGCCGCGCCGTCGACCTTGCATTCGAAGGTCGAGCCGACCTGCGTTGACGTGAACTCGAAGCTCGGGGTCGAGTCGTTGATCGGCCCCGAGGGCGGGCTGGTCAACGCCGTGTCGGGGGCGGCGGTGTCGACGGTGAACGTCGCCAGCGCCGAGCTCGAGTCGATGTTGCCGGCCGGGTCGGTCGCTCGGACCCTGAACGTGTGACCGCCGTCGGCCAGCGGGCCGACCGTGATCCCCGAAGCGCAGGCGCTGTAGGCCGCGCCGTCGACCTTGCATTCGAAGGTCGAGCCGACCTGCGTTGACGTGAACTCGAAGCTCGGGGTCGAGTCGTTGATCGGCCCTGAGGGCGGGCTGGTCAACGCCGTGTCGGGGGCGGCGGTGTCGACGGTGAACGTCGCCAGCGCCGAGCTCGAGTCGATGTTGCCGGCCGGGTCGGTCGCTCGGACCCTGAACGTGTGACCGCCGTCGGCCAGCGGGCCGACCGTGATCCCCGAAGCGCAGGCGCTGTAGGCCGCGCCGTCGACCTTGCATTCGAAGGTCGAGCCGACCTGCGTTGACGTGAACTCGAAGCTCGGGGTCGAGTCGTTGATCGGCCCCGAGGGCGGGCTGGTCAGCGACGTGTTCGGGGCGATCGTGTCGACGGTGAACGTACGTGAGGCCGCCGGTGCTTCGACGTTGCCGACCCGGTCGGTGCTTCGCACCTCGAACGTATGCGACCCCTGACCGAGCGCCGGCGTGTCGAAGCTCCCCGAGCACGCGCTGAACGCCCCGCCGTCGATCCGGCATTCGCTGGTCGACCCGGGCTCGTCGACCGTGAACGTGAACGTGAACTGGTTCGTGTTGTGCAGCGACCCTTCGGCGGGACCGCCCGTGATCGTCGTCTCCGGCGCGACCGTATCGGCGCCGAGCACGTCGCGGAGGTAGACGTCGGTGGTCGGGTCGGTGTCGGCCGGATCGAGGTTGCTGGCGTTCGACTCGAAGGCGACGAAGCGGCCGTGCTCGGAGAGCGAGGCATCGTCGGCGGTCTCGTTGCCCTCGGCCCCGCTGAAGCCGTCGGCGCGGCTGGCCAGGACCGTGGCGCCGGCCGCCAGGTCGCGGTGGAAGACGTCGGGCCGGCTGTTGATGGCGCCCGGGTCGAGGTTCGTGCCACTCGACCGGAAGCCGATGTAAGTCCCGTCGTCGGAGAGGTCGGGCGAGTTCGAGGAGTTGTTTGCGACCGACCCATCGGTTGCTCGGCTGCCGACGTCGGTGTCCAGGGCCTCGAGATCGCGGACGAAGACCTGGGTCGTGGTCGACGTCTTGTCCGGGTCGAGGTTGCTGCTGTCGCTCTGGAAGGCGACGACCGTGCCGTCGCCCGAGATCGCCGGCTCGCGCGCCTCCGCGTTGCCGGTCGCCCCGTTGGCGCCGTCGGCGCGGCTGGCGAGAACCGTCTGATCGCCGTCGATCGTGCGCACGAACACCTGCTGGACCGGCGACGCGCCGTCGTCCGTCAGGTTGTCGGCCGTCGATTCGAAGGCGACCGAGCCGCCGTCGGCGGAGATCTCGGGCACGCGCGAGTCACCGTCGCCGACCTCCGACGAACCGTCGGCACGGCTGACGAGCAGCGTCTCGTCCGCGGCCAGGTCGCGAACGTAGATGTCGTTGAGCCCGTTGTCGTCGCCGCCGCGGTAGGAGATGTCGACGTCGAACGCGATTCGCGTGCCGTCGCCCGAGATCGACGGCTCGGCAGGGAAGCCGCCCACGTTCGAACCGTCGTTGTGGACGCTGACCAGCGTCGTCGTGTTCGCGACCAGGTCGCGGACGTAGACGTCGGGCTGGCCGTCGCCGTCGGTCGCGACGAGGTTCTCCGCCTCGGACTCGAACGCCACGTAGCGCCCGTCGGCCGAGATCGAGGGATGGACCGACCCGTCGTCGCCCTCCGGCCCGGACTCGCCCTCGCGGCTGGCGAGCACGGTGACGCCGGTCTGGGTGTCGCGGACGAAGACGTCCGAGCGGTTGTCGGTCGCGGCGGGATCGATGTTGGTGCCGAACGAGCTGAAGGCGACGTACCGCCCGTCCGCCGAGATCGCCGGGTCGCGCGACTCGCCGTTCGCGTTGACCGGAGGCTCGACCGGCGACTGGCTGGCCAGCTCCGTTTGGCCAGCTCCCATGTCCCGCAGGAAGACGTCCAGCACCGAGTCGGTGTCCGCCGGATCGAGGTTGGTCGCCCGGCTTGCGAACGCCAGAGCCGTTCCGTCGCTGGAGATCTCGGCGAGGTCCAAGTTCGCGTCGGCGATCGGGCCCGCCGCGCCATCGGCGCGCGACTCGAGGCTCGTCGTGTCGGTGGCCCGATCGCGGAGGTACGCCTGGTTCTGGGCATTGGTCGGGTCCGGTTGGTCGGGGCTGAGATTGTCCGCCGGGCTGAGGAAGACGACCTGGGTGCCGTCCGCGGAGATCGTCGCGCTTTGGGCGACCTTGTTGGCGCTCGCGCCGGAGGCCCCTGTCGCGCGGCTGGTCAGCTCGGTCGCGTTCGTCGAGATCTTGCGGACGTAGACATCGGTCACGTGGGCCGCGGCCTCGCCTGCCGGATCGTCAGGGTCGAGGTTGGTGGCGTCGCTGGAGAACGCGACCTCGTTGCCGTCCGCGGTGAGCGATGGGCCCTTGGAGGAGGCGTTTCCCTTCGCTCCCGCGGCACCGTTGGCTCGGCTGACGAGGGTGAGGGTCTCGGTGGCGCGGTTGAAGACGTAGACGTCGTCGGTTGTGTCGGTGTCGGCGGCGCTGAGGTTCGTGGAGCTGGTGTCGAAGCCGACGTGGCTGCCGTCCTCGTCCAGTGAAGGCCGCAGGGCCGCGGAGTTGCCGTCGGCCGTGGCGTTGCGGCTGACGAGCTCGGTCGTGTCGGTGTCGAGGTCGCGGACGAAGATGTCCGTGGCGGCGCCCGTGGTGCTCACATCGGTGTCGTGGGCCGGATCGAGGGTGTTGTCGCGAGAGGAGAAGGCGACGGAGCTCCCGTCGCCCGAGATGGCAATGGAGCTGAAGATGCCCTCGGTCCCGGCGGGGCCTGTGCCCGTCGCCCGGCTCGCCAGCGTGGTCACCCCGGTGCCGAAGTCGAAGACGTAGGCATCGTTGGCGTTGTTCGTGTCATCGGCGGTCAGCTGATCGAACGACCTGAACGCCACGCGCTGGCCGTCGTCGGAGATCGAGGGCAGGTTGCCGCCGGCGTCATCCGGGCCGTCGCCGGGCGTGATCAGCGTGATCGTGTCGTCGACCGTGTCGCGCACGTAGACGTCCTCGTCGGTGTTCGTGTCCTCGGGGACGAGGTTGTTGGCGAGAGTGCTGAACGCGACGAAGCGGCCGTCCGCCGATGAGGACACCGAGAAGGAGTCCGCGTTCGCCTTGCCGCCGGGCACGACCTGGGCGATGCTGATCAGGGTCGTGTCGTTCTGGGCAGCGCTGCCGTCGGAGGCGAGCAGCGCGACCGCGACGAACCCCACCGCCCCGAGGGCAAGCCTTGCCATCCCCCTTCCTCGTCCGTGATCGGCGACCCCGTGCATTTCGCAGCCTCCCTGCTTGACGATCGCAAGCGGCACCGTAACGCACGGCGGCCCGCCGCTCAAATCGGGTCTCAGTCCCGCGGCGTGAGGTACGCGCCGGACAGCCCGCCGTCGACCATGAACGTCGAGGCGGTGATGAAGGACGACTCGTCCGAGGCGAGGAAGAGGGCCGCTCGAGCGATCTCCTCGGGCTCGCCGAAGCGGCCCATGGGCAAATGGACGAGGCGGCGCGCGGCCTTCTCCGGGTCCGAGGCGAACAGCTCCTGAAGGAGCGGGGTGTTGATCGGCCCCGGGCAGAGTGCGTTGACGCGCACGCCGCGGCGCGCGAACTCGACCCCGAGCTCGCGCGACATCGCCAGGACGGCGCCCTTCGAGGCCGTGTAGGAGATCTGCGAGACCGCGGCCCCCATCACGGCGACGAACGACGCGGTGTTGATCACGGACCCACCCCCGGCTTCGAGCAGATGGGGGATCCCGTGCTTGCAGCACAGGAACACTCCGCGGACGTTGACGTCCTGGACGCGTTGCCAGGCGTCGAGCCCGGTCTCGGTCACGCTCATGTCGTCGTTGGGATTGATGCCCGCGTTGTTGAACAGCACGTCGATGCGCCCGAGCTCCTCCCTCACCCGGGCGTAGAGGTCGATCACCTGCTGCTCGTCGGTGACGTCGGCCTCGAGCGCCAGCGCGCCCTCGGCGCCGGGGGAGACGTCGACCCCGGCCACGGTGGCCCCCTCGGCGGCGAACAGTCGCGCCGATTCCGCGCCGATTCCGCTCGCGGCTCCGGTGATGACGCAGACCTTGTCCTTGAGTCGCATCTATCCCTCCGTGGCGTAGAAGACGTTCTTGACCTCGGTGTAGTGCTCGAGGGCGCCGGGGCCGAGCTCGCGGCCGACGCCGGATTGCTTGAAGCCGCCGAACGGCGTGCTGACCCGAACCGAGGTGTTCGAGTTGATCGAGAGCACGCCGGTCTCGATCGCTCGCGCCATCCGCAGCGCCTTCGCGCCGTCGCGGGTCCAGATCGAGCCGGAGAGCCCGTAGATCGTCTCGTTTGCGATCGCCACCGCCTCCTCCTCGCCCTCGAACGGGATCACGCAGGCCACCGGGCCGAAGATCTCCTCGGTGGCGGCGCGGTCGGTGTTCGAGACCGGGGCCAGCACGGTGGGCGCGAACCAGAACCCGGGCCCGTCGGGCGCGCTGCCGCGGATCGCGACCGGGGCGTCGTCGGGCACGAACGACGAGACCGCCTCACGCTGGTCGGCGGAGATCAGCGGACCCATCTCCGTTCGCTCCGAGAGCGGGTCGCCGACGACGATCGAGGTCACGGCGCGCTCCAGGCCCGCCATGAACCCGTCCATCGCCGCCCGCTCGACCAGGATCCGCGAGCGCGCGCAGCAGTCCTGGCCGGCGTTGCCGAACACCGCCGCCGGCGCGGACGCGGCCGCAGCATCGAGGTCGGCGTCCGCGAAGATCACGTTCGCCGACTTGCCGCCGAGCTCGAGCGTCACCCGCTTGATCGTCCGCGCCGCGCTCGCCGCGATCCCGCGGCCCACCTCGGTCGAGCCGGTGAACGCGATCTTGGCGACGTCCGGGTGCTCGACCAGCCGCTTGCCGCATACCGAGCCCGACCCCGCGACGACGCTGAACACCCCCTCGGGGAGCCCTGCGTCGAGCGCGATCCGCTCCAGCTCCAGCGCCGTCAGCGGGGTCAGCTCGGCCGGTTTGAGGACGATCGTGTTGCCGGCGGCGAGCGCCGGCGCGACCTTCCACGACGCGATCGCGAGCGGGAAGTTCCAGGGCGTGATCAGGCCGACGACGCCGAGTGGCTCGCGGAAGGTCATGTCGACCCCACCGGCGACCGGGATCGTCTGCCCGAGCAGGCGCTCCGGAGCGCCGGCGTAGTAACGGAAGCACTCGGCGACCATCTCGATCTCGCCGCGCGCGTCGCCGATCGGCTTGCCGGCGTTGCGCGCCTCGAGCGTCGCGAGCTCCTCGGCGCGGTCAGCCACCGCCTCGGCGATCCGCAGGAGGAGCTTCGCGCGGTCTTCCGGCGAGACCGCGCGCCACCCAGGGAAGGCGGCCTTGGCCGCGCCGACGGCCGCGTCGGTCTCCTCGATCCCGGCTCGCGCGACCTCCGCCATCACCCGCTCGGTCGCCGGCTCGATGACGCCGATCGCGTCCCCGCTCACGCGACCACCTCCTTCGCCGCCGCGGCCGTCAGCGCACCCAGCACCGGGCTCTCGCGCTCCTCCTCCGTATGCCAGAGGACCCCGAGCGCCCAGCGCCCGTCGCGGGCCTCGATCGCCTCGATCGTCTCGCCGGGCTCCGACCAGCCGCTGGCGACGAGGCTGTCGCCGAGCCGGTCGATCCCCTGGTGGTGGTGTGAGCGGATCGCGATACGCTCGGCGCCGGCCGCCCGCGCCGCCAGCGAGCCGGGCGCCAGCCGCACCTCGTGGTCGGCGAAGACGCCCGGGGTATGGACGTGGACGGCCGAATCGGGCAGGTGCTGGATCAGCGACCCACCGCAGGCGACGTTGAGCAGCTGCATCCCACGGCAGACGCCGAGCAGGGGCAGCTCGCGTTCGAGCGCGCCCCGCGCCAGGGCGACCTCGAAGCGGTCGCGCTCGGCGCGCGATCCGGTCGTCTCGGGTTCCGCCTCGGCGCCGTAGGTCTTCGGGTCGATGTCGGAGCCGCCGGCGAGGAGGAGCCCGTCGAGCATCTCGAGCAGCTGCTCAGGTGACTCGGCGCCGGCGTCGTCGGGCGGCAGGATGACCGGCAGGCCGCCCGCGGCGGCGACCCCGCGGGAGTAGGTGCGCTGCGAGACGTTGACCTCCACGTCCTCCCAGACCGTCCAGGCGGCTCGTTCGATCATCGCGCAGATGCCGATCACTGGCCGGCCCATCCCCGCCTCAGCCGCGTTCGAACATGCGCCGGCGCTCGTAGTCGGTGACGACCTCGTCGAAGAGCCGCTGCTCGGTGCGTCCGTAGTTGAGGTAGTGAGCCCAGACCGCCTCGCCGAATGCCTGCTTCGCGAACGCGCTCTGCTCCCACAGGTCGACGGCCTCGCGCAGCGCCGCCGGGAAGCCCTCCGCCTCGCCCTCCTCGTAGGCGTTGCCCTTCAGCTCGGGGCCGGGATCGATCTGGTTCTCGACCCCGTCGAGGCCCGCCGCGAGCAGGGCCGCAAACGCGAGGTACGGGTTGGCGTCCGCGCCCGGAATCCGGCACTCGATTCGCCGCGACTGGCCGTGGCCGACGATCCGGAAGCCGCAGGTGCGGTTGTCGCGGCCCCAGGAGACCGAGGTCGGCGCCCAGCTCTCGGCCGCGTAGCGCTTGTAGGAGTTGATCGCCGGCGCCACGAACAACGCCAGTTCGCGGATGTGGGCCCGCATGCCGCCGAGGAAGTGGCGAAACGTGTCGTTCTCCTCCTCCCCGTCGACGAAGACGCTGTTGCCGTCCTCACCTACGAGGCTGGTGTGGATATGGCAGGAGCTGCCGATGTCCTTCTCCGACGGCTTCGCCATGAAGGTCGCCGAGATCCCGTTCATGAACGCGATCTCCTTGACGCCGTTCTTGTAGACCGTGTGCCGGTCGGCCGAGGTGACCGCGTCGGCGTAGCGCGTGTTGACCTCGTGCTGTCCGTACCAGGCCTCGCCCTTCGAGAACTCGATCGGGATCCCGGCGGCGTGCATCCCGCGGCGGATCGCGCCGAGGTACTGCTCGTCCATCGTCGTGGCGAGGATGTGGTAGTCGAGGATGTAGGGGATCGTCGGCGTCAGCCCCGAGTAGTCCTTCTCGTGCGCCTCGGCGTAGCTCTCCTTGTAGAGGTAGAACTCGAGCTCGGAGGCCATCATCGGCAGGTAGCCCATCTCGCGGGCGCGCTCGTAGACGGCGATCAGCACCTGGCGGGGCGAGGCGACGACCGGCGAGCCGTCGTGGTTGACGACGTCGCAGAGCACCAGCGCGGTGCGATCGAGCCACGGAACCGCCCGCAGGGTTGCCATGTCGGGGACGATCCCGAAGTCCCCGTAGCCGCCCTCCCAGTTCGCCATCTCATAACCGGGCACCGGATCCATCTCCATGTCGAGGGCGAGCAGGTAGTTGCAGCCCTCGACCCCGTGGTCGGCGACCTCGTCGAGGAAGTACTCGACCTGGATCCGCTTGCCGAACAGCCGCCCCTGCATGTCGGTGAAGGCGGTGACGACCGTGTCGATCGTGCCGTCCTTCGCCGCCTTGCCCAGGTCGTCCAGCGAGAGCATCCCGGCGTTGCCGCCCGGCCCGCCCGGCCGTTCGCTTGCCATCTGATCCGCTCCTCCTGCGTCGGTATCGGCTATATGGTGCGCTCATCGCACCATTGTGCGGCAGCCTATCCGGGGGCCCGGGCTTGTCAAGCTCGGGCGACGTGGCGGTGGCGGTGATCGGCGGCGGGGTCGTCGGGGCGGCGGTCGCCCACGCGCTCGCCGCTCGAGGCGTGCCCGTGGTCGCTGCTCGAGGCCGAGGCCGAGCTGGCGCTGGCCGCGAGCGGCAGCAACTCAGGGATCCTTCACACCGGCTTCGACTCCGGGCCGGGCGAGCTGGAGACCGAGCTGATCCTGCGCGCCGGCAGCTCTGCGCGACCCGTGCTCGAGCGGCTCGAGGTTCCCGGTGATCCGCTGCGGAGCGGTGCTGCGGCCGCGGTCGGATGCCGAGCGCGAGACCGTCGCCGCGTGGGCCGCCGAACGCGGCCGCGCAACGGCGTCGAGACGCTCGATGGCCGACGACGGCGTGCTCGAGGTCCCCGGCGAGGCCGTGACCGACCCGGTCGCCTACACCGAGGCGCTGGCCGCGGCCGCGGTGGCCGGCGGGTCGGAGGTGCGGCTCGGCGCGCGGGTCGACGGCGATCGAGACCCATGCCGACGGGCCTGACGCTGAGCACCGCCGACGGCGGAGCGGCGTGAGCTGCGCGGTCGCGGTCAACTGCGCCGGGCTGCGCGCCGACGAGGTCGCGCGGCTGGCCGGCGACGGAGTCGTTCGAGATCTACCCGCGCAAGGGCGAGTTCTTCGTCTTCGATCCTCCCGACGGCCGCCCGCTCGGAGCGGATCCTGCTCCCGGTGCCGGACGATGCGGACGAAGGGGGTGCTCGTCTTCCCGACCGTCGACGGCAAGGTGATCGCCGGGCCGACCGCGCATCGACCAGGACGACAAGGACGACTGGTCGGTGCGCGCCGAGGCGTTCGACGAGGTGATGCGGCAGGCCGTCGCGATGCTGCCGGCGCTCGAGGGCGCCGAGCCGATCGCCAGCTACGCCGGCCTGCGCCCGGCCGGCCGAACGGCTGCAACTACGTGATCGGCCCGTCGGCGGCGTGCCCGCGGCTGATCAACGTCGCCGCGATCCGCTCGACCGGGCTCACCGCCTCGCTCGGGATCGCCGACCACGTCGCTCGGCCTGGTCGGCGAGGCCGGGGTCGAGCTCGGTCCCGAGCGCGAGCTGCCGCGCGACCGAGCCCCGACGGCCGGCGACGAGCCGTGGTGGCGCCGCGCCGGCGCAGCGGGAGTTCGCTCCTCCGATGAGCGATCGGCTGCTGCTCGGAATCGACGAGGGCACGACCGGCGTCAAGGCGGCGCTCTTCGACGCGCGAGCTGAAGCCGGTGGCGGAAGCGCGCCGGGACAAGGTCAACCGCCATCCCGCAGCCCGGCTGGGTCGAGCAGGACGGCAACGAGGTCCTGGCCGCTGTGGTCGACGCAGTCGGCGAGCTGCTCGCCGACGCGCCGGGCGAGGTCGTCGCCTGCGGGCTCGACCACCAGGGCGAGTCGGTGCTCGCCTGGGACGCGGAGTCCGGCGAGCCGCTGAGCCCGATCGTCGTCTGGCAGGACAAGCGCTCGCAGGAGGTGCTCGACCGGCTCGCCGACCGCGAGGACGAGGTCAGGGCCGCAAGCGGCCTGCCCTTCGACCCCTACTTCTCGGCCGCCAAGCTCGCCTGGCTGCTCGAGCACGACGACGCGGTCGCGGCACGCCCGCGACGCCGGGACGCTGCGCATGGGCACGGTCGACTCCTTCCTCTGCGACCGCCTCGGCGCCGGCTTCGCCACCGACCCGTCGACGGGCTCGCGGACCCAGCTGCAGCGGATCGACGCGCCGGGGTTCGATGCCCGGCTGTGCGAGATCTTCGGCGTCCCGCCGGAGGTCCTGCCCGAGATCCGCGACACCGCCGGCGAGCTCGGGACGCTGAGCCACCCGAGCTGGCCGGTCGAGCTGCCGCTCTGCGGGCAGGCCCCCGACCAGCAGGCGGCGCTCGCCGGGCGCCGGCGCGGTCGTCCCGGGCCGGGTCAAGGCGACGTACGGCACCGGGGTGTTCGTCCTCGCCCACGTCGGCGAGGAGGTCCCGGAGCCGGCCGGCGGCCTGCTGCCGACGATCGCCTGGCGGATCGACGGCAGGGTCGAGTACGCGCTCGACGGCGGCGTCTTCGCCGCCGGGGCGATGCTCGAGTGGATGTGTCGCGAGCTCGGGCATCGCCGCCGACCCGCCGGCGCTGGGCGAGCTCGCCCGCGGAGGCGGAGGAGTCGGGCGGCGCGCTGGTGCTTCCCGGGCTGGCCGGCATCGGCGCGCCCTGGTGGCGGCCCGACGCCCGCGCCGTGCTCGCCGGGATCAGCGGCGGCACGACCGCGCGCCCAGGTGGCGCGCGCAGCGCTCGAGGGGATCGCCTGGCGGGTCGCCGACGTCGTCGAGGCGATCCGCGAGTCGGTGGACGTCGACCGGCCTGCGGGTCGACGGCGGGGTCACGAACGAGCCGCTGATGCTCGAGCTGCAGGCCGACGCGATCGGCGCCACCGTAGAGGCCGCGGGCGCCGACGCGACCGTGCTCGGCGCGGCCGCGCTGGCGGCGGTGGGCGTCGGGGACGATCGCCTCGCTGGCCGAGGCGGCCGAGCTGCTACCGGTCGACCGCAGCGTCGAGCCGCGCCGCGACGCCGTCTGGCGCTCGGCCGAGCACGAGCGCTGGCGTGCGTTCGTGCAGGCGACCGCCGCGCTCGACTCGGTCTAGGACCAAACCGGGCGCGGCGTCGCGTGGGCCGCGTGAGCCCCTTCTAGCTTGCGGGTGCCGCCGGCGGGGGCGGCTCGGGCTCGACCGGCTTCTCCTCGACGATGCCCATGCCCTCGTCGAACTCGATCTGCCGGATCGGACCGGTGTAGCGCTTGTTCATGCCGAGCAACCACGCGAGGCCCGTGCCGAGCAGAACCACTCCGACGACGAGCGGCGTGTAGTTGAAGGCGTTCCAGTCGAAGTCGTCCTCCCACGGGACGCCCGTGCTGTACGCCGGCAGGCAGAGGACGACGAACATCACGATCACGAAGAGCACCGCGATCGCGTTGATCCACTTGTACCGCGGCCCGAGCGTCCACGAACGCGGCTCGAAAGAGTCGCCCGCGCGCCAGCGCAGGTAGACCGGCGTCACGTAGGCGATGTAGAGGCCGATCGTGCCGATCGCGGTGACCGCGAAGAACGCAACCGGCGGCACCAAGGTGTCGTGCGCGAACAGCGCGGGCAGCACGATCAGGAAGGCGAGCGCGCAGCTGCCGAGCACGGCCATCACGGGCACGCCTTCCCGCTCACCCGGCTCCAGACCTGATGGCCCGGGGTGGCTCGGTCACGCGAGAACGCGAAGAAGGTCCGCGAACAGCTGGTCACGCATGCCATACCGCAGAAGAACTGGCCGACGCAGGCGATCACGAGGATGGCCTCGGCCCAGTTCTGGTTCATGTCGGCTGAGGTGAAGACGGCGATCGAGCTGCCGAAGCCCTCGTTGACGGCGTCGACGTTGGTGGCGGCGAACAGGATCGCGAGCAGCACGAACCAGCCGATCAATGCGGAGGACGCCACGGACTGCCAGATGCCCTTCGCCGCCGCCTGCTCGGCGCCCACCGTCTCCTCGGCCACGTGCGCCGAGGCGTCGTAGCCGGTGATCGTGTACATGGTGAGCAGGAAGCCGACCGGCAGGACGAGGAACCAGTAGAGGCCGCCGGTGGTCAATCCCTCGTTGAAGCCGGAGTTGTTGAGCCTCTCGGTGAAGACGAAGTCGGCGCTCTGGTGGCTGTCCGGGACGATGATGAGGATCCCGATGATGATCAGCACCCCGATCACGTGCCACCAGACCGAGACGGTGTTGAACAGCGCGAGCAATCGGTGAGAGAAGATGTTGATCAGGGCGTGCAGCGCAAGGATCACCGCGTAAACCCAGAAGATCTCCTGGATGACGTGCTCGGTGTCGCCGAAGTTGATGAAGCCCAGATCCCAGCCCCAGAGGCCGAAGAGCTGGTTCAGGAAGAACGCGAGCACGTAGTCCACGGAGGCGACGATTCCGATCAGACCGACGACGTTGAACCAGCCGGTGAACCACGACCAGCCGGCGCCGCCGAGCTTGTGGGCCCACCAGTACGGACCGCCGGCCGTCGGAAACGCCGACGCGAGCTCGGACATGCTGACGGCGACCGTGAGGATGATCAGCGCGATGACCGGCCAGCCGATCGAGATCGCGATCGGGCCACCGTTGTTCCACCCCACGTAGAAGACCGTGAAGCAGCCGGCGAGGACGGAGATGATCGAGAACGAGATCGCGAAGTTCGTGAACCTGGTCCAGCCGCGCTCGAGCTCCTGCTTGTAGCCGAGCTCGGCGAGGCGTTGCTCGTCGCGATCGGCCGGGGCGGATCCACTCATCCTTGACTCCTCCCTCTGGGGGG
Source organism: uncultured Solirubrobacterales bacterium (assembly GCA_963811505.1). Lineage (GTDB taxonomy): Bacteria > Actinomycetota > Thermoleophilia > Solirubrobacterales > 70-9 > WHSW01. The sequence goes on along the minus strand of CAWERC010000003.1, from coordinate 448,122 downwards.
TGGTACAGCTAAAAGGTGTACCGGACGGACCTATGAACGACCCGACCCTAAACCCGGAACCCGACGCGCGTCAAGGGCCGAATTCCGAGGTGGGCCTGATCGTTCAACGGCTCGCTCGCACGTTGGGCGAATCGGAGCGCGAGCCCGAGCCGCTCGAGGGCGGGATCACCAACCGCAACTACCGCGCCCGCCTCGGCGGCACCGACTACGTGATCCGCGTCCCCGGCAAGGACACCTCGCTGCTCGAGATCGACCGCGGCGCCGAGAAGATCGCGAACGAGCGCGCGGCGGCGATCGGGATCGCGCCGCCGGTGGCGGCGACGCTCGACGAGCCGCAGGCGATCGTCACCGTGTTCGTCGACGGGGAGGGGATGGAGCCCGCCGACCTGCGGGAGCCGGAGACGATGACCGAGGTGGCGCGTTCGCTGCGGGCGATCCACGAGCTCGGCGAGCCGCTGCCGACCAGATTCGACTCGTTCCGGGTTGTCGAGACGTACGCGGGCACCGCGGTCGAGCGCGGCGCCGAGCTGCCGGAGGCATACGCCGAGGCGCTGCGGCGCGCGGGCGAGATCGAGCGGACCCTGAGCGGGACCGAGCACGATCCGGTCCCCTGCCACAACGACCTGCTGGCGGCGAACTTCATCCGCGGCGCCGCCCAGATCTGGATCGTCGACTGGGAGTACGCGGGGATGGGCGACCGCTACTTCGACCTGGCAACTTCGCGGTCAACAACGAGCTCGACGACCACCGGCCAAGTTGCCCTGCTGGAGGCCTACTTCGGGCCAAGCGCGGACCTTGACCAACCCGCAAGGCGGCTTGCCGCCTTGCGGCTGATGTGGTTTATGTCCGACTTCCGCGAGGCGATGTGGGGCGTCGTCCAGACCGTCGTCTCGGAGCTCGACTTCGACTTCGTCGACTACGCCGACACGCACTTCAAGCGCATGCTGGAGACGGCCGCGAATCCCGACTTCGACGCCTGGCTGCGGGAGGCGCGTGAGCCCCCGGACTGACCTCCCGGACTCGGCCCGCTGCGTGATCATCGGCGGCGGCGTCGGCGGCGCGTCGATCGCCTACCACCTGGCGAAGCTCGACTACGACGACGTCGTCCTGCTCGAGCGCGCCGAGCTCACCTCGGGATCGACCTTCCACTCGGCGGGCCTGGTCGGCCAGCTGCGCGGCTCGGTGACCGCTGACGAAGATGATGATGCACTCGGTCGACGTCTACCGCGGCCTGGCGACCGAGTCCGAGCTCGACCCCGGCTGGGTCGAGTGCGGGTCGGCATGCGGCTCGCCTCCAGCGAGGAGCGGATGGAGGAGCTTCGCCGTCAGGCTGGCTGGGCGAAGACGTTCGGCCTGCCGCTCGACCTGATCTCGGCCGATGAGGCGCGGCAGCGCTTCCCGCTGATGTCGACCGACGGCGTGCTCGGCGCGGCCTGGCTGCCGACCGACGGCTACATCGATCCGGCGCAGCTCACCTACTCGCTCGCCGACGTTGCGCGTCGCGAGGGCGGGGTGGAGGTGTTCCAGAACACCCGCGTGACCGGGATCGAGGTCGGCGACGGGCGGGTGCGGGCCGTGGAGACGGAGCGGGGCCGGATCGAGACCGGGGTGGTCGTGATCGCCGCCGGGATGTACGCGGCCGAGATCGGGCGCCTCGCCGGGATCCGGGTCCCGGTGATCCCGATGTCTCACCAGTACCTGGTCACCCAGCCTTTTCGAGACCGCGGCGGCGAGCGGCTGGCCACGCTGCGCGACCCCGACCTGCTGATCTACTTCCGCGAGGACGGCGACGGCCTCGTCATGGGCGGCTACGAGCGCCAGTCCAAGCCCGCCTTCCTCCCGGACGGCACCGCCGGGCTCGACCGGATCCCGCCCGACTTCAACGGCCGCCTGCTGGAGGACGAGTGGGACCGGTTCGAGGAGATCACGGAGAACTCGAGGCGCCGCGTGCCGGCCATGGACGAGGTGAAGATCACGAAGCTGATCAACGGGCCGGAGGCGTTCACGCCCGACAACGAGTTCTGCCTCGGCGAGTCGGAGGTGCGGGGGCTCTTCGTCGCCGCCGGGTTCTGCGCGCACGGGCTCGCCGGCGCCGGCGGGATCGGCTGGCAGATCGCCGAGTGGATCGCCGAGGGCGAGCCCGGCCTCGACCTCTGGGAGATGGACGTGCGCAGGTTCGGCGCCCAGTACCGCTCCCCGGCCTACACGCACGCCCGCGTGCGCGAGACGTACGAGACCTATTACGACATCCGCTATCCGAACCACGAGCGCCAGGCGGGCCGGCCGCTGCGGATCTCGGCGGCGAACGCCTGGCACACCGAGCACGGCGCAGCCTTCGGTGAGAAGTCGGGCTGGGAGCGGGTCAACTGGTACGAGTCCAACGCGGCGGCGGGGGACGAGTCGCTGCGCCCGCGCGGCTGGGCCGGCAAGCACTGGTCGCCGGCGATCGGCGCCGAGCATCGAGCCACTCGTGAGGCCGTGGCGATATTCGATGAGTCCTCGTTCGCGAAGATGGAGATCGAGGGGGCCGGCGCCGCGGCGCTGCTCGAGCGCCTCTGCGACAACCGCGTGGCGCGCGACGTGGGGAAGATCACCTACACCCAGATGCTCAACCGCCGCGGCGGAATCGAGTGCGACTTCACCGTCGCCCGGCTCGGCGAGGAGCTGTTCTCGATCGTCACCGGGACGGCGTTCGGCAACCACGACCGCGAGTGGATCCGCAAGCACCTGCCGGAGGACGGCTCGGCCCAGGTCCGCGACGTGACCGCGGCCTGGTCGTGCTTCGGGATCTGGGGCCCGCGGACCCGCGACGTGCTCGCGCCGCTGACGCCGGCTGACCTCGGCAACGAGGCGTTTCCCTACATGTCGGTGCGCGAAATCACCGTCGGCGGCGCCCCCGTGCGCGCCCTGCGGGTCACGTACGTCGGCGAGCTCGGCTGGGAGCTCTACTGCCCGACCGAGTACGGGCTCGGCCTCTGGAGGAAGCTCTGGGAGGCCGGGTCGGAGCACGGGATCGTCGCCGGCGGCTACCGCGCGATCGACTCGATGCGGCTGGAGAAGGGCTATCGGGTCTGGGGAGCGGACATCACGCCGGACGAGACGCCCTACGAGGGCGGGGTCGGCTTCTGCGTCAAGCTCGACAAGGAGGGCGGCTTCAACGGCCGCGAGGCGCTGGCGGAGGCGAAGGAACGCGGCCCGCGCACACGGCTCTGCTGCCTGGTGCTCGCCGACCCGCGCTCGGTCGCGCTCGGCAACGAGCCGGTCCGGGTCGAGGGCGAGATCGCCGGGCGCGTCACGACGGGCGGCTACGGCTATACCGTCGAGCGCTCGATCGCCTACGCGTACCTGCCGCCGGCGAGCGCCGAGCCCGGGACGGCGGTCGAGGTCGAGATCTTCGGGGAGTGGATCGCCGGCGAGGTCGCGGCCGAGCCGCTCTTCGATCCCAAGGGCGAGCGGATCCGGGCTTAGATCGTCAAGTGTGTGACACGCGGGGTGCGCGGGGTGACGCGAAACAGCCGCGGCGCTCATGGACCGGCCGCGCCCCGGCGGCCCGCCCACCCCGAGGGCCACCGGCCTGGCCGATGAGGAGCGGGCTCGGAGCTAGAGCGGGAGCTCGATCCAGACGTCCGCGCCGCCCTCGGGCCGGTTGCGGGCGTGAGCCGAGCCGCCGTGGGCGCGCGCGATCGAGTCGACCACCGCCAGGCCGAGGCCGGTGCCGCCGCGGGCTCGGGCGGCATCGGAACGGCTGAAGCGCTCGAAGGCGCGGGCGATGAAGTCCTCGGGCATGCCCGCGCCCTCGTCGGTGACGTGGAGCTCCACCGCGGCGCCGTTGCGACGCGCCTCCAGTCGCACCGAACCGCCGCCGTGGCGGAGCGCGTTCTCCACCATGTTCGTGAGCGCCTGCTCGACCCGCAGCCGGTCCGCCTCGAGCACCAGCTCGGCCGCCGGCTCGTGACCGACCGACCGCTGCGCCTGGCCCGCCCGGGCGGCGAAGCGCGCTTCGATCGCCGCCAGGACGTCCTCGACCGCGAACGGCTGACGGTCGATGGCCACCTCGCCGTCCTCGGAGCGGGCGACGACCAGCAGCTGCTCGGCGAGCCCGATCAGGCGGTCGATCTCCTCGATCGCCGAGGCGATCGCCGCGCGCAGCTCGGCCTCGTCGGCGGCGTGGAGCAGAGCGAGCTCGAGCTCGACCCGGTGCAGCGCCAGCGGGGTGCGCAGCTCGTGGCTGGCGTCGTCGACGAAGCGCCGCTCCCGCGCCAGCGCCTCCTCCAGCCGGCCTAGCATCGTGTTCAGGGTCTCGGCGAGGCGGCTGAGCTCGTCGCCGGCCTCGGAGACCGGGAGCCGGGCGCCGGGATCGGTGGCCGAGATCTCGGCGGCGCGCCGGCGCATCGACTCGACCGGGCGCAGCGCGGCGCCCGCCATCGCGTAGCCGGCCAGCGAGGCGAGCAGCAATGCGACCGGCCCGCCGATCGCCATCAGCCTCGCGAGCCCGGAGAGCGCCTCGTCGCGATCGCCCAGCGAGGAGCCGACGACCACGATCCGCGTCCCGCCGGACGCCTCGACCGGTGTGGCCAGGAGCCGTGCCTCGCCCTCGATCCCGGGGATCCCGGACTCGTCGAAGAAGGTCGCCCCGTCCGCGGCCTGGCCGAGCTGGGCGCGATCGAGCACGGGGCTGTCGCCGAGCTGCGCGGTCGAGTCGACGATTTGCCCGTCCGGGGTGAGGATCTGAGCGAAGCTCTCGTCCTGCTCGACCAGCGGATCGGAGTCGGAGAGCTGCCCGCCGGCCTGGCCCGCGAGCGCCGACACCTCGGTCGCGCGCGAACGCAGCGCGGTCTCGAGCGACTCGTCGAGCTGGGACTGCAGGCGCAGGTAGAGGAAGAGGCCGACCGCGACGAAGACAATCGCCATCACCCCGGCGAAGGCCAGGGTGACGCGGAGGCGGATCGGCAGGCGCCTCACGATCCTCCGCTCTCCCGCAGCCGGTAGCCCGACCCGCGCACGGTCTCGATCGAGTCGGTCCCGAACGGCTGATCGATCTTGCGCCGCAGGAAGCGGACGTAGGAGTCGACGACGTTCGAGCGGTTCTCGTAGTCGTAGTCCCAGGCCTGCTCGAGCAGCGCGTAGCGCGAGAGCACCTCGCCGGGCCGGCGCATGAATGTCTCCAGGAGGGCGAACTCCTTCGCCGAGAGCGAGATCTCGGCGTCGCCGCGCCGCACGCGCTTGGTGGCGGGGTCGAGGCTGAGGTCGCCGACCCGCAGCTCGACCGGACGCTCGATCGAGCCGCGGCGCACCAGCGCCCGCAGCCGGGCGAGCAGCTCGGCGAAGGCGAACGGCTTCGTCAGGTAGTCGTCGGCGCCGCCGTCGAGGCCGGCGACCCGGTCGCGGACGCCGTCGCGCGCGGTCAGCAGCAGGATGGGCGTCCAGACCCCGGCGGACCGCAGTCGCCTGCACACCTCGAGCCCGTCGATCCCGGGCAGCATGATGTCCAGGACGATCGCGTCATAGGCGGTCGCCTCAGCCATCCAGAGCGCGTCCTCGCCCTTGACGGCGATGTCGGCGGCGATCCCCTCGCCGCGCAGCCCACGCCGGATCAGTCCAGCCATCTTGATGTGGTCTTCGACGATCAGGACGCGCATCTCCAGGCAAGCGTACGCCCGAAGATGAAAGGCGGATGAAAGGGCTGGGCCCTTTCCGGCGCCCGACGCCTAGACGAGCCCGGCGAGGATGTGCTCGGTGCCGCGGATGTGCTTGCGGATCAGCGCTGCGGCCGCGTCCGCGTCGTTCTCACGCAAATGCGCGACGAGCTTGCGGTGCTGAGCGTTCGATCGCGTCAGCACCTCCTCCGGATGGGCGATGCGGCCGATCAGGTCGCTCATCTGGCCCTGGACCTCGGTCATCTCGGTGACCAGGCGCGGCGAGCGGGCGGCCTCGGCGACGCCGATGTGGAAGCGGATGTCGGCGCGGCGGTACTCCTCGAAATCGGTCGCCTCGGCCATCCGCTCGACCAGCTCGGCGAGGGCGTCCAGATCGGCGCCCTCGGCCCGCTCGGCCGCGAGGATCGCCGAGCCCACCTCGATCGCGACCCGGTGGTCGAGCACCGCCCAGGCATGCCCCCCGAGCGGGTCCTTGACCCGCTCGGACAGCGGCGGGCGCTCGGCGACGAACGTGCCGCCGGACCGACCGCGCACCGATTTCAGGTGCCCGGACTGGACCAGCGTGGTCAGGGCCTGGCGCAGGGTCGAACGCGAGATCCGCAGCTCCTCCGCGAGCTGGCGCTCGGGCGGGAGCTTGCTGCCGGGGGTGAGCAGTCCAACCCGGATCGCCGTGCCGAGCCGCTCGACCGTCTCCTCGAACGTGGTCGGCGGGCGGACGGGCTGGAACACCGCCTCGATGGCGGCATCGCGCTTCACGCGTCCTAACCTACCCCCGCGCCGCTACCGCCGCTCCGATTGACCATCCAGCGCCAGCGCATGCCTGATCTCGGGGATCGCCTGCGCGTTGGATTGGAAGTGCACGCCGATCATCCCGATCGCGCGGGCGGTCTCGACGTTGACGTGGACGTCGTCGACGAACAGGCACTGCTCCGCGCTGACGCCGCTGAGGCGGGCGATCGCCAGGTGGTAGATCGGCGGGTCCGGCTTGCGCACGCCGACGAAGCCCGAGTCGACGACGAGCTCGAAGATCTCGTCGACCGGGAGCATCGAGCGCCACAGCGGCTCCCACTCTCGGACGTTGTTCGTCAGCAGGGCCATCCGCCGGCCGCTGGCCTTGATCTCGCGCATCAGCTCGATCATCGGCTCGTTCGGCTGCAGGGCCTCGAAGTAGATCTCGCGGAAGCGATGCAGCTCGGGGCGGTGCCCGAGCTCGGGCTCGAGCGCGCCGGCGATCTGCTCGAGGAAGTCGGCTTCGGTGAGCCTGCCCGTTTCGAGCTCGAAGAGGGGATGCGCGCCGTCGCGGTCGGCGATCGCCTGCATCGCCCGGCCGAGCGACTCGGCCGAGATCCCGGTCTGATCCTGGAAGGCCGCGAACGAGTTCAGCAGCGGGGTGGTGAGGACGCCGCCGAAGTCGGAGATCAACGCCCTGATCGGTGGCGGCCTCACTCGGGGGCGAGCGTGTCGAACGCCCCGGCCCCGGCGCCGTCGGGCCCCCTGATCGCGAGCGTCGCGGCGATGCGCTCGACGCCTCCGGAGGCTGAGCTCGTGACCGCGGTCACGTCCCCGGCAATCCGCAGCGCCAGGGCCTCGTCGTCGGGATAGAGCTCGAGCCCGATCCGCCGCGGCCGCCCGTCGGGGCCGTACTCGGTCGAGAGCAGGGTCCGCTCGAGCTGCGCGAACGACTCGGCGTCCCCGATGGCCCCGGCGACCAGCTCGTCGCCGTGGGCGGCGCCGGCGGGCCGCAGCGCGGCGACCGCGAGCCGGCGGCCGTCGCCGAGCACGGCCGAGAGCACCCGGACCGAGTCGATCTCGCCCCAGTCGAGCTCGCCGCCGAGGCTCCAGACGGGGTCAGGAGCCGGGGCGGAGGGCCCGATCGCCTCGAAGGCGCCGGGCGGCCACTCGAACCGCAGCGCCTCGCCGGTGGGGGCCTCGAACTCGAGCGCGAGCGCCTCAGCCATCGCGCTCCGCGGGACCGATCTCCGCGGTCGGCTCGTGGATCTCGCGGGCCGTCCCCTCGTAGTCATACCCCCGGCCGGGCACCGAGCGCGTCGGTCCCGGGCGCGCGCCGCCGGCGCGCGGGGGCGTCCTCGGCACGGCCCAGGCGAAGGCGATCCGCCGCCGCGCCAGCCGCGCGACGACCGTCCTCAGGGCAGCGCGGGTGGGTGGGATCAGCAGCGCGAAGCCGACGACGTCGGTGATGAACCCGGGCGCGAGCAGGAACGCGCCGCCCAGGATGATCATCGCCCCGTCGAAGGTCTCGCGCGCCGGCACCCGTCCCTCGGCCAGCGCGAGGTTGAACCGCTCCCAGGCGCCGCGCCCCTGCGAGCGCGCCAGGGCGGCGCCGGCGAACCCGTCCAGGATCAGCAACAGCAGCGTCGGGACCCAGCCGATCGCGTCGCCGACCTGGATGATCACGTAGATCTCGGCGATCGGCAGGGCGAGGAAGAGGAAGAGCAGGATCAGGCCCACGCACCAAGGCTACGAAACCGGCGAAGCGTTCTGCTTCGCAATGGGAAGCGCCTATCCGCCCGTACGAAGCCGTGCCGGGCAAGGAATCGCTACTCCGAGTCGCAGCCAGCGGGGCTGCACAACCAAAGCCTCTAAACTCGGACATCGACCGCTAGACGGAACGCTGACTGGCTGACCTAGCAAGGAATTGCCTCGCCATCTGCTTGGCCTCCGAACTCCACGAGAGGGAAGGCTCAGATGGCAATCATGACGGCACGCCCGCCGACGGACGAATTCGGGAGCCGACTGGAGAAGCTACGTCGTTCGGGCCTTGTCCTCGTCCTCGCGCTGGTCGTCGTAGTCACGGGCTTCAGCCAAAGCGCCTCGGCCGCGGTCACCGGCCTCGGGCGCGTCATCGCCACCAGTGACTTCAGCTCGTCCGACAAGTCGGTGACCGCACGCTGTCCGGCCGGAAAGCAGCTGCTCGGCGCCGGCGGCGAGATTGTGGGTGCCGGCGGACAGGTGGGGTTTGAGGACATCACCCCCAGCGCGGCGTTGACCAGCGTCGTCGTGCGCGGGCGCGAGGATCAGAACGGTCACGCGTTCGACTGGGTCCTCAGCGCATATGCGATCTGCGCCACCGCGCCGCCGGGCCTGGAACGCGTTGTCGCCACCAGCGCCACCAGCTCGGCGGACAAGAGCGTCACCGCGGTTTGCCCGGCCGGAAAGCGTCTATTGGGCACCGGCGCCGACAGGACCGGCGGAGCAGGGCAAGTCACCCTTACATCGATGACCCCCAACGCCGCGCTTACGAGCGTCACCGCGAGCGCCGCTGAGGACCTGGACGGAACGCTCGCCGACTGGTCGCTCAACGCCTACGCAATCTGCGCCAATCCCGTGGCCGGGCGCGAGCGGATCTCCGCCCCCAGCGCGCTCGACTCGTCGAGCCCCAAGCCCGCGGTTGCGACCTGCCCGGCCGGCAAGCAGCTGACCGGCATCGGCGGCAGGATCGGCGGCGGCGGCGGCGAGGTTGTGTTCGACGACCTCATCCCGGCCGACAGCCTGCAGCAGGTCAACCTGACCAGCTACGAGGTTGAGGGCGGTACGCCCGCTGACTGGTCGGCGAGCTCCTACGCGATCTGCGTCGCCACCTCACGGCTGGTCGCCGATTTTTCGAACGTTGACGACTCTTCCAGTCCCAAGACCACCCAGGTCGACTGCCCGGTCGGAACGAGGGCAACGGGTGCCGGTGGCGACATTACCGGCGCCTTGGGACAGGCTCACCTCGACTCCGTCTGGCGGGTCGGTCCGAGCACCGCCCGCGCCGTCGCCTACGAAGACGCCAACGCCTTCGACTTCAACTGGTCGCTTAACGCCTACGCGATTTGCGCCACTCCGCTGCCCGGCCTGACGACAAGCTCCTCCGGGCCGAGCGGCTCTGTCCCGGGGGATAAGACCTTCGGGATTGACTGCCCACCCGGCACGCGGGTCGTGAACGCCGGTGGCGGCATGACCGGGGTGCCCGGGTACGGGGGCCAGGTGTTCCTGACCGAATTCGCGACCGGCGCTGGTCTGACGCGCGTGACCGTCGCCGGGCAGGAGCAGGAGGGAGGGGCGGCCTTCAACTGGGACCTCTACGCCTACGCGGTTTGCGCCACCCGACCCCCCGGCCTCGAACTGGTCTCAGTCGAGAGCGAACCCCAGTCCGACGTGGCAAGCGCTATCGCGAGGTGTCCCCGCGGCAAGAACCTGCTTGGCGTTGGGGCACGTATATCCGGGGGAGGTGGTCAGGTCGTCTTGGACGACGCCCGCCCCGACGCCGCGCTGACGGGCGTCACCGTGACCGCGCTCGAGGACGAGAACGGCTACTCGGGTACCTGGTCAGTGGTCGCACAAGCGATATGCGCCGACCCCTGAGCGTCGGAAGCGGCACTAAGCGAGCTCGATGACCGACGGAACCGAACGCTCTACCCTTCTGCTCATGGCCACCGAAGAGGACATCTACGAGGCGCTCGAAGAGGTGATCGATCCCGAGCTCGGGCTCGACTTCGTCTCGCTCGGGCTGGTCTACGACGTCGAGATCGCCGGACCGGAGGTGTTCGTCACGTTCACCCTGACCACGCCGGCCTGCCCGATCGGCCCTCAGGTCTCCGAGCAGATGCGCGAGTTCGTGGGCGATCTGGACGGGGTCGAGAAGGTGCATCCGAAGATGATCTTCGACCCGCCCTGGTCCCCGGAGATGATGTCCGAGGACGCGAAGTTCGCGCTGGGGTACTGATTACGTATCGGCCCGTCTAGGGGGCGATCGTCATGTAGCTGTACGTCAGCTCCGGCGGATCGGCGTTCGATCCGGTGTTGTTGCAGAACCGGACCCGTCCCGCATCGGTGGTCGTCGTCGTCGCGCCGTCGATCGTCCAGCCCGGATTTGGAGAGCCATTGCTCCGGCGGACGTGGTAGGCGAGCGTGTGGCTGCCGATCGGCGCGTCGCCGAACTCGAGGCCGTCGTTGAACGCGGCCGAGCACGAGCCGGCGTTGACCGTGCCGGCCAGGTTCGCGGTGCTCTCGTCGGTGATCCCGATCGCCAGGTCGCCGAGGCGCAGGGCGTTGGTGCCCACCTCCTCCGAACCGACCGCGCTCACGGCGATCTCCGCGCTGCCGACCCCGCTCGTGGCGATCTCCGCACTGCCGACACTGGCGTCCTCGATCTCGTCCGCGTCGATCGCGTTCGGCGCGACCTCCGAGGCCGTGACCCCGTCGGTGGCGATCTCACCGGAGGCGACCGCCGAGATGATGATCTCCGAGCTGCCGACGGCGTTGTCGGCGATCTCCGAGCTCTCGACCGCGTTGTCGGCGATCTCCGAGATGCCGACCGCGTTCGCCGCGAGATCGAGGGCTCCGAGCCCTCCACCGGCCTCCGTGTCGTCGAGCACCTCCGAGGTGGTGACCTCGCCGTTGGCGATCTCCGGAGCCCGCACCGATCCCACCCTGAGGTCCGGGTGCCCGAGCCCGCCGCCGGCCACGGTGTCGTCGGCGACGTCATCGGTGAATACCTCGTCGTCGATGATGTCGCCGGAGCTGATCGTGTTCGCACCGCCGGGGTGCGTCGCGGAGGCGGTGCCACCGACGGCGAACAGGAAGATCGCGACGTAGCCGATGACGTTGGAACGGATGTGGGCGCGAAGCCGGGCGGACATGGAGATCCCTCTCTTTTCTGATTCCAGTCCCTGGAAGTGTTGGCCGAAGATACACCGTCCAACGGCTTCCGCCAAAAGCACGAACGCCCCGGCGGGGCCGGGGCGTTCGCTCGTTGGCTCTGGTTCTAGCCGACGCTTACTTGGTGAAGCTGGAGGACCAGCTTGCGCGGCTCCAGCTTGCGCGGCTCCAGCTCGCCCGGGTCGGGTCGATCTGGGCCAGCAGAGCCGAGCAGCTCTGCTTCGCGGCCGCGATCTCGGCGTCGATCTGCGACAGGTCGGCGGCCGACAGATCCGGCGCGGACATCCCGTCGGCGCTCCAGCTCGCCCGGCTCCAGCTCGCGCGGCTCCAGGATGCGCGAGACCAGCTCGCCCGGCTCCAGCTCGCCCGCTCGAGGTCGGCGCAGGACTCCGCCGTGGCGCTCCAGCTCGCGCGGCTCCAGCTCGCGCGGCTCCAGGAGGCGCGCGACCAGCTGGCGCGCAGGCCCTCGGCCGCGTTCGACCAGCTCGCCCGAGACCAGGAGGCCCGGCTGTAGTCGATCTGGCCGGTGGCCGGATCGAGCAGCGTGTTCATCGTCAGGCCGGTGTTCCACTGGCGCCGCACGTCCCTGACGACCGCCTTGTCGGCCGCCAGCTCGGCGCCCTCGATCGCATAGAACTGGTTCTGGTCGACTGCGACGGGGGCGCCGCTCGCATCGACGAGCACCTGGTCTGTGGGCTTCGCCGACTCGACCGCGCGGGTGCGGCGCACCAGCTGGGCCTTGACCTCGTTCGGGGTCAGGGTCGGGTCGGCCTCGAGCAGTAGCGCGGCCTCGCCGGAGGCGACGCCAGCGGCCATCGAGGTGCCGCCGACCTTGAAGTACTGGCCGTCGGTGACGCAGGTCGGGCAGAGACGCGTGTATTCGGCGCCCGGCGACATCGTCGAGACCATGTGCGAGCCCGGGGCGAGCACGTCGGGCTTCTCGAAGCCGTCCTGGGTCGTGCCGCGGCTCGACCAGCTCTCGAGCGCGTCGTCGTCGATCGCCTTGGTGCCGGCGTCGTCGGTCGCGCCGACCGTGATCACGTAGGGATCGTTGGCGGGCGCGTAGTTGACCGCGTCCGGCGGCGGCGCCCTCGTTGCCGGCGGCGACGATGACCACCAGGCCGCTGTTCCAGGCGGCCTCGACCGCGGCGTCGAGCGGATCGGTCTTGTAGGACTCGGCGACCGTCGAGCGCAGCGAGAGGTTGACGATCCGGATGTTGTAGTCGGCCTTGTAGTCGACCGCGAACTGCAGGCCGTCGATCACGTCCACGACGCTCGCGTAGCCCTGTTCGTCGGCGATCTTGACGTCGATCAGGTTCGCGTCCGGGGCGACGCCGATGTACCTGCCGTAGTTCGGGTCGGTCGCCGGCCGGTTGAGGCCGTTGCCGGCGATCAGGCCGGCGATGTGGGTGCCGTGCCCGAAGCTGTCACCGGGGCGCGTCGCGGCGGGGTTGACGATCGCCGAGGCGACCACGCGCGAGCTGCCGTCGGCCTGCGAGACGCGGAAGTCGGGCAGACTGCCGTCGATCCCGGTGTCGAGAACCGCGACGCCGACGCCCTTGCCGGTGTACATGCTGCCGTCAAGCGAGCCGGTCCCGTTCCAGACCTTGTTCGAGCGGATCGACTGGTTGTAGGCGGTGGCCACGCGGCTCGCGTCGATCGCCTCGGTCTCGACCGCGGCGTTGAGCGAGACGGCGTGGATGCCGCCCTTCCAGCTCAGCCGCTGGGCTTGCGAGGCGGTCAGCGTGGTGGAGAAGCCGTTGATCAGCGGCAGTCGGTGCTCGACCGCGCCGCCGGCGGCGCCGACCAGTGCGGCGCCCTGGGAGAGCTCGGTGCCTGGCTGCAGCTGGACGATCACCTCGACGCGCTTGCCGGGATGCGACTCGGCGAGGTCTGCCAGAGGGGAGGAGCCGGAGGACGACGTAGTCGCGGCGCCGGAGCCGGCGCCGGTGAGGTCGGCGGTGGACTGCAGCGCGAAGACGCTGACGATTGACAGGGCGGCGGCGAAGATCGCGGCGACCATCCACCGCCAACTCCCATTCCGAACCAGAACCGAACTCACTCCTGACACTCCTTTGTCATGCCCGTGGGCGTTTCCCCTCGCCTCCATATCGTCCGTTGGGGAACTTTCTCGATCGGACATGCGGCCACGGGCCGTGCCTGGGCCGTGCCTGAAACGCGAACGCCCCGGCCGGGGCCGGGGCGTTCGGAACACGGTGGCCGAGAGGTGGCTCCACCGGTCGCTTGTCGGGCTCGGGCTACTTGTCGAAGCTCGAGCTCCAGCTCGCCCGGCTCCAGCTCGCCCGGCTCCAGCTCGCCCGGGCCGGGTCGATCTGGGCCAGGAGGGCCGAGCAGCTCTGCTTCGCGGCCGCGATCTCGGCGTCGATCTGGGCCAGGTCCTCGGCCGGCAGACCGGTCGTCGACATCCCGTCGGCGCTCCAGCTCGCGCGGCTCCACGAGGCGCGGCTCCAGGAGGCGCGGGACCAGCTCGCGCGGCTCCAGCTCGCCCGCTCGAAGTCCGAGCAGGACTCCGGCGTCGCGCTCCAGCTCGCCCGGCTCCAGGAGGCGCGGCTCCAGGAGGCGCGGCTCCAGCTGGCGCGAAGCGGGTCGGTCGCATCGGACCAGCTCGCCCGGCTCCAGCTCGCACGGCTGTAGTCGATCAGGCCGGTGGCCGGGTCGAGCAGCGTGCTCGCGCCGAGGCCGCTGTTCACGTTCACGCTTGTGGGGTTGTTGAGCGCCTTGTCGGTCGCCGTCTCGGCGCCCACGACCGTGGTCGTCGTGGTCGCTGTGGTCGAGACCGGCTGCCCGGTCGCGTCGACCAGCGTCTCGGTCGTCGTCGACGCCTCCAGCACGGCGCGCGAGCGCTTGACGATCGCGCTCTTGACCTGGTTCGGCGTCCAGTTCGGATACGCCTGGATCAGGTCGGCCGCCTCGCCGGAGACCACCGCGGCCGCCATCGAGGTGCCGCCGACGCGGAAGTACGAGCCGTCGACGACGCAGCTCGGGCAGAGCCTCGTGTACTCCGATCCCGCCGGGACCGTCGAGGCCAGGCGCGCGCCGGGAGCGATGACGTCGGGCTTCTCGAACCCGTCCTGGGTCTTGCCACGGCTCGACCAGGTGGCGAGCATGTCGTCGTCGATCGTCTTCGTGCCCTTGTCGTCTACTCCGCCGACCGTGATCACATAGGGATCGTTGGCCGGGGCGTAGCTCACCGCGTCGGGCGCCGAGCCGCCGTTGCCGGCCGCCGCGACGACGACGATGCCGCTGTTCCAGGCCGCCTCGACCGCCGCGTCGAGCGGATCGGTCTTGTACGACTCGGCGATCGTCGACTTCAGCGAGAGGTTGACGACGCGGATGTTGTAGTCGGCTTTCTTGTCGATCACGAACTGCAGGCCGTCGATCACGTCGAGGACGCTGGCGTTCCCGAGGTCGTCGGAGGCCTTGATCCCGATCAGGTTGGCGTCCGGCGCCGACCCGGCGTACTTGCCGTAGTTGGGGTCGGAGGCCGGGAGGTTGGTGCCGTTCCCGGCGATCAGCCCGGCGACGTGGGTCCCGTGGCCGAAGGTGTCATTGGCGGTCGTCGCCGCCGGGTTGGTGACGGCGGTGGCGATCACCCGCGAGGTCGCGTCGCTCTGCGAGACCCGGAAGTCGGGCAGGTTGCCCTGGATCCCGGTATCGATCACCGCGACGCCGACGCCCTTGCCGGTGTAGCCCGCCAGCCAGGCGCGATCCGAGCGGATCGACTGGTTGTAGGCCGTCGCCAGCTTGGTCGGGTCGACGATGCCCTCGCTCTCGACCGCCGCGTTCAGCGAGACGGCGTGGACCGCCGGATTCTCGCTCAGGCGCTCGGCCTGCGCGGCGCGGAGCGTGGTGCTGAAGCCGTTGATGATCGGCAGCTGGCGCTCGACCACGCCGCCGGCGGAGCCGACGAGCGCGGCGCCCTGCGACGGGTCGACACCAGATCGCAGCTGCACGATGACCTCGACCCGCTTGGTCGGGTCGGAGGCGGAGAGCTCTGCCAGCGGGGACGAGGAAGTTGAAGTCGAGGCGCTGGACGAGGCCGAGCCCGCGGTCCCGAGGCGGGCGGAGGACTGCAGCGCGAAGACACTGACGATGGACAGGGCGGTGGCGAAGATCGCGGCAACTATCCACCGCCAACTTCCATTCCCAACAGCAACCGAACTCACTTTCGACACTCCTTTGTCGTGGACGAACCCGTTCCCCTTGCCCCCGTATCGCCAGTCGGGCGTCCGGGGTGAATGGGACATCCGCTTAGCGGGTGACCGGTTGCGCGGCGGGCGCATTGACCCCGCCGCTGGCCGCCGGGGCGTCCGGGGCGTCCGGCGTCGCGGTTTCCGCGGCCGGGGCAGCTTCGCCGGAGCTCTCTCCGAGGCCGGCCCAGAAGCCCGGCTTCGACTCGATCGCGGCGATCAGCGCGGCGACCACGCGCGGGCAGAACTGGGTCCCGGCCTTGTCCTGGATCTCGGCCCGGGCGACCTCGAGCGGCAGCGCCTTGCGATACGGGCGGTCGCTGATCATCGCGTCGAGCGCGTCGGCGACGGAGAGGATGCGCGCCGAGAGCGGGATCTCCTCGCCGAGGAGGCGGTCCGGGTAGCCGGTGCCGTCGAAACGCTCGTGGTGGCTGCGGACCATCTGCTTGACGATCGCCGGCAGCTCGAGCTCGGCGACGATGTAGCTCGACATCTCGGGATGGCGGCGCATAACCGCGAACTCCTGAGGGTCGAGCGGGCCCGGCTTCAGCAGGATGCTGTCCGGAATCGCGATCTTGCCGATGTCGTGGATCACCGCGCCGACGCGAATCGCGGCGAGCTGGGCGTCGTCGAAGCCGAGCTCGTCGGCGAGCACGACTGCGATGTCGGCGACCCGCTCGGTGTGGCCGCTCGTCATCGGGTCCTTGGCTTCGACCGTGCGCGCGAGCGAGGTGATCGTCGAGATGTAGGAGTGGTGCATGCGCCCGAGCAGCTGCTGGTTGTCGTTGAGCAGGCCACGCAGGCTCGCGTTCGCCTGCTCGAGCTCGTCGTTGGCGCCCCGGAGCTCGGTGACCGTCGCGCGGGAGCGGTCCAGGTACTGCTTCTCCGCGATCCAGAGCATCAGCACCGGCAGCCCGAAGACGGCGAGTGCGTAGAGCCCGAAGCTGAGCTCGGCGATCACGAAGGTTCCCGCGATCAGCCCGAAGGCGAGGTAGTGGGGCGTCATCCAGGCGAGGCGCTCGCGCCAGACGCCGACCGGGCTGCGGGTCTCGGCCAGCCCCATGACGATCGCCAGCAGGGCGGAGTTGACCGCGTAGTAGACGACCCCGGCCAGGGCTCCGACCGCGATCAGCGAGCCGTCGATGCCGGGTGGGATCAGTTGGAAGACCCATGCCGCGGCGGCCCCGGCGAGCGACAGCGCGCCGAAGTCGAACGCCCACTTGACCACCGGGTCGCGCCGGATCGCACGATTGATCGCGATCACGGCCTCGGCCGCGATGGGCCCGAGGGGGCCGAAGAAATAGGCCAGCGCCAGCTCGGGGATCGCCGCTGGCGAGAGGTTGGCGCGCTCGAAGACGTCGATCCGGGCGGCGTCGAGCGCGACCACCGATGCGACCAGGGCCACGAACAGCCATGGCGAGGCGAAGATCTCGGCGTGGCTGGAGAGGGCGCCGACGATCGCGGTGGCCGCCACCAGCAAGCCGACGTAGACCTCGATCGCGGGGTTGCGCTTGCGGACGCCCTGGCCGGCGGGTTCGGCGGCCTCCTCGGCCGTGCTCGGCTCGGCTTTGCTCGGCACCGGCGCGGGGGCGGTGGACGCGATCCCGCCGGACGAGGCGGGCGCGTTCTCGGTGCCGCTCGGCGGGACGACCGCAGCCGTCGCCGCCCGCTCGGCGTCCGCGGCCGGCTGCGGCTCGGGGACGCCGGCGTCGGGGTTGCGCGCGAGCGCGTCCCGGACCCCGGCGGCGAGCGCGATCCGGGCCCGGTTGCGACCACCGAGCTTGGCGTCGTAGACCGCGGCATCGGCGGCTCCGAGCAGGCCCTCGGCCGTCTCGGCGTGCTCGGGGTAGGCCGCGACCCCGATGCTGACGGTCATCCCGAGCGACTCGCCGACGCCGTCGAAGGTGACCTCGATCTCCTCGACGGAGGAGCGGATCTCCTCGGCGATCTCGCGGCTGCGCTCGAGCGGGGTCTTGGGCAGCAGGACGCAGAGCTCGTCACCGCCGAAGCGAGCGGCGATCCCCTCCTGGGACTCCGCCGCCTTCGCGACCACTTCGGCGACCGCTTGGATCACCGAATCGCCCGCGAGGTGGCCGTGGCGGTTGTTGACCAGACGCAGCTGGTCGAGGTCGATCATCACGACGGAGAGGCCGGTGCCGGAGCGCTCGGCGGCGTTCAGCGCGTCCTCGAGCTCGACCGCGAGGTAGGCCGAGTTGTACAGGCCGGTCTTCGGATCGGTCCGCGACTTGTGCTCGAGGAGCGGCACCCACAGGGCCCGGTAGATGAGCGCGATCGGTCCGGCCGCGAGCAGGGTCAGGGCGGGGGACACCGACCACAGCACAGCCAGGCACGCGCCGGTCATCGTCAGCGCGATGTCCATCGGGAAGCAGGCGAGCATGTCCTCCACGCAACGCGCGAGCCTGCGCTTTCGCGTCAAGCTGACCACCCCGACGATCAGGGCGTGGTTGACCATGACGAAGGCCAGCGCGGCGGCCGCGAGCGTCGCCGCCGCGAGCAGGCCGTGCGCTTCGCCGTGCAGCGGATCGTGGAGGCCGACGATCGCGTGGGCCGCCATCCCAGCGACCGTGTAGTTGGCGACGTTGAACGCCACCATGTACCAGCGGAAGTGGTGGGAGATCCAGCCGGGGACGAAGGAGACCACCGCAAGCGCCGCGATCGCCCACGGGGGCAGCAGCACCGACGCCGCGAAGAAGATGATCAGGTTGGGCTGAAACGAGAAGTTGGCCGGCGCGAAGACCTCGAACAGGTTGGCGATCGCGCAGAGCACCGCGGCGACGGCGAACAGGGCGAGATCGAGCTGGGGGTCGGCTTCGAGGACCGTCCCCGCGACCACCGCGGCTGCCGCGAAGCCCGCGACCGCGCCGATGTAAAAGCGGGCAGCCAGGGGCAAGCCCCGGAATATGGGCGCGCGCGGTTGCGACATCTTCGCTTCCCCATCGGCACCCCGGCGGCGAATGTTTAGTGCCTGGTAAGTGCGTGCTTTGCCGGCGATCCGCTAGCCGGCCCGTGCGTGATCGAGGTCCGTCCGCTCGAGCGTCTCGGCGGCGCTCACCGGCGCCGGCGTGAGCGCCGCGGCGACGATCACCAGGGTGAACGCCGCCAATCGGAGGAAGACGCCCAGCGGATCGTCCGGGAACGGCTCGGAGAAGACCAGCGGCCCCGCCGCGATCGTCAGCGCGTTGGCGGCGACGCTGGTCAGTGCGATCACCGGCACCGCCTTGCCGATCTGCAGGCTGCGCGCCGACACGACCAGCCCGGCGGCCGAACAGACCGCGATCACCACCGCCAGCGGGCTGAACACGATCGCCGTCCACGCGGAGTCGCCGAGCTCGCCTGAGAGCGCCTTGATCGCGGTGTCGGAGGTGGCCCAGAAGAGGCCCGCCGAGACCCCGAGCATGACTCCCTCGCGGACGTTGCGCCGGGCGGCAAAGGCGACCGCGATGGCCGCGATGGCGACGATCACCAGATAGGAGACCAGTCGCCCGGTCTCGTAGTCGGCGTGCGCCTCGTCGCCCGCCCCCTCCAGGGTCGCGGCCAGGAAGGCGAGCCCGAGCGCCGCCAGGCCGACGCCGATCCACTCGCGGCGGGTGACCTCGTGGGCGAAGAGCCGGTCCGCGGTCACGGTCAGCAGCACGAGGCCGCCGGCGATCACCGACTGCACGAGCGAGATCGGCGCCAGCGCCAGGGCTCCGACATGCAGCGCCCAGCCCGCCATCGCGACCACGATCCCGAGCGTGTACCAGGGCGACCGAAACAGGGCCAGCGAGGTCCGGACCGGGCGCCGCATCTCCACGGCGGGAGACTCGACCGCCCCCCGGTGCTTGTAGAGGAAGCCGAGCACGGAGGCGAACGCCGTCGCCAGCGCCAGCAGCAGGCCGATCTGAACCAAGAGGCTCAGCGGAGCGTCTTAGGCCGCGGCGCCCGGGTCGGGATCGTCGGGCTGGGGCGACTTTGGCTCGAGCTCGGCGTCGAGCTGGATCGCCCGGATCGCGTGCTCGTCGGGCAGCTTCGCCAGGACCTCGTGGATGATCGTGTGGATCTGACGCTCGTCGTGGCCGAAGTCGTCCAGCAGCCCCCGGAGCGCCGTATGGGTGATCTTCAGCTGCGCCGGGGTGAGCTCGAGGTGATAGTTGATCGACTCCACCCCCTGATTATGACCTGCGGCGGAACCATGAGACGGATTTAAGAGGGCGATGAGAATCGCCTGAGAGTTGCTTGCGTTCCGCCGCGGCCGGGTTACGGTCCGTGGGCAGGCATCACCTCGGGAAGGCACGGAGGCCCGATGAGGATCGGTCGCAGGACGAGAAGGGGCTTGTACACGGTCGCACTGGGGTTCGCGATCGTCGCGGCCGGCAGGCTGACGGCGTCGGTCACCGCCGTGATCTCGCTCTAGCCGGACTGATCCGTTTTCCGCTCGCCCTCGTTAGGCAGATCCGACAACGGTCGCCGCGGATGGTGGCGACGAGAGCAGAAAGGACCTGCGATGAGGAAGCGATTCTCCGCCAGAGGCTGGTCGCTGGTGGGCGCGCTGGCGCTCGCCACTGCGATCGTGCTGCCGATGGCGATCGGCTCGAGCCACCGCGAGGCGCCCAACATCAGCCTCGACCCCTCGGCCGACAACACGGACGTCTACGCGTGGACTGCGCCCGACGCCGAGGGCGCGATCACGATCGCCTCGAACTGGATCCCGGGACAGGTTCCGGCCAACGGCCCGAACTTCTTCCGCTTCGACGATCGGGCGCGCTACTACAACAAGATCGACAACAACGGCGACGGCGTCGAGGACATCTCGTACCGGTTCACCTTCGACACCGAGGTTCGCAACCCGAACTCGTTCCTGTACGCGGGACCGGGGACGCAGAGCTTCTCGGACCCGAAGCTGAACGTGATCCAGCGCTACGACGTGCTCCGCGAGGACTACAACAAGAAGGGCGAGGTCGTTGACAAGACCAAGGTCGCCAACAACCTCCCCGTCGCCCCGCCGAACATCGGGCCGAAGACGTTCCCGAACTACGACAACTTCGTCGCCGAGGCGACCCGGACGCTGAAGGACGGGACGAAGCTGTTCGTGGGCACCCGCGACGATCCGTTCTTCGTCGACCTCGGGGCCGCCTTCGACGCGATCAACGTGCGGATGGGCACCGGCAACGAGGGCGCCGGTCGCGACGACCTCTCCGGCTACTGGACGTCGTCGACGATCATGCAGATCCCCGAGGCGCAGGTGACCCGCGACGGCCAGTCGGTCGCCGCCGCGGACGCGAGCAACGCGGTGGTCGGCGTCTGGTCGACGACCGAGCGTCGCAAGCTCGAGGTCACCAACGCCAATTACGGTGCCGGGTCGAACGATCGGGTGAACCGCAAGCCGAACAAGTGGGTCCAGGTCTCGCGGCTTGGCAACCCGCTGATCAACGAGGTCATCATCCCGCTCGGCAAGAAGGACAAGTTCAACCGCACCACCCCGGACCGTGACGCGGAGCTCTACGGCTCATTCGCCACGAACCCGGAGCTGGCGGCGGTCCTGAACGCGCTGTTCAACGTCAACGCGCCGGAGACCGACCGCACGGACATCGTCCAGGCGGTGCTCCAGGGGATCCCGGGGCTGAACCAGCACTCCGGCAAGTTCGCCGGCACGCCGGTCGACACGCTGAAGCTCAACCTCGGCGTGCCCGCGTCGGCGACGCCCGACCGGTTCGGCGTCATCGGCGGCGATCTGGCCGGCTACCCGAACGGTCGCCGTCCGATCGACGACGTCGTCGACATCGACCTCCAGGTGGTTGCCGGCTTCCTGGTCGGCAACAAGGTGCCGCTCGGGGACGGCGTCGATCAGAGCGACGTCCCGTTCCTGGACCAGTTCCCGTATCTGGCGCACCCGCAGTCCGGATTCGACTCGAACCCGGGCCAGTACACGGAGCCCCCGCACCCGCCGGTTCCGGCGGGCGGCGGCTGAGCCAAGGATGGCCAGGGGGGAGCGCCCGCCGGGCGCTCCCCCCGCCCGTTTCCGGCGATCCGGAGGACGAAGACGATGCCGACGATCTCGAAGCTTTCACCGCACACGGTCGCGGCGCTGCTGGCGCCGATGCTCGCCTTCGCCGCGCTCTGGGCGATCCTTCAGGGCGTCAACGAGCGATCCGGCTCCGCAGCGGCCCCCGCATCGAGCACGCCAGCCGCGGACACCGAGTCCAAGCTGGCCGAGCTCCAGCAGGCGGCCGCGGTCTCGCCCGACGATCCCGAGTTGCTCGCCGGCATCGGCAACCTCCTCTACCAGCGCGGTCGCGAGACAGGCGATTCGGCTTTCTTCGACGAGGCTGCCCGCACGTTCGATGCGGCGGTCAAGCTCGATCCCCAGAACGTCAACGCGATCACGGGCCAGGCGACGCTGGAGCTCAACGGCCACCGCTTCGCCGAGGGCCTCGCCCTCGCCCGCCGGGCGCACCGGCTCGGGCCGGGGCAGGTCGCGCCCTACCCGGCGTTGGTCGACGGGTTGATCGAGACCGGCGGCTACGCGGAGGCGGGGCGGACACTCGAGCGATTCCTGGGCGTGCGCGCGGGACTCGCCGCCTACTCGCGGGTCTCGTACTTCAAGGAGCTTCACGGCGACTTTGAGGGCGCCGCGCAGGCGCTGCGGCTGGCGATCGCGGCCGGCTCCGGGACCGCGGAGGGCGCGGCGTACGTCCGCGTCCTGCTCGCCAACCTCAACGCCCACCGCGGCCGCTACGCAGCTGCTGCCGCGGGCTACCGCGAGGCGCTTGCCATCGACCCGGCCAGTCGTGCTGCGAGCTCCGGGCTGGCGCTGCTGGCGGCCGGCCGCGGCGAGCTGGACCTCGCGATCGAGCGGCTGCGGGCAGGGCTCGCCGATCCGCCGTCACCCGACGCGCTCGCGGACCTCGGCGAGATCGAGGAAGCCGCGGGCCGCACGCGCGCGGCCGAACGTCACTACGCCGTCGCCGACCGCATCGAGCGCGAGGGGATCGCGGGTGGAGCCGGCGTTGACGGCGCGGTAACCATGTTCGAGGCCGACCACGGCAAGGCCGCGTTCGCGGTCGAGCTGGGCCGGCGCGCCTGGCGCGATGCTCCCAGCGTCGTCTCGGCCGACGCTTACTCGTGGGCCCTGTTGCGCGCCGGGCGGATCGAGGCGGCCAGGCATATGTCGGCGGAGGCGATGCGACTCGGCACTCGCGACCCGGAGCTCCTCTTCCACGCCGGGATGATCGCCCGCGCGGCCGGGGAGCGGGAACGCGCGAGGGCGCTGCTCGGCCGTCTGCTGCGCCAGAGCCCGAGGTTCAGCCCGCTTTACGCGCCGCGTGCCGAGCGCGCGCTGCGCTCGCTGCAAGGAGGCTGAAGAATGTCCCGATCGACTTCGGGTTCCTGCTCAAGCTGTTCGAGGATGCCGACGCCTGGCTCGCCGGGCTGCTCGACGGTGCTCCACTGCTCGTCGCGCTCGGGGTCGCCCTCCTGTTGGGCCTGCGGCACGCCTCCGACCCCGATCACCTGATCGCGGTCACCTCGCTGGTGGCCTCCGAGGACGGCGGCGCGCGCAGCGCCGCGCGCGTCGGCGCCTGGTGGGGGCTCGGCCACGCCGCGATGCTGGTCGGGCTCGGGATCCCCCTGATCGCGTTCAAGAGCGAGCTGCCGGCGTGGCTCGAGTCGGGCGCCGAGCTGGCGATCGGCGTCGTGATCGTGGCCCTTGCCCTGCGGGTGCTGCGGCGATCGGCCCATCCCGCGGACCGCCACGACCGGGTCCGCACCCCGCGCGAGGCGTTCGGGATCGGGCTCCTGCACGGCCTCGCCGGCACCGGCGCCGTCGTCGTCCTGCTGCTGGCGGCGCTTCCGACCCAGCTCGAGGCCGCCCTGGCACTCGCCGTCTTCGCGCCGGCGTCGATCCTGTCGATGACCGCCTGCACGACGGCCTTCGCCTGGGTCCTGACGCGTCCGGTGGTCGCGCCCGCCTACCGCGGAGTGGTGATCCCGTCGGTCGGGTTGCTCGGGGCAATGCTCGGCGTCTGGTACATCGGCCTCGTTTGAGGCCGAGCGCTCAGCCGGCGCTCCAGCGGGTCTTCAACTTGCAGGTGTCGATCCTCTCGCCGTGGTCCAGGACCTTCGTGACCAGCCTGAAGCGGCCGCTCCAACCCGGGTCGTCGGCCCCGATCCGGCCGCGGACCGTCGTCTTGCTCTTGAAGTGGTAACCGGCGTTGTCGCTCGACGATCGCGTCTTGTCGAAGAAGTGCCCGGGAACCGAGGTATCGAACTCCCGGTAGGTCCCGGCCCCGTTGTCCAGCGTCCCGCCCTCGGCGCAGCTGACCTCCGTCTTGCCGATCCGAAACGCCGCCGCCTCGCCGGATCCGGCAACGGTGAGCTTGACCTTGACACCCTGCGAGGTCGACCCCTCCAGGATCGTGTCGGGGGGCCCGGCGATCGCGGTCGACCCGAGGGCGAGCGCGCCCACGGTCGCCAACGCCGCGCCGGCCAGCTTCACATCCATGCAGATCACGCTCCTTCGGCCGAGTTTCGTCCTATGCGGGTGCCGTCTCCGTGTCGCGGGTTTCACGCTCCGCCTCCTCCGCGGCCTGCGTCAGCTCGGCGATCGCCTCCTCGATCCCGGACGCGATCTCGGCGATGTCGTCGATCGCGTCGTAGTCGGCCAGCAGTCCGAAGTTCATCCCGCCGTTGTAGCTCATGATCGCGACGAAGAGGGCCTGCTCGGGCGGCAGGAAGCCGACCGGGAAGATGTCCTCGAGCTCGCGGCCGAGCACGTAGAGCGGGATCTGGGGCCCGGGGACATTCGTCACCACGAGGTTGAAGAGGCGGGTAGAGAAGTTGACCCGGGCGGCCTGGGCGAGCAGGGTCGGCGGGGCGAAGTCGTTGAAGCGCGAGATCACCTCGGCCCCGAGGGCCTGCTTGGACTCCTTGACACCCTCCATGCCCTTGCGGCAGATCTCGAGCCGCTTGACCGGGTCCTCGACGTAGACCGGGATCGGCCCGCGCAGGGCGACCAGCTTGTTGCCGAGCTGGCCGCGCTCGTCGGCGCCGCGGATCGACACCGGGACCTGAGCGCGGAGCTCCATCCCCTCCGTTCGTACGCCCCGCGAGTGCAGCCAGCGCCGCATGGCGCCGGTGACCACGGCGAGGACCACGTCGTTGACCGTGCCTCCGAGCGCCGACTTGATCCGCTTGAACTGGCTGAGGTCGGCGCGCACCCACTCGAAGCGCCGGTGCGAGCCGACCGGGACGTTGAGCGGCACGTCGGGCGCCGGGTTGGCGAAGTTCCAGCCCACCTCGCCGAGCGCCTCGACGGCCTCCGAGGCCTTGGAGAAGGTCTCGCGCGGGTGCTCGACGGCCTGCTCGACCCGTCGCAGCAGGCCGATCGGGGCCCGCAGCAGCCCCTCGGCGTCCTTCGCCAGCAGCTGCGCCGCCGACGGCGCCGGGCCGGCGACCCAGTCGTGGTCGGGCTCCGCCGGCTCGGGAACGGGCTGCACGTCGAACAGCACCGTCGCGATGTCGACCCCCGAGACGCCGTCGACCAGCGCGTGGTGGGTCTTGGTGACGAACGCGAAGCGCTTGCGGGTCAGCCCCTGGACCATCCACAGCTCCCAGAGCGGCTTCGTGCGGTCGAGCTGCTGCGAGAAGACGCGCGCCGCCATGTTGCGGAGCTGCTCCTCCGAGCCGGGCGAGGGGAGCGCGGAGTGACGGACGTGGTATTCGAGGTTGAAGGCCGGGTCGTCGACCCAGAACGGGCGCCCCGTCGGCGCCGGCGGGTAGGCGAGCCGCTGGCGGAAGCGCGGCACCAGGTGCAGGCGCGAGTGGATGTGGTCGAGGAGGTCCTCGTAGCTCGGCGGCGGGCCCTCGAAGATGCAGATCCCGCCGACGTGCATGTGGCTCGCCGAGCTCTCGTTCGCCAGGAAGGAGACGTCGAGCGCCGACAGTCGATCCATGTGCCCCTGGGCCATCCGTCCTAACTTACCGCCAATGCGCAAGCCGGCCGCCATCACGCTGATCGCGTTCGCGCTCGCCGGATGCGGCGGGGACGGCGAGACGTCGACGACGCCCGCGGAGACCGGTTTCAACGCCGAGAGGGCGTTCGACGACCTCGTAGCCCAGGTCGAGATCGGGCCGCGACCCGCGGGCTCCCCGGCGGCCCACGAAACCGGGGAGCTGATCGCCGAGCGGATGCGCCAGGCGGGCCTCTCCGAGATCGGGATCCAGAGCCCCTGGGAGAACGTCGTCGGGACGATCCCGGGTGCGCTGCCCGGGACGGTGGTCGTCGGAGCCCACTACGACACCAAGGATGGGATCCCGCGCTTCGTCGGCGCCAACGACGGCGCCTCGGGGGTCGCCGTGCTGCTCGAGCTCGCGCGCTCGCTTCCGCCGCGGCTTGCGGGCCCGTCGGTGCAACTGGTCGCCTTCGATGCAGAGGAGGCCCGCGGCAGCCGCGACTTCGACGACGACGGGACGCGCGGCAGCCGCCAGTACGTCGAATACGCGCGCGGCGGCGGCGAGCAGGGCTCCGTTCCGCTGAACGAGATCAGGGCGATGGTCCTCTTCGACCTGGTCGGCGACTGCGACCTGCAGCTCCCCTACGAGCAGAACTCCGACAAGGACCTCTACGCCCTGTTCGCCGTCACCGCGGCGGAGCTGTACGGGGACGCGGGGCCGTTCCGCTTCAACACCTTCCCCGTCGGCGACGACCACGAGCCGTTCCTGCAGGCCGGCATCCCCGCCGTCGACTTCATCGACTTCACCTACGGCCCGGGCGCGCCGCCGGGCCTCTACTGGCACACGCCGAAGGACACCCTGGACAAGGTCTGCCCGGCGAGCCTCGAGACCGTGGGCGAGGTGGCCCTGCGCGCGATCCCGAAGATCCGCTGAGTACCCTTGTCGCATGGCCGAGGCCACCTCTACGCACGCCCCAAGGCGCATCCTGCTCGCCGCGCCGCGCGGTTACTGCGCGGGTGTCGACCGCGCCGTCGAGACGGTCGAGCGGGCGCTCGACATGTACGGGCCGCCGGTCTACGTGCGCAAGGAGATCGTCCACAACAAGCACGTCGTCGAGCAGCTCGCCGAGCGCGGGGCGATCTTCGTCGAGGAGGAGACCGAGGTGCCCGAGGGTGCACTCGTCGTGTTCTCCGCGCACGGGGTCGCGCCGAGCGTCCACGAGAACGCCGCCGTCCGCAACCTGCGCACCATCGACGCCACATGCCCGCTGGTGACCAAGGTCCACGTCGAGGCCCGCAAGTTCGCGGAGCAGGGCTACACGATCATCCTGATCGGCCACGAGGGTCACGAGGAGGTCGAGGGAACGACCGGTGAGGCGCCCGACAACATCGTCCTCGTCGAGACCGTCGCCGACGTCGACGCGCTCGACCTCCCCGATCCCGACCACGTTGCCTTCATCACCCAGACGACGCTCTCGGTCGACGAGACCGCGGAGATCATCGCCCGGCTCCGCGAGCGCTTCCCGGCGATCGCCTCGCCCAAGTCCGACGACATCTGTTACGCGACGACCAACCGCCAGATCGCGGTCAAGCAGCTCGCCCGGGAGTGCGAGCTGGTGCTGGTGATCGGCTCGACGAACTCCTCGAACTCCAACCGCCTGGTTGAGGTCGCGCGTGAGCACGGCGCCGCCTCGCACCTGATCGACAACGCCTCGCAGGTCGACCCGGCGTGGCTCGACGGCGTTGAGACGGTCGGGATCACCTCGGGCGCCAGCGCTCCCGAGGAACTCGTCGCCGAGCTGGTGGAGTACTTCCGCGAGCGCGGGGCCGACGACGTCTCCGAGCTGCGTGCGGTGGACGAGGACGTCCGCTTCATGCTGCCGAAGAAGATCCGCACCGAGCTCGCCGCGCGGGCGTAGGCGCCCGTCCCGCGAACGTCCCTCAGTACCGCATATACGCCCAGTTCAGGGACGTTCAGCGAAGTATCCGGGTAGCGTGCCCCCGTCCACGTCGCTCGCGTTGAGCGCGTCAGGATCGCGCCGCCCGGGCCCGGGGGTACCTTGACGTGCGTGCACGACCCCGGCGAACACGCTCATGCGGGCGGGATCGACCTCGCGCGGGCCGGCTCGAAACGGGCCCTGAAGCTCGTCCTCGTCCTCACCTCCGTGTTCCTGGTCGCCGAGGTGGTGGGCGGGTTGATCGCCGGCTCCCTGGCGCTGCTCGCGGACGCCGGGCACATGCTCTCCGACAGCCTCTCGCTGGGGGTCGCGCTGTTCGCCGCCTGGCTCGCGGGGCGGCCGGGCGGTCCGAGCCGCACCTTCGGCTACCGTCGCGCCGAAATCCTCGCGGCGCTCTTCAACGGCGTCACCCTGGTCGCGATCTCGATCTGGATCTTCATCGAGGCCGGGACGCGGTTCTCGGATCCGCCCGACGTGGAGGGCGGGCTGATGCTCGCGATCGCGGTCGGCGGGCTGCTGGTCAACCTGGCGTCCGCCGGGATCCTGCGCCGCCACGCCGACGAGAGCCTGAACGTCTCGGCGGCGCTTCGCCACGTGTTCGCCGACCTCCTCGGCTCGGTCGGCGTGATCGTCGCCGCGCTGATCATCCTCGCGACCGGCTGGGAGTACGCCGATCCGGTGGTCAGCGTCGCGATCGGGATCCTCATCCTCGCCAGCTCGTGGACGATCCTGCGCGATTCGGTCCGAATCCTGCTGGAGGCCTCGCCGTCGAACATGGAGGTCGAGGAGGTCGGCCGGGCGATGGCCGGCGTCGCGGGCGTGAAGCAGGTGCACGACCTGCACGTGTGGACGATCACGTCGGGCTTTCCCGCCCTGGCCGCGCATGTTCTGGTCGACCGCAACACGGACTGCCACGCCACCCGCCGCGAGCTCGAGGCGATGCTGCACGAGCGCTTCGGCCTCGACCACACGACCCTGCAGGTCGACCACGAGGGCGGCGAGCTGCTGCAGATCGAGACGTGAACGTCGAGCGCGACGGCTACGAGATCGACGACGATCCCTCCCGGCTCGACGTCGACGCGATCTGGAGCTACCTGCGCGGCGCCTACTGGTCGCCGAACGTGCCCCGCGACGTGGTCGCGCGGTCGATCTCCGGATCGCTTTGCCTCGGCCTCTACGCACCCGGCGGCGAGCAGGCGGGGTTCGGCCGTGCGGTGACCGATTCCGCCACCTACGCCTGGATCGCCGACGTCTTCGTGCTCGAGCCGCACCGCGGCCGCGGCCTGGGGATATGGCTGGTCGAGACCCTGCTTGAACATCCGCGCCTACACGGCCTGCGCGTTTTGACGCTGAGCACGCTCGACGCCCACGGCCTTTACGAGCGCTTCGGGTTCGTCCGCGAGGGGGAGCGGCGGATGGTGCGCGCCGTCGCGCCAGCCGATCTCTACGGCACTCCGGCCGAGAAGCTCACCGAGTAGACGTCGACGCCCGCGCCGGCCTCCAGCCGGATCGCGTGCTCAGAGTGTCGCGGATGCAGGGTGAGGTCGTACAGGCCAGGTGCCCCGACCGCCACCGGGCGTGCCTCGCCGCCGTCGATCGTCACCCGCAGCTCGCCCTCGCCGTCGACCGAGGCGTGGGCGCCGCCTGCCGCGTATGAGAGCTCGAGCGCCTCCCCGGTCCCGCCCCGCCAGGGCTCGGCGAGCGAGCCGCCGGGCAGGACCTCCTCGCTGGGCGGGGCGACGAGCGCCTCAGGGGCGTCGGTTGGCCGCAGCGGCTCGAGCGGCGGGGGAGGGGCATAGGTCGAGTCGAGGGCGACGAGCTCCTCCACGATCGCCCGCTCGGTCGCCTCGTACTCCCCCTCGCCGAAGTGGACCCAGCGCAGCGCGCCGCCCTGGCCCCAAAGGAACAGCGACGGCCAGCCACGGCAGCCGTAGTCGTGCCAGACCGCGTAGCGGCTGTCGTCGGCGATCGGGTGCGCGACCCCGAGCCGTTCGAGCGCCGGCGCGAGCGCGTCGCGCTCGCTCGTGAACTTGAACCGGGGCGAGTGGATCCCGAGTGTCGCGAGGCCGGCGTCGCGGTAGCGCTCCACCCAGGCGAGGACGTAGGGGAGGGCGCGAATGCTGTTGAGCTGCGCGAAATCGAAGAAGTGGACGAGCGCCGGCCCGGCGGCGGTCAGCTCGGCGAGCACCGGCTTGCGCTCGGCGTTCAGCCAGCGCAGCCGCGGCGGCAGCACGGGCGCGGCGATGTTGTCGCGATCGGGGCGCAGGGGCCGGGATCGTAGAGGCGTCCCGGGGCCGTGGTTGACGCCCGTTATGCTGATCCCCCTCGTCGATCGACCAACAGCGGAAGGGGAGTACGCGTGAACGAACGGATCTGGGAGCGGATTGAGCGCAGTCGCGAGCGGTGGAACGTGCTTCGCCACCCCTTCTACCAGCGCTGGTCGAACGGCGAGCTGACCGGCGAGGAGCTCGCCCGCTATTCGGGCCAGTACCGCCACGCGGTCGAGGCGATCGCCACGATCAGCGCCGAGGCCGCCGACGCGCTTCCCGAGCGCCCCGAGCTCCGCCGCCACGCGGCCGAGGAGCTCGGCCACGTCCGCCTCTGGGACGGGTTCGTCGAGGCGGCCGGCGGCGACGCCGGCGACGCGCCGACGACCGAGACCTCCGAGTGCGTGCGCGCCTGGACCGAGTCCGACGGCCTCGCCCACAAGCTCGTCCGCCTGTACGCGATCGAGAGCGGCCAGCCGGAGATCTCGCGCACCAAGCGCGAGGGCCTGCTCGACCGCTACGGGTTCGCCGACGGCGCCGGAACCGCCTACTTCCGCGTTCACGAGCACCGCGACGTCGAGCACTCGGCCGAGGTCCGCGAGCTGGTCGGCGAGATCGGCGCCGATGCCGACCCCGACGAGCTCGTCGCCGCCGCGGAGGCGGCGTTCCGGGCCAACTGGCGCCTGCTCGACGGGGTCTGAGGGTCAGACCCTTCGGGCGTCAGACCCGCTTCAGGTCATGCGCCGGGGCGACCGCCTGATCGGGATCGTCCTGGGCGTCGTCCTGGGTGTCGCGATCGTCGCGATCTTCGTGTTCGTGTTCAGCGAAGACACCGTCGACGCCCCCTCGATCGACAAGGGGACGTCGACGGAGCGCTCCGCCGGTCCTTAGCTCGAAATCAGGCGCCGCCGATCGCCGACACCAGGTCGCCGTTGAACGGCTCGGTGCCGTTGACGAGGCCGACGGCCCCGAACGAGCTGTGCGCGTGCAGGTAGTCGAGCTCGTGGCGCAGGTCGCCGACCCCGTTCGAGCCCGCAAGCGGCGCCAGCTGGACGGTGCTGAGGACGCCGATCGCCCTTCCGGAGCCGTCCAAGAAGCCGCTGCCCGAGTCGCCCGGGATCCCCGGCGTTGCCGTGTAGACATCGCGGCTCCAGCCGTTGCCCTGGCCCTGAACGACGATGCCCTGCTTGGGGCTGAGCTTCGTCACCCCGCCGCGCAGGGACGAGTTGCCGTAGGTGAACACCGTGTCGCCGAGCATCGCGGCCGATGAGCCGAGCCCGGTCGGGCCGCCGAAGCCCGGGACCGACGGGTTGACGTTGGCGACGTCCGCCGGATCGATCCTGACCAGTGCGAAGTCGTTGTACGCACAGGCGTCCGCATCGGTCTCCCCGATCCCCTGCATCGTCAGCCACGAGTTGTAGACCATGGTCCCTGGTCGGCTGGCGCCGTCGATCTCGACCGGCGTGCCGATCGGCAGCGAGCCGCTGTCGCAGCCGTCGGTCTCGGTCGCCGCTCCGGTGCCGGAGCAATGGGCGGCCTGGCCGATGTAGACGTTCGAGCCGTCCTGGTAGATGAAGTTCGACGTGCACTGCGCTCCGTCGGTGAAGGTCATGTTCCCCGGCTTGATCGTCGCCGAGCCCGCGGGCGCCCAGGCGCCGGCGGCGCTGGGCGCGAAGGCGGCAATGGCGAGCGCCAGCCCGGCCACCAGGCCCAGCAGCTTCCTGCGATGCATACGCGTGTCTCCGATCTTTCCCCCCGGGCCCCCCATAGGACCCGGTCCATTCGGCGCAGCAGGTTACCCGTTTGGCCGCCGAGCCAAACCCCCCGGCGGTTGAGGCGCTGCTTATGACCGATACGTAAGATGCCGCGCCATGCGCGCGACCCCCGCCCTGATCGGTGTCGCGGCCCTGGCCGTGCTGGTCGCGCTGTTCTTCATCCTCCGCGGGGGCGACGACGACTCGACCACCACGGCGACGCAGGCGACGACCACGCAGCCCTCGACAACGACGACCGACGAGACCACGCGCGACACGACCAAGGAGGAGCCGAAGCCCGAACCGAAGCCGGAGATCGCGACGATCGTGATCAAGGATGGCCAGCCCGAGGGCGGCGTCCAGGAGCTCGAGTTCACCGAAGGTGACGACATCCGCTTCCGCGTCGAGTCGGACGTCACAGACCACGTGCACCTCCACGGCTACGACGTTTTCGAGGACGTCGCGGCCGGCGGCTCGGTCGAGTTCGACGTTCCAGCGACGATCCCGGGTGTGTTCGAGGCCGAGCTCGAGGACCGGGTCGTGCCGATCGCCGAGATCACCGTCAATCCGAGCTGAGCTTGTCGGGGCTGCTCGCGCCCGTCGAGATCGTCGGCCACGCGCTGGTCGGCCGACAGGACCTGCCGATCCCGGAATGGCTGTTCGCCTGGGCGGCGTCGGCGGTCCTCGTCGTCTCCTTCTTCGCTCTCTCGGTCGCCTGGCACCGGACCCGGTTCGAGGAGACCAGGTGGCGGGCCGTGCGGCCGTGGATCTCGCGCGCGCTGCTCAACCCCGGCGTCGAGATCGTCTGCGGGGCGGTCGGCGTTCTCCTGCTCGGGGTAACCGTCTGGTCGGGGCTCAACGGGACCGAGGCGCCGGATCGCAACTTCTCGGTGACGTTCGTATTCGTCACCGTGTGGCTCGGTCTGGTGGTCGCGAGCATCGCCTTCGGCGACGTCTTCAGGGCCTTCAACCCGTGGCGCGCGGTCGCCCGGGTCACCGGGGGACTGTTCAAGCTGATCGCGCGCCAGTCCGCGCCCGCGCCGCTCGCCTACCCGGAGCGGTGGGGGCGGTGGCCCGCGGCGCTGGGCGTCGTCGCCTTCGTCTGGCTCGAGCTCGTCTACGGCCAGGCCGGCTTTCAGACGGTCGGGCTCACCCCGCATACGGTGGCTGTCGCGACGCTCGTGTACACCGCCTACACGTTCGTCGCCATGACCCTGTTCGGCTCGGAGAGGTGGCTGGAGCGCGGCGAGACGTTCTCCGTCTACTTCCACATGTTCTCCACGCTGGCTCCGTTCGAGGTCCGGGACCGCCAGCTCGGCGTCCGGCGCGCGCTCGCGGCCTCGACCAAATGGGTCGCCCAGGCGCCGGGCTCCGTCGCCCTGGTCCTGATCACGATCGGCGCGACGACCTTCGACGGCGCCGCCGAGGGCACGCTCGCCGACCCGATCGCCACGGTCGAGGGCTGGTGCGCGGACGTCGGCCTCGGCCCGGTGGCGGCGCTGCGGGTCACGAACTCGATCTTCCTCGCCCTCTGCCTCGGATTCGTCGCCGGTCTCTTCTGGGCCGGGATCTACGGCATGCACACCGTCCGCACGAAGCTCGGCACCCTGGAGCTCGGGCGCCTGTTCGCCCACGCGTTCATCCCGATCGCGCTCGCCTACCTGGTCGCCCACTACTTCAGCCTCGTCGTCTTCCAGGAGCAGGCGCAGTTCACGTTCCTGCTCTCCGACCCGCTCGGCGACGGCTCCGACCTGTTCGGGACCGCGGGCGGCGGGATCGACTACGGGACGATCAGTGCCAACGCGATCTGGTACGTGCAGGTCGGCGCCCTGATCGTCGGCCATGTGACCGCGCTCGTCCTGGGCCACGACCGGGCGCTGAAGGTCTACGGCGACACCCGTCTCGCGGTGCGCTCGCAGTACTGGATGCTGGCGCTGATGGTCGGCTTCACCTCGCTCGGGTTGTTCCTGCTCTCGCAGTCGAACAACTAGTGCGCGCGTCCTAGCGGAGGCCGATGCCCTCCCAGGGTCCCGCGATCCCGGCTGCCGAGCGAACCCGGACGCGGGTTGCGTCGGCGTGGGCACCGAGGGCCGAGAGCTTGATCCGTGCGCGTTCCCGGGAGCTGGCGACCCGGTCCCAGCCGCCGCCGTCACGCGCCTCGATGTCGTAGTCGCCGCCTTCCGGCTCGATCAGCAGCGACCCACCGCTGATCTCCAGCCGTGGGCGATGCGGCCGCGCGACCCGCTTCAGCTCGGCGCGGTCGAACGCCTTGCGCAGGAACGAACCGCGGGAGTCCTCTGGCGCCGTGAGGCCGAAGAGGCCCATCACGGTCGGTGCGAGGTCGACGTTGACCGGCCGCGCGGCGCGGCCGGAGCCCGTCACGGTTCCCTGGCGTACCAGGTCGCCGCCGCCGGTGACGGCGAGGAAGTTGTCCGCGGTCTGGGGAGCGCCGTGGTTACCCGGCAGCGGATTGCTCGAAGGCGAGGGTTCGCCGAAGCCGACGCCCGGAGCCGCGGTCACGAAGATGTCGCCGGCGCGCTTGCCGAGCGAGCGCCACCGCGGGTGATTCGGCGGCAGCGTGTGGGCCTTGCCGCCGTCCGCCGGGTTGGACTCGCGGTAGAACGCCTCCGCGACCCCGGGGGTCGCGACGATGATCTCCCTCATCCGCTTCAGCAGCTCGAAGCGCGCCGGGTCGCTGCGGTCGGCGAGGTAGACGAAGTCGATCGAGCCCTCGTTGTTGACCGCGAGGAACTCCGTCTCGGCGATCCCGGCGTCGGTGAGCGCCTCGGTCAGGCTGACCTTCGAGGAGATCGAGTCCATCGAGTGGTCCGAGACCAGGATCAGGACCGTGCGCTCCCACTCGCCGCGCTCGCGCAGGGTCTGCACGAGGCGTTCGACCTCCTCGTCGGCCTGGCCGATCGCGGTGTCGTAGACGGCCCCCGTGCCGGTCGCGTGGCCGGCGCTGTCGATCTGGTGCAGGTTGACGAAGGTGAGATCGGGGCGGGTCTTTCCGTGTGGGAACGCGACGCCGCCGTCGATCGAGGCGAGTACCCGGTCCATGACCGTCTTGTCATCGATTGCGTAGCCCGAGATCGGGTTGGTGGGCACAGACTCGCAGTAGGCGTCGTCGTCCGGGCCCGACGCGCACGGAGCCCAGAGGTAATCGACGTCCGGACGAGTCGGATCGAGGTTCTGCCCGGCGAAGATCCGGCCGAGCTTCGGCTTGCCGAAGATCGCCGCCGTCGCCAGATGGTCGGGGTTCCCCTGCGCCCCGATCGACTCGAACACCATCTCGGCGCGGGGGCAGGTCCGGCTCTCGCCGCTGGTCTCCGTCGGCAGGGCCGTGAAGTCGAACGGGCCGGTGCGCGCGCAGCTGTCCTCGTGCTCGAGCGGCGCGTAGATCGCGAACGTGTTCGCCGGGATCCCGGACTTGCCCGGGTAGGCACCGCTCATCATCGCCGTGTGGTTGGGGTTCGTCTCGGCGGGGATGACCGAGGTCGAGTCGGGGTAGTAGACCCCGCTGCCGCCGTCGCCGGCGAGCAGCGAGGAGATGAACGGCGCCCCGCCCGCCTCGACCCGATCGCCGTCGAGGCCGTCGAGGACGACGACGTAGACCAGCGGGCGCTCACCGGCGGCGGCCGCGCCCGGCGCGAGCGCGCACAGCGCGACGATCAGCGCTGCGCACCAGCGTGCGATCCCGGCCACCTCCGGCATGAGCGGATCGTAGAGCCGTTCAGACGCCGGCGAGCCGGCTGATCGCGAAGATCGCCGCGAAGCCGGCGATGGTCAGCACGACCCGCCCCCACGACGCGTGCTCGCCGTGCGCCTCGGGGAGGAGGTCGGTGGCCCCCATGTAAAG
Organism: uncultured Solirubrobacterales bacterium; assembly: GCA_963811505.1. GTDB lineage: Bacteria > Actinomycetota > Thermoleophilia > Solirubrobacterales > 70-9 > WHSW01. The sequence continues at coordinate 412,805 of CAWERC010000003.1, read as the reverse complement.
GAAGAAGCCGCTGTAGACGGCGAGCAGCTGGCCGAGGCTGAACTCGGAGATCGTGATCGCGCTCCCGACCAGCGCCCCGAACAGCGGCGCGAACGCGTCCACGGCCAGCCAGCGCTTCGCGCGGCGGCGATCCTGGGACTGGCTGAGCACGAAGCTGACGGTGTTCAGGCCGTCGGCGAAGTCGTGCCCGATCACGGCGATGAACACGAATACCCCGGTCGCCGTGTCGAGGCCGAAGGCGAGGCCGATGCCGAGCCCGTCGATGAAGCTGTGCGCCGAGAGCCCGAGGGCACCGAGCGCTCCGACCTGATGGTGAGCGCGGGCCTGCTCGGGATCGTCGCGGTGGTGGAGGACCAGCACGCGCTCGGCGAGGAAGAATGCGATGAACCCGGCCGCGACGAGCGCCCCGACGCGCTGCGGGTCGCCGACCGACTCGATGCTCTCCGGGAGGACGTCGAACAGGGCGACCGCGACCACGACCCCTCCGGTGAGCGCCATCAGGGTCGGCAGCCTGTGGGCGAGCCGGAGCCCGAGGGCGCCGCCGGCAAAGGTCGCGGCGACGGTGGCGCAGGCGAACGGGATCGCGATCCACTCCATGAACGCGAGAATGATAATCATTCTCAAAGTCGGTACGCTGTGCGGCATGCACAGAGCCGCTGACCGACCGTGGCCAGAGCTCGCCGCCGCGGTCCTGTCGAGCGAGGGCCGGCGCGCCGGTGGTGCCAGGCGCGCGGTGATCGCGCTGCTCGCCGAGCAGGACTGCTGTCTGAGCGCGCAGGAGATCGCCGACCGCATCAGGGCGGGCGGCCAGCGCGTCGGCGTCGCCAGCGTCTATCGGGCGCTCGACCTGCTGCACGGCCGGGGGCTCGTGCAGCGGATCGAGGTCGGTGACGGCGGCGCGCGCTTCGAGGCGATCGTTCCCGGCGGCGAGCATCACCATCACGCGGTGTGCGAGCGCTGCGGGCGCCTGACCCCGTTCGAGGATGCCGGCCTCGAGCGCGCGATCCGGCGGCTCTCCGGCCGCCTCGGGCACCGCGTCGCTGCGCACGACGTGCTGATCCGGGGCGAGTGCGCGAGCTGCGCGAGCGACTGATCCACCCGATCGCGTCTCGCGATAATCAATCGATGCTGCCGATCGCTCACGCCGGCCACTGGGCCCTCTGGGCTCTCTACGCGGTCCCCGTGATCGTCGTGCTCGCGTCGATCGTCAACTCGGTGCTCCGCGAGCGGCGCGAGGCGGCCGCGGCGAAGCGCTCCGACGAAGCCCGCTAAGCGCGCTCGAGCAGGCGCTCGAGGCGCCCCTCGAGCTCGTCGCGCAGGGCGTCGCGGATCGGTCCCTCGTGGGCGCGCTCGACCAGCTCCTGGAGGAAGCCCTCGATCACGAGTCGCTTTGCCTCCGCATCGGACAGACCGTGGGCTCGCAGGTAGTAGAGCTGCTCGGGGTCGACCTGGGCGACGGCCGCCGCGTGCGTGCAGCGGACGTCGTCGGCCTCGATCTCGAGCCCCGGGATCGCGTCGGCGTGGGCGTCCGTCGAGAGCAGCAGGTTGCGGCTCTCCTGAAAAGCGTCGGTGCGCTGGGCCCCGGGGTCGACGCGGATCATCCCGCGCCAGACCGCGGTCGCGCGCTCGGTGAGCACGCCGCGAAAGGCGAGGTCCGAGTTCGTGTCCTCGGCCGCGTGCTCCTGGGTCGTGTCGTAGTCGAGGTGCTGGCTGCCGTGGCCCGCGTAGGCCCCGGTGACCTTCGCGCTCGACCCGCGCCCGGCGAGCTTGGTCTCCATCCGCACCTTGCCGTGCGCCGACCCGAAGCCGAGGGCCACCCAGTCGAGGTTGGCGTCGCGGCCGACCTCGGCGCGCTGGGTGGCGAACACCCAACCCTGGTCGGAGATCTCCTGCTCGCAGACGTAGCGCAGGTTTGCGCCGTCGCCGACGATCAGCTCGACGACGCCGTTGAACAGCCCCTCGCCCTCGGACGCGTAACGCTCCCAGACCTCGGCCTCCGCGCCCTCGTCGAGGACGATCAGCGCCCGCCATTCGATCTCCTCGTCCGGACCGCCGGCGACGGTCAGCTTGATCGGCTCGTCCAGGCGCGCGCCCGCCGGCACGTGGACGAAGACGCCGTCGCGCCAGCGCGCCTCGTTGCGGGCCGTGAACGGGTCTGACCCCTCGACGATCGTGCCGAGATGGTCCCGGACGAGGTCCGGGTGCTCGGCCGCCGCTTCGACGAGCGGCATCACGATCGCCCCGTCGGCGGGCGGTGCGTCGAGCCCATCGACCTTCGCGACCGCCTCCTCGTAGCCATCGAGCTCGAAACCGGTCAGGTCGGTGAACTCCCAGCCCTTCTGCTTCTGGGTCGGCAGCTCGAGGTCGACCGCAAGCTCCTTGGCGCGGTCGCGCGCCTCCCGCAGCCAGTCCGGTTCAACCACCGACGGCGCGGCTGCGCCATCGGCGTCAGCCAATGGAGCCTTCCATCTGCAGCTCGATCAGCCGGTTCATCTCGACGGAGTACTCCATCGGCAGCTCCTTGGCGATCGGCTCGATGAACCCGTTGACGATCATCTTCGAGGCCTCCTCCTCGTCCAGCCCATGGGCCTGGAGGTAGAAGAGCATCTCCTCGCCGACCTTCGAGACCGAGGCCTCGTGGCCGACGTTGGCGTCGGATTCGTCGATCCGGATCGTCGGGTAGGTGTCCGAGCGCGAGTCCTCGTCGAGGAGCAGCGCGTCGCAGACGACCTTCGACTTCGCCTCCGTCGCGCCCTGGGCGACCTCGAGCAAGCCGCGGTAGGTGGCGCGGCCGCCGTCCTTGGAGATGGACTTCGAGAAGATCGAGGAGGTCGTCTTCGGTGCCCCGTGGATGATCTTGCCTCCCGCGTCCTGGTGCTGGCCCTTGCCGGCGAACGCGATCGAGAGGATCTCGCCGTGGGCGCGCTCGCCGAGCAGGTAGATCGAGGGGTACTTCATCGTCAGCTTCGAGCCCAGGTTGCAGTCGACCCACTCCATCGTGGCGTCCTCGTGGGCGACGGCGCGCTTGGTGACCAGATTGAAGACGTTCTGGGACCAGTTCTGGACCGTCGTGTAGCGGACCCGGGAGCTCGGCTTGGCGCAGATCTCGACCACCGCCGAGTGCAGTGAGTCGGTCGAGTAGACGGGCGCCGTGCAGCCCTCGATGTAGTGAACGTCGGCGCCATCCTCGGCGATGATCAGGGTGCGCTCGAACTGGCCCATGTTCTCCGTGTTGATCCGGAAGTAGGCCTGCAGCGGCATCTCGACCTTGACCCCGGCGGGCACGTAGACGAACGAGCCGCCCGACCAGACCGCCGAGTTGAGCGCGGCCAGCTTGTTGTCGTTGGGCGGGATGATCGTCGCCCAGTACTCGCGAACCAGGTCCTCGTGCTCGCGCAGCGCCGTGTCCATGTCGGTGAAGATCACGCCCTGGGCCTCGAGCTTCTCGTTGATCTGGTGGTAGACCGATTCGCTCTCGTACTGAGCGCCCACACCGGAGAGGAACTTGCGCTCGGCCTCGGGGATGCCGAGCTTGTCGAAGGTGTTCTTGATGTCCTCGGGAACGTCATCCCAGCTTCGTTCGCTCTTCTCCGAAGCGCGAACGAAGTAGTGGATGTCGTCGAAGTCGATTTGACCGAGATCGCCGCCCCAGTTCGGGATCGGCCGGGACTCGTAGTGCTCGTAGGCCTTGAGCCGGAAATCACGCATCCACTGCGGCTCGTTCTTGTACTCGGAGATCGCGGCGATCAGCTCGCGGCTGAGGCCCTTCTCCGCCTTGAACGCGTAGCCGGATTCCGGGTCGTGGAAGCCGAACTTCTCCTTGTAGTCGGAGCCGATGCCCTTCAGCGCCGACTCGGCCTCGGTCAGCTGCTTGCCGGACGGCGTTGGGGCGGTGACGGTCTCGGGGGGTGTGGTCATCTCGGAATCAGAGCTCCAGCTTCACGTCGTCGTCGTCGACGCGGACCTCGAATGTTTCGACCGGCCGGTAGGCCGGAAGGGTGCGCGGCTTGCCGGTCGTGATGTCGAACAGCGAGCCGTGTCGTGGGCACTCCACCGTACACGCCGTGGCGTCGAACTCACCCTCGGCGAGCGGGCCGTCGTCATGCGAGCAGCGGTCCTCGATCGCGTACAGCCCGCCGTCGGCGGCGTGAAAGACGCCGATCTTGCGGCCGTCCGCCTCGACCAGGCGCATCTCGCCCGCCGGCAGGTCGGCGAGCTTGCAGACGAAGATGGTTGTGTCGGTGGTCACTTATTCCTAGTCTCCAGGTCGGATTTTAGCTAGCGGCGAGGCGTCGGGCGGGGTACCGCTAGCTTCTCGGCGATGGAAGACGCGGCGGAGAGCTCTCGGGCGCGGATCCTGATCGCCGCCGGGGCCGCCATCGTGCTGGTGGCGGTGATCGTCGTCGTCGCGGTCGCCTCCGGCGGTGGATCGGAGGGGCGCGACGTCGTCACCGCGCCACAGCGGTGCGTCGACGCCTGGAACCGCGATCAGGCGGCGCTCGCCTACGGCCGCCACAACTTCAGCTTCCACCAGTACGACGGGGCGCTCGTCACCTTCCTGACCGAGGGCGGCGAGGAGGTCGGCGAGGGCGAGGGCGGGCTGTGCGCGGTGATCTTCCCCTCCGAGGCGCTCGATCCGGAGCCCGTCGCGGCCGGCCAGGTTCTGCGCGGCAAGCTCTGGGTTCCGATCTCCGAGCTCGACGAGATCGAGCTCAGCCGGGTCGGCGAGCTGCAGGTGCTCGCCGCCGGGTCGCCGAACACGATCCTCGACGTCCAGGGCGTCCTCACCCCGCTCTGATAGCTTCGCGCCGCCCTCGAACCAAGACCGTCCAAGGAGCGCCGATGATCACAGCCAGCAGCCTCAGACTCGCCCTCGGCGCCGCCTGCGCCGTCGTCCTGGGCACCGCCGCCGCGTCGTTCGCGCAGGGTCAGACGGTCGAGATCGACACCGAGGTCAAGATCCGCGACAGCGCGCCCGCGTTCCACGGCAAGGTGGTCGCCGACAACGAGAACTGCGTCGCGGACCGCACGGTGAAGGTGTTCAAGCGCAAGCACGACGGCGGCAAGAAGCTGCTCGGCAAGGACCACGCCGCGAACAGCGGCAAGTGGACCGTCCTCTTCGACAAGCTCACCTCGGGCGAGTACTTCGCCGTCGCGCCGAGCGTCGAGCAGGGGACCGCGGGGACGATCTACGACTGCCTGCGCGGGAAGTCGCGCGTGCTCGCCGTCGACTGACGGCCCTGCTCAGCTGCCGCCCGTGAAGCCGACGAAGCTGGTCCAGGCCGGCTTCGGCTCGTCGAGCGAGCCGGTCGGGAACAGGCCCGAGAGCGCGCACCAGTCGCAGTAGGACTCGGTCCTGGGCACGTCGCGCCACGAGTACCAGAGGACCGAGCGGAGCGCCAGCCGCTCGCGCTCGCGGGTGAAGTAGCGGAACGCCTTTCGCAGCTTCCGCGCCTGGCCCTTGGGCCCGCGCTTGAGCGGATGGGGGGCCCGGCCCGACGACCAGCCGATCTCGGTGATCCAGATCGATGCATGCGGGTCACCGAGGTCTCTGTGAACGAGCTCGGCGACGCTTTCCACCTGCCGCTTGACGCCGGCGATCTTCTTCGCGTACGGGTGGATCGCGACGCCGTCGAACTCGGCTTCGATTCCGGTGAGGGCGTAGAGCCGGCGTAGGTAATCGGTCAGCCGGATGCCGCCGTCGGCGCCGTTGCGCGGGTGGCAGCACATGCCACCGAGCAGGATCTCGGCCCCGGCGTCCTGGCGGCGGATCGCCTCGGATGCGGCCCGGAGGAGCGCTGCGTATCGATCGACGTCGGGCCGGGGCTTGAAGAACCCGGGGTCGTTCTCCTCATTCCAGATCTGCCAGACGCGAAGCGGACGCACCGGAACCTCGGGATGGGTGGCCCAGAACAGGCCGTCGGGTCCGTAGCGGCGCGCGGCGGTGGTCAGGAAGGCCCGCCAGGCGTTGAGACCCGCGGTGGTGGACGGTGGGGTGGTCGAGCAGTCCGGGCCGCTGCAGCCCTCGAGCAGCCAGACCCAGCGGGGGACCGAGTAGACGACCGGCAGGACGTCGATCTCCTCGCGCGACGCCTCGGCGACGAGCTCGTCGAACTCCGACCAGTCGTAACCGGACGGTACCCCTCCGGAATCGACGTCGCCCCAGCTCAGCGGCACGCGCAGGGTGCCCACGTGTCCGGCTCCCATGCGCTCGACGTCGTTGCGATCGACCTCGTGCTGCGAGACGACGCCGTAGAACCGAGGCGGCGGCGGCTCGAGCCCCAGCGCCGGCCCGGATCCGGCGAGCAGCCCGACGACGCCCGCGATCAGCCCGGCGGCTCCCCTGCGCACCATGAGGACGAGGCTAGACGAGCGGCGCCCGCCGCGGCGCAGATCGGATCGCTTGCCCTGGCCGGTGTCCTGGGGTACGGTCGGTCCGATTCGTCCCGGTACCGCATGGAAAGGGGTGCTGACAATGACCACTTCACGAATGATGATCGCCGCCCTCGGGGCGCTGGCACTGTCGGGCGCCACGGTGGCCTTTGCCGGCGTCAGCGAGACGGTCCCGACCGACCTGAGGATGCGCAACTCCCCGCCGGCCTTCCACGGCAAGGTGAGGACCGACGTCCCGGACTGCGAGTCCGAGCGCCGCGTCAAGCTGTTCTACACCGAGAGTCTGAAGGGCTTCGGCGGCGGCCGGACGCTGATCGGTCGCACGAACAGCAACTTCAAGGGCCGCTGGTTCATCGACGCGACCCCGCTGATCGACGGTGCTTACTTCGCGAAGGCCAAGCAGCACATCGTCAACATCGACGGCGTCCTGGTTCGATGCGAGGCGGACTTCTCGCGGGCCCTGATCGTCGGGCCGCAGGACTGAGTACCTAGATCCGCTCGCGCTCGGCGGCCGGATCGGCCGGCGGCGCGCCCTCGTCCTCCCAGTCGGCGGCGTCGCCGAGCGCGGCGGATTTGACGACCTTGAGCCCGAGCAGGGCGCACTTCATCCGCGTTGCCGAGATCTCGATCCCGAGCAGGTCGAGCACGTAGTCCTTGTCGAGCCGCACGAGCTCCTCGCGCGTCTTGCCCGCGAGCTCCTCGGTCAGCATCGAGGTCGCCGCGGTCGAGATCGCGCATCCCTTGCCCTCGAAGGCGACCTCCTCGACCTGCCCGTCCTCGCCGAGGACGATGAACACGTGCTGCTCGTCGCCGCAGAACGGGTTCGTGTCGGAGAACTCGAGGTCGAATTCGTCCGGCCGGCCGAAGTGGCGCGGGCGCTTGTAGTGGTCGAGGATGTTCTCGCGGTAGAGGTCGTCCATCGCGAATGAGGTTACGAGGTGTCCCTATAGTGGCCCTCCTTGGCGGCCCGCGCCGACACCGCAACGCTGCGCGAGCAGCTCGACCGCGACGGCTATGTGATCGTCGGGTCGGGCATTCCCGAGCAGACGATCGACGCGGCGCGCGCCGACACCGACGCCGAGATCCACGCGGAGGGTTCGGTCGCCCGGCTGGTGCGCCGCGGCAAGCGGGCGGCGCTCGGCAAGCACCGGGCGGTCTCGGCGCGCACCGACCGCCGCGTCCAGGACGCGTGGACGGTGTCCGACAACGTGCGCGCGATCGCCGAGGCGCCCACCGTGCTGGAGCTCCTGCACGGTCTGTACGGCCGCAAGCCGATCCCCTGGCAGACGCTCAACTTCCGCATCGGCTCGGAGCAGAACGCGCACTCCGACGCGATGTACTTCAACTCCGACCCACCCGGCTTCATGTGCGGGGTATGGGTCGCGCTCGAGGACATCGACGAGACCTGCGGCCCGGTCGTCTACTACCCCGGCAGCCACAAGCTCCCGGAGCTGACCGCGACCGAGCTGCGCGAGGCGACGGGGCGCACCGACGGCGACGCGTACGAGGAGCACGTCCTCCGCCTCGTCCAGGAGGCCGGGATCGACCCCGCATACGCGACCCTCGAGAAGGGCCAGGCGCTGATCTGGGCCTCGAACTTGGTCCACGGCGGCTCGCCGCAGACCGATCGCTCACGAACCCGCTGGAGTCAGGTCACCCACTACGTCTTTGACGGCTGCCGGATGTGGAAGCCGTTCCTGTCCGAGGGCGAGAAGGTCTACTTCGAGCCGGCGCTGATCCGCTGAGCTAGAGCTGGAACACGCGGCGGGCGTCCAGGATCGCGTCCACCAGGCGGTCGATCTCCTCGTGCGTCGTGTAGACGCCGAAGCTCGCGCGCGCGGTCGCCGCAACGCCGAGGCGGTCCATCAGCGGCTGCGCGCAATGGTGTCCGGCGCGGACCGCCACGCCGTGGCGGTCGAGGATCTCCGCGACGTCGTGACCGTGCACACCCTCGAGCTCGAATGACACCGGGCCGAGCCGCTCGGGCGACGGGCCGGGGCCGAAGATCCGCAGCCCGGGCACGTCGGCGAGCCGCTCGAGCGCGTAGGCGGCGATCTCGCGCTCGTGCGCGGCCACCGCCTCCATCCCGAGGCCGTCGAGCCAGCGCAGCGCCGCCGCCAGCCCGATCGCCTGGGCGATCGCCGGCGTCCCCGCCTCGAACCGCGCGGGGGGATCCGCCCAGGTCGTGCGCTCCTTGGTGACCTTGCGGATCATCGAGCCGCCGCCCAGGAACGGCGGCATGTCGCGAAGCAGGTCGAGCCGGGCCCAGAGCGCGCCGATCCCGGTCGGCGCGTAGGCCTTGTGGCCGGTGAGGGCGTAGAAGTCGATCCCGAGGTCGGCGACGTCGAGCGTCAGCTTCGGCGCCGCCTGGGCGCCGTCGGCGAGCATCAGCGCGCCGGCGTCGTGGGCCATCCGCGAGATCTCGGCGAGCGGGTTCTCCGTCCCGAGCACGTTCGAGACGTGGGCGACGCCGACCAGCTTCGGCCCGCGCTCGAGCAGCGCGGCGTAGACGTCGAGGTCGAGCAGGCCGTCGTCGGTGACCGGGGCCCAGTCGATCTCGGCGCCGGTGCGCTCGGCGAGCTGCTGCCAGGGGACGATGTTCGAGTGGTGCTCCATCTCGGTGAGCACGACCCGGTCGCCGGCGGCGATGTTCGCGTCGCCCCAGGCGCGGGCCACCAGGTTGATCGCCTCGGTCGCGTTGCGGACGAAGATCACCTCGCGCCGGTCGGCGGCGCCGATGTGGTCGGCGACGGTCGCCCGGGCGCCCTCGTAGGCGGCCGTCGCCTCGGCCGAGAGCGTGTGCGAGCCGCGGTGGACGTTGGAGTGGTGGCGGCGCTCGTAGCGGTCGACCGCCTGGATCGACGCGAGTACCCGCTGGGCGCTGGCGCCGGAGTCGAGATAGGCGACCGGCTTGCCGCCGACCTCGCGCTCGAGCGCCGGGAACGAGGCCCGGACGCGCGCGATGTCGAGGCCCTTGGCCGCCGTCTGGCTCACGCCGCTCCAGCCACCTCTTCCTTGATCCAGCCGTAGCCCTTGTCCTCGAGCTCGGTGACGAGCTCGGGCCCACCCTGCTTGACGATCCGCCCGTCGTACATGACGTGGACGAAGTCGGGCTCGACCAGGTGCAGGATGCGCTGGTAGTGGGTGATGATCAGGACGCCCATCTCGGGGCCGGAGAGGCGGTTGACGCCCTCGGCGACGACCCGCAGCGCGTCGATGTCGAGCCCGGAGTCGGTCTCGTCGAGGACCGCCATCCGCGGCTTCAGCATCGCCATCTGCAGGATCTCGAGCCGCTTCTTCTCGCCGCCGGAGAACCCGTCGTTGACGTAGCGGCTGGAGAACTCGCGCGGGATGTCGACCATCTCCATCGCCGCCTCGGTGTCGCGGCGGAAGTCCTTGAGGCTGATCTGCGGCTCGCCGCGCGCCTCCCGGTGGGCGTTGATCGCCATCCGCAGGTACTTGGCGACGGTGACGCCGGGAATCGCGACCGGATACTGGAACGCCATGAACAGGCCGGACCGCGAGCGCTCCTCGGGATCGGCGTCGGTGATCTCCTCGCCGTCGAAGCAGATCTCGCCGTCGGTGACCTCGAGCGCGGGGTGACCCATGATCGCGTTCGCGAGCGTCGACTTGCCGGAGCCGTTCGGCCCCATCAGCGCGTGCACCTGGCCCTTCGAGACCTCGAGGTCGAGTCCCTTGAGGATCTCCTTGTCCTCGGCGCTCACGTGCAGGTTGCGGATTTCGAGATCAGCCATCGGTCTCCAGATGTCGTGGTTGGAAGTCGGTCAGGCCACCACGGCCGTCTTGGCGGCCGGAGGGCCGGCGAACTCGACCAGGTCGGCGAGCGTCGTGCTCGTCAGCGCCCTGGTCACGCCACCGTGGACGCGGGTCCAGAGCAGCTTGGTCGCGCAGGAGTGCCCCGCGTCCGCCTCGTGCGAGCACAGGACCCGGCCCTCGCGATCGGAGTGGAAGCACTCCATCGGCGCGATCGGGCCCTCGAGCGCCTCGACCACGGCGAGCATCTGGATCTCGTCCGCAGTGCGGGCGAGGCGATAGCCGCCGTGAGCGCCGCGGACCGAGGTCACGAGCCCCGCCTGGCGCAGCTTGGCGACCAGATGCTCGAGATAGGAGAGCGGCAGCAGCTCCGCCTCGGCGACCGCCGCGAGCGCGACCGGCTCGGCCTCCTCGGGCGGGCCCTCGCCCGCCCGGCGCCCGAGCTCCACCATCAGCCGCACGCCGTATTCAGCCTTGGTCGAGAACAGCATCTGCGATAAATCCTAGCGCGGCGGTCGGTTTAGTCTTGCGCGCCGGCGCGCCGCGCAAGGTACGCGTCCTGGCCGAGGAACTCGGGGCTGTCGGCGCGTACCGCTTCGAGCAGCTCGAACCCGGCCAGCATCTCGGTCTCGACGTAGCTCGGCGGGTGAAAAGCGGCGCAGAGGTTGGTTCCCGCGGTCTCGTCGAAGTGGGTGATCCGCTCGCCACGGTCGAAGCGCGCTCGATCCTCGCCGGCGAGGCGCTCGGCGTAGCGCTCGCCGCTCACGGTGAACAGGAACAGGTCGCCCTCGCCGAGCGATTCGCGGATCTCTCCCAGCCAGGCGCGCTCGAGGTCGTCGGTCAGGTGCGTGAACACCGAGAGCGCGTAGATCAGCCCGAACGGCTTCGCGTCGGGAAACGGAAGTGGCGGCGCCAGAGCGTTCGGCCGCGCGTCGAGGAAGGGGAGGTTGTCGGCGCACCAGCGGGCGAGCTTCGGGTTGTAGTCGCAGCCGTGGAAGCGCGGGCCCTCCACGCCGGCCCACCAGCGCGCCACCCGCCCGCAGCCGCAGCCGAGGTCGAGCACCGAGCGGAGCCCGGTCATCGGGGCGCCGTTGCGCTCCAGCAGGTCGGCGAAGAAGCGCGCGTGGGCCTCGCCCGAGTCGAGGAAGTAATCGACCCCGGGCCGGTCCACGACGAGCGTCCGCAGGCCCGCCGGCGGCAGCGGCAGCCCGTCGCGGCCGACCCGGCGCCGATCAAGGGTCGCCCGCAGCCCCTTGAAGCGCTCCCAGCCGCGATAGCCGGCGCGCAGGACGCGCTCGCGCGCCGGGATCGGCGCGTCGACGAGCGCGTTCTTGATCCGGCGGCCCAGCACGGCGGCCGCCGATCTTAGGGCGGCCGCCGCGGTGCGGGACGCCGCTAGCCCAGGGGCTGGCCGTTCTCGTCGACTCGCTGGATCGTGAGGGACTTCGTCCAGGTGTAGTCGATGCTCGTCGTGTATCCGGGGATGTTGTGGTCGATGTGGGTCGTGCCGTTGAAGTTGAGCGTGATCGGCTCGGTGCTGCGAAGCGTGTCCATCGAGACCGTCCGCTCTTGGAGCTCCATCGGGACCGGGCCCCACATGTAGACGTAGCACTCTGGGTCGCCCGCGTCGAAGAAACCGACCGACGGATCGTCGAGGGCCCAGGTCAGCCTCGCCTCGCCCGGGTTGTCGCCCTGGCGGACCGAGAACGAGACGCCCCATGTCCCGTCGGGCCGCGGTGTGCGGTCGGGCATGTCGGCCGTGCACGGCACCTTCTTGCCGCTCTCGTCGTACCTGCAGCCCTCGAGATGGTGGTCGTGCCAGACGGCGCTCACGCGACCCCCTACCTCGCCGCTGAGGAAGCCGTCCTCGAGCGTGATCTTGTTATCGGGCGAGAACGGGTGCGGCGCGTAGGTGCCGTCGAAGTCGATCGACCCGGACTGCGCCCCGCACAGGATGTTGGTGCCCGTCGCCGTCGTGTGCGTCGACAGGCTCGCGTTCAGAACCTCGTAGTAGAGCGTGTCCTCGGCCGGCTTGAAGTAGATCGTCGCCTCGTCGACGCCGGCGCCGGTGGTCAGGATCACCTTGAACCCGATCGGGTTCGAGATCGGCCAGGCCTTGGCGGGGGCGGTGAAGTCGTACCAGGGCTTGCCCTCGGACCAGCCGGGGTCGTAGTCGGGACGCAGCACGGCCTTCTGCCCCTGGTCGTTGACGTACTCGCCCTTCGCGCCGAATCCCTGCATGAGGATCTGCTTCTTGGTCGCCGACCCGTGCGTCTGGAACACGTGGCCGGTGATCGGGGTGGTCTCCCCGGGTGCGAGCGTCCCGGGCCCCTCCAGCGAGAGCTCCATGCAAACGCCCGGAGTCGTCGAGCGCTTCTCGGTCGTGACGTAGCCGTGTGCCAGCTGCACGAACGTCATCTCGATGAAGGCGTCCGCGGCCGTCGACCAGGCGTCGCTGCGCAGCACCCGGCGCGGCGCCGGCCGCTCGTCGCCGTCCTGCTCGGCGATGAACTCCGAGAAGCCGCCCTCGCGCACCCACAGTGGGGAGAGCACGTCGCGGAAGGTCTGCGGCGGGCCGGTCCTCTTGGTCTTGCCGGTCTTGCGGTTCTTCGCGACCTGCGAGCGGGTTATCGAGAGCTCGACCTCCCTGGCCGCGATCCCGCTCATCGTGGCGTCGAGCCCGGTGCCCGCGCTCGCTGTCCCGCGGAGCTCGAAGAGGACGTTGGTGATCACGTCGTGGCGCCCGACCCGCTCGGTGGTCGTGACCTCGTACTGGCCCCGGAAGTCGCCGCGGACCTCGAAATGGCCCTCCTCGATCGCGCTCGTGTGGGGGACCGGGCACGGATCGACGGCTGCCTGGAACCGGAAGCTGCGCTTCTGCTTGCCGCCCGGCCCGCGGACCAAGTCGCCGGCGCCGAGCGGGTCGACGCCGGTGTAGTCGGGGGCTGTCCCGGCACGCGCGGCACGCGCCCGCCGCGGCGCCGCGTCCTCGGCCGCGGCCAGCTGCGCGATCAGCTTCGCGTCGGCGTCGGCCGCCTTGCCCTTCCAGCCACGGCCGAGGAGGTCGGCATAGCCGGGGATCCCGAGCCCGGTTCGCGTGCGCTGCGGGGTCGTCGCTGCGAGCAGGTCACGGAGCCCGTCAGCGGCCGAGGGGCCCTCGGGCAGGGGAAGGCCCTCGTCGGCCGCCATGGCCGGTCCGGCGGCGCAGGCGGCGATCAGGGCGGCGAGGGCGAGGGCGGTGAGGTATGCGCGGAATCCATTCATGCCGCGACCGTAAGCGGCGCCCGCGCGGGGCGCATTGGGGTGATCCCTCGACTTCACCCCAAGTTTTTTGGCGCCCCTCTAGGGGTTAGTGTTGATCGGGTGAAGCTCCGAGTTCTCTCGTCGCCCGGGGGGAGCGGGCGGGTGGTGGAGGTGACGGGCGAGCGCTTCGTCCTCGGGCGCATCGACAGCGGCGACCTCGAGATCGAGGACAAGGAGATCTCCCGCGAGCACGCGGCGCTTCGGGAGCTGCCCGACGGTCGCCTCTCGATCGAGGATCTGGGATCGCGCAACGGGACTTTCGTCAACGGCGAGCGGATCGCGGGACCGGTGACGCTCTGGGGCGCGGAGGAGATCAGGGTCGGCGCGACGAGAATCGCCGTCGAGGGAGCACCGCAGGGTGCGACGATGCTCTCTCCGGATGGCCAGGAAGGGGCGTCGCCCGAGTCACGCGTCACGGAGCTGCTGCCCAGGGACCCGGCGCCTTTGCCGCAGGAGCCCGCGCGGGCCGCGCCCGCACCGCCGCCGCAGGCCGCCGGCTCTCCGGCGCCGGCGGGTCGGGCGAGCGGCCCGAGCGGAACGAAGATCGTCATCATCGCGTCGGCGGGGGTCATCGCCGTTGTGCTCCTGTTCGGGGCGCTCATGCTGGCGTGGGGCGGTCCGTCGGAGACGCTGTACAGGCTCGGGGTGGGCGACGGCTGGTCGGCCGCTGAGGAGGAAGCGGCCCGAACCGAGCTCTCCGTTTTCTTCTCGTCCGACGACGCGCTCGATTGCATGATCGACGAGCTCCAGAAGCGGTTCACGTACAGCGAGTTCCAGGGTGAGGGCGTCGACGACGCAGCCGCCGAGAGCTTCTTCGAAGCGACCCGAGCCTGCGGAGTGCGCTAAGGCTGGTAGGAGATGCAAGAGCCACCCCCGCAATCCGACCCGCCGCGCCTGCTGGAGAACCGGACGCTCGCGACTGGTCTTGCGGCAGCCGCGGTTGTCTCGGTGATCGTGCTCGTGATCGTCATCGTGGCCAGCGGCGGCGATTCCACGGTCGAAGGCGGGCCAAACCTCGGCGGCCTCGACACGACGCCGACCACGACGGTCACGTCCCCGGCTCCGGACACGGTTCCCGAGGCGCCGGAGGCCCCCGCTCCCACCCCGGAGCAGCCTGCCCCAACGACGCCGAGCGCCCCGACCCCATCGAACGCCGGACTCCCGAGCACCTACGCGACCTTCACCCCCTTCGACAGCACGTACTACTACAGCGCCTCGCTACCGAGCGGAGGTGGATGGGGGGCACCGGCGGAGACCGAGCCCGTCTCCGGGGAGCGCCATCGGGTCGAGGTCACGGGTCCCGACGACTACTACATGCTGATCGACCGCACGCCGAACGAGTTTCCCCGGGTGGGCGTCGACTACGAGAGCTCGGATACGTTCGAGCACGATTACTTCGGCGGTTACACCGAGTTCGTGGTCCCGCCCGGCGAGATCCCGGAGTGCGGCCCGTACCGGTGCCTCGACTACCTGCTCGAGGACGGCGAAGGGGGAGGCTGGGCAATCCTCGTCACCGGACCAGACCTCGGGATCGCGCGGACGATCGGCACCAACGTCGTCGACTCGATCTCCGTCGTTGGCTAGCGCGCGAACTCCACGTGCGCCGGATGCGCTCAGGGCTCGATCAGGCCGCGGCGGATCGCGTAGCGGACCAGCTCGACCCGGTCGCGCATGCCGAGCTTGCGCATCGCGTTCGAGCGGTGGTTCTCCACCGTCTTCTCCGAGAGATGGAGGATCTCGGCGATCTCCTTGTTGGTGTGCGCCTCGGCCACCAGCTTCACGACCTCCTCCTCGCGCGGGGTGAGCTCGTCGGTACGCCCGGCGCCCTGGCCGAGCACGTCCTTGATCAGCGCCCGCTGCGCCTCGGGCGTCAGGAACGGCTCGCCGCGCTCGACCGCACGGACCGCGCCCAGCAGGTCGGCGTCGGCCTGCGTCTTCAGCACGTAGCCCGAGGCACCCGCCTTCAGCGCCTCGAAGAGGTACTGCTCGTCGTCGTACATCGAGAGGATCAGCACCGCGACGTCGGGCGCCTGCTCGCGGATCTCGCGGGTGGCCTGAAGCCCGGTCAGCTTGGGCATCTTGACGTCGAGGATCGCCAGGTCCGGGCGCTCGCGAATCGCCAGGTCGCGCGCCGTCGCCCCGTCGGAGGCCTCGGCGACGACCTCGATGTCGTCCTGCTGCTCGAGCAGCACCCGCAGCCCGGAGCGAACGATGCCGTGGTCGTCGGCGATCAGGACCCGCACGTCGTCATTCCTCGCTTCCGTCGTCATCACCAGGGGTTATCGGCACCAACAGCCGAACCCTTGTGCCGATGCCGGGCCTCGATTCGATCTGGAACTCGCCTCCCACGAGCAATGCGCGCTCGCGCATGCCCCCGATTCCGAGGCCGCGACCCGTCTCATCGAAGGTGAAGCCACGCCCGTCGTCCCGGACGCTGAGCGCCACACGATCGCCCTCGCGGCGAAGCTCGACCTGGACGTGGTCGGCCTCGGAGTGGCGGACCGCGTTCGTGAGCGCCTCCTGCGCAACCCGGTAGACGACGAGCTGCACGTCCTCGGGCAGCCCCCCGAGCTCGCCCTCGGCATCGAAGCTCGCGCCGAGCGCACCCTGGCGCGACAGCTCGCGCACGTTGCCGGCGAGGGCCGGGGCCAAGCCGAGGTCGTCGAGCGCCGTCGGCCTCAGCTGGCGGGCGAGGTCGAGCAGCTCCTTCATCGCCTGGTTTGCGACCGCCCGGATCTCCGCCAGCTCGGCGGCGAGCTCCGGCGGCGCCTTCTCTCGCGTCGCCTCGAGCCGCAGTAACAAGCCGGTTAGCGACTGGTTGACCTCGTCGTGGAGGTCGCGGGCGACGCGGGTCCGCTCGCGCTCCTGGGCGGTGAGGGCCGCGCTCGACGCCCGCCGCCGCTCGGCCTCGAGCCGCTCGAGCATGCGCGAGAACGCCTGGTGAAGACGCCGGACCTCCTCCGGTCCGTGGGGCTCGGGACCCTCGCTCAGGTTCGCCCCGGGGCGCGAGAGGTCGGCGCGTTCCATCTGGTCGATGACCTGCTCGAGCGGTTGGAAACGCCGCTGGATCAACAACACGTTGAAGACGATCGTCAGGGCCACCGCGAGTCCGAGGACGATCGCCGACTGCGGATCGAGCAGCTCCGTGTCGGCGTTCGCGGCGATCACCGCGGTGACCACCGCGACGACGATCAGCAGCAGGTTGACGAGCAGCACCTGGGTGAGGAGGTCGCGGCGACGCATCCGGCTAAGTATCCGCGCCGGCCCGGCGAAACCGGGTTTGACCCCACCGCGATATAGGGGCCAGCCCCCATGTGATCGCGAAACCGCATCGTCAGAATGTCCAGTGCAGGTTCAAGTCCGGCCGCCTGCGTCCTGAGAGCCGGGCAGGCATCAAGGAGCACCCCCCGATGACAACCACCCGCAAGTCGAACTTCTCGGCGGCGTTGCGGACGACGATCCTGATGGCGACCCTCGGCGGCTTGATGGTCGCGATCGGGTACGCGATCGGCGGCATCCAGATCGCCTCCGTCTTCCTGGCGATCGCCCTGCTGATGAACTTCGTCGCCTTCTTCTTCAGCGACAAGATCGCGATCGCCAGCGCTCGGGCGAAGCCGATCGAGGAGAGCGAGAATCCGCGCCTGTATCAGATGGTGCGCGAGCTGACGACGCGCGCAGGGCTGCCGATGCCGCGCCTGTACATGATCCCCTCGGACCAGCCGAACGCGTTCGCGAGCGGCCGCGGCCCCAAGCACTCGGTGGTCGCGGTGACCAGCGGGATCACGAAGCTCCTGTCGGAGGACGAGCTCCGCGGCGTGATCTCCCACGAGCTCGCCCACATCGACAACCGCGACATCCTCACCCAGTCCGTCGCCTCGGCGATCGGCGCGATGATCACCTACCTGGCCTACTTCTTCCTCTGGTTCGGTGGCGACGACGAGTCGCCGCTCGGACTGATCGGCAGCCTCGCCCTGGTGTTGCTGGCGCCGCTCGCCGCGACGCTGATCCAGCTCGCGGTTTCGCGTCAGCGCGAGTACGCGGCCGATGCGACGGGCGCCCAGTTCTGCGGCAACCCGGAGTCGCTGGCCTCGGCGCTGCTGCGGCTCGAGGAGGGCGCGCAGGCGATGCCGATGCACGTCAACCAGGCGACCGAGTCGATGTACATCGTCAAGCCGTTCAAGGGCGGCGGGATCGCGGGCCTGTTCTCCACCCACCCGCCGATCGAGGAGCGGGTCCGGCGCCTGCGGCAGATGCGCCCGTCCCTCGGCTAGGGCCGAGCCAGATCGCGAAGTACTCGGTAGTCGTCGTCACCTGGGAGTGCGCGGATCACCTGCGCACCCTGGTGGCGACGATGAACCGTCACCTCGACGGCGACCAGGAGCTGATCGTCGTGGACAACGCCTCCTCCGACTCCCCGGAGTCCGAGGCGGCAGGCTGGAAGGGCGACCACCGGTTCATTGGGCTCGAGGCCAACGCGGGCTTCGGCGTGGCCTCGAACGAGGGGGTCGCCGTCGCCTCGGCACCGGCGACGGTGCTGCTCAATCCCGACACCGAGCTGCTCGACGACGGCCTCGACCGGCTCGCGGCGGCGGCGCTCGAGCTCGGCGGGCTGGTCGGGCCGCGGGTGCTCGACCCCGATGGCTCCGTCCAGCCCTCGGCGAGCGGCCCCGAGGTCGGCGCGTGGCCCTGGGTGCGCGCCCTGGTCCCGGCCGCGATCCAGCCGAGCGCACTGCGCGCCCGCACCGAGCCCTACCGGCTCGAGCGCCGCGTGGCCGTCACCTGGCTTCGCGGCGCCTGCGTCGCCGGGCCGACCGCGACGCTGGCGGCGCTGGGACCCTTCGACCCCGCGCTGCACATGTTCGGCGAGGACATCGACCTCGGCCTGCGGGCGCGCGCCGCCGGCGTGTGCTCCTGGTTCGACCCGACAGCCTGCCGGATCCTCCACCACGGCCAGGGGTCGACGACCCAGGCCTACGGCTCGCGTGAGGGCTGGCGGCCGACCGGGACGCTGCACTGGCGCGCCGCCCTGCGCCGCGCGTACGGGCCCCGCCGCGAGTGGCTGGGGTGGATGGCGCTGCGAGCGAACCTGCGGCTGCGGCTGACCGCCAAGCAGCTGCTCGGCCGCGCGACGGACCGCGACCGGGCGGCCGTCGAGGCGGTGGTCTCGGCCCGGCCGGTGCCGGAGCTGCCGAATAACAACAACGAGCAATAAGGGGGAGGGCTGAGGCACACTCCGATGAAACCCCGCCTGTTAGTGCTCCGTCCCTGTCTCTCCGCCCCATTGCTATTCTTTCTGAAGTAATAGAGTTAATCCGGATAGGGATTAGGAGTTTTTCGGTAGATGCCGGTTGAGATGGTGGATCTCGAAGCCGCCCAGCGTGAGATCGACGCGGGCGCGAAGCTGATCGACGTTCGCGAGCAGCACGAGTGGGACGAGTCCCACATCGACGTGGCCGAGCACGTCCCGATGGACGAGCTGGTGGAACGGGTCGACGAGGTCGCCCCCGACACCTCCGCGCGGATCCTCCTGCACTGCCGGACCGACAATCGGTCGTCGAAGATGGCCGTCGAGCTCGCCTCGCTCGGCTACGAGGACATCGGCGTGATCGAGGGCGGGATCGTCGCCTGGGAGCAGGCCGGCCTGCCGACCGTCAACGCCTCCGGCCTGACCCGCGAGCAGCGCAACCGCTACTCGCGCCACACCCTGCTGCCGGAGGTCGGGGTCGATGGCCAGCTGAAGCTGCTCGACTCGAAGGTGCTGCTGCTCGGGGCGGGCGGCCTCGGCGCGCCGACGGCGCTGTACCTCGCGGCCGCCGGCGTCGGCACGATCGGGATCATCGACGACGACGTCGTCGACGAGTCCAACCTGCAGCGCCAGGTGATCCACAACACCGAGCGGGTCGGCATCCCCAAGACCGCCTCCGCCCGGATGACCATCGAGGCGCTGAACCCCGACGTCGAGGTGGTCGAGCACAACATCCGCCTCGACGCCGGCAACATCCTCGAGCTGATCGGGCCCTACGACGTGATCGTCGACGGCGCCGACAACTTCCCGACCCGCTACCTGCTCAACGATGCCTCGGTGCGCCTGCGCAAGCCCGTCGTATCCGCATCGATCCTGGGCTTCGACGGCCAGATCTCGACCTTCGTTCCCTACGAGGGCCCGTGCTATCGCTGCCTGTATCCGGTTCCGCCGCCCCCGGAGCTCGCTCCGAGCTGCGGCGCCAACGGCGTCCTCGGCGTGATGGCCGGAGTGATGGGGCTCTTGCAGGCCAACGAGGTGATCAAGCTGGCCGCCGGGATCGGCGAGCCGCTGATCGGCCGCCTGCTGCTCTACGAGTCGCTCGGGACGCGGTTCACCGAGCTGAAGGTCAAGCGCGACCCCGAGTGCCCGATCTGTGGCGAGCACGCGCCGGAGGTCGACCCGGCCGAGATGGGCAAGTTCCCCGACTACGAGCTCTTCTGCGGCGCCCCGGCGCGCGAGGAGACCCCGGCCGCGATCTAGCTCCCGTCCGCCCCGATAGGTTTCTAGAGAGATGCCGACCGTGAAGATCCCACCGGTGCTGCGCCCGCGCACCGGCGGCGAGGCCGAGGTGGACGCCGCGGGCGACTCGGTCGGCGCCGTGCTCGAGTCGCTCGCCTCCGCGCACCCCGATACGCGCGAGCAGCTCTTCGCCGAGGACGGCTCGCTGAACCGCTACGTCAACGTCTATCTCAACGACGAGGACGTGCGCGTGCTCGACGGTCTCGACACCGCCGTCGCCGGCTCCGACACGGTCGTCATCCTGCCGGCGATGGCCGGCGGCGCGGGCTGGTTCAGGACCCCCCGGTAAAGGAGACGAACGCCTCCCAGGCCGGCTTCGGGTCCAGCGCGTGGTCCTCGAACAGGCCTGAGCCCGGGCACCAGTCGCACTGGTTCGGGTCGCTGCTGTCGCGCCAGGAGTACCACGTGACGCCCTCGATCTCGTACGCCTCGCGCTGCTCGAGGAAGTAGTTGAACGCCTCGGCGAGCTGGTGCGCCTGGCCCTCGGGACCGAGCTCGAGCGGGTTGTCGCCGACGTCCGAGGACGCGCCGACCTCCGTGATCCAGAGCGCGGCGTCGTCGTTGGCGCGCTCGATCTCGTCATGCAGGTTTTCGACCTGGAGCTCGATCTTCGCCTGGCTGGCGGCGTAGGGATGGGCGCCGACCGCGTCGAACTCGTCGGCCGTGCCGTCGATCGCGTAGAGCGCGCGCAGGAAGGCCCACGACGACTCGCCGTCCGGCGGAGTTCCGAACATGCCGCCGACGATCACCTCCGCGTCCTCGTCGCGCTCCTTGATCGCCGTCGAAGCGGCCCTGAGCAGCTTTTCGTAGCCGGCGGGGTCAACGGCCGGCTTGTAGAACGTCTCGGAGTTCTGCTCGTTCCAGATCTGCCAGGAGTGGATCGGCTCGGGATCGACGTCGGGATGCTGCACCCAGAGGCTGCCGTTCGGCCCGTAGCGGGCGACGAGCTCGCCGACGAACCTCCCCCAGGCGGCGACCGCCTCGTCCGAGCTCGGGGCGAAGGCGGCGCAGGCCGGGGAGCACGAGTTCCCGTCGAGGCCCTCGGCGATCCAGTCCGGGGTCCCGTAGATCGTGGGCAGGATCCGGATCCCGCGCTCGGCGGCCAGCAGCAGGACCGGGTCGATGGTCGAGAAGTTGCCGTCGCTGCGCGCGGGGGATGGGTCGAGCGACCCCCAGGGGATCACCAGCCGGATGGTTCCCACATGACCCTGCGCCATGCGGTCGACGTCCTCCTCCCCGACCAGACCCTGCGGCACGACGCCGAAGAACTCGGGCGGGGCGCTCGGCGCCGCGGGCGGCTCGTCGGACTCGCTCGAGCCACACCCGGACGCGCCCAGCACGACGAGGAGGATGCTCGCGGCCGCGGCCGCGGCGAGCGACGGTCTCATCGGCAACAGGCTAACTACCGCCCGTGTATGCCATCAGGGCTTTCCAGGAGGGCTTCGGGGTCAGGGAGCCGGCCTTGAACAGGCCGGCTTTCCCGCACCACTCGCAGATCGGCTTGCCGCCCAGGTCGCGCCAGGCGAACCACGTCACGTTCTGAACGTTGAACTGGGCCTGGTGCCCGATGAAGTAGGTCATCACCTCGCGCAGCCTGGTCGCCTGCCCCTTCTTGCCGCGATCGAGCGGGTTCCCGCCGTTACCCGACGACCAGCCGACCTCGGTGACCCACATCTCGGTCGGGTCGCCGGCACGGACCGTCTCCTTGTGCATCAGCTTGGTCTGCTGGATCACCTTGACCATTCGCGCGGCGTACGGATGGACGCCGATTCCGTCGAAGGACGCCTCGATCCCGGGGACTTTGTAGAGCTTGCGGAGGTACGTCCACGCGAGGAACTTCTTCTTCTCCTCGCCCCCCGGGGTCCCGAACATCCCGCCGAGAATGACCTTGGCGGAGGGATCGACGGAGCGGATGGCGTCGGAGCCCCACTTGACCAGGTTCGCGTAGGCGCTCGCGCTCACCTTCGGCTCGTAGAAGCTGAACGAGTTCTGCTCGTTCCACAGCTGCCAGGTCCTGATCGGGATCACCGGCAGCTCCGGATGCTCGGCCCAGAACGCCCCGTTGGGCCCGTAGCGCTGTACCGACTCGCGCAGGAAGCGCGCCCATTGCTCGAGCGCGGCCTGGCCGGAGGGGGCGTACAGCCCGCACGCCGGCGACGTGCAGTTGCGGTGGTCGAGCCCGGTCGCAACCCAGGTCGGGGTGTTGAAGATGAACGGCAGGACCGTGATCCCGTTGCGGGCGGCGGAGGCGACCAGCGGGTCGAACTCCGTCCAGACGTTGTCGGGGGCGCTGGTCGGGTCGATCGTGGACCAGTTCATGAGCGTTCTCACGGTTCCGACGCGTCCCTGCGCCATCCGGTTGAGCTCCGCGTCGGTGAGGATGTTCTGCGGCGCGACCCCGAAGAAGGTGCTGGGCACGACCGCCGTCGGACCCTGGGCGGCGGCCGTCGAGCCGGACAGGAGCGCGAGAGCGAGCGCCAGCGCCACGGCGAGGGCCGCCGGGCGGCGATATCTGATCGGGTCAGCGTGCAACTGCGAACTCCCTGAACGCGTCGAAGGCCGGCTTGCGCGAGTGATTCTCTCTGAGGAGCCCGGACTCCGGGCACCAGACGCACAACCCCAGGTCGGCGCCCAGGTTGTCGCGCCAGGAGTACCAGGTGACGTTGCGGATCCCGAGCCGTCGCCGCTTGCGGATCAGGTATCGGAACGACTGCCGCAGCCGCCGGGCCTGGCCGGCGGGGCCGCGGTTGAGCGGGTGCGCCGCTCCACCGGATGCCCAGCCGAGCTCGGTGATCCATAGCCCGGCGCTCTCGTCACCCGCCACCGCCATCTCCGTGCGGAAGCGGTTGATCTGAGTCTTGACCTCGGCGAACCTGGCCGCGTATGGATGCGGCGCGACTCCCTCGAAGTCACGCCTGGCGCCCTCCCGCCGGTAGAGCCTGGCGAGGAAGTCCCAGGCGGCGATCCCCGGGCGCAGGCCGCCGAACGGCGTCCCGAACATCCCGCCGAGGATCACGTTCGCGCCGGGGTCGCGCTTGCGGATCGCGCTGTGTGCGGCGTCGAGCAGCTTCGCGTATTCCTTCACGTTCGGCCTCGGCTTCCAGTAGCTGGGCGAGTTCTCCTCGTTCCAGATCTGCCAATTGCGAATCGGCACCCGCGGCACCTCCGGATTCGCAACCCAGAACCTACCGTGCGGCCCGTACCGGTCAACCGCGGCGGTGAGAAACGCGCGCCACGCGGCCAGCTCCCGCGGGCCCCGCGGTGGATAGGCGGGACAGCGGCCCGCCTCGCAATCGTTGCCGTCGAGGGCCACGACCCAGTCCGGCGCTCCGAGCACGAAGGGCAGCGCGCGCATGCCGCTTCGAGCGGCGCCGGCGACGATCGCGTCCGGCGACGACCAGTCGTAATCGTCCGCGCCGGGACCGGGGTCGATCGCCGCCCAGGAGAGCTCGAACCGGACCGTGCCGACCCCGGCGTCGCGCATCCGGGCGTAGTCCAGCTGATCGAGCGGCCCCTGCGGATCGACGCCGAAGAAATGCTTCGGCGCCGTCGACGGCGCCGCGGCCCACGCCGCCGGCAGCAGCGCGAACGCCAGCGAGCCCGCGAGGCCCGCCGTCAACCGCCTGGCGATCACCTGCGCGCGACTCGGGTAAACGCCTCCCAGGCCGGTTTCGCCTCGCCCGTCTTCGTTCTCAGGCCCGCGTACCCGCACCAGTCGCAGATCGCTTCGCCGCCCTTCTTGTCTCGCCACGAGTACCAGAACACGCCGCGGAGCTTGAGGGTGCGCCGCAGGCGCTCGTAGGCGGACAGGGCCCGGACCAGCACGCGCGCCTGGCCGTTGAGTCCCTTCACGTAGGGGTTGTCGGCCGGGCCCCGTGCCGCCCAGCCGACCTCGGTCACCCACATCGCGGCGTCGCTGTCGCCGTGCCGGTAGACGAGTCTGCGGGCGGTCTCGAGCTGGTCGACCGACAGCTTCGCGTTGTCGGCGTAGGGGTGGATCGCGATCGAGTCGAAGTCGTCGGCAGCGCCCAGCCCGTAGAGCCGGTTCAGGTACTCCTTGTTCGTCATCACGACGTGGCGCGCTGACTTGGGGCCCCACATGCCGCCGAGCACGATCTCGGCGTTCGGGTCGACCAGGCGGATCCCCGCCGCCGCGGTGTCGAGGAGCGCGGCGTAGCGCGGGACGTTCACCTTGGGCGCGAAGTACTTCGGTGAATTCTGCTCGTTCCAGATCTGCCAGACGGTGATCGGGTGCGGCTCGGTGCACTTGCACGGCGGCTCGGTCGGCAATGGCGGATCGGGCACGGGGGGCGACGGTGGGACGTCGACCGGCGGCTCCCAGAACGTGCCGCCCGGGCCGTAGCGGGCCGCCGCCGCGGCGGCGAACTCTCCGAACGCGTCCCTCGTCGTGTTCGTTCGCGGGGGGTAGACCGCGCAGGCCTCGCCCGCGCAATCGCGTTCGTCGAGCTTCGCGGCCCATGGCGGCGTCCCGTAGAGGAACAGGAACGGCTGGATCCCGCGGTTGGTGGTCTCGCGGACCAGCTCGTCCGGCTCGGTCCAGTTGTAGCTGCCGCGGTGCCTTTCGACCGTCGCCCAGGACAGCATCGTGCGCAGGCCGCCGACCCCGCCGCCCGGCATCAGGTCCAGGTCAGCGCTCGGCGGCAGCGCGCCGTCCTGGGGCACGATGCCGAACACGGGCCGCTTCGCCGCCGCCGGGGTCGCCGGCGCCAGCAGGGCGACGACGGCAAGCGCCGCCGCGCCGATCAGCCAGCGTCGGGTGTTGGGCGTTGGTGGGAGGCTGCTGTTCCGGGCCGCGTAGGCGCGCCGCACGCGCCTATTGTGTCTCGCTTGCGGCCTCGGGTGCGCCAGGTCCGACCTTCCCCGTGCGGTCGCCGGAGCGGTCGCGCAGCCGCCAGACCGCGGCTCCAGTGCACAGCGCCGCGACGGCGGCGAGCCCGATGAGCAGGATCGGCGCTCCGCCGCCGTCGTCGGAGCCGGAGGCGTTCGAACCGACGGCGCCGGGGCTCTCCCCGCCGCTGCCGGTGTCGCCGTGCCCGCCGCCGGCGCCTGGAAGGGTCAGGTTGTACTCGTTCTCAGCAGCCTGGGCGCCCGCGAACGCCGGTGCCAGCGCCGCGGCCGCGAGAGCGGCCAGCGCGCAGGCGATTGCGAGCACGGTCCTAGACTTCCTGCCTTGCGTCATCCGTAAATCAGTCCTTTTCGAGAGGTGGGGGCCCGAGCAGGGTACAGAGTGCGGCCGACAATGCGTGCCATAAGAGGTCTGGACTCGAAACACGTGATCGCGGGCGCAGTTGCGGGCGGCTGCGTCGCTGTCGCGCTCGCCGGCGGCGGCTTCGAGCCGACCGCCTTTGCCGCGGCCGGGTTCGTCGTCTGGGCGCTCGCGCTGGTCGGGCTGGCCACGGGGCTCGTCCCGCGGTCCGAGCCCCCGCGCGAGGCGATCTACGCCGGTCTCGCGCTCGCGGGGCTCGCCGCCCTGATGGCGCTGTCGCTCGCCTGGGGGAGCGACGACGGCAACGGCTTCGAGGACGTCGTCAGGACCCTGGCGTACCTCGGGCTCTTCGTCCTCGTCGTGATCGCGGCCAAGCGCGGCGAGGCGCGCCCCTGGCTTGGCGGGCTTGCGGTCGGCCTCGCGATCGTCGGTGCGATCGCCCTTCTCGGCCGGTTCGAGCCGTCCTGGTTCGGCGATCCCGACGCCGGTCTCGCGGAGGACCTGCCCGCCGTGCTCGGCCGGCTCACCTATCCGATCGGATACTGGAACGGCCTCTCCGCCGCGATGGCGGCGGCGCTCGTGCTGCTCGGCTGGTTCGCGGCCAGCTCGGGGTCGCGGACCGTGCGATCGGCCGCGGTCGCGGCGATGCCGGCGGTGATCCTGGCGCTGTGGATGACCGATTCGCGCGGCGGGATCGTCGCCGCGGTGCTGGCCTGCGCGATCCTCGTCGCAACCGGTCCGCTGCGCGGGCGCCTGGTGGTCAACCTGCTGCTCGGCGTGATCGCCGGCGGCGTCCTGATCCTGATCGCGGAGACCCGCGACGAGCTCCTCACCCGGCCGGCGACGGCCGCCGCCGCCGACCAGGGCCACCAGATGCTGGCGATCACCGCCGTCCTGGTGGGTGGAACGTTCTGGCTTCGCCACGCTCTCGACGGCTGGCTGCAGGCGCTCGCGATCCCGCGGCGCGCCGCCCGGGCGGCGCTCGTCGTCGCGTCCATCGCCGTACTGGTCACGATCGTCGCCGCCGACCCGGTGGAGCAGTGGGACGAGTTCAAGGCGGTGCCGACGGGCGAGGAGCTCGCGAGCGGCGATGTCGGCCTGCTGCGCGGCGGTGGCAGCGGCCGCTATCAGTTCTGGGAGACCGCGGTCGACGCGTTCGCCGGCGACCCGATCGGGGGCGTCGGGGCCAGCGGTTACACGCCCTATTGGTTCGAGCACCGCGAGGTGGCGATCCCGGCCACCCGGGCCCATTCGGTCGTCTTCGAGACGATGGCCGAGCTCGGCCTCGCCGGACTCGCGCTGCTGATCGGGTTCCTCGCCTTCGTCGTGGTTGCCGCGATCCGGCGCCTGCGCGTCGGAGATCGCGTGGCCGATACGGGCCCGGCGCTGGCGCTTCTCGTGATCGGCTTCGCCGCCGCCGCGGTCGACTGGACCTGGGACCTGCCGGCCGTGTTCGGGGTCACGATCGTCGCCGCGGCGCTGCTGTGTGGGCCGGCGACGCTGGCCGGCCCCGCGCGCGAGCCGTCGGCGTCGCCCTGGCCGGTGCGCAGCCGCCGCCGGTTCGCGGGCGGGATCGTCATCCTGCTGGTGGCCTGGGTCTCGATCTGCGGCTCGGCGCTGCTGTTGCTCTCCGCGCACTCACTCGACTCGAGTCGCGACTCCGCGGCCGCCGGCGACATCGGGGCGGCGCTGAACGCCGCCAACGACGCGATCGACCTGCAGCCGTGGGCGGCCGAGCCACGCACCCAGCTGGCGCTCGTCTACGAGCAGGCCGGCGACTACGAGCAGGCCCGCGAGGCGATCGACCAGGCGATCGAGCGCTCCCCGGATGACTACCGCCTGCGCCTGCTCGCGTCGCGGATGGCGGCCGAGGACGACGACCCCGCGGCCGCCCGGGCGGCGCTGGTGGCCGCGCATCTGCTCAACCCTCAGGATCCGGAGATCTTCGAGCAGGCCGCCGCGAGCTGACCCGGTCAGTCCTCCTCGTCCGCCTCGACCTCGGGCGGGAGCGGCAGCCGCTCCGCGAGCCAGCGGTAGCGGTCGGTGTTCGGGTCGAACGCCGGCTCGACCTTGCCCAGCGCGTCCGGCATGTGAAACCAGAGGCGGTAGTGCAGATGGACGATCTCGTCCAAATCCAGCTCCCGCGCCTCGCCGCTCAACGAGGGCCGCTGGCGGATCGGGTAGTTGTAGGGGTCGGAGAGGATCCGCACCCGGTCGTGCACGTCGGCGGTCACCATGGCCCAGCTGATCTGATCCATGAACTGGGGCCAGCGGTCGTCGACCAGGTCGGCGTCGTGGAGCCTGTGCAGCGCTTGCTCCCAGGCCCCGAACAGGCCGGCGTCGCGGCGGACGGCGATCAGGCCGCTGTTCCAGTAGGCGCGGATCTTCATCTGGCCGACGGTCGTCCGGACGAAGGGACGGTTCTCCACTCCGAGCTCGGTGTACATCTTCTGCCAGTACGGCTCGCCCTTCCCCTTGCCGCGTGAGCCGGCGATCCGGCGGTCGACCGGCCGCATCGCCGCGACCCAGTCGCCCTCGCTGAGCTCCGAGGGCTCGTTGAAGAGGACGCAGTCGGAGTCGGTGAAGACCAGCGTTCGGTGCTCGAGCTCGCGCTCGGCCCAGGCGCAGACGGGGACCTTGTTGAACGTCGGGCTGTCGGCGAAGCGGTCGACCAGCGGCTCGTCGACGAGCTCGCAGCCGAGCTCGCCGAGGCGCTCGATCGTCGCGGCCTCGGGTCGGAACCCGGGTCGCGGCGCAAACGCGTAGACCGGCGCGTCGGCGCACGAGCCGCCCCAGGTGCGCAGGCTCTCGACGAGCAGGATCGCCTCGCTCTCGAGCCTGCCGTGCTCGACGCAGAGCAGGAACGCGGGTTGCTCGGATGGCTGGTTCACGGCGCAGGAGGGTAGACGGCGCGATCGGGGCTCGACCCTTCGCTATACATCGACGCCTGAAAGCGGCGCGGCTCGACAGCCCCTGGGTGACCGGCGTTTTCGGGCTCGCGGTCGCGATCCTCACCTGGGACTACGTCCAGATCACCCCGGCCCCGGGGATCGACCCGTCGTGGATGCTGGGACTCAACCTGGCGACCGCCGAGGGGCTCGACTACGGGACCGAGTTCGTCTTCACCTACGGGCCGCTCGGATTCCTCGACCAGCCGATGGTGGTCGACGGGCTCCAGGCGGCGCTCGGCGGTCTCTGGCTGCTCGGGCTGCGCGCGGCGCTCGCCGCCAGCCTGCTGTGGGCGGCGCGGCGCAGCTTCCAGTGGCCGGTCGCGGCACTCGTCGCGTTCGGCGTCGCCGTACTGGTGCCGCCGACCGTGGGCTCGGTCGCGATCGCGCTGACCGCGCTCTGGTGTCTGGTCGCCCTGCAGGCTGGGGCACCGGCATGGACGTCGCCGCTGGTCGCCTACGGGGGCGGCGCCCTGGCGGCGGTCGAGGCGATGGTGAAGCTCAACGTCGGCGCCACGGTGCTGGCCCTCGTCGCGATCACCGTGATCGCGCTGCCGGGCTCGCGGGGGCTCAACCTGGCGCGGGTGGCGGCGACCTTCGCCGCCTGCTTCGCCGCGCTCTGGTTCGCGGCGGGTCAGGGGATCGGCAACCTCGACGACTACGTCAGCACCTCGATCGAGATCGTCTCCGGATACCAGCGCTCGATGCAGATCGAGAGCGGGGCCGTCGGCTGGGATTGGGCCGCCGCGATCGCGGTCATCGTCGCCACCGCGGCGGCCGTCCTGCGGGTCGGCTCGCCCGCCGGCCGCCCCGCGCGCATCGCCATCCCGGTGCTGCTCGCGGTGCTCTCGTTCTCCCTGCTCAAGTACGGGTTCGTCCGCCACGACGGCGGCCACGTCGCGGTCCTCTTCGGGGTCCTCGCGGTCGCCTGGCTGGCGCCGCGCTGGCGCGGCGGCGAGCGAATCGCGCTCGGCGCCGGGCTCGCGGCGATCGCGGCGGTCTACTTCCCGGTGAGCGACCAGAGCCTCGATGCGACCTTCGAGCCGCGCACCGCGGTGGACCAGGTGAAGACGCTGGTGGTCCCGTCCGAGCGGCGTGAGGCGCGCGACTCGGCGCGCGCGAGCCTGCTCGCCTACTACGCGCTCGATCTGCGGATGCTCGCCCGCGTTGACGGCGACCCGGTCGATGCACGCCCCTGGGAGGTGGCGCTCGTCTGGGCGTACGGCCTCGACTGGCGACCGCTGCCGGTGATCCAGGACTACTCCGCATACACGCCGGAGCTCGACCGCAGCAACGCCGAGGCGCTCGCCTCCGATGAGGGGCCGCGCTTCGTCCTGCGACACCTCGGCTACGACAACAGCTCGCTGGTCGGGATCGACGGGCGGCTGACGACCTTCGACGCCCCGGCCGAACAGCGGATCCTGCTGTGCCGCTTCCGTGCCGTGCTGACGACGGATCGCTACCAGCTGCTCGAGCGGGCGCCCGACCGCTGCGGCGCGGAGCGGCCGCTCGGCGCTGTCGAGGCCGGCTACGGCGAGCCGGTCACGGTTCCGCGCGCGCGCTCGGACGAGGCGGTGATCGCGAGAATCGAGGGCGCGGGCGGACAGGGGCTCGAGCGGCTGCGCACCCTCGCCTACAAGGAGGCGCCGCGAACGATCTCCCTCGACGGGATCCGGACCCGCTTTCAGACCGCGACCGCGCCCGACGGGATCCTGCTCAGCGCCCCTCGGACGGCCGACTTCCCGGCCCCGTTCGCGCTCGCGCTTGGTCCTCCGACGATCGCGATCGACTCCGCTGGCGGTGCCGCGACCTCGTCCGGCCCGCTGCGCTACGAGTTCTACGCGGTTCCGATCGGACGACCGTGAGCATGCACGGATCGCGCATCAGCGCGCCTTTTCGCATCCGGCCGGGTTAGTCTTTTTGTGATGGCAAGGGACGGATCCGCGCCCTTTGGGGTGGACTGGGGCGGCGAGCCGAAGGGCGGAAGACCGCGGTACTGGCGCGACGCGCTTCGCCGTCGCATGCTCGCGCTCGCCGATCTGATCGCCGCCGCCGCGGCCAGTCTCGTGATCGCCTCGTCGTCGCCGGACGCGTTCTGGGCCCTGATCCTGCTGCCGGCCTGGGTGCTCGTCGCAAAGCTGATCGGCCTGTATGACCGCGACCACGTCGCGATCCGCCACCTCACGGTCGACGAGCTCCCGGCCATCGCGGCATGGGCGGCCGCCGGGGTGGCGCTGCTGGCGTTGGTGCTCCCGCAGACGCCGTCCGGGGAAGTGTCCGTGGGCGCCGCTGTCGCCGCCTGGGTGGTCGCGGCGGCTCTGGCGATGTTCCTGCGTGGCGCCGCCCGCTGGGCATGGCGGCGGCTGACCCCGCCCGAGGTCACCGCCGTGCTCGGCGACGGCGACCTGGCGGAGATGATCCGCCGCAAGCTCGAGCTCTTCCCGGACATGCACCTCGAGCTGGTCGACGAGCACCAGATCGAAGCGTTCGACGAGCTCGCCGGCCGCGTCGACCGCGTGATCTTCGCGTCCGACCGGATGGAGCCGGGCCAGGTCGGCGGACTGGTGGCGCTCTGTCGCGAGCGTCAGGTGAAGCTGAGCGTGATCTCGCCGCTCCACGGCCGCGCCGGGCCGGTGCGGCTGGCCCGCGTCGCCGACCTGCCGGTGCTCGAGTACGAGACCTGGGACCCATCGCGCTCCACGGCGCTGATCAAGCGCGGCTTCGACCTGGCCGTCTCCAGCGTCGGGCTGCTGCTCACCGCCCCGTTCTTCCCGCTGATCGCGCTCGCGATCAAGCTCGACAGCCGCGGCCCCGTGTTCTTCAACCAGACCCGGGCGGGGCTCGACGGGCGGCCCTTCCAGATGCACAAGTTCCGGACCATGGTCGCGGACGCGGAGGACCGGCTCCCCGACGTCGTCCGTCTCGACGACCTCCGCGAACCCGTGTTCAAGCTCTCTCAGGACCCGCGCGTAACGCGGGTCGGGCGGTTCCTGCGCCGGCTCAGCCTCGACGAGCTGCCGCAGCTGATCAACGTCCTGCGCGGCGAGATGAGCATCGTCGGGCCGCGGCCCGAGCAGGTCGAGCTGGTCGAGCGCTACCGGCCCGAGCATCGTTTCCGGCTCAGCGTCAAGCCGGGGATCACCGGGCCGATGCAGGTCTTCGGGCGCGGTGACCTGACCTTCCACGAGCGGCTCGCCGTCGAGCTCGATTACATCGAGAACCTCTCGTTGGCCCGCGACCTGCGGATCATCGCCGAGACGGTCCCCGTGACCCTGCGCGGGTCCGGGGCCTACTGACCTCCCCCGTCGTGGAGGCGTCCAGGTGCCCGGCCTGCGGCCGGTCGTCGCTGACCGCCTGGCGGACGGCGACCGCGTCGGACCCGCAGCTGGCCGGTGGCGGCCCGTTCGAGCTGCGGCGCTGCGCGAGCTGCGGCACCGCGGTCACGATCGGCGACGCCCCGGACCGCGCCGCGATGTACGAGGGCGGCACCTACGCGCCCGCCCGAGGGTTCGCGCGGCGGCTGCTGGCACCGCTGCGGGGGTTCGCCGAGCGCGACCGGTTGCGCTTCGTCTCCCACCTCGAGCCGGGCTCGCGGGTGCTCGAGGTGGGCGCCGGAGACGGCAAGCTGGTCGCGGCGATGCGCGCCCGCGGCCTCGACGCGCACGGGATCGACCCGTCACCTGCGGCCTGCGCCGCGGCGCGTGAGATCGGGGCCGAGGTCATGAACGTCGGCATCGACGAGGCGGAGTTGCCCTCCGGGGCGGAGGACGCCGTCGTCGTATGGCATGCGCTCGAGCATCTCGACCGGCCCGCGGAGGCGTTGGATCGGATCGGTGGCTGGCTGCGTCCCGGGGGCGCGCTCGTCGTCGCCGTCCCGAACCTCGCCTCGCTGCAGGCCCGGCTCGGTGGCGACCGATGGTTTCACCAGGACGTTCCGCGCCATCGCACCCACCTGACTCCCGCCGGCGCGACCGCGCTGCTCGAGCGCAGCGGTTTCCGCGTCGAGCGGGTCCGCCACCTGCTGGTCGAGCAGAATCCACTCGGAATGTGGCAGACCATCCTCAACCGGCTCACCCGCGAGCGTGACTTCGCGTTTCGGGCGCTGAAGCGCGACCTGGACCCGGCGGGCGCCGGAGCGCGCGTGCGCGACTGGGCCGTGACCCTTGTTGGCGGGCCGGTGCTCGCCCCGGTGGCGGTGATCGCCGAGCTGGCGGCGGGTATCTGCAGGCGGGGCGGCTCGATCGTCGTCCAGGCGAGGTCGGTGTGACGGCCAGCCGAACGGCCACCGTCGTCGTGCCCACGCTGAACGCGAAGCGGATCGGGACCCTGCTCGCATCGCTGGATGGTGGGGACCACCAGACGATCGTGATCGACAACGGCTCCCCCGGCGGCGACGTCGCCGCGGTCTGCGCCGAGCACGGGGCGGAGGTGCTGCGGTCGGAGACAAACATCGGCTACTCGGCCGCGATCAACCGGGGCGTCGAGCGCGCCGAGGGCGAGGCGATCGTGCTCGTCAACGACGATTGCGTGTGCGATCCCGGCTTCGTCGAACGGATCTGCGCCGGCCTGGACCCCGCCGCCGGGGTCGGGATGGTGGCTGGGGTGATGCGCGACTGGGAGGACGAGTCGCGAATCGACACCGCCGGGATGGAGCTCGACCGCACCCTGCTTGTGTTCGACTGGCTCAACGGCGAGCCGCTCTCGGCGCTGGAGCGGATCGACCGTCATCCGATCGGGCCATCGGCGGCGGCGGCCGCGTTCGACCGCTCTGCGTTTGCCGAGGCGGGCGGGTTCGACGAGCGGCTGTTCGCCTACTGGGAGGACGTCGACCTCGTCCTGCGCCTCCGCCAGGCGGGCCACGGGTGCGTGTTGGCCACGGACGCGCAGGGGGTGCACCAGCACTCCGCGACCCTGCGCTCCGGCTCGGCTCGCAAGAACTACCTGATGGGCTTCGGGCGCGGCTACGTGCTTCGCAAGTGGGGAGTGCTCACCCCGGGCCGGGCGATCCAGATCGGCCTACGCGAGACGGTCCTCTGCGCCGGCCAGCTCGTCGTCGACCGGACGGCGAGCGGGATCAGCGGCCGCGTGCGCGGCTACCGCGCCGCCCGTGCCACCGAGCGGTACCCGGCGACCCTGCTCGCGCGCGAGGGCAACAACCGGGGGCTGGTCGCCGAGCTCGCCCGGCGCGCGCGACGCCGCAGCCGGCTGCGGCGGCGCTCCGAGGCCGCGCGCGGGGGTCCGCGACCGCGCGAGCGGTTGCGCACGCTCGCCGTCTTCCATCTGGCCGACACCAGCGGGCCGTCGCGCTCGCTGGAGAACGAGCTGGCCTGGCTCGCGTCGCAGGGCAGGCTGGACGTCGTCCTGCCCGCGGAGGGCAGCGTCGGCGGCGCGCTCCCCGACCAGGCGACCGTGCTCCTGCGCGACTACGAGGCGCTGACCACGCCGACTCGCGCCCGCGGCGGTCTCCTGAGCCAGCTCCACAGGCTGCTCACCGAGGTCGGCGAGTTCCGCCAGCTGATTCGCGAGCGCCGTCCGACGATGATCGTCGCCGTCACGTCGATGCTGCCGGCCGTCTCGATCGCGGCGCGCCTCGAGCGCGTCCCGGTGCTCGTCTACTGCGGCGAGCTGTTCGACCGCGGGTACGGGGTCGGGCGCGTGCGGGCGCTCGCCGGCCGGGAGCTCGCCCGGCTCACCGGGCGCCTGGCGAGCGGTCTGATCGCCTGCTCGCAGGTGGTCGCGAGGCAGTTCGACCAGCTGCCGCCGGGAACCGTCGAGGTCGGTCTACCCGCCGCACGACGAGCGCTACCGCCGGGGCGACGGCGAGGTGGCAAGAGCCCGGTACGGGATCCCCTCCGGCGCGCCGTGCCTGGTCTCGGTCGGGTACCTGACCGAGGGCCGCGGCCAGGACCTCCTGATCCGCGCGATGCCGGAGATCCTCGCCGAGTTCCCCGACGCCCACTACGTGATCGTCGGCGATCCGTTCCCGCAGACCGCAGGACCTCGCCTACCGCCAGTACCTGGTCGGCCTGATCGCCCAGTTGCGGCTGCAGCGCTCGATCACCCTCGCCGGACACGTCGAGGACGTCGCGGACGTCTACGCCGCCGCCGACGTGATCGTCAACCCGGCGCGCTTCAACGAGCCCTTCGGCCGGGTCCCGTTCGAGGCCGCGATCGCGGGCAAACCCTCCGTCGTCACCCGGGTCGGGGCGATCCCCGAGCTGCTGGTCGACGGCGAGTCGGCGCTGATCGTCGAGCCCGACGACGCCGCCGCGATGGCGGCGGCCGTCGTCCGGCTGCTGTCAGACCCCGAGCTCGCCGGCGAAGTGGTCGCCGGGGCGCGGGAGATCATCGACGCGCGGCTGACGCCCGAGCACAGCCTCGCGGGGTTCCAGCGGTCGGTGGCGTGGACGCTGGACTCCTGAGGGCGTAGCGCCGCGCGAACAACAACGGGCAGGTGGGGGAGGAGGTGGAGCCTCCCGGCCGTCGCGCACGGCCGTGTCCGGTCGGTTGATGGATTGGGTGGTCCATAGGCCACACAACCCAGCAACCGCTGCTCGAACGCCACCCACCACCCCCACCCAGCAAAGCCCTGTTACGGGTCCTCGGCCGGCAGCGTCGCCGGCGTCGGGTCGACCCCGACGATGCCCGGCGGCAGGTCGGCGTCGTCGAGCGGGTCGCGGCCCCGTCGGAGCGCCATCGCCCGCCGCCAGGCGAGCCCGCGCAGCATCCCCGCCTCGCTGCCGCCGGTGTCGTCGTGAAACGGCCGCCGGAGCTGGCGGAGCGCTAGCCAGGCCAGCGCCCCGGGCGAGCGGTCGGCGCCGAGCACGAGTCGCAGCGCGCGCCGCTGGCGGGTCGCCGATCGCCGGCCCGAGCCGCTGCTCGAGCGCGACCGCGGTGAGCGCGGCGCGGCAGTACTCGGCGAAGTAGATCCGCCGCCACTCCTCGCGCAGCCGCCCGCGCGGGCGCCCGCGCAGGGCCGGCCAGGCGGCGGAGCGGACCGCCGCCGACGACGCCGCGGTTGGCGCCGGCGTGGCCGATCGACCGCCTCGCCGTGCTGGACGTAGTCGTAGAGCGGGCCGGTCGACGTAGGCGATCCGCCCGCGCGCCGCGGCGACCAGCGCGAGCCAGTGGTCGTGGTAGAGGTTGCCGGCCCGCGGCGGCAGCGGCAGCGCCTCGTCGAGCAGCTCGCGCCGAAACAGCGAGGCGGCGCCGGTGACCGAGTTGCCGAGCAGCAGCGAGGCGAAGTTGTCGTGGTTCGGCCGTCGCGAGGTCCAGTAGGTGTCGGCGATCACCGATCCGTCGGGCGCGGGTGAGCCGCATGTCGCTGAACACGAGCCGCGCGTCGCCGAGCCCGCGACCAGGGTCTCGAGCTTGTCCGGATACCAGCGGTCGTCCTGGTCGCAGAGCGCGACGTACGTCGGCGTCCGCCGGCACCATCGCCAGCGCGCGGGCGAAGTTCGCGTAGGCGCCGGCGCGCTCGGGCGCGCGGCTGACGACGAAGCGCGGATCCGCCGCCGGTCAGCCGCTCGAGCCGGGCGAACGCCTCGTCGGTGGAGCCGTCGTCGCTGATCACGCAGACCCAGTCGTCGTGGGTCTGCGCGCGCAGCGACTCGAGCTGGCGCTCGAGCAGCTCGGCGCGGCGGCTCGTAGGTGGCCATGCAGATCGCGACCGTCGCGCCCGGACCGCGGCGACCGGCTCCTGCGGCGGCGCCGGCCGCGGCTCGAGCGCGCCGAGCGGCACGCGCACCCGCGAGCCGCCGTCGAGGGTCGCCGACAGCGCCAGCTCGGCGCGCGCCGGTCGCCGGGCCGAGCGGGACGATGCCCCAGAAGATCGCGCCGCCGGCGCCGGGGTCGCCGAGCTCGGCGGCGAGCGTCGGGCGACGGCATCGCCGCCGCCATCACCGGGGGCTGCGGCCGCCGGCGGCGAGCTCGAGCCGGCGGATCGGCGATCCGCGTGCAGAGCCGGCGCCGTGGACGAAGACGGCGCTGCCGGCGCCGACGCCGAGCCGGGGCGGCAGCCGGCGCCCGCAGCCAGACGCGAGCCCGTCGGCCTCGGCCAGCGGCTCTCCCCAGGGCTCGCCCAACATCGGCCGCAGGCTACGCGTCGCCGGCACCGCCTGGGCGAGCCGAGCGGTAGCTTGCGCGGCGATGATCGTCTACGCCTGCGCCGTCACCGACGGCGACGTCTTCGCGCGCTGCGCCGAGCCCGGGATCGCGCGGCTCACCGAGGCGCCGGCCCGACGCCGAGATGCTCGCCCAGCCCAGCGCCGGCTCGATCGCTCCGCAACTACAACCTGCTCCGCGAGCGGGTCGCCGACCGCGACGAGCTCGAGGCGCTGGTCTCCTGCCACCAGGACGTCGAGATCGTCGACCCGGACTTCCCTCGGCAGTCCGGAGGCGCTCGCCGATCCCGAGGTCGCGGTCGCCGGCGGCGCCGGCGCGGTCGGCGTCCGCAGCCTCGCCTGGTGGGAGGGGTCGATCACCTGGGCGTCGGTGACCCAGCGCTACGAGGAGTTCGGCGGCGGCGGCGAGATCCCGGGCGATCTCCTGGCAGCACCGACGGGCGCCCTCCTACGCCGGCACCGGCGAGGTCGACGCGATCGACGGCTGCGTGATCGTGCTCTCGCCCTGGGCGGTGCGCAACCTGAGCTTCGACGAGCGGATCAGCCGCGGCGCCACGGCTACGACGTCGACATCTGCCTGCAGGCGCGGGCGGCCGGCAAGAAGGTCGTGACCGCCGACCTGCGCGTCGTCCACCACCACTCGCTCGAGCTGCTCGCGGACCCGGAGGAGTGGATCCAGGCCCACATCGCGCTCGCCGAGAAGTGGGAGGCGCAGCTCGACGCGGCGAGGAGCCGGCGCGACTGGCGCGCCCGCGCCCGGCGCGCCGAGGCCGAGGCGTCGGCCTACCGGCTGCGGATGGGCGCGCGCAGAGCTGCAGCGAAACGACGCCGCGCGGCAAGCTGCTCGACACCTGGCGCAGCTCGAGCTGGACCTGGACCGCGCCGCTGCGGCGGCTCGCGCGCGGCTCAGGAGGTCTCGTTAGCGAGGTCGCGCGGGGCCGGCGCGCGGCCGCGGGCCGCCGCCGTCCTCGGGCTCGGCGACGCGCAGCCGGTACCGCTCGGGCGCGGGCTCGGGGTGCGCGCGCAGGTCGTCGACGTCGATGTCGCCGGCGGCCAGCTCGTCGAGCAGCGCCACGAGGTCGTCGCGGGAGAGACTTGGCGCGCCCGCGCTGCTGGATCGCCGACAGCCGCTCGGCG
The DNA here is from genome assembly GCA_963811505.1 of uncultured Solirubrobacterales bacterium. Taxonomy (GTDB): domain Bacteria; phylum Actinomycetota; class Thermoleophilia; order Solirubrobacterales; family 70-9; genus WHSW01. The sequence continues at coordinate 375,356 of CAWERC010000003.1, read as the reverse complement.
AGCGCGAACGCGTTCGAGTCGCAGCATCGGAGCAGCCGGCCGACCAGCCGGTAGCGGTGACGTAGTCCTCGGTGCGCATCTCGTCGATCCGCTGCAGGTTCTCGAACTCCGCGACCAGGTGCTCGACCCGCTTCGCCTCGACCCGCTCGAGCATCGGGTTGCGGCCCAGGGCGCCAGCGTCGCGCTCGACCGCGGGCGCCCAGGGCGCGCGCGGTGCCAGACCACCCCGAGACCGAAGAACGGCGGCGACGACCGCGAGGCGCAGGTCGGGCGCGTCGGCGAGGAAGTCCTCGACCGCGGTCAGGACGCCGTTGCGCGGGCCGCCCTCGGTCGGCCGCCGTGCACTCGTAGTAGAGCCCGCGCGTCGGCGACCCCGGGCATCGCCCGGGATCAGATAGGCGTCGCGGGCCAGCGGCTGGCGGTGCTCGGCCGGGATCCGCTCGGGGTCGTGGTAGCTGTCGCGGCGCGCGAGCGGCCAGCCGATGTCGTGGACAGAGCAGCAGCGGCAGCGTCGCGCCGCCGGCGCGCTCGCCGATCAGCCGCAGCTCCTCGCTGACCGTGAAGTAGTTGTGGTCGCCGTCGAGGATCACCGCGTCGGGGAGCTCGAGCCGCGGCAGGACGTCGTGGCTGGTCCCGACGACCAGCTCGAGCTCGGGCCGGGCGGTCGGCGAGCTCGAGCAGTCGCGCGCGCGGGGCCGGGTCGATCGCGATCACCCGGCGGCCCCGGCGCGCTCGCCCCAGGCGAGCAGCCGCTCGGTGAACAGCCCGTTCTCGGCGCCGATCTCGGCGACCGAGCGCGCGCCGGCCGCCTCCAGGACGTCGCGAACACGAGCTCGCTCAGGTTCGCGATCGTGCAATCGAAGCTGTCGAGATGCTCGGTGTCCCTCCAGCCGCTCTGGCGTCCTGGCTCGCTTCTCCCACGGGCGCTCCCGCCTCGTCCATCGCTAGGCCGGGAGCGCGCGGCCGCGTCAGTGCTCGAGCACCAGCCCGAGGAAGCGCTGGGTGCGCTCCTGCTTCGGGTTGTCGAGCACCTGCGCCGGCGGGCCCTCCTCGACGACCACCCCGCCGTCCATGAACACCACCTTGCTGCGCGACCTCGCGCGCGAAGCCCATCTCGTGGGTGACGACGATCATCGTCATCCCCTCGGCGGCGAGCTCGCGCATCACGTCGAGCACCTCCTTGACCAGCTCCGGGTCGAGCGCCGAGGTGACCTCGTCGAACAGCATCACGTGCGGGTCCATCGCCAGCGCCCGGGCGATCGCGACCCGCTGCTGCTGGCCGCCCGAGAGCCGGTCGGGGTACTCGTCGAGCTTGTCGGCCAGCCCGACCCGCGTCAGCAGCGCCTCGGCCTTCTCGCGCGCCTCCGCGTCGCTGCGGTCGAGCACCTTGCGTCTGCGCGAGGCCGACGTTCTGCGAGCGCGCGACTTGTGCGGGAACAGGTTGAACTGCTGGAACACCATCCCGACCCGGCGGCGGACGAAGTCGACGCCTTCGGCGCTCAGCGCCGCTTGCGCCGGTGATCTCCTTGCCCTCGAGCAGGATCCGGCCCGCCTCCGGCGGCTCGAGCAGGTTGATGCAGCGCAGCAGGGTCGACTTGCCCGACCCGCTCGGGCCGATCACGCAGACGACCTCGCCGCGCTCGACGTCACAGCTCGACGCCGCGCAGCACCTCGAGCTTGCCGAACCGCTTGCAGACGCCCTCGAGAACCAGCATCGGCCCGCCGTCGGGGGCGATCGGCTGGGGCGCGGTGTTTCCATCGCGCTCACCTACGCCCCCGCCATCCCGGTCGCGGGCGGGCCGGCCGGCTCGGCCTCGCCGCCGCCCTCAGCCGCCGCCGGTGCGCTGGGTCTTCGCCTGCTGGCGGGCGATCAGGTAGTCGACCAGCCGCGCCAGCGGGATCGTCACGTCAGGAACAAGATCGCGCCCAGCACCAGCCCGGAGCCGTTGAACTCTCGCGCTCTGGATGTCGAAGCCGGCCTGGACCACCTCGAGCGCCCCGATCACGCTGACCAGCGAGGTGTCCTTCATCAGCGCGATGAAGTCGTTGAGCAGCGGCGGGATCACCTTGCGGACCGCCTGCGGGACGATCACGTAGCGCATCGCCTGGCCGTGGCTCATCCCCAGCGAGCGGGCCGCCTCCGTCTGGCCGCTCGGCACCGCCTCGATCCCGGCGCGGTAGACCTCGGCCATGTAGGCGCCGTAGGTGAGCGTCAGCGCGATCACGCCGTACCAGAACCGGTCTCCTCGCCGAACCACGTCGGGCAGCCCGATCGAGCTGCGGGATCACGTCCTCAGCCTGGGCCGACGAGAGGAAGCCGGAGACCAGGAAGCAGGACGAGCAGCAGGGGGATGCCCCGGAAGACGTCGATGTAGGCGATCGTGAGCCAGCGGATCGGCGCCGTCGGCTTCCCGGGAAGCTGGCGCAGGACGGAGAGCACGAGCCCCCAGGCGAGCGACAGCACTCCGGCGACGATCGAGAGCTTCAGCGTGACCCAGAAGCCATCGAGGACCGCGCCGAAGTTGTCCTCCATGATCCCGAAGTCGAAGTAGTAGTCGCGGATGAACTCCATCTCGCCTCCTCGCTCGCTTCCGCCGCCAGCCTATCCGCGAATGCGCTCGCAAAGCGGGAGGGGCGCCCCGGGGCGCCCCTCCCTTACGCGCATCAGCGTCGCTCGCTAGTTGTCGTTGAGCAGCTCGTTGGTGCCGAGCACGGCCTCCGGCGGCGTGGCGCCGTCGAAGTACTTCGCGTACAGCTCGTCGAGCGTTCCGTCCTCCTTGATCGTCGCCAGCGCTTCGTTCATCGCCTCGCGCAGCGCGTCGTTGTCCTGGCGCGACCGCGAAGCCGTAGAGCTCGTTGGTCGGGATCTCCTCGACGATCTCGACCCCGCCCTGCTTCTCGACCGCATCGACGGCGACGGGCTGGTCGATGATCACCGCGTCGACCTGGCCGGTGACCAGAGCCGAGATCGCGTTCGGGCCCTCAGGGAAGCCGCGGACCTCGGCGGCGTCGGTCTCGTCGTTGGCGTAGGTCTCGCCCGTGGTCCCATCCTGGGCGCCGACGATCGTGTCCGCGGTCAGGTCGTCGACCGAGGCGATGTCCGAGCCCTCGGGGACCAGCAGCGCCTGCTGGGCCTCGTAGTACGGATCCGTGAAGTCGACCACCTTCTCGCGCCCGGCGGTGATCGTCGACGCCGCCGCGGCGGTGTCGAACTGGCCGTTCGCGGTGTCGCGGAAAATCGTCCCGAAGCCGGTGTCCGTGTACTCGACCTCGAGCCCGAGGTCGCTCGGCGACCGCGTCCATCACCTCGATGTCATAGCCCGAGATGTTCGGCGGCTGGCCGATCTCGAACGGTGGGTACGGGGTGTCGGTGCCGACGCTCAGGGTGCCCTCGGAGATCAGCCCGAGGTCCGCCGAGCCCGTCGCGGACGTATCGGTGCCCGAGTCCGTGGTCTCGTCGTCGTCACCGCAGCCGGCCGCCACCAGGCCCGACGCAACCAGCGCCAGGAGCCAGATCAGCAGCCAAAGTCGAGTTCCTCTCATCGTCGCCAAGGTCCCTTTCATCCGTTTTCACCCGCTCAGTACCGGGCCTGGCGGCAACATACACCCGATTGGCAGGCCAACCGGCGTCGGCGCGTTCCGGATCGGGTATACCGGGCCGTGGTTTGTCACGGCTGATCGCGGTGGTCGGATTGTGCGCGGCACTCGCCTGGCTTGCGCCGACGCCCGCTTCGGCACGCGCGCGCGGCGAGGCGCGCGCGGAGCGCCCGGTCGCGCTCCTGTTCCCCGGCGGCGGGTTCATCTTCGACGTCGAGCGCCTGCCGTATGCGGGGCGCACCGCGTGGCGGCTCGGGTTCGAGCCGCGGGTCGTCGACTATCCGGAGAACAACCTGCGCGGAGCCGTGCGCGCCGCCCGCCGTGCCGCCCGCCGCGCGGGCCGCAACGGGCGCCCCGTCTACGCGTTCGGTGAGTCGGCGGGGGGAACGCTCGCCGCCCTGCTCGCGCAGGATCGCCTGGTCGAGGACGCGGCGGTCTACTGCCCTGTCGTCGACCTGCCCGACTTCATCAGCCGCAGCTACAACCCCGAGCTCTACCAGGCGCTGATCAAGGCGAGCGACAGCGAGCTGCGCCGGTACTCGCCGGGGTTCCACGACAGCGCCCGGGCGATTCTGGCGCTGCGGGCCGTCGACGACGCGCCGTTCATCAACAAGGCGATCCGCCGCTGGGATCGCAGCGACCCCGAGACGCGCAGCGTCGCCGTCGCAGGGTCGCACCTCGACCCCGAGCATCCGCCGGTCTACCGCCGCAACGTCCGGCACGGTCTCGCCTGGCTGGCGGGGTCCGCCGGGCTCGAATCCCGCCTCGACCGCCCCCTGGGGTAGTTACTACACTTTCTATAGTGATGCTGGAGCCCGCGCTCAACCGCCCCTGCGGCGGCCGCTACGGCAACCTGATCGAAGCGGTTGGCAACACGCCGCTGGTCGAGCTGCCCCGGCTCTCTCCCAAGGCCGGCGTCCGCATCTTCGCCAAGCTCGAGGGCCGCAACCCGACCGGCTCGGTCAAGGACCGGGTCGCGAAGGCGATGATGGAGGCGGCGGAGGCGGAGGGGGCGATCGCGCCCGGCCAGACCGTGCTCGAGCCGACCTCCGGGAACACCGGGATCGCGCTGGCGATGATCTGCCGGCGCAAGGGCTACCCCTTCAAGGCGGTGATGCCCGACAACGTCACCGAGGAGCGCTCGCAGCTGCTGCGCATGTTCGGCGCCGAGATCGTCTACTCCGAGGGCGCGAAGGGCTCGAACGGGGCGGTCGAGCTGGCGCTCGAGATGGTCGAGCTCCGACGCCTCGTACTACATGCCCTACCAGTACGGCAACGAGGCCAACCCGGGCGCCCACTACCACGGCACCGCGGTCGAGATCCTCGACGAGCTCGACGACGTCGCCGCGTTCGTGGCCGGCCTCGGGACCGGCGGCACCCTGATGGGGGTCGGGCGGCGGCTGAAGGAGGCCGACCCGGAGACGAAGATCGTCGCCGCCGAGCCGATGCAGGGTGAGCTCGTCCAGGGCCTGCGCTCGCTCGACGACGGCTTCATCCCGCCGATCATCGACCTCTCCGTGCTCGACCGGAAGATCATGGTCTCCAATCGCGACGCGATCGTCTGGACCCAGAAGCTGCTGCACGAGGAGGGCCTGTTCGCGGGCGTCTCGGCCGGCGCGGTCGCCGCGATCTGCGTCCGGATCGCCGGCGAGCTCGATCAGCGGCAACGTCGTCTTCCTGGTCCCCGACGACGGCTGGAAGTACCTCTCCTCGGGCGTCTACACGACCCCGGTCGAGGAGCTCGAGGGGATCGACACCACCGTCTGGTGGTAGGCGTTCGCGGCTGACCGATCCGCGCCGCCCCCTCGGGTGTTGCTTCTACCATGGGGCCGATGGCGCCGACCGAGCTCGAGGTCCAGCGGGAGCAGTTTCATCGCGAGCTGATGCGCAAGTCGATGCGGATCGCGGAGCTCGAGATGCTCGTTGACCAGACCAAGCTCCGGTACGAGCGCTCGCTGAGCTGGCGGCTGACCAAGCCGCTGCGGCTCGCCGACCGGCTGCGGAGGCGGGCGCGGGCGCCGAAGCCGGGCTGATGGCGCGCCTGCCGCGGCTCGTGCCGTGGGCGAACGCTCGCCCGACGCGAGCCGCACTCGAGGAGGTCCACGCGCTCCCCGCCCGGCCGCTGATCTCGGTCGTGATGCCGACGTACGAGACCGATCCCGCGCTGCTGGCGCGCGGCGATCCGGTCGGTGCGCCGCCAGCGCTATCCGAACTGGGAGCTGTGCATCGCCGACGACGGCTCGCGCTCGCCGAAGCTTCGCGCGCGCGCTCGACCGCTCACGCCCGGGACGCGCGGATCAAGGTCACGCGGCTGGAGCGCAACTCGCGGGATCTCGGCGGCGACCAACGCGGCGCTGGCGCTCGCCAGGGGCGAGTTCGTCGCCTTCCTCGACCACGACGACGTGCTCGCCACCGACGCGCTGCTGCGCGTCGCCCAGGCCCTCGGCGACGACCCCGAGCTCGACGTCGTCTACTCCGACTCCGACAAGCTGACCGCGCACGGCGTCCGCGCCGACCCCTTCCTACAAGCCCGACTGGTCGCCGACCTACGCGCTCGGGGCGATGTACATCGGCCACCTGCTGGTCGTCCGGCGCACCGTCGCCGAGCAGGCGGGCGGGTTCGATCCGGCCGTTCGACAAGATCCAGGACTTCGAGTTCATGCTCCGGGTCTCGGAGCTCACCGAGCGGATCCATCACATCCCGGAGATCCTCTACCACTGGCGGGCGATCCCGGGAAGCATCGCCGCGGGCACGGAGCAGAAGTCGGGGGTGCCGGAGCTGCAGGCGCGGGCGGTGAGCGCGCACCTGCGCCGGATCGGGGCGGCGGCGATCGCGGTCCCGCACCCGACGATCCCGCACCGGGCGCGGCTCGCGCCGGACCCGCAGCGGACAATCGATCCGGCGGAGCTGGCGCCGCTCCGCCAGCGTCGTGATCGTCGCCCGGCCCGGCGCTGGCGGCCTGGAGCGCGTCGCTTCGCTCGCTGCCACGAGGTCAGCGCCCACGTCCCGGCCGAGGTGATCGTGGTCACCGCGGAGCCCGAGCGAGCCACGGCCGCCGCGGGTGAGTCGCGTCTGCGTCTCGTCGAAGCTGACTCCGTCTCGAGCCGCGCCCAGGCCGCGAACCTGGGCGCCCGGGCGGCGAGCGGCGAGTGGCTCGTGTTCTGCTCCGACGCCGCCGAGATCGTCGAGCCCGACTGGCTCTCCGACCTGCATCTGCACGCTTCGCTTCCCGGCGTCGCCGCCGCCGGCCCGCTGATCGCGCGCCCGGACGGGCGTGCCGAGGCGGCCGGATTCGCGCTCGCCCTCAACCATCCGGTCGAGCCGATGCTCGCCGGGGTCGACGCCGACGCCGACGGCTACTACGGCTCGCTCGCCTGCGCCCGCGACGTCTCGGCGATCAGCGCCGAGTTCATGCTCGTGCGCCGCGCGGCCTTCGACGAGGCCGGCGGGTTCGAGCCGAGCTTCGTCACCGGGTTCGAGGACTTCGACCTCTGCCAGCGGCTGCGCGGGCTCGGCCACGGGATCGTCTACGCGCCCCGACCGCGGGTCGTCGTCCACGAGACGCCGGCCGCACGGCACGAGGCGCTCGACATCGTCGACCGCGCCCTGTTCGTCGACCGCTGGTACGACCGGCTCGGCGCTCGGCGATCCGTTCTTCAACCCCAACTTCTCGCCGGTCGCGGCGAGCTTCGTCCCGGCGCGATGAGCAGCGCGTCCCAGCCCGTGCCGGCAGCCGAGCCGATGCGGCTGGTGATCGTCTACTTCGGCCCGTTCCACGTCAACAGCGCGATCCAGGCGTTCCATTTCGCCAGCGACCTCACCGACGCCGGCTGGCAGGTGACGCTCGCCGGGATCGGCGATCCCGGAGCGGATCCGCGAGGTCGGCGAGCCGAACTTCGAGTGCGTCACCCACCACGACCTGCCGGCGCGTGCACGAGCGCTTCCGGCGCGATCCGGCGGCCGGCGATCGCCCTTGCCTGGACCCCGCGCGAGAACGTCCGCGCCGCGACCGAGGCGTTCACCCGCGGGCTCGGCATCCCCTACGTCGTCCACCTCGAGGACAACGAGTGGCACCTCTACGGCGAGGCGGTGGGGAGGCCGATCGAGCAGGTGCGCCGGCTGTCGCTGGCCGAGCAGGACCGGCTCAGCCCACCGACCCTGATCCACCCGACCCGGTCGCAGGAGTTCATGCGCCGGCGCCGCCGGGATCACCGTGATCACCGAGGAGCTCAACGAGTTCAACCTCGCCGGCCGGCCCCACCATGTCGCCCGCCCGGGGATCGACGCCGAGCGCTTCCGCCCCGACCTCGAGCCGCCGCTCAGCCGCGCGGCGCTCGGAATCGATCCCGGACGAGTTCGTGCTCGTCTACCACGGCACCGTCCATTACGCGAACCAGCACGAGATGCTGAGCCTGTATCTGGCCGTGAAGCTGCTGCAGCGACGCGGGCGGCGCGTGCGCCTGGTGCGGCTGGGGGAGACCGAGCTCGGCGGGGTCGACCCGCGCTCCCTCGGCGCGCTGCGCGAGGGCGTGATCGAGCTCGGGTCAGGTCGGCTGGCGCGAGATCCCCGGCTACCTGGCGCTCGCCGACGCCTTCGTGCAGCCGGGCGAGCCCGACGACTTCAACCGCTACCGGCTGCCGTCGAAGCTGCCCGAGTTCCTGGCGATGGGGAGGCCGGTCGTGCTCCCGGACTGCAACATCGGCCACGACCTGACCGACGGCGTCAATGCCCTGCTGCTGCGCAAGGGCGACGGGCTGGAGATCGCGGCGCGGGTCGAGCGGCTGCTCGACGAGCCGGAGCTGCGCGAGTGTCTTGCGGCCGGCGCGCGCCGCTTCGCGCTCGAGCGACTGAACTGGCACGATAATTCGATCGCCCTCGGACACTTCCTGAACCGGATCCATGGTGCCCGGGACGCCGCCGGCCCGGCCGAGCCCGCCGTCGCACCGGCCGCTTGAGATGGCATCGCGGATGTCGAACACCGTCAGGCGGGCGGGCGCGGCGGCGCGGCGACGTCTGAAGGCGAGGCTCGGCTCGGCGTCGCCCAACGGGGTCCCCGGCGCCGAGAACGCCTCGGCGATGGCGCTCCACGACCCCGAGCTGTGGCCGCTGCGCGAGCTCTACGAGGGCAGCTTCGAGCTGGCGCCGATCTCCTACGGGACCGTGCGCGACTACGCCGACTCGATCGAGAACATGCCCGGCCTCGCCGCCGCGAGCGCCGACATGAAGAACCTGCAGCGTTGCTGGGCGGTGAAGGCGGTCCTGGGCAACGTCCCGCGCGGTGGGCGGCTGCTGGAGATCGGCGCCGGCGAGCCGCTGGTCGCGGGCCTGCTCTCACGGCTCGGCTACGAGGTCACCGTCGTCGATCCCTACGACGGCAGCGGCAACGGCCCGCGCGAGTACTCGCACTTCGTCGTCGTCTACCCGGACCTGTACTTCACCCGCGACCAGTTCCCGCCGGCCGGCGGACTCGACGGCGACTACGACTGCGTCTACTCGATCTCGGTGCTCGAGCACGTGCCGCTCGAGGCGATCGACGGCGTGATCGCCGGCGCGGACGCGGCGCTGCGCGAGCGCGGCGGCTGCCAGATCCACGCGGTCGACCACGTCCTTGCGGGTTGGGGCGCCGACTCGCATCGCGCGGGCCTCGATCGGATCGTCGCCGCGATGGGCCTGGACGCCGCCGAGCTCGCCGAGACGATCGAGCGCATGGAGTGCGATCCGGAGACTTATCTCGTCTCCGCCGAGGCCCACAACCAGTGGCGCGGCGCGGTCCCTTACGACTCGTACCCGATGCGGCGGATCGGGTCGGTTCAGCTGCTCGGATAGCCGCGCCGGCGGCCGTCGCGGCGGCTACCCGCTCAGCGCGACGACGCTGAGCTGCATGTCGTCCCAAATGGCCCGATACTGGTAGTCGGACCGGCATTCGAGGATGACCTGCATCGACCCGGGCGGGTAGGGCCCGATCACGCTCGTCCAGAGGAAGTTGTAGTACTTGATCTGCGCGGCGCCGCTCTGGTACGGCCCGGTAAGGGACCCGTTGCTGACGTAGGCGGGGATGCGGATTCGACACCTGCCGCTGTACCAGGCAGACCCGGTGAGCCGTCCGGCCGCGGTCACCAAGAGCCGGGCGGTTCGCGGAGGCGTCAAGAGGACGTGCGCGCAGCTTTCCCAGTCGGCGTTCTCGGGCGAAAGGCAGTCGTTGTGGTTCGCGGCCGACCGCCCCTGGCCGGCGAGCGTCGCTTGCGGGACGGTGCCGAGCGTGGCCTCGTCGATCTCGCTACCGGCCCAGGGCCCGTCGCCGAGCTCGCTCGCGCCAACGGAAGCGGCCCCGAGGTCGGCGGCGCTCAGACCTCCCGCGGCCAGCCAGTCGTCGCGGACGTCGGCGGTCCGCACGCCGTTGGTGGCCACCTCCTGCGAGGTGACGGAGGCCGGGGCGAGGTCGGAGTTGGTCAACCCGCCCTCGACCAGCGTGTCGTTTGCGATGTCGCCGCTGCGCACGTCGCTGTCGAGGACGTCGGCGGTCCCCACCTCGCCGACGGCGATGTCGTCCGACTCGACGGTGTTCTCGCCGTCGAGCCCGTACGCGGTTCCGCCGCAGAGCGTGAGGAACAGCACGACAAGCGCCACGTGGTGACGCCGGACGTAGCTGCTGAAGCGCGCCTGCATGGCCGCGGGTTAACCCGGGCCGAGCACGACGGCGGCGACCTGGATCTCCCCGTAGCCGACGGAGTTGGTGCCGGTCTTCTGGCACTCGACCCCGAAGTCGTAGGTCCCGGGACCCATCGGTCCGACGACGGTGGTCAGGCCCCAGTTCGACTCGTCCTCGATGTAGGAGTAGGTGTCGTCCAGCGACGCCGCGCTGGTCGCCAAGCGGCAGAAGCCCTGCTCGGTGCCGCTGCTCTCGGACGTGCCGGACGCGATGATCAGGACCCGGGTGGACATCGGCAGGGTGCGGGTCACGTATCCGCAGTCGATGTACGTGTCGCCGGAGGGAGAGCAGCCTGCGTGGTTGACCGTGGATGTGCCGGCACCGCCGATCGTCGCCGCCGGCACGGTGCCTAGCGAGCCCTCGTCGATCTCCGACCCGGCCAGCGAGTTGTCGGCGACCTCGCTCGGCCCGACCGAGTTCGCCGCGAGGTCGGCGGCGGTCAGCCCGCCGCCGGCGAGCGTGTCGTCGCGTACGTCGCCGGTGTTGATCGTGTTGCTGCCGATCTCGCTGGTGAGCACCGAGCCGGGGCGCAGATCGGCCGCCGTCAGACCGCCGCCCGTCATGGCGTCATCCCGCACGTCGATGCTGCGGATGCCGCTGTTCTGGATGTCCACCGACATCACCTGCCCGTCGACGATGTCATCGGAGAACACGGTGTTCTCCCCGTCGAGGGCGTAGGCGGTGCCGCCCGACACGACCAGGAAGAGCGCCAGCAGGGCGAGGTGCTGCTCGCGAATGTAGTTGACGATCCGTCGTCTCACAGGTCCGAGTATCCGATCCGGGATCAGCGCGAACCGTCTCAGGTCGAGGCGAGAAAAGCAACCCCGCCGGCTTCGCGGCGCGCTACAGCGCCTCGGCCACCCGTGGCGCCTGGCGGGTGAAGACGCGCCACGCGAGGACACAGAGGCCGATGAAGATCACGGTCGCGGGGATCAGCCGCCAGGTGCTGCCGGCGGCCTCGGCCGCGTTGGGCGCGTTCGGGTCGATGATCCAAACCCGCGCCTGCTCGAAGATCACCGCGAGCGGGTTGACCATCATCGGCGCCTTCAGACCGTCGGGCGCGACCTCGATCGGGTACAGGAGCGGCGTCGCGTAGAAGAGCATCGTCGCCGCCACCGTCCAGATGATCAGCATGTCCCGGAACCTCACGTAAAGGACCGAGAGCAGCATGGAGACCGCGGTCGTCAGCACGGTCAACGCGAGCACGATGACCGGGAGCAGCAGCCACGTCCACATCGGATTCACGCCGTAGGCCAGGATGAAGATGAAGACGACGATCAGGTTGAGGCCCAGGTTCATCAGCCCGGTCAGCACGATCGACAGCGGGATCACCAGGCGCGGGAACTGGGTCTTGCGGACGATCCCCTCCTGGGCGACGACCGAGGTCACCGCTTGGATCGTCGACTCCTGGAAGAACGTGAACAGCACGATGTTGAGCAGCAGCAGCACCGCGTAGTTCTCGACCTCGCTGCCGAGCCGGAAGATCTGCGTGAACACGAACAGCAGCACCGCGAACAGCAACAGCGGGCGCAGCAGCGACCAGAAGTAGCCGAGGACCGTCCCGAAGTAGGTGCGCTTGAACTCGGTTACCGACAGCAGCCAGAGCAGCTCCAGGAACCGGCGGCGGCCCCCACCGAGGGCCGAGGGACCGTGGACGTCCTGCAACTCGAGGGGTTCCGATGCGGCGCTCATGCTCGCGGCTTCGGCCTGGTCTCGGCGATCAGCTCGGCCTGATCGGCGATCTTGACGAGTCCGACCGTGGTCCCGCTGCCGTAGACGACGAAGTCGAGGATCCGCGGCAGGGCGAGCAGCGGCTCGGCGAACGAGTGGTTGCGGTGCACCCAGCACTGGATCACGTAGCGACCGGGCGCGAAGCGGTTCGCGAGCTCGGCGCGGACCCGGACGCGCTCGCCGGCGGGGACGACGTCGTCGATCCCGGCGTTGACGCGAAAAGCCCCCGATCTCGACCGCGTCCTCGTTGACGATCACGAAGCCGAAGCTCGCGCCCGGGATCTCGGTCGGCGCCTCGAACACCGCCTCGAAGCGCAGCGGTGCACCCTGCTCGACGTTGGTCGTCCGCTCACCCTCTGACTCGAGCCAGGCGTCGAGCAGCAGGATCTCCGCCCCCTCCGGCGCGACCGGGTGTGCGTCCTCGCCGCCGGTCGACGTCGCGAAGTTGAGCCGCAGGTACCGGTGCGCGACCTCGTCCGGGTCGCCGATCGCGGCGATGTCGCCGCCGTCGAGCAGCATCGCGCGGTGGCAGTACTGCTCGACCGCGCTCATATCATGGGTGACGAGGACGACGGTGCGTCCGGAGCCGCGGATCTCGTGGAAGACGTCCTTGCACTTCTGCTGGAAGGCGGCGTCGCCGACCGCGAGCACCTCGTCGATCAGCAGGATGTCGGCGTCCGACTGGATCATGATCGAGAACGCCAGCCGGACCAGCATCCCCGAGGAGTAGTTCTTCAGCTTCAGGTCGGCGAACTCCTCGAGCTCGGCGAACTCGATCACGGCGTCGACGCTGCCCTCGGCGGCCTCCCGCCCCAGGCCCATCAGGACGCCGTTCAGGATCACGTTCTCGCGCGCGGTCAGGTCCGGGTTGAACCCGACCCCGAGCTCGATGAACGGCGCGACCCGGCCGGCCATCCTGATCGAGCCCGCGTCGGCGCGGTAGATCTCGGCGAGGATCTTCAGCAGGGTGCTCTTTCCGGTCCCGTTGCGGCCGACGATGCCGAAGAACTCGCCCCGGTGGACGTCGAACGAGATGTCCCGCAGGGCCACCAGCCGCCGCGTCGGGAATCCCTCGAGCGGATGCAGGACCCGCTCCTTGATCGAATCGACCCGCTGGAGCGGGATCTCGAACGCCTTCACCAGGTTGCGGACCTCGATCGCGAGCGGACGGCTCGCGATCTCGGCGTCGGGCGCCTCGTGCGTCGGTGAGACGATCTCCTCTAGCGGCATCGGGTCTGCGGCGAGCGCCGTCGCGCCGATGCGGCTCAGGCGACCGCGCCCTCCCAGCGCTCGACGTTCTGCTCGTGCATCTCGGTGAGGATGTCCTCGATCCCGAAGCGCAGCGACCAGCCCGGGTAGTCGGCCTCGAACTGGCCGAGGTCGCTGATCCACCAGCGGTGGTCCCCGATCCGGGGCTCCGGTCCCATCTCCCATTCCAGCTCGCGACCGGCGATCCGCTCGCAGGCCTCGATCGCCTCGAGCATCGAGCAGTTCGAGTAGCGGCCGCCGCCGATGTTGTAGACCGCCGCCGCGCGCGGGGCCTTGCGAAAGGCCTCGAAGGCGGCGACCAGGTCGGCGCTGTGGATGTTGTCGCGAACCTGCTTGCCCTCGTAGCCGAAGACGGTGTACGGGGTCCCGGTGACGACGCACTTCATCAGGTAGGCCAGGAAGCCGTGCAGCTTCGCGCCCGCGTGCTGGGGACCGGTCAGGCACCCGCCGCGGAAGCAGACCGTGGGCATGTCGAAGTAGCGCCCGTACTCCTGGACCAGCAGGTCCGCCGCGGCCTTGGAGGCGCCGAAGAGCGAGTGGGTGGAGAGGTCGATCGACATCGTCGTGTCGATGCCCTCGTAATAGCGGTGCGACCGGGGCAGCTCGAGGCGGGTGGGGAGGTCCTCCAGCGGCAGCCGGTTGGGCGTATCGCCGTAGACCTTGTTGGTCGAGCAGAAGATGAACGGGGCGTCGGGGCAGTGCGCGCGTGCCGCCTCCAGCAGGTTCAGGGTGCCGTTGGCGTTGACGCCGAAGTCCGTTTGCGGCTCGCTCGCGGCCCAGTCGTGCGAGGGCTGGGCGGCGGTGTGGACGACGACCTCGATCGCGCCCGCGTGGCTGGTGAACAGGCGCTCAACCCCTTCGGCGTCTCGGATGTCCAGCTCCTCGGAGCGGAACTCCGGATGCGCGGCCTTCAGCTCGTCGGTCACCGGTGAGGTCGAGGCCTCGGGGCCGAAGAAGTAGCTGCGCATGTCGTTTTCGATCCCGACGACGTCGAAGCCCTCGGTGACGAGATGCCGCACGGATTCCGAGCCGATCAGGCCGCCGGATCCGGTGACTATCGCGATCTTCCCCATGGCCATAGGTAAGCGGACTCACCCCCTCGTTGCGTTGGAACCCGCGAGGGCCCTGGTAACTGCGGTGCGCTCCGCCGGGTCGATCGGTGCCGTCGACAGCCGCGAGGCGCGGGCGGCGAGTCGCTCCCGATCGAACGGGCGGAAGACGATCTCGGGGAACGCTCCGCCGGGCCCGCCGTCGACGCGCGCCGGGTCGTCGAGCACGAAGGCGCCATAGACCACCTCCGCCTGGGGGCGCAGCTCGAACGCCCAGGCGACCGTCCGCAGCCATTGCTCGTGCATCAGGTTGTCGTCGTCGAGGTAGGCGATCACCTCCCCTTTGGCCGCCGCCAGGCCGGCGTTGCGCGCCGCCGTCACTCCCCGCCCGTCCAGGCGCACCGGGCGGATGCGCTCGTCGCCCGCCGCCTCGATCGCCGCCGCCGTTTCGTCGGTGCTGCCGTCGTCGACCACGACCAGCTCCCAGGTCGCGTAGCTCTGGGCGAGCACGGTCGCGATCGCGCGCCTCAGGCTGTCGGCGCGGTCGCGCGTCGGCAGGATCACGGAGATCAGGGGCTCGCGCTCGAGTCTCGCGCGGCGAACCATCTCCATGACCACCGGGATCTGAGCCACGGTCTCGAGCCCCTCGATCCGCCGGGCGAGCGCCTCGGCGCGCTCGCCGGCGTCGGCGCGGAGGGCGTCGCGCTCGCGCTCGGCGCCCTCGATCCGATCGCCGACCCGCTGCTCGAGCTCGGTGACGCCCGCGAGGTCGCGCAGGCGCCGCTGCACGGCGCTCCGGACTCTGCCCGTCATCGCGCTTCGGAGGATTCCGCGAAGTCGGGGCGGTGGTAGTCGCCGCGGCTCAGGTGCTGTTCCAGGAACACGTAGAGGACGATGAACAGGTAGCGGCTGCCCATCTCCTGAATCGCCAGCTTGCTCTCCCCCGAGGTCCGGTTGCGCCAGCTGATCGGGATCACGGCGAACGAGTGCCCGCGCACGATCGCCTTCAGGGGAAGCTCGACCGTGAGGTTGAAGTGGTTGGAGAGCAGCGGTTGGATCGTCGCGATCACCTCGCGCCGGTACGCCTTGAACGCGTTGGTCGTGTCGTTGAAGTGGTGGCGGAACAGCACCCGGATGAACCAGTTGGCGAGCCGGTTGACGACGAGCTTCAGCCGCGGGTAGTCGTAGACCCGGGAGCCCGACATGAAGCGAGACCCGAAGACGCAGTCGTAGCCCTGTTCGAGCAGCTCGTGATAGCGGACCAGGTCGTGGGGATCGTCGGAGCCGTCGGCCATCATCACCGCGACGGCGTCGCCCTCGAAGCGCTCGAGGCCGGAGCGCACGGTGAAGCCGAAGCCCCGCGGGTGATGGGAGCGCAGGCAGCGGACCTGGGGGTGATCGGCGGCAACCGCCGCGACAACGGCCGGCGTCCCGTCGACGCTCGCGTCGTCGATCACGAGCAGGTCGTGATCGATCCCCGCGCCCTCGAGGGCGCCGATCGTCGTCCGCAGGGTCTCCGCGATCGAGCCGGCCTCGTTGTGGGCCGGGATCACGACCGAGAGCTTCACGACTCGAACCCCAGCGACGTGGCGACCGCCGCCTCGTTTTCCCGCACCCACGCCAAGATCTCGCTCAGAATCTCCCTCGGGCTCCGGGCCGGCCTCCAGTCCGT
This sequence comes from uncultured Solirubrobacterales bacterium, assembly GCA_963811505.1. Taxonomy (GTDB): domain Bacteria; phylum Actinomycetota; class Thermoleophilia; order Solirubrobacterales; family 70-9; genus WHSW01. The sequence goes on along the minus strand of CAWERC010000003.1, from coordinate 359,327 downwards.
GGCCTCGAACAGCCTGGAGCAGTCGGAGAGGTATAGCGGAACGTCACCCGGGCGGTCCTCGTTTGCGGGAGAGATCGGGACCTCCTTCCCGGTGAGCTCGCGACAGAGCTCGGTCGTCTCGAGCAGCGAGAGGCTGCAGGCGCGTCCGCCGCCGACGTTGCCGACGAAGCCGTTCCAGCCGGCGGGGTCCCGCAGCTGCGAGTCGACCAGCTCGACGAGGTCGCCGACGTGGAGCAGGTCGCGGACCTGGTGGCCGGTGCCGCCGTAGCCGATGTAGGTCAGCGGCCGCTCGAAGTGGTGGGCGAGCAGCCAGTAGGTGAACACGCCCTGGTCGACCTTGCCCATCTGCCAGGGCCCGGCGATCACCCCGCAGCGGTCGATCACCGTCCGGAGGTCGAAGTTGGCGGCGTACTCGGCGGTCAGCAGCTCGGCGGCGAGCTTGGTGGCGCCGTAGAGGGTCCGCGGGCCGTCGAGCGGAAAGGCCTCGGAGATCCCAGCCGCCGAGACGCCCGGCGTCGGCTGGTCGGCGGCGAGCTCGAAGCGCGTCTCGGTGCGCTCGAGCGCCAGGGCCGAGATCGTCCGGTACGGATAGACGCGGCTCGTCGACAGGAACACGAATTGGGCTCCGTCGCGGCGCGCCAGCTCGAGGCAGTTGTAGGCGCCGACCAAGTTGGTCTCGAACGGGTATGAGGTGTCGCCCGTCATGCCCACCAGCGCCGAGGGCTCAGCCGAGCACTCGACCAGGGCGTCGATCGCCGGCACCCCCTCCAGCTCGCCGCGCTCGCGGACGTCGCCGCGGATGAACTCGACCCCTGCCCGCTCGAGCCGCGGCAGGTTGAGCTGGGAGCCGGCCCGGTGCAGGTTGTCCACCACGATCAGCTCCCATTCGGGATGCCGGTCGGCGAGTGCGACGGCGAGGTTCGCACCGACGAAGCCGGCACCTCCGGTGATCAGGACGCGGGTCAAGCGGCCCGCAGCGTAGCGGCGCGCTCGCACCCTAGAGTTTCGCGCCGTGGCGACCGGCATCGAGGGTAGGGACGGCGCGGGCGCCAGGCGCGAATCGCCGCTCCGCCGCGCGCTGGGCGCGGCCGGCGAGGCGCCGCCGGCGACGATCCTGTTCGCGGCCGCGGCGGCCATCTCGGCCGCCCTGCTCCTGCTGCTCGGCTCGCGCCTGACGTTCCTGCTCGACGACTGGGAGTTCCTGATCTATCGCCGCGGCTTCAACGCCGACGCGATCCTCGCGCCGCACGGCGAGAACATCGCGATCGGGCCCGTCCTCGTCTACAAGGCGCTGCTGGCGACGCTCGGGATGGACTCGGCGTTCCCGTTCCGCGTCGTCTCCGTCGCGGCCTTCATCGCCAGCGTCGCCGTTCTGTTCGTCTACCTGCGCCGGCGGATCGGTGATTGGGCGGCGCTCGCCGCGGCGGTCGCCGTGCTCTTCCTCGGCGCCGCCTGGGAGGACCTGCTGTGGCCGTTCCAGGTCGGCTACTTCGTCTCGATGGGCGCCGGCCTCGGCGCCCTGCTGGCGCTCGAGCGCGCCGATCGACGCGGCGATCTCGCCGCCGGCGCCCTGCTGACGCTCTCGATCCTGTTCTCCAGCCTCGGGCTGCCGTTCCTCGCCGGGGCGGCCGTCGCGATCGGGATCGGCCCCCGCGACTCCTGGCCGCGGCGCTGGCTCGTGGTCGCGATTCCCGCGGCGGTGTTCGCGATCTGGTACGCCGGCTGGGGCCACGAGGCGTCGAGCGCGGTCAGCGGTGAGAACATCGCGACCGCTCCGCTCTTCCTGTTCGACGGCTTCGCGTCGAGCATCTCCTCGCTGCTCGGGCTCGCCACCCCGCGCGACGAGACCTCCATCAGCCCGCTCGACTGGGGGCGCCCGCTTCTCGTCGCCGCTGTCGCGCTCGCCGGCTGGCTCCTCTGGCGGCGGTGGCGGGTGCCCGGCTGGCTCGTCGTCGTGGCGGTGATCGCGGCGACCTTCTGGCTGCTCGCCGGGATCAACGAGAAGCCGGGCCGCGACCCCCTGGTGAGTCGCTACCAGTACGTCGGCGCCATCTTCGTCCTCCTGATCGCCGCCGAGCTCGTCCGCGGCGGGCGCCTCGGGCGCTGGGGACTGGCGGCGGTGTTCGCGATCACGGCGCTCGCGGTGGCCAGCAACATCAACTACCTCGACCAGTCCTACCGGGTGTACCGGAGCACGAGCGAGATCGAGCGGGCCGACCTGGCCGCGCTCGACATCGCCCGCGGCGTCGTCGGCGACGGGTTCGTGCTCAGCGAGGAGGTCGCGCACACGGCCTACGTCAGGATCGACGCCGGGCCGTACTTCTCGGCGGCCGACGCGTTCGGATCGCCGGCGTACTCGGAGGCGGAGCTGGCGGCGGCGCCGGAGCCGGCCCGCGAGGCCGCGGACTCGGTGCTCGCCGCGGCGCTCGGGCTCGCGGTGTCCAGCGAGCCCGATCTCGCGGGCGAGTCGTGCGTGCCCGCCCCCGCGGAGCCCGGCGGGGCCACGGTGGTCGACGTGCCGCCCGGCGGCGCCGTCGTCGAGGCCCCGGCGGACGCCGCGGCGACCCTGCGGCTGCGGCGGTTCGCCGACCGGTTCACGATCGGCGCCGGGACGCTGGCGCCCGGTGATGCGGAGGGGATCAGGATCCCGCCGGACAACTCCGCACGTCCGTGGCAGCTGGAGCTCGAGACCACCGGCACCGCGCGGGTCTGCGCGGCGGAGGCGACATGAGCGCCCGCGCGCTCACGGGCCCGCCCGCGCGCCGCCGCGATCCGGCGGTGATCCTGTTCGCCGCCGCGCTGGTCGCCACTGCGGTGCTGCTGCTCGCCTGGTTCTCCGATCTCACCTTCTGGCGCGACGAGTGGGGCTTTCTGCTGCACCGGCGCGGCTCCGATCCCGACGTCTACCTCGAGCCGCACTACGAGCACATCGCGATCAGCCTGATCGCCCTCTACAAGGGGTTGCTGGCGGTCTTCGGGATGGACTCGCCGCGCCCGTTCCAGGTCGTCGCCGTGCTCACCTTCCTGACCAGCGTCGCGCTGATGTTCGTCTACGTGCGGCGGTGCGCCGGGGCCTGGATCGCGCTCGCGGGCGCGCTGCCGATCCTCGTCCTCGGGACGGCCTGGGACGACATCCTGTGGCCGTTTCAGACCGGGTTCTTCGCCTCGATGAGCGCCGGCCTGGGCGGCCTGCTGCTGCTAGAGCGCCGCGACCGGCTCGGCGACGCCGCCGCGTGTGCCCTGTTCGTCGTGTCGATCACCTTCTCGAGCCTCGGCCTGCCGTTCGCGATCGGCGCCGCTGTCCACGTCGCCTGGGACCGCGAGCGCCTGCGCCGCGCCTACGTCGCCGTCGTCCCACTCGGCTTCTACGCGCTCTGGTGGCTCGGCTGGGGCCACGACGCGGACAACTACACCTCGGTGCACAACCTCGTCACCCTGCCGAGCTACGTCCTCGACGGCTTCGCCTCCAGCCTCGCGTCGGTGACCGGGCTCGGGAACTCGAGCGCCTCGGTGGCCACGCCGCTCGACTGGGGCCGGGGTCTGCTCGTCATCGCGGTCGCCCTCGCGGCGTGGAGGATCCGGGTCGCGGGCGTTCCGGGCCGGACGTTCTGGGTCGTGCTCGCGATCGCGGTCGCCTTCTGGGCGGCGGCGGGCTTCAACGCCTCGATCTTCCGCGAGCCGACCTCGGGGCGCTACCAGTACATGGGCGCGATCTTCGTCGTCCTGATCGCCGCCGAGCTCCTCCGCGGTGCGCGCATCCCGCGTCCGGCGGGGATCGCCGCGGTCGCCGTCGCGGCGCTCGCCGCGCTCGGCAACGCGCAGGAGCTGCAGACGGCCTACAAGGGGCTGACCGGGTTCGGCCGCCTGCAGCCCGCGGGACTCGCGGCGCTGGAGCTGAGCCGCGACGTGGTCGATCCGGGGTTCGAGCTCACCGAGGAGAACTCGGACGTCGACTACCTCGGTTTCGTCGACGCGGGCGCCTACCTGTCGGCCGTCGATGCCTTCGGATCGCCGGCGTACTCCCCCGCCGAGCTCGCCGCGGCCGACGCGGACGCGAGGGCCGCCGCCGACAAGGTGTTCGCCGCGGCGCTGGAGCTGCGCCTCGTGCCCTTGACGGGCCCCGGCGGCCCGGATTGCCCGCCGCTCGGGCTCGGGCCGGTCGAGCCAGGCGGCGGGGTGACGATCGAGGCCCCGCCCGGCCGGCCGGTGAAGGTCAGCGTTCGGCGCTACGGGACCGAGGGGTTGCCCATGGGCGAGATCGACGGGGGCGAACGAGCGACGCTCGCGTTCCCCGTCGACCGCTCCGAAGTGCTCTGGCTGCTCGGCCTGTCCAGCCCCGCACGCGTTTGCGCGAGGGAGCCGTGACGACGACGGTCGACAGCGCCCGCGGCCGGTTGTCGCCGCCCGTCCTGCTGCTGATCGCCGCGGCACTCGGCTCGGCGGCGCTGCTGGCGGCGCTGCAATCGCACTTCACGTTCTTCCTCGACGAGTGGGACCTGCTCCTGCACCGCCGCGGCTTCAGCGCCGACGCGTTCCTGCGCCCGCACAACGAGCACATCATCGTCGCGCCCGCGATCGTCTACAAGGCGATTCAGGGCACCCTGGGCATGGAGTCGCCGGCGCCCTACCAGGCGATCGCGATCGCCACCTTCGTGGCCAGCGCCGTGCTGCTGTTCGTCTGGGTCCGCAGGCGGATCGGGGAGTGGCCCGCCCTGCTGGCCGCGGTCCTCATCCTCTTCCTCGGCGCGGCCTACGAGGATCTGCTCTCGGCCTTTCAGATCGGCTACTTCGGCTCGATGGCGTTTGGCCTCGCCGCCCTGCTGGCGCTCGAGGATCCCGGTCGCCGAAACGACCTCATCGCCTGCGCCGGCCTCGTCATCGCCTGCTCGTTCTCCTCCGTCGGACTTCCGTTCGCGGTCGGAGCGGCGGTCGTGATCGCGACCGAGCCCGGGCGCCTGCGGCGGATCTGGATCGTCGCAGTGCCGGTGGCCCTGTTCGCGCTGTGGTGGATCGGCTGGGGCAGCGAGGCCGACAGCACGATCACCTTCGAGAGCATCGCCGAGGCCCCGGGCTATGTGCTCGCCGGGCTCGCCAACGGGATCTCGGCGCTGCTCGGCCTGGCGCCGTCGAGCGGGACGTTCGAAGGCGGAGCCCTGGGCTGGGGCCGGCCGCTCCTGCTCGTCGCCGCCGCGCTGGTCGCGTGGCGCGCCCATCGCCTCGGCGGCGGCTCGCGCTGGCTCTGGGCCGCGGCGGCGATGCTGCTCACGTTCTGGGTGCTGGCCGCGGTCAACGCGGCGCTGTTTCGCCCGCCCACGTCGGCGCGGTACACCTATGTCGGCGGCGTGTTCACGCTGATGATCGCGGCCGAGCTGCTGCGCGGGGTCCGGCTGTCGCGCTCGGCGCTGGTGGCCGGGTTTGCGATCGGCGCCCTCGCGATCGGCGCCAACCTGATCACCCTCCGCGACGGCTACCGGACGCTGGAGCAGCTGACCTCCAACGAGCGCGGTGGCCTGACCGCGATCGAGCTGGCGCGCGACACGGTGGCGGCGGACTTCCTGCTCACCCAGCAGAACTCCGACGCGCCGTTCTTCGACTACGTCGACGCGTCCTCCTACCTGTCGGCGGTCGACGCCTTCGGCTCGCCCGCCTACACGGAGGAAGAGCTGCTGGCGGCCGACGAGAGCGATCGGATCGCCGCCGACAAGGCGATCTCCGAGGCCCTGCGCCTGGGACTCGAGCCGGCGCCGCGCGCCTGCCCGCCGGCGGGCGCGGACGTCCCCGCCACGACCGCGGTCGAGGTCGGCCCGGGGACCGTCGCGATCCGCGCGGGTCCGGATGGGGCGACGGTGCGCGCCCGGCGCTTCGCCGCCGGGTCCTATCCGGTGGAGCTGGGCCGGCTCGATCCCGGCCGCTCCGCCGTGCTCACGATCCCCCGGGATCGGGCGGCGACGACCTGGAAGCTGGAGCTCGCCGGGGCGGAGGCGTGCCCGCCGGCGTGAGCGAGGCGGCGAGCCTTCGACGCCGGCCCCCGACCCCGGGGCTGCTGCTCGCGGTCGCCGTGGCCTGCTCGGGCGCGCTGCTGATCGCGCTCGGCTCGCGCCTGTACTTCTACATCGACGACTGGGACCTGCTCCTCCACCGTCCCGGGTTCACGGTCGACGCCTTCCTCGAGCCACACGTCGGCCACAACGACGTCTCCCTGGTCGCGATCTACAAGCTGCTGCAGGAGACGTTCGGGATGGACTCGATCACGCCGTACGTCGTCGTCGCCGTCCTGTGCTTCCTCGCCAGCGCCGTCGTCCTGTTCGCGTACCTGCGGGTCCGCGTCGGCGACTGGCTCGCGCTCGCCGGCGCCGTCTGGATCCTCTTCCTCGGCTCCGCCCACGAGGACCTGCTGATCCCGTTCCAGATCTCGTTCTACGTCCCCGTCGCCTGCGGCCTGGGCGCTCTGCTGGCGCTCGGCCGCGACAGCCCGCGGGGCGACGTCCTGGCCTGCGTGCTGCTCGTCTTCGGGCTGACGTTCAACGGGCTCGCGCTCGCCTTCCTCGTCGCCTGCGCGATCGTGCTCGGCTTCGACCGCGCCCGCCTCGCGCGACTCTGGGTGGTCGCGGTCCCCGCGGCCCTGTACGGGCTCTGGTACCTCGCCTACGGCCACGACGACCCGCAGACGAACCCGTCGCTGCACGACCTCGCGGTGGCGCCGTCGTTCATCCTCGACGGCTTCGCCTCGGCATTGTCGGGCCTGTTCGGGCTGTCGACAGAACGGGACGAGTCGACGGTCACGCCGGTGGACTGGGGCCGGCCGCTGCTGGTCGCCGCGGTCGCGATAGCGATCCTCGTGGCGGTCAAGCGGCGGCGGCTGACGCCGGCGCTGTGGGCGTCGATCGGCGCCGCGCTGACCTTCTGGCTTCTGATCGCCGTGAACGCCGACGAGTTTCGCCAGCCGACCTACTCGCGCTATGTGTATCCCGGCGCGATCTTCGTCCTCATGATCGCCGCCGAGCTGCTGCGCGGGGTGCGACCGCGCACCCCGGCGCTCGTGGCCGTGTTCGCGGTGATCGCGGTCGCGCTCGCGGGCAACCTCGAGGCGCTGCGCCAGGACTACAACGCGCGCCTGCCGCAGACCGCGGTGATCGCCGGCGGGCTCGGCGCGCTCGACATCGCCGCCGACATGGTCGACCCGGCCCTCGTGCTCGACGAGTCGAACTCCGACTTCGCGTACTACGGGCTGATCGACGCCGGCTCCTACCTGCGGGCCTCGAGCCAGTACGGATCGCTCGGTTACTCGCCGCAGGAGCTCGAGTCGGCCCCGGAGCGCGGGCGGGTCGCCGCCGACAAGGTCCTGGCGACGGCGCTCGGCCTCCAGGTGCGCCCAGCGCCCGGTTCGCCGCCGCGAGGGTGCACCGACTTCGAGCCGGCCGGCGGCGACGCCGCGCCCGTGACGCTGGCGCCCGGCGGGGCAAGCGTCGTGGCCGCCCGGGGCGCGGACGCCGAGCTCGCGCTGCGCCGCTACGCGACCGAGTCGTTCCCCATCGGCGCCGGGGCGCTCGGCGGCGGTGAGGCGGTCGAGCTCGCGATCCCCGCCGACCGCTCCGACCACCCCTGGCAGCTGCGGATCACGGGTGCCGGATCGTTCGCCGTCTGCGCGCTCGAGCCGGCATGACATGACGCGAATGAGGCGAGTCGGCAATCCTTCCGATCCCGCCGGATCGCGGAGGGCGGGGTTATGCACGGGGTGACGAGCGAGCAGCAGAGTCCATCGGCCCGATCGCGGGCCGGGGCCTGGGTGCGCGCCAATCCGCTGCTCGTCGGCGCCCTCGCCTCGGGGCTGATTGCCCGAATCGTGTTCTGGGCGATGACCGACCGCCGCATCGACGACGCCCTGATCACGATCAAGCACGACCGCAACCTCGTCGACGGCAACGGCCTCGTCCACCACCTGGGGGAGGGCGCCGTGCACGGGTTCACCTCGGCGCTCTCGGTGCTCGTGCCGCTGCCGGGCGAGCTGATCACCGAGGACGGCGGCTTCTTCCTGATCCGCCTCGTCGGATTGCTCGCCTTCGCGGCGGCCGTCATCTACGCCTACCGGATCTGCGGCGAGCTCGAGCTCGGCCCGTGGCCGACCGCGTTCGTGCTCGGCTACCTGGCCCTCGACCAGAACCAGATCTTCTTCGGGATGGCCGGGATGGAGACGCAGATCGCGGTCGGCGTCCTGCTCGCCGGCGTCTACTACGTCCTCGTCGAGGACTTCACCAAGAGCGGGGTGGCGCTCGGCCTGGCGATCCTCGCCCGGCCCGACTTCGTGATGTGGGTGATCCCGGCGTTCGTGTTCCTGCTGATCCGCAGCCGCGACGGGGCCGCGCGAACGTGGCTCATCTCGGCGGCGATCGTCGTCCCGTGGCTGATCTTCACCACCGCCTACTACGGCTCACCCGTCCCGCACACGATCACCGCCAAGGACACGTTCTTCGGCCCCGCGCTGCCGTCGATCGCCGACATCGGCGGTTGGTGGGACTACGCCCGCGACTCGCTCAGCGACGCGAGCCACGACTGGACCCTGGTGGCGCCCTTCCTGGAGCGGATCTTCGTGGATCAGACCCCGTTGCCCTACACGCTGCTCAAGCTGATCGCCTTCGCGGTCCTCGCGCTCGCGCTCGTCGGCGCATTTTCGACCTGGAAGCGGGTGTCGTGGCGGCCGGCGATCGTGTTCGCGGCGTCCTTCGTCCTCTACAAGGTCTTCGTCGTCGGCTTCGGCTACAACGAGTGGTACGGGCCGCCCGCGATCTCGCTGATCTTCATTCTCGCCGCGGCCGGGATCCACCGGCTGACGCGCGCCCTGCCGTCGCCGGCCGTCGCCGTCCCGGTCGTCTTCCTGATCGCCGTCTACGCGATGCACATCCCGTTCACGTTCCCGCTCGAGGCGAAGATCCAGCACGAGATCGAGGATCAGGTGCGGGTGCCGCTCGGCCGCTACATGGGCGAGGTGGTCGAACCGGGCGACACGATGACCTCGGAGTCGGCCGGGTACGTCGCGTACTACACCAACGGCACCCTCTACGACTTCCCCGGGCTGACCTCGCCGGGAACGCTCGACGCGCTCACCAGCGACGTCGCGCACCCGCCCGGCGTCTACGGGATCGCCCAGCTCCTCGAGCCCGACTGGCTCATCCTCCGCGTCGGCGAGGTCGACCTCCTGCGCCAGGGCGTCCCGGACACGTTCAGCAAGTATGAGGTCGCGCGCCACTTCGCCGTCCCGGAGGAGGACACCGAGCTCGAGCAGTGGGGCCTGCGCCTGGACAACTACGACCGCGACTTCACCGTCATGCGCCGGGTGGAGCCGTGAAGGCCCGCGCATCCGAGTGGATTCGCGCCAACCCGCTGCTGGCCGGGGCGATCGTCACCGGGCTTGCGGCCCGGATCGTCTATTGGGTGGTTGCCGAGCGGCGCCTCGACGACGCGCTGATCACGATCAAGCACGCCAAGAACGTCGCCGACGGCTCCGGGCTCACCCACCACCTCGGCGAGGACGGCCCGGTGCACGGCTTCACGACCGCGCTCTCGGTGCTGATCCCGCTGCCCGGGGAGCTCGTGACGGACGGTGGTGGCCTGTTCCTGATCCGTCTCGTCTCGCTCGCGGCGTTCGTGCTCGCGGCGGTCTACGCCTACCGGATCATGCGCCGCCTCGAGCTCGGCCCCTGGCCGACCGGCCTGGTGCTCGCGTATCTGGCGCTCGACCAGAACCAGATCTTCTACGGCACCGCTGGAATGGAGACCCAGGTCGCGGTCGCGGTGCTGCTGGCGGGCGTCTACTACGTGATGGCCGAGGACTTCACCCGCAGCGGGATCTGGCTCGGCCTCGCGATCCTCGCCCGGCCCGACTTCGTCATCTGGGTGGTGCCGGCGTTCGTGTTCCTGCTGATCCGCAGTCGCGACGGCGCCGCCAGGGCGTGGCTGATCGCCGCGGCGATCGCCGCCCCGTGGTTCATCTTCACGACGCTCTATTACGGCTCGCCGGTGCCGAACACGATCGTCGCCAAGTCGCAGGCGTTCGGGCCGATCTTCCCCGGTCTGACCGACATCGGCGGCTGGTTCGACTTCCTCTGGGAGACGGCCAAGGCCCACAAGGCCGATTGGGAGCAGATCGCGCCCTTCCTCCAGCGCGCCTTCACCGTCGGCACGCCGGTGCCCGAGCTGCTGCTCAAGCTCGTCGCCTGGGGCGTCGCGGGACTGGCGATCGTCGGCGCCGTGGTGACCTGGCGCCGCGTGTCGTGGCGGCCGGCGATCGTCTTCGTCGTCCTCTGGCTCGCCTACAAGTTCGTCTTCCTCACGATCGGCTACTTCGAGTGGTACGGCGTCCCGGTGATCGCGCTGATCTTCATCCTCGCCGCGGCCGGCCTGGACTGGCTGACGCGCCGGGCGGGGACCTGGGTGGTCGCGGTGCCGGCGACGGTCCTGGCGCTTGCGTACGCGAGCCATATCCCGTTCAGCCTGCCGCTCGAGGACCGGCTCCAGCACCGGATCGAGGACCGCGTACGCGACCAGGTGGGTCGCTACCTGGGCGAGGTCACCGAGGAGGGCGACACGATCGCGACCGAGCCGTCGGGCTACGTCGGCTACTACACGAACGCGACCCTCTACGACTACCCCGGCCTGACCTCGACCACGGTCACCGAGGCCCTGGCCGACTCGCCGAAGTTCACCGAGGCGCGCGGGATCGCGATCCAGACCGTGCCGCTGCTGGACCCCGACTGGCTGGTCTTCCGCCCGTCCGAGTGGGAGTTCCTGCAGGCGACGCTCCCTGAGGACGCGGCCAACTACGAGATCGTGAAGGAGTTCTCGGTCAGCGAGGAGGAGAGCTCCCTGGAGCAGGGCGGCCTGAGCTGGTTCAACATCGACCGCGACTTCCTGATCCTGCGGCGGACGGGGGAGAGCTGAGCCCGGCCGCGGCGCCCGACGAGGTCGCGGGCAGGGTGGGCGACCTGTGGGCGAGCTACCGGCCGCCGGACTTCGCCCACGTGCCCGATCCCGACGCGGCGCTGTTCCTGTGCGCGGTCGACCACAAGACGGGCTACAGCGCCGCTCACCGCGTGGGCACCTCGGAGCCGCTGTCCGGCAGCGAGTTGATGTGGGCGGTGGCGCTGGCCGCTCGGGCGCGCCGGCCCGGCCTGCTGACCGCGGCGTCGCTGGTGACGGTCTCGCGCCGACGACGTCGCGGCCCTGTTCGCGGTCGGCGGCGAGACGGTCGCCGATCCGGAGCGCCGAGCGGCGCTGTGGCGCGACCTCGCCGCCGGCCTCGAGCGCTGGTACGGGGGAGGGGCATCCGCGCTGCTCGCCGCGGCGGGGGACCGCCTCGGCGGTCCGGGCGGGCTGCTGGAGCGATTGGCGGCGTTCGACGCCTACTCCGATCCGCTGGCGAAGAAGTCGCAGCTCTTCGCGAAGATCTGCGAGCGCCGCGGCTGGTTCGAGGTCGCCGATCCCGAGAGCTGTGGGAGGTCTCGGCCGACAACGTGCTGATGCGCCTGGCGCTGCGCTCCGGCCTCGTCGAGCCGGGGCCGCTCGACGAGGTGCGGGCGGCGACGCGGGCCGCGTTCAAGCAGGTGGCCGAGCGCGCCGGGATCTCGCCGCCGCTGCTCGACGACATGCTCTGGGAGCTCGGGCGCGACGATCCCGACCTGCTCGGCCGTGCCGGCGGCGACCTGCGCCGAGCCGCGGCGCGACCCCGACTCCGCCTGGTACTGACGCGCCGCTAGATGACGATCCGCGGCGGGTTCTCGGCGAAGACGAAGAACCAGATCGTCAGCGCGACGATCGCGATCGCGAGCGCGATCAGCATGATCGGCTCCAGCGGCCCGCGCACCCGGCGCCGCCAGCCGGCCTCGTCCTCGTCCTCGGCGAGCCGGTCGAGCACGCCCGTGGCGCGCAGATAGAGCCCGTTGAGCCAGAAGAGCACGGGGGAGAAGAGCGCCATCGACAGCGGCGCGCCGATCAGGCCCGCGACGAAATGGGTGGTGCCGTCGTCGGTCGCCTTGCCGAGCGCCCACAGGTAGCCGAGCGGGACGCCGACCCAGAAGACGATCGACGCGACCACCAGGACGACGAGCACGAACGCCCCGGCGACGCGCTGCCGCGGGCTTGGTCCGGTCGAGGCCGGGTCGGCGATGCGGCCTCCATTACATGATGCTCGTCGGTGCGGTCTCGGCGATGAAGAAGAACCAGATGCTGAGCGCGACGATCGCGACCGCCAGGGAGGCGAACATCAGCGGCTCCAGCGGGCCGCGCAGGCGCCGGCTCCAGCCGCCGGTCTCCTCCTCGTCGGCCTCGGCGCGGGCGAGGATCCCGGTGACCCGCAGGTAGAGGCCGTTGAGCCAGATCAGGATCGGCGCGGTCAGCACCATCATCAGCGGCACCCCGATCAGCCCGCCGACGAAGTGGGTGGGGCCGTCGTCGGTCGCCTCGCCGAGGCCCCAGAGCGTGAGCACCGGGACCCCGATCCACCAGCCGACGCAAGCGACCGTCATCACCGCGAGGACGAACGTCCCCAGGATCCGCTCCCGGGCGTCGAGCCGCGCGGTCATCGCGCCGGCCTTGCGTTGAGAGGCCCAGGCGACCGCCGAGCGCCAGCGCCAGCATCAGACCGAGGCCGCCGACCGCGGCGGCGCTCTGCGCGAGGCCGGCGCCGTAGACGGCGTAGGTGAACGGCCCGAGCAGAGCGAGCAGGGCTAGCGCTCAGAGCAAGTGCGGCCGAGGGCAGGCGGCGAGGACGGGTCGATCTCAGCCTCCGATCGGGGCACGCGGGTTGGCGCCCCAGAAGACCAGTGTCCCAAGCATGCCGATGATGTGCACCAGGACGACGTTCAGCACCATCGACTTCGCGGTCGCCGTGCCCACGCCGACCGGCCCGCCCGAGGCGGTGTAGCCGTAGTAGCAGCCGACGAGCACGATCGCCGTCGCCATGAACATCGCCTTGATCAGGCTGAATAGCAGGTCGGGCGGGTTCTGGAACATCCAGAAGATCAGGAAGTAGCCGCCGGAGGAGACCTCCGCGATCTGCTCGACGACGGCGATGTAGGAGGCGAGGTACCCGACCCCGATCCCGGCCAGGTAGATGAACGGGAGCGTCATCCACGCCCCAGCAGCCTCGTCGCGCAGAGGAAGATCATCGGGTTGACGCCCATCACCTCGAGCGCGTCGACCTCGTCGGAGATCCGCATCGCGCCGAGCTCGGCGACGATCCCGGTCCCGACCTTGGCGGCCATCATGTAGCCGAACGCGTAGGGGATCACCTCGCGCAGGTCGCACCAGGCGGCGAACGAGCCGGCCAGCGTCGGCGACGCCGTTGGCCCGGCTCAGGTACGCCCCCTCGATCCCGCAGGTCAGCCCGAGGAAGAAGGTCAGCCCCCAGATCACGATCGCCGAGCCGAGGATCAGGATCCCGGCCTGGCGCAGCGCCTCGCCGAAGAAGTGCATGACGCGGCCGGAGTAGACGTCGCCGAGGATCGTGCCCGAGAAGCGGGCGATGTCCCCGAGGGAGCCGAGCCACTCCCTCGGCAGCGCGAGCCAGCCGGTCACTTGATCACCGAGATCTCAGGATGGGTCGCGAGCAGCGTCTGGGTGAAGACGTAGTTGAACGCGAAGATCCCCAAGCAGCGCCGTGACCACGGCCTCGTTGACGGCCCGGCCCACCCCCTCGGCGCCTCCGGACGCATTCATCCCTTTGTAACAGCAGACGATCGCCGTGATCCCGCCGAACATCGTGCACTTGAGGATCGAGCCCCAGAGGTCGGTGACCGAGGCGTTGTTGAAGAGCGTGGCGAAGAAACCGCCCAGCGGCTGGCCGTAGGCGAGCTCGGCGAAGATCCCGCCGGAGATCCCGAACAGGAGCGCGTAGATGTCCATCAGCCCGGTGATCAGGATCAGGGCGAGGAAGCGCGGGACGACGAGGTTCTTGATCGGATCGACGCCGAGCACCTGAAGCGCGTCGAGCTCCTCTCGGATCTTGCGGGCGCCGAGGTCGGCGGTGATCGCGGTGCCCGGCGACGCCGGCGACGATGATCGCGGTGACGAAGGGCGCGAACTCCCTGACGCTCGCGAGGATGAAGAAGCCGCCGAGGCGGTCGAGGGCTCCGAAGAGGCGAAAGGAAGTTGGCGGCCTGCAGGCCCGGGGCTCCGAAGCCGAAGGCGATCGTCGAGATCATCAGCGGGAACCAGCACAGCTGCAGCGCGAAGAGGAACTGGCCGATGAACTCGCCCCCGTACGGGTACGGCGGCCTGACGATGGCCGTGATCGTCTTGCCGGTCAGGATCATCATGTTCCCGACCTGCTCGAACAGGCTCTTGGCGGGCAGGAAGGCCCTGTCAGCGACCGAGCGAACCATCAGGCCTCACCGGCGCTTGTCGGTGTCGGCTGAACGGACATCCACCGGAGACCTTGATCCGCCACCAGCTCATCAGCGCCCCGAGCGGCCCCAGCGGGGCCGGCGCGCCAGGTCGTGCAGCCCTCCTCGCCGGTCTCGGTCGCTGAGATCACCTCCCAGCGGTGGCCGGCGGGGTCCTCGACCATCGCGTCGCGGACCTCGCGCGCGCGACGCTCGCGGTTGGCGCGCGCGACGGCGACCCGGCGCGCCTCGGCGAGCTGGGCGAGCAGCGCGTCCCGGGTCTCGGCGAGCGCCGCGACGTCGGCGATTCGCGGCTCGTTGGGATTCAGGAGCGGCGGGGCGGAGGGGGGCTCGATGTCGCGGCGTGTAGCTCGCAAGCTCGGCCTCGATCCGGCCGATCTGGCGCCGCAGCTCGCGCCGCGCCGCGCCCTCGTCGACCTCGAGCCACGACTCGTCGAGGTCGAGCTCCTTCGCCAGCTCGCCGAGGTCGGGCTCTTCCGGGTCGTCCTCGGCCGGGATCGGCAGCTCGAGCGCCTCGGGCAGGGCGGAGGAGATCAGCGCCGTGATCGCGACGTCGCGTGGGTCGACGCCCGCCTCGCGCGCGGCGTCGATCGCCTCGGCGGCGATCCGCTCGACCTCCGCCGAGCCGTGCGCCCCGGCGGCGACGTAGCTGCCGCGCCCGTGCCGGGTCTCGATCAGGCCCTCGTCCTCGAGCCGCGCGTAGACGGCGCGGACGGTGTTCACGTTCACCTCGGCCCATTCGGCCATCGTCCGCACGCTCGGCATCCGCTCGCCGGGAGCGAGCCTGCCGGCGGTGATCAGCGCCCGCAGCCGCCAGGCGAGCTGGACGCCCACCGGAAGCTCGCTCGCCGTGTCCGCCTGGAAGGGGGTGACGGTCTGCAACTGTGCCATCAGACTCACACAGTAGCGCGATCAACTGTGCTAGTCAAGTAGCACTGCCTCCCGGGTGGACGACTCGCCGGGACGGCCGAGTAGCCTCGGCTCGATGGAGCTACCCGCTCAGCTGCGAGACGAACTGATCGCACACGCCCGCGACGACGCCCCGAACGAGTGCTGCGGGATGATCGCGGCTCGCGACGGCCGCTTCACCGCCCACTTCCGGGCGCGCAACGAGTTCGAGAGCCCGATGCGGTTCCAGATCGACTCGCGCGACCAGATCCGGATCACGAACGAGATCGAGGCGCGCGGCGACGAGATCGGGGCGATCTTCCACTCCCATCCCAACAGCGAGGCCGCGCCCTCGCAGACCGACGTCAACCTGGCCCGCTGGTGGCCGGGACTGCTCTGGGTGATCTGCTCGCTGGCCGGTGACGAGCCCGTCCTGCGCGCGTTTCGGATCGACGGCGCGGAGGTCGAGGAGGTGGGGCTGGTTGTCGGGTGACGGCGAGACGCCGGTCGAGCCGCTCGCCTGCCCGACCTGCGCCAAGAAGTATCCGCTCACGGAGCGCTTCTGCCCCGACTGCGAGATGCCGCTCGTCTACGTCGGCCGCGGGGAGCAGGAGCCGATCACCGAGGCGCACGAGAAGGCGCGGAAGGTCAAGCCCGAGTACACGGGCGGCGACCCGGTCAAGGTCGGGTTCGCGCGCAACCTGGCCGAGGCGCAGATGATCCAGGGCATCCTGCTCGAGGAGGGGATCCCGAGCTTCGAGCGCCGCACGCGCGGCTTCGACGTGCCCGACTTCCTGGCCGGGGGCCCACGCGACATCCTCGTCCCCGGCGCCGCCGCCGAGGCGGCGCGGGCGCTGCTCGCCGACACGGGGGAGCAGCTTCAGCTCGAGGGCGGCGGGCCGGCGGTGCGCGAGGAGCGCCCGCTCCCGCTCCTGGTCGGGATCCTGGTTGCGCTTGCGGTGGGCGCGCTGCTCGTCTGGGTCGTCTCGACGCTGATGGGCTAGAACATCGGGATGCGCACGGCGCTCGCCCGGCTAGCGGCGCATCCGTGGCCGGTTCTGGGGATCGCGATGGCCGTCGCCGCGGCCGTCATCCTGGACGCCGGTTCGCGCGCGAGCTTCTCCGGGGACGAGCTCTACTACTTCGGCCGCCAGGCCGCCGCCGCCCATCCGCCGATCGATTACGACTCGCTGTCGGTCGAGTACCTGCTCGCCCCGCACAACAGCCACCTGCAGCTCGGCGGGAAGCTGGTCTACGAGGCGCTGTTCGCGATCTTCGGCGGCGACTACACGCCGTTCCGGGTCTTCGAGCTGCTCGCCGTGCTGGTCGTGGTCGCGCTCTTCTTCGAGCTCGCGCGGGTGCGGATCGGCGATCCGGCGGCGCTGCTGCTGGCGATCCTGCTCTGCTTCCTCGGCGCCGCGTGGGAGGCCCTGATCTGGCCGTTCGACCTGCACACTGTGTGCGCGCTCGCCGCCGGCCTCGGGGGTCTGCTCGCGCTCGAGCGCGGCGGCCGCCGAGCCGATCCGGTCGTCTGTCTGCTGCTCGTCCTCTCGACCGCCTTCGTGGAGCTCGGGATCGCCTTCGTCGCCGGGGTCACGGTCTCGATCCTCATCGGGCCGGAGCGCTGGCGGCGGATCTGGATCGTCGCCGTCCCGGTCGTGCTGTTCGGCGCCTGGTATGTGTGGGCGCGCCGGTTCGAGATCACGCCGATCGGTCTCGAGGCGGCCGGCGACGTCCCGGGGGCGGTGTTCGACTCGCTGCGCGCCGTGCTGATGTCGTTGACCGGCCGGATCCCGACCGGCGATTCGGTCCCGGTGCCTGTGGTCGGCCTGACCACCTTCGGCGCGGTCCTCGCGGTGATCGCGCTGCTCGGGTTCGCCCTCCGCCTGCGCCGCGGCTCGCTGCCGCCGACGATCTGGCCCGTGCTCGCCGTGCTGCTCGCCTACTGGACCTTCATCGGGCTCGCCGGGCGCGACCCGGATGCATCGCGCTACATCCTGGCGGGCGCGATCCTCGTCCTCCTGGTCGCGGCCGACGCGCTTCGCGACCGCCGCCCGGGGTGGGCCGGGATCGCCGCCCTCGCGCTCGTCGTCGCGCTTGCCCTGCCGTGGAACATCGCCAAGCTCGAGGACGGAGGCGACTACCTCGCGCAGGACGCGGATCTGACCCGGGGCGAGTTCGCGATGCTCGAGCTCGCCGGCCGGGACGCGACGCCGGGATACGTGGCGGGGCTCGACGAGGTGGTCCGGGACATCGGCGGGTCGCCGTATCAGGTGATCGACCCGGCGTCCTACCGCGACGCCGTCGAGCGGACCGGGTCGCTCGCCAATCCGCTCGACGAGATCAGGAGCGAGGACATCGCCCTGCGCAAGGTCCATGACATCGTCCTCGCGCGCACGCTCGACCTGGACCTCGAGCCGGCGGACGCCGCCGACGCCGAAGGGCTTCGGTGCGACAGCACCACCGTGGCGCCTGGCGTGATCGAGACCCCGCCCGGCGGCGTCCTGGTCGAGCCGCTCGAGGGCGCGGTGGAGCTCCAGCTCAGCCGCTTCCTGCCCGGGCTCCCGGCCTACCCGCTGGCAACCGTCGGCGAGGGCGCATGGGTACGCCTCGCGCTGCCGGGCGACGACGGCGCGCCCGAGGCGTGGTCGCTCTACTTCGACGGCCCGATCCGCGCGTGCGCGCTGGATCCGGACGGCTGATCGCGGCGCTCAGGCGAACGGGTCCTCGTCGTCGAGCTCGTCGAGCGAGCCCGACCGCGGCAGGTCCTCGCGCAGGTAGCGCCGCCACTCGCGCTCGACGTGGCGAAAGCGCGCGTCGAAGGCGAGCTCGATGGCTCGCTCGGCGCCCTCCCGCCGCAGGCGCGAGACCAAGACCGCGCAGGCGTCGGGACCGCGCTCGCTCTCGAGCAGGTCGAACACGGTGCCACCGAGGATCACCGCGTCGCGTGCCGAGGGCGGGAAGGCGGGCGGCTTGCCCCCGCGCATCCTGGTGTTGACCGCGGCGCGAAAGAGCGACGTCTGTCCCGCGAAGTACTGGGCGCCGCCCTCGATCAGCCAGGCCCAGCGCACGTATCGGGCGAAGCGGCGCGGGCCCCACGGCGGCGGCAGCCGGTCGTTGTTGGCGGCGATCACGATCTGCGCGTAGAGGCGCTCGGCCGTCCCGCGCAGCGCCGCGAGCGAGTCCTCGCCGGCGGCGCGGCGGTCGGTGTACTCGTCGTTGAGGATGTGGAGCTCCGAGGCCATCGCCCAGCCGGCCAGGTAGCGGCGGCCGGCGGGCGCCGCGGCGAGCCGGGCGCTGGGGAGAAACGGGTGCGCCGCGGCCAGCCACCCGGGGGACGGGTGGACGATCACGGTGATCCCGCCGGGCGCCTCGTCGAAGCGGTCCTCGAGCCGGAGGCGCAGGTCCTCGAGCCGGTCGAGCGTCCGCGTCGCGCAGGCTTCATCCTCCGTTTCGTGGCGGGCCGTGAAGCTCAGCGATTCGGTCTCGACCCAGGCCATCGTGCGCGCGGGAGGTTATTGGCTGGATATGTGCGCAATCTCACAGACACCCTCCTCCGATCGGAGGAGGCTCCACGCATGGGAGCGAGCCTGCCTCCGGGGCCCCGCTACCCGTCCCTGATCCAGGGGATGGGCTTCTGGACACGGCCGCTCGCCTACCTGGAGAAGCTTCGATCGCGGTACGGCAAGCGCTTCACGCTCCGCTTCCCGTTCTCCCCGCCGTTCGTGTTCATCACCGAGCCCGATCAGATCAAGCAGGTGTTCACCGCGCCGCCCGACGTCCTGCACCCGGGCGAGGGGGCGCGGGTGCTGGAGCCGATCGTCGGCGCGAACTCGGTGATCCTGCTCGACGGCGACGCTCATATGAGCCAGCGCAAGCTGATGCTGCCCGCCTTCCACGGCGAGAAGATGGAGCGGCTCACGGATCTGATCGCGGAGGTCACCGAGCGCGAGGTCGAGAGCTGGGGCCCCGACCCCGAGCTCGCGCTGCACCCGCGGATGCAGGCCCTGACGCTCGAGATCATCCTCCGCGCCGTCTTCGGCCTCGATCCCGGCGAGCGCCTCGACCTCGCCCGCGACCGGCTCTCGACCCTGCTCGCCTTCGGCGACCACCCGCTCACCCTCTTCGGCCCGACGAGTGAGCGGTCGGAGGCGTTCTTCAGCCGGTTTGGACCGTTGAAGGAGTTCTTCACCCGCCGCGACGAGGTCGACGAGCTGCTGTTCGGGCTGATCGACGAGCGACGTGGAGAGCACGCCGACCGCGACGACGTGCTCTCGATGCTGCTCGAGGCCCGCCACGAGGACGGCACGCCGATGTCCGACCAGGAGCTTCGCGACGAGCTGATGACCCTGCTCGTCGCCGGTCACGAGACGACGGCGACGACGCTCGCATGGGCGTTCGAGCGCCTCGCACGCGAGCCGGCGGTGCTGGCCCGGCTCACGGAGGAGGTCGACGCCGGCGAAGCCAACGGCTACCTGACGGCGACGATCCAGGAGACCCAGCGCCGGCGTCCTGTGCTTCCCAACGCCGCCCCGCGCCTGGTGATGAAGCCGATCGAGGTCGGCGGCTGGCACTACGAGCCCGGCGCGTGCCTGGTCGCCAACTCCTATCTCCTCCACCACGATCCCGACGTCTATCCCGACCCCTACTCGTTCCGGCCCGAGCGCTTCCTCGAGGAGGGGCCAGGGACCTACACCTGGATCCCGTTCGGCGGTGGCCGTCGGCGCTGTCTGGGCGCCAGCTTCGCCAACCTGGAGATGCGGATCGTGCTCGCCGCCGTCCTGCGCGCCTATGAGCTCCGGCCCGTGTCCCAGGGGCACGAGCGCACCCGGCGCCGGAACATCACGATCCGCCCAGCCGCTGGGTCGCGGATCGCGATCGGCAGCCGCGAGCCCGCGAGGGTCCCGGTAACAGCATGACCGCGCACGCCGAACCGGCGCGGGGGCCGTTTCGGTGTGGGAAAACTTCTGGCATGCGGTCAGGGATCGACGCTGCGGTCGACTCCACCCAGCGACAGCTGAGCGCGATCTCGCGACGCACCTTCCGCCTCGGCTGGATCGTCAACGGCGTCGGCTCGCTCGTCACGTTCATCTCGGTTGGCTTCCTGATCCCCGTCTTCAAGGACCAGGCGGCAGCGGAGGAGCTCGGCGTGCAGAGCGCTCCGTTCGTCGTCGCCATCGTTGCCATCGGCGGGGTCGTGCTCTCGAAGCTCACGGCCCGCGACCGGCGTCACGCGTTTGCCTGGATCGTCGAGCGGCGCGAACCGACCGATGACGAGCACCGGCTGACGCTGCAGCTCGCGACCCTGTGGACGAAGCGGCTGGCCATCGCGTGGGCGATCGGCGGCGTCACGATCGCCCTGATCAGCCTGCACCACGGGATCGAGTTCGCCGCGATCGTGCTCGCCACGGTCTGGCTCGGCGGGGAGACGACATGCGCGCTCCAGTACCTGCTCCTCGAGCGCGCCCTGCGCCCGGTGACCACGCTCGTGCTCGCGGCGCGCCTGCCCGAGAAGCCGATCGCGCCCGGAATCCGGATGCGTCTGCTGTGGTCGTGGAGCCTTGGCACCGGCGTGCCGATCCTCGGCGTGCTCGTGGTCGGCGTCGTCGGGCTGACCGGCTCCGGGGTCCAGCCGGAGGACGTGGCGGCCGCCTGCATCTTCCTCGGCCTCGTGGCCAGCGGGGTCGGCCTGCTCGCTACCGTGATCGCCGCTGACGCGATCGCCAACCCGGTGACCGCGGTCGGCCGGGCGCTCGACCGGGTCGCAGGTGGCGACCTCGCGGCCGAGGTCACGATCGACGACAGCAGCGAGGTCGGGATGCTCCAGGCCGGCTTCAACCGGATGGCCGAGGGGCTGCGCGAGCGCGAGGAGATCCGCGATCTCTTCGGTCGCCACGTCGGCAAGGACGTGGCCCGCGCGGCGCTTGACGAGGGCACTCGCCTCGGCGGGGAGGAGCGCGAGATCGGGGCCGTGTTCGTCGACCTCGTCGGCTCGACCTCGATCGCGCTGGCGATGCCGCCTACCGACGTGGTGCGGTTGCTGAACCGCTTCTTCCGCGTTGTCGTCGAGACGATGGAGTCGGAGGGCGGCTGGGTGAACAAGTTCGAGGGCGACGCGGCGCTGTGCGTGTTCGGAGCGCCCGCGGCCAGCGAGGATCCGGCCGGCGACGCGCTGCGCGCGGCCCGCCGGCTCGCCGAGCGGCTCGAGGCCGAGGTGCCCGAGGTCGGCTTCGGAATCGGCGTCTCGGCCGGGCGCGCGGTGGCCGGCAACGTCGGGGCCGAGCAGCGCTTCGAGTACACGGTGATCGGCGATCCGGTCAACGAGGCGGCCCGCCTGTGCGAGCTCGCCAAGGAGCGCGACGCGGGCCCCCTCGCGTCCGACGCGGCGCTCGCGCGCGCCACCGAGGAGGAGGCCGACGTCTGGTCGGTGAACGACCGCACCGTGCTCCGCGGCCGCCTGGAGGCCACCGGCCTCGCATCGCCGCGGCCCTAGGTCGTCACCACATCGGGGGTGTACCCTGTCAGTAGCTGCCCCTAGGGTGCTCTCGTTCCCTCCCCCCTTCTGAGCGGTGCTCAACGAGAGAGAACGAGAAACGAGGTTGGCCATGGCCAACCATCGGACCGCGGAATCCCCGCAAGCCTCACAGGCGAGCGGTCAGGTGATCCTCGTCCTGCGCAACCTGCTGGCGGAGCGCTACCCGGACCTCGGTGAGCACGTCAATGCGGTCTCCAGCCTGTCCGAGCGTGTGGGCCGCGAGGTCGGGCTCCCCGCCGACGAGATGGATCCGCTCAAGCAGGCCGCATTCCTTCACGACCTCGGCAAGCTTGCGCTTCCCGAGTCGATCCTCGCCAGCCCGGGGCCACTGGACCAGGAGGAATGGACGGTGATGCGCGTGCATACGCTCACCGGGGCGCGGATCCTCATTGCAGCGGGGCTGGAGGGGAAAGTCATCGACTTCGTGCGCTCGAGTCACGAACGCGTCGACGGCAGCGGGTACCCCGACGGCCTGGTCGGCGAGCAGATTCCGCTCGGCGCCCGGGTGATCGCCGTCTGTGATGCGTACGACGCGATGACCTCGCCTCGCCCCTACAGGCCCGTTCCGATGTCGAGCGACGGGGCGGCGATGGAGCTGATGCGTGCGTCAGGCACACAGTTCGACGCCGCGGTCGTGGACGCCCTGTGCCAGATCCTGCTTCGCCACGACTGAACTCGTGGCGCCGAGCAAGTGCGCCGAGCTACTTGATCTGCACGATGATCGCTGATTACGTCACCACGAACTTGAAGCTGTCCGCACGGGAGTAATTCCGCGCGGCGTCGACTGCAGTCACCTTGAAGACGTGCTTTCCCTCGGAGACGTTCTTCAGCTTGTATGGCGACTCGCACTTCTTCGCGCGCTTCCCGTCAAGCGAGCAACGGAAGGTCGAATTCTCCTCGTCGGACTTGAACTTGAACTTCGGGGTGCGGTCGCCCGATCGCTTCTTGGGGCCATCGGTGATCGACGCTCGCGGCCGCTCGGTGTCGATCGTAAAGTTGCGGACAGCCGCTGTCGGATCCCTGCTCCCAAACTGGTCCGTCGCCCTCACCTCGAACTTGTGCTGGCCGTTCCGTTCACCGAAACCGAACCGCTCGCGTGGGCTGCAGGGCGCAAACGCTTCGCCGTTTAGGGAGCACTCGAAGGACGCGCCCTCCTTGCTCGACGTGAAGTCGAAGTAGTGGCGGGTCTGTTTGGTGAGCGAACCCTCCGCGGGCCCCGCCGTGATCGACGTATCGGGCACGGTCTCGAAGGTTGCGGTGACACGTCCAAAATCGTCCGCGTCCAGGATGCATGCGCCCGTCCCCGAACAGACGCCGTTGGACCAGCCGATGAAGGCCGAGCCTTCGTCCGGTTGTGCGCTCAGCGTCACGGACCCCGACTTCATCACCGCCCCGCAAGTCAGGCCGCAGTCGAGCCCATCTGGGCTGCTCGTGACCGTGCCTCCCCCGGACCCGACCTTGAAGACCTCAACGTCACGAAGTCCGAGCTCGACGGTGGACCATGCGTCCGTCGGACCGGTGGGGTTGGTGGCAGTGAGGATGGCGTAATCATCACCGCGGTCGAGCAGGACGCACAGGGTCTCCGACGGACACGACGTTGCGTCGATGTCGCGATTGTCGGGTACGAAGACGCTGTTCCAGCTTCCGGAGTTGGCGGGGTTCGTCGACGTGAGCAGGCTCAGTTTCGCGCTGGGGGACCACGACGGGGCGACCCCGGTGGCGAGGCAGAGCGAGGTCGAGGCGCAGGTGGCCTGGCTGAGCACCGTCGCCGTCCCACCAAAGGGCTGGTCCCAGGCCAGCGAGTCGCCGCTCGGGTCGGTCGAGCTGAAGATGTCGCCGTTGTAGTCGCCGACGATGCAGAGCATGTTCGACGGGCAGGCGGCGTCGAGGAGGTATGTCCCAAGTGGGACCTGCTGCCACGGGGAGTCAGAGGTGGGACTGGTCGAATGGACCACGGCATCCGAAGAGTTGCCGGGGGCAGCGGGGTTGTCACCGACCGCCACGCAGAGCGATGGAGAGGGGCAGGAGATCGAGATCGCGATGATGTCGATGGGGTGTGCCGTCTGCCAATCCGAGGCGTCCCCGGACGGATTGGTGGAGCTCGTCGTAGCGCCGTTCGCCGCGAGCGCGACGCACATGGAGCTCGTGGGGCACGAGATGTCGCCCCCAGAGAGGCCGACCGGCGTCACCTTCCAAGCGGATGGGCCGCCGGTCGGGTTAGTTGAGCTGATGATCACGTCTCCGGAAGACCCACCTGTTCTGTAGCCGATCCCGACGCACAACGAGTTCGACGGACAGGAGACCGCCTCTACGACGATTCCTCCGGGCAGGTTCGTCACTTCCCAGGCCGACGGGCCGCCGGTCGGGTTCGTTGACGTGATCAGACCGTAGTTGGTGACGATCGCACAGAGGGAAGGTGAACCGCAGGAGAGCTGATCGGCTCCCGCCGTGCCCGGCCCAAACAATGCCAGGGAGCCCCACGCCACCGCCGTGCCGACGAGCGCCGCGAAGCCGACGCGAGCCCGCCCGCGGGCGTCACTCCATACACGCGCAGGGCCTCCCGCCATATTGCGAGCCTAGACGCGCGGGCGCGCGCCGGTCATCGGTACTTTGCCGCATAGGTGCATAAGTGATCGGCGATCCGGTCAACGAGGCTGCGCGCCTGTGCGAGCTCGCCAAGGACCGCGACGACGGCCCGCTCGCCTCCGACGCGGCCCTCGCGCGCGCGACCGAGGACGAGGCCGAGGTCTGGTCGGTGAACGACCACACCGTGCTCCGCGGATGACCGCGCCTCGCCCCTACCGGCCCGTTCCGATGTCAAGCGACGGGGCGGCGATGGAGCTGATGCGTTCGTCGGGCACGCAGTTCGACGCCGCCGTCGTGGACGCTCTCTGCCAGGTCCTCCTTACCTGATCTGCACAACTACTCCGCAAGCCCAGCGGCCTTGAGGGCTTCGTCGCGCACGAGGTACTCGTCCATGCGGATCAGCTTGCCGTCGCGCAGCGTGTGAACCTGGTGAGAGCGAGCGTCGACCTCGATTCCACTTGCGGCACCGCGGGCCCTGACGTGGATCGTCACAACCACGTGCTCGCCCGCGTCGATGAATTCCTCCGTCCGCAGCTCGTAGTCATCCCAGGGCTCCTCCCAGCGCCGAATGTAGGAGAGCACAGCCTCACGGCCGTGGATCGGAGCCTCCTCGGCGGGGTTGAAGACGACATCGTCGACGTAGTCCGCCGCCGCTGCGGCAAGGTCACCGCGCACATACGCCTCGAAGCCGCGCTTGACGATCTCGACGTTGTCCTGGGACATCGGGCCGAGTATCCCCCAACAAGTCGTTGCAGCCCGGCTACTCGCCGATCTGCACGACCTGCTGGAAGGTCGGCCGGTTGATCCAGTGGATCGGCGGCTGGGTGATCGCGCCGGTCGCCCGGTGGCGG
Source organism: uncultured Solirubrobacterales bacterium (assembly GCA_963811505.1). Taxonomy (GTDB): domain Bacteria; phylum Actinomycetota; class Thermoleophilia; order Solirubrobacterales; family 70-9; genus WHSW01. Next base: position 334,071 of record CAWERC010000003.1, on the reverse strand, counting down.
ACCGCGTCGTGGCACCACTGCGCGTCGCCGCCCTCGCAGGGGCCGTCGGGGTAGAGCTCGGCGTCCGAGTCGTGGGCGAGCGCCCGCTTCAGGGACTTGATGAGCGCCCTCCGGCACTTCGCCTTCGACCCCTTGCCGCAGTAGACGCGTGAGAACTTCCCGCGCACGTCGTCGCCGACGACCGTCCGCAGGTCCTTGTTGACGAACCCGTACCACCCATCGATGTAGGCGGAGCCGATCGGTCCCGGGGCGTCGTCGAACCTGACCATCGCGTGGATCGCGTCGAACAGCTTGCCGCCCAGCGCCGGCCTGAATTCGGCCTCGAGCCAGCGCGGCCACCACGCGTCCATGATCCGGACCGCCTCGGCCTGGTCGTAGACGCCGTCGGCGTTGCGGTCACGGCGGTGATTGCCCGTGGTCGTCCACGCCCGCAGCGTCTTGACCGCCGCCTGCACCTTCTTGCCGCCGGAGTCGCCGATCAGCTCGAGCGCGTACGGCAGCGCGACGTCGCCGCGCAGGTCCACCGTGCCGGCGTCCTCCATCGCGTCGACGAGCTTCTCCGGCGGGACCTTCTTCGCCCCCGCGATTCGCGGCTCGACCCGGTCGTCGAGCATCGACGAGCGGAACACGGGCCCGCGCGAGTAGTCGTTGTCGGGCGCGCGGGATCCGGGCGCCTGCTTGTTGTTCCAGCTGGTGATGTAGGGCTGGTCGACGACCTGGGGGTGCGCCGAGCACGGCTGCTGGTCGGAGATGTTGGTTCGCGGGTCGACGTCGCTGGCCTGGATCGGCGCGCCTGAGAGCAGCTTCTGCGAGGGCGGCGTCCAGCCCTGCCACTCGTCCTTCGCTCGCGTCGGCAGGTCGGGGTGGGCCTGGGTGTCACGCTCGGGATTGATCCCGGAGTTGAAGTAGGCGATCTGCTCCTGGTCGATGAAGAACCAGTTGAACGTGTACTGGATCTTGCAGGCCGCCTTCATGAACTCCTGTGGCGACTGCATCCTCTGCGGGTTGTTGAAGTCGGCGAACCCGAGCGCCGAGTCGACCTCGTGGTAGTAGGTCGCGCGCAGCTTCGTGAACGCGACGGGCTTGCCGTGGATCTCGGCACGGTGCGTGACGATCCCCAGCGCCGTGCGCTCGGCGCGATAGGTCTCCGAACCCGACGGCGTCATGTCGCCGGCCGACGAGGTCCAGGCGTTGACCCGCTCGAGCACGTCGATCGGCCTGCAGGCACCGTGGAAGCGGTAGCCCATCGAATCGATCGTCGGCTTCGAGCCGTCGGTGTTGCAGAGCTTGACCGCGAACGTGTCGATGATGTCCTGGCCCGCCGAGGTCGCCGACCACGCGTAGTCGCGCCCGTGGCCGAGCTGGACGTAGAGGTTCGTCCCCGGGAACGCCGCGCCGCGCGCGTCGAGGGGCGGTCCGGTCGGCCCGCCGGGAGCGTGGATCTCCTCCTCCATCAGGATCTGCGGCGTGAAGTAGGAGACCTGCGGCCCGAACACGGCTACGGGAGCCCCGCCCTTCGACTCGCCCTTCGAGACCAGGAGCGCGTTCGAGGCGCCGTGCATCGAGGCGGCTGCGCGGAGTGCCGCGCCGATGTCGGGGAGCGCGCTGTCGGCTGACTCAGGCTCGGGCCTCGCGTTCGAGGAGACCACGACCTCCTGCGGGACGACGGTTCCAGGATCCGGGATCGCCGACTTCGGGCGCGCCGGGCGCTTCATGTACGGGAACCGCGTGTCGTGGACGGTGGTCGGCGCCTCCGGGTCGTTGGCGCGGCGGAAGTCGGCCCAGGCGCGTTTTCCGGCCCGCTTGCCGAACCGCTTCTGCGCGGCCTGGAGGACGAGCGCCGAGCCGACCTCCCTGCCGCCGCCCTTGCCGAAGATCCCGGCGACCAGCGAGGCGATCGAGATCACGTCGGTGACCTCCCAGTCCTCGGGCCCGCCGGGATGGCCGAGCAGCGGGTACTCGCCCGGCATCAGCAGCGGGTTGGAGCGGATCTCGGCGATCCGGTGGTTGATCCCGGCGACGTAGTTGTCGACGTCTCGGGCGACCTGCGCGCCCGCGGCGCCGTACGCCTCCTCGGCGAGCTCGTACTGGACCCTGAGCTCGGAGTCGTCGCGATAGGGGGTGTCCGCCCAGACCGAGCGATCCATCTCCAGATTGCCCTCCGCGCCGCCGGCGAACGAGGCGAGCTCGGCCCTGCCGGCATGGCGCAGCGCGTCGATGAAGAACATCCGATCCTCGGCGGCGACGTAGCCCGTGCCGAACATCGCGCCGGCGCGGGTCGCGCCGTAGATCCGCGGGACGCCGAACTGATCACGGACGATCGTCACGTCGTCGCGGGGGCTGTAGGGGGACCCGGCGTTGCCGGGCTCGACCCCGAAGGTCGCGTCCTTGTAGAAGGCGTCGAGCTGCGAGGACTTCAGCCCCGGGGTCGCGTATACGAGGTCGTCGTACATCTGCAGCTGGTCGGCGTCGTGCGGCGGCCGCGTGCCGGCCGACAGGAAGGCGAAGATCTCGGCCGTGTTGACGCTCTGTCCCTGTCCCGGCGGGAGGATGTTGCGAAAGCCGCCGGCGTCGTTCTCACCGTAGGCGCCGGGCGTGGGGGCTCCCGGGGCCCCGGCCGGGAGCACGAGGGCGCTGGCGATCACCGCTGCTGCGACGAGCTTGCGCACACCCACCATGCCGCGGCGGACAGTAGCCCTCGCCCGGGTCCGGCGCGCCGGTTCTCAGGCGCGCCCGCGCTCGAAGTCGAGCTCGGTCGTGACCCCGGCGTCGTGCAGCGCCTCGCGGGCCGCCTCGAGCCCGTCGACGTCCTTGACCGCGCGCGCGAGGGGCAGCTCCGCTGCCGCGGCGGCGAGGTCGAAATGGAAGGCGAGCGCCCCGACCGGTCCCAGCGCCGCCCTCCGTCGCCCGCCGCGGATCTCGGCCTCGCCAAGCTCGCCTCGCACGCAACGGACGATCTGCATGCTCGCCTCCGTTCCGCACGCGGTCGCGGCGCGCTCGAGCTCGCCGGCCTGGGCCGGGTTCACGCTCGAGACGCCGATCCACGCGTCCGCGGCGGCGAGCGCCGCGACCCGCTCGAGCACCTCGGCGACCGTGAGCTCCCCGTCGCAGCCGGCGCCGACCACGGCGGCCACTCCGTCGACCCTGGTGTCGATCCGCAGGCCGGCGGCCAGCATGATCGCGTCGCAGAGCGGGCTCCCGAGCCCGGGCTCGCCGCCCGCGGCGATCGCGTCGCCGCCCACGTCGAGGTAGATGACCAGGTCGCATCCGAGCACGCCGGCGGCGGCCTCGATCCCCTCGGCCGCGCCGGGGACTCCGTCGGAGACGTCGATCAGCACGGTCGGCTCGCCCAGGTGCGCTGCCAGGTGGGACTCGGAGAACACGGCTCCGTCGGCGGTCGCGGTCCGCGGCCCGGCGAGTAGCGCGTGCTTGCCGAGCGGATCGCCACCGCGGATCTCGCTCACCGGCCGCGGGCCCGGCTTCGGGTCGACCGGCATGCGCTCCCAGGCAACGCCACCGAGGACGAACGGCGTGCCCAGCTCCTCGCAGCGGCGTCCGACGACGAGCGCCCCCGCGACGTCGCCGCCGCCGCCGATCCCGAGGACGAGCGCCCGGCGCGCGCGGGAGACGCGCCGATCGAAGGGGAGGGGGGCTATGGCGTCGAGCTGCCGGTCAGACGAGCGCGGGCTCGGCCTGACAGATCTCGCGGATCGCGGCCGCGGCGCGGTCGAACTCCTCGTCCGCCATCACCGGGGTGCCCTCGAAGGGCAGATCGCGGTCGATCTCGACCCAGGAACGGCAGCCGTGGTACTCGTCGCGCACCCGGACCGTGACCGGCCGCGGGATCCGGTGGACCCGGAGCAGCAGCACGTGCAGCGGATGGGTGCGCTTCCAGCGCAGCCGCTTGATCGCGTAGTCCTGCGTCCAGACGTGGTAGGGCGAGAGCGCGTCGACGATCCGCGGGTCGTCGGTCTCGAAGTGGTCGGAGACCTCGGCCCAGGCGCGGATCCGCACCCGGTCGGGCTGCGGGATGCCGCCGTCCTGGAGCAGCGCCCGCGGCGGCGGCTCCTCGTCGGGCCAGACGCCCTCCTCGAGCGCGCGCCGCAGCTCGGGGTGATGCGACTCGCGCACCAGGTCGTTGCGCTGATGATCGAAGGTCGGATAGAGGAAGAACTGCTCGTGCTCGAGCTCGAAGTCCTTGTCCTCCTCGCGGATTCCACCCTTGCGCAGGGTGACCAGCTGCTCGCCCTCCGACAGGGCGCGAACCGTTACGGCCCACTCTTTAAAGGCAATCGGCATTGTTGGTTTAGGCGTTTGTGGCGAACGTGAGGACGGGCTTGAAAGTCGCCCCGACGGGGCATCCAGGCCCGGTTGAGGGGATGCATTCTAGGTCAGGGCGCGCGGAATGCCAAATTTGTGAGCTTCGTTGCATGAACGAACGCTCTAAGCGAGCCCGAAGCCACCCCCTCCGGGCGTTTCGATGCGCAGGCGGTCGCCCGATTCGAGCTCCCCGGCGCACTTTGCGGGCAATTCCTCGCCGTTGAGCAGGTTTCGGCCCCGCTCCCCGTCGGCGCCGCCCTCGCGCCCGCGCGGCGGGTGACGCCGGCGCTCGGTGATCAGCGTGAAGCGCATCGGCTCCAGCGCCTCGATCTCTCGCACGATCCCTTCCCCGCCGTGCCTGCGCCCTGCGGCGCCAGAGCCGCGCCGGAGGCCGAGCTCGCGCACGCGGATCGGGTACTCGCCCTCCAGCGCCTCGACCGGGGTGTTGAGGGTGTTCGACATCGCGACGTGGATCGCGCTCGGCCCGTCGGCGTCCGGGCACGCCCCCTGACCGCCGCCGATCGTCTCGTAGTACGTCCAGCCCTCACCCGCGAGGGTGAGGTTGTTCATCGTCCCCTGGCCCTGCGCGGGGACCTCGGTCGCCCCCGCGAACGCCGCCAGGACCAGGTCGGCGACCCGGCTGGAGGTCTCGACGTTGCCGGCCGCGACGGCCGCCGGCGCCCGGGCGTTGAGCAGCGATCCGGGGGGCGCCATGACGCTGACCGGCCGGTGGGCGCCAGCCGATGGCGGGCCGTCGGGGTCGGTGAGCACCCGGACCGCGAAGAAGGCCGCCGACTTGGTCACTGACAGCGGGCAGTTGAGGTTGCCGTGGACCTGCTCGGCGCTGCCGGTGAAGTCGAGGTCGAGCTCGTCGCCTTCGATCGTCAGCTGCACGCGCAGCTCGAAATCGCCGGCATCGTGGGGGCCGCCCTCGAGCACGTCGGTGGCCTCGTAGCGACCGTCGGCGAGCTCGCCGATCGCCGTTCGGGCGCGGCGCTCGGAGTAGTCGAGGATCTCGTCCATCGCGCGCCGCAGGCCGTCGGCGCCGTGGCGCTCGACCAGCTCCTCGACGCGGCGCGCTCCGGTCAGGTTCGCCGCCCGCTGCGCGCGCAGGTCGGCGAGCCGTTCCTCCGGCTTTCGCATCCGCTCGGCAAGCTCGCGCAGGGTCTCGTCGTCGGCTGCGGTCGGCTCGATCACCACGCCCTCCTCGTCGAGGGTCGTCGAGTCCGCGGGCATGCCGGCCGGGGTCGGCCCCCCGATGTCGGCGTGGTGGGCGCGGCTGGCCGCGAAGCCGACCAGGCCGTCGTCGGCGAACAGGGGGGAGATCAGGGTGACGTCCGGCAGGTGGGTGCCTCCCCGGTAGGGGTCGTTGAGGATCCAGACGCCGCCCGGCTCCTGCTCGAAGTCGAGCACCGCCGCGACCGCGTCGGGCATCGAGCCGAGGTGGACCGGGATGTGCTCGGCCTGCATCACCAGCTCGCCGCCGGCGGTGAAGAGCGCTGTCGAGCAATCGTGGCGCTCGGTGATGTTGGGGGAGTGGGCGGAGCGGATCAGCACCGCGCCCATCTCGTCGCAGGCCGCGCGCAGGGCCCCGACGAGGACCTGGAGCGAGATCGGATCGAGCTTCTCAGCCATCTGCGTCCTTCCGGGCCGCGATCGTCCCGGCGTCGTCGACCTCGGCGTGCCAGCCCGGCGGCAGCACGAGGGTCGCCTCCGGAAGCTCGAACACGCACGGCCCGGCGGCGCTCGTGCCCGCCGGCGGCTCGCCGCGCAACACCTCGGCCTCGACCCACTCACCGCCGAAGCGGGCCCGGCGCGTGTCGCGCTCGAGCTCGCCCTCGTCGGCGGCCACCGGGCGCGGCTCAGGTCCGGGCTGCACCACCGCCAGCCGGACGTTGACCAGCTCAACGGGGGCGTCGGCGTCGCGGTAGCCGTAGCGGCGCTCGTGCTCGGCGGCGAACGCCTCGGCGAGCTCCTCCGGCCCCGGGCTCTCGCCGGCCTCGACCGGGAGCTCGAACGCCTGCCCGCGGTAGCGGAGCTCGTAGACGACCTCGGTGCGCGCGTCGGCGAGGCCCTCGGCGAGCTGGTCGCGCAGGGCCGCGACCTCGTCGGCGATCCGCCGCGCGGTCAGCTCGTCGCCGCCGAGCATCACGGTGCGCGCCGTGTCGCGCCGCCGCTCGGAGGCGATCAGCCCGAGCGCCGAGAGGACCCCGCTGGCGCGGGGGCAGAGCATGCGCTCGATCCCGAGCTCCGCGGCGATGGCGGCCGCGTGCATCGGCCCCGCGCCCCCGAACGGCATCAGCGCGAAGTCGCGCGGGTCGACGCCGCGCTCGACCGTGACGACGCGCAGGGCGCGGATCATCTCCTGGTTGGCGACCCGGACGATCCCCTCGGCGGTCTCCAGCGGCTCGAGGCCCAGCTCGGCGGCGAGACCGGCGACGGCCCGCTCCGCGGCGTCGGTGTCGAGCGCGACCGCCCCGGCCAGACGGGACTCGGCGCTCAGGTACCCGAGGAGCAGGTTGGCGTCGGTCACCGTCGGTTGCTCGCCGCCGCGGCCGTAGCACGCGGGCCCGGGCTCGGCGCCCGCCGACTGCGGGCCCACCCGCAGGGCGCCGCCCGCGTCGCGCCAGCCGATCGAACCGCCGCCGGCCCCGACGGTGTGGACGTCGACCATCGGCAGCTGGATCACCCGGCCCGCGATCTTGCGGGAGTCCGTCTTGCGGACGCTGCCGTCCTCGACGACGCAGACGTCGCACGAGGTCCCGCCCATGTCGAACCCGAGCGCGTTGCCGTCGCCCGAGAGCCGGGCGAGCACGCCCGCCCCCACAGCGCCGCCGGCCGGTCCCGACAGAACGCTCCAGGCGCCGGCGCGCGCCGCCTCGCCGGCCGGGGCGACGCCGCCGGACGACATCATCACGCTCGGCTGGGGCAGGCCCCGGCCGCCGGCCGCCTCGCCGAGCCGCTCGAGGTAGGTGCCGAGCAGCGGCGAGAGGTAGGCGTCGATCACGGTGGTCGAGCAGCGCTCGTACTCGCGAAACTGCGCCAGCACCTCGTGCGACGCCGACACGTGCACGCCCGGGAGCTCCGCTCGCAGCCGCGCGGCGATCGCCCGCTCGTGGTCGGGATCGAGATAGGAGAACAGGAGGCAGACCGCGACCGAACGAGGGTCGATCCGCCGGCACTCGGCGACGATGCGCTCGAGCTCGCCGTCGGCCAGCGGCTCGATCACGCCCTCGGGCCCGACCCGCTCGCCGGCCTCGATGCGGTCCCCGTCGGCGACCAGCGGCGCCGCCTTCGGCGCGCATAGCCGGTAGAGCTGGGAGCGGTCCTGGCGGGCGACGTCGAGCAGGTCGGCGAACCCGCGGGTCGCGATCAGCGCGGTGCGGGCGCCGCGCTCTTCGAGCAGCGCGTTGGTGCCGACCGTCATCCCGTGCGCGAAGGCGTCTACCTGCTCAGGCTCGGCGCCGGCGCGCTCGAGCGCCGCGTCGATCGCCTCGAGCACGCCGCGCGACTGGTCGTCGGGCGTCGTCGGCGCCTTCGCGGTGAACACCGAGCGCCCGTCGAAGGCGACCGCGTCGGTGAACGTCCCGCCGACATCGACTCCAAGGAGCACGCGCCGACGCTATCGCCTGGTACGGCAAGAGGCCCCGACGCTGATATTCAGAGCCGGGGCCTCTTGTTCCCCATTTGCGGCCGCGCCCCCGCGGCCGCTCCCCACGTCGATGAAATCGTCAGGCGGCTGCGTTCACCTCGCGCAGCTCGTCGAGCTCTTCGATCGGGATCTCCGGCCCGTCGAAGGTCTCTTCCAAGTGCTTGTGCGACGGGCAGTAGTCGCGCGCCGGCAGCGGCTCGCGCTGGCACGGCGTCCCCTTGCGCGTGTGCGCCCGGCACTGCCGGGGAATCCCGTCGAGCCCGGCGCCCTCGGGCATCTGCTCGAGGAACTGCTGCGCCAGGTTGATGTTGCGCTCGATCACCGTCCAGACCCGCAGCTGATCGCAGATGTGGAAGTGCATCCGCACCTGGTTGAAGAGGCTGCGCGCCGGCCGAGCGAAGTAGCGGCGGTCGTAGGTGAGGCGACGAATCGTCTCCTCACACGCGTCGAGGACGGCCTGCTTGTTCCGACAATCGGTCGGGTCGCGCTCGTCCTCAACAACAGCTGAGGCGATCTCTCGATAGATCGAACGGCTGAAGCGATACATCTGTTCTCTCCTTACCCCTGTATGTCCATTCCGTGGAGCCCCCGGGACTTCCGTGCTACATCCCTGAGGGGAGGATCAGTATGTCAACCGGTTGTGAAAATTCAAGGCCGATTGATTAAGGAACTATTAACCGATTGGATGACCAGCTGCCTCCTCCGATCGGAGGAGGCGCTAGACCCAGCGATCCGGGCGCACGTGGCCGTCGGCGCCCACGACGAGGTGGATCCCGTCGAGGGCGGGATCGGGGAGCGGGTAGTCGGTGCGCAGGTGGGCGCCGCGTGACTCCGGACGCCCGATCGCGCTCGCGGCGATCAGTTGCGCGAGCGGGTACGGGTCGGCGAGCAGGGGCTCGAGCCCCAGCGCGTCGCGCTGCGGCCCCGCGTGGCGCCAGACCGCCTCGCGGGTCGCGTCGGTGGGCGGCTCGAACCGCCACTCGGGCACCGCGGGCGCCGGATCGTCCCCCGGCCCGTCGAGCGCCGCCCGCGCCGCGCGGGTGCCGAACACGAAACACTCCGTGAGCGAGTTCGAGGCCAGCCGGTTCGCGCCGTGCAGGCCGCTGCAGGCGCATTCCCCGACCGCGAGCAGACCGGCGAGCGTCGTCCGGCCTTCGAGGTCCGTCGCCACCCCTCCGATCAGGTAGTGCGCTGCCGGAGCGACCGGCACCGGCTCGGACTCCGGCTGAAGGCCGGCGTCCCGGCAGACCGCGAACACGTTCGGGAACCGGGCCGGGTCGAGGCCGCGGAGGTCGAGGAGGACGTTCGCCGCCCCGTCGGCCTCCATCCGGTCGAGGATCGCCGCCGTCACCTGATCGCGCGGGGCGAGCTCGTCGGTGAACCGGTGTCCCGAGGCGTCGAGCATCGTCGCGCCCTCGCCGCGCACCGCCTCGGTGACCAGGGCGCCGTCATGGCGGCTGCCGGGCAGCGCCAGCGCCGTCGGGTGGAACTGGCACAGCTCGAGGTCGGCGAGCTCGGCCCCGGCGGCGTGGGCGACCACGGCGCCGGCTCCGATCGCGCCGCGGGGGTTCGTCGTCCGCGACCACAGCGCCGCGCCGCCGCCGGTGGTCAGCACGGTGGCCGGGCTCGCGATCCGGCCCGCGTCGGTGATCACGCCGGCGCAGCGCTCGCGGTCGCTCCACAGGGCGACCGCCGAGACGCCCTCGAGGACCTCGATCGCCGGCTCGGCGGCGACCAGCTCGGCGAGGCGCGAGGTGATCGCGCGCCCGGTCTCGCTGCCGCCGGCGTGGATGATCCGGCGCGCCGAATGACCGCCCTCGAGCCCGAGCGCAAGCTCGCCGCCGGGCTCGGTGTCGAAGCGCACGCCGCGGCTCGTGAGCTGCTCGACCGCGGCTGGCGCCTCGCGGGTCAGCACCTCCACCGCGCTGGTGCGGCAGAGTCCCCGCCCGGCGGCCAGGGTGTCGGCCGCGTGACGCTCGGGCGAGTCGTCGTCGGCGAGCGCCGCCGCCAGTCCGCCCTGGGCCCAGAAGCTCGAGCTCTCGGCGAGCGGCTTTCGCGAGACGAGCGTGCAGCGGGCCCCGAGGGCCGCCGCCTCGAGCGCGACATGAAGACCGGCGGCACCGCCCCCGACGATCACCACGTCTACGTTCCTGGAAGCCACCACGGGCCGGGTACCGTACCCGGGCGGCTTGGCCCTCTACTACTCCCATCCCTCCTCGCATCGCCACGACACCGGCGGCCATCCGGAGAACGCCGGCCGCCTGGTCGCGATCGAGTCCGAGCTCGAGCGCGCCGGCTGGCCGGGTCTGGAGCGGGTGGAGGCGCCGCCGGCGAGCCGCGAGCAGCTGCTCCGCGTCCACGAGCCCGCGCACGTCGACGCGATCGAGGAGTTCTGCGCCCGCGGCGGCGGGATGATCGATCTCGACACCGTCGCGTCATCCGACTCCTACGAGGCCGCGCTCCACGCGGCGGGCGGGGCTGCCGCGGCGGCCGAGCGGTTGCTCGCCGACGGCGACGGGGCCGCGTTCTGCGCCCTGCGCCCGCCCGGCCACCACGCCGAGCGCGATCGGGCGATGGGCTTCTGCCTGTTCAACAACGTCGCGGTGGCGGCCGCGCACGCCATCGAGGCATGTGGCGCCGAGCGGGTGCTGGTGCTCGACTGGGATGTCCACCACGGCAACGGCACCGAGGCGATCTTCGCCGCCGACCCGCGGGTCCTCTACGCCTCCATCCACCAGTGGCCGCTGTATCCGGGCACCGGTCCGGCCGAGTACGCGGGCACGGGGGAGGGCGAGGGTTACACGCTCAACCTGCCGGTCCCGCCCGGATCGGGCAGCGACGAGTTCGCCGCCCTGGTCGAGCACGTCGTGTGCCCGATCGCGCGCGACTTCGAGCCCGGCCTCGTCGTGATCTCGGCCGGCTACGACGCCCACCGCGACGACCCGCTCGCCTCATGCGCGGTCGAGACCGAGGCCTACGGACAGATGGCCGCGGCGATCCGTGACGTCGCCGCCGAGCTCGGGGCGCCGGTGCTCGTCTGCGTCGAGGGCGGTTACTCGCCGAGCGCGCTCGCCGCATCGGTCGCCGCGACGATCGCGGCGCTCAACGGCGACGGCGGCCCGAGGGGCGCCCCGCCGGAGGCCGCGGAGCCGCACCGATCCCGCCTGCGCGAGCGCCGGGGGCTGTAGCGCAACCCGCCCTCTGCGGACGAACGTGGGTTAGCCCGCACAGGAGGCGGGTCAACCGACGTTCGTCCTCTCCGAAACGTTGGCCTCGGTAAGGGCGGGGTATTCATCGCCCATGACGGTCCGCGTCGTGCTCGCTGCGCTGGTGACCACCGGTTTCTTCGGTTGCGGCGGTACGGACGATGCGCAACCCGAGCCCGACCCGTTCACCGAGAGCGCCGCGCGGGAAGCATTGCGCGCGTTCTACGCGGCTGACGACCCGCGGGAGTTGTGCTCGTTCCTGACGAAGCACGCCGAGGCGCAGCTGGTTGAGGCGGCCGCGGTGGAGTCGTTCCCAGACGCACACACATGTACGGAGCAGGTCAGGGCGATGGCAAGCTCCGGCTCGGATCCTCGGCTTGGCCCGCCCCTCACCGCGGAGGAGCAGGAGGAGATTCGCCAGCCGGCGGAACTGGATCCTGAAACCGAAACGGCTGCCTTCCTGGACGAATTCCGCGCGGGCGTTGTCCTGCGCTTCGTCGATGACGAGTGGAAGGTGGCCGGTGTGGCCACCGGCGGCTGACTACGGGACCAGCCGGTCCTTGATCTCGTTCAGGAAGGCTCGCGGGAAGCCGGGGACCTCGTCGAGCTCGTCCACCGAGCTGAACCCGCCCTGCTCGTCGCGATAGCGGATCACGCGCTTTGCCTGGGTGACCGACATCCCGAGCCCGCGCAGCTCGTCGTAGTCGGCGGAGCTGAGGCTGACCGTGCCCTCGGGTGGCTCGAACTGCGGCTCGGGCTCCGGGTCCGGTTCGGGCTCCGGCTCGGGTTCGGGCTCCGGCTCCGGCTCCCGGCCCCGGGGGCTGAGGATCCCGGGCGCCCGTAGAGCGGACTTGCGCGCCTTCTTGGCCTTCTTCTCCTTCTTCTCCTTCTTTTCCCTCTTCGGCTCTTCGATCTCCGCCGGCGGCTCCTCGATCTCGGCCGTTTGCGTGCGCAGGACCAGCTCGTCCGCGCGTTCGCCGACCTCCCCGAGCTTGCCCTCGAGCTCGCGGTAGCGGTGCTCGCGCCCGCGCTCGGCCTCGCGGCGGGCCTGCAGCTCGGCCTCGGTCGCGCGGCGTTCGGCATCGGCCGCCCGCGCGTTCGCCTCCTCGAGCTGGCGCCTGGTCGCCGCGAGCTCGCCTTCGATCGCACCCTTCTCGCGAATGAGCTCGTCCTCGCGCGCGCCGAGCGCCTCCTTCGCCTCCTGCTCGGCGGCCCGGCGCATCTCGGCGGCCTCGCGCTTCGCGCGTGAGTCGGCCTCCTTGGCGAGCCGCTCGGACTGCTCGGCCAGCCGCGCCTCGAGCGTTTCGGCCGCCTTGCGCTCCGCCTCGGCCACCGCGTCGCGGACGTTGCCCTGGGAGCGGCGCTCGCCCTCCTTGCGCAGGGCGTCGGTCTGGGTCCGCAGCCAGTTCGAGGCCGCGGTGCGCATCTCGACCGCCGCTCGCGCGGCGACCTCCTCGGCCGCCCGCGCGCGCTCGGTGGCCTCCTGCAGGTTGCGCTCCGCCTCGGCCAGCAGCTTCGACTTCTGGGTGCGCTCGGTTCCCAGCTCGGACTTCAGCTCGGCCTCGCGCGTCGCCGCCTTCGCCTCGACCTCCGCCACCGCCTCGGCAACCGCCTTCTTGCGGGCGGCGTCGGCCTCCTCGGTGAGCTTCGCGACCTCCTCGCGATGCTTGGTCCGCTCCTCGGCGCGGGTGATCGAGTCGGCGTCGCGCTTCGCGGCCGCGATCGCCTCGTCGCGCTTGCGCTCGGCCTCCGCGATCCCCTCGGCGAGCTTGCGCTCGGCCTCCTCGCGCGCCTGGTCGGCCTCGCGACGGGAGCGCTCGGTCATCTGCTCCGTTTCGCGGCGTGCCCGCTCCACCGCCTCGTGGCCGATCCGCTCCGCCTCGGCCTTCGCGTGCTCGGCGTCGGCCTTGGCGCGCTCGAGCTCGGCCTCCTTCTGCCGCACCCGGGAGTCGGCGAGCTCGGTCGCCTCGCGATGGGCGCGCTTGGTCTCGTCGGCGATCCGCCGCTCGGCGTTCTCCTGCAGCCGCTGCGCCTCGCTGGCGAGCTCGCGCTCCGCGGTCGCGACCCGTTCGGCCGCGGCGAGGGCGCGCTGCTCGATCTCGCGCAGGCGCTCGTCCGAGGTCTCGATGATCCGGGTCTTCTCCTCGCGCTCCTGCTCGAGCTCTGCCTCCCGGATCCTCAGCTCGGCCGCGGCGGACTCGTGGGCCGCCTCGCGCGCCGCCTCGACCTCGAGCGTGGTGCGCTCCTCCCACTCGCCGCGCAACCGCTCGATCTCGGCGCCGGCGCGCTTGCGCGCGTCGGCGGCGGCCTGCTCCTCGATCTCTCGCCGTGTGGTCTCGCTCGACTGCAGCGCCATGTCCTCGATCTCGCGGCGGGCCTGCTCGGTCGCTTCGCGAGCGCGGCGGTCGGCCTCGGCGCGCGCGGCCTCCTCGGCCTCCGCGCGGGCCGCGTCGGCGGCCTCGCGGACCCGCTCGTCGAGCTCGGCCCGAAGGGTCTCGAGCTCGCGGCTCAGGTCGGCGGTGCGCGTCTCGACCAGCCGCTCGGCGTCCTCGCGGGCGCGGCGCTCGGCCTCGGCCTGGCGCCGCTTGGCGTCCGTCGCCCGCGCCTCGGCGGCCTGCACGGCGCCCAGCGCCTCCTGGACGGCGGTGTCGGGACCGTCCTTGGCGGGCTGTTCCGGCACCGCCGCGCGCGCCCGCATCAGCTCGACCTCCGACCTCGCCTCGTCGAGCTCGGTGCGCAGCCGTTCGAGCTCGCCCTCGTCGGGTGGCGCCGGTGGCGGGGGCGCCTCGCCCGCCTCCGCGAGCTCGGCCCGAACGCGCTCCTCCGTCTCGGCGCGGGCTTCGGCCACCGCGTTGGCGAGCCGCTCGTCGGCCTCCTCGCGCGCGGCCTGCAGTTGGTCTCGAAGCCAGCCGGCGGCGGCCGCGCGGCCCTGGTCCTCCGCGGCGCTCCGCGCCGCCACCGGGTCGATCGTCGGCTCGGAGGCCCTCGCCTCGACCGCCTCACGCTCGGCGGCTGCCTCCGAGCGCGCGCGGTCGGCCTCGGCGATCCGCTCCTCCGCCTCGGCTGCGCGGCGCTCGGCGTCCTCGGCGCGTCGCTGGGCCTCGCTCGCCGCCCGCTCGGCCTCGCCGAGTCGGCCCTCGATCACCCTCAGCTGTCCCGCCGCCTGGTCCTTGGCGCGCTCGAGGTCCTCCTCGAGGGCGAGGATCTCGTCCATCGCCCGCTCCTCGGCCTGCTGCGCGGCGCGTTGCGCCGCCACGCGGATCCTGTCGGCGGTGTCGGCCACCGCGGCCCCGCTGCGACCGCCGCCGTTCGCGGACGCGCCCTCTTCCTCGCCGTCCTTCGGCCCCTCGCCCTCGGGTCGGTCCTCCGGCGCCGCGGCCGGTCCGGTCGCGAGCTCGGTCGGAGGTACGAATTCCTCGGAGCCGTGGTCGAAGACAGCCCGCGATTCCCCGGTGTCGGATCCCTCGTCGGTCGTCTCCCACTCATCGGTGCCCGCCTGCGGCTCGGCGTCGCTCTCGCCCGTCTCGGGCTCGGCCGACGCCTCCTCCTCCGCATCCTCGGGGAGCGCCTCGGGCTCGTCGCGGGTCGCGACCTTCGGCTGCTCGCCCCTATCCCTCCTGAAGATCCCGAAACGGCGACGTGCCATCGATGCGGACTCTATGCGACATGGCGGGCGTCAAGAAGCGTTTTTTGGCGCCATGACGGGACGCAGTTGCGTCACTTGTGTCTGGATCGGTGACACCGGGGCCCGGAGGATCGCCTCCGTCGCAATCGACGGAAGGAGAACCATGCAGTACGCGTTCGTCAGAGCTCACCTCGCGGCCCGCCGCCTCACCTCCCGCGTCGCCGCGGAGCGCGGCCAGGGCACGGTCGAGTACGTCGGCCTGATCCTGCTGGTCTCGCTGCTGATGGTCGGGATGGTCGCCGCGATGAAGGGCTTCAACGGCACCTCCGGCACCGAGATCGCCGAGGTGATCATCGACAAGATCAAGCAGGCGGTGAACGCGATCACGTTCCGGTAGCCGCGCGGGCAGCGCTCAGCGCGGGTCCCGTTTAGGCTGCTCCCGACCGAGGGACACGACGGGGAGGCTGAGATGAGTTCGGCGGCGCAGGATCAGGAGCTCAAGGGGCGGCACGCGAAGATGTGGGCGTCCGGGGATTACCCGCAGATGGTGGAGACGTTCCTGCTGCCGCTGGGACCGACGCTCGTCGAAGCATGCGCGATCGGGCCCGGGATGCGGGTGCTCGACGTCGCCGCGGGGACCGGAAACGCCTCGCTCCCGGCGGCGCAGGCGGGGGCGGAGGTCACCGCGAGCGACCTGACGCCGGAGCTGCTCGAGGCGGGTCGCGCCCGCGCCGAGGAGGCGGGCGTCGAGCTCGAGTGGGCCGTCGCGGACGCCGAGAACCTGCCCTTCGATGACGAATCGTTCGACGTCGTGATGTCGTCGATCGGGGCGATGTTCGCCCCGCACCACGAGGACGTGGCCCGGGAGCTCGTGCGCGTCTGCCGGCCCGGCGGCACGATCGGCCTGCTGAGCTGGACGCCGGAGGGGATGATCGGAGCTCTCTTCCGCACCATGGGCCCGTTCGCGCCCCCGCCGCCGCCGGGAGCGCAGCCGCCGCCCCTGTGGGGTAGCGAGGAACACGTGTCCGAGCTGTTCGGCGATCGGGTCGACTGGGACAGGCTCGAACGCCAGACGCTCGAGATCACCGCTTTCGAGCAGGCGCGCGACTACGGCGAGCACTTCAAGTCGTTCTACGGCCCGACGATCGTCGCCCGCGCCAACGCCGAGAAGAACGACAAGGCCGACGAGTTCGACCGGGCCGTGGACGAATTCTGCGACGAGTGGAACCGCGGCGGCGAGGGGCCGGCACGGTTCGAGCAGGAGTACCTGCTCGCGGTCGGCACGCGCGCCTAGTCGGGCCGCGGCGCGGGCGCCTTCTGGCAGACTCGCGCCGTGGCCCGCAGCTACGACCGCGAGAACTCCCAGCCCCGCCCGATCTCGATCGAGCCCGGCTTCGTTCGCACGGCCACCGGCTCCTGCCTTTACGAGCAGGGCGAGACGCGGGTGATCTGCACCGCCTCGGTCCAGGCCTCGGTACCCCGCTGGCTCGAGGGCAAGGGACGCGGCTGGGTGACCGCCGAGTACGCGATGCTCCCGGCCTCCACCGGCGATCGCAAGGAGCGCGACTCGAAGAAGGGCCGTCCCGACGGGCGCTCGACCGAGATCCAGCGACTGATCGGGCGCTCGCTGCGCGGTGTCGTCGACCTGACCGCGCTGCCCGAGCGCTCGGTCTACGTCGACTGCGACGTGCTCCAGGCCGACGGGGGTACGCGCTGCGCTTCGATCACGGGCGGCTACATCGCCCTGCGGCTGGCGACGCAGTCGCTGCTCGAGGCCGGCGAGATCAAGCGCGACCCGCTCACCGGCTCGGTGGCGGCGATCTCGTGCGGGGTGGTCGGCGGCGAGCTGCTGTGCGATCTGGACTACGCCGAGGACTCGACGGCCGAGGTCGACGCGAACATCGTCATGACCGGCGACGGCGGGCTGGTCGAGGTCCAGGCGACCGCCGAGCGCACCCCGGTCTCGCGCGCTTCGCTCAATGAGCTGCTCGCGCTCGCCGAGCCGGCGATCGCCGCGCTCCGCCTGGCCCAGATCGAGGCCTGCGGCGGCCCGCTCCCCGGCTAGCGGGCCGCGGCGCCCGCTCCTACTTGTCTGCGTTCCAGTTGGTGGCCCCGCTCTTGTTGCAGTAATGAGCGGTCGGGTTCTCAGGGTCCGTCCAGTACGCGCTCAGAGAGCCCGTGGCGTGCTTGCCCTTCTTGTCGACCTTGCCCGTGATCTTGTACGAGTAGTTGTCCTCGCCGACGGGCGTGGCGCCGTCGAACCGGTAGTCGCCGTTGACGTTCTTGATCTTGAACGACCCGGGCACCGTCTTCGTCGCGACCGACTCCGTGTAGGTGACGTCGCCGTTCAACTCCGTGACGCAGACCTCCGTGTAGGTCGCCGTCACCGATTTCAGCGCCTTCGGCTTGCCGCTCTTCTTGAGGGCCACCTTGACCGAGATCGAGCTCGCCGGGTCATCGATGAACGCGCCCGTCAGCGTGTTGGTCTTCGCCGTCGCGACGCCCGCCAGCGCGACCGCCGCGATTGCGCCCATGCCCGCGATCTTCGTCTTCATGTGCTTCCCCTTCCCGGGGCCGGGGGCGCCCACTGAGCGCCCCGGTCGTCAAACTCGGACGCCGAATGACGTCCATGCCGCAACCCTGCCGTGCGCCCGTCCAACCCGCGTCCAATGACGGTCACGCCTAACCCCGAGCCCGCGCAGCGCCAAACGGGCGAAGGGCCGCGCCTCGTCGTCGCGACCCGCAACGACCACAAGCTGCGCGAGCTCGCCGAGATCCTGACCGCGGTCGAGCTCGTCCCACTGCCCTCCGACGTCGTGGTCCCGCCCGAGACCGGCCTGACCTACGCGGACAATGCGCTGATCAAGGCGCGCGCCGCGCACGAAGCGACCGGCGAGCCGGCGATCGCCGACGACTCCGGGATCTCCGTCGCGGCGCTCGGCGGGCGGCCCGGCGTGCATTCCGCGCGCTTCGCCGGCCCCGACGCCACCGACGAGCAGAACCTCGGCCTCCTGCTCAGCCAGGTCGCCGGCTCCGATGACCGCTCGGCCGCCTACGTCTGCGTGATCGCTCACATCGACGCCGACGGCGACGAGCGCCTGTTCGAGGGCCGCTGCGAGGGCGCCCTGGTCGCTGAGCCCAGGGGCAGCGGAGGCTTCGGCTACGACCCGGCCTTCGTCCCCGCCGACACCGGGCCCGGCGACGAGCGCACGATGGCCGAGCTGCCCCCGGCCGAAAAGCACGCGATCAGCCATCGCGGCCGCGCCGCGCGGGCGCTCGCCGAGGCTCTGCGGCAGCGGCGGTAGGGGGTTCCGGAGGTGCTGCAGACGAAGGCCGCCGCCGCCGGGCTCTCGATCGCCTCGAACGCGATCCTCGTCATGCTCAAGCTCGCCGCCGCGGCGATCACCGGCTCGATCTCGATCCTGACCGAGGCGGTCCACTCGGCCATCGACCTGCTCGCCTCCGGGGTCGCCTTCTTCAGCGTCCGCGCCGCGGACGAGCCGGCCGACCGCGAGCATCCGTACGGGCACGAGAAGCTCGAGAACCTTGCCGCGACGATCGAGGGGATGCTGATCCTGGTCGGCGCCGGAATCATCATCTTCGAGGCGACGAGGCGGCTGGTCGCCGGGGCCGAGGTGGAGGACCTCGGGGTCGGGATCGCGGTGATCGCCTTCTCGGCGGTCGCCAACCTCGGCGTCTCGGCGTTCCTTTACCGGCGCGCGCGCGTCCTGGATTCGCCGGCGCTCGAGGGCGACGCGGCCCACCTGCGCGCGGACGTGCTCACCTCGGCCGGCGTGCTCGCCGGGCTGCTGCTGGTCGAGATCACCGGCGAGCCCGCCTTCGACGCGATCGCCGCCCTCGCGGTCGCCGCCGCGATCGTCGTCGCCGGGGTGCGGATCATGACCCGCTCGGGCCGGGTGCTCGTCGACGAATCGCTGCCCGCCGCCGAG
Source organism: uncultured Solirubrobacterales bacterium (assembly GCA_963811505.1). Classification (GTDB taxonomy): domain Bacteria; phylum Actinomycetota; class Thermoleophilia; order Solirubrobacterales; family 70-9; genus WHSW01. The sequence goes on along the minus strand of CAWERC010000003.1, from coordinate 315,318 downwards.
CTCGACCGCGTCGAGGCCGCGATCGCCGGCGAGCGCGCGCACACCCCCGAGATCGCGGGGTATCACAAGCTCCGCGCCCGGGCCGCGGGCGCCCGTCGCTACATCGACCTGCACCTGCAGTTCCACGCCGGGACGTCGCTCGAGCACGCGCACGAGGTCGCCCACCACGTCCGCGAGGCGATCGAGGCCGAGATCCCGCACTCGGAGGTGCTGATCCACGTCGAGCCAGAGGAGTCGTACCAGCCGCCCGAGCAGGCGGCGAGGGGGCCGTACCGCGCCGGCTGATCGCCTCCAACCGGCGCCGGCGACGCTCGGGCTGCTGTCGACCGCCGCGGCGGTCGCGATCGTCCTGATCGCGGGCGCCGGCGGCTACGGGTACCACCGCGACGAGCTCTACTTTCTCGCCGCCGGCGAACACCTCGCCTGGGGCTATCCGGACCAGGGCCCGGTGACGCCGGCCATCGCTGCCGCGCTCGATGCGATCGCAACGGGCAGCCTGACCGCGCTCCGCGTGCCGTCGGCCCTGTCGATCGCCGCGGTCGTCGTGCTCACGGGGCTCATCGCGCGGGAGTTCGGCGGCCGCGCTCGCGCCCAGTTGATCGCCGCGGGCAGCGTCGCGGTCGGCGCGGTCTTCCTGATCGCCGGCCACCTGCTGAGCACGACGACGTTCGACCTGCTCGCCTGGGCCGGGCTGAGCCTGCTCGTCGTGCGCGCGGTGCGAACCGGCGACGACCGGCTCTGGCTCGCGGCCGGCGCCGTGCTCGGGCTGGCGCTGCTGAACAAGCCGTTGCCAGCGTTCCTGGCGGTCGCGCTGCTCGCCGGCGTCATCATCGTCGGGCCGCGAGAGCTGCTCCGCAGCCCGTGGGTCTGGGCCGGCGCGGGCGTGGCGCTCGCGATCTGGGCGCCCTGGTTGATCTGGCAGGCCCGCGAGGGCTGGCCCCAGCTCGACGTCGCGGAGAACATCGCCGCCGGGGGCTCTGCCAGCTCGGAGTCGCGCTGGGCGCTGTTGCCGTTTCAGCTCCTGCTGCTGAGCCCGTTGCTGGCCGGCGTCTGGCTCGTCGGCCTCTGGCGGCTGCTGACCGACCCCGAGCTGCGCGCGTTTCGCTTCCTCGGTTGGGCGTGGGTGGCGCTGGTGGTGATCTTCACCGTGCTCGGCGGCAAGCCCTACTACCTCGCCGGGATGTTCCCGGCGCTGGTCGCGGCGGGCGCGATCAGCGTCGATCGGTGGCTCGACGGCGGCCGAGCCGCGCTGCGGCGCGGACTGCTAGCCGGGGCCCTGGCGGTGAGCGCGCTCGTCGCGATCACCCTGGCGCTGCCGGTGCTGCCCGCCGAGGACCTCGATCCGGTCGTGGCTCTGAACGAGGACGTCGGCGAGACGGTGGGCTGGCCCGAGTTCGCCGAGACGGTCGCCGCCGTGCGCGCTCGAGCCCCGAGCGACGAGGAGACGGCGATCCTGACCACGAACTACGGCGAGGCCGGCGCGATCGACCGCTACGGCCCGGAGCTCGGCCTGCCGCCGGCCCACAGCGGGCACAACGGCTACTGGGAGTGGGGCCCTCCCTCCGATCGGGCCCAGCACGTGATCGGGATCGGCTTCGAAGCCGGCGAGCTCGGCCGAGACCTCTACGGCTGCCGGGTCGTCGCACGGATCACCAACGACGCCGGAATCGACAACGAGGAGCTCGGGACGCCGGTCGTGCTCTGCGGGGGCGCGCGCCGCCCGTGGGCCGAGATCTGGCCGGAGTTTCGCGCCCTCGGGTGAATCGGTTAGGTTCGCGCCAGCCGATCCGAACCGAGGAAAGAGAGCCGATGCGTATCACGAAGTTGAGAGTGCTCCTGGTGCTTTGCGGACTGGCGGCGGTCGCGGTGCCCACCGCGCACGCCGGCGGCCCCGAGATCCCGCACGTGCAGGGGATCGTCAAGATCCGCAACAGCGCCCCCGCGTTCCACGGCCGGGTCGTCGCCGAGAACGGCTTCTGCAACGGCCCGCGGCCGGTGAAGCTCTACAAGCGCAAGCGCAACGGCGACCGCAAGCTGCTCGGCAAGACGACGGCCGACATCGACGGCAAGTGGGAGGTGCTCGTCGATCCGCTGAAGTCCGGCCTTTACTTCGCCGCCGCTCCGGAGGTGCAGAAGACCGACAGCGAGGTCGGCGAGTTCGACTGCCTCCGCGCGAAGTCGCGCAAGCTCTTCGTCGACTGATCAGAAGAGGTTGATCGCGGCCGACAGGCCGACCGCGCTGACCACGATCGCGTACCCGCTGTAGCCGCTGATCGCGAGCAGGATCGCGGCGATCGCGCAGACCGCGACGACCGCCAGCCACGAGGCTCGCTGCAGGGACACGGGCGCTATTGTCGCGAACGTGTCGGATTCCGAGCCCACGGCGACTCCCAGCGCCGCCGACGCCGAGGTCGCGGTGGCGCGACTGACGGCCATGTCGGCCGACCTGCGCGGCTGCGTGATCTTCGATTCCGGGGGCGAGGCGCTCGCCGCCACCGGCCCGCTCGACGACTGGACCGAGGCGGGCCGGGCGATGCTCGCCGCCGCCGACGCCGCCGCCGGCGAGCCCGTCGCCCACGCCCACGTCGGCACCGAGGACGGCGAGGCGTTCGCCGTTCGCCACCGGGGCTTCGCCGTGGTCGCGGCCGCCGAGCGCTTCACGCTCGCGGGGTTGCTGCTGTTCGACATCCGCGCCGTGCTTCGCGACCTCGCCCGCGGGCCGGGCGCCGCGGTTCGAGGTCCGGCCGCCGAGGCGGCCTGATGCCCGCCAAGCCGCACCGACTCCTGCTCGACCGCGTTTCGGGCTACGCCGACGACGCGTCGGCGTACCTGCGCCGCCGCCGGCTCACCCGGCGTCCGTTCGCCCGCGTCTACGCCCCGGGCGGGCGCAGCCTCGCGTGCGCGCCGGAGACGGAGGAGGGGCGCGAGCTCTTCCGCGCCGCCGCGAGCGTGATCGACGTCGGGCGCTGAGCGCTCGCCTCAGCCGGCGCTGATCTGGACCGCCGGCGTGCGCAGCAGCCGCTTCGCCTCGCGGATCCCGGTCGACAGCGCGCCGTCGGCGTAGCCGATCCGCGCGCGGCTCGTGGCCTCGCCGGCGAACAGGATCCGGCCCCCGACCGGCCGCGCGAGCTCGTCGCACGCGTCGAGCGTCGCGCCGAGCGGGATCGAGGTGTAGGCGCCGCGGCAGAACGGGTCGCGCTGCCAGTGGCTGAGCTTCCACGCGACCAGCGCCGGCAGCTGGCGCCCGAGCACCTTCTCGAGCACGGTCAGGACGTCCGCGAGGATCTGATCGTCGAGCAGCCGGTAGGCGTTGCGGGCGAAGTGCGCCGAGCAGAGGCCGACCAGGGTCGGCTGCCCGGCGATCCGCTGCAGGTCGAGGAACAGCGGGAACTCCATCGGGATCCGCTCGGAGAGGTGGAGGATGTGGGTCTTCAGGTCGTCCTCCCAGAACGGCTCGGCGAACGTCAGTGCGGCCTTCTCGAACTGCCCCGCGAACGGGGCCCGGATCGCGCGCCGCTTCCAGCCGGGCAGCGCGGGCGCGAACTCGACGTCGCCCGCCTGCAGGACGCCGAGTGGCAAGCTGACGATCACGTGCGAGCCGCGGTAGGTGCGCCGCCGGCCGCTGCTGCGATCCACCGCGATCACCGCGACGCCGTCGCCGCGGCGCTCGATCCGCTTCACGCGCTGGCCCAGGCGGATGTCGCTCTCGCCCGCCATCGCGCGGATCAGCCCGGCGTAGCCGCCCTCCGGGAAGTTTCCCTGGCCGACGCCGGTGTAGACCGGGTCGTAGTGCGCGGTGTAGTCGAAGTTGAGCTTTCGCCAGTCGATCGCGTCGGTCTGCTGGAGGATCAGCCGCAGCAGGAAGCGGGCCCGGCGCAGGGAGTCGCCGCTGAGCCCCTGACGGGACAGGTACAGCTCGGCGCCGTCGCGCGCCGAGGCATCGGGCCCGAGCTCGTCGCTGAGCGACTCCGCCTCCTCGCCGAAGCGGACCAGATGGCTGAAGGTCTCCAGGGCCTGCGGCGTCGGGACCTCGCCGGTCGCTTCGTCGAAGAACCGGATCAGCGCCGCGTCGGCCTCGATGTCGGCGTTGCGCTGGTTGACCCCGGCCTGGTCGGCGAACGTCGCCAGCGGGTTGCCGACCGGCTCGTGGATCCACGAGCAGCCGAGGTCCACCGCGGAGCCGCCGACGTCGACGGTTCGCGCCCGCCCGCCGATCCGCCGGCGGCCCTCGAGCACGACGGACCGCACCCCGGCGTTTCGCAGCGCGTTCGCCGCCGTCAGGCCCGCCCAGCCTGCGCCGACGATGAGCACCCGCTCAGGGTCGCCCTCGGCCGCGGTCGGGACCTCGGCGCTGCCGTCGTCGTAGGCCTGGGTCGGGCCGGGCGCCGCGAGCGCCGCCAGCGGCCCCCGATAGGCGCTCGCCAATCCGGCCGCCGCGGCCGCGGCGAGCAGCCGCCGGCGGCTGAGCACGTGCGATCCCGGGCTGTGGTCCGCGGCCGCGATTGCCCGATTATCGGCACGGCCCAGCGGTCGCGCGCCGGTAACACCCGTCCATCGCGTTGGGCAGCGCCGCGCCGCCGGTCTAGGCTGGGGGTCGCATGTCCTCGCGCAAGCTGATCCCGCTCGCCGCGCTGGCCGTCGCCGTGATCGGCTTCGCGGCGCAGGCGCCCTCGGCGCTCAACCCGCCCGGCTCGCTGGGGTCGAAGTGCGGCGTCTTCCCGCGCCCGGGCAACGACGTCGCCGCCGACGCGCCGTCGCTCGACGACCAGCGTGCCTGGAACCAGGACATCTCCAAGGCGCCGCTCGACCCGCGCTCCGACCAGATCATCGACGCGATCAACTCGAGCGGCGGAGACGTGCTTCACCCCGACTTCGGCTCGCCGCGCGAGTACGGGATCCCCTACGACGTGGTCGGCAAGCGCGCCAAGCGCGTCAAGGTCAAGTTCACCGCCTACGGCGACGAGGCCGACCACGGCAAGTACCGGGTTCCGCTGAACGCCCCGGTCGAGGGCGGGCAGAACGCCGACGGCGACCGCCACGTGACTCGTCTACGACAAGGCGCGCTGCAAGATCTACGAGCTCTACCGTGCCTTCCCGCGCAAGTCCAAGCACCGCTGGGACGCCGACGTCGGCGTGATCTGGGACACGCGGAGCGCCGGCCTGCGCCCCGACGGCTGGACCTCCGCCGACGCGGCGGGGCTCTCGATCTTCGCCGGGCTGATCCGCTTCAACGAGGTCAAGGCCGGCGAGATCGACCATGCGATCCGGGTCACCTTCGACACCACGCGCGACGCCTGGATCCATCCCGCCTCGCACTGCGCGGGCTCGACCAACAGCGCCAACGCGCCCCCGATGGGCATGCGCTTCCGGCTCAAGTCCGGCTACGACATCTCCGGCTTCAGCGGCCAGGCTCGGGTGATCGCCGAGGCGATGAAGCGCTACGGGTTCTTCAACGCCGACAACGGCTCGAACTGGTACTTCCAGGGCAGCTCGGACGCGCGCTGGGACGACAACAACCTCAACCAGCTCAAGGAGATCCCGGGCTCGGCATTCGAGGTGGTGCGCTCGCAGGCGGACGCCCACGTCTGTTGAGGAACCAGGCGACGAGGCCCGACAGCGCGTAGAGCAGCGACGCGTAGATGCCCGCGAACTTCGCGATCGCGGCGACGAAGGCGATCTGGGGCCACGGCGAGGCGGGCTCGTCCCAGAGCGAGATCCCCAGCCCCAGGTTCTCGACGTAGTCGAAGCCGGCGGCAGCGAACGCGACCCAGGCCATCCCGATCCCGACCCGCGCCTGGCGCGCCCGCCCGCCGCGGCTCCAGGCGCCGGCGGCGGCGATGCAGAGCCCGGCGAGGGCGGCGGCGTAGATCAGCGGGTAGACGAGGTCGAAGACCTGGATCGCCTTCGCGTCGTCGATCACGTCCTCGGCGCGCCAGGTGGCGAGGATCTCCTCGGCGCGCTCGACCGAGCCGGCGAGCTCGAACTCGACGATCCCGTCGCCGGTCTCGTCCTCGTGCAGCGGCTTGACGGCGAGCCCGGCGACGGTCGGCACGAGAGCGGCGACCGTCACGCACACCAGCGCCAGGCGGCGGTGCCTGCGCGGCCGGCGCTCGAAGGGATGGTGTCGCAGGAAGCCCATCGGGTAGGGAGTAAGCATGGACGCTTTCACCCTGATCGTGATCGGATCAATCGTCCTGCTCGCGATCGTCTTCCTGGCGCTCGGCGTCTGGCACCCGGCCCGGACCGCGGACGTCACCGACGCCGACCGCCAGGCGAGCTGGGCGGCGCAGGCCGAGATCGAGGAGCGCGAGGTGGGCGAGATGGTCGAGGGCCAGAACGTCTACCGGCGTGCCCGCGGCGAGGAGGACCTCACCGTCGGCGACGCCCGACGTGCCGCGGCCGAGCGCCAGCGCGAGAGCCTCGAGCGCACCGGCGCGTAGCCGGGCTACGAACCCGCCCCGGACGACCGGCGCTCCTGCCGCCGCCCGAGCCAACGCCCGATCAAGATCAGCGACAGCCACGAGTAGATGGCGGCCGACGGGCTGACGAACGCGATCGGGACCGACGCCAGGAACACGGCCGGGACCGCGAAGCGCTCCATCAGCGACCACGGCTCGGCCGCGGTCAGCCCGTTGCGCTCGGCGCTGAGCCGCATCGTCGCCGCGATCGTGGCGCTGATCGCGATCGTCAGGGCGTAGACGACGACCGCCGCGCTCTCGTCGCCGCGCGCGGCGAGGAGCTGGGTGGGGAAGGGGATGAACGCGACGAAGCCCAGGTAGAGCAGGTTGAGCAGCGCAAGCGGGCGGTCGATCCCGCTCAGCTCGCGGAAGAAGCTGTGGTGGCGCAGCCACATGAACCCGAGCACCGTGAAGCTGAGGGCGTAGGCGCCCAGGTCGGGGAGGAGGTCGTCCAGCTTCTCCCACAGATCGCCGCCCTCGTCGGGCAGCGGGATGTTCAGGACCAGCAGCGTGAGCGCGATCGCGAAGACGCCGTCGGAGAGCGCGACCGTCCGGTCGTAGTCGAACTCGGTGCCACGCTGCGGCGATCTCGCGGCTTGCTCGGAGATGCCCGCAAGTATTAGGGTCGCCCCGGACCCGCTAACGAAGGGGAGCTCATGAACGGCAGGATCGGCGGCCACATCCGGTCGAACGTCATCGGCTACGTCGCGCTCTTCATCGCGCTCGGCGGGGTCGCCTACGCGGCGGGGCTCGCCCGCGACAGCGTCAAGTCGAAGCAGATCAAGGAGGGCGCGGTGCGCAGCGAGGAGGTCAAGGACGAAAACCTCACGGGCGTCGACATCGATGAATCGACCCTGGCGATCGACGGCGACACGCCGCAGGAGCTGCTCGGCAAGCTGCTCACCGTCGACGGGCCGGGCTCGACGCTGACCGCCGATGCGCTCGACGGCCTCGACTCGTCGAACCTCTACACGAAGTCCGAGACCGACGACCGCTACGCGCTCTCCGACGCCGGCTTCTCGATGGTGTCCACCGGCGGCTCGGGGTCCTACGCGCCGTTCGTCAGCTGGGCGCAGCTCGACTTTGCGTGCAGCGCCTCCGGCGAGCCCTCCGTTTCGCTGAAGAACGTCTCCGGCTCGAACCTGCGGGTCTACACCGACACCGGCGAGCCGCCCCTGGGGATCAACGCGCCGCTGGCCAACGGCGCCAGCACCGCGGTGACGGCCAACACGACCGGCGACGGCAGGGTCGATCGCGTCACCTACCTGACGCGCGGTCCGCTGGGCACGGTCAGGTTGGAGTCGTGGTACGAGGACATCGCCGGCAACAACAACTGCGTCTTCAGCAACCAGGCGTTCGGTCAGGCGATCGGGCTCGCGCTCGCGGGCTAGCCGCGCACGGGACGTTCACATGTACCGAGCCGCGCGCGCTTAGGATGGGCGCGCTGATGGCAGGGATCGCCGTTCGTTCGAGGCGCTGGAGGCGCGCGCTGGTGGGGGCGACGATCGCCGCCGTTGCGGTTCCCGCCGTCGCCGCGGCCGTTCCGCCGACCTGGGACCCGAGCGCGCACCCGAGCGTGTCCGGCCGCACCCAGAACTTCCGCGGCGTCGTCGCTCCCGGAACCGACGACGTCTGGGCGATCGGCTACTCCTTCGCCGTCGTCGGCGGGGCGTTCGAGTTCCGCACCCTGGCCCAGCACTGGGACGGCAGCAGTTGGACGACCGTGCCGACGCCGGACGTCGAGACCGCCCCGGCCAAGGACCTGATCTTCGACGCCGACGCCGCCGGCCCGAACAACATCTGGGCGGCGGGGACCAGCGCCACCGCGCCCGGCAACCGGACGAGCAAGCCGCTCGTGCTGCACTGGAACGGGACGAGGTGGTCGCTCGTCAACCTCCCGCCGACCCCGCTCGGTTCCAGCTTCAGCGCGATCGCCGCCGACGCCGACACGGTCTGGGCGGCGGGTGAGAAGTTCAACCCGCTGAGCGGCTACTGGCAGGCGTTCATCCTCCGGCGCAAGGACGGCGCCTGGACGGAGGTCCCGCTGCCCGGGTCGGCGCTGAAACCGGGGCCGGCGGGCTGCAAGCTCGCCGACGACGGGACCCTGTGGCGCTGGGACCCGGGCGGGATCACAATCGGGCCCTACGGCGACCCCTACGTCGCCGGCACCTGCCCCAGCAGCTCCGGCGACCGGGCCCTGCTGGCCTACTACCACGCCGGCCGCTGGCGGTCGGCGTTCGATCCGACGACGCTGCCCGCGACGAGCCACCTCAGCGACGTCGACGCCCTCGGGGGCCGCATCCGCGCGGTCGGCGGCGTCGGCAGCGAGCCGCTCGTCCTGCGCCGCTCAGGGTGGACGTTCGTGCGCGAGACCGCGCCGACGGTCGGCAGGGCCACCTCGCTGAACTCGATCGTCCAGGGCCCGCCGACGTACGCCGTGGCGACCTCGACCGGCACCGACGCCTGGGCGCACCCCGCCGCGTACCGCCTGGTCAGGGAGAAATGGCGCAGCGAGCAGGTGCCGATGGAGTTCGGCAACCCGCTGGCGGTCGCCGTCGACCCGGCTGGCCAGGCCTGGTCCACCGGCGTCTCGGTCAGCGACGACTACGGGCTGATCCTGAAGCGCAGCATCGCTCCCTGACGGAGACGTCTCTCAACCCACCGAATCGACGGGAATCGCCACCAGATCCGCTGAGCGCGGCAACAGGTCTCCATCGTCGCCGGGGTCGCCGCATGCGAGCCTGAGCGCCGTCGGGCTCGTGGTCTCGAACACGGCGGTCATCGGAATGTGGACGTCATAGTTACTGTCGTCGAACTCCGCCTCGATGTGCTTGTAGGTTTTCTCGCGTTCCGTGTCGTCGGTCCAGATCCCGCAGTAGAGCCTGGTCGCGTCGCCGCCGTTGTAGATGTTGACCTCGGCGAAGACGACCCAAGTGCCGGCGTTGAGATTGTCGGTCAGCACGTTCGTCTCCGTCGACGCGATTGGCGGTCCGAACGAATAGTCGTGCCCCTTTGCGTGCACCGCGTCAATGCTCGGTGCGAACGTGGACTCGTTGATGTCCGAGCCGCTGAGGCTGTCCGCGCTGACCTCGTTTGACTGGATCGAGTCGTTGGCGATGCCGTAATTGATGCCGAGATCGGCGAACTCGCTGTTGAAGGCGCCCGGGTCGAGCTCGGAGTAGCGGACCGAGTCGCTTCCGAGGTCGAAGTAGGTGAGGTCGCCGTTGAGGACTTCGGAGGATGTGACCCCGCCGGTGTCGATGTCCGCTTCGGCGAGCGACTCGTCCAGGACCTCGGAGGATGAGATCGCGCCCTCGGCGATGTCTTCGCCAAGCAGCGTGTCGGCCAGCACCATCGGGGTTCTGACCGCGTCGGGACCGATGTCGGCCGCGAGCACCTCGTCGTTGATGATGTCTTGCGAGCCGACCTGGTTCTGGCCCGGAAGCGGGCCGTCGATCGCGTAGGCGGTGCCGCTGAGGGCGACGAACAGCGCCATGTAGCCGACGATGTTCGAGCGGATGTGCTGGCGAATCCCTGACGACATGGGGAGGTCCTCCTGAGTCTCTGTGTCCCGAGCGCAAACGGGGCTCAGCCGATCGTTTCACCGCATTGCGGCAATAGCAAGGGGCCCTTCCGGCCGCTGTGGTCGGTCTTCGTCGCGACGACGATCCGGTCCTGTTGTCGAGATAGAAGTAGCGACCGCCCGTGAAGTTCTGGTACTCGCGGGTCCCGGGCGGGTTCGGGGCGGTGATCAGTCGATTGCGAGCTGCACCTCGGCGAGGTCGATGTCGGCGACGATGAGGTCGTGGTCGTCGGGATAGATTTCGTTGCAATCGAGGCCGAATGTGTGGCTGCCGGCGTCAACGTCGACAACGTCGACCTGGCTACCGCCGATTTCAGAGGAGTGGTCTGAGTTGTAGAGGCGGGCTTCAGAGATCTCGGCGCCATCCAGTGTCGTGCGGCACCTACCGAGGGGATTGTCATCGACGCCGTGATACTGGTAGGTGGCCATCATCAGGACTGACATTGGACGACCGGCGTTAAAGCTGAGCTCGGCGCACTGTAGGTAGGAATTCGTTTCCGGATTGCACGTCTGATCGTGAGCGTCGTTGCCGTCGAGCGCGTTGAGAGTCCTCTCATCGATGTTGGCACCGGTTAGCGAGTTGGTCGCGACGTCGGAGCCGTTGAGGCTGTCCGGGCTGACCTCTCGGGACTGGATCGAGTCGTTGGTGATCCCGAAGGGGTAGCCCGGCGAAGTCTCGGCGATCTCGGAGTTGAAGGCGTTGTTGTCGAGCTCCCAGGAGCCGACCGAGTCGGCTGCCAGATCAGCGTCGGTGAGGGTGCTGTTGAGGACCTCGGACGATGTGACCCCGCCGGTGTCGATGTCCGCTGCGCCGAGCGACTCGTCCAGAACTTCGGAGGATGAGATCGCGCCGTCGGCGATGTCGGAGCCAAGGAGCGTCTCGGCCAGCACCATCGGGGTTCTCACCGCGTCGGGGGCGATGTCGGCCGCGGCCACCTCGTCGTTGATGATGTCCTGCGAGCCCACCTGGTTCTGACCGGGAAGCGGGCCGTCGATGGCGTAGGCCGTGCCGCTGAGGGCGATGAAAACCGCAATCAGCCCGTAGACATTCGAGCGGATGTGCTGGCGAATCCCTGCCGACATGGGGAGGTCCTCCTGATGCTCTGCGTCCCGAACACGAACGGGCTGTAGCCGATCGTCCCACCGAATGGCGGCAATAGCAAGAGGCCCTTCCGGGCTTTTCCGTACGCCGGGTCTCGCGGCGAGGACGGCGCGCTCAGGCGCCGTCGCGCAGGGCGATGATCCCGCCGATCACGCCCAGGTAGGCGGTGCCGTCCGGGCCGAGCGCCAGCCCGGCGTAGTTGTTGTTGAACGACAGCCCCGAGCCCGCGTACTTGGTCCACACCGTCTTGCCGTTGCGCCAGTCGATCGCGGTCCAGTAGTAGCCCTGGGCCATCGGGTCCTCGGGCCGCTGATAGGTGTAGATGAGGCCGTTCTTGGTCGACATCTTCGGCACCACGGTCGGCGCGCGGACCTCCGTGTTCGTCCACTTCGTCTTGCAGCCGGTGAGCTTCTTGTTGACGTCCACGCGGACGAAGCCCGGCTCGGTGACCGCGCCGGCGTTCATGCCGAACGGATCCTGGTAGCCGTAGTTGTTCTCGACGATCAGCGAGCGCCCGGCGGTGATGATCGAGTTCTCGGTCGCGCTCGCTCCCTTGCCGAAGATCGGCTCCTTGCAGACGACCCGCTTCTCGCCCTTGTCGAGCTTCGTCTCGCGTCCGGTAGACGACGACGTTCATCGGGTCGGCGTTGTCGGTGATCGACACCAGCCCGTTGTCCATCAGCGTCGGTGTCGTGCCGGAGCCGGCGTTGACCTGGCTGGGCTTGACGATCCCGGAGTTCGGATAGCTTCTTCCGCCACAGGATCCGCGGCTTGCCCTTGGCGTTGGCCTTGAACTTGTACATCGCCTTGTCGGAGACGATGTAGACGCCGTCCTCGCCGACCGCGAACGAGTTCTCGATCTCCTCGCCCAGTAGTCTTCGTCCTGATCTTGCCGGTCTTCGAAGTCGAGCGTCCCGACCCGGCCGGTGGCCTTGACGACGAACCAGAGCAGCCCGTTGAAGTCGGGCAGCGCGGAGCTGATCCGCTCGGTGGCCTCGTCGAGCACCGGGGTCAGGTCGTAGTCCTTCTCCAGCGTCAGCGTGTTGCCGTCGGGGCCCTCGTTGATGACGAAGATGTGGTCGGTCTTGGTCGCGACGACGATCCGGTCCTTGTTGTCGAGATAGAAGTAGCCGCCCCCGGTGAAGTTCTGGTACTCCTTGGTCCCCGGCGGGTTGGGGGCGGTCGGCAGGGTGTAGGCGGAGATCATGCGCGAGCGTGACCGGGTCGATGATCCGCGCGGTCGGCGGGGCGACCGACGAGGGGCAGACGCTGACGATCCGGCCCTGCCTGTCGAAGGTCAGCGACCCGCACAGCGACGGCGGCAGCGAGCCGGATGTCTGCACGAGGTTGTTGCCGAGCGGCCCGGAGCGCTGGTAGGCGTCGGTCATCCACGTGTCGTTGTGGATGTTGTTGTTCGGGTTCTTCGCCATATACGGGTTCTGCGGCGCCTTGGTCGGGTCCTTGAGCTTGTGCGGGGTGGCGGCCGAGCCGGTGAACGGGGGCAGCGAGGGGGTGCCGGTGTCCACGATCGGGGCCGCCGAGGCGGTGGCGGTGAGGGCGAGGGCGGCAACGGTGGCGGTGGGGGCGAGGAAGTTCAAGCGCATGGGGTAAGTATCGCTGTCTGACCGAACAGATCGGTCTGGCATCCAACTGTTCGATGCGAGACCGATTGATCGCGACGGTAGGAGTCGTCGGGTCAAGAAAGTTGTCGCAATTTGCGGCGATCCGATGCACGGTTCGGGCACTGGGCCGGCCCGACTGCGACACGCGCCGGCGCCCCGTTCGTACGATCGCTGACCAATCGCGCATCCGGGGGATCGGGGTGAGTAAGGGGATCGATGAAGTCGGGAGGCGTCGCGCTCCAGCAGCGTCGCGCGCCCGGGGGCGGTGGAGCGCGCCGCGGGGTTGTCGAAGACGGGAAGCCGGATGAAGCCCGTCACCACCGCCACCGCGTCCGCTCGCAGGCCGCTTCGAATTGCGGACGACGAATGGCGCGAACGGGCCGGGCGCTTGTTCGGCGAGTTCGAGCGACCGGCGAAGGGGATGGTCGCCCGGGCGTTTCGCGGGGCGTTCTGCGCCGATGAACTGGATGACATCTACGCGAGCGCTTGGGCCGGAACCTTGCGGGCGCTCGCGGGCCGTCACGCCGAGCTCACCGACGACGAGATCCGCAGCTACCTGCTGACGGCCGTCGCCAACCAGGCGGGCAAGGAGATCCGCCGGCGGCGCCGCAAGCCCACCGCGCCGCTCGAGCTCGTCGATGCCGTCCCGGATCAGACGGACGGGCCGGAAGAGAAGGCGGCCAGCGAAGAGAGATCGCTCATCGCCCGCGACGTGCTCACGTCGCTGCCGCCCCGGCGCCGTGCCGTGATGTTGCTCCGCTACGGGTGGGGGCTCGAGCCGAGCCAGGTTTGCAGCCTGGTCTCCGGGCTCTCGCCCCGCGCGTATCGCAAGGAGGTCACCCGCGGCGTCGACGAGTTGGCCGAGCGGATGCGGGCGGTTGAGAGTGGCCGCTGGTGCTCCGATCGCGAGCCCGTGTTGAAGGCTTTCGCTGCCGGCCTGGCGGAGGAGGACGAGGCGCGACAGGCCCGAGCGCATCTGGCGCACTGCCGCCCCTGCTCGGAGTTCGTCGCCCGCCTCACCGGCCATCTCCATGATCTGGGCGGGTCGGTCGCGACGCTCGGTGCGATCGACGGACTTGACGGTCACCTCGGGATCGGTGACCGGTTGGCCGAGCTCGGCGACCGCGCGGCGGCGTTGGTCGCCCGGGGTGGCTCGAGCGGCGCCGAGGAGGCGACCGGTCAGATCGCCACGGCCGGCGGCCTGCGAGGAGCCGGCGCCGCGGGCGCCGGGGTGCTGACCAAGCTCGCGACCCTCGGGGCGGCGGGAAAGGTCGCGATCGCTTGCGTCGGCGGTGGCGTCGCCGCAACGGCATGCGTGGCGGCGGGCATCGGCCCGTTCGGAACGGGTTCCACACAGGACGCCCGACCGCCGCACGAGCGCGCGACGCGCGACCGCGGAAAGGATCAGCCGCGACCGGCCCTGACGACCGAAACACTGCCGTCGATCAGAAACGGGTTCGTGGCGCCTCCGCCTCCAAACGAATCGGGCGGTGAAGAGGCCGTCGCCACCGAGCCGGCGTCGCGCCCCGACCCCGAGCCCCCCGTGACGGCCGAATCCGAAACCGTGACGCCGACGGTCGCACCGACCGCGCCCCCGCAAGAGCAGGAGTTCGGCGTCGCGACCGCCGCCGCACCGCCCCCGACCGAATCCTCACCGCCGCCTCCGAGCGGTGGCGACCCGTCGCCGACCCAGGCGGTCCACCAGGAGTTCGGCCCATGAGGACTCGTCTGGTTCTACTCGCGTTCCTTACGACGATCGCGCTTGGCTGCCTCGCCTCGCCGGCGGCGGCGACGGGCGGGATCTACAACGTCGTCAAATGCCACCCGTGGCACACCGAGGCGGACGAGATCGAGCAGGTGGGCGCGCACCCCAGCTACCAAACCGTCAACGACTGCAACGCGACCTCTCCCGACCTGAAGCTCGGGATCTACAACGACGGAGCGGCCAGCAACAGCGCGCACACACAGTTCGCGATCACGGCTAAGCCAGGCACGCACTTCGAGACCGTATGCCTCGATCACCGCCTTCGCCGCGATTCGCATCACCTCGCCGAGATTCTGGTGTTCCCCGGGTTCCAGGTCCTCGCGTCCGGCGGCGACCAACCCGCAGGCTGGGTGAATCAATGCTTCGACGTTAACCACGCGCAGCTCATCATTCGCCTCGCCTGCAGCCGGGCCGGTGGCTGCCCTGCGGGCCCGAACGCGCATGCGTACGTCCGCAACCTAGTGCTGGCCGTGGCAGACGACGTCGACCCGGAGATCACGGCATTTGGCGGCACTATGCTCGGCGGCGGGTGGATTCGTGGGTCGAAGATGGTGGTTGCGGATGCTGCTGACGTCGGCGCGGGGGCGTATCAGGTTGTTGCGTACGCGAACGGCGACGAGATGGGTCGCGGTGCTGCGCACTGCACCACGGACGGCCTCCAATGGAACTTTTCTCCGCGGTTGATCCCATGTGATGCCGAGATCGATTCACTGGCCATTGCCGTCGACACCCGTGAATCACCCTTTGTGAACGGTGCGAACGTCGTCACTGCGTACACCGCCGACTATGCGGGCAACACGGTCGCCGAGAGCGAGGCGATTCGGGTCGATAACGCGCGACCGCGGGCGGCATTCGCGGACCAGCAGTCGCGCGACGACCCAGAGCTGATCGTCGCCGATGTCTCCGACGCCCATTCCGGTGTCGCGGCCGCCCAAATCTCCTACCGCGCGGTGGGTGCAACCAGCTGGCTGCCGCTCGAGACCCGGGTCCTCGACGGCGAAGCTCGGGCCCGGGTGGAGTCTTCCGGAGTCTCGCCCGGTGAGTACGAGTTCCGCCTCACGGTCGAGGATGTTGCGGGGAACCATTTGGAGACGACCGTGCGCGACGACGGCACCCCGATGCGTCTCAGTTTCCCGCTCCGCAGCCCCGTGGAGCTTCGGACCAGCCTCGGCAACGGCGGTTCGACGGGACAGACCGTTCCCTACGGGACGAGCACCCGGGTTCACGGCCGATTGCTCGACGTTCACGGCGAACCGCTTACCGGGCAGCCGATCGTCGTCGTGGACCATTTCGACAACGGCGCCCTCTTCCCGCGCGCCGAGCGGCCGGTGATCACCGACCAGGAGGGCCGGTTCTCGACGCCCGAACCCGCGGGTCCGACCCGCTCGATCGAGGCCGTCTTCGCGGGCACCAACCGTTACCTGCCGGCGGAGGATGCGGTCGGCAGATTCGCTGTCAGGGGCGCGGCCAGCTTCCGAACTTCATCCGACGAGATCGAGGAGGGGACGGCGATCGTGTTCGCGGGCAAGGTCCGCCACCGAGGCGCCCGGATCCCCTCTGGCGGCAAGCTGGTCGAGATCCAGTACCGGCTGAAGACGGGGCGCCAGCGGACCCTGAAGGAACCGTTCCGGACCGAACCTGACGGCACCTATCGACTTGCCTACAGGTTCTCGAAGGCACTGACGGCGGATGCCCTGTTCCGCTTCCGAGTCAAGGTTCGCAACGAGGGCAACTGGCCGTTCAAGGGGTCGGTTTCGAAATGGCGCAAGGTGATAGTTCGCGCCCGCTAGCGGCCTACGGCGCAACCACGCGCGGTGCCGGCTGTTAATGAGTTCGGGAGAGCCTCGTGAAAATCCGATCCCCGAGCCACGCCACCGTCGTCGCCTATCTCGCGCTGTTCGTCGCGATCGGCGGCAGCGCGTACGCGGTTTCGAAGATCGGCTCCTCCGAAATCGAGAACCGGTCCATCAAGGGCAAGGATGTCGCCGACGACACACTCGGCGGGCGTCAAATCAACGAGCCCACACTGACCGGGCCCATGGCCGTCGGGGACGAGAGTTCCGGCGGGTGTGATCCAGTCTCAGGCGGGACAGTTGACTGCGTCGGCCAAACGATCCGACTGCCACGGGAGGCCCCGGTTCTAGTCGTTGCGACCGCGAGCAAGGGCGCTCGGCCAGGATCAGGCGTGTGCACGATGGCGGTTGACGGGACCGAGTCAAATGGCGAGTTTCTCGGCGGAACTGAAGCTGACGGGTTCGCGCTGACAAAGATGTCTTCGCCCCTCGACCCCGGTCCGCATACGCTGGCTCTCCGGTGCCGGGAATCGGGTGGCGATCTGATAATCGACAACCCCACGATTGCCGCCGTCGTCGTGGGCGAGCCCTGAGCAACTAGAGCTGCTCCGAGCCGTCGGCGTCCGCTGCCGCCGGGCCATCGCCGCGGCCGGGCCCCCTCCGTTCCGGCCGGTTCGGCCGAATGCGGAGCTAGAGCTCGTACCGCGCCAGATCCGCGTCCAGTCGCTCCGAATCCTCGGCGTCAACCGGGTCGGGCGGTTCCGCGGAACCTCCCCCGTCGGAGGGAGGGCCGCCGCGCCGCCACCGCCGAAGCCCGACGAAAATCGCCGCGCCGGCGAGCACAATCGCCACGCCCGGTACCAGCCACGCCGCCAGGTCGAACCCCTCGTCGTCGGGGATCGCCAGCACCTCGGAGCCGAACTCGGCGACGAGCCGGTCCTTGATCTCGTCCTTGGTCAGGCCCTGGGCGATCAGCTTGCGGATGAAGTCGCGCTCCTGGATCGCCTGCGGCGCCTCGGTCGCGAGCTCGAGGGTGACGCCGCAGACGACGCACATCACCTCGTCCTCGATGTCGGGGAGGGAGGTCTGGGGCTCGGCGGCGGGGGCGGTCGCCGGGATCGCGAGCGCCGCGAGCGCCAGCGCGGTCAGGGTGTGGCGAGTTATGGGTCGCATAGCGCCACAAACTCGCCAATGACCGGGCCGGCGCATCCTCAGCTCCCCTCGATCATCGGCGCGACCTGCTCGTCCAGCCACTCCTCGGTGACCTGGCCGGGGACGTAGGCCGCGAGGTTGCCCTCGGGATCGACGAGGAAGGTCTCGGGGACGCCCGGTGGTCTTCAGGCC
Source organism: uncultured Solirubrobacterales bacterium (assembly GCA_963811505.1). Lineage (GTDB taxonomy): Bacteria > Actinomycetota > Thermoleophilia > Solirubrobacterales > 70-9 > WHSW01. The sequence continues at coordinate 297,651 of CAWERC010000003.1, read as the reverse complement.
CTCCTTGGCGTAGTCGCCGTCGCCGTCGTGCAGCTGCGGGTAGCCGAGGCGGAACTCGGCGACGAAGTCGATCCCGCCCTCGCCGGTCTCCTGGGTGTCGATGCCGAGGATCTCGAAGTTCTCGCCCTGGTGCTCGGCGGTAGAAGGCCTCGAGCGCCGGCGCCTCGTCGCGGCACGGCCCGCACCATGAGGCCCAGACGTTGACCAGCACCCACTTGCCGCGGTAGTCGGCGAGCGAGCCGGTCTCCTCGGCGGCGCCGAGGACCTGGAGCTCGGTCGAGGGCACCTGCTCGCCGATCTCCAGCCGCGCCTCGCCCTTGGAGACGAGCCCGAACGCGAGCAGAGCGATCAGGGCGAGGACGCCGACGAAGACAGCGAAGGTGCGCGCGCTCACCGGCCGAAGGCTAGACGTCGGCAGTTATTAGAATTCGCGCCTACTGCGGGAGTAGCTCAGTTGGTAGAGCATCAGCTTCCCAAGCTGGGGGTCGCGGGTTCGAGCCCCGTCTCCCGCTCTCTTATCGCCCAGGGAGTCGGCCCTGGGGCCGCCCGATAGCGCAGACGGCGGGGACCGGGCGCAGGTCCTCGACCAGCACCCTGTCGACGGAGAATCCGCCCTCGCGTAGCCGGTCGGCCAGCTCGTCCCCGAGGTCCCGGGCTCGCTCCGGCGCGGAGTGGCGCGCGTCCCAGAAGATGTAGACGGCCCCATCCCGGCCGAGGTGCTCGCGGACGGCACCGAGCGCCGCCTCCGGCTGCAGCCAGAAGGGAGCGACGTTGAAGGCGAAGACCTTGTCGAACCGCCGATCGCCGAGGTCCGCGTCCTCCAGGGCGATGGCCTCGAGCACAGCCCTGCCCGCGTCGACGTGCTCGCGGTTCCTCCGCGTGGCCATCTCGATCATCTTGCGTGAGCGGTCGATCGCGGTGATCGTTCCCGTCGTCAGCCGCTCGCAGACCAGCGAGACCGCAACGCCGTGGCCGCAGCCGACCTCGAGCAGGCGGTCGGCCGGACGAACCTCCAGGGTGTCGACCGCCCAGACGAACCGCTCCGATGCCTTGCCTGCCACGCCCCAGCAATAGCATCACGAGCGATGCCGTCGAGGGCGCTCACCTCCGCTGAGATTTCGCTGCCAAGCACCGCGGACGCCGCTCGCGTGCGAGAGCGGATCGCGGTCTTGGCCGACACGGTCGACGTGGTCGGGCTCACCGACAACCACGCCGGTAAGTCGCGCATGTCGCCGCTCGCGGCCGTCGCGCTCGCGCGGGAGCAGGGAGTCAGAACCGTCGTCCACGTCTCCTGCCGAGACAGAAACCGACTCGCGCTGCAGTCGCAGGTGGTCGGTGCGGCGACGCTCGGGTCTGAGGGAGTGCTCTGCCTCTATGGGGATCCAGTGGACGGGGTCGCCCACGTGAAGGACCTGACGACGACCGCCTTGATCGCCACTGCCAAGCATTGGGCAGCGCCGCACGAGCTGGCAGTGGGCGCGGTCGTGAATCCGTTTGCGCCGGACCTAGGCCGCGAGTTGCGCCTGCTCGAGCGAAAGATCGATGCCGGGGCCGACTTCGTTCAATCGCAGATGGTCTTCGACCCATCGGCGCTCGCGGCGTTCCTGGCGCGAGCGGGCGACCTGCTCGCCGGTGTGCGCCCTACGCGGGGATCGCCCTCCTTCGCAGCGAGCGGATGGCAGATCAAGCGCGACGACTTCCGGGCTGTGAAGTCCCGGACGCTGCCTACAGGCAGATCTCCATGGGCGGAGGAGTGGCGCTGGCAACCCAGCTGGCGACGGAGTTGGCAGACACGCCTGAGGTCGATGCCCTGCACATCTATCCGCTCGGCGACGAGGAAGCGACTCGCGAGGTAGCCGGAGCGTTCCGGAGCAGGCGCGGCGCTCCGGCGCAGCGACGCTGAGTACCCATCGCTCCCGACGAGCGGCGTTTCCGGCGCCGGCAGGTGGCGTCGCGCCCGTACCTCCGACGGCTCGACGGCGAGCGCCGGATCGTGCCGCAGGATCGCCCGACCGGCCGCGCGCCGTCAGGACCTCGAATCGCTCGAGATCAAGCTCGCCGGCCTCGAGGCACAATCGATAGCCGGGCCCCTCGAGCGCGATCCGGTCCGCGCCCAAGGAGCCGGCGCAGACCGTGCACGTGCACCTGAAGGGGAAGGGAAAGGTCGTCTCCTTCAGACCGTTCCAAGACCCAGAAAAGGCGCTGGCAGACATCGGACTGCCGGAGTAGGAGCGCTTCCGAAGACCTACCGCACTCGGGCCTGCTCCAGGTTCGACTGGTGGAGGCCGGAGACCCAGTCCTGCTCCAGACGCGCATCGACCGGCTCCTCTCCTCGCCGCAGCGCGTCGATGTAGGCACGATCGGCGGCGAGGCGGGCCGCCACCTCGGGACCTTCGGCAACGGCGCCGTGCCCGGGGACCATGACATCGACGTGCCCGACGGCCTCAGCCAGCAGCTCGAGCGCCGCCTCGTAGGCTCCCACCTGATCGTCTTGGCGAGAGTCGAACATCGGGATCAGGATGTCGGAGAGCATGTCGCCGGCGAGCAGGACGCCACGGTCCGCGAGGAGGACCGCGGCGTGGCCGACAGCGTGCGCCTGGTGCTCGATGATCTCGCCCGGCACGGGTCCGCCGTCCGCGGGCAGTGGGGTGACTAACGCGACAAGGTCGAGAGGGACGCCCGACGCGCCGTCTTCCTCCGGCCCCTCCTGCTGCTGCGCTCGGGTCTCATCGGCGAAGCTCACGCCTGCGGCGGTGGCGTAGCGAGGCACGTCGCCGAACCGGTCATGCCAGAGCAGGTGGTCCCAGTGGGGATGGGTGGAGAACCCGGCGACCACCGGAATGCCGAGCCGACCGAGGTCATCCGCGAGCTGGTTCAGCTCGGCACCATGGATGCCGGGATCGACCAGGATCAGCCCATCCTCCGCGCGCACCACGATGGAGTTGGTCCAGACCCACTCGCTCTGCCGGACCCAGACGCCGTCGGCCACCTGATTCAGTTCGCCCATCGCCGCTCCAATCGGTTGCTTGGTGCTGAGGCCGCGATCCGCAGCCAAACTCATCGCTTTCAGCGCCGCCGGATACCTCTAATCCGTCGTAAACCCGCCGATCGTCACGAAGAGGGCGAGGCAGACGAACACGCTGATCATCGCCGCGCCGACCAGGACCTCCTCGAACAGGTGATAGGTCCAGGCGGGCGGCTGCCACTCGGTGGCGCCGCGCTCCCACGGCCCGCGCATGCGCCGGGCTCGCGAGCGGGCGCGGATCCGCCCGGAGATCACCGAGGCCACGACCGTGAGGACCGCGTAGGTGAGCGCCACGCCGCCGACCCCGATCACGAACGGGCTCGATGCGGGGTCGTCGCTCGATGGGCTCATGGCCACCATCCAGCCGAGCGGGATCCCGAGGCCGAGCGCCACCCGGATCACCCACAGGACGGCGTGGCCGCCGGTCGTCAGCTCCTGCTTGACGTCCGGGGCGATCGACGCCTCCGAGGTGCGCTCTGCCGGATTCGTCTTCGGCGGCTCGACGTCGGCGCGGGTGAGCGTCTCGCGCTCCTGCTCGGTGCGCGCGTCGGCGCGAACGACGAGCGACGCCGACCGCTCCTCGTCCGTCCGGTGGTCGCGGTCCACCCAGAGATCCTCGAGCGGGACGCCTAGGACATCGGCCAGCCGCTCGAGGTGTTCGCGCATCAGCGGACTGCGGATCACCGCCACGGTCGCGCGGTCGTCGCCTTGGTGGGCGACCAGGACGTCGAGGCAGTCGGAGAGGACCACGGCCCGGCCGCCCGATTCGATCGCCCCAAGCGCCGCGTCGATCCCGAACAGGGCCGACGAGCGCGAGAAGGGGCCTCGCTCCGGGGACGTCAGCCAGAGCGGCCACGAGGGCCCGGGGTTGGTCGCCATCCCCGCGAACCCGGTGATCCGGCCGTCGGGGTCGCGGATCGGGAACATGACGCGGGAACGAAACTGCGCCTGCAGGTGGCCGCGCCGGGACCGGGTCGCGATCCCGGCCGCGTCGAGCTCGCGGTCGGTGAAGCCCGCCTGCAGCAACTCGTCGATCGAGCCCTGCCAGTCGCCCGGGGCGTAGCCGACGCCGAATTCGCGCAGGGCCGGCTCGTCGAGGCCGTGGCCGGTCAGCTGCTCGCGCACGGCGTTGGCGGTCTCGGATTCCCACAGGATGCGCTCGAAGAGCTGGGCGGCCGCCTCGAGCGCTCTTTCGGTGCGGTCGGTCTCGGCTGTGGCGGCGCTCACCGCCCCAGCTTGTCGCACACCCGAGCGCGCGGCGCCGGTACCCTGACTCCATGCGGGACGGCGTCGCGAGGTCTCAAGGATGAGCCGCGTATTGACGGTCGGCCTGGCCGCGATCGTCGTGGTGGCGATCGCCGCCCCCGGTGCGCAGGCCCTCAAGACGGTCGGCAGCAACCTCCAGCACGAGCCCACCGCCGCGATCTGTCCGATCGACCTCGGTGCCGTGACGCACGGGTGCACCGAGGCGATCGCCGGGCTGGACGAGGCCGCGCAGGCACCCGCCGGGCCGGTCGTGCCGTCGCAGGGCGTGATCGTCAAGTGGCGGATCGCGCGCGGCGGGGACCCGTTCCCGGTCACGGCGGCGTTCCGCGTGATCCGGGGGACCACAGGGGTTGCCACGTCGGCCGAGGTGACGCTGCCGGTCTCGGCGACGAGGACCTACGAGTTCCCGACCAGGCTTCCGGTCGAGGCGGGCGACCTGATCGGCGTCGACCTGACCGATATCCCGGGGCCCGCGGGGGTGACCATCGCCCACACGCCGGCGTCGTTTCACGACGCGCTCGACGAGTGGAGGGACCCGCTCGCCAACGGCGCGACGGCGCCGCCGTCCAGCGACAACAGGGCCGGGATCGAGCTGATGATCAACGCCGACCTCGAGCCCGACGCCGACCGCGACGGCTTCGGCGACGAGACCCAGGACGCGTGCCCGACGATCCCGACCACGCAGCTGGCCTGTCACGTCGGCGCCCCCGAGACGACGATCACCAAGGCGCCGAAGAAGAAGACGACGAAGCCCAAGGCCTCGGTCGCGTTCACCTCCAGCCTGCCCGGTTCGAACTTCCAGTGCTCGCTCGACGGCCTCGCCTACCAGGCCTGCACCTCGCCCTGGAAGGTCAAGGGGCTGGGCACCGGCGAGCACTTCGTGACCATCCGCGCGCTCGTCAACCAGATCCCCGATCCGACTCCCGCGCGGGCGGCCTTTACGGTCAAGAAGAAGAAGACGACGCGGCGGCGCTGAGGCCGCGATGATCGTCTGCCTCGGCGAGGGGCTCGTCGACCTGATCTGCGAGCGCCCGGTCGACTCGCTCACCGACGCCGACTGCTTCGCTCCCCACTTCGGCGGCGCGCTCGCCAACGTCGCGGTCGCGGCGGCGCGGGCGGGAGCCCCGGCGGCGCTCGCCGGCGCCACCGGCGACGACGAGTGGGGGAGGTGGCTGGCCGCGCGCCTGGAGCGCGAGGGGGTCGACCTGCGCTTCTTCGAGCTGCTGGAGGGCGAGCAGACGCCGGTCGCCTTCGCCAGCTTCGATCGCGACCGCAACCCGAGCTTTCAGATCTACGGCGACGCCGTGGAGGTCGCGGTCGCGTCGGTGGCGCCCCGCCTCGACGAGATGATCGCCGGCGCCTCGGCGCTCGTCTACAGCTCGACGACGCTGGCGACGCCCGGCGAGCGGCGGGTGACGCTGCGGGCCCGCGAGCTGGCGCTTGAGCGCGGAGCCAAGGTCTGCCTCGACCCCAACATCCGCCCGAACCGGTGGGGCGGGGAGGTCGGCCCGGCGGCGGACGCCTCGCGCGAGCTGATCGCGGGCTCGACCGTGGTCCGCGCCAACCGCGAGGAGGCGATCGCGATCGCGCAAGTCGACGACCCGCGGGCCGCGGCGCAGCGGCTGGCCGAGCTCGGCGCCGAGCTCGCCGTGGTCACGCTCGGGTCGGAGGGGGCAGTGATCCGCGGCGCCTGCGAGGCCGAGGCTCCCGCGCCCGAGGTCGAGGTCGTCTCCACGCTCGGCGCCGGCGACGCGTTCATGGGCACTCTGGTCGCCGGGCTCGCCGAGCGCGACTGGGACCTGGCGCGCGCCGGCGAGGCGCTGGGCCCGGCGCTCGACGCGGCGGCTGAGGCGTGCACGCGCTGGGCCGCCCTCGATTAGCCTCCGCGTGCGTGAGGAACGGTTCCGACTCGGTCGTCAAGACCCACCTCCAGATCGATGAGCCCGGCGACCTGCGCCCGCCCGACCGTGCGGCGGCGCGCGCCTTCGACCTCGAGCCGGCCCACGACCCGCGGCTCAACCGCTGGTTCTACGAGCAGGTCGGCGCCGACTACGCGTGGACCGACCGCCTTTCCTGGTCCGACGAGCAGTGGGCCCGCTGGGAGCGCCGGGTGGAGACCTGGGTCGTCACCGTCGACGCCGAGCGCGCCGGCTACTTCGAGCTCGAGCCGTATGAGCGCGGCCGGCTGGTCCAGCTCGCCTACTTCGGCCTGCTGCCGCGCTACCACGGGCTCGGGATCGGCGGCCACGCGCTGACCGCGGCGATCCGGCGCGGCTTCGAGCTCGGGCCGAAGGTCGCGGTCTCCACCAACACCCTCGACGGCCCGCACGCCCTCGCCAACTACCTGGCGAGGGGCATGCGGGTCGTCCGCCGCGAGCACGTCTCGCTCGCACCGCGTATCTAGGAGCGCTTGACCGGGGGGCCACGGTGTGGTTTGGTGGTCCCACGGTAGGGACGCCGTTGACCACCAGAGCTTGGGGATACAGATGACGCACTCGGCCCGCCGGCAGCGAGCAGCGCTGGCCGGCTTCGCGTTGTTCGCGGCGATCACGGTGGCGATCGCGGTCCAGAGCCAGAGCTCGCACGCGGCTTCGGGCGGCGACGGCGGGGGTGGTGCGTCCGCGGCCCTTGACGGCCGCCATCTGTACCTCGTCCCGGCACGGGCCCAGGGCGATGCCTCGATCGAGGCCGCGGGGGCACGCACCGTCGCCCGCTACGAGGCGTTCACGCTCGTCTCCGCCGACGGCGCGGCCAACGCCGTGCTTCGCGCCGCCGGTGCCGACCGGCGCGACGACATGCGCTCGGTCGCCACCGAGGCCGGCAAGCTCAACCCGGCGAAGGCTCGGGCCCTGAACGCCGGCGCGGGCGAGTCGCTCGCGGTGGTCCAGTTCGTCGGCCCGATCAAGGACGCGTGGCTCGACTCGATGCGCGCGACCGGCGCGACGATCGTCACCTACACCGCCCAGAACGCCTACATCGTGCATGGCGACGCCGCGGCGCTCGCGGGTCTGGCCAAGGACGACGTGGTCCGCGGCGTGACCAAGTTCACCGCCGCCGACAAGACCGCCCCCGGCATCCCCGCCTCGGGGACCGTCGACGTAGCGGTCCAAACGCTCGCCGGCGCCCCGGGCGCCGCGGCGCGGGAGATCCTCGCCGCCGGCAAGAGGCTTCGTCCCGACACCGCGTTGGGCGATGTGGTCACCAAGTTCGCAGCGCTCGACGCCGGCCGCGTCGACGAGCTCGCCACCGACCCCGGGGTCGTCGCGGTCGAGCCTACGGTCGAGCCGGAGCTGCTCGATGAGCGTGCGGCGGAGATCGTTCGCGGCCGGCTGACCGGCGGCACGACGCCGATCGGGCCCGGCTACCTCTCCTTCCTCAATGCCCAGGGGTTCCCGACCTCGGTGATGCCATTCACCGTCGACATCACCGACGAGGGCCTCGACAAGGGCGTGGTCCCGGCTCCGGCGGGAAGGCACCGCGACTTCAACGTCAACGGCAACCCGACCGGCGCGAGCAGGCTCGACTATGCGCAGGAGTTCGGTTCCGACCCCGACGCCCGCGACTGCGGCGGCCACGGCACCAACGTCGGCTCGATCGCCACCGGCTTCAACGCGGCCACCGGCGCGACGTTCGAGGACGCGCAGGGCTTCAACTACGGGATGGGGATCGCCCCCCGCGCGCGCGTCGGCGCGACCAAGATCTTCAACTGCGCCGGCTCCTTCAACCCGGGAGTGTCGTTCCCCACTCTCCGTGACGGGGCGTACGCCGAGGGCGCCCGGGTCTCGAACAACTCCTGGGGCGCTCCCGTCAACGGCGCCTACAACGTCGACTCGCAGACGTTCGACGCCCTCGTCCGCGACGCGCGGGCGGGGATTGCGGGCAACCAGCAGATGGTCGAGATCTTCTCCGCCGGCAACTCGGGCTCGGGCGCCAACACGATCGGCGCCCCCGGCACGGCGAAGAACGTGATCACGGTCGGCGCCTCGGAGAACGTCCGGGCCGCCGGCACAGACGGCTGCGGGGTCACCGACGCCGGCGCCAACAGCGCCAAGGACATCATCGACTTCTCCAGCCGCGGGCCGACCGACGACGGGCGGATCAAGCCGGACGTCGTCGCTCCCGGTACGCACGTCACCGGGGCGCAGCCGCAGGTCGGCGCCAGCTACAACGGCAGCGGCACCTGCACCCCGCAGTTCCCAGCCGGCAGCTCGTTCTACTCGCTGGTCTCCGGCACCTCGCAGGCGGCGCCCGAGATCACCGGCCTCTCGGCTTTGGTGCGCGACTGGTACGACCGCGAGGAGAGCCCCGGCGCTCAGGTTCCCTCGCCGGCGCTCACCAAGGCGATCCTCGTCAACACCGCCACCGACATCTTCGGCGGCAACGACGGCGCCGGCGGCACCAACGCCCACATCCCGACCCAGATCCAGGGCTGGGGGCGCGGCAACCTCGGCAACATCGTCGACGGCACCGCCCGTGAGTTCATCGATCAGACGCAGCTCATGACCGCGAGCGGGCAGACGCGCCGGAGCGTGTACTCGGTCAGCGACACCACCGATCCGCTCAAGGTGACGCTCGCCTGGAGCGACGCACCCGGCCCGACCTCGGGCAATTCGTTCGTCAACGACCTCGACCTGGTCGTCCACACCGGCAGCGGCTCCTACAAGGGCAACGTCTTCTCGAACGGCCAGTCGGCGCTCGGCGGCGCGGCGGATCCGCGCAACAACCTCGAGAACGTCTTCCTGCCGGCGGGCACGAGCGGCCGTTTCGCGGTCGACGTCAAATCAACCAACATCGCCGGCAACGGGCTGCCGGGCAACGCCGACACCACCGATCAGGACTTCGCGCTCGTGGTCTCGAACGCCGCGCCGTCGAGCGGGCCGGTCCTCGTCCACGACCTCGTCACGCCGACCGAGATCGGGGCGGCCGACGGTGACGGGTTCCTCGAGCCCGGCGAGAGCTTCAGCCTCCGGGAACGGCTGCGCAACGTCGGCAACGCCAGCGCGACCGGGATCACGTCCGTGCTCACCGAGTCGCAGGCGGCGCTCTCGGTGCTGCAGCCGAACTCCGCCTACCCGGGCATCGCCGCCAACGGTGTCGCCAACAACACGACGCTTTTCCAGGCACGGCTGGCGGCGGCATACAGCTGCGGGACCACCGCCCAGTTCACCCTCAACGTCACCACCAACCAGGGCAATTTCGCGGTCCCGGTCAACGTCCCGACCGGTGGGCCAGGCGCGCCTGCGAACGTCAACAGCACCGACGTGCCGAAGGCGATCCCGGACAACGGCACCGTCGCGTCGAATCTGACCGTCGCCGGCGGCGGGACGATCCAGGACATCAACGTGCGCAACCTCGACATCACGCACACCTTCGACGCGGATCTGGTCATCACCCTCAGTGCGCCTGGCGGCTCGCCGACGGTGACGCTGGTCAATCACAGGGGCGGCAGCGGAGACAACTTCGTCGACACCGCCTTGGACGACGAGGCGGCGACCGCGATCTCGGCGGGCACGGCCCCGTTCACGGGGGCGTTCCGACCCGAGTCGCCGCTGAGCGCCTTCGACGGGATCCCGCAGGCCGGGGTCTGGACCCTGCGGGTGACCGACTCGGTGTTGCAGGACACGGGGACGCTGACCGCCTGGGGCCTGCGCAAGACGACGCCCGGCTGCAGCTGAGCGGTCGCGCCGAGCACGGCTAGGCTCTGCGCGTGGCGTACGACGAGGTTCTCGCCGAGCGGATCCGCGAGCTGCTCGGCCCGCGGGAGGCCGTCAGCGAGCGGAAGATGTTCGGCGGCATCGCCTTCATGGTCGGCGGCAACATGGCCTGCGGCGTCAGCAGCTCGGGCGAGCTGATCGTCCGGCTCGACCCCGAGGAGTACGAGCAGGCGCTCGCCGAGCCGCACGCGCGCGTCTTCGACCTGACCGGCAGGCCGATGCGCGGCTGGATCCTGGTCGCGGCGGAGGGAAGCGCCGCCGATGAGGAACTCGCCGGCTGGGTCGACGCCGGCGCCGACTTCGCCGCCTCGTTGCCGCCGAAGTAGTCGCGTAGGATCCGCGTCATGACTCAGAAACTCAAGCTCGCGGGGCTCCTAGCGCTCGCGACAGCCGCGCTGTTCTCGCTCATGTCGACCGCCGGGGCCAGGCCGCAGCAGATCGACGACTACTGCTCGCCGTCCGGCGACATCTGCCAGGAGATCACGCTCTCCAAGCACGGTGGCCGGATCAAGTTCGGCCTCTACAGCTTCACCGCCGCCGTCCAGGGCGAGTACACGCTCTGCGTCAAGGGCCCGAGCAGCAAGGAGTGCAGGGGCTTCGTCCTCGAGCAGCTGCCCGACGAGGAGGCCTGGGCCGACCGGGTCAGCTGGGAGAACAACTACCCGAGCACCGCCTTCGGTCCGTACGTCGTGAAGTGGAAGTACATGGGCGACCGGCTCGGCAAGAAGCTTCACTTCGAGGTGGAGCGCCCGACCGAGGGCTGATCCCTCGACGCGCCCGGCCCGTATCCCTTTGTGGATGGGCCGACGCCCGCTCGCGACCTTGCTCGTGCTCGCCGCGACAGCGGCCATCGCCGCCTGCGGCGGCGATGAGAACACCGCGACTACAGCCGTAAACAGGGGCTCGGCGCTGACCGGCAACCTGCCGCTGCTCGACGGCGAGCGCCAGGACCTCGCCGAGTACCGCGGCGATGTCGTCCTGGTCGTCAACACGGCGAGCGAGTGCGGGTTCACGCCCCAGTTCGAAGGGCTCGAGCGGCTCTACCGCGAGCAGCGCGACCGCGGCTTCGTGATTCTCGGCTTTCCCGCCGATGACGTCGCCGACCAGGAGCCGCGCTCCGACGAGCAGATCGCCGAGTTCTGCAAGGAGAACTTCGGGGTCTCGTTTCCGATGTTCGCGAAGTCGAACGTCGTCTCGGAGCCGCTGAACCCGGTGTTCGAGCGCCTGAACGCCGCCGCCGGACCGCCGACCTGGAACTTCAACAAGTACCTGCTCGACCGCGACGGGGAGGTGGTCGAGCACTACGAGGCCGCCACCGGGCCCGACGACCCGGCGCTGACCGAGCGGATCGACGAGCTGCTGCGCAGCTAGGCGGGCTCTCCACCCGCTCAGAAGCCTAAGCCGGCTGCCGCGCGGGTCTCACGGTGCTCGAGCACCGATCGATGATCAGTCGATCGCGAGCTGCACCTCGGCGAGGTCGATGTCGGTGACGACGAGGTCGTAGTAGCCAGGACCGGATTCGACGCAATCGAAGCCGAATGTGTGGCTGCCGGCGTCGACGCCGACGATGTCGATCGCGCTACCGCCGATTTCAGAGGTGTGGTCTGAGTTGAAGAGCTTGGACGAAGAAACCGTGCTGCCATCCAGTGTCGTGCGGCACGTACCGTTGGGATTGTCCTCGATGCCGTGGTACTGGTAACGGGCCATCAGCAGTACCGACATTGGACGACCGGCCGAAAAGCTGAGATCGACGCAATGCAGGTAGGAGGTGGTTTCCGGATTGCATGTCTGATCGTGTGCGTCGTTGCCGTCGAGCGCGCTGAGAGTCGTCTCATCGATGTCCGAGGCGTTGAGGCTGTCCGCGCTGACCTCTCGGGACTGGATCGAGTCGTTGGCGATCCCGAAGACGGAGCCCGGCGAAATCTCGGCGATCTCGGCGTTGAAGGCGTTGGTGTCGAGCTCGGAGTAGCCGACCGAGTCGCTTTCGAGATCGAATTCAGTGAGGCTGCTGTTGAGGACTTCGGAGGATGCGACCCCGCCGATGTCGATGTCCGCTTCGGCGAGCGACTCGTCCAGGACCTCGGAGGATGAGATCGCGCCCTCGGCGATGTCTTCGCCAAGGAGCGTGTCGGCCAGCACCATCGGGGTTCTCACCGCGTCGGGGCCGATGTCGGCGGCGAGCACCTCGTCGTTGATGATGTCTTGCGAGCCGACCTGGTTTTGGCCCGGAAGCGGGCCGTCGATGGCGTAGGCGGTGCCGCTGAGGGCGATGAACACCGCCACGTAGCCGACGATGTTCGAGCGGATGTGCTGGCGAATCCCTGCCGACATGGGGAGGTGCTCCTGACGCTCTGCGTCCCGAACACGAACGGGCCGTAGCCGATCGTCTCACCGAATGGCGGGAATCGCAAGGGGCTCCCGGGCGCCGCCCTCCGGCTCGGCGTCGAGTTCAGCCAGCCGTCTTCGTCCCTTTCGCGGGAAAGGTTGTCCGCTCCCTCGTCTATCCGTCCCGCGAGGAGGCCCTCGAAGCCGCCGGGCTGCCGGAGTAGCGCTTCGGACGACAAGCTCGCGCGATCCGGCGAACGCCGATCGCCTTGAGCGCGCTAGTACCCACGGGTACCCGGCGGGTACTCACGGGTACTTTCCGGCTGCGAGGTCCCCGGTCTTTCGGCGGTTCCGCGGAACCGCAGGCGGCTCGGCACGTGGCGCGCCGCCATGGCCGCCCATTTGCTCCTTCCATGCAAAGCGACACTTTCTGGAATCAGAGATTCGCGCGGTGGGACGGCCGCAGCTAGTTCGACTGCGTGGTCGGCCGGATCAGGATCTCGTTGACGTCGACGTGCTCGGGCTGGTCCAGGGCGAAGAGGACGGCGCGGGCGATGTCGTCGTCGTGGAGCGCGTTGTCGGGCCCGGGGCGGTTGTCGAAGAACGGCGTGTCGACCATCCCGGGCTCGATCAGCGTGACGCGGATCCTCTGGTTGTCGTGCATCGTGCGCAGCTCCTGGCGCAGCGCCTCGCCCATCGCCGTCACCGCCCACTTGGTGGCCGAGTACAGCGAGCCGGGCAGCGCGCGCCGTCCGGCGACGGAGCTGGTGATCACGTAGTGGCCCGAGCCACGCTCGAGCAGGTGGGGCAGGGTCGCGCGGATCGTGTAGGCGACGCCGAGAACGTTGGTGAGCACCATCGAGCGCCACTGCTCGGGCGACTCCTCCAGGAAGCCGCGGGTGGCGCCGAAGCCGGCGTTGGCGAAGACCGCGTCGATCCGACCGAACTTGTCGAGCGCCGCCGCGGCGAGGGCCTCGTTGTCGGCCCACTCGGTGACGTCGCAGCGGACCGCCAGGGCGCGCTCGGGACCGCCGAGCTCGTCGACCAGCTCGGCGAGCTTGTCCTCGGATCGGGCGCCCAGCACGAGCCGCGGCCCGCCGGCGGCGGCCCGCGCGGTGGCGGCGCCGATCCCGCTCGAGGCGCCGGTGATCAGGAGGACAGGGTCGTCGGCCATCGGGCTTCACGCTACCCAAACTGCACTCGCCATAATCGGGGGCTGGCATGGACCCCGATCGCAAGCGAAAGATCCGCCTGGCCGTCGCGTTGAGCGCCGCCGTGCTGCTCGCCGGCGCGCTCGTCTACACGTCGTTCAGCGCGTCGAGCGAGACCAAGCAGCCCTCGGACTTGCAGGGGGTGAGCGGTGGCAACTACGAGCTCACCGGCAAGGTCGCCGAGGACTCGGTTGCCCACCAGGGCTCCGACCTTCACTTCGACGTCGCCGATCGCGACGACCCCTCGGCGACGATCCCCGTGGTCTACACGGGGACGGTTCCCGATCCCTTCCGGGAGGGACGCGAGGTGATCGTCTCGGGGACGGTCGAGGAGGGCACGTTCGTCGCCGAGAAGGACAGCCTGATCACCAAGTGCCCCTCGAAGTTCGAAGACGAGGCCGAGGCCGACCCCGAGCACGTGATCATCCAGTAGCCGACCGCCCGAAAACGGGTAGTGGACCCGTTCACGGGGTTCCGATGATCACGCACGCCTCCCTCAAACCGGAGCTCGACTGCGAGCTCGTCGCCTTCTACGGCGAGCTCGATGCCGCCTCGGCTCCGGACCTGAAGGCGCGGCTCGAGGTGGCGACGGTCCCGCCGGCGGAGCGCCTGCTGATCGACCTCTGCGGCTGCAGCTTCATCGATTCGCTCGGGATCGCCACCATCGTCGCCGGCGCGCGGGCGATGCTCGAGCGCGGCCGGCCGGCCGCGGTCGCCTGCGATCACCCCAACGTGCGGCGCACCCTGGCGATGACCGGCGTCGACGACGTGGTCGAGGTCTACTGGACCCGTGATGAGGCGGTCAGCGCGCTCGCGGGCGAAGCGCGCTGACGCTCTGGGTCTCGCCCCTTGCCCTAGTTCCCGAACTCGGTGTTGATCTGCTCGATCAGGCTGTTGACCTCGGTCTGCGCCGTGGTCACTGACTGCTGCAGCTCGACCGCGGCCTGCGCCGCCTGCTGGGCGTTGCCGCTCTCGAACGCGTCGGCGGCGTTGTTGATGTCGTCGGCGACCCCGCTCAGCTGCTGGGTGAGCTGCTGGTGGAGGTCGGCGACCTCCTCGGGCGGGTCGATCGCGGCGAGGTCGTCGGCGCCCGCCTGGAATGCGTCGGCGATCGCGTGCCCGGCCTGCGCTGCCTCCTTCGGGTTCGTCGGCGTCGACGTCGTGGCCTCGGTGGCCGCCGTGGCGATCTCCTCCTGGATCGAGTTGACCTGGTCGACGTAGTCGTTCTGCTCCTCGTTACCGCAGCCGGCGACGAGTGCGGCCGCGGCGAAGATCGCGATCAGGACCGAGTACACGCGCGCGCTTGGGTTCATTGCTCCCCTCCGTGATTGCACACCGGGCCGGTGTGACCGACGCGCGTACCCTAACCGCCGTTCCGGCGTTGCGATAATCGCTCGGTGCCGCACCCGGGAGCCTCCGCCTGATGGTCGAGCTCGGCGCCGCCTGCCTGATCGCCTCGCCGTTCGCCTGCGCCTACGCGGCGATCGCGGCGATCGCCGGCGCCCGGCGCGGTGACCGGCGCCTGGTGGACTCCTCGCGGCGCGCGATCTACGCGCTCTGCGTACTGCTCACCGTGTGCGTGGTCGTGCTCGAGGCCGCTTTCCTGCGGTCGGACTTCTCGGTCGCGCTGGTCGCCGAGCACTCCTCGACGACGACGCCCGTCGGCTACAAGCTGACCGCGATGTGGTCGAGCCAGGGCGGCTCGCTGCTGCTCTGGGCCTGGGTGCTGTCGATCGCCGCCAGCGGGGTCCTGTATCTGACCCGCAACCGCCACCGCGAGGTCGTGCCCTACGCGACCGCGGTGCTCGCGGGGATCGGCCTCTTCTTCACGCTGCTGATGCTGCTCGCCAACGACGTCAACCCGTTCGGCCGGCTCGACCCGGTGCCTGCCGAGGGCGTCGGGCTGATGCCGCTGCTGCGCCACCCGATGATGGCGATCCACCCGGTGATGCTCTACTCCGGCTACGTCCTCTGGTCGATCCCGTTTGCGTTCGCGATCGGGGCGCTGATCAGCCGCCGCCTCGACGCGAGCTGGATCCGTTCGACGCGGCGGTTCGCGCTCGTCGCCTGGACCTTCCTCGGGGTCGGGATCCTGCTGGGCAGCCGCTGGAGCTACTCGGAGCTCGGCTGGGGCGGCTACTGGGGGTGGGACGCCGTCGAGAACGCCTCGCTGATGCCGTGGCTGGTCGGCACCGCGTTCCTGCACTCGGCGATGGTCCAGGAGAAACGCGGGATGCTGAAGGTCTGGAATGTGTCGCTGGTCGTCGCGGCCTTCGCGCTCGCCCTGCTCGGCACGTTCCTGGTCCGCTCCGGGATCCTCGAGTCGATCCACGCCTTCGGCGCCTCGACCGTCGGCACCCCGCTGCTCGGTTTGATCGCGGTCGTGATCGTCGGCTCGGCGGCGCTGGTCGTCTCGCGGCTCGACGACCTGCGCACCCCGCGGCGGATCGAGTCGCTGGCCTCGCGCGAGGCGGTCTTCCTGGTCAACAACCTGCTCCTGGTCGGTCTGGCCGTGGTGATCTTCTGGGGCACGTTCTTCCCCCTGATCTCGGAGGCGATCACCGGCGAGAAGTCCTCGCTCGGCTCGCCCTGGTTCGACCGCTACACGGCGCCGCTGGCGATCGTCCTCGTGCTGTTCACAGGGATCGGGCCGCTGCTCGCCTGGCGCCGGGTCAGCGCCGGTGCGCTGTGGCGGCTGGTGCGCGTGCCGCTCGCCGTCGCCGCCGTCGCGACGGTGGCGGTCGCGGCGCTCACCGACGCGCTCGACCATCCGCTGGCGCTGGTCCTGTTCGCGTTCGCGTTCTTCGCGCTCGCCGCGCTCGCGTCCGAGTTCATCCGCGGCGCGGCGGCGCAGCGGTCGCTCTCGGGCGGCGGGTACGTGGCCGCGCTGCGCACGGTCGTCGCCCGTAACCGCCGCCGCTACGGCGGCTACACGGTCCACGCCGGGATCGCGATCCTCTTCCTGGCCGTCGCCGCGTCGTCGAGCTTTCAGACCTCGAAGGACGTGCGGATGCTGCCCGGCGACAGCGCCGAGGTCGGCGACTACACGGTCACCTACGTGCGCCCGACGCAATCGATCGACGCCGAGGAGCAGAAGCTCGTCTTCGGCGCCGTGCTCGACGTCGACCGCGACGGACGGCGGTTCGCGACGCTGCACCCGGCGCGCGAGTACTACTCGGGCGCGGGCGGCGAACCCACGATTCGCGGCTTCTTCGAGGGCGAGGCGACCAGCGAGGTCGGCCGCGAAACCCGGGTCGGAGGCGACCTGTGGACGGCGATGCGCCCCGACCTGGCGCCGCTCGACGAGGTCATCGCCGAGGCCGACCGCCGGTTGACGGCGGGCGTGGGCGAGATCGGGCCGGAGGGACCGACGCCCGAGCAGCTCGAGGCGATGCGGCGCCTGCCCGGTCTGCAGGGTGTCGCCGTCAACGCCCTGGCCGAGCGCTACGTCGACGACCCGCTGCCGGTCGACTTCCGCGTCAACGTCAACCCGTTCGTGATCTGGATCTGGATCGGCGGCGCGATCGGTGTGGCCGGCGCCCTGATCGCGGTCTGGCCGGCGCCCGAGGCGCGCCGGCGCCGGGTCGCCGACCTCTACGCCGCCCGCCTGGCCCGCGACCTCGGGCGCGCGTAGCCCTAGCCTCCGGAGCCGATGGAGGTCGTCCTCGCCCTCGTCATCTGTGCCCTGCTCGCGGCCTTCGTGATCGCGCCGCTGCGCGGGCGCGATCACGGCACGGTGGCGCCCGAGAGCGCCGAGCTCGCCGACCTCGAGGCGCGCAAGGAGGCGCTCTACCGCCAGATCCGCGACGCCGAGCTCGACCGCGAGCAGGGCAAGCTCTCCCGAGCGGACTGGGAGCGGCTGGACGCCGAGCTGCGCCGCGAGGCGATCGCCGTCCTGAAACGGATCGACGACGTTCAGGCCCGCCCTGTCTAAACTGGCGGCCGATGGAAAGCGTCCTCCAAGTCGTTCAGGTGGTTATCTCGGTGGTCCTGATCTTCCTGGTGCTCCTGCACTCGGGCAAGGACTCGGGCCTCTCGGGCGCGTTCGGGATCGGCGCCACCGGCGCCTCGGTCGGCGGCTCGCTGGTCGAGCGCAACCTCGACCGGTGGACGATCTTCTTCGCGATCCTGTTCGTCGTGAACACGCTCGTCCTGCTGAAGATCTGACTACGGCGTATCTCGCCAGAACCCTGAGCCTGATCGCCACCGCGGCCGCGGTCGCCGTGATCGGCACCGGCTGCGACGGCGACGAGCCCGACCATGCGGCGCTCGGCGCGGCCGCCGAGGGCGTTACCTCGGCGACGCTGACCTGGGCGGTGGCCGAGCGTCCGCGGACGGTCGATCCGCTCTACGCGACGACCGCCGGCGAGCAGCTCGCCGCGCGGCAGCTCCACGAGCCGCTGATCGAGGAGCTCGACGCGCCCTTCGACGTCAGCCGCCGGTCTCCCGGCCTGGCGCTGAGCATGACGCCCTCCGCCGACCGCACCGTCTGGCGGGCGCGCCTTCGCGCGGGGGTGCGCTTTCAGGACGGGACGCCGTTCAACGCCACCGCCGTGCTCGCCAACGTCGAGCGCTGGCGCACGGTGGCAGCCGGTCGCGAGCAGCTCGGCGAGCTGCTCGTCGACGCACCCCGACCCGATCTGGTCCGGTTCATCCTTCCGGCGCCCGACCCCGACTTTCCCGACCGGCTGGCCTCGCCCCGGCTCGGGATCGTCTCGCCGAAGGCGATCGGCGCGGCCGCCGGCGGGCCGGTGGACACGAGCCGGCTACCGGCCAGTGGCACCGGGCCGTTCGAGCTTCGCGAGCGCAGCTCCGATCGGGTGCTGCTGGCCCGCAACACGGGCTGGTGGGGCATCGAGCGCAACCTCGGCCCCGGCGTCGACCAGATCGAGCTCCGCGTGATCGCCGCCCCCGGCGAGCGCCTCGGCGCCCTCCGCGACGGCACCGTCCGGGTTGCGGAGCTCGACCGCGGCGCAGCTGCGCGCCGTGGACGCGCGACCCGCTGCTCACCGCACAGCCCCAGCCCGCGGGCGTGCTCGGGCTGGAGCGCTCGGTGCGCGGGATCCCGGCCGGCGAGCAGGCGCCGCCACTGAACGCCGTCTGGCTGACCGCGATCGACTCCGGCTGAGACGTCCCTCGGCGCTTTATGAGCGCCGAAGGGGCGGGGGTAGAATCGGGGCCATGACCGGCGTCCGCAAGTTGGCGCTCGCGCTGGTGGTGGGATTGGGGCTGACCCTGGCGGTCGCCTCCACACCGGCGGTGGCGACCGTGCCGCCTGTTCGCTGCGGCAAGATCAAGGTCGAGGGCAAGAAGTTCAAGGTCAGCGGCCACCTGCTCGACTGCGACTTCGCCCGCAAGTGGTCGCGGCGCTACCTCAAGGAGCGCGACCATCAGAAGGGCTGGAACTGCGACTCCTACTCGCCGGAGGAGACGAGGATCGCCTTCTCGTGCCGGAAGGGGAGCAAGGACTACTACGCGGTGCGAAAGTAGCTCTATGCGGGCGCTGGTCGCTCGCCGCTCTGGCGCTCGCCGTCGCCGGCTGTGGCAGCGACTCCGGCGGCAGCGCGGGGTCGAGGCTCGTCGATCCCGACAAGCCGCCGCTGATCAACTCGCTCGAGCAGGGCCCCGACGGGGACGCACTGCTGCTGACGACCAACCGCGGCTTCTTCCGGATCGAGGACGACGAGGCGACGCGGATCAACGGCACCGTCGAGACGCCGGACGGCAGCTCGCCGGTCGGTCAGTTCCTGGAGATCGCCCGGGCCCCCGACGGGACCCTGCTCGGCTCCGGGCATCCCGACGAGAAGAAGAAGGTCGCCGGCTTCCTCGGCCTGCTGAGCTCGAAGGACGAGGGCAGGACCTGGACCGTCGTCTCCCGCTACGCGCTCGCCGATCTGCACACGATCAGGACGGTGGACGGCGGCATCTACGCCTACGACTTCGTGCTGCCCGCCGTGATCGTCAGCCCGGACGGTGGCAAGAGCTGGGACGAGCGCACGGCCCCGCCCGGCGCGCGGGTGACCGACTTCGTCGTCGATCCGTCGGACCCCGAGCAGTTCCTGGCGACGAGCGAGCGGGCGATCTTCCGGTCCACCGACGGCGGCGAGAGCTGGACCACGGCGGCGATGGCGCGGGCCGCGAGGCTCGAGTGGCCCGAGCCCGACACCGTGTACCGCGCCGACGAGGACGGCAACGTCTACGAGAGCACCAACCACGCCGCGACCTGGAACCTGATCGGCCGCATCGACGGCGGCCCGCGCGCGTTGAAGGCAGTGGGTGCCGAGGAGCTCTACGCGGCGCTCGAGGACGCGACGATCGTGCACTCGACCGACGGCGGTCGCAACTGGGAGGAGGTGTTCACACCGTGAGCGGGCCGGCGATAGCGGCGCTGACCGTGGCCGTGGCTCTGGTGGCGGCGTCGCCGGCGGGCGCGCACGGCGTGATCACGAAGGACGGCTCCGTGCTCACCTATACGGCGACCAACAACTGCGAGATCACCTCCTGCCCTTCGACCCTTGTCGTGACCACGCCCGAGACCGGGATCCTGCAGTTCGAGGACAGGACCTCGAGGGGCGGGATCTTCTGGGGGCCGTGCACGCCGGTGACCGAGGAGAAGACGCGCTGTGACTCGAGCGGGATCGCCCGGATCGACGTCGTCTTCGACCACAACGACGACTCGGCGAGCATGGGGACGGCGATCCCGGTCCGCGTCAGCGGCGGGCTCGGCGATGACCGGATCACCGGCGGCTACGGCGAGGACCTGCTCCACGGAGGCGACGGAGCCGACACGATCGTCGCCGGCGCCGCCTCCGACGTGGTCTTCGGCGATGCCGGCGACGACGCGATCGACGTCCGCGACGGGTTCGCGGACGCCGTCTCCTGCGGCGACGGGACCGACTCGGCGAGCGCCGACCTCGCCGATTCGCCCAACCTGTCGGCCGGAGGGAGTTGCGAGACGGTCTCGGTGCAGGACACCCCGCCCGGCCCCGGTCCCCCGGACACGCCCCCCGACACGACGATCACCAAGTCACCGCGGCGCGAGACGGACAACGACCGCGCGCGGTTCAGGTTCAAGGCCAACGAGCCGGACTCGACCTACGAGTGCAGCCGCGACCACAGCCCGTATCGGCCATGCGACTCGCCGAAGGTCTACGAGGAGCTGCGGGAGGGCAGGCACGTGTTCAAGGTCCGGGCGACGGACACCGCCGGCAACACGGACCCGACGACGGCGAGGTTCCGCTGGAGGGTGCGGGGGTGAGACCCGCCGGCCTCGCCCTGCTGATCGCGCTCGGCGCCGCCGCCGTCGCGGCCCCGGCCGCGTCGGGACACGCCTTCTACGTCGACGCCGCGGCCCCCCCGGGGGCGAGCTGCCAGGTGGGGGATCCGTGCAAGACGATCGCCGAGGCAATGGCGCTTCCCGATCCCGATCCGCAATCGCCTGACGTGATCGTCGT
Source organism: uncultured Solirubrobacterales bacterium (assembly GCA_963811505.1). Classification (GTDB taxonomy): domain Bacteria; phylum Actinomycetota; class Thermoleophilia; order Solirubrobacterales; family 70-9; genus WHSW01. The sequence goes on along the minus strand of CAWERC010000003.1, from coordinate 276,656 downwards.
CACGCCGGGCGCCTACACGGAGAACGTCCGCCTCGACGTCACGCCGGAGGTGCCGTACGCGGACCGCTCGCTGCTCGCCGCCGGCAGCGGGGCCTCGATCGACCCCGCCGACCCTGCCCAGCCGACGGTCGAGATCGGGGGCGCGGCGAGCGTGGTCGGCTTCGCGATCGGCGGCCAGCGCCCGGTCGTCCTCAACGGGCCCGGGAGGGTGTCGCTGAGCAGCTTCGACTCCGCGGATCTGCCGGTGGACGGCGCCAGCGTGAGGATCGCGGCCGGCGCCGGTGACGCCGTGGTCGACCGCAACGCGTTCGCCGATGACGGGGCCGGGACCCAGGCCGGCGTCCGCTCGCTGTCGACCGGCTCGCCGACGATCAGGCAGAACGCCTTCACCGGCCTGTCGACCGCGATCGCGCTCGGCGCCGGGACGCCGGTGCTCGACAGCGACCTGGTCATCGACGGGGCCACCGGGGTCAGCGCGGCCAACGCCGCCGTCAGCGTCCTCAACCTGACCGCGGCCGGGAACTCGGTGACCGACCTGGCGCTCCAGGACGCCGACCTGACGCTGAGCTCGAGCTTCGTCGAGCGCCCGATCTCGGGCGATTCGATGAGCAGCTGCCTGTCGATCAGCCACTCGGCCGGTCCGACGCTGAGCGGGACGCCGTGCGAGACGTTCCAGATGGCCAACACTGCACCCGGCTTCGCCGATCCCTCAGCCGGCGACTACCACCTGACGGAGTCCTCGCCGCTGATCGACGCCGGCGATCCGCTGCTGCTCTCGGGCCTCGATCTCGACGGCAACTCCCGGGTCGCCGACGGCAACTGCGACGGCACCTCGGTGCGCGACGTCGGCGCCTACGAGCTCAGCCCCGCCTGCCCGCCGCCGCCCGAGCCGCCGCCCGAGCCGCCCCCGCCGCCGCCGGCGGGGGACGCCGATCCGCCCCAGACCGAGATCGTGCGCAAGCGGGTGGACGGGCACTCGGTCACGTTCCGCTTCCGCGCCAGCGAGGCCGGCTCGAGCTTCCTCTGCCAACTCGACGAAGGGCCGTACCGCGGCTGCGAGTCGCCGGTGCGCTACCGCGGTCTCGACGACGGCCGCCACGTGTTCCGGGTCAAGGCGGCGGACGTCGCCCGGAACGAGGACCCGGTGCCGGCCAAGAAGCGCTTCCGGATCCGCCGGAGCTAGCCAACCCTGAGCGTCTTCGATGCGGCCGCCAGGCACGTGCCGGCGGCCGGCAGGACCGTCTCCTTGACCTGCGCGAGGAAGCGTCCGGCGGCGTCGGGTTCACGGACACGCCAGCCGCCCGCGTCGTTGGTGGTGTCGGCGCCCACCCGGCGGTCATCGCCGGGCCTGCGCTCGAAGAGGACGACCTTCTGATCGCTGTTGCACTCCGCCTTCTGCGACGACAGCGCTCCCTTGAACCGCTCGCGCTTGTGCGAGTAGGAGATCGACAGGCCGCGGGCGAACTTCTGCGGCTCGACCGGAATCGGCGGTGGCTCGGGCGGTGGCTCGGGCGGCGGCGGCGGAATCGCCTCGCCGCTGAGGGCGAAGTCGGTCGGCGAGTTGCTCGCGTTGCTCGCCACCCGCAGGATCGCGGTCTTGGCGCCCTCCGAGGTCGGTGCGAAGTCGGCGTTGATGACGCAGATCTGGGCGACCGGGACGACGTTGATCGAGCAGCCGTCACCGGTGACCCTGAACTGGTTCGCGTCGGCCCCGGCGAGCGTCGCCGAGGTCGGATCCAGCGTCGAGCTGCTCGTGTTGTGAACGACGAGCGTGGCGATGTCGCTGTTGCCGCCGACGGTGGTCTCGCCGAAGTCCTGGGCGGCCGGCTCCGGGGCCGCCGTCGGATCGACGGCGATCCCGCACGGGTCGTCGCCCGGCGTCAGCGCGATCGGAAACGCCGACCCGGCGTTGACGCCACTGCCGTCGAGGTTGGCGCGGGCGATCCGGTCCGGCCCCTGCTCGGTCCAGTAGATGTGCGCCCCGTCGACCGCGACGCCGCAGGGGCGCGAGCCGGCGCTCCTGTCGATCGTCGTCCCGAGCGTCGTCCCGTTCAGGTCGACGCTGGAGATCCTGTCGCTGCCGCGGTTCGCCCACCAGACGACGCCCTCGGTCTCGGCGACACCGCACGGGTCGTCCACCGTCTCGTCCGGGAAGGTGTTCGGGACCAGCTCGCTGAACGGAGGAAAGATCCCGTGGGCGCGCCAGACGCTGCCGGTGCCGGGCGGTCCGCCCAGCGCCCAGAACAGCTTGTCGAAGTCGGTGACCAGCCCGCACGGTGCCGCGCCGATGCCGCCGATGTGGCGCTGGTTGGTGACCGCGCCGCTGAAGATGTTCGCGCGCCCGATCGACGGAGTGTTGGGCGATGCGGCCGTCGTCGGCTGGGTCCAGTAGATCCCCGCCTGGTCGAGCGTCAACCCCTTCGGGGAATCGTCGGTGGTCACGAAGGCCGGATTCGCCATCGCGCCGTTGGAGAGCGGCGCGCGCCCGACGTTCCCGGTCGCGGCGCCGTCGCCGTCATGCGCCCAGTACAGGAAGCTCGCGTCGACCGCGACCGCGTGCGCGGAGGTCGCGGCGTTGGCGCCGGAGATGAACGCGTCGTCGACGCCCGTCCCGTCCCCCTCGGCCCGGTCGATCGTGCTCGTGCCCTCGTTGGCCCAGTAGACGTCGGCGGCCGCGGGGGCGGCGAGCCCGGCCGCGATCACCAGCCCGAGGACGACCGCCCGGATCACGGTGGCTAGCCGGCCTTCGTCTTCTTCGACTGCGCCCCGAGGCAGATGTCGTCGTCGGGGAGCGCGCTCTCATCGACGACCGCGTAGAACTTGCCCTCGGCGTTCTTCTTCTGCAGCTTCCACTTGCCGTCGTTGTCGCTGAACGCGCTTCCGACCTTCGCGTCGGGCCCCTTCTTCTTGCGGAAGACGGTCACCTTCTCGTCGTCGACGCAACCCGGCTCGCTGGAGGTGATCTTGCCCTTGAACTTCTTGTGCTTCTTGTACTTGATCGTCAGGTCGCGGCTGAAGTTGGTCGGGGCCGGGGGCGGCGGGGCGGCGTTCACCGTCACCGGCGTCGTCTGCGTCCCCGCCGCCGAGGCGTTGCAGAGCATCGCCTTGCCGGTGAAGATGCGCTCGTCGGAGCAACCCTCGTCGTCGGTGACCGTCAGCCGGGCGTTGTAGGTCCCCGGGGCCGCGTAGATGTGGTTCGGGATCGGCCCGCCGTCGTCAAGCGTGGTGCCGTCGCCGAAGTCCCAGCTGTACCTGACGATGTCGCCGTCGTCGGTCGAGTTCGTGGCGTTGAAGCCGGTCGGCTGGCCGGCGAACCCGGGTGTGGTCGCGAACGAGGCGGTCGGGCCCTGGTTGGGCGTGATCACGATCGACTCGAGGTCGGGGCTGTCGCCGGCCGGGTAGGGAGAGCCCGGCAGCAGGCTGAGCGATCCGTTGGCGTTGACCGCGAAGCCGGAGACGTTGTCGGAGACCTGGTTGGAGACGTAGAGGCGCTTGCCGTCCGGGGTGAGCGCCAGCGACTTGCCGTTCGTGCCGCCGGTTGCGAAGGCGCCGATCGCGCTCAACGAGCCGTTGATCTGGTTGACGTTGTAGGCCTTGACCGCGTTCGTCTGTCGGGTGGCGACGTAGAGCTGCTCGCCGTCGGGCGAGATCGCGATCGTCAGCGGGTGGCTCCCTCCCGGGGTGACGTTGAAGGGGGAGCCGGGGATGGCGCTCAGCAGGCCGGTGATCGGGCTGACCGAGAACCCGTAGATGTCGCCTACCGTCGCCTGGTCCTCCGGCGCCGAGATGTAGACGAAGCGGCCGTCAGGAGTCACGCCGGAGCCGAACGGATTGCCGTCGGCGGCGGCCGGGCCTCCGGTGATCACGGTCTGGACGTTGCTGAGCGCGCCGTTGGGGGCAACCGTGTAGACCCCGGAGCGGTCGGGGGCGCCGCCACCCGGGTTGGTGTTCTCGAACGGGACGTACAGGTGCTCGCCGTCGGGGGCCACCGAGCCGGCGAAGGGGTTGGTGAAGCCGGCGACGACCGTGAACGGCGAGCCGCCGATGTTGGTCAAAGTTCCATCGGCGTTGATCGTCGTCACCGCGATCGAGTCGCCGTGGTTCCAGGTGAACAGGGTGTCGCCGTCGGGAGCGGGCGCAACACCGAGCGGGGTGCTGAACGTCGTGCCGCCGGGGTTCAGGGCCTGCAGGCCTGCGAGGCCGCCGTTTGCCTGGACGTTGAACTTCATCACCTGGTTGGTCCCGAACGAGGCGACGTAGAGGTGGCCGGCGTCGGGCGTGATCGCCATGCCCTCCTGGGTCGCCGCGCCGGTCGCGAAGGGCGAGCCGGAAAGCTGCACGAGGGCGCCGTTGGCGCCGATCCGGTACGCCGAGACGTTCTGCGACGTCCCGCCGAGGCCGTTGCTGACGTAGACGTAGCGGTCGGCGGCCGCCCCCGGCGCCGCCGCGGGAAGGCAGAGCGCGAGACCGGCGCACAAGAGGCCGAGGCGCACCATGCGAGAACGACGACATGCCCTGGCTGCCATCAGGGCGAACCTACATCCAGGCGTCGCGGGATGCAAGCGACCCGAACGTCCGTCTACCGAGGCCTTGCGCCGCCGCCACCGATCGGATATGCCTTGCACGGGAGCGCTTTGTGTTCGATCGAAACACCGGCCGCATGAAAGCCGTACCCGCTCGCGTTCGGATGCTCGCGGGCGTGGTGGGGGCGCTCGCCGTGCTCGCCCCGGCGCCGCCGGCCGGCGCGGCGACGATCATCGTCGGTCCCGACACCGGCTCGGGGGCGGCCGCCGACGGGACCTGCTCACTCTTCGAGGCCATCGACAACGCGAACGCCGACCTCGCGGTCGGGTCGACGGACTGCGCCGCCGGCTCGGGCGCCGACACGATCGAGCTCACCGCTTCCAGCTACGAGGTGACGACGGTCGACAACGCCTTCTTCGGCTACACCGGGCTACCGACGATCACGAGCGCGATCACGATCGAGGGCAACGGTGGGGCGATCTTCCGCGACGGCGGCGCCCCGGCGATGCGGCTGCTGGCCGTCGCCGCGGGCGGGAACCTGACGCTCAAGGACACCGTGCTCACCGACGGCCGCGCGCAGGGCGGTGACGGTGGCAACGACTCCGCCAGCGACGACGGGGGCGGGGGCGGTGGGGGTGCCGGCCTCGGCGGCGCGATCTACAACCGCGGTGTCCTCTCGCTGAAGCGGGTGACGCTGAGGGACAACACCGCTCAGGGCGGAGACGGTGGCGACGCCGGGAGCAACGCCGCGAACGACGCGGGCGGCGGCGCGGGCGGCGGCGGGCTCGGTGGCGACGGCGCGGGCGGGGCGCCGCCGGCAACCGTCGACGGCGGCAACGGCGGCGGCGGCATGGGCGGCAACGGCGGCATCGGCGGCTTCCTCGCCGGCGGCGGCGGTGGCGGGACGGCCAACAACGGCTCCCCGGGCGGCGGCGCGAGCGGCGGTCCCGGCGGCCCCCTGAACGGCGGCAAGGGTGGCGACGACGGCTTCGACGGGGCGCCCGGCGGCCTCGGCGGCGGCGGCGGCGGGGGCGGCTTCGAGCGCAGCGGTGGCGACGGCGGCCTCGGCGGCGGCGGCGGCGGGGGCGGCGAGCTCGGGGCCTCGCCGGTCTTCCCGAGCGGCGGCGACGGCGGCTTCGGCGGCGGTGGTGGGGGCGGTGGCGAGGACAGCTCCGGCGGCGACGGCGGCTTCGGCGGTGGCGGAGGCGGCTCGCACAACAGCGGCGTCGTGATCACCTCCGGCACCGGCGGCTTCGGCGGCGGCAACGCGGGCGTCACCGGGACCGAATCGGCCGGCGGTGGCGGCGGAGCCGGGATGGGCGGCGCAGTGTTCAACGACGGCGGGCTGATCACCGTGCTCAACTCGACCTTCTTCCAGAACACGGCCGGGGGCGGCGCGGGCGGCGCCGGCACTCCGGGCACCGGTCAGGACGGGCAGCCGGGCAGCGGTCTCGGCGGCGCGATCTTCTCCCGCAACGGCAGCGTCGAGATCAACGAGGCGACCTTCTCGGGCAACACCGGCGCCGGCGGCGCCGTCTACGTGAAGCAGGACGACCAGCCGACGCTGCTGACGCTGACCAACTCGATCCTCGCCAACACCACCGCGGCCGCCGCGGATTGCGTTCTCGACGGAACGGTCGGGACCCCGGGGAGCCTCACCAACCTGATCGAGGCGAACTCGGGATGCCCCGCGGTGACGAAGACCGGCGATCCGCTGCTCGGCCCGATCCAGGACAACGGCGGGCTGACGCCTACGTTCCTGCCGGCGATCGGCAGCCCGGCGATCAACGCCGCAAGCTCGCAGGAGTGCACGAAGACCGATCAGCGCGGCGAGCCGAGGCCGGTCGGATCGGCCTGCGACCAGGGATCGGTGGAGGCGGCGCCGCAGGTCGGCCGGACCCTGAAGATCAAGTACAAGGACTCGAAGAACGCCTTCAAGGGCAAGCTGAAGGCGGATGACCCGGTCTGCGTCACCGGCAAGGTCTCGGTGATCGACAAGAAGACCGGCGAGAAGGTCGCCAAGGACAAGGTCGACGCCAACGGCAAGTACGTCGCCAAGGAGAAGAACCCCGACCCCGGCAAGTACTACGCGCAGGTGAACGAGAAGCAGATCGACGAGATCACCTGCCTGGCGGCGAAGTCGAAGAAGACGAAGGTCGGCTAGACCTCCCTGGGCGCTGGGCTACAGGTCGACGGCGTCCTCGACCGGCGACAGCTCCTCGTTGGCGTGCACCGTGCAGAGGAAGGTTCCGATGTCGGATTCGCGCGAGGCCTCGATCTCGCGCTCCGTCAGCACCGCGCCGCATACCGAGCAGGTGCGGGAGAGGTTGTCCTCGACCCCGGTGTGCTCGTCCAGGTCCATGGCCGACACGATACCCCTGCGGCCGCGGGTCAAGCGAGCCAGATCGCGCCGTCGCGCAGCTCGACCGGATGCGTGGTGAGCGCCAGCCGCCCGGTGGTCTGGCGGACGACGCCGGCGAGCGGCTTGAAGGCCCCCTGGGGGCCGCGGATCATCCGCCCGCTGTGGACGTCGTAGCGGGCGCCGTGCCACGGGCACTCGAGCGAGCCATCTTCGGCGACGTGGCCGGTGCCGAGCGATGCGCCCAGGTGACGGCAGCGATTCGAGGTCGCGAACGGCTTGCCTTCGCTGAGCCCGACCGCCAGCGAGCCGAGCTCCGGGTGCTCGACGACCTTGACCCCGGACTCGCCGAGCTCGTCCACGGTGATCAGCGGGCGGTCGGTCACGGGGTCAGACTATCCGCCGGGAGCGCCAGCTCCGCGTACACGGCACGGTGGTCGCTGCCCGGCAGATCCTCGACCGAGTAGTCGCGGACCCCGATCCGCTCGTCGGCGAGCACGTGGTCGATCGCCACGACGGGCGGGATCCGGCGGTTGGTGGGCCAGGTCGGGGTGAGGCCGTCGCCGAGGGTGGCGCCGGCGTCGTCGTAGCCCTCGGCTACCAGGTCGCGGAACTCGTCCTGGTCGAGCGTGGCGTTGAAGTCGCCGATCAGTATCCGCAGCCGGGCCCCGGCGCCCGGCAGCAGCCGCAGGTCCTCTCGCCAGCCGGCGGAGCCGGTCGGCGGCTGGGTGTGCACGCCGGCGACGATCACCTGCGGCGCGCCCGGGACCGCGAGCCGCTGGGAAATCAGCGGGAAGCCGCCCGGCAACCGCTCCGTCGTCCCGGGACCGAGGGGGAGTCGCGCGTACAGCCCCGAGCCTCCCGACCCCCCGCCCGTGAGAAGCACGCGCTCGGGCAGCAGCCGATCGAGCCCCGCGCGGTCGAGGTCGGCGCCGAGCTCCGGCGTCAGCTCCTCGACGCTGAGCACGTCGACGTCGAGCTCGCGCACGAGATCGACGAGCGCGTCCGGATCGGCCTTGCCGAGCCTCATGTTCGCCGCCAGCACGCGCAGGGCCGGGCCGTTACCGCCCGCCGCCTCGGTCGGCCCGCCGAACTCCCGCGGTACGACCATCGCCGCGAGCACGATCAGAACCGTGCCGGCGACCACGGCTGCGGCTCGGTTGCCGACGAGCAGGGCAACGCCGACCGGGACGATCGCCGTCGCGGCGACCAGCGGGGTGAACGCCATTAGCGCCTCGAGCGGAAAGCCGTACTCGAGCCCGAGCAGGCGGACCACGGCCCACGCGGCCCAGGCCGCGACCAGCGACCAGGACGCGATCGCGCTCCAGTTCCACCCGGCGAGCCGTCTCACGCGACGGGTGTGTACAGCACCGTTAAGGGAATCTTTCGACTGGTGTCACGACCGTTTCATCCGCGGTTCCTAGGTTGGCCGCCAGGGTAAGTTGACCAATGAAAGGAAGCACGAGATGACAGACAAGATCAAGGGCATCGCGGCGGGGCTGGCGGCCGTTGTCGCGCTCGCCATCGGCGGTGCCGCGATCGCGGGCGCCACCGGCGGCGGGTCCGACGAGTCCGACGCCGCCGAGGGCCCGGACCAGGCGATCACCGGCAGCGCCCTGGACAGGGCCGGCGCCGCGGCGCTCCAGGAGACCGGAGGCGGCACGGTCACCGAGACCGAGGTGGGCGACGAGGAGAGCTACTACGAGGTGGAGGTCACCCGGGACGACGGCAGTCAGGTCGACGTCCAGCTCGACCGTGGCTTCAACGTCGTGGGCAGCGAGGCCGACGGCGACGAGTAGCCGGTTCCACCTCACCTTCGACGACGGCCCCGACGAGGCCTGGACCCCTCGGGTGCTCGACGAGCTCGAGCGCGCCGGCGCCCGCGCGACGTTCTTCGTGATCGGCGAGCGGGTCGCGGCGCATCCCGAGCTCGTCGCGCGGATCGGCGCGGCCGGCCACCAGGTCGAGCTTCACTGCATGCGTCACGTCCTGCACTCGAACTGCTGGCGAGCCGCCGCCGAGGAGGACACCGACGCCTGCCTTCGGGAGCTCGCGAAGCTGGGAATAGAGCCCCGCCACTGGCGGCCACCCGGCGGCGGCCTGGCGCCGTGGACCGCGGAGGTGGCGGCGGACCGGGGGCTCCGCCTCGCGGGCTGGTCCGCGGACACCTTCGACTGGCGCGACGATCGCGTCGCGACGATGCTCGAGCTCATCTCGCCGGCGATCGTGGACGGCGGCGTCGTCCTGATGCACGACTCGGCGGGCCCGGGGGCCCGGCGGAGCGGTTGCGCCGGGACCGTCGAGCTGATCGCGCCGCTCGCCGACCTGGTCCGCGATCGCGGCCTGGAGCCCGAGGTGCTCGGGGACGGATCGCCGCTCCAGGAGCGGGGGTTCACGCTCTTCAATCCCCGGAGCACGGGCAGATCCGCCTACCGCCCGCCCCCGGCGCCGGCCGGCGAGCGGGTCGAGGTCATTGCGGAGACGAGCCTGCCGGCAGCGGATCGAGCGGAGATCGTCGGCCTGATCCGCGCCGGATACGGCCGCGTCGCGGGCAACTACGGTGACCGTGGCTGGCGGACGCTCGAGCCCGTGAGCCGGATCGTCGCGCGGTCCGACGACGGGATCGCCGCGCACATCTCCGTGTTCGCGCTCGAGTCGGATCCCCCGATGCGGATCTACGGGATCGGCGACGCGGTGGTCGCCGCCGAGCGTCGCGGCGGCGGGATCGGCGGGAGGATCGCGGCGGCGGCCGTGGAGGAGTGCCGGCGGCTGGGCGCCGAGATGATCCTCACCGACACGGTCGACCTCGAGCGAGCGTTCGTCCGCTGCGGGTTCGAGCCGGTCCCGCGCTTCGCCTGCTGGTACGAGCGCGACGGTGCCTGCAGATCTCATCGCCACTGGCTTGCGGCCTTTCGTGACGGCCCGCCGTCCACCCGGCTGCAGCTGGCGCAGGGAGATTTCTGAGCGACGCGTGAAAACGCGGCGCTTGCGGGTTACGATGGCCACACGGTGCGGGCTGGAGTCGGGATGGCATACGCCCACGGGATGGTGGCCGGCGCAGGGGCCGTGGCCCTTGCGACCGTTGCCTCCAACGTCTGGGTGATCTCTTCGACGCGGCGCGGAATCCACACCCGGGCCGAGGACCTCCCGTGGCGCGAGGTCGGGCTCGTCCCGGGGGTCAGCCGCAGGAACCCCAACGGGCTTCCGAACCCGCACTTCACGGTCCGGATGCAAGCCGCGGCGCGGCTCTATCGGGCGGAGCGCGTCAGCACGCTGCGGGTGAGCGGCGGCCCGCCCGAGTGCGCCGAGATGCGAGTCGCCCTTCGCGAGCTCGGGGTGCCCGACGAGCACGTCATCTGTGACGGCGCCGGGCTGTCGACCGCGCGTGCGATCAGGAACGCGGCGGACGAGCGCATCCCGCGCGTCACCCTGGTCGTGGAGACGTTCCACGCGCCCCGCTCGTTGTTCCTCGCCCGTCATCTCGGGCTCGACGCGATCGCGTACGCCGTCCCAACCCGCCTTCGCCGCCTGCCGCGAGCGTCGATGCGGCGACCGATCCTGCCGACGGCCTGGCGCGAGTGCGGCGCCAGGGTGAAGGCCGTCGCGATCGTGGTCTCGGAGGACGCCGCCCGCAAACAGGCAAACGGCCACGTGAGCCGCAGCATTCCCCCCGTTTGAACCAGGAGCAGAAGCAATCTCGCTGGCCGATCGCACTGGGCATCGCCCTGAGCGTCGCCCTCGGGGTCGTCACCGTGCTCGCGATCGTCGGCGTGGTGCTCTCACGCGTGCACGAGATCGGCGGCGATCGCGGGGGCACGCTCCGTGTCCTGGCCGTCAACACGCTGAAGGACCTCGACCCGGCGCGGGTCACGACCGCGTTCGGAGCCTCGCTGCTTCACGCCACGCTTCGCACGCCGTACGCGTTCCAGCCCGAGCGCGGGATCGTCTCCGACCTGGCGCTCGGGCCTCCCGAGATCTCGGACGACAGCACCCGGCTCGAGCTGACGATCCGGCCCGACGTTCGCTTCGGCCCGCCGGTGGACAGGGAGGTGACCGCGGCCGACATCGCCTACGCGATCGAGCGGAGCTTCCTGCCCAGCGTCGACTCCCCCTACGCCCAGTACTACTTCAAGCGGATCCAGGGGCTGCACGCGTTTCGCAACGGGAAGGCGGAGACGATCTCGGGCCTGCAGGCGCCGGACAACGAAACGCTGGTGATCCAGCTCAACGCTCCGGTCGCTCGCACGATCGCCCAGGCGCTGACCTTGCCGATGACGGCTCCGGTCCCGCGCGAGTACGCCTCACGCTTCGATCAGGAGCCGGACTCCACCTACGCCCGCCACCAGGTGGCGTCGGGCCCCTACCGCTTCGAGGCGGACGAGAGCGGGCTGATCCCAGGGCCTGCGGCGCGGGCCATCACCCTCGTCCGCAACCCGTCCTGGGACCGCGACACGGACTTCCGGCCCGCCTTTCTCGACCGGATCTCGGTCGAGCCGGCAACCGGTCAGGTGGCGGCCGGCGAGCGGGTGCTCCACGGCGCGGACTCCATCTCCGGCGATTTCTCGGCCAGTCCCGACGTCCTGCGCGAAGCTCTGGCCGAGTTCCCGGACCGGGTCCGCCTGAGCGACGCCGGCGCGACCCTGTTCATCTCGCTGAACACGACGATCGCCCCGCTCGACGACGTCAACGTGCGCCGTGCGATCAGCGCCGCCTTCGATCAGGCGGGCGCGAGGAGGGCGCTCGGCGGCGCGGTGGTTGGGCAGATCCCGACCCACTGGATACCGCCCGGGGTGCCGGGCTTCGAGGAGGCCGGGGGAGCGGCGGGAACCGGCGCCGACTTCCTGTCGTATCCGAACGGCAATCTCCGCCTCGCGCGCGACTACATGCGGACGGCCGGCTTTTCCTCCGGGCGCTACGACGGCGACGCCTCGCTCGTCGCGATCGGCGCCGACAACGACTTCACCCGCGACATCGACGCCTCCGTGCGACGGGCCTTCAGCCGCATCGGGATCCCGATCGAAGTCCGGATCGTGCCCGAGGACCGCGCGGATCAGCTCTGCGCGACGCTGGAGACGACCCCCGACGTCTGTCTGAACGGGTCCTGGGTCAAGGACTTCGACGACGCGGTCAGCATCCTCCCGCCGCTGTTCGCCGGCAACGCCATCCGCGAGCGCAACAACGTGAACTACTCGCTGCTGGATAACGAGGCGGTGGACTCCGCGTTCGAGGAGGCGAGCGTGACCACGGGCGCTTCCGACCGGGCCGAGAACTGGGGCGACGCTGACCGGATCCTGACGGCGCTCGCCCCGGCCATCCCCGTGGTCTGGGATCGCCATCCACTGCTCCGCTCGGAGGATGTCAAGGGGATCGTCGACACCGAGCTCGGCCGCTGGGACCTCTCGTTTACATCGCTGAGATGAACGACGCGCCGCCCACAACCCCGATGCGCCTCCTCGCCTGGGCCGTGCGCCCGCACTCCCGCGAGGTCGGGCTGGTGATCCTGCTCTCCGTGGTCCAGGTCGGCGGGTCGATCCTGCTGCCGCTGCTGATCGGGCGCGCCGTCGACCAGATCACGCTCGGGCGAATCGACGACCTGTACGTGACGGCGGTCCTGATCGCGCTCCTGGGCATCTTCCTCGCCGTCCTCTACGCGCTGCAGGAGGTCGTGGCGGGGCGGCTGTCGCTGCAGGTCGAGCGCGAGATGCGCGACCGCCTCTACGCGCACCTGCACGCGATCGAGCCGCGGGTCGCCCACGGCCAGCCGACCGGGCAGCTGGTGACCTTGGTGACGACGGACATGATCCCGATCTCCTCGTTCCTCGGCCTGCAGCTCTCGCGTCTGATCTGGGCGGTCCTCGTCCTCATCCTCGCCTCCGTGGTCATGTTCGTGATCAACCCCTTCCTCGCCCTGCTCGCCCTGGCGCCGACCCCGCTGGCGGTGCTGGCGATCCTGCGCTTCCGCGGCGTCGTCGGGCCGCTGCTGGGCAACGTCCGCCGGCGAATGGCCGAGGTCACCGGCCTGGTGGGCGAGACGATCACGGGGACCGCCGCGATTCGCGCAGACGCACGGGAGGAGTTCGAGCTCGAACGCTTCCGCACCGCCAGCGACGAGGTCCTCGACGAAGCGCTGGCGGCGAACCGCAAGCTCGCCCTGTACAGCCCCTCGCTGGTGATCCTGCCAAACGTCGGCTCGGCGATCGTCGTGGTCGTCGGCGGACTGCTGGCGATCCAGGGGAACCTGTCCGTGGTCGACTTCTCGGTCTTCTACACGTACCTGGTGATGCTCGTGCCCGCGATCCAGACCGTGGGCAGGGTGCTGGGCCAGGCGCAGCTCGCCATCACCTGCGCCGAGCGCGTGTGCGCGGGGTTCGCCCACCCCGTGCAGACCAGTGCCCGCGACGTCGCGCTCGAGCCGGGCCCGGCCGGCGTCACCATGGAGGGCGTTCACGTCGAGTCTCCCGACGGCCGCACGGTCATCGAGGACGTCGACCTGCACGTGCCGCCCGGGGGGACGATCGCGGTCGTCGGGACGACCGGCTCGGGCAAGTCGGTGCTGCTGCGCCTGATCAACCGCCTCACCGAGGCGTCCGCGGGGTCGGTGCAGATCGGCGACCATCCGGTCGACCACGTCGAGCTCGCGACGCTTCGCGCCGCGGTCGCGAGCGCGGGATCGGACGAGTTCCTGTTCGCCGGCACGATCGCGGAGAACATCTCGTTCGCCCGACCCGACGCCACCCGGGAGGAGATCGAGGGCGCCGCGCGCAGCGCCCAGGCGCACGACTTCATCTCCGAGCTGCCCGACGGTTACGACACCGTGATCGGCGACCGCGGGGCGGGCCTCTCGGGCGGCCAGCGCCAGCGGGTGGCCCTCGCCCGGGCGCTCCTGGTCCAGCCCTCGGTGCTCCTGCTCGACAACGCGACGGGCGCGCTCGACTCCCTGACCGAGGCGGCGGCGGTGGAGGAGCTCCACCGGGAGGGCGCCGACGACCTGCCGACCCGGATCATGGTCGGCTACCGGCCCGTCCTGCTCAGCCGCGCGGACCATGTGCTCGTGCTCGACCGCGGGAAGGTCATCGCCCGCGGCACCCACGCCGAGCTGCTCGAGACCAACGAGCACTACCGGAAGCTGGTGGGGGCGGAATGAGCGCCGAGGCGCAGCGGAGCTCAGCGGCCGGGCTCGGCCTCCTCGGCGAGCTGCTGAGGCCGTACCGCAAGACGATCGTGGTCGCTGTCGCGGCGACGATCGTCGGGACGGTCGCGGCGCTCGTGCCGCCGTACCTCGCCGGCCTCGTCGTCAACAACGTGATCGAGACGGGCTCGAGCTCGGATCTGATCCTGATCTCGATCGCGCTCGTCGTCGCGCTGGCGGTGGCGTGGATCGCGAGTGTGGTCGAGACGTGGACGACCGGGGCGGTCGGCCTGCGGGCGCTGCGGGCGCTTCGCGAGCGGATCGCCGCCAAGCTCCAGCGGCTGCCGATGAGCCACTACGACCGCGAGAGCACGGGGCGGATGATCTCGCGGATGACCAACGACGTCGAGTCGCTGAACCGGCTCGTCTCCGGCGGGCTCAATCAGTTGACCTCGAGCCTCCTGATCCTGATCGGGACGATGGTCGTGATGGTCCTGATCGACTGGAGGCTGGCGGCGGTCAGCCTGTTCGTGTTCCCGCTGCTGACCACGCTCTCGATCGTGATCGAGCGGCGGGCGAGGCCGGGCTGGGCGAGGGCGAGCCAGGCGATCGGGACGGTCACGGCGTACGCGCAGGAGGGGTTCGCTGGGCGCAACGTGGTCCGGTCCTTCGGGCAGGAGGAGCGGCACGTCGACGGGTTCGTGCAGGTGAGCGGCGCGAGCGAGGAGGCGCACTATCCGGCGATGATGGCGAGCCGCCTGTTCGGGCCCAGCGCCAACATCGCGACCTCGCTCGCGATCGCCGCGGTGCTTGCCTTTGGCGCCACCCAGGTCGACGGCGGCGTCATCGAGGTCGGCACCGTGGTCACGTTCACCGCGTACCTGCGCCAGGCGCTCGCTCCACTGCCCCAGCTCGCCGGCCTGTTCTCGTCGCTGCAGCAGGGCCTGACCGCGATGCGGCAGATCGGCGAGTTGCTGCATGCGCCGGAGGACCCCGCGCAGCTGCCGGGCCGCGATCCGGCCCCCGAGCTGCAGGGCCGCGTCGCGCTGGAGGACGTCTCGTTCGCCTACGTCGAGGACAAGTGGGTTCTGCACGAGGTCGACGTCGAGGTCGCGCCGGGCGAGAGCGTCGCCTTCGTCGGCGAGTCGGGCAGCGGCAAGAGCACGATCGTGAAGCTGGTGATGGGCTTCTACGCGCCGCAGCGGGGCCGGATCCTGCTCGACGGCGTGGACCTGCAGGACATGGATCTGCCCTCGGCCCGCGCCCAGATCGGCTTCGTCCCGCAGGAGGCGTTCCTGTTCGAGGGGACGGTGGCCGAGAACATCGTCTGGGGTCGCGAGGCGGACCCCGATGCGGCGCGCCAGGCGGCCGAGGCGGTCGGGGTGCTCGATGTCCTCGAGGCGCTGCCCGACGGGCTCGACACCCACCTCGGCGAGGGCGGCGCGGGCCTGTCGGCCGGCCAGCGGCAGCTGATCGCCCTCGCGCGGGCGATCTTCGGGGACCCGCGCGTGATGATCCTCGACGAGGCGACCTCCAACATCGACGTCGCGACCGAGACGCGCGTCCAGCACGGGATCGAGCGGATGATGCAGGGCCGCACGTCGATCGTGATCGCCCACCGCCTGAGCACGATCAAGCGCGCTGACCGGATCGTCGTCCTCGACCGTGGCCGCATCGTGGAGATGGGCTCGCCCGCCGAGCTACGCGCCTCCGGCGGGCGATACGCCCGGCTGGAGAGCCAGTACGAAGCCCAGCAGCCCGACGCCTGATCGCGCGCCTACTCCCGGGCGTCCGCGGCCGCCTGCTTCCGCGCAACCTTCCTCGCCTGCTTCTCCTGCCGACGCTCGAGGAGCCTGCGCTCACGGTTGAGCTTCGCCATCGTGGTCTTCCGCTTACTGCCTGAGGACATGTCTTCTCCTTAAGTCGCGAGCCGTCGACGGGCGCGCGCGGCGCTCACCTGTTTTCTCGCCCGTGCCGCGCGATGGGACAGATCGGCCTCTCGCTGAGCCGAGGGATCGGCCGACGAGCGGTGCTCGTCCCGTTCACGCTCCCGGTGGCGGGCGACTGCCGCAAGGAGGCGAATGTGTGAGTCGGTCAATCCGGATCCCATCTCGATTCCCTCGGAGAAGTGCGCTGTCGGTGGAGGAGGGAATCGGAAAGCACCCAGGGACAGCCGACCACTGAGGATAGCCCCATGCCGAAAGTGGCCTGGATTTTCCGGGGTAGTCTTCGGCAGAACTCCGAGGAAAGGACAACTCGATGAGCGACGACGCCGAGACCGCGATCCTCGCCGGAGGCTGCGCCTGGATCATGCAACAACTGCTGCGCCATCCCAGCGGTGTCATCTCCACCCGCACGGGTTGGATCGGCGGCGAGGGCGACAACCCGACCGAGGAGAACCCTGGGGGACACGCCGAGGCGGTGGAGGTCGTCTTCGACCCGGAGCGGATCTCATACCGGGACCTACTCGAGTACTTCTTTCAGGTCCACCGAGCCGACCTCGGCGAACGTCTCGTCGGCCCCATTTACCGCTCGGCGATCTTCTACACGAGTGACCAGCAGCGTCAGGTGGCCGAGGAGACGATCCTCGACGTCGACGCCTCGGGCCACTGGCCCGGCAAGACCGTGACCGAGATCACCGAGGCCGGTCGCTTCTGGGAGGCAGCGGCCGAAGATCAGGACTACTTCCTGCGTTATCCGGACTATCCGGACGGCTCCAAGCCGCCCTTCCCGCGGCGCAGCGTGGGAGCTGTGACCTCGCAAACCGCGGCGTAATGGGCGGACGAGTTCGACCGAACTGCTGGCGATCGCCGGCCGCGCGCACGCGCCTCGCTCTCGCCGCCGGCTTGGTGGCCCTCGCCCTGCCCGCCTCGGCCGCTGCTCAGACCTCCGACCCCTGCCTCGAGCAGGCCCCAGACGCCCAGCCTGGCACCCCTGAGTGGTCCGAGCGCGACGCCGACAACATGTTCTGCGCCCGCCAGCGCCACAGCGACCAGACCCAGCACCCGGTCTCTCCGCTTCCCGATTCCACGGAGAGTTTCGGGATCTCGCCGATGAGTCTCACCGACGCCTACCGGGAGCCCTCGCGCCACGACGGCGCGCGCTTCCGTTTCCGCGAGCTGACGATCAGCAACCGCGCCGGCGAGGAGCTCGACGCCGAGGTCTACCGGCCCTGCGCGCCTCAGAGCTGCGCCGGGCTGCCCGGCGAGCTTCGCAGCTTCAGGCCCAAGTACCCCGCGGTGGTCATCCTGCACGGGGGCGGCAGCCGCAAGGAACTTCACTGGTGGTCGTCGCAGACCCTGGCCGAGGCCGGCTACATGACGGTGGCCTTCAACGGTGCCGCCGACGATCGCGCCAACGCCGAGGACGTGCTCGACTGGCTGTTCGCCACGCCGCGCAGGCCCACTGCCGCCGGGGAGTTCAACCCGTTCTGGCGCCGCCTCGACCGCCGGCGGGTGGGCATTGCCGGGCACTCCCGGGGCGGACAGACGGCAAGCGTGCTGGGCCAAGAGGACCCCCGCATCGACGCGATCGTCTCCTGGGACCGCGGCACCAGCCTGCCGCTACCGCCGCTGCTTCGAACCCCGACCCTGTTCTTCGTCGGCGACTACGCATGCCAGGAGACCCCCATCTGCGAGCCCGAGCCCTACCCCGAGCCGCCGCAGGGCGAGGGACCGGGAGGCAGGGGGACCGAGTACGACACCGTGGCGGCGGCGGGGGTGGACGCGATGAAGCTCGTGCTGCGCGCCTCGACCCACCTCGACTGGACGCCCAGCGAGCCGGCCGGCAACCGCTACGCGGAGACCGTGAGCGTCTACTACACGATCGCCTGGTTTGACCGCTACCTGCGCGGGCGCGACCGTCCGCGGATCGCCCGCAGGGCGTTCAGGCGCCTCACCGCGGCGCGCTTCGACGGCCTCGCTGATCGCCACAACATCAGCCAGGGCCTGTACGACCCGGAGCTTGCGGCTGCGCACCCTGAAGACCCCTATGCGGGCAACGTTCCCTACCGGATCAACGGCACGGCGACCGCCGACCGGCTCTCCTTCTACTTCCCGTCCAAGTGCCGCATCACGCCGCCCGCTCCCGTCGGACAGGAGGGTGGGCGCGCGCTCAAAGGCCCGGTCGTCGTGAACGACCTGCGTGCCCGCGGGAGCTGCCGACGAGGCTGAGCCGCTTGCTCAGGAACCGTGGCCTTGCGCCAGCCTCTCGAGCGCCGATGCCGTCTCGGCCCTACCGTCACGCGCGAACGCTTCGCGCATACGCTCTGCTCCGGCCCGGAGCCCCGCGTCGCCGAGCGTGCGCTCGATCGCCGCACGGATCTTCGCGGGCCTGGCTCGTGGCGAGAGTCGGATTCCAGCGCCGGCCTCGACGACACGGACGGCGTTGTCCCCTTGGTCGCGGCCGCTTGGCACACATACAAGCGGGACACCCGCGCTCAGTGCAGCCGCCACCGTCCCCAGCCCGGCGTGCGTGACGACCGTTGAGGCACTGGGCATCACCGCCGCATGCGGCACGAAGTCCGCCGTCACGACGTTGTCGGGTATCGACCTGCCGTCGAGGCGGAGCGCGGGGCCCAGCGTAATGAGGCCCCGCACGGGCATGCCGGCCAACGCCTCGAGGATGCGTTCCGCGAGCCTCCGTTGGTCCATGAAGGTCGTGCTGAGGCTGACGAGGACGAGGGGCCGCTCGTCCTCCGGCGGCCACGGGTTCAGCCAGCGCTGCTCGGGTGCGGGGGGCGCGAGATGTCCCACGAAGCGGACGGAGGCCGGAAGCGGGGCCCTCGATGCGAGGTCAAACTCACCTGGGACCGCGACCAAGACCAGAGCGAAGTCGTCGAGCAGCTCGCTCAGGTTCTCAACCTCGGGAAGACCCATGCCGCGGCGCACCTCGTTGAGCGCACGCAATCCGACCGCGAACGGACGTAGGGCAACTTGGCCCAGGACCCGATCGCGCAGACGGCCTGCCGGCCCCCGTGCGGGGGGCAAGCCCGTCCCGAATGGGGGAACGCCCGCGGCCGGAAGGGGGTAGACGTTGTGGACGAGCGCGGCCGCGGGCAGTGCCGCCCCGCGGGCGCCAGCCGCGGCGCCCGTGAGCATGTAGTCAATCACCGCCGCAGCCGGCCGCTCGCGCGCGACAGCCTCGCCAACCTCGCGGGCGAATGCGGCGGCCGGGCCGAACATGAGGTTGTCGCGTATCCGCGCGAAGGCGCCGAGCGGAGTTCGCGCCTCCCAGTCGCGGACGATGTCGGTCTCCGGCGCGCTCGTGTCGTGCTCGGGGGCGTGTTCGTATGCCTCGAAGCGAGCCCCGAGCGACTCGTACGACTCCCGGCGGGAGGCCGGGCCAAGCACGCGGACGCCATGCCCGCGATCGAGCAGCGTTGCCGCGATCGCTCGCATAGGCGGTGTGTTGCCACCGCCGTCCCACGTGACGAGAAGGAACGTGTACGTCTGGGCGGACGTCTGCGGATCCTAAACCCCGTTGGGGCGAACGAACGTCCCGGAGTAGTCCCTATACGGGGGTATCCGGGACGTTCATCGGTGAACGTCCCTCAGCACGGCATATAGGCCCAGCTCCGGGACGTTCGATGCAGTAGCTCGAGCCGGACAGAGCTTCTCGACATGGAATCTAAGGTGCGGCTGAGAGGAGTCGAACCTCCACGGCCCTTGCGGGCCACAAGGCCCTCAACCTTGCGCGTCTACCAGTTCCGCCACAGCCGCTTGAGGGAGAGGCGATTCTAGACGGACCTTGCATCCGTCCGAGAGGGCATCTACTATCCGAACATATGTTCTGTCCAAGCGATCAAGGAGCGAGTGAGCCGTGGACCTGACCAAGCGTCAGAAGGAGATCTTCGACTTCATCGGCAAGTACGCCCAGAAGACCGGTTACCCGCCGACCGTGCGGGAGATCGGCAAGGCCGTCGGCCTCCATTCCTCCTCGACCGTGCACGCCCACCTCGCGAACCTGGAGAAGATCG
Organism: uncultured Solirubrobacterales bacterium; assembly: GCA_963811505.1. Lineage (GTDB taxonomy): Bacteria > Actinomycetota > Thermoleophilia > Solirubrobacterales > 70-9 > WHSW01. Next base: position 256,667 of record CAWERC010000003.1, on the reverse strand, counting down.
GGCTGCTGCGCCGCGATCCGACGAAGCCGCGCGCGATCGAGCTCCTGGTCGACAAGGCGAAGAAGGCGATGCAGCCCGCCGGCCTGCCGCTGGTCGGCCAGGTCGCCGCCGGCGAGCCGATCCTCGCCGAGGAGAACATCGAGGACTACCTCGAGGTCCCTGACGTGATCGGCGGCGAGACCGGCGACTACATCCTCCGGGTCAAGGGCGACTCAATGATCGGCGCCGGGATCCTCGAGGACGACTTCGTCGTCGTCCGCCCGACCCAAGTCGCCGACGACGGCGAGATCGTCGTCGCCCTGATCGACGACGAGGCGACCGTGAAGAGCTTCTATCGCGAGAAGGACAAGGTCCGGCTCGAGCCGGCCAACAAGGCCTACAAGCCGATCCGCACCGCGGAGGCCCACCTCCTCGGCCGCGTGGTCGGAGTCTTCAGGAAAGTCTGATGAGCGCGGTCGCGACACGCAGGCGCCCGCCGCTCGTCACGGATCCGCCCGCGGCGGTGCGCCCGGCAGCGCGGCTGTTCGAGCCGCACTCACCCGATGGTGGGGTCTCACTCGAGGAGCGGCTCCTCGCGGTGTGGGAGGACCTCACTCGCCAGGGTGACGCCGGGTGCCCCGTCTGCGGCGGGCGGATGCACGTCGCCTCGGGCTGCGAAGCCTGCGGCTCCGAGCTCTCATAGCCGGGCCCAGCCGCCCCGAGATCAGTCGCTTCCGCGCAGGAACCGCTCGAGCTGCTCGGTAAACCCGGGCGCTGCGGCGACAGAGTGTCCAGCGCCCGGTGCGACCAATCGGTCGGCCTCGATCGCCGTCCCGAGGGCATCACAGATGCGTTCGATCGCCGGCGTGTGACCGCCCGAGGCCACCAGCGCCGGGACGGCCGCTTCGCGGATGCGGTCCAGCTCCGGCCGGGCCTCGCCGGGCAGGCGACCCCCGTGCGCGCGACGAACGCCGTTGGCCACGGCTTCCGGGAGCGGCCCGTCGTCGACCCCGGGTGCGCCCGCTATGCCGAGGAACTCTCGCAGCGTCTCCGGGTCGGCGTCGAGGCCGTCGATCAGCACGGCATCGCCGAGACGCTCGAGGCGCTCGACCTCCGGATCGTTCTCGACGACGCAGTAGAGGGGAGGCTCGATCAGGGTCAGAGAGCGCACGTCGTTCGGCCTCTGTGCCGCGGCGATCAGCGTTCCCAGCACTCCATAGGAGTGAGCGATGACATGAGGACGTGAGGCGAGGAGCGGAAGGATGTCGGCGGCATCAACGTCGAAGTCCTGGCGCCCGCCCACGGGCGGCGGGCTCGGGGGGTAGCCGCGACGATGGACGGAGGCAAGCGTCCAGCGCCCGCGCAGGGGCGCGAGCGCGCCCCAGGTCGTTTCCGGGCTCGCACCCCCGTGGACCAGCAGGATCTCGGGCCCATGCCCCCGGCGTGTCACGGAGATCGCGCCCACGGCGTGAGCGTAGAGGGGTCGCCTACACTTGATGGGTTGGTTATGCAGTCGCGGGAGGTGTGAATCTCTCGAGGAAAGTCCGGACACCACAGGGCAAGGACGGTGGGTAACTCCCACCCGGGGAAACCCGCGGGAAAGTGCCACAGAAACAAACCGCCGATGACGCGTCAATAGCTAAGACGCGCACAGGCAAGGGTGAAATGGTGCGGTAAGAGCGCACCGGCGTCGCGGTGACGCGGCGGCCGGGCAAACCCCGTCCGGTGCAAGGCCAAGCAGGATCGATGACCCGGCCCGGCGAGATCCAGGTGGGCCGCAGGAGCGAAAGCCCCGCCGGCACCTAGGACCGGCGAGATGGATGGCTGCACTCGACAGAATCCGGCTTACAGACCAGCTACCGAAGAGGCCCCCGAAGAGATTTGGGGGCCTCTTCTATTTGGCACCCTGCTCGGATGCCGCTGACCGCCTACCGGGAGCTGCTCGCAAAGCGCCAGGTCCAGGTCGTCCTCAGCTCGAGCATCGTCGCCGGGCTGAGCGTCGGGATCGTTCTGCCGATCGTGCTGTTGGTCCAGGAGGAGACCGGGTCGTTCGCGTCCGCCGGCGCGGTGACCGCGGCGCTCGCGATCTCGAGCGCGGTCTCCAATCCGTATCGCGGCCGGATGGTCGACCGCCATGGTCAGACGCGAACCCTGCCCTGGCTGGCGCTCGGCTCGGCCGCGGCTCTCTGGGCGCTGGTGGCGACGACGCTCGCCGGCGCCCCGCTGGTCGTCCCGATCGCGTGCGCGGTGCTCGCCGGCCTGCTTCACGCGCCGATGCTCTCCTCGACCCGGCCGCTTTGGGCCGACCTGGTCGACCATCCCGAGCAGCTTCCGACGGCCTACGCGCTGCAGGCAATCGTGCTCGAGATCTTCTTCATCTCCGGCCCGCTCGTCGCCGCGGCCCTGATCGCGCTCGGCTCACCCGCGGCCGCGGTGATCGCGATCGCGACCGCGGAGCTGATCGGGGTGCTGGCCCTGGCCGCCACGCCCGCATCCCGTGCGTGGCGCGGCCAGCCGCGCGCCGTCGGAGCCGCGGGAGCGATGGCCAGCCGGGGCATGCGGACCCTGGTCGCCACCGATCTGCCGGTCGGCGCGATGTTCGGCGCCCTGGACGTCGCCGTCCCGGCCTTCACCAAGGGCCACGGAAGCGCGGCCGCCGCCGGCGCGGTCCTCGCGGCGCTCGCGGTCGGCAGCATGCTCGGCGGGGTCCTCTACGGCTCGCGACCGCGCCGTGCGACAGCGACGCGCTACGCCCTGCTGCTGGCGATCATGGCCGCGTTCACCGCGCCGCTTGCGGCCGCCGGCTCGATCCTGGTCCTGGGCCTGCTCGCCGGGCTGGCGGGCCTGTTCGTCGCGCCGATGAACAGCGTCGGGCTGTCGCTGATCGACGACGTCGCGCCGCCGGGGACGGCGGCCGAGGCCACGTCCTGGACCGGCGCCGCCTATCAGGGAGGGCTCGCCGTCGGCACCGGCCTCGCGGGCGCGATCGTCGACGACTCAGGGACTACCGTCGTCTTTCTGGCCGCGTTCGGCTTCGCCGCCCTCTCGGCGCTGATCGCCTGGCTCGGGCGCCGCCGACTGGCGCCGCAGGCGCGGTAGCCAGCGCCCGACCTGGGCCATGTAGCGCTCGTAGTCCGCTCCGAAGCGGCGGACGAGCGCCGGCTCCTCGACGACGGGCAGGTAGACGAGGTTGACCGCGACGAAGATCGCGAGCTCGATCGCGATCGCGGTCGAGGCGAAAATCAACGCCTCGCCGGCGAGGGTGAGCGAGACGCCGGTGATCATCGGGTGGCGCAGGTAGCGATACGGGCCGCGGACGACCAGCCTCTCAGGCGGGTCCCAGGGCGCCAGCGTCCCGCGGCCCTCGGTCGCGAACAGCCGCACGGTCGACACGAAGAGGGCGAGCCCGGCGCAGATCAGCGCGGCGCCGGCGGCGATCGTCGCCGCCCGCGCGACGCCCTCGAGATCCCAGCTCGACCCTCCGCCGGCGGCGAGGATGATCGCCGGGACGACGACCGTCGCCACGAACGGCAGCGCCAGGATCGCCCGCGCGACGCGCCAGCTCATGGTCTGAGGGTTGCAGGCCTGAAGCTCGCTGGCCGGACGCCGATCGAAGACGACATGCACCAAGCTCGCAATCGCAGGTCACTCGTCGCGCTCGCCGCGATCGCCGCGCTGCTCGCCGGCGTCGCGGCCGCCGAGGCGTCGAGCGGCGGCACCGGCCCGACGGGCGCCGGCGGCGGCACCTCGGCGACCACCTCGACCACCCCCGGCTGTCCGCAAAAGCAGCTCGGCCGCCGCACGCTGAAGCTGGGTGATTGCGGTGGCGACGTCGCGACCCTGAACTGGATCCTGAAGGCGAAGGGCTACGGCGAGACCGCGCTCGCCGACGAGTTCGACGAGGAAACCCAGGCCGGCGTCGAGGCGTTCGAGGCCGACGCGAGCCTGAGCGTCGACGGCGTCGTCGACGGGGAGACCTCCGAGGCCCTGGTCAACGCGATGCCGCCGCAGCTGGCCACCTGGTACGGCCCCGGGTTCTTCGGCAACACGACGGCCTGCGGGCAGACGCTCACCACGCGCACCCAGGGCGTCGCGCACAAGCGCCTTCCCTGCGGCTCGAAGGTGGTTCTCAACTACAACGGCCGGTTCGTCCGGACGACGGTGATCGACCGCGGCCCGTTTGCGAACGACGCCAAATGGGACCTCACGCAGCGGACCGCGCAGAAGCTCCGGTTCGAGTACACCGACGAGATCCGGGTCGCGAAGATCGCCGTTCGTTAGGCGGCGGCGGGGAGCACGGCCGAGTCGACCTGGTCCTGGGGAAGGGCCGCGGCGTTGGCGACCAGGGACTGGAACTCGTTCATCGCCACCTGGGCGATCGACTCGAGCAGCTCCTCGTCGGTCCAGCCGACCTCACGTGCCTCCTCACCGAGGTGCTGGTCCGGGCGCCCGCGGCTGTCGAGCAGCGACTCGAGGAACGTGAGCAGCGCCTGGTGCTTGGGGTCGCCCGACTGGAAGCGGCGGGCCCGGGTGACCTCGTCGATCCCGAGTCCCGCGGCGCGCGCGGTGCGCGCGTGCTGGGCGATCGAGTAGGGGTCGCCTCGGCGCTCGGCGACCGCCAGCGCGATCCGCTCCCGGGTGGCCTGGGCGAGGACGCCGCCGCGCAGCTCGTGGCGCATCCGCGCGTAGGCGCGCAACGCCGCCGGCGCGCCGGCGAGCACGCCGATGAACTTCGAGATCTCGCCCGCGGCGCCGTGCACGCTCTTCAGGATCTTCACGCTCCCCTCGGGGGCGGTGAGCTCGTCGTGGATGTGGAAACGGCTGACGTCTGTCTTGATGGTCATCGTTGGTCCTCCGTCGGCCGAGGGCTTTAGCCGGCCTTTATCCCGCCTTTACTTTACTTTTAGCCCATTACTTACTTGACGTAAGCACCGTACATCGGGGCGGTCGAAAAAGCAAATCTCTGGACCACTACGAATACGCGCGCGGGTCCATCACGGATTAGTGTTGGGCCATGGCAGACGAGGCGAAGCGTCCCGAGAGCGCCGACGACGTCCTGAAGGCGGTCAAGGACAACGACGTCCGCTTCATCCGCCTCTGGTTCACCGACGTTCTCGGCCAGCTGAAGTCGTTCTCGATCAACTCCTCGGAGCTCGAGGACGCGTTCGAGGGCGGGATGGGCTTCGACGGCTCCTCGATCACGGGGTTCAACCCGATCGAGGAGTCGGACATGATCGCGATGCCGGACCCCTCGACGTTCGCCATCCTGCCCTGGCGCCCGGCGGAGAAGGCGACCGGTCGGATGTTCGCCGACGTCCAGGTCCCCGGCGGCGAGCCGTACGAGGGCGATCCGCGCTGGATCATGCGCCGGGCGCTGAAGCGCGCCGAGGACATGGGCTTCGACACCTACAACATCGGGCCCGAGCTCGAGTACTTCTATTTCAAGGACGCGCGGCCGGAGGGCGGTACGCCCGAGACCCTCGACGAGGGCGGCTATTTCGACCTGACGACGCTCGATGCGGGCTCCGACGTGCGCCGCGAGACGATCCTCGCCCTCGAGCAGCTCGGCATCCATGTCGAGTACGCCCATCACGAGGTCGGCCCCTCCCAGCACGAGGTCGACATGCGCTACAAGGACGCGCTCGCGATGTCCGACGACTGCATGACCTACCGGATCACGGTCAAGGAGTACGCGATGAAGTTCGGCATGCACGCGACCTTCATGCCGAAGCCGCTGTTCGGCGAGAACGGCTCCGGAATGCACGTCCACCAGTCGCTGTCGAAGGACGGGCGCAACGCGTTCTACGACGCCGACGATCAGTACTTCCTGTCCGACACGGCGAAGGCGTTCATCGCCGGCCAGTTGCGCCACGCGCGCGAGATCTCGTGCCTGTTCGCCCAGTGGGTGAACTCCTATAAGCGGCTCGTCCCCGGCTACGAGGCGCCGGTCTACGCGGCCTGGTCACGGCGAAACCGCTCGGCGCTGATCCGGGTGCCGCTGTATCACCCCGGCAAGGAGGGGGCGACCCGGGCCGAGCTGCGCTGCCCCGATCCGGCGTGCAACCCCTACCTCTGCTTCGCGGGGATGCTGCACGCCGGGCTCGAGGGCATCGAGCACGGCTACGAGCTGCCCGAGCCGATGGAGCAGAACCTCTACCACCTGACCCCGGAGGAGCGCCACCAGCGGGGGATCGAGCAGCTCCCCGAGACGCTCGGCGAGGCGATCGAGATCGCCGCCGAGTCCGAGCTCGTCCTGCGCGCCCTCGGCGAGCACACCTTCAAGCGCTTCATCGAGGTCAAGCGCGAGGAGTGGGAGGAGTACCGCGTCCAGGTGACGCCCTGGGAGCTCGAGCGCTTCCTGCCGATCCTCTGACACGGCTCGCCCTGCTCGCGGCCGCCGCTATGGCCCTCGCCAGCGTGCCGAGCGCGCGGCTCCATGCGCGGGCGAGCGAACCGCCCGTCGTCACCTGCGAGTCGCGCATTCAGGTGATTCCAAGCCGCTCGAATGCAGTTTCGCCCCGGACGCGCCGGCACTCGGTGAAGATCGGCGGTGTCTACCTCCTCGGTGCCCGCGACCTCGGCGACGAGCCGCGGTCGGGATTCGAGCCTCGGCGCGGGGGGACGACGCCGGTGAAGACGCCGTTCCTCGTCCCCGCGGGAGGGGAGGTTTCCATCCGTCTCGCAAGGCGGTCCGCGGACCGCGCCACAATCGAAGTCGGGCTGGATCGGAAGCCGTACCGCGTCCGCGCGGACGAGGTCGGACTCGAGCCGTGTGCACCCGACGCCGAGGTTGCCGGTCGCCGCGTAGGCGACTGGACCCCGTTCAACGGCGGATTCCGGATCGAGCGAGCGCAGTGCCTGCGGCTGATCGTCGGTGCGGAATCCGGGAGCGCGGTCCGCGGCAACGTCCCGATCGGCCGCCACACGTGCGGATCGGACGATTCGGCTAGGGGGCGCCGTGCGGCACGCGCCGGACCGGCAGCCTGGCACGCAGGTTCGTGAGCTGGATCTCGAACGAGTCGTTCGAGGCGCGGGAGTAGGGGACGTCGTTGCCGAGCAGCTCGAGCTTGATCGTGTGCCCGGGGCGGTAGCGCCACGCCGCGGGATGGAGCTGCCACGAGGCCGCGCCCTGGTGGTCGGGCCGGAAGCTGCCGCGCGCGACGAGTAGCTGGCTGGAGCCGTCGGGTGCCACGTCCCAGAGCCGGCCGGCGATCTGGGAGCCCGCCGGGTCGGCGCCGTCGACCTCGAGCTTGGCGTGGATCTTGACGGCGCCGATCAGGGTCGCGGCGCGGCCGCGGCGCACGGTCTTCGTCACCGTGACGGTGCCCGGAGCGGGCGCGGGATCGATCTCGACGCACGCGTTGCCGCCGCCGGTCGCCGGGTCGATCATCGCGCCGACCGCAGGGTTGCCGCCGGAGGAGCTGATCGTCCCCGGCTCGGTGGCCCTGATCCGGAGCGCGCCGCGTGAGAGCGCCGCGAACGTGGCCGCGTGCATCGGCCGTCGGGTCGGCTCGGTCCGCGGGCAGCTCTGCACGAACGCGGTGACGCCCTCGCGGGCCTTGCGCTCCGAGCCCTGGAGGAAGCGGTCCATCCAACCGCCGATCGTGCGCACCAGGCGGTCGCGCTCGTTCTTCTTGTTCGAGGCGCGCTGGTGGCCGAAGTCGCCGAGCAGGACCGAGACCGGGACGTCGGGGAACCGCTTCCGGGTTCGATTGGCGAACCGCAGCGACTCATCGACCGGGAAGAGGTCGTCGGTGAACCCGGCCGAGAGGAGCAGCGGCGCCGGCCCGTCGGGCCCGGTGGGGACGTAGTAGGCGGAGTGATAGCTGGTGAGCAGCCGGATGATCTCCTTCGTGTCCGCGTCGTCGTAGGGCTCTCCCTGGTCGGTGCGGGTGACCCAGTGGGCGACGTCGGCCTCCGGATCGAGCCCCGGCGGGGCCAGGAAGCCCATCGGGCGCCCGGGGATGAACGGCTCGCCGACCGGCTGTCCGGGCCCGGTCGCGTTCTGGGCCGCCACGAAGATCGCGTTGACGAACGTCTGCTTTTCGACCCCGACCGGGTCGATCGCCTTCGCCTTGCCCGTCACCCCGGTCGCCGAGACGCGCCCGTTCGGGGCCGCCGCCGTGATCAGGTCGCTCCACGGGATGACCGGTGCCGCGGCGGCGATCCGCAGGGGCGTGCCCGCCGGGCTGCGCCAGGGCACGAGCGAGCCGTCGGGGAGCATCACCCGGTCGCGCAGCGCCGCCAGCATCAGCGACTGGCCGCCGCCGTAGCTGTCGCCGGTGACCCCGATCGCGGCGGGATCGGCGGTGCCGTCGTCGACCAAGCGGCCGATCAGCTCCTGGATGTCGCGGACCTCGTACCGGATGTCGGCGAGGTGGATGTACCCCCGCGCGCAGGCGGCCGGGTTGGCAGCCCGCGAGTCCGGCGTCCCGCATGATCCCCACAGCCCGCGCGCGGTGAAGGTGAGGACCGCGTATCCGGCGCGCGCCCACGCGAACGCGTTGCCCGTGTAGGCGGTCTCGTCGGGGTGCAGGTACTCGTACTTCGAGTTGCCGAAGCCGTGGACGAGGACGATCAGGGGCAGCGGTTCGTCCGCGGCGGCGGCGGGCTGCGTCACGGTCGTGTCGAGCGGCACCCCGTCCCAGGTCGTCACCAGTCCCGAGCACGAGTACAGGTCCTCGGCGAGCCTGCAGTCGGTGAGCCCCAGCGGGGTCACCTTCGCCCCGGCGCCGGCGGGCAGCGCGAGCGCCCCCAGCAGGCACGTCGCACACACGGTCGCAAGGCCGATTCGCACCCCGTCAGTCTCGCGTGCGCGCTCGTCGTCCGCGCCACTAAAGAAACTCGCGCAGGCGCCGATGCCACTAACCAGTGGCGGACGTCCCTGTTTATCGCGGGAAGTTCGGCGAGCGGCAGGCGACTCGCCTGCTTTGGCGCGCCGGTTTCGGGCCCCGGCCCGGCGAGGCCAAGAAGCTCGCCAAGCGCTTCAACCTGGCGGGCGCGGTCCGCTCGCTGACCCGGCCGAAGAGCGCCGAGCGCCTCAAGGGCCCGGCCCCGATCAACGGCGACGGCCTGCCGCCGGCGCCGTTCGACGCCTGGGGTGACGACGTGATCTGGTGGCTGGACCGGATGGTCCGCACCAACCACCCGCTGGTCGAGCGGATGGCGCTGATCTGGCACGACTGGTTCGCGACCGGCGACGTCGACAGCCAGCAGCACTCGATCGAGCAGGCGCAGCTGTTCGAGCGCCGCTGGATGGGACCGTTCTCCGATCTGCTGCTGGACGTGACGATCAACCCGGCGATGCTGCAATGGCTCTCCGGCCTCGAGAACACCAGGCGGGCGCCGAACGAGAACTACGCCCGCGAGATGATGGAGCTCTTCACGCTCGGCGCCTCCGATGCGTCGGGCTTCCCGTACTCGGAGAACGACGTGCGGGAGCAGGCGCGAGCGCTGACCGGCTGGGACGCCGACTGGGAGGACGACGTCGGCTACGTGAACTTCCACTTCGACGCGCGGCGTCACGACGCCGGCTCGAAGACCATCTTCGGCCAGACCGGCAACTTCAACTGGACCGACTCCGTGCGACTGTGCATCACCCACTCGGCGCACAAGACGTTCTTCGTCAACAAGCTCTGGAGCCACTTCATCCCGGTACCGCCCTCGACGGCGGATCGCGAGGCGCTCGAGCGGCTCTACGTACAGGGCGGCCACGACGTGCGACCCGTCGTCGAGGCGATCCTGATGCACCCGGCCTTCTATCGCGGGCCGGCGATGGTCAAGCCGCCGATCGTCTACATCGCGGGGCTGCATCGCGCCCGTCGCGCCGGCGTCCGCGGCGAGTGGGCGTGGCTGACCGACATCGCGGGACAGCGGCTGTTCCGGCCACCGAACGTCTCCGGCTGGAACGACGCCCGCTGGCTCGACACCTCGACCTACCGCGGACGCTGGATCGCCGCGAACGAGGTGATCGGCGAGGACATGATCGAGGACGACCAGTCATACGACAAGAACGAGACCACCAAGGTCGCCGTCAAGCGCGCGCTCAAGTTCTGGGGCGACCCGCTGGTCAGCTCCGCCACACGCAAGGGGCTTCAGCGCTACGCGAACGCGGTCGCCGCCGTGGCGAACGAGGAGTGGGAGCAGGAGCCCTACCGCCTGCTGCGGCAGAACGCGCTCCGCACCCTGGTGGCCACCTGTCCCGAGATGCAGACCTGCTGAGGAGGGACCGAGCCATGGGTTGCAATCACTGCGAGGAGTTCAGCCGGTCTCACCTGATGCGCCGGGCGGTCGCGGAGGCGGGGCGCGGCCTGCCGGCGATCGAGCCCGGGATGCCCGCGCCGGCGGGGACGGGCCTGTCGCGCCGCTCGTTCCTGCTCCGCTCGAGCGCCGCGATGCTCTCCGTCTACGGCGCCTCGAAGCTCGGGCTGCGCCAATTCCAGGAGGGGATCGCGCAGGCGGCGGGCGGCAACCAGCGGGTCCTGGTCTCGATCTTCCTCGACGGGGGGATCGACTCGCTCTCCGTCCTCTCGCCGACGCTCGATCCGATCTACCGCGCTCTGCGCCCGAACCTCGCGCTGCCGGTAGACGCCGGAACGCCGTTCACGGAGGACCCGACCCTGCGCTGGAACCAGAACGCGGCGGCGTTCGACTCGCTCCACCGGGCCGGGAAGATGTCGGTGCTGCCGGCCGTCGGTTACACGAGCCCCGACCAGTCGCACTTCACGTCGCGTCACTACTGGGAGGTCGGTGGCCTGCAGCCCCGCGAGTCCACCGGCTGGATGGGCCGTCTGCTCGACCGGATCGGAACCCCGGACAATCCCATGCAGGGCGTCTCTCTCGACGGCTACCTCTCGCCGACCCTGGCGAGCGCGTCGGTGCCGGTGGCGGCGATCGACGGGCCGTCATACGACATCTGGGCGCACGGCGTCTGGGGCGAGCCCCAGGACCTGATGTACGCCGCGGTCGGCGAGCTCGGGCGGACGGCCGCGAGGTCGAAGGACCTGGGCCTGCGGACGGCCGGCGCCACGGCGGCCCAGGCGATCGCGCTCAAGGCCCAGCTCGACCCGTTCTCCGACGAGGAGTTCAGCCCTCCGGTTCCCTATCCGGAAGGCGACGGTGACTGGTTCGGCCGCGGGCTCTCGGGGCTCGCGGCGATGCTCGCCGCCGGCATGCCGATTCGCTGCGCGGCGATGTCTGCTCCCGGATCCTTCGACACGCACGACGACCAGGGGTCGAGCTTCGACACCGACCTGAAGCTGGCCGCCGACACGATCGCCGCCTTCCAGGCCGACCTCGAGGCGCGCGGGCTCGCCGATCGCGTGCTGACGCTGGTCTGGTCGGAGTTCGGCCGCCGGCCGGAGGAGAACGCCTCCGGCACCGACCACGGCGCGGGCGGCTCCGCGTTCGTGATCGGGTCCAAGGTCAGGGGCCAGATGGTCGGCGAGTTCCCCGGCCTCGCCCAGCTCGACGCCGACGACAACCTGCGTGCGACGTCGGACTTCCGCGGCCTCTACTGCTCGATCATCGAGCAGTGGTTCGGCGTCGACGCCGCCGCCGTGATCCCCGACGCCGGCGCGTTCGCGCGCCCGGCCCTGATTCGCTGATGCGCCGCGTGCTCGCAACCGCCGCCTGCCTCGGGCTGCTGGCCGCGGCGCCCTCGAGCTCGGCCGAGCGGGTGCCCGACCGGGTGATGGCCCGGGGCTCGGAGTTCAACCTCGTGCTCTCGAAGACCAAGGTCGATCCGGGACGGGTGATCGTCCAGTTCGTCAACGACGGCGAGGATCCGCACGACCTGAGGTTGCAGCGGGTCGGCGGTAAGACCGAGGTTGCGGTCGGGCCGATCGGCCCGGGGATGGTCGCCAACATGGACACCCGGCTGCGCAGGCGCGCCACCTACACGCTCTGGTGCTCGCTCTCCGACCATCGCCAGCTGGGCATGGAGGCGACGCTGCGCACTCGCAAGCGCCGCCCCTGAGCCCGGAGGCCTGCGCGCTAGTAGTGGGTTGCCGGCATCGGCAGCGTCACGAGGGGCGCGAACCCGCTCCGCCACAGTCCCCTGGGTCCGAACGCCGACCCGCCGGACAGCGCGACGTACGCGGCCCAGGAAGACAGGCCGGGCTGGAACATCAGGATGTCGTCCCTGGAGCCACCGTTGAAGTTGCCGATCCCGGGGATATCGCGGTTGTACGCGAAGGCGTTGTGCCACACGTTGCCGGTACCGCTGAAGGCCGAGCCCGTGGAGGTGGCAACGAACACGTCACCGTACGCACCGCGCTTGAACGCAGCGATGTCATCGCGGCCGTCGCCGTTGAAGTCACCGCCGGCGACCAGCTCGAAGTTGATCCCGAAGAACTCGTGCCACTTCGTCAGGCTCCCGAACCCCGAGCTGCCGTTCGACAGCGCGACGCTGACGTCGCCGCGGTTCGAGGCGTCCAGATAGCCACGCCGGAACACCGCGATGTCGTCGCAACCGGCAGCGCCGTTGAAGTTGCCGACCACAGGGATGTCGTTCCCGTAGGCGAACGCACCGTGCCACAGGTCCGCCGTGCCGGTGAAACTCGAGCCCGTGGACTTCGCCACGTACACATCGCCGAATCCGCCGCGATTGAACGTGATGATGTCGTCCCTCCCGTCGCAGGTGACGTCTCCGACGGCCGGGATCTCGTCGTTGTACGCGAAGGCGTTGTGCCAGCGCACGGCCGTCCCGACGAACGCCGACCCGTTCGAGAGCGCGACGTAGACGTCACCACTCCTGCCGCGCGTGAACGTGGCGACATCGTCCCTTCCGTCACCGTTGAAATCGCCGACGAGCGGGAGCTCGGATCCGTACGAGAACGCGCCGTGCCACTGCGTCGGCGCATCGAACCCGGCGCCGTTCGAGAGCGCGACGTAGACGTCGCCCGACACCGATCGGGTGAAGTAGGCGATGTCGTCCATTCCGTCGCCGTTGAAGTCCCCGTTCGAGGAAGAAAATCCGTTGTTGTGCAGGAACTTGCTGTTGACCGTGTTCCAGTGGTTCGCCAGGTACCCGGTCGGCGCGCCGGTCGAGTAGTAGTCGTCATCCCGGCAGTCGAACCGCATGTCGAGCGCCTCGTCGCTGCAGAGGAACGCCAGGTCGCCACCGCCGTCGAAGTACGTCGAGCTGTCGTCGTAACACATGCGGTCGTACTCGTCCCAGCAGTGGTAGCCGTTGTTGCCGTCCCAGCCGGTGCTGTGCGGGGCGTCGAGTTGGACGCCGCCGATGTTGTGCTGCAGCTCGTGCGCGGCCACCTGGCCGCCCCAGCAGGGCAGGTCGGTCCGCCCGTACCGACGGCCCAGGTTGTGTGCGTTTGCCGGGCCGGGCTGGCTGTCATCCAGGATGTTCCCGATCCCGCAGCCGGGCACGTTCTTGTCCAGGAAGACCATGTAGAGCCGGGTGTTGCTGTTGTAGCCCTGACGCTGCAGCTCCTGGATCTCCTTGCTGAAGCTGTCGTCGTCGTCGGAGGAGTTAAAGGTCACGTTGGCCACGCTGATGTTGCACGACGTGTCGGTGACGAACCTGATCCTCCGCGTCTCACCGGTCGCCTTGGCGCTCTCGTAGTAGATGGAGTCCGCCGCCGCCGCGTACTCGCGAATGTCCTCGCGCACCGAGCTGTAGCGGTTCGTCACACCGGCCGGAGCCGCGTAGATGACCTGTACCCGCGTGCCCTCGGTCCCGTTGGTGACGCAGTTCTCGGCCGCCCTCGGGAGCGTGCTCCCCACCGATTCCGGTGTCGGGCCCAGACGGTCCGGCCTTGGGTCGGGACCGTGGGTGCACAGCTTCGTTCCCTCGACCTGGAAGGAGTTCGGACAGGTCGCGGTCTCGGATCTGAGGCCGTCGTACTCCGGCCCGAGTTGCGGATCCGACCCACCCTGGGCCCAGGCCGCCGGCGCGGACAGCGCCAACGCCCCGACGGCGAGCGCCGCGGTTGCCAAGATCATCCCGCGAGCCTGCATTCCCTCAACGATCCGCATCAGTCCTCCCTGGTGGTGCGTGGATCAGCGAACCTAACCCGACCGCGTCGGGCGTGTCAAGGGGGTTTTCCCGCAGGTCTACCGCTCGCGGAAGCGGCGAATTGCGCCCGCCGCTGCCGTCTTGGCGTTGAACGCGCCGGTCATCATCCGGTCGGCGGTCGTGCCCTGCTGCGGTAGCAGCCCGAGCTGCTGGGCGATCAGGACGCCGTTGGTGTAGGCGTTGTTCTCGACGATCTGCCCGTCCTCCACGCGGAGCATGTCGCAGCCCTCCATCACGACCCGGTCGCCGGTCGGGGCGAGGCCCTGGAAGCGCCCCGGGCCCGCGAAGGTCCCTTCGGAGCGCCAGCGGCAGGCGGCGTTCTTGCCGCTGGAGGCGAGCTCGAGGATCTCGAACTTCCAGTCCGGGAACGCGGCGTAGATCCCGCTGAAGAAGGTCTTGACGTCGGCGGGCGCGGTCAGCTCGGCGATCCCGTGCAGGATGTCCTTGCCCCCCGGCTTCCACAGCGATGCCGCCAGATCGAGGTCCTTGTCGCCGATCGCGGTGAAGTACGCCTTGGCGATCTGCGCCGTGGTCTTCGGCTTGCTCTCGGTCTTCGTCTCGGTGGCCATGCGAGGAATCTATCCGTCGAGGGCGGCGGCAAGCTCGCCCGGCTCGGTGACCGGCGCCCGGCACGCGAAGCGCTCGCACACGTAGGCGGCCGCGTGGCCGTCGACGGCGCGGCGTTCGAGCATCAGCTCGGGGCGCTCCGAGCCCTCCGGCCCGCCGGCGAGCACGAGGTACGGCCGCAGCTTTGACCGCACGACCTCGGCGAGCGGCGCGATCCCGTCGGCCGGCGCCGGCGCCACCAGCGCGACCTCCCGAACCGGCGCCAGGTGGAAGTCGATCGCCCGCAGCAGGTGGCCGACCGCCTGCGGGTGCGTGGCGGCCACCCGCCCGTGAAGGGCGACGACGCCCTCGGCCTGCGCTGCGTAGCGATGCTCGCCGGTGAGCGCGGCGAGCCGCAGCAGCCCGTAGGCGGCGGCCGAGTTGCCCGCCGGGATCGGATGGTCGTCGATGTCCTTGCGCCGCGCGATCAGCTGCTCGTGGTCGTCGGATGTCGTGAAGAACCCGCCGCGCTCAGGGTCGGCAAAGCGCTCGATCATCGCGTCGGCGGTCTCGCGCGCGGCGTCGAACCAGCGCACCTCGAAGCCCGCCTCGTAGAGGACGACCAGCGCCTCGACGAGGAAGGCGTGGTCCTCCAGGTAGGCGTTGAGCTTCGCCTCGCCGTTGTTGTAGGTGCGCAGCAGGCGCCCGTCGGCGTCGCGCATCTGCGTCCAGACGAACTCTGCGCAGGCGCGGGCGGCGTCGAGGTAGTCGTCGCGGCCGAGCACCGCACCGGCGTCGGCGAGCGCCGCGATCGCGAGCGCGTTCCAGGACAGGACGCGCTTGTCGTCGAGGCCGGGCCAGACCCGCTTCGAGCGCGCCCCGTAAAGCGCCCGCCGCGCCTCGTCGAGGCCCGGCGGCGGCTCGGCCTCCAGCCGCCCGATCAGGTTCGGGATGTTCGCGCCCTCGAAGTTGCCCGCCTCGGTGATGCCGTAGTACGCGATCACGGCCTCGGCGCGCTCGCCGAGGATCTCGCGGATCTCGGCCGGCGTCCAGACGTAGAACTTGCCCTCGACGCCCTCCGAGTCGGCGTCGTATGCGGAGTAGAAGCCGCCCTCGTCCCCGCGCATCTCGGCCAGCATCCAGTCGAGCGTCCGCTCGCAGATCTCCCGCCAGCGGTCGTGGCCGAGCGCCTGATAGCCGTGCAGGTACGCGCGGGCGAGCAGGGCGTTGTCGTACAGCATCTTCTCGAAGTGGGGGACGAGCCAGATGTCGTCGACGGAGTAGCGGGCGAAGCCGCCGCCGATCTGGTCGAAGATCCCGCCGCCGGCCATCGCGTCGAGGGTCACCTCGACGACCTCCGTCTCGCCGCGGGCGAGCAGCAGCTCGAGCGCCGACGCGGGCGGGAACTTCGGCGCCGGGCCGAACCCGCCGTGGCGCATGTCGGCCCGCTCGCGCAGGGTGGCGACCGCGCCCTCGACCACCTCGGGGCCCGGCACGCTCGACGGCTCGATCCGCCCGACCGCCGCGAGCTGCTCGCGGATCCGCGCCGCCGCGGCGCGGATCTCGTCGCGCTTGGTCGACCACGAGCCGGTCACCGCCTCCATCACCATCCGGAAGCTGGGCATCCCGTGGCGCTGCTCCGGCGGGAAGTACGTACCGCCGTAGAACGGCACCCCCTCCGGATCGCAGAAGGCCGTCAGCGGCCAGCCGCCGTGGCCGGTCATCCCCTGGACGGCCTCCATGTAGATCGCGTCGACGTCGGGACGCTCCTCGCGGTCGACCTTGACCGGCACGAAGTGCTCGTTCATGAACCGCGCGGTCTCGGCGTCCTCGAACGACTCGCGCTCCATCACGTGGCACCAGTGGCACGACGAGTAGCCGATCGACAGCAGGATCGGCCGGTCGAGCTCGCGGGCCCGCGACAGCGCCTCGTCGCCCCACGGATACCAGTCGACCGGGTTGTCCCGATGCTGGAGCAGGTAGGGACTGGTTTCGTTTGCGAGCCTGTTGGGCATCGGTCTGAGGCTACCCGCGTGGGAAGGAGCGAACATGGCCAGCCCGTACACGCACAAGAAGCTCACCGAGGTCGAGGACTCGGCGCCGAAGTTCGGCTACGACGAGCTGCAGGAGGCGCGGTTCGCGAACCGGGACCTCGAGACCGAGGACACCGGCGTGAGCCACCTCCGGGTGAAGCCCGGCAAGCGCCAGGGATTCGCCCACAAGCACGACGAGGCCGAGGAGGTCTACATCGTCGTCTCCGGCTCCGGCCGGGTGAAGCTCGACGACGAGATCGTCGAGCTGACCGAGCTCGACGCGATTCGCGTCTCGCCGGGCGTGATCCGCCAGTTCGAGGCCGGTCCGGACGGGATCGAGGTAATCGCCGTGGGCGCCCGCCACGACGGCGACGGCGAGCTGATCCCGGACTGGTGGTCGGATTAGGGTCGTCGCGACAGGAATCCGCTCAACTCATCGAGCGTGCCGCGCAGGTTCTTCCGAGCGCGATCCCGGCAGCGGCGCGCGACCTCACGCGCTTCCTCGGTCAGACACCAGTCGATGGTGCGCTCGAGCGAGTCCTCGGTCAGCTCGTCCACACCGAGAAGGGCGGGCCATTCCAGAAGCTCGGCCTGACGACTGACCTTGGCCCGACCCGAAACGGAGTCGATCGCGACGGCCGGGACGCCGTTCTTGAGCGCAAGCACCGTGCCGTGCAGCCTGGTGGTGACCACGAAGTCCATCCGGGCGATCAGGGATTCGATCTCGCCCGGCGTCCGCAGCGTGTTCGTGCCCTCGTCGAGCCGCGTGTCGATCGCGACCATGGCCACCTCGCGGTGGGAGAGCACGCGGGCGATCATCTGGTCCGCGAAGCCATGGCGGTCTCTCCCGCCGTATTCGCGCTGCGTGTCGATCCGCACGATTCCAGCGACGGGCACGGTCGGCTCCTCGCCGAGGAACGACAGGTCGGGCCGCGCGCCGCGCGAGCTGTCGCGCTCGAGCAGCAGCTCGAACGGGTTCCACGCCTCGAGCGGCTCGAGCATCGTCAGATTGACGCCGGCCCAAGGCAGGCCGCGAAAGCGCTCGAGTAGCTCGTCGACCGGCGGGCCGTTCCCGAACGGCCCGCAGACGAAGACGAGCTCCGAGTAGGCGCCCGGGTCGGCCGCGCGCCAGTCGACGCCCCCGGAGAACGGGGGCGCCAGGGCGACGTCGAACTCGCGGCCCGCCTCCGCGAGCCGGGCGCAGACCAGGTCGCGGGCGATCAGGTCGCCGGCGCTGGCGCCCATCTCCTCGAAGCTGAACCAGCCGGCCACCAGCGACCTCGTCATCGCCCGACCTCGTCGCGGCGGATGATTCGGGCGGGGTTGCCGGCGACGGTCGCAAACGGCGGGACCTCGAAGTCGACGACGGTGCCGGCGCCGACGATCGCGCCCTCGCCCAGCCGTGCCCCGCCGAGGAGCACGGCCCTGGCCCCGATCCACGCGGTCGCGCCGATCGTCACCTCGTCGCCCTCCTCGTCCGGGCGTTCGGCGGGCGGAACGGCGACGGCGCCGTCGGCGATCACCACCTCGTGGGCGATGAACGAGTAGTCGCCGACGACCACGCGGCCGTTGGTCGCGATGGTGGCCCCGACCAGCGCGCAGTAGTCGCCGATCTCGACCGACCCCTCCGGCCCGAGCTCGAAGAAGCTGCCGTGGTAGACCCCTGTGTGGGCCCCGATCCGCACGCCACGGGAACTGGCGTAGTGGCGGAAGGCGTAGGAGCTGTAGAGCCAGCTGCCCTCGCCAATCTCGACGTTGTCCGGCACCTCGGCGGGAAACCAGTCGTGCTCGAGGCGCACGCTCACGTCAGCTGGGCGGGGTTTCCGATGACCTCGGCGCCGGCCGGCACATCGCTCGTGACCACGGCACCGGCGCCGACTCGCGCCCCGCGTCCAATCCGCACGCCCTTGAGGACGATCGCTCCGATGCCGACGTGCACCTCGTCCTCGATGACGACCGGTGCGGTTTCGAGGTGTGGGCGACTCGACGCGTCGCCGTCGGGCGCGTTGGCGATCGCGTCCGCTCTGCGAGCCTGCGGATCGCGAGGATGAAAATCCGAGTCCGCGATCGTCGTCTGGTAGGAGAGCACGACGCCGTTGCCGATCTCGATGCGCTCCGCGCACATGAACGCGGGCCCCACCAGGATCGAGTCCTCGCCGACCTCGATCCCGCCCGAGGGCTCGACGTTGAAGGTCGTCCACATGTAGACCCGAGTGCCGGCGCCGATCACGAGTCCCGGGTCACGGGTGCTGCGAAAGCGCTCGAAGCTGTCCCTGCGCTCCAGGAAGCAGCCCGGCCCGACCACGACGTTGGCGGGAAGCTGGGAGTGATCCCAATCGCCGGTGATCTCCTCGGTCTTCACGCAGGTGCGCGAGCGTAGTCCGCGTAGCTGCGCAGCTCGAGCCCGAGCTCGTCGATCGTCTCGCGAATCCGCGGATCGGTGAGCGTCGCGACCTCGGCCTCCCGCTCGATCAGGTACATCGCCTGATAGTCGTCCGAGCGGTAGCCGGGATGGCAGGAGAACTCCGTCCACTCGGAGGTCGCTTCGGTGCGCAGCATCCGCTCCAGCGCCTCGACGCTGACGTGCTCGAGCTCGGTGACGCCCCACTCCCACTGGGCGTAGAAGCCGCCGACGAAGGCGACTCTGCCGTCCTCGCGCAGGGGGACCCCGAGCGGCTCCACCAGCTCACGGAACAGCTCGAACACATCGCTGTGCAGATGGCGGTGCGAATCGACGTGAGTCGGCGTGCGGCCCATGAGGCTGACGAAGCGGTCGAGCTGGAGCGCGAACTCCTCGCGCACCGCCCGTTCGTCGCGCAGGTCGAACTCGCGCTCGTCCTCGCCGATCACGTCCCAGTGCAGGCCGATCGCAAGCTCGGGGTTGTCCCTGCTCAGCGCCACGGCTCCGTCGACGGCGGCGCCGGTGACCATCATGCTGGTGCTGGTCAGGACGCCGTCGCGGTGGCAGTCGACGATCCCGCGGTTGACGCCGGTCGAGGCGCCGAAGTCGTCGGCGTTGAAGATGATCCGCCGGGCGCTCACGTGAGCCGGGCCTCCTCGAGCATCGCCGCGGCCACCTTGGGCGCGGCGAAGTACTCCTCGGCGATGGCCCGTGCCGCGCGGCAATGGTGCTCGTAGTCGGCGTTGATCCGCTCCACCGCCTCCGCGGCCTCATCGACGTCCGAGACCGCGAAGAGACCGTCGCCGGTCGGTAGGGCGCAGCCGAAGCCGGTGTCCTGGGCGACGACCGGCTTGCCGCTCGCCAGGTAGCAGGCATCGCGCTCGGAGAACCAGCCGCTGCGCAGCCGCACGTTCTGGTCCTTGGCGACCGTGAACTCGGCGCGCGAGGTCTGGATGAACCTGGGGTAGGCGCCGAATACGTCCAGGGACATCCGCTCCGAACCCGACGTCTGCCAGCCATGCGACTGAAGCGCCCGGAGGTCATCGTCGCTGGCATTGGAGATCGCGAGCTCGAACCGCTGCCCGGTGCGGCCGGGGAGGTCGAGGAATCGCTCCCACTCGTGGTGCTTGGACCAGTGGTAGACGTCGCCGGCGTATTCGACGTCGTAGCCCTCGGTGCGGTAGTTGCCGATCGTCGTGAAGGCCTCCGCCTCCGGCGTGAAGGTCGCCGGCCACAGCTCCAGGTCGATCGGTTGCCGGGTCCGCCCGTAGCGCGACCCGTTGAGCGGCACCCGGCAATCGGAGGCGCCGTAGTTCTCCCCGTACGTGACGATCACGTCGTGCGCGGCGAACGCCTCGCGGGTGTGGGGATCTCCCGTGGCGAGCATCAGCTCGCAGTGCACCGGATCGGTTTGCACGTAGACGCGGTAGGGCGCGAGGAGCTGGGCCTCGCGGATCTCCGTGGCCCCGACGACGTTGAGGACCGCATCGCAGTCGCGATAAAGCCCGTCGAGCTCCGCGCCGGTCAGGCCCCATGTCCGCGTCCGCTCGCCGTCGAGGAACCGATACGCCCACCGGTCGCTCATCCCGATCCGCTCCATCACGGATCCGACATGGCGGACCGCGTATACGCAGTCGTCGGTCATGGTCCCGGCAACCGGGTCGTACGGCCACGTCTCGTCGTCCTCGACGTACCAGACCTCATGTCCGAGGGCACTGAGGCCGCGGAGCCAGTTCACGTACAGCCAGGTCTGGCCGCCGAACGGGCACTGGCCCATCATCCCGAGCACGACGAGGCGAAGCGCGCTCATGCGACTCCGGCGAGGTCGAAGCTGCGTAGTGGACGATGGACGATGGCGACCGCCAGCCCGCGACTGAAGCCGTCGAGCTCGCGAATCTCGACCGCGTCGCCCACCACTTCATGCCATCTCCGAATTGCGCGGCGCTCGCTCGACCGAGCCGCGTCGTCGACCACGATCACCGTCCCCGGCCCGGATCGCTCGAGCGCCTGATACAGCACCCCTCCGCGTCCACCGAGCGCCTCGGGAGGACCATCGATCAGGACGAGGTCCGCGGGCCCGCCCGGCAGCTCGTCGATGCGCTCCGGCAGGTACGCGGGCAACGGCTCGTCCGCCACTGCGCGTGCGACCAGGGGGACCGTCACGAACTCGACCGTCACCGAGCTCGGAACCCCGTCGAGCGCCGCAGCGGCTTCTCCTCCGAACACCGGATCGTGGTCGATCGAGGTGATCGAGACGGGATGGTCGAGGGCGGCGGCCGCCCCCGCGATGGTCCTCGTCGAGACGCCGGACCCGAACTCCAGGACCCGCCGGGGCTTGATCGAGGCGACCAGTCGTTCGAGGAACTCGAGCGCGTCGGGAGCGAGCGCCCATCCACCGTCGTCGGGCCGCGTCCCGTCCGCGGCCCGGGTGTTCACGGCCGCATCAACGGCGCGCCGTGCGGCGACGATCTGCGCATCCGGCGTCATGCCGCCACGCGCCCCCCGCGGCGCGCGATTGCGCGCTCGTAAAGCTCCTCGACCCGGTCTGCGTAGGCCTGCATGGAGAACAGCTCCTCGACCTGTCGACGTCCGCGCCGTCCCAGCTCGGCCGCCAGCTCGCGATCGTCAGCGAGCCGCGCGAGGGCGTCCCTGGCGTCCGCGACGCTCTCGGGAGCGATCAGCAGCCCGGTCTGCCCGTCGATCACGACCTCGGGGGCACCGCCGCTGTCCGCCGCGACCACCGGCCGGCCGCACGACATCGCCTCCAGATAGATGTTCCCGGGCCCCGGCTCGTGCAGGGAGGGCGCGGCGAAGACGTCGCACCAGGCGTACTGGTCGGGAAGGCGCGAATGCGGCACTTCGCCGACGAACTCGATCGCGTCGCCGGCCCCGGCGGCCCGGGCCGCATCGAGGATCTGCGCCAGGATCGGCGTGTCCTGCTCCCTCCCGACGATCCGCATGCAGGCGCTCGGCTGGGAGCGGCGGAGCTCGAGCACGGCCCGCGCGACCACGTCGACGCCCTTCGCCTCGACCACATTGCCGACGAACAGAACCTTCGGGAAGCGGTCGTCGGCGGGCCCGGGAAGCGGACGGAAGACGGCCGTATCGACGGCGCTGTGGATGACCTCGACGTCGCCGATGCCGTACCGGCGCGTGCAGAAGGCGGCGGTGTTGTGACTCGAGGCGAGGACCAGGTCCGCATGGTGCATCGAGACCTCCTCCATCATGCACCCGACCCGCGCAAGCGCTGACCCCGGGTCCGGCCACCCGACGGTCTCGACGAACATCGCCAGCGGCCCGTGGAGCTGGACCGCGAAGGCCGGCCGGCCAGGTTGCTCGTAGGTCTCGGCTTGAAAGACGAACCCCTCGCCGCCGTATTCGGGAAACTGGATCAGGTCGAAGCCGACGTCCCGCTCGAGCTCATGGAGCTTCATCGCCACGGCGCTGCTGTACGCCAGCCACTGCGCGGACTCCTCGTAACCCCCGTCCAGGACAACTGGAAGCGGAATGCGGTGGATGGTCGCGAGACCGTCCGGGTACGTGCGTGCCTCGGGCCCTTCACCGAGGCTCAGGACGTGCACCTCGTGACCGCGCTGCGAGAGGCCCTGGGCCTTGAGCCAGGTCTGCGTCCCGATGCCGCCGGCCCCCGTCTCCGGCGGGTACTCCTGTGAGACGAGGCAGGTCCTCATCGAGCCGGCACCTCGAGGTCGAAGGCGATCAGGCGATCGTTGTCGAGGACGCGAGGAAAGCGCCCGAGATGCCCGGCCAGGCCGGTGTAGTGGTCGAGCCACCAGAAGGCGGGCCAGGCGAAGACCAGATGGCTGGCTCCATCGCCCCGGAGGCGCTCGAGCTCCGCGATGGCCTGCCGATCGTCCTCGGGCGCGCCCATGAACACGCCGTTCTCCTCCAGGAACGGCACCCTCCGCGATCCGGCGATCACCGGGTCGGCCCCCCAGGCCTCATTGTCCGCGAGCACGAACGAGTCGCCCAGCGACAGCGACTCGAGCTCGCGCAGCGAGCGGTCGATCCGCATCCACCAGGCATCCTCACCCCATCCGGTCGCGTCGACTTCCTCGCCCTGTTCCGCCAGCAGCTGGGCCAGCCGCTCACGCTGGACCTCGAGGTCCCCGACGCCTTGGCGGACCTTGGCCTCGAACGGGGCGCCGCCATAGGAATTCGCACCGTGATCGCGATACGAGCCGGCCGGCTCGTCCAAGCACTCGATGCGCCCAAACGCAGGCGCCAGTCCGAACAGGAACGCATCCGCCGAGATGCGATATCCGGTCTCCGGCATCGGGAGGAGGCGGTCGAGCAGCCGGCGCGGGTACGCGTTACCCGAGGTCGGAGCACTCGGAAGCGTTCGCTCGGTCATCGGGCCGGCCTCGCGCACGATCGTTCGGAAGTCCCCGCGCGGAAGCTCGGGCTCCTTGATCTCGCCGGTTGGGATGCCTTCGGCGTCGACGATCCGCATCGGCCAGTGGACCTTGGCCACGTCCGGATCCTCGAGCACGACGGCTGCATCCCTCGCCGTCCCCGGCAGCAGCATGTCGTCCGCGTCCAAGAAGATCACGGGGTCGCCGGTACTGATGTCGTAGCCGGCGTTGAACGCCGAGCTCTGACCGCCATTCGATTTGAACACGGTCACGATGCGGTCGCCGTAGCCCGCGATGATCTCTCGCGAGCGATCCGTCGAACCGTCATCGACCACGATCACTTCCACGTCGATGCCCGTTTGCCCGAGCGCACTGTCCACGGCGTCGGCGACGAAGCCCCCGTAATTGAAGTTGGTGATGACAACGCTCGCCTGCATCGATCAGTTCGCGGACACCCGGTAGGCGATCAGGGAGTCGTCCGCCACGACCGTCGATGCGTTAGCTCGCAAATGGGCGTCGAAACCGGCGTAGTGGTCGAGCCACCAGAACGCCGGCCAGGCCACCACAACCCAGGCATCCCCGGCCACGAGGCGATCGATCCCCTCGATGGCCTCCGTGTCATCGGCTGGGGGTCCCCAATACACGCCATTTCGTTCGGTGAAGGGGACCACCTCGCGTCCCGGAGCTACGGCTGCGCCCACCTGGGCATCATCGATGAGCACCACGCGCTCGCCCTCCTCGACGAGCTCGGCCAGCCGAGCCCGGACCCGGACGAAGCGGTGAAGCCATGACCGCCGGCGCCAGCCGCTCGGGTCCACCTCGTAGCCGAAGGCTCGGGCGTGGCGAGCAAGGAGGTCGCAGCGGTAGTCGAAATGTCGAAGGTCCAGTTCGAGCTTGGTCTCGCCCTCGACCGCGGCATAGCTGTTCGAATCGTGAAGACGCCGAAGGCTCAGCGGGTGTTCAGCCGACTCGACGCGCCCGTATAGGGGGGCGAGGTCGGCGAGATTCGTGTCCGGACTCGTCGCCCCTCCAGCCTGCGCGTCGGTCGAAGGTCCCTCGAGCGGCAGGATCTGCTCCAGAAAGGCGCGGCTGAACAGACCGTTGCAAGCGCGCTCCCACGAGTATGACTCCGGGCCGTCCCGGAGGACTACGTCTCGAAGATCGCCCGACTCGAGATCGTGGCCAGGCCAGACGCCGCCCGCGGCGAAACCAAAGCGGTCGATTAGTTCCATGGGCCACTGGATCTTCGCGACCTCAGGTCCGGCTTTTGTCAGCGCAGTGTCGATCGCTGCGGGCTTGAGCATGTCGTCGGAGTCCAGCATGCAGATCCAATCGCCCCGCGCGACTCGAAAGCCCTCGTTGAGCGCCGAGGTCTGATTCCCATTGGGCTTGAACACCGCGACGACGCCGTCGTAACGAGAGATGACGTCACGCGAGTCGTCGGTCGAGCCGTCGTCCACGACGACCACCTCGGTCGGTTCATGGCGCTGCGCCAGGGCGCTCTCGATCGCGGCGCCCACGAAGTCGGCGTAGTTGTAGTTGGTGATGACGACGCTCACGAGCGGTTGCGTCATGCCGTCATCTCCGCGTGTCTCCGCTCCGCCCGGAAGGCCACCAGGAACTCGTCCTCGACCACGTCGGAGGCGATCGAGCGCAGGTGGTCGTCCAGCTCGACGTAGTGGTCGAGCCACCAGAACGCCGGCCAGGCGACGATCACCCATGCACCATCGGCCGCCAGGCGGTCGATCTCCTCGATCGCCTCGGCGTCGTCGGCGGGCGGGCCCCAGTAGTCGCCGCCACGCTCGGTGAACGGGATCACCTCGCGACCGGGCGCGATCCGAGGCCCGAGCTGCGCCTCGTCGATGAGCACGATCCGCTCGCCGACTTCCGTGAGCTCCTCGATTCGCGCGCGCAGCCGTGCCGCGCGGAAGGCCCACGTGCGCTCCGGCCACGTGGCGTCGGGATCGACCGGCAGGCCGAGCCGGCGCGCGTGGTGAAGGAGCAGGTCGCAGCGGCGGTCGTGCTCGAGCGGGTCACGACTCGGCTCTTCCGGCCGGGCGAAGCGGCGCCCTGAGCGGCGCAGGCCGACCGGGCGGTCGATGGAAGCGACCTGCCCGTGGAGGGCGGCGAGCATCGCAACCGTCCGCTCCACGGAGACACTGTTTTGGCCCACGTCGCCGAGCGGCAGCAGCTGCTCGAGAACCGGGCGGCGATAAAGCGAGCCGCTCGCCCAGTTACCGGCCTCGGGCCCGTCGAGGAGCAGGCGGTCGCGCAGGTCGCCCGAGTCGAACGGCCGATCCAACTCCGCGCTGCGCAGCGGGTTGCCGTCGCGATCGCGCTCGGCCATCTCCCACTGCACCCTCGCAACGTCGGGCGTCGCCCAGGCGAGTGCCGATTCGATCGCCTCTGGGAGCAGGATGTCGCGCGCCGCCAACGTGCACACCCAGTCACCGCGGGAGGCCTCGAGCCCCGCCTCGAGGACGGACGCCGGCCCGCCGTGGGGCTTGAACACCGCGGTGACGCCGTCGTGGCGGGAGATGACCTCCCGCGAGTCGTCGGTTGAGCCGTCGTCGACGACCACGACCTCCAGCGGCTCATAGCGCTGCGCGAGGGCGCTCTCGATCGCCCGGCCCACCTGGCGGCCGCGATTGTGGTTCGCGATCACGACGCTGACCATGGGCCGCTCGCTATCGACGCCCCTGACCGCCTCCTCCTCCGAGATCTCGCCCTCGTCGACCTTCACCAGCGTGTCGACGTCCGGCTCGACCCCATCGTGGGAGGCGATCTCCATCTGCTGGTTGTAGAGGCGCGAGTACAGGCCACCCTCGGCGACCAGGTCGGCGTGGGATCCCTCCTCGACGATCTCCCCCTCCTCGACGACGAGGATCTTGTCCGCGTGGCGGATCGTGGAGAGGCGGTGGGCGATGATGAACGTCAGCCTGCCGTCCATCAGGCGCTCGAGCGCGTCGAGGAGCATCCGCTCGGTGCGCGCGTCCAGCGCGGAGGTCGGCTCGTCGAGGATCAGCAGCGGAGCGTCCTTGAGGAAGGCGCGTGCGATCGACAGCCGCTGCTTCTCGCCGCCGGAGAGGGTGGCGCCGCGCTCGCCGATCACCGAGTCGTAACCCTCAGGGAGGCGCATGATGAAGTCATGCGCGTTGGCGGCCTTCGCCGCGGCGACCACCTCGTCGCGCCTGGCGTCCGGCTTGCTGTAGGCGATGTTCTCCGCGGCCGTGAACGGGAAGATGTACGGATCCTGGAGGACCATTGCGACCTGGTTGCGCAGGGAACGGAGCTTCACGTCTCGCAGGTCGTTTCCGTCGAGGCTGACGCTCCCGCTCCACGGGTCGAAGAAGCGCACCAGCATGTTGACCAGGGTCGTCTTGCCGGCCCCGGTGGGTCCGACGATTGCCACCACGTCGCCGGGATTGGCCTCGAACGAGAGGTGCTTGAGCACGGGACGATCCTTCTCGTAGCCGAAGGTGACGTCGTCGAAGCGGACCCGGCCCCGCAGCTCGAAGTCCCTCGCGTTCGGCGAGTCCCTGACCTCGGGCTCCATCTCCATCAGGTCGAGAACGCGGTCCGCCTGCGCCGCGGCGTACTGAATCGTCTCGTTCGTGCTGGTGATCGAGTTGATCGGCCCGTAGAGCGAGGCGAGGTAGGAGAGGAACACGATGATGTCGCCCGCGCTCAGCTTCCCTTCGAGGGCGTACTTGGCGCCGATGTAGGTGACCGCGGCCGTGCCGACGGCGGTCACGAGGCCGGTGAGCAGCTGGAAGGCCATCCCGACGGTCGTCGAGCGCTGATAGGCGCGGACCAGCTCCTTGCCGACCGTGCGGTAGCGGTCGTGTTCGTAGTTCTCCCGCGTGAACGCCTGCACCACCGGCACGGAGTTCAGGGTGCGCTCGACCACGTTCATCATGCCGCCCTCGAGATCGCGCGCCTTGCGGTTGCGCACGAGCATCGGTTCCGCCAGCAGGCGAATCGAGAGGGCCAGGAACGGGATGACCGCGAGCGCGAGCAGCGTCAGCGTCGTCTGCAGCTGGAGCATGATCACGAACATCACGATCGTCAGGACGACGGCCTGGATCAGCGGGATCAGGGCCCCGGTGACCATCACGGAGACGCATGAGGAGTCGCCGGTGACGCGGGCGATCGTGTCGCCGAGTGGGCGCCGGTGGTGAAAGAGCACCGAGAGCCGCTGGAGATGGAGGAAGAGGTCGGCGCCGAGCTCGAACTCCATCCGTTGGGCCAGGGTGACCGACGCGTACTCGTTCACGACCCTCATGGCCATGCCCAGCAGGAAGATCAGGATCGTGCCGATCGCGACCCATGGCAGCAGACCCTCGGGGGTCGCCGGGCCTGGCAGCGCCTCGAGGACCCCGCCCGCCCCCTTGTCGCCGAGGACGTTGTCGACCAGAAGGGCCATCGGCCATGGGCGCGCGACATCCACCAGGACGCCGAGGCCGATCGTGACGAGGACGACGACCAGCAGCCACTTGTGCGGGCGCAGATAGCGGAGCAGGCTGAGGCGCCTGACCATCGCGCGCCGGGACACCGTTCCCTCGGATGTAGAAGATCGACTCAACTTCGCGGCCCCCGGCGTCGCTTACCGCTCGCCCTCTGCGCCCTGGGGGAGCAGAGTCGCGAGCAGGCTGTCTTCGTCGGCGGTTTCCCTCGAGGTGATCGGGGGGTCGGCGAGCAGCTCGGAAGCGCGGGCCGTCAGCGCGACGGCGGCAACGCTCTGCATCGCGCTGCGGCGCAGGATCTCGAGCGCGCCGAGGAGGCCGGCGATTGCAAGCGGCCAGGCGATCACGACCGCGGCGAGCTCGACGCACGCGGCCGCGGCGAGGCAAACGAGCGCGGTGGTCGACACCCGGCGCCAGGCACGGAACCGGATCAGCTGGCGGCCCGAGCCGTGCTCCTCGGTCGCCGAGAGGATCCTCGCGCCTCCGAATCCGCCGGCACGGACCTCGAGGTCCCAGCGGTCGAACTCGCCGCCCCGGCGCACGGCCGCACCGCGCTCGCGCAACTCGCGCTCGAGTTGGCGGAGGCGGGCGTCAGGTGCCTCCCAAGACTCGCTCCACACCGTCCAGTGGCGCGGGGTGAGGCGCCGGCCGGGCATGCGCTCGATCCGCCGCCACGGCGTCAGGCCGTGGGTCAGCCTGCCAACCAACCGCGCCAGCGGCTGGATCGCGTGCATGAACGTCGTCAGCCCCCGTACCCGCAACCTGTGCAGACGCCCGCGCCGGCGGGGCTGGCTGAGCGCGTGCGAGGCGCTGATCGCGGCGGTAACGACGAGGGCAATGACCGGCACGACTGCGACGCCGGCGCCGGCCAGGACCGCGCCGCGGCTCGCCAGCCCGACGCCGATTAGCCCCATGAGGGTGATCAGCAGGTACCACTCGGGCATCAGCGGCACGACCCCGTGCCATTCGGAGGGCCGGTACAGGCGCTGGAACAGGCCGCCGCCCCAGAGGCCGTAGTTGATCCGCTCTCGCCGCTTGACCGCCATCCGCCGGGCGGCGCCGTTCGCGTACAGGCGCCCGGCCCAGGTCACGTGGCCCGGGCCGTTGTACTTCTCCGGCCACTTGCGCTCCAGCATCGCCTCTGCTCGCCCGTAGCAGCGCTGCTGGCGCCAGTAGCCGAGCAGCGATCCCCGCCGGCGATGCCAGACCATCGCCGCGGGCGCGAAGCCGATCGTCCTCCCGCGTTCCTGAAGGCCCAGCAGACGTCGACGTCGTCGCCGGCGGCGACGAAGCGCGGGTCGAAGCCGCCGATCGCCTCCAGCGCGTCGCGGCGGAACGCCATGTTGCAGCCCGGGATGTGCTCGGCCACCGTGTCGGCGAGCAGCACGTGAACCGGCCCGCCGGGCGCGGCGGCGACGCATTCCGCGACCGTCCCATCGTCGGCGGGAGGGACGTTCGGGCCGCCGACCGCGCAGAAGCCGCCGCGCTCGAACGCCTCGACCAGGTAGGTCAGCCAGTCGGGGTCGGGGAAGGCGTCGTCGTCGATGTAGGCGACGATCTCGCCGCCGGCGAGGGCGAGGCCCTTGTTGCGCGCCCGCGCGAGCCCGTGGTTGGCGGTGCTCACCAGCAGGACGGAGTACTCCCGCGCGATCGCGGCAGTGTCGTCCGTGGACCCGTCGTCGACGACGATCACCTCGTAGTCGGGGTAGTCGAGCTTCGCGAGCCCCGCGAGGCACTCCCGCAGCGTGGCCCCGCCGTTGTGGGTGCACACCACGACCGAGACGCGCGGGCGGCCCTGGGGGTGGGCCACCGGGAGCTCGCGCGTAGGCCTCGCTGACGGCGGCGAGCGCGGGCTTGGGCTCGCGATCGCGGGTCGTCAGCCCGAAGTCCCAGTCGTCGATCTCGTGGCCGCCCCGGTGCCACTCGTCCGTCCACGCGAACGCGAACACACCGGCGCATCCGCCCGCGAACGCCTCACGGATCTGCCAGTCGAGCGAGCGCGCCTGCTCGTCGGTTCCCGCCCGCCGGCTGTCGAGGCCGAGCTCGGCGAGCAGCAGCGGGCGGTCGCCGGCCAGGCACTGCAGCCGGGCGAGATAGGCCTCGAGTCGGTCGCGCTGCTCGAGGTAGACGTTGAAGCAGAACAGGTCGCAGAACGGCAGCTCCAGGTACTCGGTCGAGGGGAAGTTGACGTAGGTGACGAGGCCCTCGGGATCCTCCGACTTCGCCGCGTCGTACAGTCGCTCGAGAAAGCGCTCGATGGGCCGCCGCCCGTGCCAGCGCACGATCGGCGCCGGGATCTCGTTGCCGATCGAGTAGGCGAGGACGGCGGGATGTTCGGCGCACTCCTGCACGCCGGCTCGCACGCGGTCGATGATCGAGCGACGGCGCTTGCGGTCGTCGGCGAATGCGATGTGCTGCTCCCAGGGCAGGCCGACCATGGCCGTGAGGCCGTGCTCATACGCGCTGTCGAGCAGCCAGCGCGGTGGCACCGTGTAGGTGCGCACCGAGTTGATCCCGTTCGCCGCCATCGCCGCGAAGTCCCGCTCGACCCGCTCCGGCTCGGGGAATTGGTGTCCGTCGGGGCCGGGGCGGAAGGTGCCGTAGGTGACACCGCGGACGTACAGCTTCTCGTCTCCGCGGACGACGAACTTGCCCGCGGCGGATGGCCGCTTCAGCGCGCGCGCGATCGGCTTGCCGCGCCCGGGCGGCGGCACGCCGTTTCCTGCGGACATCCGCTGTGCAACCCCCACTGATTGGGCGGCTTCCATTCCACCTCCGATAAAGCCGTTGCCGCGTCCTTGCGACCGGTCCAACTTCTCAGAAACACCACGCTGCTGTCAAGGGACAAGTGTCCATCGCCCGCTTGTGCAAAGTGGTGACCGGGCCGTTAAGCGGCCCCGGCCTCAGCAGCGGCCGTCGAGGGTAGCGAGCAGCAGGATCGAGGTCGCGGCGTAGTCGAGCGCGGGCTCGGAGGTGACGTAGTTGCGCCGCTCGTCGACGTAGGCGGCGAAGCGGCTCTGCAGCGGGCCGCGGGCGTGGAAGCCCTGCCCCTTGATCTGGTCGAGGGGCGCCGGGCCGCCGACCACCGCGCCCGCCGGCAGTCCGGGGCCGTCGACCGAGGCCCAGTGGTGGGGATGTCGGGCCGCCTTGCGGCCGTAGCCGACGACGAAGCTGGCGCCGAACGGGTTGCGTCCGAGCAGGTAATCGCGAGCGCCGGCGGCGATCGAGCACCGCCCGGCCATCGCCGCCAGGGCGCCCGCGGCGCCGTTCTGCGCGGTGGTTCCCCACGTGAAGAAGCCCGGCATCCCGAACGCGTTCGATCCGGCGCGCCGGGCGGCGATCCGGCCGTTCTGACGGAGCAGCCGGCAGCTCTGCTGAAGCGCCGGCCCGGGCGGGATCGGCGGCCGGCCGAGGACGCCGCAGGCGTCCGCGGCGCCGAGCTGGCCGAAGCCGTCGACGGCGCCGATCGTGCCCTCGGCGCGCGAGTCGCGGGCCGCGATGTGGGTGGCGAAGTCGTCGAGGTAGCGCTGCTCGCCGGTCGCCCGGTAGAGCTCGAGCGCGCCGGTGGCCATCGAGTCCCGCCACCGGGCGGAGACGTAGAAGTTGCCCGCGTAGCCGGGGTAGCCGGCCCGCTTCAGCGCTGGCGCCGGGGCGCCCGAGAGCGCGCCGGCGTCGTACCACTGCCGCGCCGCCGCGAGCTGCGCGGCCGAGCCGGTGCGCTGGAAGGCGAGCGCCAGAGCCGCGGCAGTCTTCCCGCCGAGGTCGCCGCCGATCCGCTCGGGCGGCAGCGTATAGGCGAACCGGGTTCCGATCCCGGGCTCCGCCGATCCGTCGTCGAGGACCGGATCGCGGAAGCCGAGGTGGTGGTCGCGCTCGTCGCCGACCTGGGCGACGAACGCGTCGGGGAACGGATGGGCCTTCTCCAGCCAGCGGACGCCGACGTCGGCCTCGGCCTCGAGCGCCGGCGCGGCGGCCGGGTCGAGCAGCGCGGCGGCCTGCAGCACCGAGGTAGCGAAGGCCGTGGTCTGGGTGAAGTGCAGCATGTCGCCGGCATCCATCCAGCCACCGGTCATGTCGATCCGCAGGCCGCCGTGGGCCGGCGCGTCGGGGTGGATGACCGCGTCGTTCAGATGCGCCGGTCCATGGATCCGCGACGGCTCGGCCCCGTCGCGGTTGGCGTCGAAGTAGCGCAGGATTTCCGCGATCGCGCCCCTGGCCCGATCGGCGTGGACCTGCCAGCCGCGCGACGTGATCGGCCCGACCTGGACGTGGTAGGTCCCGGGCTGGGCGGTGCGGGGGCCGAGCTTCGCACTGTAGGCGTGCGCGAACGGCGCCGGGTCGCCCGGAGCTCGGCGCAGCCGGCCGGCTCCGGCCGGGGTGTCCGGGGCGCGGAGGACCTCGAACCGCTTGCCGCTGAGGTTGCGGTCGCTTCCCACGATCGCGACCTTCGGCTCGCCCGGAGCGCTCGGTCCGCCCACCCTGATCACCGTTCGCGCCTCGGCTGTCGTCGCGCACAGCGCGAGCGTCGCCACCGCCAGCGTCGTCGCGCTAGCCCTCACGCAGCTCCTTGGCGAGCTCGCCGAGCGCCGCCGTCGTCTCGCCGATCCCGGCGCCCGTCTGCTCCATGTAGAGCTTCGCCGCCTTGCGGGTCTCGCCCTGTTGGAGCAGCAGGTGGACCTCGTCGGAGACCGGCGGCGCGTTCCGCGCGTCGGCCTCCCAGTCGGCCGCACCCGTCTGCTGGAACAGCACCGCGACCCGCCGCTCGAGCTCGGCGACCCGTGCGCGAAGCTCTTCGATCTCGTCGGCCATCCGCTCAGTATGCGCGAGGCAGGGCGCCGACCCGCTCGATCCAGGCCCGCAGGTTCGGGTGCGAGTCGCCGAGCGGCTGGTGGTCGTCGAGGATCACGTGAAAGAGCTCGGTGTCGGCCGGGTCGCGCGCGAGCGCGTACTTGAGGAACGGGTAGGCGACGAAGTCGGCGGCGCTGAGCTGTCCGGCGACCAGGTAGTCGCCGCCGGCGAGCAGCCCCTCGAAGACATCGAGCCGAGATGCCATCTCGGCGCCGAGGCGCTCGACCAGCGCAGCGTCGGCATCGTCGCGCTGCAGCTCGGCCTCGATCGCGTTCGGGGCCGCCTTGTAGACGCTCTCGAACCAGCCGATGAAGATCTCGACCCCGGCCCGGCATGTGGGATCGGCCGGGAACAGCGGCGGGTCCGGGGTCCGGCGATCGAGGTGGCGGAGGATGGCGACCGAGTCGTTGATCACCTCGCCGGCGTCCTCGATCACGGGCACCAGGCCCTGGCCGCTGATCGCCTCCACCGGGGCGCGGTTGGAGTACTCGATCAGCACCGACTGCGCCTCGATCCCCTTGCGGGCGAGTGCGAGGCCGACCCGCTCGCAGTTGGTCGACCACTCGGCCCGGTAGAGGCGAACCGCGGGACCGCCGGCCACTTCAGCTCGCGCGCGTAACGTCGCGGGCGAACGCCTCGAAGGCGTCGGCGAACGCCTCGAGGTCGCGCTCGGAGTGGGCGATCGACAGCGTCCACTCCTCCTCGACGCCGGGGGTCATGAAGACGCCGCGATTCATGTGGTAGAGCCAGGCCAGCTTCGAGAGCTCGTCGTCGACCTTGGTCAGGTAGTCGCGGTACTCGCGCAACGGCTCGGGGCTGAACACGACGCAGCCCTTGGCGCCGAGGCCGCTGGTGTAGCACGGAAGGCCGTAGCCGTCGATGATCTCGTCACAGAGCCCGAGCAGCCGGTCGTTGGCGGACGCGAGCCGCTCGTAGGCGTCCGCCGTCAGCACACGGGTCAGCGCCGCCTCGGCCGCCGCCATCACCAGCGGGTTGCCGTTGAAGGTGCCGTACTGGACCACGGTGTTGTCGGCGATCGCGGCGCCGAGCTCCTCGGTCATCCCGATCGCGCCCCCGGGATAGCCGCCGCAGATCGCCTTCGCCAGGGTGACGATGTCCGGCGTGACGCCGAAGCGCTCGGTGGCCCCGCCACGGGCGATCGTCACCCCGGTCTTGACCTCGTCGAAGATCAGCTTCACCCTGTGCTGCGTGCAGAGCTCGCGGACCCGCTCCAGGTAACCCTCGACCGGCGGGATGATGTTGATGTTCATCATCGCCGGCTCCATGATCAGCCCGGCGACCTGGCCGTCGAGCTTGTCGAGCACGCTCGCGAGCGCGTCGGCGTCGTTGAACGGCACCGCGCGGGTGAGCTCGGTCAGCGCCCGCGGATAGCCGGCCCCGTAGGGGACGGAGCGTGGGTCGTCCCGCTCCCCGAGCGCCTCGAGCGGCGGGTATACGCTCACCATGACCGCGTCGTGGTGGCCGTGGTAGGAGCCCTCGATCTTCAGGATCACGTCGCGGCCGGTCGTACCGCGAGCTAGGTGGACGGCGTCCATCGTCGACTCCGTCCCCGAGTTGGTGAACCGCCACTGCGGCAGGCCGAAGCGGTCGGCGAGCTCCTCGGCGACGGTGATCGAGCCATCGGTGGGGGCCGCGAAGTGGGTGCCGAGGTCGATCCGCGCCTTCACCGCCTCACCGATCGTCGGGTTGGCGTGGCCGACCGCCATCACGCCGAATCCGTTGTGGAAGTCGACGTACTCGGTGCCGTCGACGTCCCAGACGCGCGCCCCCTCGCCGCGCTGCAGGTAGACCGGCCACGGCTCGTTGACCTGGAACGACGACGGAACGCCGCTCGGCATCACCCTGACGCCGCGCTCGTAACGCTGCCGTGACTGCGGCGTGCGCTCGGCCAGCTTTGCCCGCTCGCGCTCGGTGAGGTCGGCGACGCGAGCGCGGTCCAACAGGGCGGCACTCACGCGCGCTCGTCCAACCCGCCGTCGAGGCGCAGCCAGATCGCGCCGAGGGCATCGATGTCCTCCGGCTCGAGGCGATTCAGGAAGTGACGGCGCACGCCGTCGAGGTGATCGGGTCTTGCCGCGGTGACGAGCCGGCGGCCGGGATCGGTCAGCTGGGCGAAGTAGCCGCGGCCGTCGTCGTCGCAGCGCCGGCGCTCGATCAGCCCCTGCTTCTCCAATCGGTCGGCAAGCCTCGTGATCCCCGAGCGGCTGAGCAGGAGCCTGTCGGCGAGCTCGCCCATCCGCAGCCGGTGGCCCTCGGCATCGGCGAGGTTCATCAGGACCTCGTAGGAGCTCAGCGGCAGCCCGTGCTCGCGCTCCAGCTCGGCGTCGAGCTCGTGCACCAGGCGGCTGTGGGTCGCAAGCATCCCCTTCCACGCCGCGAGCTCACGGTCGCTGAGAAGGGAGGAGGATGGGTGCATGCCTTGAGGGTAACAGTGCTTGAGGGCTCAACTATCTGATATATTTGACCAGTCAACTATCTCCCGGAGGAGGGTCATGAAGCTCGAGGGCATCCACCACATCACCGCGATTACCGCCGACGCGCAGGCGAACGTCGACTTCTACGCGGGCACGATGGGCTTGCGAATGGTCAAGAAGACCGTGAACCAGGACGCACCGTCCGTCTACCACCTCTTCTACGCCGACGAGCAGGGGAGCCCCGGCTCCGACATCACCTTCTTCGAGTTCCGGGGCGCGGAACGCGGGCGCGCCGGCGCCGGGATGGTTCACCGGATCGTCTGGCGGGTCGCTTCCACCGAGGCGCTCGACTTCTGGGCCGAGCGGCTCGGCGCGGCAGGGGTCGAGACCGAGCGTGACGGCGACTCGCTGCGCTTCGCCGATCCCGAGGGCCTCGGCCACGAGCTGCTCGTCGCCCAGGTCCCCGACCAGCCGCTGATCGCCGACCATCCGGAGGTCCCCGCCGAGTTTGCGTTGCAGGGCTTTCACGCCGCCCGCGCTTACAGCGCGGATCCGGACGCCAGCGCCGAGCTGCTCGAGAGCCTCGAGTTCGAGCGCGCCGGAGACGGCTGGGAGGTTCGGGGCTCCGAGCGCGGCGGCCTCTGGACCTACGACGAGGCGCCCGCTGAGCCCGGCGTCGAGGGTGCGGGAACCGTCCACCACATCGCCTGGGCATCGGAGATGGACGAGCACCTCGCCTGGCGCGAGCGCGCGGTCATCGGCGGCGCGCGCCCGACCCCGGTGATCGACCGCTTCTGGTTTCGCTCGATCTACTTCCGCGAGCCGAGCGGCGTGCTGTTCGAGATCGCGACGCTCGGCCCCGGGTTCGGCGTCGACGAGGATCCCGAGCACCTCGGCGAGGAGCTGATCCTGCCGCCGTTCCTGGAGCGCCGGCGGGCCCACATCGAGGCCGCGCTGACGCCGGTCGTCAACCCGCGGCAGGCGGAGCACGCCAGCCCGCGTGAGTGAGCTCGTCCACAGGCTGCGCGAGCCGGCGGGCGAGCCCGAGGGCGCGCTGATCCTCAACCACGGCCGCGGCGCCGACGAGAACGACCTCTTCGGCCTGCTCGACGTCCTGGACCCCGAGCGCCGGCTGCTGGGGGTGACGACGGGCGCACCGCTGACCGGGATCCCGCCGGGCGGGCGGCACTGGTACCTGGTCCCGCGGGTCGGCTACCCCGACCCCGTCACCTTCGACGGCAGCTACGCGCAGCTCACCGCCTTCGCCGACGGGCTGCTCGCCGAGCGCGGGATCGGCTGGGAGCGGACCGTCATCGGCGGCTTCTCGATGGGCGCGGTGATGTCGTACGCGGTCGGGCTCGGGATCGGGCGGCCGTCGCCTCGGGCCATCCTCGCCTTCAGCGGCTTCGTGCCCACCGTCGACGGCTGGAGCCCGGAGCTCGACGGACGGGCCGGCCTGCCGACGCTCATCCACCACGGCCGCAACGACCCCATCATCTCGGTCGAGTTCGCGCGCACCGCGCGGGAGCTGCTTGCCTCCGGCGGGCTCGAGGTCGAGTACCTGGAGACCGACGCCGGGCACTGGCTGCCCCCGGAGGCGGTCGCGCGCGCCGCGGCGCTGGTGTCGGCGGCCGTGCCCTCGAAGCCGGGGTAGCGACCTCACTAGGCTTGAGGGAGTGGCTTTACTGCGCTTGATCGAGGGGAAGGCGCCGGATCCCGAGCCAGCCGTCTCGTCCGCGTTCGACGTCCCGGTCGACCCGGGCGGCGGCGCCCCGAGCGACGAGGAGGCACTCGACGCGTACTCGCGCGCGGTCTCCGGGGTCGCGGAGCGCCTCTCGGCGTCGGTCGCCAGCCTGCGCGTCCAGCGTCGCACCCGGCGTGGCCGCGTCCTGGCGGGCGCCGGCAGCGGCGTGGTGCTGACTCACGACGGCTTCATCCTCACCTCGGCGCACGTCGTCGACGGCAACGACGGCGGCACTGCCCGGTTCACCGACGGGCGCGAGCTGCGTTTCGAGGTCGCCGGCCTGGATCCGCTTTCCGACCTCGCGGTCGTCCGCGCAGACGGCGCCGACCTGGTCCCCGCCGACCTCGGCGACGCCCAGCGGCTGCGGGTCGGTCAGCTCGTGGTCGCGATCGGCAACCCGCACGGCTTCGAGGGCTCGGTCACCGCCGGGGTCGTCTCGGCGCTCGGCCGGGCGCTGCCGGCGCGGGCCGGGCGGGCGGTGCGCGTGATCGACAACCTGATCCAGACCGACGCGGCGCTCAACCCCGGGAACTCCGGCGGCGCGCTCGCCGACAGCCGCGGTCAGGTGGTCGGCGTCAATACCGCGGTCGCCGGGGTCGGGCTGGGCCTCGCGGTGCCGGTGAGCCCGATCACCCAGCGGATCATCGCCGCGCTGATCTCGGAGGGCCGCGTGCGGCGCGCCTACCTGGGGATCGCCGGCGGCCCGGCGCCGCTGCCGCCCCGGGCGCGGGCCGCGGCGGGCACCGAGCGGGGGGTGGAGGTGGTCGAGATCGTCGCCGGCAGTCCCGCCGAGGCGGCGGGCGTACGGGTCGGCGACGTGATCTTCGAGCTCGACGGCGACCCGATCGAGTCGGCGGCCGATCTGCAGCGGCTGATGGTCGCCGAGCGGATCGGCGCCGAGGCGAAGGTGCGACTGGTTCGCGACGGCGCGGTCCGCGAGCTGCAGGTCACGCCCGCAGAGCTCGAGCTCTGAGCCGTCCGCTATTCGGCTGATCCCGCCAACTCTGCGGGCTTCTACGGAGAAATGCCCGCGTTGCGACCGTACGCTTCCCGCCGCAATCAACTCACGGAGGAATAGATGCGAGAGCGTTTGTTTGGGGGATTTGGACTTGTCGCGGTGACGGCGCTCGTGGGCGCCATTTCGGCCGCACCGGCTTCCGCGGCGCCGTGCCTGCCGACGCCGCAGGGCACGGCCCAGCTCGTCGACCCGGCGGTCGTCACCGGCGCGGTCGACGCGACTGGATGCGACATCGGCGTCTACTACAGCGCCACGGGTGCTGGCGCGATCAGCAACGCCGACATCTTCGGCGCGGACAAGTTCGGCGTCTTCGTCGACGGCGGTGACGTCACGATCGACGATTCGCAGGTCCACGACATCAGCGTGCCGTTCGACGGTGTCCAGCAGGGCGTCGGCATTCGTTACAGCAACGACGCCACCGGCTCGGTCACCGACAGCGACATCTACCGCTACCAGAAGAACGGGCTCGTGATCCGCGGCGAGAACACGAGCGTCGACACGATCGGCAACACCGTGACCGGCGAGGGCAAGGTGCCCTACATCGCCCAGAACGGGATCCAGTACGACAGCGGCGCCGCCGGGACGATCGCCGACAACCTCGTGAGCGACCACCACTACACCGGTTGCTCCGCCAGGGACGCCCAGAAGACGGGTTGCACGTGGACCGTGGCGACCGGGATCCTGCTGTTCGACGTGGACCCGACCGAGGTCAAGACGACCAACAACACCTACCGAGACAACCAGCGCAACCACACGCTGTTGACGTCCTCCTCGCTGGGCTAGAGCCCCGCGAGCGCGGTTCGAGACGCCCGGCGGCAGCGATGCCGCCGGGCGTTTCTCTCTTTGTGGGCTCGTCCGCCCGATGTGCGAACATGTGTTCGTGCGCTGGGACAACCTCGAGAAGGGAGCAAGCACGCAGGGCCTGCTGCCCGGGATGGGTGAGTCCACCGTTCGCACCTTCGACGCTCCGGAGGCGCTCGGAATCCGCTTCCACGAGGTGGAGGCGCGCTCTGGGCTGAACCACGTTCCGAAACAGTCGAGGATGCCGTTCCGGTGGACGATCAACCCGTACCGCGGCTGTGCTCACGCGTGTGCCTACTGCTTCGCCCGCCCGACCCACACCTACCTCGACTTCAACGCCCGCGAGGACTTCGAGCGGGAGATCGTGGTCAAGGTCAACGTCCCCGAGCTGGTTCGCGCGGAGCTGCGCCGGCCGAGCTGGAAGGGGGAGCACGTCGCGCTCGGGACCAACACCGACCCCTACCAGTGGGTCGAGAGCCGCTACCGGCTGATGGAGGGGATCTGGGAGGCGATGCGCGACTTCGCCAACCCTTCCTCGGTGCTGACGAAGTCGCCGTTGCTGCTGCGCGACATCGGACTCATGAAGCAGATCTCGGAGCGCACCGACTTTGTCGCCAACCTCTCGATCCCGACCCTCGAGGAGAGGGCCTGGCGGGCGACCGAGCCGCACACGCCGCACCCGCGCAAGCGGATCGAGGCGATCGCGGAGCTGCGCCGCGCCGGGATCCCTGTCGGTGTCCTGATCGCGCCGCTGATCCCGGGAGTCAACGATGCTCCGGGGCAGGTCGAGGCGCTCGCCGAGGCCTGCGGCGAGGCCGGGGCCGAGAGCATCGGCGGCGTCGGCCTGCACCTGCGCGGTGAGGTGCGCGAGATCTGGTTCGACTGGCTGCGCCAGTACCGCCCCGACCTATTGCCTCGATACGAGGAGCTCTATCGCCGGGGCGCCTACATGCCGACGGAGGAGCGCGAGCGGCTCGCCAGACGGGCGCGGGGGAAGGCGAGGAAGCCGCGACGGTTCAGGGCCGTCCGCGGGCCCGGCGCCGAGGCGGCGAAGCGCCCGACCAGCGGTTCCGCGGAACCGCGGGCGAAGCAGCGCAGCCTGTTCTGATACCGATGAGTCAGGGCGACCCGGCCTGTCTACCCTGGTGATGGAGATGAACGAGGGGGTGCCCGAAAACCAGAGCGCGATCTCACTGCGCGGGGTGGTGAAGACGTTCGGGTCGATCACCGCCGTCGACGGGCTCGACCTCGACGTCCCGGCCGGGATCTGTCTCGGTCTGCTCGGCCCGAACGGGGCCGGCAAGTCGACGACGATGCGGCTGCTGACCGGCCAGGCGATCGCCGATTCGGGCGAGCTGCGGGTGCTCGAGTTCGAGCTCCCGCGCGAGGCGAAGGCGGCACGCGCGGTGATGGGTGTCACCCCCCAGCTCGACAACCTCGACGTCGACGTCACGGTCGAGGACAACCTCGCCGTCTTCGCGCGGCTCTACCGGGTTCCGGACGTCGGCGCCGCCGTCGACAAGGCGCTCGACCTGGCGCGGCTGCAGGACCGTCGCAAGGACGCGGTCGACGAGCTCTCAGG
This sequence comes from uncultured Solirubrobacterales bacterium, assembly GCA_963811505.1. Classification (GTDB taxonomy): domain Bacteria; phylum Actinomycetota; class Thermoleophilia; order Solirubrobacterales; family 70-9; genus WHSW01. Next base: position 216,406 of record CAWERC010000003.1, on the reverse strand, counting down.
TGGGATGCGCCGCCGGCTGCTGCTCGCCCGCGGCCTCGTCCACGAGCCGCGGCTGGTGCTGCTCGACGAGCCGACGGTCGGCCTCGACCCGCAGATCCGCACCCAGATGTGGTCGTTGATCGATGGGCTGCGCACGCGCGGAGCGACGATCCTGATGTCGACCCACTACATCGAGGAGGCCGAGCGCCTCGCCGACGAGGTCGCGGTGATGGCCAACGGCAAGATCGTCGCCCGCGGCCGGCCGGCCGATCTGATCGCCGAGCATGCCGGGCGCGAGACGGCCGAGGTCTACGGGCCGCCCGACCGGCTCGCCGAGGTGCGGGCGCTGGCCGAGTCCGAAGGCCTTCAGGTCCGGCCCGCCGGTCCGGCGATCGCGATCGTCGGCGCCGAGCGCAGCGTCAACGGCAGCGTTCCCGCCGACGCGATCCGCCGCGCCGCCTCGCTCGAGGACGTCTTCGTCCTGCTGACCGGGGAGGAGGCAGAGTGAGCGCTCCCGCCGGGACCGAGATCCGGATCCGCCGGCTCGACCCGGCGGCGATCGCCGCTGTGATGAGCCGCGAGCTCGCCAACTTCCGCACCTTCTGGAAGGCGACCACGTTCTCGAGCGTGCTCGAGCCGATCATCTATCTCCTCGCCTTCGGTGTCGGGCTCGGGGCGACGCTCATCGACGAGGTCAACGGGCTCAGCTACGAAGAGTTCGTCGGCACCGGGATGGTCGCGACGGCGGTGATCTTCTCCAGCGCACTGCCCGCGATGTTCGGAACGTTCGTCAAGGAGCGCTTCCAGCGCACCTACGACCAGCTCCTCGCCGCGCCGATCGACGTCGAGGAGCTGGTCACTGCTGAGATGCTCTGGATCGGCCTGCGCGCCGGCTTCTACGGCTGCTTCCCGCTGGTGGTCTCGTTCTTCTTCGGCCTCGATCCGACCGTCGAGATGCTGCTGGTCCCGATCTTCTGCTTCGTGACCGCGCTTGGCTTCGCGGCCTTCGGGATCGCGGTCGCGGCGTCGGTCGCGAAGATCGACCAGTTCAACTACGTGACCACGCTCGTGATCACGCCACTCTTCCTCGTCGCCGGCACGTTCTTCCCGATCGACCAGCTGTCCGAGGGCCTTCAGGCACTCGCAAACGTCAACCCGCTCTACCAGCTGGTCGAGCTGGTCCGCGGGGCGGCGTTCGGCTTCGAGGCGGTCGACGCCCTGCGCTTCCTGGCGCTCGTCGCCTTCGCGCTCGCGCTCTGGCGGATCGCGGTCCGCCGGATGGAGCGGCGCCTGATCGACTAGCGCGCGCCGTTCGCCGAGCGTCCCGGGACTGTGCGTATGTGCGGTGCTGTGGGACGTTCGCGAGTCCGCTACGCCTGCCCGCCGTACATCTCGGCGACCAAGAAGGCCAGGTCGAGCGCCTGGCGGCGGTTGAGCCGCGGGTCGCACGCCGTCTCGTAGCGGTCGTGCAGATCGTCCTCCGCGAGCTCATCGCCGCCGCCGATGCACTCCGTGACGTGGTCTCCCGTGAACTCGACGTGGATGCCCCCGGGGTGCGTGCCCAGCGCCCGGTGCACCTCGAAGAAGCCGGCCACCTCGTCGACGATGTGGTCGAAGCGGCGGGTCTTGTGCCCGCTGGGCGTCGCGAAGGTGTTCCCGTGCATCGGATCGCAGACCCAGGCGACCGGCGAGCCGTGCTCGGTGACCTTCTCCACCAGCGGTGGAAGGACGTCGCGAACCTTGTCCTTGCCCATCCGGGTGATGAGGGTGAGCCGGCCGGGCTCGCCGTCGGGATCGAGCCGCTCGATCAGCGCCACGGCATCGTCAGGTGAAGCGGTGGGGCCGAGCTTGACGCCGATCGGGTTGCGGATCCGGCGACAGAACTCCACGTGGGCACCGTCGAGGTCCCTGGTCCGCTCGCCGATCCACACGAGGTGAGCGGAGACGTCGTAGGGCAGTCCCGTGCGGCTGTCGATCCGGGTGAGCGCCCGCTCGTACTCCAGCAGGAGCGCCTCGTGGCTGGAATAGAACTCGACCCCGTGCAGCTCCTCGGGGTCGATGCCGCAGGCGCTCATGAACGCGAGCGCCCGGTCGATCTCGCCGGCGAGCTGCTCGTAGCGCCGGCCGGCCGGGCTCTGCGCCACGAAGTCCTGGTTCCACGCGTGCGCCTGGTGCAGGTCGGCGTAGCCGCCGTGCGTGAACGCGCGCGCCAGGTTCAGCGTGCTGGCCGCCGAGTGGTAGGCGCGCAGCAGCCGCTCGGGGTTGGGGCGGCGCGACTCGGGGGTGAACTCGAGGTCGTTGACCGCCTCGCCTCGGTACGCCGGGAGCTCGACCCCGTCGCGCGACTCGGTCGGAGACGACCTGGGCTTGGCGTACTGGCCCGCCATCCGGCCGATCTTGACCACGGGGATGCTCGCCGCGTAGGTGAGCACGAGGGCCATCTGCAGCAGCGTTTCCAGCTTGCTGCGGACGGCGTCGGCCGTCGAGCCGGCGAAGGTCTCCGCGCAGTCGCCCCCCTGCAGCACGAACGCCTCACCCCGGGCGACGGCCGCCACGCGGTCCTTGAGCTGGTCGCACTCGCCGGCGAAGATCAACGGCGGCTGCGCCGCCAGCTCGGCGACCGCGGCGTCGACGCGCGCCGGGTCCGGCCAGTCCGGCTGCTGGGCGGCGGGCAGCGCGCGCCAGGAGTCGAGGTCCGGAGTGGTCGAGGAGTCGGTCACGGGCAGAAGGCTAGACCCGGGCGCCGGGAATCGGGAACCCGGCTGCGAGCGCGCGCACCTGGTCGGCGATCCGAGCGAGCGCCGGCTCGTCGTCTCGCTTGGCGGCCTCGACGCCCTGCTCGATCCACTCCGCGATCGTCTCCATCTCCTCCTCACCCATGCCGCGCGTCGTCACCGCGGGTGTGCCGAGGCGGATCCCCGACGGATCGAACGGCGTTCGGGTGTCGAACGGGACCGTGTTGTAGTTGGTCGTGATCCGCGCTCGATCGAGCGCCTGGGCCGCGACCTTGCCGGGCACGTCCTTGCCGGTCAGATCGACGAGCAGCAGGTGGTTGTCGGTCCCACCGGAGACGAGGTCGAACCCCCGCGCGGCCAGCGCCCGCCCGAGCGCCTTTGCGTTGGCGACGGTCCGGCTCGCGTAGTCGGCGAAGGACGGCAGGCGGGCCTCGGCGAGCGCGACCGCGATCGCCGCCGTGGTGTGGTTGTGGGGCCCACCTTGGAGGCCGGGAAACACGGCACGATCGATGGCGTCGGCGTGCTCGGCGCCGCACAGCAACATCGCACCGCGCGGGCCGCGCAGGGTCTTGTGGGTCGTCGTGGAGATCACGTCCGCGTGGCCGACGGGCGACGGATGGGCGCCGCCGGCGATCAGGCCCGCGACATGGGCGACGTCGGCGACGAGCACCGCCTCGACCTCGCGCGCGATCTCGGCGAAGCCCTCGAAGTCGATCGTGCGAGGGATCGCCGTGCCCCCGCAGAAGATCAGCCGCGGGCGCTCGTGCAGAGCGAGCTCGCGGACCTCGTCGAGGTCGACGCATCCGGTGTCCCGCCGCACGCTGTACTGGACCGGGCGAAACCACCTGCCGGTGATCGAGACGTTCCAGCCGTGGGTCAGGTGGCCGCCCATCGGCAGCGCCATCCCCATGACCGTGTCGCCGGGCTCGGCGAAGGCGAGATAGGCCGCGAGGTTCGCCGGCGAGCCGGAGTAGGGCTGAACGTTCGCGTGCTCGACCCCGAAGACCTCCCTCGCGCGCTCGATCGCGAGCGGCTCGAGCCGGTCGACGATCTGCTGGCCCTCGTAGTAGCGCCTGCCCGGGTAGCCCTCGGAGTACTTGTTCGTGAGGACGCTCCCCAGCGCCTCGAGCACCGCGCGGGAGACATGGTTCTCCGAGGGGATCAGGCAGAGCGTCTCCGACTCGCGGGCGACCTCCTCCTCGATCAACTCGGCGACCGCCGGGTCGGCCGCTTCGAGAGCGGAGTTGGTGAGTGTCTGCACGGCCATGGGCACCTCCAGGAAGTCGGTCGATGCCCAGGCGCGCGGCGGGTTTCGCTGTCGTTCCCCGGTGGTGCTCCACCTTGTCGCGCCAGTCGCGACAGCCCGCCGAGCTTAGCGCCTGCAAGTGCCTTTGACGCTAGCTCGCCCGCGCGGGCGCCGGAACCGGCTCGGCGACCAGCCCGCGCAGCGAGAGCGCGACCGCGATCGCCGCCAGCGCGCACGCGGCGGCGAGCACGAACGCCGCCTCGTATCCGCCGATCGCGGCCGCCGCGCCCACGATCGGGCTGCCGATGCCCATCCCGAGGTCGAAGAAGGCGGTAAAGGTGCCCATCGCCACACCCCGGCGCTCCTCCGGAACCCGGTTTACGACCAGCAGCGCGAGCGACGGGAACAGCAGGGAGAACCCGGAGCCCATCGCGACCGCCCCGATCACCGCGACCGGCATCGAGTGGGCGGCGGCGATCAGCAGCAGGCCCGCGGCCTCGACGGTCGCCGCGCCGATCACGCAGGGGATCGAGCCGTAGCGGTCGGGCAGCCAGCCGCCGATCACCCGCATCCCGACGACGCTCGCGGCGAAGGCCGTGAACACCGTCGCGCCGTGGCCGACGCCGCGCTCGTCGAGGTGCAGGACGACGAAGGCCGCCATCGCCGCGTAGCCGACGATCGCGAGCGAGAGGCCGAGCCCGGGCCGCAAAGCCTCGCGCGAGATCCAGCGGCGGTCCTCCTCCTGGCCGGGGTGGGGGACGAAGTTCTCCGGGATCCGCAGGGCGAGCAGCGCGCCGAGCAGCGGCGCGGCGGCGGCGAACACCCAGACGAGCTCGTAGTCGCTCGCCTGCAGGATCAGCTCCCCGATCGGCGGCCCGAGCGCGAGCCCGCCCCAGATCGCCAGCCCGTAGAGGCCGATGATCCGCCCGCGCCGCTCCGGCGGCGTCATGTCGACGATCCAGGCGGCGCCCGCCGTGTAGACGGCGCCCTCGCCGGCGCCGAGGAACAGCCGGGCCACGATCAGCCCCGGGACGCCGGCGGGAACGAAGTAAAGAACGCCGGCGATCGCGGTCGCGACGGCGCCCCAGACGACGACCATGCGCCGCCCCCGCTGGTCGGCAAGCCGCCCGGCGATCGGCCGGCAGGCCAGCCCGGTGACCGCGAAGGCGCCCGTGACGATCCCGACGTCGAAGTCGCTGCCGTCGATCGGGCCCTTGACGTACCGCGGCAGCACGGGGAGCGTCGCCCCGACCGCGAGCAGCCCGAGACCGGTGACCACGAAGATCCCCAGGAATGCCGTCCGCGAGCCGCCGAGCCGGTCGGTGAGGAAAGCCACCCCCGAATAGATAGCGTGAGACCTGGGAAACATGGGAACGAGAGGAGCAGCGATGGAAGCCGAGACAGCAGGCGCCGGACTCGAGCAGGAGCTCGGCGAGCTGCTCGACCGCGAGCTGTTCGAGCCGTCCGATGAGTTCCGCGACGCGGCTCTGGTCCGCGACGAGTCGATCCACGCCGAGGCGGCCCGCGATCCGCAGGCTTGGTGGCTGCAGCAGACCGCGGCGCTGGACTGGTTTGCCGAGCCGACGCAGGCGCTCGACGACTCCAACCCGCCGTTCTACAGGTGGTTTGCCGACGGGAAGCTGAACGCGTCGGCGAACTGCCTGGACCGCCACGTCGAGGCTGGCAACGGCGACCGGATCGCCTTCTACTGGCACGGCGAGGAGGGCGAGGAGCGCGAGGTCACCTACGCGGACCTGCATCGGAACGTCCAGCGGCTCGCCAACGTCCTGCTCGAGCGCGGTGTGACCGCGGGCGACGTGGTGGGGATCTACCTGCCGATGATCCCCGAGGTCGCGGTCGCGATGCTCGCCTGCGCGCGGATCGGCGCCCCGCACAACGTCGTCTTCGGCGGCTTCTCGCCCGACGCGGTGAAGGAGCGGATGCAGTTCTCCGACGCGAAGGCGCTGATCACGGTCGACGCCGCCCGCCGCAAGGGCAAGACAGCCGAGATCAAGCCCGCCGTCGATGCCTTCCTCGGCGAGGTGCCGTCGATCGAGACCGTGATCGTCGTGCGCAACACGGGCGCCGAGGTCGAGATGACCGACGGACGCGACGTCTACTACGACGAGGCGATCGAGGCCGCGCAGCCCGAGTGCCCGCCGGCGGAGCTCGACGCCGAACAGCCGCTGTTCATCCTCTACAGCTCGGGCTCGACCGCGAAGCCGAAGGGGATCCTGCACACCACCGGCGGCTACCTGACCCAGGTCGCCTGGACCCACAAGCACGTCTTCGACCTGAAGCCGGAGGAGGACGTCTTCTGGTGCTCGGCCGACGTCGGCTGGGTCACCGGCCACTCCTACATCGTCTACGGGCCGCTTGCGAACGGCGCGACGTCGGTCATGTACGAGGGCGCCCCCGACTACCCCGACAAGGACGTGTGGTGGCGGCTCTGCGAGCGCTACGGGGTGACGATCTTCTACACGGCGCCGACCGCGATCCGCGCCTGCATCAAGTGGGGCGCCGACTACCCCGGCCGCCACGATCTCTCCTCGATCCGCCTGCTGGGGACGGTGGGCGAGCCGATCAACCCGAAGGCGTGGCTGTGGTACTGGAAGGTGATCGGCGGCGGCCGGGCGCCGATCGTCGACACCTGGTGGCAGACCGAGACCGGCGGGATCATGATCACGACCCTGCCGGGAGCCCAGGCCGCGAAGCCAGGCTCGGCCGGCAAGCCGCTGCCCGGGATCGAGGCCGCCGTGGTCGACGAGGCCGGGGATCGGGTCACCGGCGAGCAGGGCCTGCTGAGCCTCAGCCGCCCATGGCCGGGGATGCTGCGGACCCTCTTCCGCGACGACGACCGCTACGTGGAGACCTACTTCTCGAAGTTCGGGCCCGAGACGTACTTCGTCGGCGACGCCTCACGCGAGGACTCGGACGGCTACTTCTGGGTGATCGGCCGCGTCGACGACGTGATCAACGTCTCCGGCCACCGCCTGTCGACCGCCGAGGTCGAGTCGGCGGTCGTCTCGCACCCGAAGGTCGCCGAGTGCGCGGTGATCGGCCAGGCCGACGAGGACACCGGCCAGTCGATCTGCGCCTTCGTCACCCTCGAGGGCGACCTGGAGGGTGGAGAGGAGCTGATCGCTCAGATCAACGAACAGGTCGCGCAGCGGATCGGCAAGTTCGCCCGCCCAAAGCGAATCGTCTGGGCCGACGACCTGCCGAAGACGCGTTCGGGGAAGATCATGCGTCGCCTGCTGCGCGACATCGCGGAGGGACGCGAGCTCGGCGACGTGACGACGCTGCGCGATCCCGACGTGGTCAAGGAGCTCGACGAGATCGTGAAGCGGCGCGGGGCGGAGGAGGATTAGCAGGCCGTGCTGAGGGACGTTCACCGATGAACGTCCCGGATACCCCCGTATAGGGGCTACTCCCGGACGTTCGTTCGTACCAAGGGAAGTTCGCTAGCGCCCGGTCGCCCCGGCCGGCTGGGGCTCGACGGCGGGCGGCGGCTCCTCCGGCGCCGGCGGTGGGCCGGTCGGGAGGCCGCCGATGCCGGTGTCGGCGGGGTTGTCCTGGCGCCGAGACAGCCAGATGAACGGCAGTGCGAGCGCGGCGATCCCGGCGCTGAGCACGTAGGACGGCCCGTAGCCCCAGGCGTCGGCGGCGCGGCCCAGCACCGGCTGCGCCCAGACCCCGCCGGTCGAGTTGAGCATCGAATCGAAGGACAGGATCGTGGCCCGCTGGCGTGAGGGGATCATCCCGTTCATGTAGGCCTGGCGGATCGGCATCATCGCGGCCCACAGCAGGCCCCAGATCACGATCCCGATCAGGACCGCGGCGAAGGCCTCGACGACCCCGATCAGGGCGAGCACCGCCGCACCCGCAGCCGAGATGCCGATCAGCGCGGTCGTCCGGCGGTGGAACAGGCGGCGGATCCGCGGTGCGGCGATCCCGCCGGCGATCTGGGCGCCGGCGACGATCGCCGCCACGAGGCCCGCGATCGAGTACGCGTTGGGATCGCCGTAGAGCTCGAGCAGATACGGCTGCAGGGCGTAGAAGGCGTAGATGCCGACGCCGCCGGCGACCAGGACGGAGACCATCATCCACTTGATCGCCGGCACCCGCCAGCCGTACTCGAGCGAGTCGCCGACGATCTTGCGCATCTCGGCCGCGGGCCTCCGCGACCGGTCAGGCGTGAAGCCGACGTCGTGCATCATCCGCCAGGCGATCACGAACATCACCACCAGCACGCCGGCCCTCACCACGAACGGGACTCCGAGGCTGGTCACCTGGGCGATCGCCCCTCCGGCGACCGAGCCGGTGAGCATCGCCGCGCCGGACACGATCTGCCCCCGGCCGAAGACGTTCTCCAGGTCTCCGGTGAAGCCGGTGGCGGTGAGCGCGTCGACGAGCCACGCCTCGACCGCGCCGGAGAAGAAGGTGAACCCGAGTCCGAGCAGCATCGAGGCGCCCGCCCACTCCCAGAACGGGGCCTCGACCTGCCAGAGGGCGACGTAGAGCGCCGTCGAGGCGGTCAGCGTGATCGTCCCGAGCAGGTAGGAGGCGCGGCGCCCGATCGTGTCGGCGACGACCCCGGTGGGGACTTCGAACAGGACCATCCCGGCGGTGAAGAAGGCGTTGGCCGCGAACGCCTCGGCGTTGGAGAGCCCGGCGTCGAGCAGGAAGATCGTGTTGATCCCCCAGATGAACGACGCGGCCAGCGTGTTGCCGCACATCAGGATCAGGTAGGTGCGCTGGATCTCCCCGGGCGTCGGCATCAGCCGGTTCGCAGCTCGGCGCGCTTGATCTTCCCGCTCGCGGTCTTCGGCAGCTCGTCCGCGAACTCGATGATCCGCGGGTACTTGTATGGGGCGGTCGTCGCCTTGACGTGCTCCTGGAGCTCGCGGGCGAGCTCGTCGGACGGCTCGCGGTCGCGGGCGACGACGATGGCGCGCACGACGGAGCCGCGCTCGGCGTCGGGGGCGGCGACGGCCGCGGCCTCGGCTACCGCGGGATGGGTGAGCAGCGCCGATTCGACCTCGTACGGCCCGATCCGATATCCGGCCGAGAGGATCAGGTCGTCGTTGCGGCCCCGGTGCCAGAGGTAGCCCTCGGCGTCCTCGCTGACGATGTCACCGGTCGGCCACCACTCGCCGGCGAACGGCTCGGCGTCCAGGTAGCGGGTGAAGAAGGTCGGGCAGCTCGCGACCCGGACCTCCAGCGCCTCGTTGACGATCCGCACCTCCAGCCCGGACAGGGGCTTGCCCATCGAGCCGTCGCGGATCTCCTCGGAGTCGTGGTTGCCGACCAGGTGCCCGGTCTCCGTCTGGCCGTAGCCGTCGGCGATCGTCAGTCCGGTCGCCTCGCGCCACGCCGCGATCACCTCGGGATTGAGCGCCTCTCCGGCGGAGACCATGCGCCGTACGGACGGCAATGGGCGCAGATGCGAGCGTCGCGCCAGCACCCGGTACTCGGTCGGCGCCTGGCAGATGACGTCGACCCGCTCGCGCTCGATCAGCTCGAGCCGCTCGGCGGGCTCGAATCGCCCGTCGACGATCATCGCCGCGGCGCCGCATAGCCACGGCGCGAGGAAGACGTTGCGCGCCGACTTCGACCATCCGGTCGCGGTCGTGCACCAGACGAGCTCGCCGTCGCGCGCCCCGAGCCAGTGCACCGCCTGGCCGCGCTGGCCCGGCAGATAGCGCTGCGCGTGAAGCGCCGCCCGAGGCTCACCGGTGGTGCCCGAGGTGAAGACGATGAGCGCCGGGTCGTCCGGCGCGAGGGCGGCCTTCTCGACCGGGGTCTCCTGGGCGCGGTCCTCGTCGAGGACGGTCCCGACGTCGGCCAGGGTCATGTACTCGATCCCGTCCGGGAGCTCGCCGAGCAGCTCCTCGTCGCCGACGCAGAGCGCCGGGTTGGCGGCCGCGGTGCGGAGCTCGAGGTCCTTGCGGCGCAGCTGGGTGTTGCAGGGCAGGGCCACCGCGCCCATCCGCCAGCAGGCGAGGAGGCTCAGAACCCATTCGAGCCGGTTCCCGGCCAGGGTCATGACGACGTCGCCGCGCCCGACGCCGCGCGCGGCGAAGGCGCCCGACAGCCCCGCCGACATCGCGATGAGCTCGCCGAAGTGCCAGACGCGGCGCCCGCCGTCGCGGTCGAGCGCGAGCAGCGCCGGCTTCGAGGCGGGAAAGCTCTCGAGGAGGTCGGAGATCAGGTTCACGGGGCGAATAGTGTGCCGAGGATGGGAACCAGAACCGCGTACGAGCCCGGGACCTTCTGCTGGGTCGACCTCTCGACCCCTGACGTCGAGGCGGCCAAGGCCTTCTACGCCGGCCTGTTCGGGTGGGAGATCGAGGACCGGCCCGGCCCGCACGGCAGCTACTCGATGGCGCACGTCGGCGGCGAGCAGGTCGCCGCTTTCGCGCCCCAGGCGACCTGGGAGAGCGAGCGCGGGATCCCGCCGCACTGGAACAACTACGTCAGCGTGGAGGACGCGGCGGCGACGCAGGCTCGGGCCGCGGAGGCCGGGGCCGAGCTGTTCGGCGAGGCCTTCGACGTCGGCGATTTCGGGCGGATCGGCGTCTTCCGCGATCCGACGGGCGGCCACCTGTGCATGTGGCAGCCGGGCGAGCACGTCGGCGCCGGCCGGGTGAACGAGCCGGGTTGCCTGACCTGGAACGAGCTCGGGACCCCCGACCCCGCCGGGGCGACGGAGTTCTACGCCGCCCTGTTCGGCTGGGAGACGGAGGCGATGGATACCGGCGGCGGGCCCTCATACATGATCGTCAAGGTCGGCGAGCGCAGCAACGGTGGCATCCGCGAGCAGAGCGCCCAGGAGCGCGAGGCCGGATTGCCGGCCGCATGGATGCCCTATTTCGTCGTGCTCGACTCCGCCAGGGCGGCGGTGGAGAAGACGGCTGAGCTCGGGGGCTGCGTCCTCGCCGGCCCCATCGAGCTGCCTAACGGCGGCACGATCGCCGCGCTGGCAGACCCCCCCGGCGCCGCCTTCGGCATCTGGGAGGGCCCGCTCGACGACTGAGCGCGCGCACGGAGCGCCCGTCGCCTGCGGCGCCCTGGGGGACTTCGACCCCGAGCGCGTGCGCGCCATCGCCGCGGGCCTCGGCGAGGCGATGCGCGAGGTCCACGCCGACGAGCGCTCGATCCTCCTCTGCGACGCCGAGCCGATCCGATGGGGTGGGGGGCGCGAGCGCGGCTACTGCTGGCTCGAGGGCGACCTGTGGCGCGGCGAGGCGTCGAGCTGGGAGGAGGCGTCGAGGCTGGGCGCGTGCGGGCTTGCGCTCAGTGGCCGCCGCCGGCTTGTGCACTCGTCCGTCTCCGGCTACGCGCGGCTCTACTGGATCGAGGACCGCGGGGCCACGTACTTCGCCTCGCGTGTCGATCCGCTCGTCCGCGCCTGGACCCGGCCCCTGTCGGTGGACTGGGACGCCTGGGCGGCGACGATCATCCTTCGCCATCCGGTGGGTGAGCGGACGCCGTTCGCCGAGATCAGCCGCCTCGCGCCGTACTCGGCGCTCCGGCGCCGGCTCGGCCGGACGCGGATCGACCGGCCGGCCTGGCCGTGGGCAGAGGTGGAGCCGCTGCTCAGCCTCGAGGAGGGAGCGGACGCCTGGATCGACGCCCTTCGCGAAGCGCTCGCGCCGCTCGGAGGCGAAGCGATCTGCGCGCTGAGCGGCGGGCGCGACTCGCGGATCCTGCTCTGCGCGATGCCCGACGCCGGCGACGTCGTCGCGATCACCGTCGACGACGACGAGGGCGCACGCTTCGAGGAGGATCACGCCGAGCCGGTGGCCCGGGCCCTCGGCGTCGCGCAGGAAGAGCTCCGCGGGCGGGCCGAGGACTATCCCGCCGACTGGGAGGAGCGGGCGCGTCGGGTCGAGTACCAGTTCGTGGACCATGCCTGGTTGGTCCCGCTCGCCCAGCGGGTCGCGGGCGCGCGAGCGCCGGTCCTCGACGGCGGCGCGATCGACGTCACCTTTCAGGCCGGCGAGCGCTTCTACAGCGCCGAGAGCCTCGACGCCGCCCGCCCGCGGGCCGCGAGCGAGGCGCTGTTCGACAGTGTGCGCCGCTACGGCCATTCCCAGCTGGCCCTCGCCGAGCCCTTCCGCGCGCCCCTGCTCGCCCGCGCGCGGGACCAGTACATGGCCGAGATGCGGAGCTTCGAGGGTCACCCCTCGCAGGGGATCCTGGGCGTGTACAGGACGCGCACGGTTCGGGGCACGTCCAGCTACCCCACGGGCCTCCTCGGCGCGGCCGCGAAGGTGCTCGTCCCCGGCGCGAGCGACGCGGTCGCCTCGGCTGCGCTTGCGATTCCGTCGGAGGTCAAGCGCGGCGGCCGTCTGTACCCGGCCGTGCTCGAGCGGCTGGCGCCGCGCGTGGCGCCGCTGCCCGCGACCACCGGATCGGAGCGCGCGCGACCATGGCTACCGCGCCGATGGCGCTCGGAGCCCGCGGTCGCCGCGTACCGGGAGCTGCTCGCGGAGGGACCCCTGGCCGCCCATGTGGCGCCCGAGCTTCGCGTCTGGCTCGAGGATTCGGCGCGCGGGGAGCTCGACGGCCATCTGCGGATGGGGATGGAGGCCGTCGCCCTCCTGCATGCATGGTCGCGGCACTACCGGGACGCGCTCGGCGAGGTCGACGGCGCCGCGCTCGTGCGGGGCTAACCGGAGCGCCGTCGCCGCAGGCGCTTGACGAGCGCGCGAGCGGTTCGCAGGGGCCTCGTGACGCGCCAGCTCAGGGTCGATTCGTAGTTGCGGCGGGTTTGCTCGGCCGCGGCCTCGGCGCGCCGCGTCTCGCGCAGATTCGCCTCCACCTCTTGCTGCTTTCGTACCAGCTCGCGCCGGAGCGCCTGGGCCTCGAGCTGAGCCCGCCACTCGAGCCGCACCAGGCGCGCCATCTCCTCGTGCGGCGCCGGCGAGTGCGGCTGCGGGGCGAGCTGCCGGAGCAACCCGATCAGCTCCTGGGCGTGCACGTTGGCGCGGTGATGGGTGACCACAAGATCCCGGTTGAGGGGTCCCATCGACGGTGAGTAGGCCCGCAGGTCCGCGCGCAGACGGGCGGGGTCGATCAGCGCGTCCGGCCCGCGGCCGGCGAACCCGTCGGCCTCCAGGTCCGCGTAGGTCTCGGCCGTCACCCAACCGTCGCCGCCGTGCTGGTCGTAGACGTAGGCGGCGCGTCCGGAGGCCATCGCCTCGAGGATCGAGCGCCCGCGGCCGATCACGATCTCGACGCTCCCGAGCGCCGCTCGCGGCTCGTCGACCTGGCCGGCGTCACCGCCGACGCGGCGGAGCTCGAGCCCGGCTTCGGCGCAGGCGCGCTCGAGCACCGGAAGCCGGTCCGCGACCACGTTGTTGCTGAGCAGGAGGGCGCGTCGCGGGACGTCCGGTAGGGGCGTCGCGACCGCGGTGCGCTCGATGTCGATCGGCTGGCGCAGGCGGATGATCCTCGGCCCTCCCGCCAACGCCTCGAGGCGGCGCGCGACCCGGTCGTTGAGCGCGACCACCGCTCCGACCTGGCTCTCGAGCTGCGGCGGGAGCTGTAGGTCGAAGGTCTCGCTATGGGCCACGAACAGCTGCGGCAGGGCGGGGTGCCGCGCGGCGAGATCATGCGAGGTCCCGGCGTCCTGAGCGAGCGCGCCGTCGAGCTCCCCGGCGGCATCGAGGTCGTCGACGACCTCGATGCCGCGGCCGCGCGCGACGGCCGCTCCGGCGCCTGCCTCGCAGGTGTAGATCACGACTTGATGGCCAAGCCGGTCGAGCTCCTCGGCGACCGTCAGCAGATAGGACTCGCTCCCCCCGAGCCCGAGATGATTGGTCGCCAGGACCAGCCGCATCGCGCGCGGGCGCCTAGCCGCCGGTGGCGCAGTCGCTCGGCAGCCTCAGGGCGGCGTCGAGCTTCGCGGTGCGCTTCTCCGTGTTCGCCGTGACCGCGAGCGCCGCACCGCGGCAGCTCTTGATCGCGAAGTCGAGCACCTCCTTCTGGCGGGCGCTGAGCCGGAAGCGGATCTTCGCGTCGCCGTCCTCGATCCCCTTGCGCTCGGGGCCGAGGTCGAAGACGAAGTCCTCCGGATAGCCGTCGACCGTGAACACGGCGCTCACCGTGACCCTCTTCGCTCGCTTTGCCTCGACGCCGAGCTTGATCTCGCCCCGGCGCAGGACGCCCCGCTCGGTCCCGGTCAGCAGGGTGAGCTCCGGCTTCGGCGGCTTCGGCGGCGGCTTCGGCTTCGCGACCGCCGCCGTCCCCGGCACCGCGACCGCGAGTGCGATCAGCGCCGCAGCTCGGTGCCGTCGTACAGCTTGCGCACGACGACGGTCCCGGGTGGGGCCGCTTCCAGGCATAGCTCGCAAAGTACGCATTCGTCGAGATTCTGGCGCACGATCTCCACGCCGCCGCCGCCGGCCTTGAAGATGTCCACGGGACAGACTTCCTCGAGCTTCTCGGCGAGCTCCGCGTCGGTCGCGGCATCGCCCGAGACCTCGACCTCGATGAACGTCCCGTCGAGTGCCTCGGACCCTGACGGCCCCGGACGCGAAGCGGAGGAGCCGTCAGGCATTGATTCTTCCCTTGACGACGTCGGGGATCTCGTGGATCCGCTCGACGACCGGGATCCCGGCGGCCTCCAGGCGGGCGATCTTCTCCGTTGCCGAGTCCTCCTTGCCCTCGACGATCGTGCCCGCGTGACCGAAGCTCATCCCCTGCATCTCCTCGTCGTCCATGAACTTGCCGGCCATGAAGGCGACGATCGGAAGCCGCGAGTCGTTGGCCTCGCGCCAGTCGACGAGCTCGGCCTCCATGCGCCCGCCGGGCTCGGTGTAGATGACGATCGCCTCGGTCTGCTCGTCGGCCTCGAACAGCGGCATCAGCTCCGCGTAGGTGGAGCCGATGATCGCGTCCCCGCCGATCGAGACGGCCGTGGAGACCCCGAGGCCCGCCGCGGTCAGCGACGATGAGATCTCCGTCGTCATCCCGCCGGAGCGCGACATCACGCCGACGCGGCCGGGTTCGTAGGCCTTCGCGGCGTCCTTGGCGGGGCCGCCGATCCCGCCCATCTTCGCGACCCCCGGGGCGATCACGCCGAGGCAGTTGGGTCCGATGATCCGGGCGCCCCGCTCGTTTGCGAGCTCGACCATCTGCGCGACGTCGGCGCGCGGGATCCGCTCGGTGACCACGACGATCAGCTTGATGCCGTTCTCGATCGCCTCGAAGACGGCGTCCTTCGTGAACGCGGGGGGGACGGTCGCCACGGCGCCGTCGGGCGGCGAGCCGTGGTGCTCGACCGCCTGCTCGACGGTGTCGAACACGGGCACGCCGTGCACCTCGCGGCCCTTCCGTCCCGGGGTCACGCCGCCGACGACCTTCGAGCCGTAGTCCAGGCATTCGCGGGTCAGGTTCACTGCCTCGCGCCCGGTGATGCCCTGGACGATGAACGTGAAGTCTTCGTGGAGCAGGACGCTCATTGGATCTTCGCGACCGCCTCGCCCGCCGCGTCCCACATCGATGTGGTGCGATCGCGGAACTCGATCCCGTACTTGGAGAGGATCTTCGCGCCCTCCTCCTCCCAGGCACCGGGGATGCGGAAGACGGCGATCGTCTCGGCCGGGTCCTTGCCGAGCTCGAGGCAGGCCTTGATCACGCCGCGGGCGACGATGTCGACCCGGGTGTTGGAGACGATCGACATCATCACCGCGATCTTCTCGACGCCGTCCTTCTTCAGCACCTCCATCGCGAGGCCCTTCGACTTGGCGACCGACGGGTTGCCGCCGATCTCGGCGTAGTTGGCGGGCTTGCCGCCCTGGCTGCGCACGGCGTCGGTGAGGGTCAGCGACCCGCCGCCGGCGCCGATCACCAGCCCGAGGTTGCCGGTGAAGCCGTGGTCCTTGCCCTGGATCACGCCGCGATGGTCCGCGGCGTCGATCGCCTTCACGTTGCGCTCGAACTCCGAGGGCTCGTAGAGCTCGCGCGGCTCGTCGAGATCGACGCCGATCTCATGGAGCATCGGCTTGTGGCGGCCGACCGCCTCGTCCTCCATCTCCATGTGGGCGTCGAGGGCGACGAAGGAGCCGTCGGCGAGCCGCGCCAGCGGGTTGATCTCAGCCAGCGTCATGTCGTAGTCGCGCTGGAGGCGCGCCAGCTTCGCGAGCACCGCGGTCGCGCGGTTGAGCTCAGAGCCGGTCATCCCGCACCGGGCGACCGCCTGCTTGGCCTCGAAGTCGGCGATCGGGTGCAGGTTGGAGAGGTGGGCGCGGCCGACGTGGTCGGGGTGCTCCTCGGCGACCTGCTCGATGTCGATCCCGCCCATGTCGGAAAACAGCATCATCGGCCGCTTGGCGCGCCCGTCCCAGAGGACCGCCGCGTAGTACTCCTGCTCGATCTCTGCCTTCGGGTCGACCAGGACGCCGACCGGCATGTGGCCGCCGATCTCGAGCTCGAGGATCGCGGCGGCGTGCTCGGCGGCCTCCTCGGGCGTGTCGGCGAACTTGACGCCGCCCGCCTTCATCCGCCCGCCGGTCAGCACCTGTGACTTGATCACGGTCGGCCCGCCGATCTCCTCGGCCGCCCCGCGGGCCTCGGCGGCGGTCGTGCAGAAGCCGTACTTGGTGACCGGGATTCCGGCCCGCTCGACGATCCGGCGCGATTCGTACTCGTAGAAGCGCATCAGCGGCGCGGGAGACTAGACGACGAGCGATATCGTCGGCGCCATGGAGGAGCGTCACGCGGACTTCGTGGTCGTCGGCGCCGGGCTCGCCGGGCTGGCGGCGGCCCGCGAGCTGCGGGCGGCGGACCGCGACGTGGTCGTGCTCGAGGCCCGCGACCGGGTCGGCGGGCGGACGCTGAACGAGCCGATCGGCGACGGCAAGGTGGTCGAGATCGGCGCCCAGTGGGTCGGCCCGACCCAGGACCGTGTCATCGCGCTGATCGGCGAGCTCGGGCTCGAGACGTTCCCGACCCACACCGCCGGCAAGAACATCTTCGAGCGCGGCGGCAGGCTCGGCCGCTACTCGGGGACGATCCCGCGCACCAATCCGGTCGGCCTCGCCGAGGTCGGGCTTGCGATGAGGCGGCTGAACTCGATGGCGGCCGCGGTCCCGCCCGAGGCGCCGTGGCGGGCGCCGAAGGCGGCGAGCTGGGACTCGCAGACGTTCGCGACCTGGATGCGGCGCAACGTCCGCACCGCGGTCGCCCGCGACATCCTGCGGCTGGCGATCATCGGCGTCTGGGCGGCCGAGCCCGAGGACGTCTCGCTGCTGCACGTGCTCTTCTACATCCGCTCGGCGGGTTCGCTGGAGATCCTCACCGACACCGAGGGCGGCGCCCAGCAGGACCGCATCGTCGGCGGCTCGCAGCTGATCTCGCTGCGGATGGCCGAGGAGCTCGGGCCGGCGGTGGTCGAGCTTGCGAACGCCCGTGCGGGCGATCCGCCATTCCGACGCGGGTGTCACCGTGGTCTCGGACCGGCTCACGGTCGACGCGAAGCGGGTGATCGTCGCCGTGCCGCCGACGCTCGCGGGGCGGATCTCCTACGACCCGCCGCTCCCGGCGATCCGCGACGGGCTCTCACAGCGGATGGCGCAGGGCAGCGTCGTCAAGTGCATGGCCGTCTACGAGCGGCCGTTCTGGCGCGAGCGCGGGCTCTCGGGCGCGGTCACCTCCGTCACCGGCCCGGTCTCGGTCGGCTTCGACAACTCGCCGCCCGACGGCAGCCCCGGCGTCCTGCTCGGCTTCCTCGAGGGGCGCGCCGCGCGCCAGGCCGCCGACCTGCCCCAGGACGAGCGGCGACGGATGGTCGCCGAGTGCTTCGCGCGCTTCTTCGGCCCGGAGGCCGCCGAGCCGACGGGCTACGTCGATCGCGCCTGGGCGGCCGACGAGTGGTCGCGCGGCTGCTACGGGGGGTTCATGCCGCCGGGCGCCTGGACCGACTACGGCCCGGCCGTACGCGAGCCGATCGGCCCGATCCACTGGGCCGGCGCCGAGACGGCGCTGGTCTGGAACGGCTACATGGACGGCGCCGTCGGCTCGGGCCGCGACGCGGCGCGAGCGGTGCTCGAAGCGACGGCGTAAGCGTTGGTCTGACACGAATCCGTGCTCTCCACTGATGTAGCGGCGAACGATCCCGGGTAACAATGTGGTTACCAACAGCCGCCGCTTGCGGCAGAATGGCGCCCCTGATTGCGGCCGCCAGACGCTCGTTACTAGCGTCACGAGCCAGTCGCCAACCCGATCGCTCAGAGAGAAGGAGCTGAACCTCAACTTGTCCGAGACCGACGACCGCGACCAAGCAACTCACCGACAACCCGAAGCTGATCTCCTGGGTCGAGGAGATCGCCGAGCTCACCCAGCCGGACACGATCCACTGGTGCGACGGGTCGGCGGAGGAGTACGACCGTCTCTGTCAGGAGCTGGTCGACAACGGGACCTTCGAGAAGCTCTCCGACGCGAAGCGCCCGAACTCCTACCTGGCGCGCTCGGACCCCGGCGACGTAGCCCGGGTCGAGGACCGGACCTTCATCTGCAGCGAGCGCGAGGAGGACGCCGGCCCGACCAACAACTGGTTCGACCCCGCCGAGATGCGCGAGCGAATGAGCGGCTTCTTCGCCGGCTCGATGAAGGGCCGGACGATGTACGTGGTCCCGTTCTCGATGGGCCCGCTGGGCTCGCCGATCGCCCACATCGGCGTCCAGCTCACCGACTCCGCCTACGTCGCGGTCTCGATGCGGATCATGACCCGGATGGGCGAGGGCGCGCTCGACGCGATGGGCGCCGACGGCGACTTCGTGCCCTGCGTGCATTCCGTCGGGATGCCGCTCGCGGAGGGCCAGGAGGACGTTCCGTGGCCGTGCAACCCCGACAACAAGTACATCGTCCACTACCCCGAGACGCGCGAGATCTGGTCGTACGGCTCGGGCTACGGCGGCAACGCGCTGCTGGGCAAGAAGTGCTTCGCGCTGCGGATCGCCTCGGCGATGGCTCGCGATGAGGGCTGGATGGCCGAGCACATGCTGATCCTGAAGCTGACCTCGCCTGAGGGCGAGGTCAAGTACGTCACCGGCGCCTTCCCCTCGGCCTGCGGGAAGACCAACCTAGCGATGCTGGTGCCGACCCTCGAGGGCTGGACCGTCGAGACGGTCGGCGACGACATCGCCTGGATGAAGTTCGACGCCGACGGCCGGCTGCGCGCCGTCAATCCCGAGTACGGGTTCTTCGGCGTCGCCCCGAACACCAGCCACAAGACGAACCCGAACGCGATGGACACGATCGAGCGGAACTCGATCTTCACCAACTGCGCGCTCACCGACGACGGCGACATCTGGTGGGAGGGGATGACCGGCGAGCCGCCCGAGCACGCGATCGACTGGAAGGGCAACGACTGGACGCCCGACTCGACGGAGCCGGCGGCGCACCCGAACGCCCGCTTCACGACGCCGGCCGGCCAGTGCCCGTCGATCGCCCCCGAGTGGGAGGACCCCGCCGGCGTGCCTATCGACGCCTTCCTGTTCGGCGGCCGCCGCGCCACCGTCCAGCCGCTGGTCGCCGAGTCGTTCGACTGGGAGCACGGCGTCTTCCTCGGCGCGACGATGTCGTCGGAGACCACGGCGGCGGCCGCCGGCGAGGTCGGCAAGTTGCGCTTCGACCCGATGGCGATGCTGCCGTTCTGCGGCTACAACATGGCCGACTACTTCGGCCACTGGCTGACGATCGCCCGCGAGCACCCGAACGAGATGCCGCGGATCTTCGTCGTCAACTGGTTCCGCAAGGACGCCGACGGCAAGTTCCTGTGGCCCGGCTACGGGGAGAACAGCCGCGTGCTCGAGTGGGTCTTCCGCCGCTGCAACGGCGAGGGGGAGACGGTCGAGACGCCGATCGGCCTCGTCCCCGCCGAGGGCGAGCTCGACCTCGGCGGCCTGGACGTCCCCGACGAGGCGATGCGCGAGCTGCTCACCGTCGACGCCGAGAAGGTCAAGGCCCAGCTGCCCCAGGTCGAGGAGTTCCTCGCCCAGTTCGGCGACAGGCTCCCGGACGAGATCAGCCGGCAGCTCGAGGCGACTGAAGCAGCGGCTGGGCTAGCGGCGGCGAAGCCGCTGGATGACCTCGATCTCGTCGAGGTCGGCGCGATCGCGCGGCCGATCGGCGACGCGCTTCATCTCCGCGAGGTCGTCGAGTGAGGCGACCAGGACTGTGAAGCCCCCGACGTCCTGCCGCTCGGCGCGCCGCCGAAGCGATCCGTAGTCGGGTCCGCCGGGGACCCGGCGGTGAACGTCGAGCCAGCCGGAGGTCGTGCTCAGCGTCAGCAGCTCGACGTTGCGAAGCGTCCGCTCGTCGGCGACGAACGGCACCTCTTCGTCGACTCCCCGCGGCGTCGCTCCGAGACCGACCAGGACCTCCCCGAGCGCGGCGAGGTTCCCCTCGTCGCCGGCGAAGACGATGTCGACGTCACGGGTCAGCCGTGCCGACCCGTGGAGGATCATCGCGATTCCCCCGATGACGACGAAATCGACGCCCGCTTCAGTCAGCCTGCGCAGGATGTCCTCGGCGTCGAGGGGGGGCCAGCGTGCGGGCCGCTCCTCCTTGGGGTCAGGCACGGCGAGCACGCCCGGCGAGGCCCGCCACCGAGGCATACGCGGCGGCGAACTGGTCGAGGCGCTCGCGCGACGACAGCGCGAGGTTCTCGACGATCATCGTCTCGTCGACGGTGGGCACGATCGGGAGCGCCCGCAGTTCGAGGCGATGGCCGGTCGCCTCGACCGCACGCCGCAGCGTGTCGATGCGCGGATTGGATCCGACGGACTCGAGGCGCGCGACCTCGGGCTGTGCTGTGCCCATGCGGCGCGCGAGCTCGGCCTGGGTGAAGCCGGACTCACGGCGCGCCTGACGGAGAAGCTGCCTGACCATCGGATATAGAGTTTATCCGCTATAGGCTCTTTACTATGAATACCGGGCGAGACCCTGCCGGACGGAGTCCGGGATCGGCCTCGTCTCTCCCCCCGCGAGATCGACGAAGACGTGGCGCAGCTCACCCTCGGCGACCGTCTCGCCTGCCCGCTCGATCGCCAGGGTGCTGGTCATCGACGTGTTTCCGAGCTTGATCTGCCGCACGATCAGGTCCGCCTCGTCGTCGAAGCCGAGCGCGGCGTAGTAGTAGATCTCGGCCTGGGCGACGACCATGTCGACCCCCTCGTCGCGCATTGCGACGTAGCCCCCGAGCTCGCGCCAGAGCTCCGTCATCGCGAGGTCGAAGTACGCCAGGTAGTTGGCGTTGAACACGTGGCCCTGCGGGTCGCACTCGTTGTAGCGGACCCGGATCGTGTATTTGAACTCGTCGGCCAAGGGTCTCGCCGCCGCCGCTAGAGCTCGTACGCCTCGGCCAGCTCCGGATCCTTGCGCGCCAGCATCTCCGCCAGCTCGACCATCACCATGCACTGCTTCTAGGTCGCGTCGTCCTGCATCTTGCCGTCGATCATGTGGACGCCGCGGCCGTCGGGGATCGCATCGATCACCCTCTTGGCGAACTTGACCTCGTCGGGGTCGGGGCTGAAGACCTTCTTCGCGATCTCGATCTGAACCGGGTGCAGCGACCAGGCGCCGACGCAACCCAGCAGGAACGCCGCCCGGAACTGCGTC
The DNA here is from genome assembly GCA_963811505.1 of uncultured Solirubrobacterales bacterium. Lineage (GTDB taxonomy): Bacteria > Actinomycetota > Thermoleophilia > Solirubrobacterales > 70-9 > WHSW01. The sequence continues at coordinate 194,812 of CAWERC010000003.1, read as the reverse complement.
TCGCAGCCCTCGGTGTCCTTGATGTCGCCGTAGGGGCCGTAGAAGGGCAGCAACCCGGCCGACGTGCAGGCGTCGACCATGCGGGCGATCGAGTAGTGCCAGGGGTCCTGCTGGGCGGTCGAGCTCGCGGCGCCTCGGGGTCGTCGGGATCGGGGTCCTCGATCACCTGGTAGCCGGGGTGGCCGCCGCCGACCCTGGTGGTCTTCATCCGCCGCGAGGCGGCGAGGTCGGCGGGTCCGAAGCTCATCCCCTGCATCCGCGGGCTCGCCGTCGCGATCTCCTCCAGGTTGACCACGCCCTGCGCGGTCTCGAGGATCGCGTGCACGAGGATCGGCCGCTCGACCTTCGCCTTCGCCTCGAGCTGGGCGAGGAGGCGGTCGACGTAGTGGATGTCCCACGGGCCCTCGACCTTCGGGACCATGATCACCTCGAGCTTGTCGCCGATCTCGGTCACGAGCGTCGTCAGGTCGTCGAGCACCCAGGGGCTGGAGAGGTCGTTGACCCGCGTCCACAGCGCCGTGTCCCCGAAGTCGACCTCGTTGGCGACCTTGACCAGGCCCTCGCGCGCGGCGACCTTGTTGTCGACCGAGACCGCGTCCTCGAGGTTGCCGAGCAGGATGTCGGCCTGCTTGGCCATGTCCGGCACCTTCGCCGCCATCTTCTCGTTCGAGGCGTCGAAGAAGTGGATCATCCGCGACGGCTTGACGGGCACCTCGGTGACCGGATCGGGGGCGCCGATCGCCAGCGGCTTGAAGAAATCACGTGGGTTTCGCATCAGGCGGGCAATGTACGGTGGACGGGTTGTCGGTTGCGCGGGCGCAGCTGCTGACGGAGAATCGGGTCGATGGCGACGGATGAGCGAGAGTGGGCGCCGCGCGGCCTGCAGCCCTCGTCGCCGCCGCGGCGGATCGACCTCAACTCGGCCACCTTCGAACAGCTGCGAGCGATCGGGCTCTCTCCGGCCGAGGCGACGCGCTTCCTCGCCGCTCGCGAGCGGCGTCGGTTCGAGTCTCCGATCGAGGTCGAGCGGATCCGCGGCCTTCGCCCCGGCGCGGTCGAGTCGCTGCGCCGCACCGGCACCGTCTAGCTAGCCTGGCGCCGATGAGCGTCGAGATCCGCGCCGCCCGCCCCGGCGAGGAGCGGGACGTGATCCCCCTGTACGAGTGGCTGTTCGCGCCGCCCGGCTCGAGGCCGCCGGCCTGGGACGAGCGCCGTGCCGAGGTCGCCCTGCAGCAGGCGATCGAGTCGCACGACGCGTGCGTACTGGTCGCCGACGACGAGCGGCGAGCTGGTCGGCTTCTGCACGGGCTATCAGGACATGCACTCGGTCCGCTTCGGCTATCGCGCCTGGGTCGAGGACCTCGCGGTCGACCCCGAGCGGCGCTCGCAGGGGATCGGCAAGGCGCTGCTCGACGCGGTCAAGGCCTGGGCGCGGGAGCGCGGCGCCACCCACCTCGAGCTCGACTCGGCTCTGGAGCGCACCGACGCGCACCGCTTCTACGACCGCGAGGGCGCGCAGTACCGCTCGCTCAGCTTCGGCTGGGTGCTGTAGGTCGCCGCGATGCCCGGCCGGATCGTCCTCTTCGGCGCCACCGGCTACACCGGCCGGCTGACCGCCGAGGCCTCGGTGGCCCGGGGTGATCGCCCGGTGCTGGCGGCGCGGAGCAAGGAGAAGGTCGAGGCGCTGGCCGCCGAGCTCGGTGGCCTCGACACGGCGGTCGCCGACGTCTCCGACCCGGCCTCCGTGCGAGCGCTGCTCGAGCCCGGCGACGTGATCGTCGTCCACCGTCGGGCCGTTCGCCCGCTGGGGTGACGCCGCGGCGCGAGGCGGCGATCGCCGCCGGAGCGAGCTACCTCGACTCGACCGGCGAGCCGAAGTTCATCCGCCGGGTGTTCGAGCGGTTCGGCCCCGAGGCCGAGCGCGCCGGAGCGGCGCTGCTGACCGCCTTCGGCTACGACTTCGTCCCCGGCAACCTCGCCGGCGCCCTGGCGCTGCGGGAGGCCGGCGAAGCGGCGACCCGTGTCGACGTGGGCTACTTCACCATGCGGCGGCCTCGGCGGTATGAGCGGCGGAACCCGGGCCTCGGCGGCGGGGGCGATGCTGGAGCCGGGCTTCGTCTGGCGCGACGGCATCCGCACCGAGCGCGGGCGCCGCGCGGGTGCGCGAGTTCGAGGTCGGCGGCCGCTCGAAGCCCGCGATCTCGGTCGGCGGCTCGGAGCACTTCACCCTGCCACGGATCCACCCGGGCCTGCGGGAGGTGAACGCGTACCTCGGCTGGTTCGCGCATCCGCGGCCCGATGCAGGCCATGTCGGCCGTCAACGCGGGTGTCGCGAAGATCCCGGGCGTCAAGCGCGGCCTGGACTCACTCATCGAGCGCTTCGTCAGCACCTCCACCGGCGGGCCCGACGCCGAGGCGCGGGCGGCCACCGGCTCTCAGATCGTCGCGATCGCCTACGGGCCGGGCGGCGAGGAGCTGAGCGCGGTCGAGGTCGGCGGCGTCAACGGCTACACGTTCACCGGCAACGTGCTCGCCTGGGGTGCGTCAGCGGCGCTCGCCGGCGGGATCGAGAAGGTCGGGGCGCTAGGTCCGGCCGAGGCGTTCGGGCTCGACGCGCTCGAGGCCGGCTGCGCCGAGGCGGGGCTCAGCCGGGCGAACTAGAGGGCCCGGCGGAGCGGCGGGCGGCGTCGCGGTCGAGGTGGAACTCGATCCGTACGAGCAGGCCGTCCTGGAACTGCCACACGGCCGCGCTCGGCTGCTCGACGTCGACACCGTGGCGGGTGGTCCCGGTCTGGTTGACGAACGTCAGCACGTTCTCGCCGATCTCCTCGATCGCCTCCAGCTCGAGCCGCACGCGGATGAACGCGTCGAGCCAGTCCGCCCAGGTCTCCTGGAGCCCGTCGCGGCCCCGAAACTCCGTGCTGAAGGCCGAGTCGCCGACCATCGCGCCGGTGATCTCGTCGACGCTGATCGCTGCGACTGAGTCGCCGAGCTCCTCGATCAGGGCCCGGTCGACGTCGCGCTCCCCCTCGCCGAAGACCGGCTCGAGCGCGGCTATGAGGCGTTCGGAGTTCGACATGCCCCCAGTATTCTCCGCTTCCCAACGACTTGAAGACAGGAGCCATGGCCGTAGCGACCGCGACGTATCAGGAGAAGACCGACGAGCAGCAGGCGATCACCGAGATGGTGCGCCAGTTCGCCGACAAGGAGATCATCCCTCACGCCGAGGAGTACGACCACGAGGACAAGTTCCCCGAGCCGATCGTCGAGCAGATGAAGGAGCTCGGCCTGTTCGGGGTCACGATTCCCGAGGAGTACGGCGGGATGGGGCTCGACCTGACCACCTACGCGATGATCGTCGAGGAGCTCTCGCGCGGCTGGATCTCGATCTCCGGGGTCGTCAACACCCACTTCATCGGCTCCTACCTGCTGATGAAGTTCGGGACCGACGAGCAGAAGGACAAGTACCTGCCGAAGATGGCGACCGGCGAGGTCCGCGGAGCGTTCTCGCTCTCCGAGCCCGAGGTCGGCTCCGATGTGCAGGGCATCAAGTCGACGGCCAAGGAGGTCGACGGCGGCTGGGAGATCAACGGCCAGAAGATGTGGGTCACCAACGGCCTGCTCTCAGGGCTCGTCTTCGTCCTCGTCAAGACCGATCCGAAGGCCGATCCGCCCTACAAGGGCATGACCTGCTTCATCTGCGAGAAGGAGCCAGGCGAGTCCGAGGTCCCCGGGCTGACGATCCCGCCGAAGATCAAGAAGATGGGCTACAAGGGCGTCGAGTCGACCGAGCTCGTCTTCGACGGCTTCAAGGTCACCGACGATCACATCCTCGGCGGCCGCGACGGCCTGGGGAAGGGCTTCGGCCAGATGATGGACGCGCTCGAGCTCGGCCGGGTCAACGTTGCCGCCCGCGGCGTCGGCGTCGCCCAGCGCTCGCTCGAGCTGGCGCTGCGCTACAGCCAGGAGCGCAAGACCTTCGGCAAGCCGATCGCCCAGCACCAGGCGATCACGTTCAAGCTCGCCGAGATGGGCACCCGGCTCGAGGCGGCGAGGCTGTTGACGATGAAGGCCGCCCGGATGAAGGACGCCGGCGAGCGCTCCGACATCGAGGCCGGGATGGCGAAGCTCTTCGCCTCCGAGGCCGCCAGGTCCAACGCTGAGGAGTGCCTCCGCATCCACGGCGGCTACGGCTACTCGAAGGAGTACGAGATCGAGCGGATCTACCGCGACGCGCCGCTGCTGCTGATCGGGGAGGGCACCTCCGAGATCCAGAAGATGGTGATCGGCAAGAAGCTGCTCGAGCGGAACAAGATCTGACGTGGCGGCCGGGACGCCCGACCTGATCAAGCAGGCCGTCACCCGCCTGCAGGCCGAGGTCCCGGCGCTCGCGAAGCTGAAGCTCGTCTTCGGGCTCGAGCTGCGCGGTCGCGGCGACGTCCAGCTCTACCGGGTGGAGCTGCCGGGGCCGAAGATCTCCAAGGGGATGGGCGATGACGAGCGCGTACACGTGTCCGTCTCGCGGTCGCACTTCAACGAGCTCGCCGCCGACGGCACGATCAAGCACTGGCACGAGGCCTACGACCACGGGCACGTCAAGGTCGAGGGCGACCCGAACATCCAGAAGCTGGTCGGGCAGGTGATCGCCCACGCCGAGGCGCGCGCCGGGCTGCGCCGGGCGCGACACTAGCGGCGTGGCCGCGGCGCCCAGCGACCTGATCGTGGTCGCCGTCCAGCGTGTGCAGACCGAGGCGCCGGCGCTCGCCAACCTGAAGCTCGTCGCGTCGCTCGAGCTGACCTCCGGCGGGCTCACGGGGCCGGGCAAGGCGGAGTCGTTCCGCATCCAGGTCCCGGGACCGAAGGTGAGCGAGGGCGAGGCCGAGGACGCGCGCATCACGCTCTCGATCCCGAAAGCGATGTTCAAGCTCCTGGCCGAGGAGGGTGGGCTCGCCGACTGGCGCGATGCGTTCCACTACGGCCACCTGAAGGTCGGCGGCGATGCCCGCGTCAAACGGCTGCTCGGCAAGGCGATCGCCGCGTCGACCTAGTGCCGGCGATCGAGCGGCTCGCGAGGCGGCGTGCCACGGCGCAGCTGTTCCACCGGCCACCGGCGGTTCGGCATCCGGCCGACGTTGCCCGCCTGGCCGGGCCGGTTCAGGCGCAGGAGCCGCGCGCCGCCCGGCTCGCCTTCCGCGCCCGGGCGCGAGGCCTCACCGCCGCCGACGTCGACCGCGCTCGGACCGAGGAGCGGTCGCTGCTGCGCGCCTGGATGATGCGCAAGACCGTCCACCTGATCCCGTCAGAGGACGCGGGCTGGATCCTGCCGCTGTTCGCCCCGATCATCGTCCGCTGGTCGCGCAAGCGTCTCGCCGACTTCGGGCTCGACCGACGCGGCCAGGACCGGGCGCTGAAGGTGCTCCACGACGCGGTCGACGCCGATGGGCCGCTCACCCGCCCCGAGCTCGGCCAGCGGCTCGCGCGCGCCGGCTTCGAGACGGGGAACGAGTTCAAGGTCCACCTCTGGCTGCTCGCGACGCTCGACGGCAGCCTGTGCCTCGGGCCCGACCGCGGCGCGCAGACCTGCCTGGTCCGGACGGAGGACTGGATCGGCCGGCTCGAGCACCGGCCGCGCGACGACTCGCTGGCGGAGCTCGCGCGGCGCTACCTGCGCGCCTACGGACCCGCGGGCGAGCGGGACATGGCGCGCTGGGCCGGGCTCCCGCTGCGCGATACGAGGCTCGCGTTCGACCGGATCGGCAACGAGCTCGAGCGCGCCGGCGACCTGTTCACGCTCGGCCGTCCGCCGCGGGCCGCCCGGTCGCCGGTCGTGCGGCTGCTCGGCGCCTTCGACAACTACAACCTCGGCTACGTGGACCGGGACTTTGCGGTGAACCCGCGGTTCCACACACGAGTCAACCCGGGCGGCGGGATCATCAGGCCCTCGATAGTCGTTGACGGCCGCAGCGTGGCGACCTGGTCGTCGAAGCGTTCCGGACGGCGCCTGGCGCTGACCATCGAGCCGTTCGAGCCGCTCGCGCGCGAAGTCGAGGCGGCGATCGAAGCTGAGGTGGAGGACCTGGGTCGCTTCGAGGGGCTGGACGCTACGATCCCGCGCCCATGAACGACGAACACACTCTCTCAACCGGGCAGGCCGAGCGCGAGGCCTCCGGCGCGCACCCCTACGGCCGCTACCTCGAGGAGTTCGAGGAGGGCGCCGTCTACAAGCACTGGCCCGCGAAGACGGTGACCGAGGCCGACGACCACCTCTTCTGCCTGCTGACCATGAACCACCACCCGCTGCACATCAACGACGTATACGCCGGGCAATCACAGCAGGGCCAGAACGTCGTCGTCGGGCCGCTCGTCTACTCGCTCGCGGTCGGGATGACGGTCTCGGACGTGTCGGGCAAGGCGATCGCCAACCTCGCGACCGAGGAGCTCAGCCACCCGAACCCCGTCTTTCACGGGGACACGCTCTACTGCGAGTCCGAGGTGCTCGAGGTGCGGCCCTCGGAGTCGAAGCCCGACCGCGGGATCGTCAAGGTCCACACGCGCGTCTACAAGCAGGACAACACTCTCGTCGCGGAGTTCAAGCGCACCGTCTTGATCCCGAAGCGGCCGAACGGCGACGCCGCGACGGCCGAGGGCGACGTCGACTAGGTCGATGACGGCGCGGGCCGGGACCGCGCTCGTATCGCTGGCCGCGATCTGCGCGGTCGCTGCGCTCGGCGCAGCGCCGGTGGCGGCCCAGGACGACGGCCCGTGCCTCGGCGATACCGAGGCCGCCGGCGTGGTCGCGGAGCCGGGACCGCGGCTGCGCTTTGGGATCAATCCCGCGGGGACCGCCGGCGCGCTCGGCCCGCCCGTCGAGCCGGTCCCCGACTCGCCGGGCAAGACGCGCGAGGCATTGCGCGAGCTCGAGCCGGGGGCGGGCGCGCCGTTCTACGTCCGCCTCAACCGCTTCTTCTGGTCGCTCGGCCCGCCCGGGATCCGCCACTTCATGAAGCTCACGGAGCGCTACACGCGTCGCGGCTACCTGGTCGAGCTGCAGCTGCGCTACCACCCGCGACCCGAGCAGGAGGGAAACATCGACGCCTGGGTGCGCTTCGTGCGCCGCGTCGTCCGCAAGTTCGGGGCGAACCCGAGCGTTCGTGCGTTGCAGGTCACGAACGAGGTCAACTTCTTCCCAATCGCCCCGGACGCATCGGACAGCTACTACGACGGAGCGCGCGAGGCGCTCGTGCGCGGCGTGATCGCGGCGAAGCGCAAGGCGAAGCGACTCGGGTTCGACCAGCTCAAGATCGGCTTCAATTGGGCCTACCGCACGGACCCCAACCGCGAGCGGTCGTTCTGGACCGAGATCGGCGAGCTCGGCGGCGAGGGGTTCGTGCGGGCGCTCGACTGGGTCGGCCTCGACGCCTACCCGGGGACCGTCTTCCCGCTGTTCGAGGCGCCCGGGGGCTACCGCGACGGCATGGTGAACGCGATGAGCGTGCTGCGCGAGTGCTACCTGCCGATCTCCGGGATTCCCGAGACGGTGCCGATCAAGGTCGAGGAGAACGGCTACCCGACGGCGGAGCCCGCCCGCAGCTATGCGACCCAGGTGCTGGCGATGGAGGAGATGGTCGGCGCGGTGCACGAGTTCCGCGGCACGTACAACGTGACGGACTACCGCTGGTTCGACCTCCGCGACCACCGCACGAGCTCGCCGAACTTCCAGCAGCAGTACGGGATCCTGCGCGACGATTACGCGCCGAAGCCTGCGTTCGCGGTCTACGCGGAGCTGATCGACGAGCTGACCCGCCGACGATGAGCGCCCGCATCGCATTGATTGCCGCGGCGGTGGCGATCGCAGGGTGTGGCGGCGACTCCTCCGACGGCCCGGATCTGCCGGCGATCGGCCACGTGTTCACGATCGTGCTCGAGAACAAGGACTACGACACGACGTTCGAGAACGGCACACCCGCGCCCTATCTGGGCGAGACCCTGCCCGCGAAGGGCCAGCTGCTGACCCGCTACTACGCGACGAGCCGCCCCAGCCTCGGCAACTACACCACGATGATCAGCGGCCAGTCCGTCAACCGCGAGACATTCGAAAACTGCCGGCGCTTCAGCGAGTTCGAGCTCGAGCGGATGGGCGCCTACGACCAAGCCGTGGGCAGCGGTTGCGTGTACCCGACCAGGGTGGTGACGCTCGCCGATCAGTTGGAGGCGGCGACGAAGACTTGGCGGGGCTACATGGAGTCCATGGGCGAGGACCCGGCTCGCGACGGCGGGACGAACTGCGCGCACCCCCGGATCGGGGCGCGGGATCGCGCTCACGACGCGTCGCCGACCGACCAATACGCGACGCGCCACAACCCTTTCGTCTACTTCCACTCGATCATCGACGCCGAGGCGAGCTGCGCCGAGCAGGTGGTCAACCTCGCGCAGCTCGAGCGAGACCTTCGTTCCGTCCAGACCACCCCGAACTTCGCCTACATCGTCCCGGACCTGTGCAGCGACGGCCACGACGATCCGTGCGCCGATCCGGCGCAGCCCGGTGGCTATGCGGGCATAGACGCGTTCCTGCGCGTCTGGGTCCCTCGCATTCTGCGCTCGCCGGCCTTCCGGCAGGACGGGCTGCTGATCGTCACCTTCGACGAGTCCGTGGCGGACACCGACGCCTGCTGCTTCATCCCCACGGGCCCGAACGTCAGGCGCCAGGGGTTTGAAGGCCCGGGCGGCGGGCGCGTCGGCGCGGTGCTGATCTCGCGGTTCGTCGAGCCGGGCAGCGTCAACGACGAGCCCTACAACCACTACGACTACCTCCACACGATGGAGGACATCTTCGGCCTCGGGTACCTCGGCTACGCGGCGCACCCGCGGGTCCGCAGCTTCGGGCCGGACGTGTTCGGGTAGTAGTCGGGGCTAGATCAGCTCGCCGACCGACTCGATCGCGGCGTCGAAGTCGGTGCCCGGCAGCCCGCCGATTCCCGGCGAGGTGACGCCGGCGTCCTGGTAGCGCCGCACCGCCGCCTGGACGTCCTCCGCCGAGCCGATCCCGGCCAGCTCGCCCAGCATCCGGTCCGACAGCCCGGCCTTCGCCTTCTCGACGTCGCCGTCGGCCATCCCGGCGTCGAAGGCGGCGAGCTCGTCGGCAAACCCCGACGCCTCGAGCATCGCCCGGTAGAAGGGCAGTGAGGCGTAGGTGATCAGCTCCTGGCGCAGCGTTGCCCGCGCCGCATCCGGATCGTCGGTGAGCGCGGTCGGAACCGCGGCGACGACGTCGTAGTCGCCGAACGAGCGGCCGGAGGCCTCGACGCCCTCGCGGAGCGCCGGGATCACGGTCGACTCGATGTAGGAGGGGCAGCAGAGCCACAGCATCACGCCGTCGGCGAGCTCGCCGGCGAGGCGGATCATGTTCGGCGACAGGGCGGCGACGTAGATCGGCAGCTCCGGGCGCGCCTCGTAACCCATGAACGCGAACTTGGTCGGGAAGAACTCCGAGTCGGGCGGCTCCGCGCCGCGCAGGATCGCCCGCACGCCGTTCAGGTACTCGCGCATCTGCGTGACCGGCTTGGTGATCCGCTGCCCGTGCCAGTTCTCGACCGTGACCCGGTGCGAGACCCCCAGTCCGAGCACCATTCGCCCGCCGGAGTACTCGTCGATCGTCGCCGCGGTCTGCGCCATCGTCGCGACCGTGCGGCTGAAGATCGGCACGACGCCGGTTCCGAGGCGGATCCGCTCGCTCGCCGCCGCGTAGGCCATCAGCACGGTGAGCGAGTCGCGGCCGGCGATGTGGGTCGTGTACGCGGCGTCGTAGCCGAGCCGGTCGGCGAGCGCGACGCGCTCCACCGTGCTCTGCAGGGAGCGGCCGGGGGAGATGAAGGCGGAGATGCCGGCCACGGCGGATTCATATACGAATCCTCGCGTGCACCATGTCGAGCAGTCCTCTGTGGTCGAGCGCCCCGCGAACGTGGTTTGGGAGCGGGCGGTCACCGAGGAGGGGATCAACGAAGAGCTCGCGCCGATCCTGCGGATGACGATGCCGAAGGGTCTGGCGGGAAAGACCGTCGACACGGTCGAGGTCGGGGTGCCGCTCGGGCGCAGCTGGATCCTGCTCGGCGGCCTGCTGCCGGTCGACTACGACGACCTGCGCCTGGCCGAGCTCGAGCCCGGGCGGCGGTTCCTCGAGCGGTCACGCACGCTGAGCTTTTCCGTGTGGCAGCACGAGCGGATCGTCGAGCCGGAGGGCGAGGGACGCTGCCGGGTGACCGACCGGCTCGGGTTCGAGCTCAAGCGGGGCGTCGCCTGGATTCCCGGCGCCGCCCGCCTGGCGGGCGCGGTGGTCGGCTTCCTCTTCCGCCACCGTCACCGCCGGCTGGTGCGCGCTCACGGCGGCGGCTGATCCGCCGAGACGGTCAGCCTGCGGCGATCGCGGGCGACCGTCAGGCCGGATGTGGCGCCCGCCGCGTCGGTCAGCTCCACCGTGGTCGTCGCCCCCGACGTCGCGGCGCCGGTGGCCCGCGCCCCGGTCGAGTCGAGGGCGATCGTGAGGACCCGGGTCTCGGTCGCGCCGGTGCCGGCGAAGGCGAGCGTCCAGCGCGGGTCGAACTCGCGGAAGTCCGGCGAGGTGAGGCCCTGGAGGGGCGCCTTCTGGCCGCGCACCTGGGTCCGAGTCGCGGGGCTGTCGCCGCCGGCGTCGTAGATCGCGCCGGCGAATCCCGGCGCGCCGATCTGGATCGAGGTCGCGTCGCGTTCACCGAGCTCGATCGCGGGATGCAGCTGGAGGTATCGGATGTAGGCGTGGGCGACGTCGGACCGGACCCGGTCGACGATCACGAGTGCCGTCCCGGGCTTGTACAGGAACAGGCGCGACGTGGTCTACGCCCTGAGCCTCGAGCAGTGGGTTGCGGCCTTCGACCGCGTACCAGCCTTCGCCCTCGCCGGCGGCGATCAGGCCCGAACCGTAGGCCAGGCTCGAATCGGCGACGGGCGGGCTGACTCCGTCGACCGCCAGGCCCGAGTGAGCGCGGTTGGAGACCACGTAGTCGCGGATCTCGCCGGGGTCCTTGTGGTACAGGCCCGTGTCGTTGACGATCGGCACTCCGTGGTCGAAGAGCTCGAAGCTGAGCTCGTCGGCGTGCTTGTGAGTGATGCTGTGGAAGCCGTCGGTCACCGCCAGGTACCCAGGGTCGCCCGCCGCGCCGGTCCCGCGTACGAAGGCAAAGCCGGCGCCGAAGAACGCCCGGTGCCGTCGCCCTGGCCCTGCGCCCAGTCGGGCACCGGCTCGAGGTTCGAGTCGCCGAACTGGGTCATCTGACCGTCGGGGCGCACGAACCAGGCGGCGGCCGCCCGCATCTCGTCCCGCAGGCCCTCCAGCTCCGCGTCGCCGTCGAGCACGTTGATCATCGAGTCCACCGGGCGGATCGCCAGGAACTGGTAGGCGGACGAGTGCTCGAGCCAGAGGCCCTGGGAGAGGCGCCGGCGCAGCGTCCTCTCGAAGCGGTCGCGAGCCAGCGTCCGCCAGCGCGGTGACTCGCGCAGCACGGGCATGAAGCTGGTCAGCCGCGCGAGCCCGAGGTCGACGAACAGCCCGTGGTTGTCCGGGGTGTAGTTGCGCTTCGCGGCCAGCGCGTGGCCGTGGCGCTCGAGTGACGCGAGCAGCGTGCGCCGCTCGGCGGCGTCGAGCAGTCCCTCGCATGCGGCGGCGCGGGTGACGTAGGCGACGAACGGAGTCCGGTCGCCGACCACCTTGTCCGACCACGCCTCGTCGGCGGTTTCGTTGCCCTTGATCGGGTTGTGGCGCACCCAGTCGAGCGTGACGTCGAGCGCCCGGCCGAGGTCGTCGGCGTCGCCCGAGTAGGCATAGCTGGACAGCAGCGGCGTGATGAAGCGCAGCTTGTGCAGGTTCTGGCGGTACCGCTCGGCTCCGAGCGGGTCGGTGTGCCAGTCGATCGGCACGGTCAGGTTCGTCGGCTTCGGGCCGAAGACGCTGAACCGTCCCTCCCGGGCGGCCTCGAGGCGTCCCGGGCTCACCGTCGGCAGGGCGATGCTGGTCGGAGATGGGCAGGGGGCGGCCGTGAGCGCGGCAACGCCGCGGAGGGCGAGCCATCTGTCGTCCTCGGCCCCTGCGGGTCGCGTGAACAGGCTCGAGCCCGCGAGCACCACCAGGGCGACCACGATCGCCGTGAGGGAATGCAGGACGCGGATGCCGCGTTCGGTGATCACGATGCCCCCGGTCACTCCGGCAACCGTAGTCGGGGCGCAGGCTACGATCGCGCGTCCCATGGCGACTCCCGCGGCGGTGATCTTCGACAACGACGGGCTCCTGCTCGACACCGAGTCGGTGTGGACGCGTGCCGAGCAGGACCTGTTCGCCCGGCGCGGGCGCGAGTTCACGCTTGCCCACAAGCAGGAGCTGGTCGGGACCTCGGCCCCGATCGCCGGCCGGCTGCTCGCCCGCCATCTCGACGAGCCGGGCCGCGAGGTCGAGTTGATCGGCGAGCTCGACGAGCTCGTGTTCGCCGAGCTCGAGCGCGGGGTCGAGCCGATGGTCGGCGCGCTCGAGCTCGTCGCCCTCGTGCGCGAGCACGCCCTGCCGACCGCGGTGGTCTCGAACTCGCCGGCGCGGTTCATCGCCCGGGCGCTCAGCCTGGTCGGGCTGGACAGCTCGTTCGACGTCGTCGTCAGCGGCCACGAGGTCCCGGCGCCGAAGCCAGCCCCCGACGCCTATCTCGAGGCCGCCGCCAGGCTCGGTGTCGTCGCCTGCGACGAGGTCGTGGTGCTCGAGGACTCGCCGACCGGAGTCGCCGCCGGCCGGGCCGCCGGGATGACGGTAATCGGGGTCCCCTCGCTACCCGGGGTCGAGCTCGATGAGGCGCACGAGGTCGTCGGCTCGCTCAGCGACCCGGCTCTGCTCCAGCGGCTGGGCCTCGGCTGAGCTTCAGTGCGCTTCGTCGGCGGCGTGGGCCGGCGGGCGCGACTCCTCGGCCAGGGAGGTCAGCTCGAGCACTCCGCGTGAGGCGTCCTCGAGCACCTCGGTCGCCTCCTCGGCCGAGCGCGCGTACAGCTCGACCAGCAGGTGCACGATGATCCGGTCCTCGTCGTGCTTGTGGAAGCGGACGTGGGTGAAGAACTCGCGGGTTCCGGGATCGCCGAACGCGGCGTAGGTGAGGCTGTCGGCGGCCTCGGGCCCGGAGCAGGTCTCGACCGCGTCCTGGTCGACGGTGACCGTGCACGAGGCGACCCACGGGGTCCCGGCGACCATTCGTTCCCAGCGCTCCGAGATCGGGACCACGCGCCCGTCCTCGATCGCCAGGTGGGGCTGATCGTGCATGCAGTCGAGGCATTGGACGACGGCCTCCTGGACCTCCTCGACCCGCTCGGCCGTCTCGCCGGAGTCCGGGTCGACCCGGATGATCGCGTCGTAGTGGACCTGCGCCTCGAGGCGGGTCGACCAGCAGCGGTAGCAGCGCAGCCAGGCGGTGCGATCGCCGTTCAGCTCGCTCATCACCGTTGAGGGTAGCGCCGCAGGGCCGAGCCGGAGCTCAGCCGAGGTCGCCCGGCAACAGCGAGTACATGAGCATGTCGCGGCGGTCGCCCCCGACCCGCATGAACGATCTCAGCAGACCCTCGCGGCGGAAGCCGACCGCCTCGGCAACTCGCAGCGACGCGGCGTTGACCGGTTCGATCCAGAGCTCGATCCGCTCGACGCCGAGCTCGGCGAACGCGAACCCGCAGAGCAGCTCGAGCGCGCGCCGCGCCACGCCGTGACCGCGGGCCGGGGCCGCCACCCAGTAGCCCGCCGAGCAGCGCCCGGTCTCCGGGTCGAGGTTGTGGATGCCGACCGAGCCGAGCAGGGTGTCGTCGGCCTCGTCGACGACGACCAGCGCGAGGTCGGTGCCCGCGCGCAGCCCGGCCGCGGCGGTTCGCTGCCACAGCCGCGCCTCGTTCTCGCCGTAGGGCTCGGGCACGGTCGTGAAGCGGGGGATGTCCGGATCTTGGACCGCGGTGACGATCTCGGGGACGTCGGCGTCTGCGATCGGGCGCAGCCGGACGACGCCGTCGCTGAGCCCCTCGACCGGGAACTCGATTCGTCCCGCGGCCAAGTGGCTAGTCGTCGGGATAGACGCAGGTCATCCCGCCTGCGGCGCCGATCGCCTGGGTCCCGGACTGGTCACGAATCTCGAATACCCCAAGCCCCATCCGTCTGCCCTCGGGATCGAAGGTGATCTGGCCCGCGTTCGGAAGCCCGCCCGGTGCCCAGTAGCTGTTCGAGTACGAGGCGCTCGGCCCGTCGATGATCACCTGCGGATCGCTCCCGCCGTAGGGGACGTCGTAGTCATGGAAGCCGGAGAAGGCATTGATTCCGACCTCCAGCCGCCAGGCGCCGTCGGTGGCGATCGCGGTGAACCCCTGGCCCTTGGTGCACTCGCCGATCTTGAAGGTCGCGACCACCACCGGGTCCTCGGCGCCCTGGAAGACCTGGATCCCGAACTCGTCGGGCTCCGGGCAGGAGTCGCCACCGCCGCGGCGCAGCGGGCGGGCCGTGGTCCCCCCGCCGCCGGTGTCGCAGGAGATCGGGCCGGGGCCCGGACTGGGCTTGTTGCAGTAGTCCTTGACGCTGAGGCCGTCGAACACCACGGTGCGCGGCTTCTCCGGGGCGTTGAAGCCGACAAACGTGGTCGGATCGAGCTTCGGCAACTGCAGGTTGGTCTGCGTTTTGCACTTGCACCCGCCCGGCTTCGCGCAGTACGCGCCCTTGGCGAGCTTCAGCTGGTCGCTTCCGGAGCGCATGAAGCCCTGAAGGTCCTTGTCGGCCTTGATCGTCAGCACGTCGGCCTTGATCTCCAGCTTGCCGCCCGTCCCCGCGTGGGCTTCGACCGTCGCCACCTTGTGAGTGCCGTTGTTGATCTTCGTGGGTTTGGGATGCGTGCTGGGGATTGCCGGGCCCGTGTAGTCCCACTCCGGCCCCAGCGCGGGCTCGCGGTTGATCCCGGGACCCCAGCGCATGTAGAAGATGTCGGGCAGCCCGGCCCTCGCCGCGGCGTAGGCCGCCGCCGATCCGCCGGGCGAGGCCGCCATCACGTCCCTGCTCCGCTGCCAGGGGTCCACGTTCGCCTGGTCGATCATCGCGAAGAAGCCGAGCGCGTCATAGCTGCGCTTGAACAGGTCGAGCTTCGACTTGAGGAACCAGCCGTTCCAGCCGAGGCCAACGGGAGCCTGGCCGAGCTCGAGCATCACCTTGCCGGCGATGAAGTCGGCGGTGCCCTCCGAGGCCCACTTCGGCGCCTTGCTCCGGTCGGCCTTCGACTGGTAGTAGGTGTGCTGGGCGCAGTGGACGAGCTCGTGGGTGATCGTCGTCGCCTTCAGCGGCGTGGCCTGGTTGCGTCCCAGGCGGGTGAGGAAGATGTTGCAGTACGGGGAGGTAGCGGGCGGTAGGTCAGCCGCGGTGACGAAGGCCAAGACGTCCTCCTTCTTGCCGCCCTGGTCGTCGAGGAAGGTGAGCTTCATGGGACGCGCGAGCAGGAAGCCGTGGGCCCGCAGCACTCGGATGGCGTCCCCCGCTGCCTTTTCGGCCTCCATCCGCTCGAACTGCGTCGGGCCCCTCCCGGCCGTCGGTCGTGGGGTGATCGAGCCGTCCGGCTGCACGATCACGGCTTCGGCGTCCGGGGCGGGGGTCGTCATCGAGTCATAGACGGCCCGCTGCGCGGTCGTGAGGCGGTCGAGGTTCGACTCGATCTCGTCGATCACGATCGTCCCGTCGGCAAGCGGGCCGATTTCTCCCGGCTTCGCCTTGATGCCGGGCAGGTCGGCGATCCGCGCGTCGAAGCCCGCCAGCGCCGTGCGCAGCGAGATCTGGCCCTTGTCGTCGATCAGCAGCGGCTCGGGCCCGCGCAGCTGCTTCGGGGACGCCTTGCGCAGTCGCCCGCCCTTGCAGGCGAGACCGGCGCGGACGTAGTCCTCCTGGAAGGCCTTTTTGCACCGCTGGCCCTTGCGGAGGCACGCGTGTCTGCCGTTGACGATCGCCTTCGTGCACTTCTTTGCCTGCGCCGCGGCGCCGCCCCGCGCCTCGCCGCCCGCCGCCGATCCGGCGCCGACGGACACGACCACGATCGCCACCGCCGTCGCCGCCCAGATCCCGGACTTCACGGCCGACCGCCTAGTCGTCCGGATAGACGCACGTCATCCCTCCCGCGCCTGCGATCGAGGCCGAAGCGCTGGCGTCCCGGAACTCGATGAACCCGAGGCCCATGTGCCTGCCGTCCGCGTCGAACTCGATCGATCCTGCCGACGACTGACCGGGCGGTACCCAGGTCGTGTTCGAGTACGGTCCGCCCGGGCCGTCGATGATCACCTGGGGATCCGACCCGCCGTAGAGGATCTCGTAGCCGCGGCCGAAGCCCGAGAAGTTCTGGATCCCGACCTCCAGCCGCCAGGCGCCGTCGGTCGCGATCGCGGTGAACCCGCCCGGCCCGACCGTGCAGTCCCCGATCCGGAACCTCGCGACCGGCGCCGTGAACTTCGGATCGTTGTAGATCTCGATCCCGGGGGCGGGTACGGGGCACGAGTCGCCGTCGCCGCCGCGCCGTGCGGTGCAGGAGCCCGGCCCGGGCCCGGGGCTCGGCTTCTTGCAGTACTCCTTGAGCGACCGCCCCTCGAACGTCACGGTCCGAGCCTTGAACGGATCGTTGAAGCCGACGAAGGCCTTGAAGCCCACCTTCGGCAGCTGCAGGTTGGTCTGCGTCTTGCACTTGCAGCCCCCCTGCTTGACGCAATAGGCGCCCTTGGCGAGCTTGCGCGTCGCGCCCTGCGTGTTCAGCTTGCCGCGGATCGCCTTGTCGGCCTTGATGATCAGGATGTCCGAGAAGATCCTCAGCTCCCCGGCGGCCGACGCTCGCGCGGCGGCCTGCAACACCTGGGGGTTGCTGGATGAGACGTTCAGATCCTCGACTCCGCTGCTCGGGATCCCCGGCCCCTCGTAGTTCCACTCGGCGCCGAGGTCCTTGTTTCGCACGAGGCCCGGGCCCCAGCGGTCGTGGAAGATGTCCGGAAGCCCCGCGATCGCCAGGTTGAACGCCGGCCCGGCGCCGCCCGAGGAGGCGAACAGCGTGTCGCGCATCCGCTGCCAGCCGTCCTGGCCCGTCTGGTGGATCATCGCGAAGAACCCCACGCCGTCGTAGACGCGCTCGTAGAGGTCCGTCTCGGGCTCCTCCAGCCACGGCTCCCACTCGACCCCGACCGGCTCGCTGCCGAGCTCCTTCACCGTCATCCCGCCGAGCCAGTCCGCGCCGCCCTCGATCACCCACTCCGGCGCCTTCTTGGCCTCGGCCTTCGAGCTGAAGAACGCGTGCTGGGCACAATGCGCGAGCTCGTGGGCGTAGACCAGCAGCATGCTGGCCTGGCTCTCCGCGCGGCCCTCCTTGGTGACGAAGATGTTGCAGGTCGATGACCTGGCCGCCGGGGGCAGGTCGCTGTACGGCACGTAGGCGAGCGCCGGGTCGCCCCGGATGATCTTGGTCGTGTCCAGGAACGAGACGGTGATCGGGCGCAGCAGCGTGAAGCCGTGGCCGCGCATCACGTCGCGCGCCTTCTGCAGGCTGCGGAGGGCGAAGGTCTGCTCCTGCAAGGTGCCGGCCCCGATGGTGATCCCTCCGGTGCCGCCGCGCGGTGCCGTCGCTGAACGGGCGGCCGACCGGGGCTCGATCCGCGCCTTGCCCTCCGGGGGAAGTGTGGCCGCGCCCGGCGCCGGCGTCGTGGCCGCCTCGACCACCGCCCGCTGCTCGGGGGAGAGCTGGTCGATGCTCTCCTCGATCGCGCCGATGACGAACGACGCGTCGGTCAGTTCGCCGATCTCGCCCTTCTTCGCCTTCACCCCCGGCAGGTCGACCACCGAGGCGTCGAAGGCGGCGAGCGCGGTCTTCAGCGGCACCTGGCCCTGCTTGTCGAGCAGCACCGGCTGCTCGCCACGCAGCTCGGCGATCCCGGCGCGCCGCACCCGCCCCTTGACGCAGGAGAGACCCGCGAACACGTAGTCGTCCTGGAAGCGCTTCTTGCACCGGTCGCCGATCCGCAGGCAGACCCGTTCTCCGCCGACGAAGGCTTTCGTGCACTTCTTTGCCCCGCTACCGTCGGTGGCCGGGCCGGTCTGGGCGGTTCCGCCCGCAGCGGCGGCGAGCAGCGCGATGCCGAGGACGAGCATCGCCGCGATCAGGAGCGACGGCGACCGCCGACCCCCTTGCGGCACCCGATGCCTCATGGGCGGACCCTAACCGCCGGGCGGCGGCCGGCGCAAGGGTCGACCCTCTACGCGGGCTGGGGGTCCCGAGTCCCGGCGCGTTCGCCGACCAGGTCGACGATCTCGCCCATGATCCGGTTGACGTCGAAGTCCTTCGGCGTGTAGACGGCGGCGACGCCCGCCTCGCGCAGCTGCTCCGCGTCGGCCGCCGGGATGATCCCGCCGACCACGACCGGGAGCGTCGACGCCGTGCTCGGCGAGCAGCCGCACCGTCTCCGGGATCAGCTCCAGGTGCGAGCCGGAGAGGATCGAGAGCCCGACGACGTCGACGTCCTCCTCGCGCGCCGAGGCGGCGATCTGCTCCGGGGTCAGACGGATGCCCTGGTAGATCACCTCCATGCCGACGTCGCGGGCGCGGACGGCGATCTGCTCGGCGCCGTTCGAGTGCCCGTCGAGCCCGGGCTTGCCGACCAGGATCCGCGGCCGGTGGCCGATCCGCCGGGCGAGCTCGTCGACCCGGGCGCGGACCGCGTCGAGCAGCTCCGCGTCGCCGCCCGCGGCGGCGCCGGAGACGCCGGTCGGCGCCCGGTAGTCGCCGAACACCTCGCGCAGCGTGCCGTGCCCACTCGCCGGTCGTCGCGCCGGCCTTCGCGGCCTCGATCGTCGCCGGCATGATGTTCTGCGACTCGTCGGCGGCCGCCGCGGCGAGCTCCGCCAGCGCGCGATCGACCGCGTCAGAGTCGCGCTCGGCCTTCCACTCCTCGAGCGCCTCGCGCCGCTCGCGCTCGACCTCGGGGTCGGGCGTGAGGATGCCGCCGTCGGCGCCCGCGGTCAGCGGCGAGTCCTCGGTCTCGGTGAAGCAGTTCTGGCCGACGACCTTGATCTCGCTCGCGCTCGATCCGCGCGATCCGCTCGCGGTGCGACTCGACCAGGCGCGCCTTCATGTAGGCGACCGCCTCGACGGCGCCGCCCTGGTCGGCGACGATCTTCATCTCCTCCTTGGCGCCCTCGACGAGCTCGGCGACGAGCCCGTCCATCACCTTCGAGCCCTCGAAGATGTCGGGGTACTCGAGCAGGTCGGTCTCGAAGGCGAGGATCTGCTGGATCCGCAGGCTCCACTGCTGGTCCCACGGCCGCGGCAGGCCGAGCGCCTCGTTCCAGGCCGGGAGCTGGATCGCCCGGGCGCGGGCGTTGCGCCCGAGCGTCACGGCGAGGGCCTCGAGCACGATCCGCTGGACGTTGTTCTCCGGCTGGGCCTCGGTCAGCCCGAGGCGAGTTGACCTGGACGCCGTAGCGCATCCGCAGGAGCTTCGGGTCGGTGACGCCGTAGCGGTTCGCGCCCGATCCACTCCCACATCTCGCCCATCGCGCGCAGCTTCGCGTGCTCCTCGACGAAGCGGACGCCGGCGTTGACGAAGAACGAGATCCGGCCGAAGACCTTGGGGAAGTCGGCCTCGGCGACCTGGCCGCGAGCCTTGACCTCGTCGAGGACGGCGATCGCGGTCGACGAGCGCGTAGGCGATCTCCTGCACCGGCGTCGCCCCGGCCTCCTGCAGGTGGTAGCTGCAGACGTTGGTCGGGTTCCAGTTCGGGATCTCGTTGACGCTGAAGGCGACCGTGTCGGCGATCAGCCGCATCGACGGGCCGGGCGGGAAGGCGTAGGTGCCGCGCGAGAGGTACTCCTTGATGATGTCGTTCTGGGTCGTGCCCTTGAGCGCGGCGCGGTCGACCCCGTTCTCGTCGGCGACCGTGACGTAGAGGCCGAGCAGCCAGGCCGCGGTCGCGTTGATCGTCATCGAGGTGTTCATCTCGTCGAGCGGGATGCCGTCGAAGAGCGTGTGCATGTCGCCCTTGTGGGCGATCGAGACGCCGACCTTGCCGACCTCGCCGCGCGAGAGCACGTGGTCGGGGTCGTAGCCGGTCTGGGTCGGCAGGTCGAAGGCGACCGAGAGGCCGGTCTGGCCCTTGGCGAGGTTGCGCCGGTAGAGCTCGTTCGAGCGCCGGGCGTCGGAGTGCCCGGCGTAGGTGCGCATCACCCAGGGGCGGTCGGGCTGCTCGAGGCGGTGATCGCTCATGCCGCAATTGTCCCAGGTAGCGTCGCGCGAAGGCCGGGTACCGTCCCGCCATCGTCCGCGTGATCGACACCATGCACCTCGGGCCGCGACCGGGTGATCGCCGCGCACCTGGTGCGGCGAGCTGATCGTCGATCCCGGGCCGGCGTCGGCGCTCGACAACTGGATCGACGAGCCTCGAGGTCGAGCCGCGCGGCGCTGCTGCTCACCCACATCCACCTCGACCACGCCGGGGCGACCGGGGTGCTCGCGCGCCGCTTCCCGGAGCTGCGCGTCTACGTGAGCGAGGTCGGGGCGCCCGCACCTGGTCGATCCCGGCGAAGCTGCTGGCGAGCGCCGGGCGCCTCTACGGCGAGGAGAACATGGACCGCGCTCTGGGGCGAGGTGGCGCCGGTGCCCGAGGAGCGGATCGTCGCGCTCGCCGGCGGGGAGGAGGTCGAGGGCTTCCGGGTCGAGCACGTGCCCGGGCCACGCCCGCCACCACCTCTGCTGGCTCGACCTCGAGACCGGCGACGCCTACGTCGGCGACATGGCCGGGCGTCCGCGTCCCGCCGTCCGAGCTGACCCTGGCGCCGACGCCGCCGCCCGAGATCGACGTCGAGGCGTGGCTGGACTCGATCGACCGGATCGAGGCGCTCGGCCCCGCGGCGGCTGCGGCTGACCCACTTCGGGCTGTGCGAGCAGGTCGGCGAGCAGTTCGACCGCGTCCGCGAGGCGCTGCGCCGACGCGGTCGAGCTCGGCCGAGCGGGGGCGCGAGGCGTTCCTGGCCGGCTTTCAGGCCGAGGTCGCACGAGCGGACCGACGCCGCGACGACCGCGGCCTCGATGATCCAGGCGACGCCGCCCGAGCAGCAGTGGCTGGGGCTCGAGCGCTACCTGCGCAAGACGCGCAGCCGAGCGAGCGGATGAAATCCGCGCCCGCACCTTCGGTGCGCGCGGGTGTTGAGGGAGGTTCAGCGGCTACGCTGCCGATCAAGGGGATCACGTGAGAACGCTTCTGCGCCACGCACAGCGCCTCGCGGCCCTCGCCGCTTGCCGCTGCTCGGCGCTCGGCGCGGCGACTGCGCCTCGCGCGCGGTGGTCGTCTACAACAACGACTTCTCGAGCCAGGCCGATTTCAACGAGATCCTGCGCTCGGGCGGCGGCAAGCGCTGCGACAAGAAGTACCGCGAGAAGAGCAAGGCGATGCGCGCCGCGGTCAAGAAGACCCCGACGACCTGCTCTTTCCGGCCGCCGGTCCAGGGCGACGACGAGCTCCCGAACCAGGGCGTCGCGGTCGACGGCAAGATCCTCAAGGACACGCCGAAGGCGCTGCGCGACAAGGCCTTCATCGAGGTCGACCGTCCGCGCCGGCGGCAGCGGCACCGGCTACGCGCTGCGGATCTATCCCGAAGAAGCAGCGCTACGAGCTACGCCGCGGGCCCGACGGCGGCGGCGGCTTCCCGGCCAAGGGCGAGAGCGACGCGATCAACAAGATCAACGAGCGCAACCGGATCGAGGTGATCGCGACCGGAGCCGAGATCAAGGCGGTGGTCAACGGCAAGGAGGTCGCGAAGGTCAACGACACGAACCCCGGCCAGGTCGAGGGTCGCAAGGTGCGCTTCGCGCTCGGCAGCGGATCCAGCGCGACACCGAGAAGGCCGTCGTCGGGACCTTCAAGCGGGTCGCCGTCTCGGTCCCCGATCCCTAGGCCGAGCGCGCTGAGGAGCGACTCAGATCTCGACCGAGACGATCGAGCGACCGCGAAGCGCCGGGCCGGGCTCGGGCCTCGGCGGCAACTGGCAGGTGATCGTCCTCAACGACGATCACAACACCTTCGACCACGTCGCCAACACGCTCGCCCGGGTGATCCCCGGGCGTCTCGCTCGAACAGGGCCACCGGCTCGCCGACCGGATCCACAACTCCGGCCAGGCGATCGTCTGGGCGGGGCCGCGCGAGCCCGCGGAGCTCTACTGGCAGCAGCTGTCCGAGGCGGGGCTGACGATGGCCCCGCTCGAACAGCACTGAGCGCGGTCTAGAGCCCGCGCTGGAGGGTCACGATCTGGCCGGCGGGCGAGCCGCCGAGCGCCGGGCGCGAGCGGTGGCCGAACACGCGCGAGCGCGCGCTGCCGGCCGCCGTGGCGGTGCGTCGAGCTGCGCGGCGCGCAGCTTGAGCAGCGCGCGCAGCTCGCTGGTGCGGCTGAACGGATCGGCGATCACCTCGCCGGTCTCGATCGAGATCGCGGCGAGCAGCCTGCCCTCGACCTCGGCGCCGAGCACCGGGCCCTCGAGCTCCGCGCCGGAGTCGAGCTCGGCGAGCCGCGCGAGCGCCGCCTGGTCGGCGTCGGTGACGTCCATGCGGCGGATCGTCATCGCCGAGTTGATCTGGGTCTGGTTGGTCGTGGTCATCTTCGTCACCTCGCTTCGGTCTCGAGTGCGTTCTGGAGAACAGGATCGGCGCGACCGGCTATTAGCGCAACATGCGTTTCTTGACAGACCTAATAAGATGGCCTAATGCTCGATGTGAAGCGGCTGCGGATCCTGCGTGAGGTCGCCAGCCAGGGCTCGTTCTCGGCCGCCGGCGACGCGCTCTTCCTCTCCCAGTCGGCGGTCAGCCAGCAGATCGCGACCCTGGAGCGCGAGGTCGGGATGCAGCTGCTCGACCGCACCCGCGAGGGCCCGAAGCTGACCGACGCCGGCCGGGTGCTGGTCGCCCACGCCGAGGCCGCGATCGCGCGGCTCGACGAGGCCGAGCGCGAGCTGGCCGCGATCGCCGGGCTCGAGGGCGGCGAGCTGCGGCTCGCGAGCTTTCCGAGCGCCAGCGCGACCATCCTCACCGAGGCGGTCTCGATCTTCCACCGCCGCCACCCGGCGGTACGCCTCAGCGTCGCCGACGCCGAGCCCGAGGAGTCGCTGCCGCGGCTGCGCGCGGGCGAGCTCGACCTGGCGCTGACCTTCGACTACCCGTCGGTGCCGAAGCCGGAGGAGCGCGACCTCGAGCAGACCCTGGTGCTGAGCGAGTCGATGCACCTGGCGCTGCCGAAGAACCACCCGCTCGCCGACGCAGCAGGTCGTCCCGCTGGCCGAGTTCTGCGAGACCGAGTGGCTCTGCGGGTCGCGCCCAGCACCTGCGGCGAGGTCGTCCTCGCGCGCCTGCCGCAACGCGGGCTTCGAGCCGCGGATCGGGTTCGAGTCCGACGACTACAACGTCATGCAGGGGTTCATCGCCGCCGGGCTCGGGGTCACCCTGCTGCCCGACCTGGCGCTCGCGAACCTGCGAGCCGACCTCGTCGTCCGGCCGACCGACCCGCCGGCGCCGGAGCGCCGGGTCTGGGCGGTCAGCCGTCCCGCGGGGTGCCCGCTCGCCGGCGACCGAGGAGATGGTCTCGATCCTGGTCGAGGTCGGCGCCGCCTACGAGAAGCGCACCGGCGAACTGACGCTGGTCGCCTAGGCCTGCGGCTGCCCGTTGGTCTGGATCGCCGCCTCGGCGACCCGGGCATGCCAATGGGAGTCGATCGGCTTGTGGTAGTACTTGAGCGCCGCCTGGCGCAGCGCCGAGATCTCGTCCGAGAACCACCAGAGCTCCTGGTCGGAGCGGCTCTCCCAGACGGTCACCTGGCGCAGGTGCAGCGTGTCGTCCTCGTTGCGGCTGATGAACGAGGACTTCGCCCCGTAGGCGAGCGCCCGGTCGAGCGCCGGACGTCCAGATCTCGAGGAAGGCGTCGCGCCGGAACGGCGTGATGTGCCACTCGATGTAGTGGACCTCTGACATCCGCGTGCACTCTAGTAGTCGGTCGCTGCGAGTGCCGCAACCGCCGAGTTTTCGCTCACTAAAGCGGGATCTTCTGCCGATGACCTAAGTGGTGGTTGAAAGGCGCCGCGATGTCCCCTGCAAGCGCCTTGCAGATGGTTCCGAACGACAAGCTAAACAGCGCAAAGTGGATCTCGATCAGCCTTGCGGCTGTGGTAGCCGTGTTCGCGGCGCTGGCCTTCCTGGCTGCGCCTTCGTCGGAGGTGGGCGCCGTCGATCCCCAGCAGCTCCTCGTCTGCGTCAACCCGGATCACGCAGAGGAGACCACCGTCGAATCCACCACCGATGGCTGCCCGGCTGTCAAGTCCGAGCGCAGGGACGCCCGGGACGGCGACCACCCCGTCACGGGCGCGACCGGGGCCAGGGGGCCCGTCGGGTCGGCAGGGGACGCCGGTCCGCCCGGACCGGCAGGCTCGCCCGGACCCGCAGGCCCGCCAGGACCCGCCGGCCCGGTCGGTCCGCCCGGACCCGCGGGGCCGGCCGGCGCGGTCGGGCCCGCCGGGTCCGACGGAGCTGACGGCGATCGCGGACGTCGCGGGCGCCGCGGACGTCAGGGGCACACGGGCGAGCGCGGCGCTGTCGGGCGCGCGGGCGCCACGGGCGCAACCGGGGCCTCCGGCGCAGCGGGCGCGGCTGGAGCCGCGGGCGCGGCTGGGACCAATGGACTGAACGGCGCCACCGGCGCCACCGGCGCCGCGGGAACCGACGGCGCCGACGGCGCGACCGGGGCAACCGGTGTTGCCGGCGCGGTCGGAGCCACCGGAGCCACGGGGGCCGTCGGCGCCACGGGCGCGACCGGCGCGGCCGGGACCGACGGCACGGATGGTGCCACGGGCGCGACCGGTTCCGCCGGGACTGACGGGACCGATGGGACTGACGGCGCGACGGGCGCGACCGGCGCGACCGGATCCGCCGGGACAAATGGGACCGATGGGACTGACGGCGCCACGGGCGCCACCGGCGCTGCGGGGACCGACGGCGCCGACGGCGCCACGGGCGCGACTGGGGCAACCGGCGTCGCCGGCGCGGCAGGAGCCACAGGTGCCACCGGCGCGATCGGCGCGACGGGGGCGACCGGCGCCGCCGGGACCGACGGAACCGATGGTGCGACGGGAGCCACCGGGACCGACGGATCCGACGGAACCGATGGTGCGACCGGAGCGACCGGCGTCGCCGGGACCGACGGAACCGATGGTGCGACGGGAGCCACCGGCGCTGCAGGAACCGACGGAACAGATGGCGCGACCGGGGCCACCGGCGCCGCGGGGACCAACGGAACTGACGGTGCGACGGGCGCAACCGGGGCCGCGGGGACGAATGGGACAGATGGCGCCACCGGAGCGACAGGTGCCACGGGAGCGACCGGCGTCGCTGGCGCGGCCGGAGCCGTCGGGGCCACAGGAGCTACGGGAGCGACCGGCGCCGCAGGTGCCGCCGGGAGCAACGGAACCGACGGTGCGACCGGCGCCACAGGTGCCGCGGGGACGAACGGGACCGATGGAGCTACGGGCGCGACCGGTGCCGCCGGGACCAACGGAACCGACGGCGCGACCGGCGCGACCGGTGCCGCCGGGACTAACGGGACCAACGGAACTGACGGAGCGACGGGCGCCACCGGGGCCACCGGTGTGGCCGGCGCGGCCGGAGCCACCGGTGCCACCGGCGCGATTGGCGCTACGGGCGCGACCGGGGCCACCGGCGCCGCGGGGACCAACGGGACCAACGGAGCTGACGGCGCGACCGGCGCCGCCGGCACCAACGGGACCGACGGTGCCACGGGCGCGACGGGGACCACTGGAGCCACCGGCGCCGCCGGGACCAACGGAACGAATGGGACCGACGGAGCCACCGGAGCGACGGGCGCCACCGGCGCCGCCGGGACCAACGGGACGAACGGCGCCGACGGCGCGACCGGTGCGACGGGCGCCACCGGCGTCGCCGGCGCGGCCGGCGCCACAGGTGCCACCGGCGCGACCGGAGCCACCGGTGTCGCCGGGACCAACGGAACCGATGGAGCGACAGGTGCGACCGGAGCCACCGGCGCGGCCGGCACCAACGGGACCGACGGTGCCACGGGCGCGACGGGGACCACTGGAGCCACCGGCGCCGCCGGGACCAACGGGACCAACGGGACCAACGGCGCCGACGGCGCGACCGGCGCGACGGGCGCCACCGGCGTCGCCGGCGCGGCCGGAGCCACAGGTGCCACGGGCGCGACCGGAGCCACCGGTGTCGCCGGGACCAACGGAACCGATGGAGCGACAGGTGCGACCGGAGCCACCGGCGCGGCTGGGAGCAACGGGACCAACGGAACCGATGGGGCGACCGGAGCAACGGGCGCGACCGGCACGGCCGGGACGAACGGAACCGATGGCGCGACCGGAGCGACAGGTGCCACGGGCGCAACCGGCGTCGCCGGCGCGACCGGAGCGACAGGTGCCACGGGCGCGACAGGGGCCACCGGCGCCGCCGGGAGCAACGGCACGAACGGCACCAACGGAACCGATGGAGCGACCGGCGCCACGGGCGCCACGGGCGCCGCCGGGACCAACGGCACCAACGGAACCGATGGAGCGACAGGTGCCACGGGCGCGGCAGGGGCCACCGGCGCCGCCGGGACCAACGGCACGAACGGCACCAACGGAACCGACGGAGCGACAGGTGCCACGGGCGCCACCGGCACGGCCGGAACGAACGGGACCAACGGGACGAACGGAGTCGACGGCGCGACCGGAGCGACGGGCGCCACGGGCGCGACCGGCGTCGCTGGCACGGCCGGAGCGACAGGCGCCACCGGAGCCACCGGCGCGGCCGGGACCAACGGGACCAACGGGACCAACGGGACCAACGGAGCTGACGGAGCGACCGGAGCCACCGGGGCGACAGGCGCGACGGGTGTTGCCGGTGCGACCGGAGCCACCGGGGCGACAGGCGCCGTCGGGGCGACCGGTGCCACCGGCGCGACGGGTGTCGCCGGCGCGGTCGGAGCCACCGGAGCCACGGGGGTGACCGGCGCGACCGGCGCCGCCGGGACCAACGGGACCAACGGCACGAACGGGACCAACGGGACCAACGGAGCTGACGGCGCGACCGGCGCGACCGGAGCCGACGGCGCGACCGGCGCGACCGGCCCCGCTGGGACCAACGGGACCAACGGGACCAACGGCACGAACGGAGCCGACGGCGCGACCGGCGCGACTGGCGCGCAGGGATCGGGCAACACGGCTATCGCCGACGCCGACTCCGGCACCCCCTCGACGTCCAGCACCACCTACACGACTCTTGCCGGGTCGGCCCAGATCACCGACAACACGGCCGGGACGCACGATGTGCTGCTGACCCTGCAGTCGACTTGTGACAACTCCAGCAACGACTCCGGCTGCCTGATGAGCTTCAACGCCACCGGCGGCCTGACGCAGAGCGCGTCCGACAACTTCGCGACGGGCAGCGGCCGGGCTCCCGGTACCGCGCCGAGCCGCGTCTTCGCGAGCAGCTCCTCATTCCTGCTCACGGTCACCGGACCGACGACGTTCACGGCGGAGTACAGGGCTGCCGCCGGAACCGCGCGGTTCCAGTCCAGCAACATCATCCTGCAGATCTACAACTGATCGTCCACCCGGCGACCTAGTCTTAGGCTCTCCCGTCCCGGGGTCCCTGTGACATGTCTGACTACTACGAGTACAACTGGCTTCGGATCGGCGTCGTCGTGGCGGTGGCGGTGGTCATCGGGTTCCTCGTCTGGCTGTTGGTGATCCGGGACGACGATGAGGGCACCTCCGGCGCGCCCGGCGTCGTGGTCGCGACCGAGGTCGAGCCGTTCGGGCCGGAGCTGGCCGGCTCCGGCGCGCTGAGGGACGCGGCCGCGCAGCTCGGCCACCCCGTCTACTGGGCAGGTCGCGAGGAGGAGGGCGAGATCGAGGTGACCCTGACCGCCGACGGCCGCACCTTCGTCCGCTACCTGACCGGCGGCGCGATCGCGGGCGATGAGACCGCCGACTTCCTGACCGTCGCCACCTACGAGGTCGAGAACGCCGAGGCGGCCCTCGAGGAGGTCGCCGGACGTGAGGGTCGCGAGGCGTTCACGGTCCCGGGCGGCGGTCTCGCGGTCGCCGATGCCGCCCAGCCGCAGCGCGTGTACTTCACGCCGGCCGGCTCCGACCTTCAGGTGGAGGTCTTCGACCCCGAGCCGGGACGAGCTCGCGAGCTGGTTGCGTCGGGACAGGTCCAGCCGCTCGGCTGAGCCGGCGCGCGCCCATGCGACCCGGGGGCTGACGTGATCGCGGCCTGGGTGCTGTTCCCCGTGCTGCTGCTCGCCATCGCGGCCGGCTGCGGCCTGCTGCTCGAGTGGGTGTCACGCGTCCGCCTGCCTGGCGCACTCCTGCCGCCGGCCGGGATGGCGACGGTGATCGTGGCCGGACAGCTGACGACGGCGACCGACGCGACGGCCGAGCTCACCGTCCCGCTCGCGTGCGCCCTGGCTGTGGCGGGCTTCCTGCTCTCCAGGCGCTGGCGGGTCGAGCGCCCCGACCCCTGGCTCGTGGCCGCCGCGATCGGCGTTGCGGTGATCTACGGCGCGCCCGTCCTGCTCTCCGGCGATCCCACCTTCGCCGGCTTCATCCGGCTCGACGACACCGCTACCTGGCTCACCCTCACCGACCGGGTGATGGAGCACGGCCACAGTCTCGAGGGCCTCGCGCCGTCGACGTACGAGGCGACGCTCGCGTTCAACCTCGGTGACGGATACCCGGTCGGCGTCTTCATCCCGCTGGGCATCGGCGGTGCCCTCACGGGCGTCGACATCGGCTGGCTGGTCCAGCCGTACATGTCGGTGCTCGCCGCCTGTCTCGTCCTCTGCCTGTGGGAGATCGCCGCGCCGCTGGTCCCCTCGCGCCCCCTGCGCGCCGCGGTCGCGGCGATCGGGGCGTCGCCGGCGCTGCTCGTGGGCTACGTCCATTGGGGCGGCGTCAAGGAGGTGGCCGCGGCGGCGCTGATCGCGCTGTGCCTCGCCATCGGACCCGAGCTCATCCGCCGCCGGCCTCCCGGCGGCTGGAGCGTCCTGCTGGCGGTGGCCGCGGCGGCGCTGCTGGCCGTACTCAGCTCGGGTGGCGCGATCTGGCTGCTGCCTGGCCTCGCCGCGCTGGCGGTCTTGCTGTGGCGCACGTCCGGCCCGCGGGTGACGCTCAGGCGGGCGGGCGTCCTGATCGCGTGGATCGCGCTGTTCAGCGCGCCGCTTCTGGTGCCCGTCCTCCTCGACGGCCGCCTGCTGCCGCCGACCTCCTCGCCGCTGACGAGCGCGACCGCGCGGGGGAACCTGATCGAGCCGCTCGGGGTCGAGCGCCTCGCGGGGATCTGGCCGTCCGGCGACTTCCGTGTCGAGTCGGTGGCCCCACTGGCCACCGGCCTATTGATCGCAATCGTCTGCGGCGCGGCCCTCTTCGGCGCCTGGCTTGCGGTGCGCGCCAGGGCGCTCGCGCTGGCGCTCTACGGCCTGGGGGTCCCGGCCGCATGCCTCATTCTGTTCGCGGTCGGGTCCCCGTGGGTCGACGGCAAGGCGATGGCGACCGCGTCGCCGGCGCTGCTGACGCTCGCGGGCGTGGGCGCGGCGACTGCGATCGGGCGCGGCCACCGCGTCGAGGGCTCGATCGCGCTGGTCGTGATCGCGGCCGGCGTGCTGTGGTCGAACGCGCTCGCCTACCGCGACGCCAACGTGGCCCCCTACGACCAACTCGCGGAGCTCGAACGGATCGGCGAGCGGATCGCCGGCCAGGGCCCGGCGCTGATGACCGAGTACCTCCCCCACGGGGCGCGCCACGCGCTGCGCGAGGCCGATGCGGAGGGAATCTCCGAGCTGCGCCGACACGTCATCCCGCTGAACAACGGCGCCACGGTCCCGAAGGGGGAGTGGTCCGACACCGACCCGATCTCGATGGACGCGCTGTTCACCTATCGCACGCTCGTGCTGCGCCGCTCACCGCTGCAGAGCCGCCCGCCATCGCCGTACGAGCTCGTCTACAGCGGCGACTACTACGACGTCTGGCAACGCCCCGAGTCCGGATACCCGATGCCCCAGCACACGCCCCTCGGCGGCGGGCTCGATCCCACCTCACCGGCGCCGTGCGACCAGATGCGGGCGCTCGCGTCCGGCGGGGGCGTGGGGACGGTCGCGTTCAGCGAGCGCCCGGCGACCGTCCCCGTCCCCGCGGAGAACCTGACGCTTCCGGAGTCGTGGACGCGAGGGACCGGCGGGACGTTCGTGCCCGATGGCGACGGGACCGCCTCGGCGCCGGTGAGCATCCCGGAGGCCGGGCGCTGGCGGGTCTGGATCGGGGGCTCGATCCGGGGCCGCCTGGTCCTGCGGATCGACGGCGTCGAGGTCGGCTCGGCTCGCCACCTGCTCAACAACTCTGGCCTGTTCACGGACCTCGGGGAGGCGGGCCTGGATGCCGGGGAGCACTCGCTCGAGCTCGCCTACAGCGGCGCCGACCTGCACCCGGGCAGCGGGGGGACACCGGGGCCGCTCGGGCCGATCATCCTGAGCCGGGACGAGGCCGCGACGGCTCCCGTCGCCAGGATCGCCCTGAGCGACGCGGCGGAGCTGTGCGGCCGGAATCTCGACTGGTACGAGGTGCTGCCTTGAGGGCGGCGGGGACCTAGGCCCCGACCTCGGCCCAGATCGCGCCGGGGCCGTCCTCGTGCTTGCCCTCGTCGTCGGCGGTGGCGCCCACGCGGATCGAGATCTTGCCCGAGTGGCGGTTCTCGTGGAGCATCTGATGGGCCTCGGGAACGCCGTCGAAGTCCATCACCTGCGAGAGCACCGGCCGCACCTTGCCCTCGGCCATCAGCTGGTTGGCGCGCGTGCACTCATACGCGTTCGCGAAGTGCGAGCCGAGGATCTCCTTCTGCTTCATCCACAGGTAGCGGACGTCGAAGTCGAGCGTGTACCCGGAGGTCGCCCCGCAGATCACGACCTTGCCGAACGGCTTCACCGTGAAGACCGAGGTCGGGAAGGTCGCCATGCCGACGTGCTCGAAGACGATGTCGGGCGCGTCGCCGAGGATCTCCTTGACCCGCTTGGCGAACCCGCGCGAGGCCTTGAAGCGCTCCTTCTCCGCGTCGCCGTCGACGAACGGATGATTGTCGGTCGTGCGCATCATGTCGCCGAACTCGTTGCGGTTGACGTAGTCGACCGCGCCGAGCTGCTTGACCAGCTCGCCCTTCTCGTCGGATGAGACGACGCCGACGGCGTTCGCGCCCGCGGCAGCGCAGAGCTGGGTCGCGAACACGCCAAGCCCGCCCGCGGCCCCCCAGATCAGCACGTTGTGGCCGGCCTGGATGTTGCAGCGGTTGAACAGCATCCGGTAGGCGGTGAAGTAGGTGAGGCCGTAGGCCGACGACTCGACCCAGGAGAGGTTGCGCGGCTTCGGCAGCAGCTGCTGGGCCTGGACCTTGGTGAACTGCGCGAACGAGCCCCAGGTCGTCTCGTACCCCCAGATCTCCTGGCTCGGGGCCGCCATCGGGTCGAGCCCGTGGACCTCGACGTCCTCGTAGGAGGCCTGGTTGCAGTGGATCACGACCTCGTCGCCCGGCTGCCAGCGCGTGACGCCCTCGCCGACCTTCCAGACGATCCCCGACGCGTCCGAGCCGCCGATGTGGTGGCCGTACTCGGGATGGTCGCCGTAGTTGAAGACCGATACCGGCTTGCCGAGCGCCGCCCACACGTTGTTGAAGTTGACCCCGGCGGCCATCACCCGGACGATCACCTCGAAGGCGCCGGGCTCGGGAACCTCGATCTCCTCGATCTGGAAGGCGTCCTTGGGCTCGCCCTCGCGCTCCTGGCGGATGACCCACGCCGCCATCGTCTCGGGCAGCGTCCCCGGCTCGACGTCGAGCTTCGACACCTCGGCTACGTCTACGGCCACGTTTCTCCCTCTCGTCGGTTGAAGAGCGGGCCGGATGCTAGAGCACGAACTATCCCGCGACCTCGGTCCCCGAACACGCGATGCGGACGATCTCCGACGTTTCGTCGACGAGGTCGGCGAGCTCGAAGTCACCGGGCGAGATCCGGCCGGGTTCGAGCAGCTCGGCGCGGACCCAGTCCCAGAGCCCGGACCAGTAATCGGCCCCGACCAGGACGACCGGGTGGTCGACGGCCTCGCCGGTCTGGATCAGGGTCAGGGCCTCGAACGTCTCGTCGAGTGTGCCGAAGCCGCCGGGCAGGCAGACGATCGAGCGGGAGTAGCGGACGAACATCAGCTTGCGGACGAAGAAGTAGTCGAACGTCAGCGCGATGTCGCAGTATGGATTCAGCGCCTGCTCGTGCGGGAGCAGGATGTTGAGCCCGACCGAGGTCGCCCCCGCGTCCTGGGCGCCGCGGTTCGCCGCCTCCATCAGGCCGGGCCCGCCGCCCGTGATGACCGCGTGCCCGGCCTCCCCGATCGCGCGGCCGATCCCACGCGCCCGCGCGTAGTCGGCGCCGTCGCGCGGGGCCCGGGCGGAACCGAAGACGCAGACCGCCGGCCCGATGTCGGCGAGGGTCTCGAAGCCGAGCCGGAACTCCTTCTCGATCAGCGCGAGCCGCTGCTCGTCGGTGCGCGTCGAGGCGACCACCGGCTGCTCTGCGCAGATGATCTCCTCGCCGAGCGTGGGGGGAATCCGGGGGCTTGGTCGGCTCATTGCAGTGTCAGCTTCCCGTCCGGGGCGGCGACTAGCTTCGTAAGTTCCCATGGAAGCATCCGAAAGACCACAGCTGCCGCTCGACCACGGGCCCGACGGGACCGTGCGCGCGCTCGACGACCGGCTCGTGATCGAGTCGCTGACCGTCGACGACGCTCGCGCCGCGAAGCTCGTCCGCGAGCGGGTCGAGGCCGGGCACGCAGCCGCCCAGACCGTGCGTGACGCGATCGAGATCGGCGCCCGCGTGCTGGAGCGCGAGGGCACCGCCGCCGAGGTCGACTACGTGCGGGCGGAGTTCGAGCGCCACGCGGCGGAGTTGCGCGAGCGGCTCGGCAGCGCGCTCGAGGCCGGGCGACGAGCTGCTCGCCGAGCGGATCACCGAGACCTTCGACGGCTCGCGTGACGGCTCCGTACAGAAGGACATCGACGAGCTCCTGACGCGGGCGCTCGCCGAGCAGCGGGAGGCCCTGATGAAGCAGTTCTCCGCCCAGGACGGCGCCAACCCGCTGTTCGACTTCAAGGACGCGATGGTCAAGGTCTATCGCGAGCTCGGCGCGCGGCAGCAGGCCGAGGGCGAGGAGAACCGGAAGGTGATCGCCGAGCTTGCGGCGCGAGCTGATCGAGCTCAAGGAGCGCACGCGACGCGGACAGCCGCGTCGCCGAGGAGGCCGAGCGCGGTACGGCGAAGGGGCGTTCGTTCGAGGAGCTCGTCCACGCGGACGCTCGAGGAGATCGCGCAGGCGCAGGGAGACGCCGCCCATCACGTCGGCGACTCGTCGACGGAGTCGGGTGGCAAGAAGGGCGACACGGTGGTCGAGATCGGCGGCGCCCTCGGCAGTCCCGCTGGCGACGGTCGTCTTCGAGGCGAAGAACAAGCGGCTGTCGAAGAACGACGCCTGGACCGAGCTCAACGGCTGCATGGGCGAGCGCGACGCGGCGTTCGCGGTGCTCGTCGTCGCCGGCGAGGACAAGGTCCCGTCCGGCCTCGAGGAGCTGACCGAGTACCAGGGCAACAAGATCATCGCCGTCCTCGATCGCGACGACCCCGACCCGCTTGCCCTCGCGCCTGATCTACAGGTACGTCCGCGCGCGGGTGCTCGCCGATGGAGCCGACGATCTCGAGGTGGATGCGGCCGGCGTTCGCGACGCCGCCGAGGAGGCCACGGCGCGGCTGAAGCGCGCCAACCGCGTCCGGAAGTCGCTCACCAACGTCACCAACAGCGCTGAGACCGCGCGCGAGGAGTTCGACGAGATCGTCGCCGACGTTGAGCGTTGCCTGGCTCGGATCGAGGGTCTCGTCGCGGCCGCCGCCCGGGGCGCGATCGAGCTCGACTGATCGACGGCTACGGCAGCAGCAGGTCGTTCTGAGAGCTGGCGCGCTCGGGGCCGACCGTGAGCTGAGTCTGCGCGGGTGTCCTCGGCCGTCGAAACCAGGTACTCGCCCTCCTCGAGCGCCACCTTGAGCGAGCCGGTGCCCCCGGCGACGATCTCGTCGCTGGACTCGTCGGTCGGGCCCTCGAGCACCAGCGTGGCCGGGTCGTCGGTCTGGTTCGAGATCGTGATGTTGGCGAGGCCCGCGCCGACTTCCGTGGGGCCGAGGGCGACGCCGTCGTCGCCGATCCGCGCGCTCATCGAGATCGGTGCCGGCGGCCGCGGGTTGTTCTCGAAGTCCTCGTCGCCGCACGCGGCGAGGGTCCCCGCGAGCGCAACGGCCGCGAGCGCCGCGATCAGCCTCCTCTGAACGCCCATCGTGGGCGCAACCCTAGCCGAAGAAGGGGAGGCCGGAGCCGGTTCGTACGGCCTCAGAACGGAAGCTCGACCACCTCGGCGGCGATCGCGCCGCCGACCTCGACCGAGCTGCCGGGCTCGGCCTCGCGCCGCAGGATCGCGAGCGCGATCGGGCCGTGGGCGGGGGAGAGGACCGCGGTGCCGATCGCGCCCAGCTCACGATCGCCCAAGCGGACCGGGTCTCCGGCGGCGGCTGGCGCGGCCAGCCGCAGGCCGCGAAGGTGGCGGTTGGGCTTGCCCTTGTAGTGAAGCCGCGCGACCGTCTCCTGGCCGATGTAGCAGCCCTTGCTGAAGCTCACGGCCGTTTCGTTTATCCCCGCCTCCTGCGGGATCGTCGCCGTCGTCATCTCGCGTCCGAACCGCGGGCGCCCCGCCTCGACCCGGATGATCTCGGCGGCGTCCTCGGTGACCGGCTCGGCGTCGCGCTCGGCGAGCGCGGCGAGCAGTGCCTGCGCCCGGGGCGCCTCGACCAACAGGTCCACGCCGATGTCGGTCGTCACCGCGGTGACCGCCGCGCTGCCGATCTCGGCCTGGCGGTGGGAATGCTCGGAGCCGGCGGGTCCGCCGAGCGTGACCTCGGCGGCCGCCGGGCCGATCACCGAGATCTGCGTCCAGCGGTCGCTGACGTCCTCGACCGTCACCTCGCGGCCGATCTTGTACATCGACAGGTGCCGGATCACGGCGTCGGCCGCGACCGCCTCGGTGTCGATCCAGAACCCATCGGCGCGTCCGCAGCACCCGCATGTCGCCCTGCATGTGGCCCTTGCGATCGAGCAGCGCCGAGTGACACCCCTCGCCCGCACCAAGCGCCTCGACGTCGTTCGTGAGCTGGCCCTGCAGGTACTCGGCGGCCTCCGCCCCGGTGACCTCGATCAGCCGCCGCTCGGGGCGCTCGACGGTTCCGGCGCCCTCGCGCAGGACGCGATACTGGCCATCGAGCTCGACCTCGGTTGCGGGCATCGCAAGCGAGTTTAGGCCGTAGCTTGCATTGTGATTTTGACCTGTCAAACTCTCGCTTATGACGAAGCCAAACGACCCCGACGCCGAGCGGAAGCCCCGGGCGGGAATCAGCCGCCGGAAGCTGCTGGCCGGGGGCGTCGCGGCGGCGCCCGCGCTCGCGCTGCTGCACGAGACGGTGCCCCACCAGGGCCTGCACGACACGCTCAGCGGCGGCGAGGCGAGCGCCGCCACCGGAGACGAGGTCGGCCGAAAGGCCCACGTGGGCCATACGGCGAACACGGCGCACGCGGGCTTCGTTCCGGGCGGTGTCGACCACCTCGGCAACGGCTTCGACCCGAGCGAGATCCTGCGCGACTTCGACTACGGCCGGACGCGGCGGATGGCGAGCGGGAGGGTGCTGCGCGAGTGGGACCTGGTCGCCTCCGACAAGGAGATCGAGGTCGCCCCCGGGGTCATGTACCCGGCGTGGACCTACAACGGCCGGGTGCCGGGGCCGACGCTGCGCTGCCACGAGGGCGAGGCGCTGCGGATCCGGTTCGTCAACGGCTCCGAGCACCCGCACACGATCCACTTCCACGGCGTCCACCCGGCGTTCATGGACGGGATGCCCGGGATCGGGGAGGAGCGCGGCGGCGGCTCGATCGCCCCCGGCGCGAGCTTCACGTATGAGTTCGATGCCGAGCCGTTCGGGCTCCACCTCTACCACTGCCATCTCTCGCCGCTCGCCTCGCACATCACGCGCGGCCTGTACGGCGCGTTCATCATCGATCCGAAGCAGGGGCGGCCGGAGGCCGACGAGCTGGTGATGGTGATGAACGGCTTCGACACCAACTTCGACGCCGCGCAACGAGGTCTACGCCGTCAACACGGTCGGCTTTCACTACGTCGACCGGCCGGTGCAGGTGAAGCGCGGCGAGCTCGTCCGGATCTACCTGGTGAACATCCTCGAGTTCGACTTCCTGAACTCGTTCCACGTCCACGCGAACTTCTTCCACTACTACCCGACCGGGACCTCGCTGCAGCCGACCGAGTTCACCGACACGATCATCCAGGGCCAGGGCCAGCGCGGGATCCTCGAGCTTCGGTTCCCCCATCCGGGCAAGTACATGTTCCACGCCCACGTCTCGGAGTTCGCGGAGCTCGGCTGGACCGGCTTCTTCGAGGTGAGCTGACGGTGGAGGCCCGCGGAGCGATCGCCGGGACCCCGCTGGAGCGCGTCTCGCCCTGGCTGCTCGGCCTTGTGCCGCTACTGCTGATCGGCGCCGCGATCGGCGCCTTTGCGCTGCTCGGCGGCCCCGGGCTCGGCGACCGCACCGGCCCGCCGGTCGAGGAGATCGTGGTCGAGAAGACGGTCCTGCACCCGGGGACGATCGAGCTCACGATCCGTAACGACGGCCCGGACCCGGTCGAGATCGCCCAGGTGGCGGTCAACGACGGGTACGTCTCGTTCACCGCCACCGACGGTACCCGCCTGGGGCGACTCGGATCGACGACGCTCGAGATCGCCTACCCGTGGATCGAGGGCGAGGCGTACGCGATCTTCCTGCTCACCTCGACCGGGGGCACGATCGAGCACGAGATCCCGGTCGCCGCCGAGACCCCGGAGAACGACACCGACTTCTTCGGCCTGATGGCCCTGCTCGGGATCTACGTCGGCGTGATCCCGGTCTCGCTCGGGATGCTGTGGCTGCCGTTCGTGCGGCGGATCGGCGCCGAGTGGCTGCGGATCCTGATCGCGTTCACGATCGGCCTGCTCGCATTCCTGCTCGTCGACGCCGGGCTCGAGGGGCTCGAGATCGCCGGCGCGGCGCCGGGCGCGTTCGGCGGCACCGCGCTCGTCTTCCTCGGCGCGATGGTTGCCTTCCTGGTCCTCGCCGGGGTCGACTCGTACCTGGCACGGCGTCGGGAGGCGGCCTCGGGGGCGGGCGCCGCGGGCACCTACCTGGCGCTGATGATCGCGATCGGGATCGGCCTCCACAACCTCGGCGAGGGCCTCGCGATCGGCTCCGCCTACAGCTCCGGCGCGCTCGCGCTCGGCGCCTTCCTCGTCGTCGGCTTCGCGATCCACAACACCACCGAGGGGCTGGCGATCGTCGCCCCGCTCGCCGACCGCGCGCCCGGGCTCGGCCGCCTGATCGCCCTGGGCGTGATCGCCGGCGCGCCGGCGATCCTCGGGGCCTGGATCGGCGCGGCGGCCTTCAATTCAAGCCTCGCGGCCTTCCTGTTCGGCGCCGGCGTCGGGGCGATCGCGCAGGTGATCTGGCAGCTCGTCCCGTCGATTCGCGACGACACCGGGAGGGCGCTGCACGTCGGCGCGGTGGCCGGCCTCCTGGCCGGGATCGCGGTGCTCTACCTCACCGGGCTCCTGGTCAACGTCTGATGACGGCCGAGGCCCACACCCGCCGCGAGCGCGCCGCCGCGAACACCGAGGCAGTCGAGGACTACGCGAAGACGATCTACGCGCTCGCCGGCCGCGAATCGGGCCCGGTCGGGACCACCGCGCTGGCGGAGATGCTCGGGGTGTCGCCGGGGACCGTGACGGCGATGCTGAAGCGGATGTCCGAGGGCGGGCTCGTCGAGTACGAGCCCTACCACGGCGTGGGGCTGACCGAAGCTGGCGAGCGGGTCGCGCTTGAGGTGATCCGCCACCATCGGCTGCTCGAGTCCTACCTCGCCGAGGCGCTCGACATGCCCTGGGACCGCGTTCACGACGAGGCCGAGGTGCTCGAGCACTACATCTCCGAGGACCTCGAGCAGCTGATCGCGAAGAAGCTCGGCGACCCGAGCCGCGATCCCGCACGGGGACCCGATTCCGAGCGCCGAGCTCGACATCACCGACGAGGCGACGGTTCCCCTGACCGAGCTCGAGGCGGGCGACCGGGCCAGGTTCGAGCGCGTCTCGGACCGCGACGCGGAGATGCTGCGCTACCTCGGCCAGCGCGGAATCCATCCCGGCGTCGAGTTGGTCCTGCGGGCGCGTGAGCCGTTCGACGGGCCGCTGTTCGTCGAGGTCGACGGCACCGAGCACGTGCTCGGGCACCGGCTCGCCGCGGCCATGCGGGTAGCGCTGACGACGTGTCGCTCGCCGACGACTTCCAGCAGCTGCTCGACTCGCTGCCGGCCGACTGGACCGACATCGTCTGCGATCTCCGGCTCGCCGACGAGGACCAGTACATCGACGCGGCGGTGCTGATGACGATGATCAACGCGCAGCCGTACTCGCAGGCGGACTGGCACTTCCGGATCAACGTCGCCCACAGCTTCGGCCATGCCGCAGCCGCCGAGACCGTCAAGGGCACGCTGGCGCTGCTCGACGAGCAGGGGATCGCGGGTGAGCTCATCGTCCGCGACTACCACGAGGGCCGGGCCGAGGTCGTGCAGATGTGGGGTCGCCCGGAGTCGGTCCGGCGCGAGTTCCGGGCCCGGCGGTCGCTCTAGGACCAGTTAGCCGCCGAGATCGAAGCCGCGCTCGACGTCGGGCCGCTCGGCGACGATCCCCGCATCCGCGTCCCAGCGGGCCCACGCTTCCAGGGTCGCCCGGTCGAGCTCAACTCCCGGTCCGAGCGCCTCCGCCTCGAGGAGGGCCCGGAGCTGGGCGCGCTGCTCGTCGCGATCGAGCTCCGGAACCGCGGTGAGGAGGGCGTCGATGCCGGCCTCGGGGTCCGCGACGACCGCGTCGTAGCCCTCGCCGGCGGCGGCGGCCACCCGGTCGACCAGCTCGGGGTCGTCGGTGAGCGTTTCGCGACTCGTCGTCAGGACGAGCTCGGGGTAGGGGGGTGCGCCGAAGTCGTCGACGCGAAACTCGCGGGTCGGGACACCGAGCCGGCGCAGGGCGACGCCCTCCGCGTTCCAGAACGCCGTCGCCGCGTCGACCCGGCCGGCCTCCAGCGCGGCGACGGACTCGAAGCCGATCGTCACCCGTTCGACCGTGGCCGGCTCCACGTCCGCGGACTCGAGCACCGAGTCGAGGACGGCGTCGTCGGACGGCAGGCCGGTGACCCCGACCGAGCCACCGGCGAGGTCCGCGGGGCTGGAGACGGCGGCGCGGTCGCCGGCGATCACGGCCGCGAGCGGGCGGTGGACGATCGCGCCGACCCCGACCAGGTCGAGCCCGCGCTCGCGGGCGATCGCGAGATCGTGGATGTCGAGGATCGCGAACTCCGCCCGCCCGGCTTCGAGCAGCTTCGGCGCGTCGGTCGATGCCGAGGGCTCGCGCACGGTGAGCGCGACGCCGGCGTCGTCGTAGCCGCCGCCGGCGAGTGCCGCGTAGATCCCGGCATGGGCAGCGTTGGGCTGGAAGTCCAGCACCAGGGTCGCCTCATCGGAGGCGCCCGGTTCAGCACCGTCGTCCCCGCAGCCGCAGGCGGCGAAAGCGAGCACGGCGGCCGCCAGCGACGCGACGACCCTATGCATGTGCGCGCGCAGGTTAGTGGTCGCATAGCCTTGCGGCATGGCCCATCTAACCGACGAGCACCCGGTCACCGGTGAGCTGCTCGCCTACGTCGAGATCCCGAAGGGGAGCCGCAACAAGTACGAGTACGACGAGGGCATCAACGAGGTGGTCCTCGATCGCTTCCTCTCCTCGTCGATGGTCTATCCGACCGACTACGGCTTCCTGATGGGCCACCGGGGCCGCGACGGGGACCCGCTCGACGCGATGGTCTGCGTCTCGGAGCCGACCTTCCCCGGCTGCGTGATCCCCGTGAAGCCGATCGCCCTGTTTCGGATGCGCGACGAGAAGGGCGAGGACGACAAGATCGTCTGCGTGCCCACCCACGATCCGGGCTGGAACCACGCTGAGACGCTCGACGACATCCCCGAGGCGATGCAGCGCGAGATCACCCACTTCTTCTCCGTCTACAAGCAGCTCGAGGGCAAGCAGGTCGAGGTCGACGGCTGGTGCTCGCGAGAGGAGGCGCTCGAGGTGATCGACGACGGACGCCGGCTGCAGATGCAGCACGACGCGCCCCGGCGCAGCTGATTCATCCCGGCGGGCAACGGGGTTGCCCGCCGCCGCTCATCTATACACTGCCGCGCGCACCCCACCCGAGGAGGATTCCAAGTGCAGGATCGAGGCCTGGCGGCCTACATCACAGAGCTGATCGGAACGTTCTTCCTGGTCTTCGTGATCGGCGTCGTGGTCAGCCTCTACGTGTCGACAGGGACCGCCGCGCAGACCGGTTCGGACTTCGCCGTCATCGGCCTCGTCCACGCGTTCACGCTCTTCGTCCTGATCATCGTCTTCGGGCAGGTGAGCGGCGGTCACTTCAACCCCGCGATCACGATTGCCGCCGCGGCGGCGAGACGGATCGACGGGGTCGACGCGGTCGTCTACATCCTCGCGCAGCTCTCCGGCGCGGTCCTCGGTGCGCTGGCCGTCAAGGGGCTGCTCCTCGACGAGGGGCGCGCGACCGACTACGGCGCGGCGACGATCAGTCCGTTGATCAACGGCTCGTTTGCGGCCGCCGTGGTCGAGGGCGTCGGCGCGTTCCTGCTCGTGCTCGCCGTCTGCGCGGTTGCCTTCAACCCGCGCGCCCGCCAGGAGTGGGCGCCGTGGGCGATCGGCTCGACACTGGGCTTTGCGGTGATGATCTTCGGCCCGCTGACCGGCGGCTCGTTCAACCCCGCTCGCTGGTTCGGCCCGGCGCTGATCGGCGACGCCTTCAACGGCTTCAGCGATTCGTGGCCCTACGTGGTCGGCCCGATCGTCGGCGGCCTGCTCGCGTTTGCGGTGTACCGCTTCATCATCGCCGGCCCGCAGTACGCGGAGGGCGCGGAGCCGCCGACCTCCGACGTGCGCGGGGTGGCGCAGGCCGTCAAGGACGCCGAGGTCAGGGAGCGCAACAAGTAGTTTCCGTGGCGTGAGACGGGTCACCTTCTCGCGCAACTACACGCTCTCGCTGTCGCGGACGTGCCGGTGCTATTGCAAGTACTGCGCGTTCGCGACCCATAGGCCGCACCTCTACTCGCCGCAGGAGGTCGAGGACCGTCTCGAGCAGGCGGTCAGGCGCAACGCCAAGGAGCTGCTCGTGCTGACCGGCGAGCTGCCCGAGGTCAACCCCGAGGTCGCCGCGCGCCTGGAGTCCTACGGGCACGAGGACTTCGTCGCCTACGTCGTCTGGACCTGCGAGCGGGCGATCGAGCGCGGGCTGCTGCCGCACACCAACCTCGGCGTCCTCGACCGCCCGGAGCTCGCCAGACTGCGCGAGGTCACGGCCTCACAGGGCCTGATGCTCGAGTCGATCAATCCCGACCTCGTCGTCCACCAGGGCTCGCCGACCAAGCACCCCGATCGGCGCCTCGAGACGATCCGTGCGGCCGGGGAGCTCCGGATCCCGTTCACGAGCGGGATCCTCGTCGGGATCGGGGAGGACGAGGAGGAGCGCGTAGGGGCGCTCGCGGCGCTCGCCGAGGTCCACGACGAGTACGGCCACCTCCAGGAGGTCATCCTCCAGAACTTCGTTCCCCATCCGCGCTACTACGGGCGCGAGGTCGCCGAGATCGCCGACGAGGCCGCAAGGGAGCGCTGGGCCGGGGACGGGTCCCCGTTGGGCAGTGAGGAGCCCATGCCCGGGTGGGCGTCCGACGTCTCGCTCGAGGAGATGAAGCGCCTGGTTCGCGAGTGCCGGCGGCTCATGCCCGAGGTCGGCATCCAGATTCCGCCCAACCTGAGCGATTGGTGGGACGAGCTGGTGGAGGCCGGAGCGACCGACCTCGGCGGGCTGTCGGCAAACGGCGACCACATCTCGCCGGAGCACGCGTTCCCGAGCCCGCACCAGGTCCGGAAGCGCCTCGCCCCGCGCGGCTACGCCCTCACCGAGCGCCTCTGCGTCTACCCGCAGTACCTCGACCCCGCTTGGATGGATCAGGGAGTACTCGACCTCGTGAAGCTCCGCTACTGGAGCTTCATCCCGCGCAGGGGCTCGGGACGCCGGCAGGAGCGCGCGATCGACCCGGAGGTCGCGCCGCGGGCGATCGAGCGCGGCCGCGCCGGCGAGCCGCTGAGCGAGGACGAGCTGACGGCGCTGTTCGCCGAGACCCGGCCGGAGGTGATCGAGCAGCTCCGGGTCGCGGCCGACGAGCTCCGGGCGGAGCTGGCCGGCGAGACGGTGACCTTCGTCGTGAATCGCAACGTCAACTTCACCAACGTCTGCGTGGTCGGGTGCGCGTTCTGCGGGTTCGGTCAGGGCAAGCGCTCGCCCGACGCCTACCACGTCACCCGCGACGACTTCCAGGCGCGGATCGGCGAGGCGGTCGAGTTCGGGGCCACCGAGATCTGCATGCAGGGCGGGATCCACCCCGACTACACGCTCGAGCATTACGGCGAGTGGCTGCGCCTGGCCAAGCAGGTCGCGCCGCAGCTCCACCTGCACGCTTACTCGCCGATGGAGATCCACTACATGTGCGAGCGCTCGGGCAAGAGCCCCGACCACGTCTTCGACTACCTGCTGGAGTGCGGGCTCGGCTCGACCCCCGGGACCGCCGCCGAGGTGCTCCACGACGGCGTCCGGACGCGGATCTCGCCGAACAAGCTGCCGGTCGCGCGATGGGTTGAGATCATCGAGGCCTGCCACCGCTCCGGGCTGCGCTCGAGCTCGACCGTGATGTTCGGGCACATCGAGGAGCCTTGGGAGCTGGCCCGCCACATGAGGGTCGTGCGGGAGCTTCAGGAGCGAACCGGCGGGATCACCGAGTTCGTGCCGCTCTCCTTCATCCCGTTCCAGACCCTGCTCGGGCG
The DNA here is from genome assembly GCA_963811505.1 of uncultured Solirubrobacterales bacterium. Taxonomy (GTDB): domain Bacteria; phylum Actinomycetota; class Thermoleophilia; order Solirubrobacterales; family 70-9; genus WHSW01. The sequence continues at coordinate 151,566 of CAWERC010000003.1, read as the reverse complement.
CACCCACGGGATCGAGGAGATCTCGCGCGAGGACAACCTCAAGCACACAGCGGCCTTCCGGCTGGCTCTCGGCCGCACGATCCGCAACCTGCAGGCGAGCTGGGTGAAGATGGGGCTCGACGCGGCGACCGAGAGCCTGCGGTGGGGGGTCAACGACCTCGGCGGCACGCTGATGGAGGAGAACATCTCCCGGATGGCCGGCTCGCAGCACGGGGTCCGGCTCGAGCCGGAGGACCTGATCGGGGCGGCGCGGCGCGGTGGGCGCACGCCGGCGCAGCGGACGACGCTCTACGAGATCGTCGAGACGTACTGAGTCGCACGATGCGGGCGATGGTGCTCGAGGCGCCCGGGAAGCCGCTCGTCGCCGCCGAGCCGCCCGACCCAGAGCCCGCGGAGGGACAGGTGGCCGTCCGCGTGATCGCCTGCGGCGTCTGCCGCACCGACCTCCACATCGCCGATGGCGAGCTCGATCCGCGCGGGTTGCCGGTGATCCTCGGCCATCAGGTCGTCGGCGAGGTCGTCGCCGCCGGGGCCGGCGCGGAGCGCTTCACGCCCGGCGACCGGGTCGGCATTCCCTGGCTCGGCTGGGCCTGCGGCGGGTGTCGCTACTGCCGGACCGAGCGCGAGAACCTCTGCGTGCGGGCGAGGTTCACCGGCTACGACGTCGACGGCGGCTACGCCGAGCTCGCGGTCGCCGACGAGCGGTTCTGCATGGCGCTTGCCGCCACGGCCGGAGTCGAGACGGCGCCCCTCCTATGCGCGGGCATGATCGGCTACCGCGCGCTGCGGATGTGCGGCGACGCGGAGCGGCTGGGCCTCTACGGCTTCGGGGCGTCGGCGCACCTGGTCTGTCAGGTCGCCGCCCATCAGGGACGGCGGGTTTTCGCGATCACCCGCGCGGTCGAGCCCGAAAAGCGCGAGTTCGCGCTCGGGCTCGGCGCCGAATGGGTCGGGCCGGCGGCCGAGGTCCCCGAGCCGCTCGACGCCGCGATCATCTTCGCCCCGGCCGGTGAGCTGGTCCCGACCGCCTTGCGGGCCCTCGCCCCGGGAGGCGTGGTCGTCACGGCCGGCATTCACATGAGCGACATCCCCTCGTTCGCCTACGCCGACCTCTGGGGCGAGCGCCAGATCCGCTCGGTCGCCAACCTGACGCGCCGCGACGGCCGCGAGTTCCTCGCCGTCGCGGCCGAGGCCCGGGTCGAGGCCGAGATCACCGTTTTTCCCCTCGGTGAGGCAGATCACGCATTGCGGCTCTTGCGCGGGGGTAGGGTTCGGGGGGCAGCGGTGCTGCAACCGGAGAGAGGAGGAGCGGTTGGCTGACGTAACCGTGAAGCGCACGGAGGATTTCGAGGCGACCTTCGGAGGCGCCATGTTGAAGGCGCGCGCCGGACTGGGCGTGACGTCGTTCGGCATGCAGCTGATGCGGTTTCCGCCGAACGCCGACCGCTATCCGGAGCACGATCACTCCGAAAGCGGTCAGGAGGAGGTCTACATCGTGCTCGAGGGGCGCGTGAGTCTGCGCGCGGGCGACGAGGAGCATGACCTGGAGCCCGGTGTCTTCGCCCGCGTCGGTCCGAACGAGAAGCGGATGCTGACCACGGGCGACGAGGGCGCGGTGATGCTTGCGCTCGGCGGCGTTCCCGGCAAGGCGTACGAGATCTGGCAGCTCACCGAGGAGGGCGAGCCCGATCCGCTCGCCGCTCCGTCGGGATAGGCGCGATGGCCGACGTCACCGTCAAGCGGCTGGAGGAGTTCGAGGCGATCTTCGGCGGCGGATTTCGTCGTGTTCGCGCGGGGCTCGGGGTGAGCTCGTTCGGCCTCGCGGTGATGGACCTGCCCCCTGACTTCACGGTCTACCCCGACCACGACCAGACCCATGACAACCAGGAGGAGGTCTACACCGCGCTCAGCGGGCGGGCGACGCTCCGGGTGGGCGGGCAGGGGGGCGAGGAGCACGAGCTCGCGCCCGGGATCTGGATCCGCGTCGGAGCGGCCGAGAAGCGAAAGATCCTCACCGGCTCAGAGCCGGTCAGGGTGCTCGCCGTCGGCGCGTCACCCGGCGAGGCGTACGTGGCGCCGGACTTCACCGACGAGGGCGGCGCGATGCCGCCGATGGACAAGCACGAGCACTAAGCCGCATCTAGCGGAAGAGATCCTCGGCCTCCGGCCGCTGAAGCGATGCGGCGGCGCCCGGGCCGTCCTCGGCCGTCCACAGACGCTCCGCGCCGCGGATGACCACGGCCGGCACACCCCCGTCCTTCGTCCGCGCCAGGTCGGCGGCGGCGGCGAGCTGGTCGGCGGCGGCGATCGCGGTGGCTGCCAGCTCGCGGCCTTGGGCGTCCGCCCTCCCGCGCCAGTCGTCGATCGCGACCACGCCCGCGCAGCCGATCGCCACCTCGGTCTGCCCGAGGCGCCAGGGGCGCCCGAAGCTGTCGGCGATCACCACTCCCGGGCGGGCGCCGCCGCTGGTCGCCGCGATCTCGGCGCGGATTCGCCGGGCGGACGCGTCGGCGTCGACGGGCAGCAGCGCTACGGCCTCCTCGCCCGGCAGGTTGGAGGCGTCGATCCCCGCGTTCGCGCAGATCCAGCCGCCGTGGGTCTCGACGATCAACGCTTCCGCCGTCGCCCTCACGATCCGCTTCGACTCGCCGAGCACGAGCTCGACCAGCCTCGGGTCGCGGTCGGTTCGCCCGGCGAGCTCGATCGCCTCGGGGCCCGGCTCGACCTCGTCGAGGTCCCGGATCCTCCCCTCGGCCTTCGAGACGACCTTCTGCGAGACGACGACGATCTCGCCGTCGGCCGGCCCGGCGGCCGTCGCCGCGGCGATCAGCGCCCCGACGTCGTCGCCTTCCTCGGTCTCCGGCAGGCCCGTCAGCGCGACGATCTCGAGCCTCGAGCTCATGCGGCCGTCCCGAGTCGCTGCAGCGCCGCGGCCGTCGCCGGCGCCCGCGCGGGGCGCTCGGCGACCGCGGCGGACAGCGCCGTGAGGTCGTCGGGGGTGTCGAGATCGAGACCGAGCGACTCGAGCGGCTCGGTCACGGCCTCGTAGCCCGCCCGCGTGGCGCGGTCGCGGTGTCGCTCGGCGCTGTCCGGCCCGAAGGCGAGCCCGATCGCGTCGGCCGGGGCGAGCAGGAGGCCGTTCGTGCCCGTGCCGTGACGGTCGGGGATCACGGCGACGGTGCCAGGCGTCATGCGCGCCAGCGCCCCGTCGAGCTCGGTGGGCTCGAGCAGTGGGCAGTCGCCGGGGAGCAGCGCCGAGCAGTCGGCTCCGTGCGCCAGGGCGCGGATGATCCCTAGCGTCGCCGCCTCCGAGTGCCCGCGATCGTCGGGGTCCTGCAGGACCTCGATGGGCAGCTTCGACCGCTGCGCCTGGCGCAGCGCGATCCGCTCGGCGCGGCCCTCGCCGGTGACCATGATCAGCCGCTCGATCGATTCGGCCTCGCAGACCGCCGCGATGACGTCGGCGAGCATCGCCTTCACCAGATCGGCGCGCTGCGGGCGGTCGAGTCGCTCGAGCAGCCGCTGCTTCGCCTGCCCGAAGCGCTTCACCGGGATGATCGCGGTCGCGCGCACGCCAAGATCATCGCGGGCTAGAGCCCGCGGGCGAACTCGAGCACGCTCTCGGCGAGCCTTCGGCGGCCGTCGGGACCCTCCATCAGCGTCGGGCAACGCAGCTCGGCGAGCCCGTCCGGAGCGCCGTCGGTGTCCCCGGCGTCGATGACGATCCCGTCCAGCAGGCCCTCGTAGAGCGACGCGATCCCGGCGGCGGTCAGCGGGCGCCCGACCGCGGCGAGGAAGGCGTCGGTGGGTCCCTTGACCGCGTGGCCGCCGACGAGCGGGCTGACTGCGACCACCGCGCCGGGTGCGCCTGCGATCGCATCGCGCATCCCGGGGACCGCCAGGATCGGGCCGATCGAGATCACCGGGTTCGAGGGGCCGATGATCACGGCCTCGGCGTTCGCCAGCGCTTCGATCACCGCGGGCGTCGGGGCCGCGTCGGCGATCCCGGTCAACTCGATGCCCTCGATCGGCGCCTTCCCGCCGTCGAGGATCAGGAACTCCTGCAGGCCGCGCCAGCCCGCCGGCGTGCGCACCCGCGTGCGGACCGGCTGCTCGGACATCGGCAGCACGCGTGCGCGAGCCCCCAGCGCGCCGGCGATCTGTCCCTGAGCGGTCGTCAGAGTGCCGCCCTCGGCGAGGAAGTGGGTGCGATAGAGACAGGTCGCGAGGTCGCGATCGGAGAGCGAGAACCACCCCGGCGCCCCGAGCCGCTGCAGCCGCTCCTGGACGGTGAACTCGTCGTCCCGGATCCCCCAGCCCCGCTCCTCGTCGATCTGATCGGCCAGCCAGTAGGTGATGAGGTCGGGATCGGGGCAGACCAGCAGCCCGTGTACCTCGGTGTCGTCGGCGGTGTTGGCGATCACCGCCAGCTGCTCGCCGACCACGTCCTGCAGGCCGGCGGCCAGCTTCGCCCCTCCGGTCCCGCCGGCGAGGCAGACGATTACGCCCAATGGTCCCCGTCCGGAAGGCCGTTGATCCGGATCCCCGCATGCGTTTTGTAGCGGGCGTTGATGGAGATCAGCATCGGCGTCAGCTGTTCGACGATCCGCGCCATCTCGAGCGGCCCGGCGTTGACCGCGCGAAGCCCGGGGATCTCCTCGATCAGCCGCGCCACCTTCGTCTTGTCCGCCTTGCGATCGCCGCAGAGCAGCACGTCCTCGTCCAGATCGGCGCCTCCGTCGGCGAGGCTGGGGGCGCTGACCGTGTGCAGGGCCGCCACGACGCTGACGCCCTCCGGGACCATCTCCTGGGCCTGCTGCGCCGCGGAGCCCTGCCAGACGCCCAGCGAGCGCGTCGCCTTGCCGCTGACCGCCGCGGCCAGGGGCACGGTGCAGTCGACGAGCAGCTGGCCCGGGGAGAGCGCATCGCGCAGGTTGGTGAGGTTCTCCGACTGGGCACGGAAGGGGACGGTCAGGAAGACGACCGCGCCCTGCTTGGCGGCCTGGTCGTTGGGAAGGCCCTCGATCTCGGCGTCGGGGGCGACCTCGGAGAGCTTGCTCGCTGTCTCGGCGGCGCGCTCGGCGCTGCGCGATCCGATCACGACCGCGTGCCCGGCGCGGGCCCACCTCAGGGCGAGCCCGTAGCCCAGCGCGCCGGTTCCGCCGATGATCGGGATCGCGTCGCCCTTGGCCACGGCGCGGGAGTGTATTCGCCACGCTGCGGTGGTCCGCGGCGCCCGCATATGCTGCGCCCGCGATGCGGCTCGAGGGCAGGAAGGCACTGGTCACCGGCGGCGCCAGCGGAATCGGCGCCGCGACCGTCGCGCGCCTCGCCGCCGAGGGCGCCGAGGTCGTGATCGGCGACCTCAACGACGAGCTCGCGGCGAAGGTCGCCGCGGAGGTCGGGGCCGAGGCGGCCCACCTCGACGTCACCGATCCGCAGTCGGCGGTCGACCTGGTCGCCGCGCACGGGCCGTTCTCGATCCTGGTCAACAACGCCGGCATGGACGAGTTCGGGTTCTTCGCCGACACCGATCCAGGCCAGTGGCAGCGCGTGGTCGCGGTCAACCTGTTCGGCGTCTTCGCCTGCACCCACGCGGTCCTGCCCGGGATGCAGGAGGCGAAGTACGGACGCATCGTCAGCCTCGCCTCGGAGGCGGGGCGGATCGGCTCCAAGGGCTCGGCCGTCTACTCGGCCGCCAAGGGCGGCGTGATCTCGTTCATGAAGGTCATGGCCCGCGAGGGGGCGCGCTTCAACATCACCGCCAACTCGATCGCGCCCGGCCCGATCGAGACGCCGCTGCTGATGGGCGCGCTCGAGTTCGGCGAGATCGGCGAGAAGATCGTCGAGACGATGAAGGCGGGCACGCAGCTGCGCCGGCTCGGCCAGCCCGAGGAGGTCGCCGCGGTCGTCGCCTTCCTCGCCTCCGACGACTCGTCCTACGTCACCGGCGAGACGATCGGCGTCTCCGGCGGGATGGGGATGGTCGGCTAGGTGCTCGAGCCGGGGGCCGAGCGCGTCGACGAGTTCACGGTCGAGGACCGGTTGGTCACCGACGTGGGCGGCACGATCGGCGTCCGCGTGCTCTCGACCCCGGGGATGATCGCGATGATGGAGCGCTGCGCCTCGATCCTCTCGTTCGAGAACCTGCCAGACGGCAAGGCGACCGTCGGCTTCGAGGTCTGCGTCAAGCACGTCGCCGGCGCTGGCGAGGGCGCGGTCTGCAAGGTCCGCGCGACGCTGCGCGAGATCGTCGACGACCGCAAGCTGCGCTTCGACGTCGAGGTCACCGAGGGCGACCGCACGATCGGGGTCGGCACCCACGAGCGCCGCACGATCGACGTTGGCGCCGTCAGCACCGCCTGAGGGGGCGAATCGGCGCCCACTGAGCACTTGACCACACGATGGTGTGGTCAACCGCGCAGTCGTCGGAGATTTGGGCACTGGTGGCCGATCAGCACGGGGTGGTGACCCGGGCGCAGCTCTTGCAGCGAGGCGTCTCGCGGCGAGGGATCGACCATCGTCGCGCGACCGGGAAGCTGCGAACGGCTTATCCGGGGGTCTATGTAGTCGGGCGCCCGGAGCTGAGCAGAGAAGGCAGGTGGATGGCCGCGGTGCTCGCGTGCGGTGACGGAGCGATGCTCAGTCACGGCAGCGCGGCCGCCCTTCTGCGGATCGGCGAGGAGCGGAACGGTGAGATCGAGGTGTCCGTCGAGTTGCCGCGCGCACCAAGGGTGCGAGGGATCCGCGTCCACCGCCGCGGGGCGCTGACGGAAGCCGATCTTCGGATCGAAAACGGCATCCCCCTCACCAGCCCAATTCGCACCCTCATCGATCTCGCGCGGCGGCTTCGCACCCCACAGCTCGAACGGGCGATCAACGAGGCCGACAAGCTCGATCTCGTCGATCCCGAAACCCTGCGAGCCGCACTCGACGCCCACGCCGGCCAGCCCGGGGTCGGGATCGTCCGGAAACTGCTCGCCCGCTCCACGTTCACCCTCACCGACTCGGAGCTGGAGCGGCGCTTCATCCCAATCGCCCGCGCCGCCGGGCTCCCGCCGCCACTCACCCAGCAGCGCGTGAACGGCTTCAAGGTCGACTTCTACTGGCCCGACCTCGGCCTGGTCGTCGAGACCGACGGCCTGCGCTACCACCGCACCCCCACGCAGCAAGCCCGCGACACCCTGCGGGATCACGCCCATACGGCTGCCGGCATCACGCGACTGCGCTTCACTCATGCCCAGATCCGATACCAGCCGCGATACGTCCACAGAATCCTTCGCCGCATAACCTCCTCTGCGTGAGCGATCTGCCCCAGAGCGCCCGCATCCGCGAGGTCGGACCGCGCGACGGCTTCCAGAACGAGCCCGAGGTGATCGCGACCGCCGACAAGGTCCGCCTGATCGGGATGCTCGGAGCGGCAGGGTTGAAGCGGATCGAGCTGACCTCGTTCGTGCGCCCCGACGTCATCCCGCAGCTCGCTGACGCCGAGCATGTGCTCGCCTCATACGAGCGACTCGACGGGGTCGCCTACTCGGTCCTGATCCCCAACGAGCGCGGGCTGGACCGGGCGCTGGCCCATCGCGACCGCTTCGACGAGGTCAACCTCTTCCTCTCCGCCTCCGAGACCCACAACCGCAAGAACGTCAATCGGTCGATCGCCGAGTCGCTCGCCGGCCTCGAGCGGGTGATCGAGCGCGCGGTGGACGCCGGGCTGCGCTGCGAGGGCGTGGTCTCGACCAGCTTCGGCTGTCCGTACGAGGGCGAGGTCCCGGTCGACCGCGTGCTCCAGATCGCCGAGGCGCTCGCCGCGGCCGGTTGCGAGGAGGTTGCCTTCGGCGACACCACCGGGATGGCCAACCCGCGCCAGGTCGCCCAGTTCTTCGCCGCGGCCTGCGACCGCCTGCCGGGCGCCGAGCTGACCGCCCATTTCCACAACACGCGAGGCCAGGCGCTCGCCAACGTGCACGCGGCGCTCGGCGAGGGGATCACGTCGTTCGAGTCCGCGTTCGGCGAGCTGGGCGGCTGTCCGGTACCTCCGGGCTCGACGGGCAACATCGGCACCGAGGACCTGGTCTCCATGCTCGAGGAGATGGGGATCGCGACGGGGATCGACCTGCCGGCGCTGATCGAGGCTTCGCGCGCGGTCCAGGAGGTGCTCGGCCGCCCGCTCGGCGCCCACGTGCTGACCGCGGGGCCGGTGGAGTGGAACGCGGGATAGGCTCCGGACATGGCGACGCGAAGCGCACAGGCACGCTGGGACGGAAACTTCACCGACGGCGGCGGGACGATGGGCTTCGGCACCTTCAGCGGCTCCTACTCGGCGGGATCGCGGTTCGAGGACGCTGAGGGGACCAACCCGGAGGAGCTGATCGCCGCCGCGCACGCAGGCTGCTACTCGATGGCCCTGGCCCTGGCGCTGGAGCAGGCGGGCCACGATCCCGAGGCGGTCGAAACGAGCGCTGACGTCCACCTCAATCCCGCCGAGGGCGGTGGCTTCGAGATCAACCGCATCGACCTCCACACCCGCGCCCGCGTGCCCGGGATCGACGAGGCCGAGTTCGAGCGGCTCGCCGAGGAGACGAAGCAGGGCTGCCCGGTCTCGAAGGCGCTCGCCGCGGTCGGCGAGATCAACCTCGAGACCGAGCTGGAGTCCTGAGGTGCGCAGCGACGCCTTCCGCGCGGCGGCCGAGGCGAAGGACTTCAGCGCCATCGACGAGCTGTTCGCCGAGGACGCGACCTTCCGCAGCCCGGTCGTCTACAAGCCCTACGAGGGGCAGGACGCGATCAAGCTCCTGCTCGGCGCCGTGCTCCAGGTGTTCGAGGACTTCCGCTACCTCGAGCAGGTCGAAACGGGCGATGTCGCCGTGCTGATGTTCGAGGCGCGGGTCGGGGACAGGACCGTCCAGGGCGTCGACATCCTCAAGTTCGGCGCCGACGATCGCATCGCCGAGATGACCGTGATGGTCCGGCCGATGAGCGGCGTGCAGGCGCTCGCCGAGGCGATGCAGAAGATGCTCGCCGCCGCGAGCGGTTAGCCCAATTTGCGAGGAAAACCGCCGCGGGCGTTGGTTTCGTCGCGCGCGGGGCGGTTACTAGCCGACTTCGGGCTCAGGAAGGGCCCAAGGAAGGAGAGAGATGTCCACTCAGCGCCTGGCGCCACTCGACGAGGCGTTCCTCGCCGTCGAGTCGTCCTCCGCCCACATGCACGTCGGCTGGGCCGCCGTCTTCGATCCGCCCGCCGGGGATCCCCCGCCGACGTTCGAGGAGCTCCGGGAGCACATCGCGTCGCGGTTGGGGCGAGCCCCCGGTACCGCCAGATGCTGCGTCCGGTCCCGCTGGGCCTCGGCGCCCCGGTCTGGGTCGACGATCCGTCGTTCGACGTCCGCCGTCACGTCAGGCGCTCGAACAGCGCTGACCTCGGGGCGCTGATCGACGAGCGCCTCTCGAAACCGCTTCCGCGCAACCGGCCCTTGTGGGAGATGTCGATCGCCCCACGGCTCGACGACGGGCGCATCGGGCTCGTCGGCAAGGCCCACCACTGCATGGTGGACGGGGTCGCGGCGGTCGAGCTCGCCTCGCTGCTGCTCGATCCCGAACAGCGGCCGCCCGAGCCCGAGGTCGAGCGCTGGAGCCCGGGTCCCGCCCCGAGCGGGATCTCGCTCCTGGCGCGAGGGACGCTCGAATTCGGGCGGCATCAGCTCGAGCTGCTGCGGGTGCCGGGACGGCTGGTGCGCGCCCCGGAAACCGCCCTCAACAGGGTCGGCCGCGCCACGCGGGCGCTCGCCGACGCGGCTCGGCCGGCCCCGGCACGGACTGCGCTCAATCGCGCGATCTCGCCGCTGCGGCACCTCGGCCTGGTCTCGCGCCCGATCGAGGACCTGCTGGAGGTCAAGCGCGCCTTCGACGTGACGCTCAACGACGTCGTCCTTGCCGCCAGCGCCGGGGCGACGCGCGACCTGCTTCACGCCCACGGTGAACGAGCCGTGCGGCTGAAGACGATGGTCCCGGTCAACGTCCGCAGCGGTACGGCGGACGAGCTCGGCAACCAGATCTCGTTCATGTTCATCGACCTGCCGTGCGACGAGCCCGATCCGGTGCGCCGCCTCCGGGACATCCACGCGGCGACGGCGCAGCGCAAGCTGTCGGGCGAGGCGCAGGGGGGCCACGACGTGATGCGGTTGCTGAGCTTCGTTCCCTCGCCGCTGCGTCGCCTGGCGAGCGGCCTCGTGGCGAGCCCCCGCGCGTTCAACCTGGTCGTCTCCAACATCCCCGGTCCGCGCGGCGCGCTCTACATGCGTGGGTGCCGGCTGCTCGAGGCATACCCGGTCGTCCCGATCACCGATGAGCACACGCTCTCGATCGGGCTGACCACGGTCGGGGATCAGGCCTTCTTCGGCCTCTACGGCGATGGCCGTTCAGAGCGGGACCTGACGCGGCTGGCCGCAAGCCTCGAGCGGAGGATCGACGAGCTCCAGGAACTCGCCCGGGCTCCGGCCGGGCGGGTGCCGGTGCCCGTCCCCGGCTAGTCTGCTCCGCTCAATCAGCGGACAAGGAGGAAGCGCCACCGTGGAGATCGCGAAGGTAGGAGTGCTCGGCTGCGGCCTGATGGGCCACGGGATCGCCCAGATCTGCGCCCAGGCGGGCTGGGAGGTCACCGTCGTAGAGGCCGACCAGGACGCCCTCGACAAGGGGCTCGGCAAGATCGAGAAGCAGCTCGCCCGCGCGGTCGAGAAGGGCAAGCTCGAACAGGACGACGCCGACGCGGTCCGCGGCCGGATCGCCGGCTCGCTCGACTACGCCGACCTCGCCGACTGCGACCTGGTGATCGAGGCGATCACCGAGGATCTCGAGCGCAAGCTCGAGATGTGGAAGCAGGTCGACGAGATCGCCAAGCCGGAGGCCTACTTCGCCACCAACACCTCGTCGCTCGCGGTCGCCGACCAGGCCGCGGTGACGGACCGGGCCGACCGCTTCCTCGGCCTGCACTTCTTCAACCCGGCGCAGGTGATGCCGCTGCTCGAGGTGGTGCGGGCGGCCGAGACCGGCGACGACGCCTACGACCTGGGCTTCGCGCTCGGCGAGCAGCTCGGCAAGACGACCGTCGCCGCCAACGACAACCGCGGCTTCATCGTCAACCGGCTGCTGGTCCCGTACATGCTCGACGCGATCCGCGCCTACGAGCAGGGCGTCGGCTCGATCGAGGACATCGACCGGGGGATGATGGCCGGGGCCAGCCACCCGATGGGCCCGCTGACCCTGGCCGACTTCGTCGGGCTCGACACGCTTGCCTCGATCGCCGACGTGATGGTCGACTACTACGGGGAGGACCGCTTCGCCCAGCCGGAGACATTGCGCAAGCTCGTCGATGCCGGCCACTTCGGGCGCAAGACCGGGCGTGGCTTCTACGACTACTCCGGTGAGAAGCCCGTCCCGGCCGATCCCAGCGCCTAGAGCCCGGCGAATCCCAGTCGGTACCCTCGCGACGGGGGCAGATCGACAGAAGGAGAGGCAGTGGACGAGCACTCGATCGAGCGGATCCGCAAGGCCGAATTCTCGTCGGCGGTCCGTGGTTACGACCGGGGCGAGGTCGACCGGTTCCTGGCCGAGCTCGCCGATTGGCTGGAGACCGGCGGAGGCGAGGGCGCGGCCGGCGCCGAGGCCGTGCGCATGGAGCTGGAGCGGATCGGCGAGCAGACCGCGGGCATCCTCACCGAGGCCCACGGCGCCGCCGCAGGCGATCCGCGAGGACGCCGCGAACGAGGTCCGCCAGCAGCTCGTCGACGCGAACCTGACCGCCGAGTCGCTGCGCGGCGAGGCCTCCGAGTACGCCGGCGACACCCGCGACGAGGCCGACGCCTACGCGCGCAAGGTACGCGCCGAGGCCGACAGCTACGCCGAGGGCGCCCGCGGCGAGGCGGATGCCGAGCTCGAGGTGATCCGGGCGGGGGCGCGCAAGGAGGCGGAGCGGATCGTCGCCGACGCGCAGCGCCGCAAGGCCGACATCGAGGAGCTGATCTCCGACCTCGAGCAGCGTCGCGACGCCGTGATCGCCGAGCTCGATCGGCTGGCGAGCGGAATCGCCGGCACGGCGACCGAGCACCGGACCCCGGCGCGCGCCGAGCGGGGGCCGGGGGACGAGGACGAGCGTGCGACCGACGACACCGACGAGACCACGCTCCTCGCCAGCGACACCAAGTGAGGACGAATGGGCACCCGCGAGGGCACTGACTTCGAGGCCGCCATCGAGGCGGCGCTCGCCGGCGGCCCCGAGCGCCACCACGCCAAGACCGCCGAGCAGGGCAAGCTCGGCGTCCGCGAGCGGGTCGCGCGGCTCGTCGACCCGGAGTCGTTCAGCGAGGAGGCCCTGCTCGCCAACTGGGACGCCGAGGGGCTCGGGGCCGACGGCGTCGTCACCGGCCTCGCTCTGATGGGCGGCCGCAGGGTCTGCCTGATGGCCAACGACCCCACCGTCAAGGCCGGGTCCTGGGGCCCGAAGACGGTCGAGAAGATCCTCCGGATCCAGGAGCGGGCGCTGACCCTGGAGCTGCCGATGATCTACCTGGTCGACTCGGCGGGGGCGCGAATCACCGATCAGGTGCAGATGTTCCCGGGGCGCAGGGGCGCCGGGCGGATCTTCTACAACGAGGTCAGGCTGTCGGGCCGCGTGCCGCAGGTCTGCCTGCTGTTCGGCCCGTCGGCGGCCGGGCGGCGCCTACATCCCGGCCTTCTGCGACGTGGTGATCATGCGCGACGGCAACGCCTCGATGTACCTCGGGTCGCCGCGGATGGCCGAGATGGTGATCGGCGAGAAGGTGACCCTGGAGGAGATGGGCGGGGCGAAGATGCACACCGGCGTCTCCGGATGCGGCCACTTCCTGGTCAAGACCGACGAGGACGCGATCGAGCTCGCGAAGCGCTACCTGTCGTACATGCCGACGAGCTGGCGGGAGCGCCCGCCGTCGGCGCCGCCCGCCGAGCCGGAGGCGGACCTGACCGTCTCGCAGATCGTGCCCACCGACGAGAAGACGTCGTTCGACATCAAGGAGCTGATCGGGGCGCTGATCGACGCGGGCTCGTTCTGCGAGGTCCACGAGCGCTGGGCGAAGGAGCTCGTGGTCGGCTACGCGCGCCTGGACGGGCGCGCGATCGGGATCGTCGCCAACCAGCCGAAGTTCAAGGGCGGGGTCCTGTTCGTCGACTCGGCCGACAAGGCGGCGCGCTTCATCGCCACCTGCAACGCCTTCAACATCCCGCTGCTCTTCCTCGCCGACGTGCCCGGGTTCATGATCGGCACCGACGTCGAGCGCCAGGGGATCATCCGCCACGGGGCGAAGATGATCAGCGCCGTCTCCGAGGCGACCGTGCCCAAGCTCTCGGTGATCGCCCGCAAGGCGTACGGCGCCGGGCTGTACGCGATGGCGGGCCCGGCGTTCGAACCCGACTGCTGCATTGCGCTGCCGACCGCGTCGATCGCGGTGATGGGACCGGAGGCGGCGATCAACGCGGTCTTCTACAACCAGATCCAGGAGATCGCCGACGAGGCCGAGCGCGAGCGCTTCATCCAGGCCAAGCGCGAGGAGTACTCGGCCGACATCGACATCCTGCACCTCGCCTCGGAGATGGTCGTCGACGCCGTGATCGAGCCCGACTCGCTGCGCGACGAGCTGATCCGCCGCTTCGCGTTCGCCGAGGAGCGCGACCGCTCGTTCACCGAGCGCCGCAACCCGATCACGCCCGCGTAGCCCTCAGTCGAGGAGCAGCCGGGCGATCGCCGTCACGCCGACGACGACGATCAGGGCGCGCAGGAGGTTGGGCTCGAGCCGCCGGCCGTAGTGGGCGCCGACGAGGCCGCCGATTACCGAGCCGACCGCGATCAGGCCGGCCACACCCCAGTCGACGTCGGCCGCGAAGACGAAGATCACGCCTGCGACCGCGTTGACGAGCCCTGCGAGGACGTTCTTGAGCCCGTTGAGGCGCTGGAGGCTGTCGCGGAGGCCGATCCCGAGGATCCCCATCAGCAGGATGCCCTGGCCGGCGCCGAAGTACCCGCCGTAGACGCCGCTCGCGGTCATCGCCCCGCGCAGCGCCACGCCGTGCTCGCCCTTCGGCTCCGGCCGGTGGGCGAGCGCGCGCTCGATCCGCGGCTGGGCGACGACGAGCACGAGCGCGACCGCGATCAGGGCCGGCACGATCGCGTCGAAGGCCGAGGCGGGGAGGACGAGGAGCAGGGTCGCGCCGGCGACCCCGCCGACAATCGAGAACGCGCCGAGTCGCACCGCGCGGCTGCGCTGGCCCTCGAGCTCGCGGCGGTAGCCGTAGACGCCGGCGAGCGCCCCGGGGACGAGCCCGATGTTGTTGGAGACGTTTGCGATCAGCGGCTGGTAGCCGAGCGCGATCAGCACCGGGAAGGTGATCAGGGTGCCGCTGCCGACGACGGCGTTGATCGCGCCGGCCGCGATCCCGGCCGCGAAGATCGCGAGCGCTTCGAGCGGGTCCATGAGGCGGGGCAGGCTACCCGCCGGGCGGTTTCAGCAGTTGACGGCGGGGTCGTCGCTGGTCGTCGGCGCCGACCCGTGCTCGTAGAGGCAGACCTCCCTCGCGCCCTTGGTGTCAGTGACGACGACGAAGATGAGGCCGGGATGCTCGGCCGCCTTGTGGCTGCACGGGTCCGGAACGTCCGGTCGCGGCTCGTTGGGGTGATTCCAGACCGCCTGGTTGGGGTTCGGCGCCACGACTCCCGGGGCCGGGATATCCGGAGGGGTGAACGCGCCGCAGTCCGTGTCCTCGGGATCGACGCCTGGGAACGGCGGGGGCTGCTTGTCCCACTCGTACTTGAGGTTCGCCCCGTCCTCCGCGTCCGTGGCCGTGACGGTGTACAGGGTGCATGTGTCGCACGCGGTGCCGAAGACCGAGGTGAACGCCACGATCTCCGGCGCCTCATTGGGCGGGACCGTCCCGCTGCCGCACGGCACGACCCTCCAGCTGCGGGTCAGCTTCCGCAGCACGCCGCGGGCCTTGCGGAGGGCCTCGCGGCGGGCGTCGGTCAGGCGGTCGCTGGTTTCGTTGGGATTCTGGCCCTTGGGGTAATGGTTCACCTCGCCGAGCGCCGCGTCGATCGTCTCCAGGCTGTCGAAGAACTCCACGGCGAAGCAGTTGTAGACCTGCTCGCCGACGAGGATCCGGCGCTTCTCCTTGGCCACCGCGTCGACGGCGGCGCCGAAGCCGGCCTCGCCTGCCTCAGCAAACCCGTCGATTCCCTGGACGACCAGCTGCGCCTGGAACTTCGGGAACTTGTCGGTGGAGCACTTCGTCAACTCCTCCAACAGCCCGGCGGCCTTCTTCCGGGCCTCTTTCACCGCCGCCTCGCGGGCGTCCTTCTCGTTCTTCGCCAGGTTGAGCTCGTCGTCGATCTCCAGCATGCGACGCATGAGCCCGCCGAGCGAACAGCCGGAGACCGTCTGGCTCTTGAAGGCGTCGCGGACGAAGTTGTGCTTGATGCGCTCGACTTCCTTGACGTCGTTGATGAACGTCTTGCCGGGCTCTTCGGCGTGCTTACCCGCCTGTTTGAGCCCCTTAGCCATCTTCTCCAGCTTCTTCAGGGCGCCGGCCGGGGGTCCCGCCGGGCCCTGCGCCCCCGCCCGCTCGGAGCGGCCCGCGACGAGCGCGATCAGGAGCACGCCCCCGATCGTCATCGCGATCGCAGCGGTCACCCTCCACCTGGCGCTTACCGAGTCCATTCAGCGTTCGGGGCGACGCTACCACCACCGAGCGGCCGGATCCAGGGAGCCGCCGCGGCTACTCTGCGAACCGTGGGAAGCCTGGGACTGATCGCCGGTAGCTCGCTGCATGACGCCGAGCTCCCGGCGGGCGACTGGAAGCTGATCCGCCGCCACGAGGTCGGCAAGGGCTACGGGCTCCCGCACCTGATCGACCACGTGACCAACCTGCAGGCTCTGAAGGAGGGCGGGTGCGACCGGGTGCTGGCGGTGAGCTCGGTCGGCGGCCTGCGCGTCGAGCTCGGCCCCGGGACGCTGGTCTGTCCCGACGACTTCATCGCCCTCGACGCCGATCCGCTGACCGCGCTCGAGGGTCCCGCCGCGCACCGGGTACCGGGTTTCGATGCCGCGCTGCGCGGCGAGCTGCGCGAGGCGCTGCGGGAGGCGGGGACCGAGGCGGCGGGGGAGGGGTGTACTGGCAGACCCGCGGCCCGCGCCTCGAGACGCCGGCCGAGATCCGCTTCATCGCCGCGCACGCCGACGTGATCGGGATGACGGTCGCGTCGGAATGCGTGATCGCCGGTGAGCTCGGCCTGCGCTACGCAGCGCTGTGCGTCGTCGACAACCTCGCCAACGGCGTCGGCGGCGAGGACCTGACGCTGACCGAGATCGAGCGCAACCGCGATCGAAACGCAGCCACCCTGCGGGCGACGCTCGAAGCGATCCTCCCGCAGCTGACGTAGCTACCAGGTGTCCACGAACCGTGGTGGCGCCGGCTCGGGATCGCGTGCCGACGCGGCGGCGAGCGTCGCCGCGAGCAGGCGCCGCGTCTCGGCCGGGTCGATCACGTCGTCGAGCTCGAAGATCGTCGCTGCGTTGAGCGCCTTCGCGTGCTCGTGGGCGTGGGCGACCATTGCCTCCAGCCCCGCGGCGCGCTCGGCCTCGTCCTCGATCGCCTCGAGCTCGCGACGGAAGCCGAGCTTCACCGCGCCCTCGAGGCCCATCGCCCCGAGCTCGGCGGTCGGCCAGCCGACCGTGAGCACCGGCTCGTGCGTGCTGCCGCCGGCCATCGCCTGGGCGCCGAGCCCGTATGCCTTGCGCAGGATCACCGCGCAGAGCGGGACGCGCAGGTTGGCGCCGGCGACGAACAGCCGCGAGCAATGGCGGACCAGCCCGGTCGCCTCGGCCTCCGGTCCGACCATCATCCCCGGCGTATCGATCAGCGAGATCACCGGCAGCCCGAACGCGTCGCACAGCTGCAGGTGGCGCGCAGCCTTGTCCGCGCCGTCGCTGGTGATCGCTCCGGCGAGGCGCATCGGGTTGTTCGCGATCACGCCGACCGGCCGGCCCTCGATCCTCGCGAGCGCGGTCAACATCTCCGGCGCGAAGCGCTCACGCAGCACCGTCACCGAGTCGGTGTCGGCGAGGCCCTCGACGACGGCGCGGACCTCGTACGCGCGCCGGCGCCGCTCCGGGACCACGTCGCGCAGCAGCGCCTGGTCGGGTTCCGCCCAATCGGCCAGCGGGCCCTGGAAGTAGGAGACGAGGCGCTTGGCGACCGCGACCGCCTCGGCCTCGTCGGGGACCTCGACGTCGACGACGCCGTTCGGCCCCTGGACCGAGATCGGCCCGATCGCGTCGGGCTCGAAGCTGCCCAGGCCGCCACCCTCGATCATCGCGGGGCCTCCCATCCCGAGCGCCGTGCTCTCCGTGGCGACGATGAGATCCGAGGCCCCGGCGAGCACCGCGTTGCCGGCAAAGCAGCGCCCGGAGACGATCGCGATCCGCGGCACGATCCCCGACAGGCGGGCCCAGAGCGCGAACGCACGCACGTGGAGCCCGGAGACGACGGCGTAATCGGTGTCACCTGGCCGCCCGCCGCCTCCCTCGGCGAAGATCACGGTCGGCAGCCGCGTCCGCTCGATCAGCTCGAACAGCCGGTCCTTCTTCTGGTGGCCGACGGCGCCCTGGGTGCCGGCGAGCACGGTGTAGTCGTAGGAGAGCACCGCGCAGGCGGCGCGCTCGCCGTGCAGGTCGCCGTTGATCCGCGCCGTCCCGCCGATCAGCCCGTCGGCCGGCGTCCGCGCGATCAGCTCCTCCTGCTCGCGTCGCATCCGCTGCGCGGCGATCGCCAGGCCGCCGTACTCGACGAAGCTTCCGGTGTCGACGAGATCCTCGAGGTTCTCGCGCGCGGTGCGAGCACCGGCCGCGTGGCGCCGCTCGACCGCCTCGGGCCGGGCGTCGTCGGTGGTCCGCCGCCGGCGCTCGAGCGCCTCGGCGAGGTCGTCTCGAACGCCGTCCTCTCCCACGCCGGAAGACTCGCATACGCGCGTTGACTTCCTCCCGATCGGGTGTACGGTTGCCGGTGACGCCACGGAGGGCTTGGAGCGGGGTTTGCGTGATCGCGGCGATGGTCACGTTCGGCGCGCTCGTCTCGTCGGGGGCCTCGGGGGCCGGCGACAGGGCCGGCAACACCTGGGAGGGGACCTGGAACACGGACTTCGGCGTGATGACGCTCGACGCGGGCGGCAGCGGCTCCTACGAGGGCTTCAGCCCGGGCACGATCAGCGGCAACGTCACGGGCAACGTCAACGAGGGCACCTGGGAGCAGCCCGGCGACCCACCGAGGAAGGGCACCTTCAGGTTCACGATGAGCGCCAGCGGGCAGTCGTTCGACGGGGATTGGGCCTACGACGGCGGCGGCTGCGGCTCGGCCTGTGGCTGGGACGGCTACTGCACCGCCGGTGCCTGCCTGAAGAACGGTATCGGCGACGGTGACGACGATGACGGCGTCCTCGGTTGCGGCGACAACTACGCGGAAGGCAAATACGTCGGCGAGACCTCCCAGGGCCAAAAGGTCCGGTTCAAGTTCAAGAACTGCAAGGTCAAGCTCCCCACCTGGGAAATCGCTCGCAAGGGCGAGTACTGCGACCAGGTTTGGCAGATCGACGGCAGGGGTTTCGTGAGTAGGAGCGGCCACTTCCTGGTCGGCAGCGGTGAGTGGGATTTCAACGGGAAGTTCGTCAAGAAGGACAAGGTGAAGGGGTCGATCCAGCACCAGAACTCCGACCCGTACTGCGGGGGGCCCCACTACACCGCGCACCTCAAGGGATGAGGACGCGACGGCGGTAGACGCTCACCGGGAGCTGCTCGAGCTGCCGTTCGCGGACTGATCAGGCGCGCGCCGCGTACAGCGGCCACCGTATCGCCGGGGGCCTCACATACCCTTGGACGAGTGGGACTGGCAGTCATCAAGGCGACCGACCAGGGGGTCGCGGTCGGCCTGCGCTGCGAGGACGGCGAGATCGTGGCGCTCGCCCCGGGGGTCGAGCCCGAGCCCGGCGACGAGGTCATCGACGGCGACGGGATGGCCCTCATCCCGGGGCTCGTCAACGGTCACACACACGCCGCGATGACCCTGTTCCGGGGGTTCGCCGACGACCTGCCGCTGATGGAGTGGCTCACCGACCACATCTGGCCGGTGGAGAAGCGGATGTCGGACGACGACGTCTACTGGGGGACCCGCCTGGCCTGCGTCGAGATGATCCGCACCGGCACCACCAGCTTCTGGGACATGTACTGGCACGCCCACGCGACGGCGCGCGCCGTCGAGGACGCCGGCGTGCGGGCCATCACCGCGGCGCCGCTGATCGACGACTCGGACCCGGCGAAGTCCGAGCGCGCCTGCGCCGATGCCGAGCGCAGCCTCGACCAGATCGCTGAGGCGGGCGGCGAGCTCGCCCGCCCGGGGTTCGCACCGCACGCGATCTACTCGCTCTCGGAGCGCTCGCTGCGCTGGGTCGCCGAGCGCTCGAGGGAGCTCGGGGTCACGGTCCAGATCCACCTCTCCGAGACCGAGGATGAGGTCGCGACCTGCCTGGAACAGCACGGGGCGCGCCCCGCGTTCTACCTCGAGCGGGTCGGGATGCTGGGCCCGCACACCGTCCTCGCCCACGGCTGCTGGCTCGATCGCGCGGAGCTCGAGCTGATCGCCGATCGGGGTGCGACCGTGGTCACGAACCCGGTCGCGAACCTGAAGCTCGCCGTGGGGCGGGTCTTCCCCTACACCGAGGCCCGCCAGGTCGGGATCGAGGTCGGCCTCGGTACCGACGGCCCCGGTTCGAACAACTCGCTCGACCTGCTGTCCGACGCGAAGACGTTCGCGCTCCTGCAGAAGAACGAGGCGCGCGACCCCGCCGCCGTGACCGCGAGCGAGTCGCTGGCGATCGCCACGGGCCGGCGGTCGGGCCTGCTGGGCGGCCGCGGCCTCGCGGTCGGCGCGCCCGCGGACTTCCTGCTCGTCCACACCGACGATCCCGTGCTCTCGCTCGGAACGCTCGACGCGGGACTCGTCTACGCCGCGTCGGGGTCGATCGTCGACACGACGGTGGTCGCGGGGAAGGTCTTGATGCGCGGCGGCGTCGTCGAGGGAGCGGACGAGGTGGTCGCGCGGGCGCGCGAACGCGCGTCCAGGCTTGGTATCGGCTGAACAACTCGCGCCACGTCCTCCGCTCCCGCTCGAATCAATTGTCCGCGGCTACGCCTCGGACGTCTTGTTCTGCTTCCGCGCCCGGGCGTGCGCGTCTCAGGATGCGTGCGGCCATCGCCGCTTCCTCGCGGCGCTCGATCGCCGAGGTCGCCGGCATGACGTCGGCGCGGCCCGTCGCCGGCTCGCGCCAGTGCGCCGGGGCGGGGGGCGGGACCGCGGCGCCCCATCGACGCGGCGCCGGCCCAGCCGGGTCGGGCCGCGGCGCGCTCGAGCGCCGCGTCGAGGTAGTCCTCCAGGATCGTCAGCCCCTCGAGCCCCGGCACGGCCGCGATCGTCTGGTCGATGCCGCGGACCTGGTCGCGGCCCTCGTTGGAGTCGCCGAACAGGTACAGCGCGAGCGCGTCGACCTCTTCCTCTGACTTGACGCCGGCGCCGACCGGCGTCCAGAGGTGCTTGAGCACCCACCGGACGAGCGTGCGCGCGGTCCGCGAGCGCTCCATGCGCGCCTTGGCCTGGGCGCGGTAGAAGGCGAAGTGCCGGCGCTCGTCCTGGATCACCTTGCGCAGCAGCTGATGCAGGACGGGGTGGTCGCAGCGGCGGATCAGGGCGTAGTAGCCGGTCAGCGTGGTGAGCTCGTTGACGGCTCCCCACATCATGTGGATGGCGACGAAGTGGCGGGTGAGGCGCGAGCCGAGCATCGTCGGGACGATTCCGAAGCCGTTGCCGACCCCGAGCTTG
Source organism: uncultured Solirubrobacterales bacterium (assembly GCA_963811505.1). Lineage (GTDB taxonomy): Bacteria > Actinomycetota > Thermoleophilia > Solirubrobacterales > 70-9 > WHSW01. Next base: position 130,620 of record CAWERC010000003.1, on the reverse strand, counting down.
ACGCGCAGGTCGCGCCAGCGGTCCGGATGGCTCGGCAGCGGAGTGCGGCCGTCCGGGAGCTTCGGCTCGAACGGTTCCTCGATCCCGTACGAGCGCAGGAAGTCGGCGAAGGCCTCGCCGTGCCAGAGCTCCTCGTAGACCCAGCAGGAGAGGAACGCGGTGATCTGCGGGTCGGCGGCGGCCCGGGTCGCGAGCAGATCGCGCAGGTAGATCACCGTGTGCGTCTCGATGTCCATCATGTAGTGCAGGCACATGACGTCGCCGTCCGAGAGCTGGTGGTCGGCGATCCGGTCCCACTCGAGCTCCGAGAGGTCGACCTTCTTCGAGTTGCGCAGATACCGGTCGAGGTCGAACTCGACCACCGTCGGCTTGCTCATTTCGGCCCCATCCTACGTTCCGATTGGGTGCTTCAGAGCAATATTAAGCTCAGATGAAGCTGCGTCCAGAGGGCTAAAGGTCTCCGCGCCGACGGCCGATAGGGATTGCGGAGGTGCGTTTGGGGTGCGGAGCACGGCTACATCGGGTATGCGTGATCGGACGCGATCCGTCCTCAGGTTGGCGCGGCGCCGGTTCGATTGGCGCCTCGACCGGACCCGGTACGGGATCGAGGCCGAGCGCGCCACGATCGCCCGCACGCTGGCGATCCTGTTCGGCGCCGGAGCCCTTGTGCTGCTGTTCACGCTCCTGCTCCCCGCCGTCGGGACGGGCGGGCGCAACGAGCTGATCCTGGCCGCTGTCGCGGGCGCCGCCTTCGCCGTCGCCGCGGGACTGTTGACCTCGTTCGCTCGGACGCCGATGTGGTTCCTCACCCTGGCGCCGGCGCTCGGCTCGGTGCTCGTCGGCGTGGTGATCTGCTTCGCCGGGCCCGAGGCCGCGACCTCGTACGCGCTCTACTTCGCCTGGGTGGTGATCGCCGCCGCGACCTTCCTGGGCCGCGCGGCGACCGCGGTCCACGGAGCGTTCGCGGTCGCCGTCTACGACATCGCCACCCGGATCTCAGGGCCGGGAGCCGTGCCGAGCGCGCTCTCGCTGGCGATGCTGGCGGGGACAGCGATCGTCGCCGCCGTGGTCCTTGCCGGGCTCGCCTCGCAGGCGCGGGCGTTCGTCGCCGAGCTCGAAACCGACGCCCGCACGGACCCTCTGACCGGCCTCAGCAACCGGCGGGCGCTGCGCGAGGGGATCGCGCAGGAGCTGGGGCGGTCGGACCGAACCCGCCAGCCGCTTGCCCTGATCCTGTTCGACCTCGATCACTTCAAGCTTTACAACGACTCGTTCGGCCATCCCGCCGGCGACCAGGCGCTGCGCCGTCTGGCGCGGATCGTGGGCGAGGTCACGCGCTCGATCGAGATCACCGCCCGCACCGGTGGCGATGAGTTCGCGATCGTCGCGCCGGAAACGGATGCCGCCGGGGCGATGGCGGTCGCGGAGCGGCTGCGGATCGCGATCGAGACCGAGTTCGCCGCCGAGCGCCCGGCGCTCACCGCCAGCTTCGGGATCGCGGTTCACCGGCCCGGCGGGCTCGGGCTGCGCGATCTCTTCCAGGCCGCCGACGGCGCGCTCTACGACGCCAAGGAGGCGGGCCGCAACCGGGTCGAGCTCGCTCCGCCGTCAGCCGGTCGTTTCCAGCTCGTCGGCGAGGTCGACGAAGTAGTCGAGCGCGTCGGGGTTGGCTAGCGAGTCCCGCGAGGCCGCCTGCTCGGGCGGCGTGCCCGTCAGGATCCGCTTCACCGGGACCTCGAGCACCTTGCCGCTCAAGGTCCGCGGGACCTCGGCGATCTCGTAGACCCGGTCGGGTACGTGGCGCGGCGAGCAGCGCTCGCGAATCCGGCGCGCGATCTCCGCGGTCAGCTCGTCGTCGAGCTTCGTCCCCTCGCGCAGGACGATGAACAGCGGCATCCACCCCTCGGTCCCGGGGCGCGGGACGTCGACGACGAGCGCGTCGGTGATCTCGTCGATCGAGGCCACCGCGCGGTAGATCTCGGACGTGCCCATCCGGATTCCGGACCGGTTGATGGTCGAGTCGGAGCGCCCATAGATGATCGCCGTGCCCCGCGAGGTGATCTCGATCCAGTCGCCGTGCCGCCAGATCCCGGGGAAGGTGGAGAAGTAGCTCTCCCGGTAGCGCGAGCCGTCGGCGTCGCCCCACAGGAAGACCGGCATCGAGGGCATCGGCTCGGTGATCACCAGCTCCCCGACCTCGTCGATCACCGATTCGCCGTCCTCGCTCCACGCCTCGACGGCGCAGCCGAGCGAGCGCGCCTGGAGCTCGCCGCGGTAGACGGGCAGGATCGGCACGCCCCCGACGAACGCGGTGCAGACGTCGGTCCCGCCGGAGGTCGAGAACAGCCAGGTGTCCGCGCCGAGGTGGTCGTAGATCCATTGGAATCCCTCCGGCGAGAGCGGCGAGCCGGTCGAGCCGACCGAGCGCAGCGCCGACAGGTCGCGGCCCGCCCCGGGCTCCACACCGTCCTTCATGCAGGCGGCGATGTAGCTGGCGGAGGTCCCGAAGCAGGTGATCTGCGCCTCGTCCGCCAGGTCCCAGAGCACGCCCATGCCGGGATGGCCGGGACTGCCGTCGTAGAGGACGATCGACGCCTCGGTGAGCAGCACGCCGACGAGGAAGTTCCACATCATCCACCCGGTCGTCGTGAACCAGAAGACCCGGTCGCCGGGCTGGGCGTCGAGGTGGAGGCCGAGCTTCTTCAGCTGCTCGAGCAGGATTCCGCCGTGGCCCTGGACGATCGCCTTCGGCAGGCCGGTGGTGCCCGAGGAGTAGAGGACCCAGAGCGGGTGGTCGAACGGGACCCGCTCGAAGCTCAGCTCGGCGCCCTCGCCGGCGCGCTCGACCTCCGCCCAGGCGATCCCGTGCGCCAGGCGGGACGGGTCGGCGCCGGGATCGAGGTAGGGGACGAGGACGGTGTGGGAGAGGGTCGGCATCGCCTGCTCGAGCTCCGTGACGACGCCCATGCGGTCGAACTCGCGGCCGTTGTAGCGATAGCCGTCGACGGCGATCAGGACCTTCGGCTCGATCTGCGCGAAGCGGTCGACCACGGTCGAGACGCCGAAGTCGGGTGAGCACGACGACCACGTGGCGCCGAGCGAGGCGGTGGCCAGGAAGCCGATCAGCGCCTGGGGTGAGTTCGGCGCGTAGGCGACGACCCGGTCGCCGCGCTCGACGCCCAGCGAGCGCAGCCCGCCGGCGAAGGCTGCGACCCGGGCGCGAAGCTCGCCCCAGCTGATCTCGCCGAGCTCGCCGTCCTCGGCCTGGTGGCGGACCGCGATCGCGTTCTCGTCGCGGTTGCGGAAGATGTGCTCGGCGTAGTTGAGGCTGACGTCCGGGAACCACACCGCACCCGGCATCGAGCGGTCGGCGAGCACGGTGGTCGGGTTGCCGTCCGCGAGGACGTCGAAGTACTCCCAGATCGAGGCCCAGAACTCGTCCAGCGAGTCGATCGACCAGCGGCGCAGCGGCCTCGTAGTCGCCGTCGAAGGAAAGGTCGCGCTCGGCCTCGAGCCAGCGCATGTAGCAGGTCATGTTCGAGCGCTCGATCGCGTCCGCAGAGGGCTCCCAGAGCAGCTCCCCGCGCCCGGCTGCGGCCGTCTCGCTCACGCCGACACTTCTATCAGGGCTTCCCCTTGCGCCCGAGATCGGCGTCGAGGCGACGGATCAGCTCGAGCGCGAAGTCGTGGGCGCGGTCCAGGGCGGCGTGGTTGATCGTCCTCGGCGTGTCGGCGGGCAGATGGCGGTTGGCGACGTAGCCGTCGGCGTCGTGACAGGTCAGTCCGATCGCGCGCCAGCCCGCGGCGGCCGCGATCACCGCGTCGCCGCCGAGGCCGCTGGCGAAGCCGGCGGCGCCGTAGCGCTGATCGCCCTCGGCATCGGCGTCCGCGATCGCCTTCGCGAGCTCGACCAGGCGGCGGTCCATGCGATAGCTGACCACCCAGCCGGCGCTGGTCTGGAAGCGGACGTCGCCGCGGCCGACCGAGTCGATCGCGAGTGCGAAGGTGGTCGGGCGTCTCGAACTCCTTGCGGCGTGAGCGGACGAAGCGCGCGCATCCCCTCCTGCAGCGACTCGCCGGCGCCGGCGAGTACGACCCAGACGTCGAGGTTGGCGGGCGCGCTCGTCCTCGAGCTCCGTCGGCGAGCGAGATCGCGGTCGCGACCCCGCTCGCGTTGTCGTTGGCGCCGGGGACGACGTCGGCGAGCGCGGTCTCCACCAGCGCGAAGAGCCCGACCAGGAGGACCAGGGTGGGGAGGAGCTGGAGCACCGCGACGAACTGCGAGTCGACGCCGGCCATCCGCAGGCCGAGCAGCGGGATCAGCGTCGCCAGCGACCAGAAGACGATCCGGTAGGGCCCCAGGGGCAGGCTCGATCGCTGCGCGAGGCGGGCGAACCGGCGTGCGCGGTTGGGCGGCGAACACCCAGCCCGTGCGGGCCGCGTCGAGGTGAGCGCAGATCAGCAGCCGGGCCGGCGCCTTGGGATTCGCGCCCGGCGAGACGACGTTCTGCGAGGCGCGGCGGAAGAAGAGCGAGCGCAGCAGGTAGAACCGCCCGTTGAGGTCGAGGTACATCGAGGTCGCCGCGACGAGGACCAGGCCGAAGCCGAGCGCCGGGCACGTTGATCGCGACGAGGCTGCCGGCGAACCCGAGCAGGCAGTGCGCGGCGTGGACGAGCGCCGACTGCGGGTGGACGTAGGTCGGCTCGACCTCGGCGCGCCGTCCGAGCTCGCGCAGTCGCTCGGCGAGCCGGTTCGCGGCCCGGCGCTCGGCGTCGGTCCCGGCGAACCGGCCCTCGAACGAGCAGAGCTCGCGAATGATCTCCATGCGTCCCGCCGCGTCCACGAGCGGGGGATTATCGCCTGCTGCCGCGTCTATCGTTGTGGCACGAGCCGGAGTGGCGGAATGGCAGACGCGTCGGCCCTCAAAAGGCCGTGTCCTTCGGGGCGTGTGGGTTCGACTCCCACCTCCGGCATCCATGTGCGGTCGCTACACGCTCACGAACCCCGATCCGCTGCGGCTGCGGGCACGTTTCGACATCCTCGAAGTCGGTCGAGGTCGCCGAGGAGCCGCGGTTCAACATCGCGCCGACCGACCCGGTGCTCGCGGTCCGCCGGCTCGACGAGGGAGCGCGCGATCTCGGTCGCCTGCGCTGGGGGCTGGTTCCCGGGCGCTGGGCGGAGAAGAAGGGGGCCCGGCCGCTGATCAACGCTCGCGCCGAGACGCTCGAGACCCAGCCGGCGTTCAAGGAGTCGTTTCGCCTCCGCCGCTGCCTCATCCCCGCCGACGGCTTCTACGAGTGGCTGACCGACGATCGCGGCAAGCGGCCCGCTGTGGTTCAGCCGTCCCGACGACGAGCTGTTCGCGTTCGCCGGGATCTGGGCGGAGCTGCCGGTGCGCGGAGAGCGACGACGTCCTGCACAGCTGCGCGATCGTCACCTGCCCGCCGAACGAGCTGATGCGGCCGATCCACGACCGGATGCCGGTGATCCTGCCCGGCGATGCGGAGGCCGACTGGCTCGATCCCGACCGTACCCCGGATGAGCTGCGCGAGCTGCTCGTGCCGCCGCCCGACGATCTGCTGACCGCGCTCGAGGTCTCCGACCTCGTCAACGACGTGCGCAAGGACGGGCCGGCGCTGATCGAGCCGCGCGAGGAGCAGCCGGCGCTCTTCTAGGCGTCGCTAGGCGGGGGCAGGAGCGGCGCCGGCGTCGTCGGCATCGCCCTCGCCGTGAAGCGGGCGACCGCCGATCGGCCGCTCCTCCTCGACGTGCCACTCCTGGTTGAAGCCGATCATCGCGACGGCGATCAGGACGAGTTGCACCGGGACGACGATCAGGGTCAGCAGGCCGAGCAGGTCCTCGGGCAGGGCGGGGGAGTCGAGTCCGTCCTTGTCGCGCGCGAACCAGTCGGGCGCGGCGATCGCCGCGAAGATGGCCAGGATCACCGCGAGCGCGGCGGCGACGGGCAGGATGCCGCGGCTCCAGCGCATGACGAGGAACGCGAAGAGGATGTAGAGCGCGGCCCAGCCCAGCGACATCACGCCGACGCTCGGTCCGAGCAGCCGTTCCCAGCCGCCGAGGGTGATGATGATCAGCAGGCCGGCGCTGACCAGCAGGACGAAGGCGATCACGGCCTTCATCGTCTTCGCCTCGGCCTTCTCGCGATTCGGCCGCCAGAGCTCGTAGCCCGGCCGGGCTGTCGCAACCTCCATCGCCGCAAGCATAAACGCGTCCGCGGAACGGCGCGACGGTTCAGCACGATCCGTATGCGATCGTTTCGGAAGTGCCACGCGGACGTGGCGGAATTGGAATACGCGCCAGGTTTAGGTCCTGGTGGGCCTCACGGCCCGTGGAGGTTCGAGTCCTCTCGTCCGCATCTAGCGCTTCGGCCCCACGAACTCGTCGAGGATCGCAACGGAGTCGCGGTGCGCGATCGAGATGTTCTTGAAGCTCGACTGCGTCCATCGGATGCCGAGAAGCTCGCAGTGGTCGCAGAAGATCCGGCGGATGTCTGCGGAGTAGTTCGTGAAGAAGTAGCGGACGTACGAGTAGTGCCCAATACGACCGCTCGGCAGCGGGGTCGAGAAGCGATTTACGACCCGCGAGCCATCCGAGTGGATCAGACCGCGTATCAAGGCACGCGGATTCTCCGCACACAGGTCCCGCTGCCAGTCCAGCAGCTCGATCGGCCGTAGGTGCTTTCGCCCCGGCCCGTCTTGAGGAAGGCGTGCGGCAACGCTGCGTGGTTAGCGCACACTGCGATACAGCCGGGGCGCTTGTTGTGACAGACGTGAACGCCGGCAAAGAGGCTCTCAATGGCGCGGCCGGCTTCATCGATGATCCGCGGATACCATCGATCCAGCGTCAGGACGAGGCGGTGTCGCCGCTTTCCGGATCGGGTCAGGCAGCCGTCTCCGAGGTACAGGCCGAGGAGATAGCTGTACGAGGCGTTGGCCTCGAACGCCGGGCGCCAGCCCGTGTAGTCGGGACGCGAGAGCTGCGCGGGACGGTGGTCGATCCGGCTCCAGTAGCGAACCGTGCTTCTGGGAAAGCCAGTGAGCTTGGCCACCTTGAGCGTTTCGTGACCCTGGTCGAACAGCCGCATCGCCGTCTCGTAATCACTGTTCGTGTAGCGTCGATTCACGAACATATGTTCGCCTAACTCCCGGACAGCATCCCACCCGCGAGATCGCCACCGCACCGCCTAAGCTGATGGCCCCCGGGGGAGTGAGATAAGGGCTATTCGGGCGGTCTCCAAAACCGTCAATCCGGGTTCGAATCCCGGCTCCCCCGTTGAACAGAACCCCGCAACTCCGCGGCACCTACCGGGTTTCGAGTGAGTAGCGCGCCGGCAGGGGCGCGCTACTTTCTTCCAGAGTCATGACTCAGATGCACAAGGCAGTACTGCGGCGTCGGGCCGGCACTGTCGGGGGCCTGGTGGCACTCGGCGTCGCGGCGGTTGCTTCGCTTGCCGTCGCCGCCAAGCCGGCGCCGGCGCCGGACCCCGAGCGCGGTGAGACCCATTGCGAGCGCGCCTCCACTCCGGCGGCCGAGTCGAGCCTGCGCGATGTGCGCCGGTCGATCCGCTGCCTGGTCAACGAGGAGCGGGCCGTGCACGGGGTCGGCAAGCTGGACAAGAACAAGTCCCTGAAGGCGGCAAGCCAGCGACACGTGAGGACGATGGTCGACACGGAGTGCCTCGCCCACCGCTGCCCGGACGAGGACGATCTGGAGACGCGCCTCGAGCGCGCCGGATACTTCGACGGCGCCGAGTCGTGGCGCTATGCGGAGAACACGGGCTGCGGGCTCAGCGCCGAGGCGATGGTCGCCAACTGGATGCACGTGGTCTACCACCGGATCAACATCCTCGACCCGGATTTCCGCGACATCGGCGTCGGTGTCGTGCAGGAGCGCGTCGTGGGCCGCTGCGAGAAGGACTACGCCACCTTCGCGGTCGTGTTCGCCGCCCGCAAGCCGTAAATCGGCGCCTGACCTGGCCAACTGTCCGAGCACACGCGCTCAGCTAAAGCGCTGCAACGAGGCTGTCGATTCTGAGCCCGATGGCCCTCAGGGTGGGAAATAGAGCGACGCATGCGCTTCTCGCGCTCGCGGTCGCGCTCGTCCTGGTGGCGCTTGCGGCATCGCCGGCGACTCCCGCCGCTTCCGCGAGCGCCTGCAAGAAGTGGGGCGACTCGGAGCCGACCGAGCTGACCAGGGGCCAGGGGCGCAAGGCGATCCTCTGCCTGGTCAACAAGGAGCGCGATCAAGCCGGCCTGCGCGACCTCGGTCGCGACAAGAAGCTGCAGAAGGCCGCGCAGCGCCACAACGACCACATGGACGGCACGGGCTGCTTCGACCACGAGTGCGGCGGCGAGGCCGGCCTCGACGCTCGGCTCGAGGGCGTCGGCTACCTGGCCGGGGGCCTCAGCCAGTGGGCCTATGGCGAGAACATCGCCTGGGGCATGCGCGAGCAGGGGACCCCGGAGTCGATCGTCGACGCCTGGATGCACAGCTCCGGCCACCGGGCCAACATCCTCAACTCATCGTTCCGCGAGATCGGCATCGGCTTCTCGGTCGGCACCCCGGGCGGCGGCCGCGAGCCCGGCGGCATCTACACGACGGACTTCGGCCTGCGGGTCGGCTGAGCGGGCCTACAATCAGGCGCCCGCGGGCGTGGTGTAGTTGGTAACACTCGAGCCTTCCAAGCTCGTATCGCCGGTTCAAGCCCGGTCGCCCGCTCTAAGTCCACCGCCTCAGGTGTCGGTGAGGATCACCCTGAGCGCGCCGCGCCGTTCGGCAGTCCTCCGTCGGTGGCAGTTAGCGCACACCACCTCGCACTTCTCGATCTCGTCGAGGATCCGCTTCCAGCGGTAAGTGATGAGCTTGGCGGCAATGTCGAACGACTTGTCGCGCAGGTGGTCAAATTCCAGAATGACTGGGTCCGTCTCGCCGCAGTCGACGCACGGATGGCTCTCGAAGTACTCGATCAGGTACCTCGTGCGCTCGAGCCTTAACGCCTGTTTCTGTGCGGCGGCTTGGGCGATATAGCGCTCGCGGTTCGCCAGATAGTGCTCGCGGTGATAGTCGGCGTGGCAGGGGCGGCAGTAGTTGTGCCGCTGGCCCTTCTCCTTCCGTCGCCAGGCGAACTCTTCGACTCGCTTCAGGTTTCCGCAGCGCCCGCAACGTCTCATGGCTCGAGTCGAGCATGTCGGCCAGACGGCGAAAGAACCGTTCACGCACGCCGACTTCGCCCCGTCACAGACTTGTCACGAACCCGGCACCGTTCCTTAAGATTCGAAGCCGTCACGGGGCGTGGCGCAGTCTGGTAGCGCACCCGGCTGGGGGCCGGGCGGTCGCTGGTTCGAATCCAGTCGCCCCGATTTTTCCCCGCTAATCGCGGTCTTTTGCTGACACGAGGGTCGCTCATCCCGGCCCTGGCCGATCTAGACTGGGGGTGCTCGCCAGGCACGAAACCCCAGCCTAGTTCTGGCGAGGGCCTGACCGACCCCGACGAATTGGTCGTGGTCGAGGTCGTGGGCACCGAGCCTGAGGCCGAGTTGCTGTGCTCGCTTCTGCGCAACTCCGGCGTTGAGTGCCTGGCAGATTGACCAAGATCTCGTGCGGTCCCGGAGTCCGCACGCGAGATCCTGCACCCCACCCGAGCGCGCGAGCCGTGCGCACTCGGCTAGCTGTAGTTCCTCACCACGTTGTTCATCCGGGCCTCCTTGGAGGCTGGGGGTGTCGAAGCCACCCAGACCCAAGGAGGTCACCGGATGAACATCCACGCTAACGCCCGGACCTGCCCGAAAAGCCGCATGCTGATCGTCAGGCGCATCGAAGACGAACGCTGGTCGCTGGCGGCGGCGGCCGAGGCCGCCGGCGTCAGCGAGCGCACGGCCGCCAAGTGGCTGGCCCGCTGGCGGGCCCAAGGGGAGTCCGGCCTGCTGGATCGAAGCTCCGCTCCACGCCGCCGGCCGACCCAGCTGCCCGCCGACCGCCTGGCGGCGATCGAGGCGCTGAGGCGACTGCGGATGACCGCCGCGGAGATCGCCGAGTGCCTGGGCATGCGCTGTCGACCGTCTCACGCTGGCTCAAGCGGATCGGCCTGGGAAAGCGCTCACGTCTCGAGCCGCCCGAGCCGCCCAACCGCTACGAGCGAAAGCACCCCGGCGAGCTGATCCACGTCGATGTCAAGAAGCTGGGGCGGATCCTCAGGCCGGGCCATCGCGTCACCGGCAATCGCCGCGATCGCTTCACCGATACTCGCGGCTAGGGCGTCGCGGGCTGGGAGTTCGTCCACGTCTGCGTCGATGACGCCACCCGCTTGGCCTACGTCGAGGTGCTCGCCGACGAGCGCGGCGAGACCGCCTCAGGCTTTCTCAGACGAGCCGTCGAGTGGTTTAAGTCGATGGGGGTCACCGTCGAGCGGGTAATGAGCGACAACGGCTCCTGCTATCGCTCCAAGGTCCACGCCCAGGCCTGCCGCGAGCTCGAGATCCGCCACCTGCGCACTCAGCCCTATCGGCCGCGCACCAACGGCAAGGCCGAGCGCTTCATCCAGACGCTGCAAAACCGCTGGGCTTACGGAGCCATCTACGGAACCTCGGCCGAACGCACGGCGGCGCTACCCGGCTGGCTCACCCACTACAACTTCACTCGACGTCATGGCGCCCTCGGCCACAAGCCGCCCGCAGCTCGGCTCGCCGAGCTGGAACAACGTCATGAGTAGCTACAGCTAGGTCAGGCGGCGGCCGATGTCGACCTGGGCGACCTTGGCGCCGCGGTGCCGTCGGTTGTCGCCGTGGCTGAGTTAGGCCGCGATCTCGCGGTGTGGCAGCTTCCAGCCCGGCCGCGGGTAGTGGCACGTGTAGCCGTTCGGGTAGTGCTGGAGGTAGTCCTGGTGCTCGGCCTCGGCTTCCCAGAACGGGCCGGCTTCGCTGAGCTCGGTCACGACCTTGCCGGGCCAAAGGCCTGAGGCGTCGACGTCGGCGATCGTGTCCTCGGCGACCTCGCGCTGCTGGTCGCTCGTATAGAAGATCTCTGAGCGGTAGGCAGATCCGACGTCGTTGCCCTGGCGGTCCTTGGTCGTCGGGTCGTGGATCTGGAAGAGGAACTCGAGGATGTCTCGGTAGGAGATGCGCTCCGGGTCGAAAACGATCTCGACCGCCTCGGCGTGACCTGGATGGTTCGCGTAGGTCGGGTTGTCGTTCTCCCCGCCGGTGTATCCGACCCGGGTGGAGATGACTCCGTCACGCCGACGCAGCAGCTCCTGGACGCCCCAGAAGCAGCCTCCGGCGAGGATCGCGGTCTCGGTGTTGTCACTCATTGGATGGTCCTTTCTTGTTGAAAACTAGTCTCGGAGGGCCGTCGTGATCTACGGCGGCGGGCCGTTCTCCCGGGCGATGTCCGCGCGGTAGCGCGCGTCGTCTGCTTCGATCGAGCGTGCCGCGGTCAGCACTTGGTCGAGATCGCCGGGCGGGATCACGACCGCGCCAGAGGAGTCGGCGAACACGTACACGCCGGGGATCACCCCGACACCGCGCAGGACCACCGGCACGTTGGCTTGAAACGGGGTCACCTCGCCGCCGCCCCAGTGCGTTGCCTCGCCCGCGCAATAGGCGGCGAAGTCGTATGCGGCCAGCTCGTCGAAGTCGCGCAGGCGCCCGTCGGTTAGCACGCCGGCCAGACCATGGTGCTGAACGCGCATGAGCTTCGTTCCGCCGCCCATCGAGACGTCGGTGTAGCCGTTGGAGGCGAGGACGAGGACCTTGCCCTGCGGGTCCTCGCCAACCGCTTCGTAGAACAGGTTGGCGAGGTTGTAGCGCTCGGGGTCTAGCGCAGCCGAGCAGGTCGGGAAGTAGGAGATGGTGACCGCGGGGCCGAACAGGATCCGGCCTGGCGTCGGGCTGACGAGATCGAGGATGTGGCAGCGGTGGCGATGCAGTCGGCCCATTGCGTCGACGAGGTCCGCACACTTCAGGCCTTCCACAGCCGACGCAGGATCCGTCGGGGGCGGACCCCGCTCGCCACTCATGCGCTCTGAGCGGCGATCGCCGGCGCACACGCGGCCAACTCACCGCGCCGGGGCATGTCGCGGCGCAACATCGCGAACGCGGTCCCGCCGACGATCAGCGGGAGCCAGAACAGAATCACCCTGTAGCCGAGCACCGCCGCGGCGGTTCCGGCAGCTGGCGCTCCGTAGACGATCAAGGTCCCGATCAATCCAGCGTCGATGCCTCCGATTCCGCCCGGGATCGGCAGCAACCCACCCAGCTGGCCGATCAAGTACCCCATCAGGATCACCGTCAGCGGGACAGAGACGCCGAAGGCCTTGAAGGTCGCCCACAAGACGGCGTTGTCGAAGGCCCAGTATCCGACCGACCCGGCCAGGACGCGCCAGTTGCCCGACCGCACGATCGCGAACGCCTCGCGGGACCCGCTCGTCACAGCCCGGCGCACGGCCCCGAGGGCGCGCTCGAAGCGCGGGGCGTCGGGGTCCGTGGCAGCGCCGGGGCCGAGGCGCGAGATCACGAACACGGCAAGAAGCGCCAGAGTCGCGACGGCTGCGGGAAACAGCGTCAGCCACAGCGACAGATCCGGGCCCAGCCCGAGTGCCATCGCCACTCCGAGCACGGCGACGGCGACGAAATTGACGCCGCTCTTGATCACAAAGAACGCGACCGAGCGGCGGGCGATCTTCCGGCCGTCCATGCCGCCGCGCTGCAGGATCCAAGCACCGAGGGCAAGCCCGCCGATGCCGCTTGCGGGCACCAGTGAGCCCATCGCCAGCTCCGAGCCGCCGATCTGCCAGCTGCGCCGCCATGGCAGACCGGTACAGAAGATCGGCCCGAACATGAGGACGTAGGAGCCGAAGGAAAGGGCCTCCAACAACACTGCGAGCGCGAGCCACCGGGAGTCCGCGCTGGCAAGCTCGTCGCGGACAGCACCCAAGCCGGGCGCGAGGAGTGCGATGGCGCCGAGAATGGCGAAAGCCGCAAATGCCTGAAGGGCGCGCCGCCGGAGCGTCGCCGACTGAAACTCGGCCGGCAGGTCCTCTGCAATGTGCTCGGGTTCTTTCAGGCGGAGCCCAGTGTCGCCGTTGCTGAGCGCTGGCTCGCTGCGGGTCAGCATCACCTGGGTTCTCCCGGTCGCGCCACGATTACCCCGTCGGACCGAAGCGCTCGGTGCGGATCATCCGCGGCTCGACCCCGGCTGCGAGCGCCAGCTCAGACGCGGCCTCCACGAACCCGTTCGAGCCGCAGATGAAGACAATCCGCGCGCGCGACGCCGGCTCGGCGATCAGCTCGGCGTCGATCCTCCCGGTGTGCCCGGCCCAGCCCTCGGGCGCTTCACGGGTCAGGGCGACGGTGACGTCGCCGTCGAGCTCGTCGGGGTAGAGGAGTTCGTCGGCGCTGCGGGCGGAATAGATCAGCTCCATCTCCAGTTCCGGCAGCGTTCGCCGCCGGTGGCGCATCATCGCCATCAGCGGCACCACGCCGGAGCCGCCGCCGATCAGGAGCGCCGGTGCCTCGCCGCGCCAGACGAAGTACGAGGTGAACGGACCCCGGACCTCGACCTGGTCACCCTCGACCACGACGTCGTGGAAGTAGCCGGAGACCTCGCCCTCGTCGAGCCGATCGATCGTCAGCTCGACCTGGCCCCTGTCCAGGGGCGAGGAGGCGATCGAGTACGACCGCTGCGCCCGGTAACCGTCGGGTGCCGTGAGGCGGACGTCCAAGTGCTGGCCCGGCAGGAACGGCATCCACATCGGCAGCGCAAGGCGGAACGTCTTCGCGCGGGGCGTCTCGGTCCTGATCGCGGTCACGGTCGCGATCTGCCAGCGCCCGGGCGCGCGCTGGCTGACCTCCATCTCGGTCAGTCCGTCCAGTAGCGCTCCTCCTTCCAAGGGTCGCCGCGGTTGTGGTAGCCGTTGGCCTCCCAAAAGCCGGGCTCGTCGTGGTCCATCACGCGCAGCCCGGCCACCCACTTGGCGCTCTTCCAGAAGTAGAGGTGCGGGACCAGCAGCCGCGCCGGGCCGCCGTGGGCGCGCTCGAGCGGCTCGTCCTCGTGCTCGGTCACGACCCAGGCCTTGCCGTCGGTGAGATCTTCGATCGCCAGATTGGTGGTGTAGCCGCCGTGGCTGTAGGCCATCGCGTAGGCACCGAGCGGCTCGGTGGCATCAAGCAGCACCTCCATCGACACGCCGCCGAAGCTCGTCCCGAGCTTTGACCAACTCGTCACGCAATGGATGTCGCACGGGATCTCCTCGAACTCGAGCTCGTGAAACTCCTCCCACGTCCACTCGGCCTCCTCGGCGACCATGCCGTCGATGCGGAAGCTCCACTCGGCTGTCTCGACGTCCGGCGTCGGGCCGGCGGTCAGGACCGGGAAGCCGTGCTCCTCGTACTGGCCGGGCGGAAGGCGGTCCTCGCCGCCGCGCCGGCGGCCGGTGAAGCCGCGGGAGACGAAGGCGCTCATCTCAGCGCGGCCAGTCGCTGGTGGATGAGGCGAACCGCCATGGAGCCCTCGCCGACCGCCGAGGCGACGCGCTTGATCGAGCCCGAGTGGACGTCGCCGACGGCGAAGATGCCCGGACGGCTGGTCTCGAGGAAGAGCGGCCGCTCGACCTCGGCCGGTGCGTCGGCTTCGATGTCGCGTCCGGTCAGCAGGAAACCATCCTTGTCCGTCGCCAGCTGCCCGTCGAGCCACTCGGTGTGAGGCGAGGCACCAATGAAGACGAAGAGCGCGCTGGCGACGATCCGCGAGCGCTCACCGGCGCGGTTGTCGACGATCGTCACCGCCTCGAGCTCGCCCTTGCCGCGAAGCTCGGCGACCTCGGTGTGCCCGCAGACCTCGACCGCCGGGTTGCGCTCCACCTGGTCGACCAGGTAGCGCGACATCGACTTGCCGAGGTCACCCCCGCGGATCAGCAGCCGGCAGAGCGAGGTCTTGGACAGGAACATCGCCGCCTGACCGGCGGAGTTTCCGCCGCCAACAATGATGACCGGCTCGCCGTCGCAGAGTTGCGCCTCGGCCTGAGTGGCGGCGTAGAAGACTCCGCCGCCCTCGAACTCGGCAAGCCTCGCCACATCCGGCCGGCAGTACTGGGCTCCGGTAGCGATCACGACCGTGCGGCCGGTGGCTGTGCGGCCGTTGGAGAGCTCGATCTCGTGGCGCCCGGGCTCGCTGTGCAGCGCAACCGCCTCGGCCGGAGTGGTCAGGCGGGCGCCGAACTTGCCCGCCTGAAAGTAGGCCCGGTGCGTCAGCTCGTCGCCGGAGACCCCGGCCGGGAAGCCGAGATAGTTCTCGATCCTGCTCGAGGTGCCGGCCTGCCCGCCGGTCGCCACTGCCTCCACGCCCTGGACGCTGAGACCCTCGGAGGCGGCGTAGAGCGCAGCCGAGAGGCCGGCCGGCCCCGCGCCGACAACGACCACGTCACAGAGCTCCGGGGGCGCCGTCCGCGAGCCGAGCCCGAGCGCTTCGCCGAGCTCTGCGCCGGTCGGGTTGCGCAGGACCTCGCCGTCGCTTGCGAGCACAACGGGCGTTTCGCTCGGGACGACGCCGAGACCGCGGAGCAGCCCCTCCGCCTCAGCGTCCGCTTCGACGTCGATCCAGACGTACGGCATCCGGTTGCGGGCCAGAAACTCCCGCAGCCGTCTTGAGTCAGACGAAAACCGTGAGCCGATCAGCTTGATGCCGGCGCCGAGGCCGGTCAGAATGGACCGCCTCGCCATGAAGGCGCGTAGGACGAGGTCGCTGATCGCCTTGTCCTCGGCAACAAGCTCCCGCAGTCGCGCCAGGGGGACCTCGATCATCTCGCCCGCTTCGCGCGCGACCGCCGTCAAATAAAGGCGCTGGCCGATGAGCAGGCTGAGCTCACCGAGGAACCGGTGGGCGCCTTGGACGGCGATCACGCGGTTCTCGTCCCCGTAGCCCTGGACGATCGCCACCGACCCCGATTCGATGACGAAGAACGGGCTGCTGTGCTCGCCGGCGGAAACCAAGACCTCCCCCGGCTCGACTGTGCGCAGCCGCCCGAGCCGGCGAAAGCGCGCCCGCTGCTCGTCGTCGAGGCGCGGGAAGGCGCCATCGCGGTCAGGGGTTTCGGGCAGGTGAACTCCTGGTGGATCGGCTAACCGGACTGCGTCGATCACGGGGGTGGACTCAGGATCTCGCGGGCGTCTTCGGCGTCGCTGCGCCTGACCATGATCTCGTGCTCGCCCCCGGTGCCCAGGCCGTCCCCGGCCCCGGCCCCGCGGTTGGTCAGCCGGGGGACGCAATCGATCTCGGCGCTGCGCAGGAGCGAGCAGAGCAGCTCGGCCTCGGACTCGTTCTGGACGATCTCAACCGGGACAAATTCGTCAGGGCTAGTCATTGCAACCGATCAGCGCAGCGACCTGAACGCGGCGCGGATCTCCTGTGAGAACAGCTGCGGCTGCTCCCAGGCGGCGAAGTGGCCGCCCTTGTCGACCTCGTTGAAGTAGATGAGGTTGGGGTACGCCGCCTCTGTCCAGCTGCGCGGCGCTTGATACTGCTCGCTGGGAAAGACGGTCACGGCTACCGGGACGGAGACGCCCTTGGCGTTGAAAAAGCCGCCCTTGTATTCCCAATAGAGACGGGACGCGGAGACGCCCGTGTTCGTGAGCCAATAGAGCGTGATGTTGTCGAGGACCTCGTCACGCGTCAGTTCGCCCGTGGCACTCGTGGCGCGGTCCAGAGCGGCGACGACCGCCGCGGCCGGCTGGCCGTCGGCATCGTTGTGGTCGAGAAGCCAGGCCGCCAGGCCGACGGGTGAATCGGCGATCCCGTACAAGGTCTGCGGGCGTGCCGCCATCATCTTGGCGTACTCGACCTGCTTGTACGTTCTGATCAGCTGCTCATAGGCGCGTAGTTCTTCAGCCGAGAGACCGGACGGCGGCGGGTCGCCGGCCAGGGATGCCTTGTCGACGTCGGCCGGAACGATGCCGGGCATGTTGGTGTGGATGGCGAGCAGTCCCTCCGGTGCCTGCAGGCCCATCTGGTCAACGACGAACGCACCCCAGTCGCCACCCTGGGCGACGTAGTGGCTGTAGCCGAGGCGCTGCATCAGGTCTGCCCACGCTCGGGCGATGCGCTCCGGGCCCCAGCCGGTGCTCGTCGGCTTGTCTGAGAAGCCGTAGCCCGGCATCGACGGAATCACCACGTGGAAGGCGTCCGCTGCGCTTCCGCCATGTGCAGTCGGGTTGGTGAGCGGTTCGATGATCTTCAGCTGTTCGATGATCGAGCCGGGCCACCCGTGGGTGACGATGAGCGGCAACGCATCCTCGTGGTCCGAACGAACGTGAATCAGGTGAATGTCGAGCCCGTCGATCTCGGTCTTGAACTGCGGCAGTGCGTTCAACCTCTCCTCGCACGAGCGCCAGTCGTAGTCCGTCGCCCAATAGTTGGCGAGCTGCTGAACCATCTCGAGCGGCACGCCCTGCGACTGGTCTGCGACCGTCTCCCTGTCAGGCCAGCGCGCGGCCACGATGCGGCTGCGGAGCTCGGCGAGCCAATCCTCCGGGACGTCGATGTGGAACGGGCGGATTGCGTCGACGTCGGCGGTTGTGGCCGGCTGGTCGATCATGGTGCTGGTTTCAGCGGACATGGCGTCTCCTCGCGTGTTCGGTGTGACATGGAGTGCTCATCCGGGCGACGATCTCGGCTACCCGAACGTGAACGCGTACGCCTCGGCGCCGGGCTCGAGGAAGGTGATTTCGAGGGTCCGTTCGCGGACCACGTCGTGCTCGCGCACGAGCTGGTAAAGACGGCCGTCCCGAAGCGAGCCGTTCCCGTCCTCGTCGACGTCCACCCCGTGTGACGCTCCCGGAGCCTCGCCGTCGAGGCGCACACGGAAGGGGATCGGCTCTGGAGCTCCGGACGACAGCACGAGATGCGCGTCGCGCGCGTGAAACCGGAAGGCGATGATCCCTCCGGCCTCGTCGAGCACGACGTTCTCCCGCTCGACTCTCCACTCGCCCGCGACGGTCCACTGGTTCAAGCGCAGACGCCCCGACGATTCGTCGGGCGGCGCGAGCTCGCCGGTTCGCCCGTAGCCGAGGTAAGTCTCCGGCGTCCTCAGATGGTCCCAGTCGGCCTCCGCCTCCACGCCGAGTCCCTCGACCGAGCCGAGCTCGCGCTCGATCCCGAGCAGACCCTGGATCATGCGCTCCGACTCCTCGTAGCGCCCTTCGCCAAAGCGCTGATCGCGGATCACGCCGTCGGTGTCGACGAAATACAGCGCCGGCCAGTAGTGGTTGTCGAACGCGCTCCAGACCTCGTAGTCGTTGTCGGCGGCGATCGGGTAGGCGACGCCACGCTCCTCGGTCGCCCGCCGCACGCCTTCGAGGTCGTGCTCGAAGGCGAACTCGGGCGTGTGAACGCCGATCACGATCAACCCGTCGACACGGTATGCCTGCGACCACGCGCGCACGTACGGCTCCTGACGCAGCCAGTTGATGCAGGTCAGCGTCCAGAAGTTGACGACCACGACATGCCCGCGCAGCTCGGCGGGACCGAGTGGCTCGGAGTTGAGCCACCCGGTCGCCCCTTCGAGCGGCGGCATGTGCACACGGGGGTGCAGCCGTTCGAACACGCTGCCTAGCGCAACGTTCGGAACGTCGCCCGCACCTCGTCAACGAACACCTCGGGCTCCTCCCACGCCGCGAAGTGGCCGCCCTTCTCGACCTCGTTGAAGTAAGCGAGATCGGGGTAGACCGCCTCGGCCCAGCTCCGTGGCGTCGCCCAGATCTCGCCGGGGAACGTCGTGAAGCCGACCGGCACGCTGACCGGCGGAGGAGGCTGGCCGCTGGCAAGCGCTGCGGCCAGCGCTCGCGCGTCCTCCCAGTACGACCGCGCCGCCGATGCTGCGGTGCCGGTCAGCCAGTACAGCGTGATGTTGTCGACGATCCGCTCCCGCGTCAGGTTGCCCGCGGGCTTGCCGTCGACGAAGGCGGCGGCGATCTTGTTGTAGCTGTCGGTGTCGTGATCGAGCAGCCAGGCCGCCAGCGCGACCGGTGAATCCAGCATGGCGTAGCTGATCGTCTGCGGCCGCGTTGCCATCTCGAGGAAGTAGCCGAAGCCGTCTTCCTTGAACGTCGCGACCGCCTCGGCCGCTGCGCGTTCCTGTTCGGACTCCTTGGGCAGGTGATCGCCGATTGCGAGCACCGCCGTGAGCAGGTTCAGGTGGTACCCAGCCAGTCCCTCGACCCCCTGGCGACCCATTAGGTCCGTAACCAGGGCACCCACGTCGCCACCCTGGGCGACGTAGCGGTCATAGTCGAGCCGGCGCATCAGCTCCGCCCACGCGCGCCCGGTGCGGGCGGCGTCCCAACCGAGCTCGGCCGGCTCGCTGGAGAAGCCATACCCGGGCAGGGACGGCAGCACCAGGTGGAACGCGTCTCCGGCCTGCCCGCCGTGCGCGGTCGGGTCCGTGAGCGGGCCGACGGTATCGAGCAACTCGACGACCGAGCCAGGCCAGCCGTGGGTCATGATCAGCGGCAGAGCGTCCTCGTGCTGCGAGCGCACGTGGATGAAGTGGATGTCGACGCCGTCGATCTCGGTCGTGAACTGCGGCAGCGCGTTCAGCCGCTCCTCGCACGAGCGCCAGTCGTAGTCGTTCTCCCAGAAGTCGGCCAGGGCCTTCGTCGTGGCCAGCTGCACGCCCTGCGACCGATCGTCGACGAGCTCCTTAGACGGCCAGCGCGTCGCGGCGATGCGTTGACGGAGGTCGTCTAAATCCTCTTCCGGAACCTCAACTTGGAAGGGACGGATCTCTGTGGCGCTCGACGGCTTTTCGGTCGTGACTGACATGTGGGCTCCTAAAGTCGGTGGTTATGGCGCAGACCGTGTGAGGTCGGTGCGCCCATACACCGGCCGAGGGTTGGAGCCGGACAGATTTGCTCGCCGAAGGTTTGAGGCGAAGCGCACAACCACCATACACCCGGAGTGGCTCTTTGGAGGGCGCTGCTCCCGGGATAGACTCGGCGTCAGGGAGGTCAATTGAGCTATCGCGAGACTGAGCATCTCCGGGTGCTGATCGCCAACGAGCGCAAGGATCGGCTGGCGCTCGTCGCGCCGTTGGTCGCGAACCTCGGGCATGAGGTGATCGCACGCGAGATCGACGTTGCGGACGTCGGAGTCGTGACCGCCAGAGAGCAGCCCGACGTGGCCCTGGTCGGCCTCGGCAAGAGCTCGGAGCATGCGCTCGCCTTGATCGACAAGATCGTGCAGGAGGCGGCGTGCCCGGTGATCCTCCTCATCCACGCGCCCGATCCCGCGTTCGTGAAGGAGGCATCGAAGCGTGGCATTTTCGCCTACATCACCGACGCCGAAGTCGACGATTGGCAGAGCGCGATCGACATCGTGCTGCGCCGGTTCACCGAGTACCACGACCTCGAGGGTGCGTTCGGTCGCCGAGCGGTGACGGAGCGAGCGAAGGGCATCCTGATGGAGCGTCACTCGGTCGACGGCGCCGAGGCCTTCGAGATGATGCGCGACCAGTCGCGCCGGACGAACTCCAAGCTCAGCGACGTCGCGGCTGCCGTGGTCGAAGGCCATCGGCTGCTGTCCAAGGAGCCGCACATCTCCTCCTGAGCCGGCGCGGTGGGGCCAGGGTCCCATTCGAGGGCCCAATCTGCATGTAACTCAGCGGCACTCAGCTGAACTCCACGTGCCTGGATAGGCCTGGGCGGAACTCCACGACACACCAATGCACGGATAGCGCACCCGGCTGGGGGCCGGGCGGTCGCTGGTTCGAATCCAGTCGCCCCGATTGAAGTGGCTGCAAATCAGCCACTTCTTTGCATTCCGCTAGGGATGGAAGTGGATGTGGCGATCTCCCGAGGGCCCAATTTGTTCGCCGTCCGTCCGGATCGCGAGCCCCGAGGTAAGCGTGATACTGGGCGGTAGATGTCGAAGGAGAGCCTGAAACTCGTTGGGCTGGCGCACGAGTTTCTGAACGAAGGTGACATCGACGCGCTGATCTCGGTCTGTGACCGCGACTTCGAGCTCGATATGTCCACTCGGACGCTCAACCCCGAGATCTACCGCGGTCACGCGGGCGTTCGGCGCTTCTACAGCGAGGTGAGCGAGGTTTGGGAGGAGTTTCGCTGGGAGCCGCTGCGCTACGCCGAGGCCGGCGACAAGGTCGTGGTCCTCCTGCATTCCCACGGCCGCGGGAAAGGCAGCGGGTTGGAAATGGCTCGCGATGCGGCGATGGTCTGGACAGTGGCCAACGACCGTGTGGTGTCGGTGCGCTTCTACACCGACCAGGCCGAGGCCCTCGACGCCGCCGGCCTGTCGGCGTAGTCGTCCTAGCTGCGCTTCGCGTAATCGCCGAACTCGCCGAAGTCGAGCATGACGCACTCCTCGTCACCGACGATCTCGGCATCGTGGCCCGGATGGATCGCAACCACGTCGCCCGGACCGATCTCGCCGTCGGTGCCGTCGTCCATGAGCACCTTCATCCGGCCGGAGACGACGTAGCCGAGGTGCGAGACCTCGCAGCTGTCGGTGCCGGCGATCGGCTTCACGTTGTTGGACCAGCGCCATCCCGGCTCGAACGTGGCACGGCCGACCGTGCGGCCGCCGATGTTGACGACGTTGGCCTTGCCCTTGCCCTCGAACTCCCGCACCTCGTCGGGCGAGTCGAAGTTCTTGATCTCCAATCCAGCCATGTCTCCTCCTTCTCGTTTACTCCAGGTCACTTGACGGCCAAGAGCGAGACGCTCTTGACCCCGTACTTCTCGCTTGCGTCGCGTGCCCGCTCCGAGATGAACTCGTACGGGTTCTGCTTTAGGTCCTCGATCCGCAGGCCGGCGCCCTCGATTGCCTCGCGGTAGGCGTCCTGCTGTGCTGCCCCGCCGATGCAGGACGCCCACAGGTCTGCGTCGCAGACGATCGATTCCTTCAGCTGCTGCTCGCTGACGATGTCGGCGATCGCCAGCCGCCCGCCCGGCCGGAGAACCCGCGCCGCCTCGGCGAAGACGCGGTCCTTCTCGGGCGAGAGGTTGATCACTCCGTTCGAGATCACGCAATCGAAGCTCGCGTCCTCGACCGGGAGCGCGTCGATTCGGCCCTCTCGAAGCTCGACCTGGCCGAAGCCGCCCTCGGCGGCGAGCCGGCGCGCTTTTTCGAGCTGCTCGACGGTGAAATCGACGCCGACCACGCGGCCGGTCGATCCGGCCTGCTGCGCCGCGAAGAAAAGGTCCATCCCCGAGCCGCTGCCGAGATCGAGCACCGACTCGCCCTCGGCCAGCTCGGCCAGATCGAAGAAGTAGCCGACGCCCGCGAACGACTCCGTCGCACCCTCCGGAACTTCGTCCAGGATCTCGGCCGGATAACCGAGGTGGAGCGCAAGCTTGCGCCCGAGCTCGAAGTGGTAGTCGCCGTCGGGCTCCTCGGCCACGTGGCGATACATGTCCTTGACCTTCGCCTCGAGCTCCTCGGTATCAACGGTCGCTGCCATCGCTCCTCCTTGATCGGGGTTTAAGTCGCGGGTGCGCTTGACTCGCGCCGGCGCGACCATGCGCCAAGCAGGGTCGACGGGATGCAGAAGCCGGTGACCGTCACCAGGCCGCAGACCGCGACCAGGATGATCCCCAGCGCCAGCGCTGCGGTTACCTGCCCGGCGGCGAACAGCAGCCCCACCGCCAGTAGCCAGACGGTGGCGAGCTTGAACGCGTGCCGACGGGGAGTCGGGTTCGGCGGCAGCTCCGGCGCTTCGGTCAGGTGCCGCAGGCCGTGGTTCCAGAGCAGGTCGAACGGGTGTCGCGCCGTCCACCCGGCGACAGCGCCGATCGGGACCAGGGCGAGGATCAGGGCCGCCGATTGCAGCGCGAGCCCCGTGACCACCAGCGCCAGGCAGAGCGCGGTCGGAAACCGCAGCCCGACGCGAAGGGCTCGCGACTCCGCGGCGGTCAGGCAGTAGCCCTGGACCGCGAGGTTCGAGTTGATCCATGCCTCCGAGCGCGTGGTGGTCCCTTCCATGGCCGCGACCTTATCCCGCGTCCCGTCTATTCTGCTAGGTGAATCGTCCTATAGATGGCTTTCCCAACCGGCATAGTTGACGCTCTCGACCCGGCGCGGCTGCGGCTGCTGGTCGAGGTTGATCGCCGCGGCTCGATCTCGGCCGCGGCAGAGGCCTGCCAGATCAGCCAGCCATCGGCGACCAAGCAGCTGAAGACGCTCGAGGCAGCGATCGGCGAGAAGCTGGTCGAGCGCAACGGCCGGGCGAGCCGCGTGACCGAGGCCGGCCAGGTTGTGGTCGCCCACGCCGCCCGCGTCCTCGACACGCTGCAGGGGATGGAGCAGGAGCTCGGCGCCCTGCGCGGTGCCGAGACCGGGACCCTGGCGCTCGCCGCCTCGACGACCTCCGGCAGCTACGTGCTGCCCTCGATCCTGCAGTGCTTTGCCGACCGCCACCCCGGCGTGGAGGTCGACATCGCGATCGGCTCCAGCGCCTGGGTCGCGGATCGAGTCGCCAAGCGCGAGTTCACGCTCGGCATCGCCGGCGAGACGATGCTTCCCGACGGCGTGCGCGCCGAGCCCTTCCTCGACGACGAGTTGGTCGGGATCGCCGCCCCGGGGCGAGTCAAGCTGCGCCGCGGCAAGGCGCCGGTCTCAGGGCTCGAGCGCTGGACGCTGCTGGTGCGCGAGTCCGGCTCGAGCACCCGGGCGGTGGCCGAACGCCATATGGCCCGCACGTCCTACCATCCGCCCAACCGCTGGGAGCTCGACTCCAACGAGGCGATCAAGCGCTCCGTCCAGGCGGGCCTCGGGATCGGCTTCGTCAGCAAGCTCGTGGTCGCCGACGAGATCGAGCGTGGCGAGCTGATCAGCTTCCGGATCGAGGGCGCCGATCCGATGCGCCGCTCGATCCATCTTCTGCGCCCGGACGACCGTGAGCCGACGCCCTCCGAGCGTGCCTTTATCGCCACGCTCAGCGATTGTTGTGCGGTCAGCGTCGCCGGCTGCACCGTCGACCGCGGTTCGAACGGCAAGACCTGAGCGGCCGCGGCGCGGTCCCATTCCGCGGCGGAATGGCCGCCATCGTCGAATCGGCCTAGGAAACGAGCGTCGACTCGCCTACCGTCGCAGCATGTTCTTTCGCCAGATCCTCAACGACCAGACCGCCTGCGCCTCCTACATCTTCGGTTGCAACACCGCCGGTGAGCTGGCCGTTGTCGACGCCCACGCCGACCTGGTCGACGCCTATGTCAGCGCGGCCGAGTCCCAGGGCTCCCGAATCACCGCGGTGATCGAGACCCACGTCCAGGCCGATCACGTCTCGGGCCTGCCGGCGCTGGTAGAGCGCACGGGCGCGACCGCCTACCTGCCGGAGGGCGCCGGGGTGGAGTTCGAACATCACGCCGTCGCCGATGGCGAGCTGATCAAGCTCGGCAACACCGTGATCCAGGCCGTCGCGACACCGGGCCACGCCGTCGCTCACCACGCCTATCTGGTCACCGATCACCGCCGCGGCCAGGAGCCGTGGATGGTCCTGACCGGCGACGCGCTGTTGGTCGGCGATGCGGGGCGTCCGGACCTGCACGCGCACGGCGAGCAGACCGTGGAGGAGATGGCGCGGCTGCTCTACCGATCGCTCACCGACCGCCTGCTGGCTCTGCCCGACCATCTGCTGCTTTTCCCGGCCCACTACTCGGGCTCGGTCTGCGGGCGCGGCCTGTCCGGCAACCCGACCTCGACGATCGGCTTCGAGCGCCGCCACAACGATGCGCTCGGCTTCGACTCTGAGGACGCGTTCGTCGCCTCGTTGACCGAGGACATCCCGCCGGCTCCCGAGCACCAGGCCGAGATCGTCGCGGCCAACCGCTCGGGGCGGCCGAGCTCAACCCTCGCTTGACTCGATCGCGCATTGAGCTCGGGCTGCGTGAGAACGCAGCGCAGTTCTCACTTCTCGTTGCCGTCAACGCCTTGGTCGGCGCGATGGTCGGCCTCGAGCGCTCGACCCTGCCACTGATCGGCGAGGACGAGTTCGGCCTCAGCTCCACCGCCGCCGTGCTCTCGTTCATCGTCGCGTTTGGGTTGGCGAAGTCATTCACCAACCTGGGCGCCGGCGTGCTCGCCGAACGAGTCGGACGGCGCCGGCTGTTGATCTTCGGCTGGGCGGTGGCACTGCCCGTGCCGCTGCTGATCGCCGTCGGGCCAAGCTGGGCCTGGATCGTTGCCGCCAACGTGTTTCTCGGGATCAACCAGGGCCTGGCGTGGTCGATGACGGTGGTGATGAAGATCGACCTCGTCGGCCCCGAGCGCCGCGGGCTCGCGCTGGGACTGAACGAGGCGGCCGGGTACGGCGGCGTCGCCGTCGCCGCAGCGCTGAGCGGCTGGCTGGCGGCCGAGTTCGTGGCCAGAGACGTTCTCGTGGTCGCGGGTTTCGCGATCGCCGCAGTCGCGCTTCTCATCAGCGTCCTGTTCGTCCGTGATACGGCCTCGTACGTCGCCCTGGAGCAGGCGCGCGATCACCCTGACGCGGGGGCGGTGGCTCCGCGGTTGCGCGATGCCTTCCCGGATACCACCTACCGGGTGCCGGCGCTGCGGGCGTGCTCGCAGGCCGGCCTTGTCAACAATCTCAACGACGCGCTCGCCTGGGGCGTGGTGCCGCTCTTCCTCGCCTCCGGGGGGGCGAGCCTCGGCGAGATCGGGCTGATCGCGGGCTTGTATCCGGCGGTCTGGGGACTCGGTCAGATCTGGACCGGGCACTGGTCCGACAGTGCTGGCCGCAAGCCTCTGATCGTTTCCGGGATGCTCGTTCAGGCAGGGTCGCTCGCCCTGCTCGCGGCATCGGGTGGCGAGCTGGGGCTGGCGGCGATCGCCTCGGTCGGCCTCGGGATCGGCACGGCGCTCGTGTACCCGACCTTGATCGCCGCGATCTCAGACGCGGTCACGCCGATCGCGCGAGCGGCGACGGTGGGCGTCTATCGGTTCTGGCGGGACATGGGCTACGTGGTCGGAGGCTTGGCCGCGGGCCTGCTGGCCGACTCGATCGAGTTCAGCGGGACGATCGCCGCCGTCGCCGTCGTGACGATGCTCTCAGGGCTCTGGGTAATGGTCGACCTGCCCGGCGGCAGCGACCGGCGCGCGAGGCGTCTCAAGGTCGCTCACGGCCTGGCCGACTCCGCGAGTGCCTCCTCGCGATTGGAGTAGCTCTGCCAGCGCACGGCGAGCCCGTCCTTGACGGTCCACACATGCGCTATCCGCGCCTCGACCTCGATCCCGCTTGCCCGCCCGGTGCCGGATTGCCGGACCATGGCGATGAGACGATCGTCATCCTCGACGATCTCCTCCGGCTCGATCCGGAAGGCCTCGAAGCTCTCCAGCCAGGTGCGCAGGAAGGTCTCGAACGAATCGCGCCCGTGGTGGATCCCAGCCTCGGGGGCGTCCCCGCCCTCCTGCCATTCGATCTCGGGATGGAGCAGCGCATGGACCTCGGAGAGGTGGCCGCTGTTGAGCGCCTCGTATCCCCGGCGGAGGGCATCGACGTTGGCCGCTGGCATCCCGGGGGATGATGCCCGCCTCGACAACACGGCGCGTGCTGGACCAAGGGTCGGCCAGGGGCCCATTCGAGGGCCCAATCTGCACGCAACTCAGCGGCACTCAACAGAACTCCACGCGCCTGGACAGGCGTGGGCGGCACGCGACGACACACCAATTCACGGGTAGCGCACCCGGCTGGGGGCCCGGGCGGTCGCTGGTTCGAATCCAGTCGCCCCGATTTTTACCTGCTAATCGAGGTGTTTTGGCGCGTCGGCTGCCGCTGATACCAGGCCCAGCCGCACTAGGCTGGGGGTCGCCGCCAGGCACGAAACCACAGCCTAGTTCGGCCAGGGGCCTGTCCGAGGGCCCAATTCACATTCCTCTCGGAGCGTCAGGGTCATTCGGCCGTGATCCTCAGAGCAGATCTCTGAGCCGATCGGCGCTCATGCCGGCGTCGCGCATGATGCCGGCGAGGGTGCCCTTCTTGAGTTCGTTGTGGAGCGGTACGACCAGCGCGTGGCGTCGTCCCGATTTCTTGAGCCTCACGTGGCTGCCGCGCTGGCGGACGACCGACCAGCCGTCTCGCTCGAGCGCGCGGACGAGCGCCTTGCCGGAGACGACGGGCTGTCGTGGGGTCACGCCGGAAGCGGGAACTTGCGACGGATCACGCCCGTGTCGAGCGATCCGCCGTCCTCGCGTAGGCCCTCCACATAAAGGGCGAGCGCCTCTTCGGCGTTTCGGCTGGCATCGTCGATGTCCTCACCCTGGGTATGCAGCCCGGGAAGATCCGGCGCATAGACGTGGTAGCCGCCTTCCTCATCCGGCTCGAAGACAAGCTCGATCTCGGCTGCCTCGCTCATTCTTCAAGGGTACGGATCCTGGCCGCGGTTTCAACAATGCGTCGTCGACGCGTGCAACCCCCGAGGTCCCAATCGCAGTGTGCTTGTCAGGCTCGCCCACTAAGCGGGGCCGCCAGGTGGCGGCCCCGCTCCACTAACGAGCTCCACCGCCGGTTTGGCTACTTGTAGGACTCGACCGTGGCGCTGAACAACCCACGCGTGTAGCCCTCGGGTGTATTGCAGTCCAGGCCATCGCTGAACCGGTCGCCTGCGCCGAACGCCTTCAAGACCGGCTGGTCCGCACCGACGACGTTCCCCTCGCTGTCGTAGAGGTACTCGCCGACGAACGGCCCGCTGCCGGCTCCATCGAACCGCGCTACTCCGGGGACGCCTTCGACTCGACCCTCGAAGGTCGAGAATCGACAGCCCGACCCGGCCTTGGCGATGCCGTGGAACGTCATCGTCCCCTGGCAGCCGTCGCCCTCGAGCGGCCCCCATGCATGGAGCTTGCTGGGGCCGGACGACGGCGTGTTGGTAGCGCCGGGATTGAGCGTCACCACACCCGTCGGGTTGGCGGGAGTGCCGCCCCAGGTGCAGAGTCTCGTTCCCGACGCCGCTTGGGCGCCGCCTGAGCCGAGCGCCCAGATCGCCACTGCTACGACCATGCTCGCGCCGACCAGCGCGACCATTGGTGCCTTCGTTCCCATCTCCATGCTGTCCGTCCTTTCGAGGCGGGTTTTCGTGAAGGCTTTATGTAAGCAAAGACTTTCGTTAGTTACAACTTACAACCGTGCTACCCTTGCGGACAGTGCAAGCAGCCCTCAACGCCATCGCAGAACCACGTCGGCGCGAGATCCTGCGCTTGGTCCGCGATCAGGAGATGACGGCCGGCAGGATCGCTTCGCACTTCGAGGTGACCCGGCCGGCGGTCTCGCAGCACCTGCGAGTTCTGCACGGCGCCGGACTGGTAAGCGTGCGCCGTGACGGCACGCGGCGGATCTACCGCGCCCGCCCGCAGGGTCTAGCCGAACTGCGCACGTTCCTCGACGAGTTCTGGGGAGACCGGCTGGGGGCGCTCAAGCGGGAAATCGAGCAGGAGGAGAGCTCCGGTGCCGACCGGCACAGCCGCGGCTGAAACCGTCCAGCAGGAGGTCAGAATCGAGGCATCGCCGTCGAAGGTGTTCTCGTTCCTAACCGAGCCGGCGAAGATGGTCCGCTGGATGGGGACGGAGGCCGAGCTCGACCCGCGACCGGGCGGGCTCTACCGCGTCAACGTCACCGGGCACGAGCGTGTCCGCGGCGAGATCGTCGAGCTCGTCCCGGACGAACGGCTGGTCTTCACCTGGGGATGGGAGGGAGACACGCTCCCGGTGGGCCCCGGCGAGAGCACGGTGGAGATCTCGCTCGAGCCCGATGGCGATGGGACGCTGGTGCGGCTCACCCACCGCGACCTCCCGCAGGAGATGCACGCCTTCCATGGCCGAGGCTGGGAGACTGCGTTGAGCCGCGTCGCGATCGCGGCGGCCGGCGGCGACCCTGGCCCCGACCCGCTCGCCTCCCCCCTTCGGGGGATGCGCGTGTCCCTCGCCCTACCGGCGCGCTACCTCTTCCTCATCACGCTCAAGCGCCTGTCGAGACCCCTCCGTGGGGGCCTGCCGGATCACCGCCGGCGCTGATCGGCCGAAAGTGGAGCTAGCCGTGACCGAGGGCCCATTCGAGGGCCCAATCTGCACGTAACTCAGCGGAACTCTAAGAACTCCACACCCCTGGACAGGCGTGAAACGCAACTCGGCGACACACCAATTCACGGGTAGCGCACCCGGCTGGGGGCCGGGCGGTCGCTGGTTCGAATCCAGTCGCCCCGACTAAAGAGAGCCTGCACACCAACCCGGGTTTCGAATCCGCCTCCGTTGAACGGCCGTCAGGCGCGCGCGAGCCAGTGACGGGCGAGCCGGGCGACGAGTTCGACGTCGCGGGGGGCGACGAGTCGCTCGACGAAGGCGAGAATGAGCAGGTAAGCGACCGAGGCCACCGCCACTGCCAGCAGCGGCACGGCGTCGAGTACGAGCAGGAGCGGAATCATCACGGCCCCCGCGACCAGCGGACCGGTGATGGTCCGCAGCCAGCGCACACCGCCCACGGCACGCGCCGCCAGCGGCCCAACGATAAGCAGCAGCGCGACCTCGCTTGCCAGCATTGCGATCGCGGCGCCGGTCTCGTCCAGACCCGGGATGAGCGCAATATTCAGGGCGACGTTGACGACGACGATCGCCGCGGTCGTCCAGACGATGATCATGGGGTTGTCGCGAGAGACGACCAGCGCCGAGGCCAGGGTCACAACCCCGATCAGGGCAACGACCGGAGCCAGGTAGCGAAGCGGCTCGGCCGCGTCCTCGAGCCCGGCGCCGAACAGCAGGCGACAGATCGGCTCCGCGAGCACCCCGAACACCGCGGCGATGGGCACCAGCACCACCAGCGCAAGCTTCACCGAGCGCTCGAAGGCGCCCCCGACGGTCGGCTCGCTCTTGTCGTCGAGATAGGTGTACATGGGCACGAACGCGCCCATGAGCGCGTAGGTGATGAAGAGGCTCGCTTCGAGCAGGCGATAGGCGGCCCCGTAGCGGCCGACTGCCGCCTGCGTCGCCATCAGCGACAGGATCACGGTGTCGAGCCGGAACAGCATCACGCTGAACAGGTCCTGCAGACCGAACGGCAAGCTCATCACCGTCAGGCGCGGCCAGCCACGGGTGGAGACGACCCGCCGCGGCAGCCCGATCCGCCGGGCGAGCAGGAGCGCCGCCATGACCAGGCCGATCGCCGCCGCGCCGCTGTACGTAGCGGCGACGGCGACGACACCGTAGCCGGCCGCCAGGACCACCAGGCCCGCGGCCGCGCCGGCGACACGCTGGACCACGACCACCGCCGCGATCAGCCCGTTGCGCTCGTGGGCGAGAAAGACGGCGTGAATCGTGTCCGCGAGCGTCTCGAACACGAACCCGATCGCCAGGATCGCGACGACCTGCCGGGTCTGCTCGCCGTAGTCGGCGACGAGCAGCAGGCCGGCAGCGATCGCCAGGATCGGGACGGTCAGCACCAGCTTCAGCGAGATGACGTCGAAGAACAGCGTGTGGATCGACTCGCGCTCCTTGGCGATCCGGCGCAGCATGTAGGGGTCGAACCCGAGGTCGAGGGGCAGCGTCGCGATCTGCAGGAATGCGAGGCCGAAGACGAACACGCCGAGGTCGGTCGCGCTCAGCTCACGTGCCATGACCGCGAACAGCACGAGCGAGGCGAGCTTGCCGACGATGTCGCCGCCGGACCGCAGCACCGTGTTGCGGATCGCGCGCTTCCCGGCGACCTCCGACGGCGTGAGCTCGTCAGGGCTCAACTTGGCTTGGGTCCCTCGCCCGCCACCACGCGGCCACCGAGGTAGGCCTCGGCGAGCTGCTCGTGGGCGAAGACAACCTCCGGGGCGTCGTCGAGGATCTTGCGGCCGTGGTGAAGCACGACGACCCGGTCCGCAAGCCGCGCGATCGCCTGCATCACGTGTTCGATCAGCACGATGGCCACCCCGCGCTCGTGGACCCGGCGGATGACGGCGACCGCGGCATCGATCTCCGCCGGGTTGAGACCCGCCAGGGCCTCGTCGAGCAACAGGACACGCGGGCTCGTCGCCAGCGCCTTGGCGATCTCGAGCCGCTTGCGCTCCGGCGCGTTGAGCGACTCGGCGGGCAGGGCGCTCTTCTCGGTCAGGTCGAGCGCCTCCAGCAGCTCGCGGGCCTGTTCGCCGGCGGCGTCGAGCGGCACGCGCGAGCTCGACCCGAACAGTGCCCCGATCATGACGTTCTGCAGAACGGTCATGCTGGTGAACGGTTGCGCCGTCTGGAACGTACGGGCGATACCCAGATGCGCGAGCTGCGACGGCCGCATGCCGCGGATCGATCGCCCGTCGAGCTCGACCTCGCCCGTCCACTCCGGCAGAGCGCCCGAAAGCACGCCTACGAGGGTGGTCTTCCCGGCGCCATTGGGGCCGATGAGCCCGACGATCTCACGCTCGTTGAGCGTGAACGAGACGTCATCGAGCGCCGCAAGGCGGCCGTATCGGACACCGACGCCGTTGGCCTCCAGCAGCGTGGTCATCGGTACATGTGCACGATCGGGTATTGGCTGCCGGTCAGACGGCGCATGACCGCCCGCCGGCCGAACGGCATCGTGATGTGCAGCACCCTTCCGGAGACCGTCCAATTGAGTCGCTCGTGCGTCTTGCGCGACCGCCGGGTGGTGGCGCTGACCTGGGTGTAGGCGGTTCGATAGCCAGCCTCCTTGGCGTGCTCGAGCATCCGGGCGAGCAATGCGGTGTGGATCGCGTGACCGCGCCACTCGGGCACCGTGAAGGCATCGAGGCCGTAGACCTCGTCATCGGCCATCCGCACCACTCGATCCTCGTCCAGCTCCTCGCCGAAGGCGAGCCAGTTGATGCCGACGGGCTCGTCGTCGACCCAGGCCACGAAGCAGAGCTGGCCGCGCTGCGCACGCCGGACGTACAAATCCGAGTCGTCCTCGGGATTGTCCTTCAGAGCGGCGAGCCGCCGCAGCAGCGCCTCGTCCGTGGCGATCTCGATGCGGATCGGCGCGCGGGCGGGGTACGGCGTGAGCGGAGCCCGGAGATCCATGCGGTAGATAACGATCACGCGCGCCTGACGCGCCCAGTAGGTCGCGCGGGCCACGAAGGCCCGCAGGCGCCGGTAGGCCGTCGATCCCTGCACCGCGTGACGCAGGCGCCTCACCCGCGCCCCCCCGCGACGGCGGCCGCCACCCGCACGACCTCGGCGGTCGAGCCGTAGCACGGCAATCCGGCCCGCTCGAGCGTGTGGCGGTTCGCGAGCGCGCGGTCGGGCGCCGCGAAGTAGATAAAGACCGGCTTCGTGGCACCGTCGGCACGACGCTGCGCCTGGTGCGCGGCCAGCGCCTCGGCGAGCTCCGGGATCTCGCTCGCGACGTCGATGACCGTCGCGATCACCATGTCGACCTCGTCGGAGTCCAGCAGGGCGGAGATCAACGGCGGGTACAGCCGGGCGTACTCCCACCAGATCGGGGTTGCGTCGACCGGGTTGCCGAGCCCGGCGTAGTCGGGCAGGTGCGACGCGAGCACCTCGCGCAGCTCGGCAGAGAGGTCCGGGACCTCGAGCCCACTGCCGCTGCAGAGGTCGGCGAGCTCCGACCCGAGACCGCCGGAGCCGGTCAGGATCCCGACCCGCCCCCCGGGCGGCCGCGGTTGCCAGGCCAATGCCTTGGCTACGTGGAGCACACCGAGTCCGGTGTCGGCCTCCACGACCCCGGCCGGCAACGCGTCATGTCGGCTCCAGGACGAGCCGACGTGCGCCACCGACGCGCGGCGTCCGGCGGCGGAGGAACCGGTCCGGGCAACGACTACCGGCTTCGCCGCCGCGAGCTCGGAGAGTTGCGCGGCGAAGCCGGTGGGATCGCCCGACGACTCGAGAAACAGGCCGACGACCTCGGTGTGCTCGTCGTCGCGGAAATGAGCCAGGACGTCGGCGACGTCGACGTCCGAGGTGTTGCCAAGGTCGCAGAGCTTGTTGAGGCGCAGCTCGTGGTTGTACGCGTACATCCAGGTCGCCATCGCGAAGCCGCCGCTCTGGGTCAGACACGACACCCCGCCCGGCTCGGGATCGGGAAGCGGGGGCACCATCGAGGCGTTCAGGCGGGCACGCGGGTTGACCATCCCGACGCTGTTCGGCCCGACGACCCGTATCCCCAGCCTGGTCGTCTCGTCGACGAGCTCGCGCTGCAGCGACGGCCCCGGGTCGGCCATCTCGGCAAACCCGCTCGGGATGGCGAGCAGGAAGCGGGCCCTCTCGAGCGGACACTCGCGCAGGACATCGAGCAGGCGCACGGCGGGAATCAGGGTGATGAGCAGGTCGACGTCCTCCGGAAGCTCGGCGAGGGTCGGCCAGGCGCGATGGCCCTCCACCTCGGTCTCGCTGGGATGAACGGGGTACAGCCGGCCGCCGAAACCGGCGAGGTGCCGCATGAAGCGATTGCCCATCTTGCCCTCGGCGTTGCTCGCGCCTACGACGGCGATGCTCTCAGGCGTGAAGAACCGATTCAGACCCACGGTCATACGCCCAGGAATAGTCGCCGGAAATCCGCGTCCTCGAGGAACTCGGCACTGGGGCCGGTGCCGACGACACGCCCCTGGCGGATGACGTACGCGCGGTCGGCGTACGTCAGCGACGTCCGCACGTCCTGCTCGACGACCACGAGCGTCGTCCCCGCTTCCCGGACGACGGAGAGGGCCGCCAGCAGATGGTCGACGACGACCGGCGCGAGCCCGAGCGACAGCTCGTCGACCAGCAGCAGCCGCGGGCTCGACATCAGGCCGCGGCCGATCGCGCACATCTGCTGCTCGCCGCCGCTGAGCGTGCCCGCGACCTGCTTGCGCCGTTCTCGCAGGATCGGGAACAGGTCGAGGACCTTCTCGAGCTGCCCGTCGACGGCGTCGCGATCCGACAGCGTGTAGGCGCCCATCAGGAGGTTCGCGTTGACCGTCATGCCCGCGAAGAGCCGCCGGCCCTCCGGCACCAGGCTGACCCCCCGGCGCACGCGGTCGAAGGCCGGGACAGAAGCGAGGTCCTCCCCCTCCAAATGGATCGTCCCTTCACTGGGCTTGAGCACACCGGCGATGGTCCGCATCAGGGTTGTCTTACCCGCGGCGGCGGCGCCCACGATCGCCAGCCACTCGCCGGGGCGGACGTCCAGATCGATGTCGGAGAGCACGTCGACGGCGCCGTAGCCGGCCGACACATCGCGCAGCGCGAGCATCGTCATGGCGGGCTCGCCTGGGGAGTGAACGACAGCCGAAGGCGTTCGCGGACGAACTGCGCCAGCCCGCCCGGGAGGAAGAGCACGACCAGGACGATGATCACGCCGAAGATCAACAGGTGGTAGTCCAAGAAGTTGCTCCAGATGACCGTGGCGGCGATCTCGATGAAGAACGCGCCGATGATCGGCCCGAGCAGCGTGCCCATGCCGCCCAAGAGCACCATCACGAAGAGCTTGACGGAGATTGCCATGTCGAACGCTCCGCCCGGGTCGATGTAGCCGATCCAGTACGCCCAGATGCCCCCGGCCAGGGCGGTGAGCATCGCGCTGATGCCCCATGCGACCGTCTTGGCGCGCGTCGTGTTGACGCCGAGGCTCTCGGCGGCCTGCTCCTCGTCGCGGATCGCCCGCAGCCCCTGGCCGAACCGGCCGCGCGCGACGAGCCACGAGACGAGCAGCGCGAGGACCATCGCGGCCAGGAACAGGTAGTAGAAGAGGTTCGTGATCTCCTCCGCGGAGCCCGGGGGGATCGGGAGCGACAGCCCCTTCCCTCCGTTTGTCACGCCCATGTTCTCGACGATTGCCCGCACCGCCTCGTTGAGAGCCAACGTGCCGATCGCGAAGTAGTGCCCGCGCAGGCGCAGCAGCGGCGGGCCGAGGATCAGCGCGAAGAGCAGCGCGGCCAGCGTGGCGGAGGCGAGGGCGAGCGGGAATGCGAGTCCGTACTCGACCATCAGAACGCTGGTCCAGTAGGCGCCGATGCCGAAGAAAACGACATTTCCGAACGCCGGATATCCGGTGTATCCCGCGATGATGTTCAGGGCCTGCGCGGCGGTCGCGAACATGAAGACGCCGGTGAGCACGCGCAGCCAGTAGGAGTCGAACAGCGCCGGCCCGGCCGCAAGCACTGCGGTGCAGCCCGCCGCCGCCACCGCGGCTCCCAGGGCTGCTTTAGATCTCGGCATAGAACGGTTTGCCGAAGATCCCTCGGCGCCGCCAGATCAGGACCACGAGCACGAGAATGAAGCCGACCGCGTTGCGGTACCCCGGATCGAACTCGAGAGAGCTGACGTTCTCGGCGACCCCGAGCAACACGCCGCCGGTGATCGCGCCAGGCACGCTCCCGAGGCCCCCGAGAATGACGACCACGAACGCCTTGGTCGTGAAAGCGATGCTGGACGCCGGAGAGAAGGTGAACACCACCGCGATCAGGGATCCGGCGACGCCCGCCAGAGCCGCCCCGATACCGAAGGTCTTCGCATAGATCTTGGACGTGTCGACCCCGACGAGCTGAGCTGCGTCGACGTCGAAGCTCGTCGCCTCGATCGCGTTACCGGTCCGCGTGCGCTTCAGGAAGAGCGCCAGCGCGACGGTCATCGCGATGGCGATCACGAAAACGGCGACGCGCGTATACGGCAGCTGGATGCCCGCGATCGTGAAGCCCTCGCCGCCGTAGGACGGGTTGACGGAGCGCACGTCGGCCGAGAACGCGGCGATCTGCGCGTTGGTCAGGATCATGTCGATCCCGAACGTGAGGATCAGCGTGAGGAAGACCGAGGTCGCCACCACGCGGTTGATCAGGAACCGTTGGAGGAAGTAGCCCAGCGCGAACAGCGCGGGCGCCGACACCGCGATCGTGAGGAACGGGTCGACGCCCAGGTCGGTCGTCATGAAGTACGTGATGTACGCGCCGAGCACCATCATGCTGCCCTGCGCGAGGTTGATGATGTTCATCACTCCCCAGATCAGGGAGAAGCCCATCCCCATGCACGCGTAGAGACCCCCGAGCAGGATCCCGTTGACGATCGCCTGGACGAGGCTCAATGGGGACGGCCGTCCCCTTCAGGACGGCCGCCCCCCTGGCTCAACGCGACTCCCAGTCGGGCATCGGCGCGATCAGCTCGCCGTCCGCAGACTCCTCGGGGAAGATGACGACCGGCTTGCCGTCCTGGACCTGGATCGCCTCCATCCCCTTGGCGTCGTTCTGGCCGTTCTCGTTGAACTGAATCTTCCCGTAGAACGACTCGAGATCGGTCTCGGCGATCGCGTCCCGGACTGCGGTCGGGTCCAGGGAGCCCGCCCTGCCGAGCGCGTCGTAGTAGACCTCGAGCGCCGCCGAGGACTGCGGTGGGTGGTAATCCGGCAGGTAACCCTTGGCCGCCTCGAACTTCTCGGCGTACTCCGACGCGGTCCAGCCGAAGATCTCGTCGGTGCTCGGCTGATCGGGGGTCCACTGCACGGGCTCGAGCGTGAAGTCCGCGTCCGACCCGAGGTCGTCGATGAACCCGGGCACGGTCGGGCCGAGGAGGAAGCCGAGCTCCGCCGGCGCGAACCGCGCCTCCTTGGCCTGGCGCACGAGCTGGATCATGTCACCGCTGTAGCCCGCGGCGATCAGCATGTCGGGATCCTCTGCCTGCGCTGCCGAGATCAGCGATGACATGTCCGGGGTCCCGGTCGGGTACTTCGCCTGATAGACGACCTCCATCCCGAGCTCCTCGGCCGCCTCCGCCGTCGCCTCGATCCCCTCCGTCGGGAACAGCGCGTTCTCGTGGATCAGCGCGAGGGTCTGCGGGGGCTCCTTCGCCGTCTGCGCCGCGTCGAGGATCGTCTTGCCGTAGAACTCCACCGGGGTCAGCGTTCCGAACAGGTACTCGTACCCGTGGCTGTAGACGCTGGTGCTCGCCGCGTGGGCGACGACCATCGGCAGGTCGTTTCGCTCCGCGACGGGGGCCACGGCCTCGGTCACGCCGCTGGAGTAAGGCCCGAGCAGAAAGTCCACGTCGTCCTGCGTGATCAGCTTGTCGTAGAGCTTCACCGCCGTGTCTGGGTCGCTCTTGTCGTCGTAGTACTTGATCTCGACCTGGTAGTTCTCGTCGCCGACGGGGATGCCGCCCTGGGCATTGATCTCGTC
The DNA here is from genome assembly GCA_963811505.1 of uncultured Solirubrobacterales bacterium. Taxonomy (GTDB): domain Bacteria; phylum Actinomycetota; class Thermoleophilia; order Solirubrobacterales; family 70-9; genus WHSW01. The sequence continues at coordinate 93,512 of CAWERC010000003.1, read as the reverse complement.
CACCATGAAGTCGTAGCCGTCCTTGGACGTCTTCGCCTCGGCGGCTAGATCGCCGGTCAACGACACCGACGCACCGAACGTGATCGTCCCATCGTCGCCGCCGGACTCACCGGAATCGTCGTCGCCGCAGGCCGCGATCCCGATCGCGAGCGCGAGAACGGCGAACAGGCCCACCAGGGAACGAGACAACCTCAGCACTGAGCTCTCCTAACCTCGCCTCCGTATTGCGCCCGGCACGATAGCGGGGCCACGCAGCGCTTTCACTCACGTTCGCGTCGGTACCGGCCGATCAATGATCCATGCGTCCGATGCACCGCGCGACCGACCTGCAGGAGGAGGCGACGGGGCTGCTTCAGCAGCTCCTCCGAATCAACACCGTCAACCCGCCGGGTAAGGAACGGCCGGCGGTGGACCTGCTGGCCGACTATCTCGACGATGCTGGCCTCGAGTGCCGAATGTTCGCGCTTGATCCCACGCGCCCGAACCTCGTCGCGCGGCTGCGGGGGCGTGGCGACGGGCCGACCCTCGCGTACATGGGCCACGTCGACACGGTCCTCGCCGATCCGGACGAGTGGACCCACGATCCCTGGGGGGGAGCGATTGCCGACGGCTGCCTCTGGGGGCGCGGCGCGCTCGATATGAAGTCCCAGGTCGTGGCGGAGGTGGTGGCCGCAGCCGCGGTGGCGCGCCGCGGGCACCGGCCGGAAAGCGGGGACCTCCTGGTGATCATCACGGTCGACGAGGAGGCCGGAGGCCGCTTCGGGGCGCGGTTCCTGACCGAGAGCCACCAGAAGGAGGTCCGCTGCGACCTCCTGCTCAACGAGGGCGGCGGCCAGGTGGTGGAGTACGCCGGGCGCCGGTTCTACCCGGTGTCGTGCGCGGAGAAGGGTGTCTTTCGGTTCACGGTGAGGACGAGGGGCGTCGCCGGCCATGCCGCGCTTCCCGTCGCCGAGCTCAACGCGCTCGTCAAGATGGCCCCGCTGATCGAGCGACTCGCCCACCAGCGGTTCGCCCCCGATCCGCCGGCCGAGGCGCTGGAGCTGCTGAGCGCGATCGGCGAATCCGGCGAGCCCGCCGCGGTCCTCGAGCGGCTGCAGGAGGCCGCGCCCGGGCTCGCCGCGGTCGTCGGCCCGATGCTTCACATGACCCTCGCTCCGACCCGCATCACGGCGTCGGAGAAGATCAACGTCGTCCCGTCCCTGGCGTCGCTCGACGTCGACTGCCGCGCCGCGCCGGAGGTGGACGAGGCCGAGGTGCGCCGGCGCGTGACCGAGGTCGTCGGGCGGGGCGCCTACGAGCTGGCGTTCGGCCACAGCAGGGTCGGCAACCGGTCGGCGTCGCGCTCCCCGCTGATGTCCGCGATCAGCTCCTGGATCGCCGCGGCGGATCCCGGAGCCACGCCGGTCCCGGTGATCGATCCGGGCATGACCGACTCGCACTGGTTCCGCGCCGCGTTCCCGGAGTGCATCGCCTACGGGTTCTTCCCACTGCCCCACATGACGCGGACCGAGTTCTACGCGCTCATCCACGGCCCGAACGAGCGCATCGATCTGCGCGACCTCGGGTTCGCTACGCGCTTCTACGCCGAGCTACCGAAGGCGCTGCTGGGCTGGCGTATCCCCGCCGGAGATGAATCTCGCGGCGCGACAGCGCCCCGCCTTCATGGTCAGGCGATACGGCCGTCGATCCGCACCCGACGCGGGTCGTCACCTAGAAAGGTGTAGGCCTGAGCCGGTCGGAGCAGGGCGGATGCGAGGTCCCATTCGAGGGCCCAATCTGCACGTAACTCAGCGGCACTCAACTGAACTCCACGCGCCTGAACAGGCGAGGACGGCATCCAGCGCCACCTCGATCCACGGGTAGCGCACTCGGCTGGGGGCCGAGCGGTCGCTGGTTCGAGTCCAGTCGCCCCGACTTACGGGCCCTCGAGCTCGGCGAGGACCTCGTCGGTGTGCTGGCCGAGGCGCGGAGCGGGGGAGCCGGGGTCCGGTCGGACGCCGTCGATCCGCAGCGGGCCGGCGGGGATCGACAGGTCCGGCCCCGGCAGGCGGCTCTCCGTACGGATGGCCTCGATCGCCCGCACATGGGGATCCTCGCCCACGTCGTCGAGCTCGAGGGTGATCGCGGTCGGGATCCCGGCGTCCTCGAGATCCGATCGGATCTCCTCGGCGCGACGCGAGGCCATCGCCCCTGCCACGAGCGGTACGAGCCGGTGCTGGTTCTCGACACGGAGGGCGTTCGAGGCGAAGGCGGGGTCGTCGGCGACTTCGTCGAGGCCGAGCAGGTCGCAGAGCCGGCTCCATTGACTGTCCTCCCACACCGCGAGCCAGACCAGTCCGTCGGCCGCGGCGAACTGCTCGGCGAGCAGGGCGTGGCTCGCATTCCCGAGCCGCTCCAGCGGGCGTCCGTGGACCGAGCGCATCGCGAACGCGGATGAGTTGAGCAGGAGCCCGATCTCGAAGAGCGAGACCGTGATGGCCTTCGCGTCGCCGGTGCGCTCGTGGGCGCGAAGCGCGGCCAGCGCGCCGAATCCGACGCAGAGCGCCGTGGCGATGTCGACGACCGGCGCCCCGGCTCGGCGGGGCTCGCCGGCCGGCTCGCCGGTGATAGCGGCGATCCCCGACATCGCCTGCACGATCGGGTCGAGCGCGGGCCGCTCCGCGTAGGGACCCTCGTTCCCGAAGGCGCTTATCGCGACAAGGACCGGGGCCGCGGCCAGGCCTAGCCGCTCGGCGGCCGCCGGGCGCTGGTTGTGGATCACGATTGTGGAGGCGGCGGCGAGGGCGGCGGCGCGGGCGCGGTTTCGCTCGTCGGACAGATCGAGCGCGACCGCACGCTTGCCGCGATTGACAGCGGCGAACGTTGCCGAGAACTCGTCGTCAATGACGCCCCCGATCCTCCGCAACGGATCGCCGGTCGCCGGCTCGAGCTTCACGACGTCAGCGCCCAGGTCGGCGAGCAGCGAGGCGGCCAGCGGGCCGGCGACGAAGCTGGCCGCGTCGAGGACGCGGATTCCCGCGAGCGGCTCGGTCATCCGGCGCAGTCTTCCACGGCGGGGCGGGAGGAAACGGAGCGGCGAACGTCCCGGATACCCCCGCATTGCGACGGTTCCGGGACGTTCAGCGAAAGGTGCGCTTTGGACGAAAAGAGCTACGCCTCGTCCAGAGTGAACCCTGTGCCACAGCGCTACGGTGTCCGAATGGCGCTCGACGCACGCGAAGAGCGCAGCCGGAACGTAAAGGCGTTTGCGATCGCTGGCGGGTCCGGAAAGAATCTCGGCAACGGGTCCTCGCGAACGTCGTCGTTGACGAGCCGGGGGTGCTGGGCCAGTCCGATACTCCGGCCGAGTAACTGAGCGACGGAGCCGGTCGCGATCGGAACCGCGACACCAACTCACATCAGGTGATCAGCTAGTCACCGACCAGCCTTGATCGAGGCTTTCCGGAACTTCTTCGCCTTCTTCCACAGGATCGGCTTCTGGGAGAGACAACCGGGACCGAAGGTCAGCCGGAGGTTCGCCCGCTCCCCCTTGGTCGCGAACGCCCCCTCGAAGCCCGTGCCTTCGGGACAGTCCGGGTGGGTTGATTCGTCCACGTTGCCGTCGAAGTCGACCCGACGAAGGTTCCCGTTCCGCTTGTAATCGGCCTCCGCGCCGACCTCCAAGAGCATGAAGTATTCGTCGTCGTCGGAGTTCGCCACGTCGAGCCTGATCTCGCCTTCGCCGACGTACCCCAACCCTGGGTCAAACGTCAGCTTCGTGCCCTCAGAAGCAGCCTCCAGATCCTCTGTGCCGCGCGGCAAGTCGCTCGCGTCGGGCTTGTCGGGGAATTGACCTGGGCGTGTCTCGAAGGAGAACTTGATCGAAGCGGGGCAGGAGCCAGCCCGCGCCGTGGCAAAGAACTCGAGGTCCAAGGGGCGTGACGAGCAACTGCCGGCGTCCGACGGGAAGACATCCAGCTTCCAGCTCCCGGTCTCGCCTGCTGTCGAGTATCCGAACGACGGAAAGGCGTCTGTGATGGTGAGGCGCCCGTCGGCGGAGGTAATGGTGAGGGGGTAGGCGTGGCCGTCGCGGTAGGCGGGCCACGCCGACTGGCCGCCGCTGGCGAAGGCCGTGAGCGGCAGGTTGCTGCGCGTCGTGTCGGACACCCAGATCCTCGAGTACTCCTCGGGGATCCCGCCGGTGAAGGGCTCGCACTGAGAGGGGAAGGGCTCGCACTCGTGCAGGTAGAACCAGTCGTACGCGTAGGAGCCGTCCGCGTTCGTGTTGCCGACCGAGCCCCTGGCCACGACCGGGTATTCCTGGCCGGAGACGAACGAGGTCGTGGTGACCGCCGAGCCTCCCGGGGGCACGGTAATCGTCTCGACCGGGCCTCCCCGACGGCGCTCGGTCCCGTCGGTTCCCGGTTTGGAGACGCTGGTGTGTGCCTGGCCCGGGGCGAGGTTGAACTTCTCCGCTCGGGCCGCCGGGGCAAACGCCGCGAGGACGAAGCTCATCGTGACCAGCAACACGAGGCACCACCTGTGCTTGGTGCGGCGACCGTTCACTGATCCATCAGCCATGCGACGACCTCCCTGCCGTTCCGCCGACCCTACACCCACGGTACGCCGTCTGCAACGCTTGACATCGGCGCAGGCAGTATCCCGTGAGAAACGCGCGCTTTCCACGGAAAGCGATACTTCTGCGTCCGCCGCCCGAGGTCCCATTCGAGGGCCCAATCTGCACGTAACTCAGAGGAACTCAACGGAACTCCACACGCCTGTACAGGCGTGGACGGAACTTCCAGGGCACAGCAATTCACGGGTAGCGCACCCGGCTGTGGGCCGGGCGGTCGCTGTTCCGTGGCATTGCGAACCGTATGAGCGGCCAGCCAAATCTGACCCCCCTGCGCGGCCTGCAGGTCGTTTACGCCGGTTCGATTCCGGAGGCGCCTTAGTCGCCCTCGGCCGAGCTCCACAGCGGTTGCGGCGGCGCCGAGGAGAGCGCCTGACGAAGCAGCTTCAGCAGCTGGCGGCGCTCTGCGGAGGCGAGTCCTTGGAGGACATCGTCCTCGACCTCCCGCGCCAAGGCTCGTCCCCGCTCGACGGTTCGGCGCCCCTTCGGCGTGATCACGACCTCACGCGCGCGACGGTCCTTTGGATGCGGACGCCGCTTGGCCAGTCCGGCGCGCTCGAGCTCGTCGATCAGGGCGACCATCGTGCTCGGATCGATCCCCATCGCCGCGCCGATCTCCTGCTGAATCGCCCCGTTTCGCTCCCGAAGGAAGCTGAGCACCGCGAAGCGGGCGGGCGTGAGGCCGATCGATTCGAGCGCCGCGGCGGTCTGCGTGTGCGAAGCGCGCCAGAGGCGGAAGAACAGCTGGCCGGCGAATTCGGCGGCCTCTGTGTTTGCTGGGGAGCTGGGGGGCATCTCCCAGCATCATTGCATACAGAAATCATTTGTGCTACAAATTATTGGAGCAACCCACGACATTCCCGGAGGAGGGATCAAGTGACCACCGCGACCACCGACCGCATCCAGGAGCTGACAATGACTTCGATCGACTCCGTCACGCTCGAAGCGTCCGACCCCACGGCCGCCGCGGCCTTCTACACCGCCGCGTTCGGTCTGGGCGCTGAGGTGGGTGTACGCGCCGCGGAGGCACCGACGACCGGCTTTCGCGGGTTCACGATCTCGCTCGTGGTGTCCCAGCCGAGCACCGTCGACAGCCTCGTCGGCACCGCCCTCGACGGCGGCGCCACGCCGCTGAAGCCGGTCGCGAAGACCTTCTGGGGCTACGGCGGCGTCGTGCAGGCTCCGGACGGGGCGATCTGGAAGGTCGCGACGTCATCGAAGAAGGACAAGGGCCGAGCCACCCGGCAGATCGACGACATCGTGCTGTTGCTGGGCGTGGCCGACGTCAAGGCGAGCAAGCGGTTCTACGTCGAACGCGGCCTGGCGGTGAAGAGGAGCTTCGGCGGCAACTACGTCGAGTTCGACACCCCCGGGTCGGGCATCAAGCTGGCTCTCTACCGGCGACGTGCACTCGCCAAGGACGCCGGTGTCTCGCCGGACGGCAGCGGATCGCACCGGATCGTCCTCGGCAGCGATGCCGGGCCCTTCACCGACCCTGACGGGTTCGAGTGGAAGGCCGCGTCGGCATGAGCAAGCAGTCGCGTGCCGGGCAGGCGGCCGACAGCCACGATCTGATCCGCGTGCACGGCGCGCGCGTCAACAACCTCAAGGACGTCAGCGTCGAGCTCCCGAAGCGTCGCCTGACGGTGTTCACCGGGGTCTCCGGCTCGGGCAAGAGCTCGCTGGTGTTCAGCACGATCGCCGCTGAGTCGCAGCGGCTCATCAACGAGACGTACAGCGCCTTCCTGCAGGGCTTCATGCCGACGCTGGCCCGGCCGGAGGTCGACGTCCTCGACGGCCTGACGACGGCGATCATCGTCGACCAGGAGCGCATGGGCGCCGACCCCCGCTCCACGGTTGGCACCGCCACCGACGCCAACGCGATGCTGCGGATCCTCTTCAGCCGGGTCGGGAAACCGCACGTCGGCCCGCCGAGCGCGTTCGCCTTCAATGTCGCCTCCGTCTCCGGGAGCGGCGGAATCACGGTTCAGCGCGGCGACAAGACCCAGACCAAGAAGGCGACCTTCAGCCGCACCGGCGGCATGTGCGAGCGCTGCGAGGGCCGGGGCGCGGTCACGGACTTCGACCTTTCCGCGCTGTACGACGAGAGCAAGTCGATCAACGAGGGTGCGATCACGATCCCGGGCTACAGCATGGAGGGCTGGTACGGCCGCATCTACCGCGGCTGCGGCTTCTTCGACCCGGACAAGCCGATCCGCAAGTACAACAAGCGGGAGCGCCACGACCTGCTCTACAGGGAGCCGACCAAGATCAAGGTCGAGGGGATCAACCTCACGTACTCGGGACTGATCCCGTCGATCCAGAAGTCGTTCCTGTCCAAGGACCCCGACGCCATGCAGCCGCACATCCGCGCCTTCGTGGAGCGCGCGGTGACGTTCACGACCTGCCCAGAGTGCGACGGCACCAGGCTCAGCGAGGGCGCGCGGTCCTCGAAGATCAAGAAGATCAGCATCGCCGACGCGTGCGCGATGCAGATCGACGAACTCGCCGAGTGGGTGCGGGGCCTGAAAGAGCCGACCGTTGCGCCGCTGTTGGAGGCGCTGCAGCACACGCTCGACTCGTTCGTGGAGATCGGGCTGGGCTACCTCTCGCTCGAGCGGTCGTCGGGGACGCTCTCGGGCGGTGAGGCACAGCGCACCAAGATGATCCGCCACCTCGGGTCGTCGCTCACCGACGTGACCTACGTGTTCGACGAGCCGACCATCGGCATGCACCCGGACGACGTCCAGCGGATGAACGACCTGCTGCTGCAGCTGCGCGACAAGGGCAATACGGTGCTCGTCGTCGAGCACGAGCCCGAGACGATCGCGATCGCCGACCACGTCGTCGACCTCGGCCCCGGCGCCGGGACGGCGGGCGGCACGATCTGCTTCGAGGGCACGGTCGAAGGGCTGCGCGCCACCGACACCGTCACCGGCCGCCATTTCGACGATCGCGCCACGCTCAAGGAAGCGGTGCGGACGCCCACCGGTGCCCTGGAGATCCGCGGCGCCGACACCCATAACCTGCAGGACGTCGACGTGGACGTTCCACTCGGCATGCTCGTCGTCGTGACCGGGGTCGCCGGGTCAGGCAAGAGCTCGCTGATCGGCGGCTCGGTGTCCGGGCTCGACGGGGTCGTGACGGTCGACCAGACCGCGATCCGGGGCTCGCGACGCAGCAACCCGGCGACGTACACAAAGCTGCTCGACGCGATCCGCAAGGCGTTCGCGAAGGCCAACGGCGTGAAGCCGGGGCTGTTTTCCGCGAACTCCGAGGGCGCCTGCCCGACCTGCAACGGCGCCGGCGTCACCTACACCGACCTCGGGTTCATGGAGAGCATGGCCACCACCTGCGAGGAGTGCGAGGGGAAGCGGTTCCAGGCGGAGGTGCTCGAGTACGAGTTCGGCGGCAAGGACATCAGCGAGGTGCTCGCGATGTCGGTGACCGAGGCCGAGAGGTTCTTCGGCGACGGCGAGGCGAGCACGCCGGCCGCGCACAAGGTCCTCGTCCGGCTCGCGGACGTCGGGCTCGGCTACCTCGGCCTCGGACAGCCGCTCACGACACTCTCCGGCGGCGAGCGACAGCGGCTCAAGCTGGCGACGCACATGGGGGAGAAGGGCGGCGTCTACGTCCTCGACGAGCCGACGACCGGCCTCCATCTGGCCGACGTCGAGCAGCTGCTCGGGCTGCTCGACCAGCTGGTCGACTCCGGCAAGTCGGTGATCGTCATCGAGCACCACCAGGGGGTCATGGCGCACGCCGACTGGATCATCGACCTCGGCCCCGGCGCCGGCCACGACGGCGGGCGTGTGGTGTTCGAGGGCCCGCCGGCCGACCTGGTCACCGCCCGCTCCACACTCACCGGCGAGCACCTCGCCGCGTACGTGGGCGCATGAGTGAGGCAGATGGAGCGGCATCGCTTCGTCTCGTTGCTCAGCCTCGCCGCCGACGATGCGGAACTCCCGGCTGACCCCGAGTTCCGCTCGGCGATCATCGCTTACGCCGAGTGGGGATCGCGGCTTGCGATGCACAACTCACAGCCGGACGCCGAGGTCTTCGAGCACGCCCCGGTGCCGCGCTGGGGCTGGGGCGAGGCCCCGCCGTTCCAGCCGTAAGGCCGCGTGGCGGCGACGGTCAGCGGCGTCCTTGTGATCGCCGCGGCGATCCTGGTGACGCGTCTGTTGACGAGGGATCGGGCGGAGAGGCCCGCGGTCGCGCCGACGGCCGCGATGGCGGTCGAGCATCCTTGCGGCTAGGCGATCGAACGAAGGAGAAGAGATGCTTAAGGACGGGAAAATTGCCACCCGCCTGCCGGCTCAGGACCTCGAGCGCGCCCGGGCCTTCTACTCCGAGAAGCTCGGGCTCGAACCCGTCGAGGAGCGCGAGGGCGGCCTGCGCTATGTCGGCGCCGCGGGCGAGTTCGCCCTGTTCGAGTCCGCGGGGTCCGCCTCCGGTGACCACACGCAGATGGGCTGGGAGGTCGACGACATCGAGGCGACCGTCCGGGACCTGCGCGCCCGCGGCGTCGTGTTCGAGGAATATGACCTCCCGGGCCTGAAGACGGTCGACGGGATCGCCGAGATCGAGGGCAACTACCCGAGCAAGGGCACGGGCGAGCGCGCCGCCTGGTTCCGGGACAGTGAGGGCAACATGGTGGGCCTCGGCCAGCCGGTCTGAGGGCGGGGGCGCTTCTCGACCGCGCTCAGCCGGGCTGCGGGAGTTTCTTCCGCCAACTCCGATGACGGTTTACTCAGAGCCGACGCTCTTCAAAGGACGCGTTCGAGGACGAGCATTCTCCGACTGGAGACCAGATGCTCCAAGTCATCCGCCAAGCCCTGGACCCGTTCCTCCGCTTGTTGCTCCCAGCGCTCGAGGTTGACGATCTCGGCGATCAGAACGTAATCGGCTGAGTCAATGGCCTGTCCGGGTACATCCGTCGGCCGCGTCAGTCGCCAATCCGGCATCGTGTCCAGTGAGCCATGGACGATGTCCCGATCGCTGGCCATCAGACGCTCGAAGTCCTCGGCTAGCTCCGGCGAGCGGAGGTGAAACCACATGACCAGTGTCGCCGCGGTCGCCATCAGCAGAGCGTATAGGCTGGTTACGAGCCAGCTCCACTGGCGTCCTGGCGGATGCGAGTGCACCCTCCCGCGCGACGCTCGCTGCCGTCACTTCACTCCAACGAAAGGGGTACCCGATGGGCGACGAGTCGAAAGACGGCGCGGATCGGATCAGTGAGCGTGAGGAGCGGCAAATTCAGCAGGCCAACGCGAGCGGACGGACCCCGGTCGTCTTCATCCACGGGCTCTGGCTCTTGCCGTCGAGCTGGGACAACTGGGTCGCGTTCTTCGAGGAGGCCGGTTACGCGGGCGTGACGCCCGACTGGCCCGACGACCCCGAGACCGTCGAGGCGGCGCGCGCGGACCCCGATGTGTTCGCGAAGAAGACGCTTGGCCAGGTCGCCGACCACACAGCCGCGGTGATCGGCGGTCTGAACAAGAAGCCGGCGGTGATGGGCCACTCGACCGGCGGCCTGCTCGCCCAGCTGATCGCCGACCGGGGACTCTCGGCGGCAACGGTGGGGATCGATGCCGGTCCGTTCCGCGGCGTGCTGCCGCTGCCCATCTCCTCGCTGCGGTCCTCGCTACCGGTGCTGAAGAACCCGCTCAACCGCGGCCGCGCGGTAACGCTCTCCCTCGACGAGTTCAAGTACGGCTGGACGAACGCTCTCGACGACGACGACGAGGCCAAGCGACTCTATGAGACGTATCACGTGGCCGCCCCAGGGGTGGCGTTGATGCAGATGGCGAACGCCAACCTGAACCCGTTCAGCGAGGCGAAGCTCGACGTCCGCAATCCCGAACGCGGGCCGCTGCTCATCATCCAAGGCGAGAGCGACCACACGGTGGCCCCGGCGATCGGGAACGCGGCCTACAAGCGCCAGCGCCACAACAAGGCGGTCACCGAGATCCAGCACATCCCCAACCGTGGCCACTCGCTGACGATCGACCACGGCTGGCGCGAGGTCGCCCAGGTCGCCCTCGATTTCGTGAAGCGGTTCGCCGACAGCCCGGGCGAGAACGGCGCACGGGCCGGCCGTGAGGCAGTCCGCGACCTCGAATCGACAAGTGCGACATAGGCATCAGGCGCACTGAACGTCGACGAAGAAAGGCACACCATGAAGATCGTCGTCATCGGCGGCACCGGCCTGATCGGTTCGAAGGTCATCACCCGCCTCAGCGAGGAGGACCACGAGGCTGTGTCCGCCTCGCCCGACACGGGCGTCAACACCCTCACCGGCGAGGGGCTCACCGAGGTGCTCGAGGGCGCCGAGGTGCTGATCGACGTCTCGAACTCGCCCTCATTCGAGGACGAGGCGGTGATGGAGTTCTTCACGATCGCCACCACCAACCTGCTCGCCGCCGCGACCGAGGCCGGCGTTCGCCACTACGTCGCCCTGTCCGTCGTCGGGGCGGACCGCATCCCCGACAGCGGCTACCTGCGGGCGAAGGTCGCCCAGGAGAGGCTGATAGAACGGGCCTCGATCCCGTACTCGATCGTCCGCGCGACGCAGTTCTTCGAGTTCGTCAAGCGGATCGCCGACGAGGCCACGGACGGTGATGTCGTCCGGCTGCCCCACGTGCTGTTCCAGCCGATCGCCGCGGACGACGTCGCGGCCGCGGTCTGCGACGTCAGCCAGCGGGCGCCGGCCGACGGCATCGTCGAGATCGGCGGCCCGGAGCAAGTCCGGTTCGACGAGTTCATCGCCGACGGCCTGAAGGCGATCGACGATCCCCGGACCGTCGTCGCCGATCCGGAGGCCCGGTACTTCGGAGCGGTGCTCCAGGAAGGCTCTCTGGTTCCCGAGTACGCGGCCCACCTCGGCGGGACCCGCTACGGCGACTGGCAGTCCCAGCCCGCTCGCGCGTAGCGCACCCGGTCCGACAGCCCGGCGGCTTCGAGGGCCTCTTTCGGATCGAGGTGTCGTTCGTGGCTAATGGTCAAACCGCGCGCGAAGCGGATGACGGCCACCGGTCAACCGGTCGTAGACCGCCGCGCGTGTCTTCGGGTTGTTGCGAGCCTCGTCGCGAAAGAGTCGAGCCAGCGCCTTCTTAGAGGAGATGCGTGGATGGCGACTGAGAACGGCCTCGCGGGCCGCGGTCGAAAGCTCCTGCGCCAAGCCCGAGGCGGTAACGCATTCGCGCCGGCGCGATCCTCACTTGTGCGGCAATCGCCTGCGCGGCAACCTGCGCTCGTTCGCGACGGGTGAGCAATCCCCGCGTCTCGCGCGCCCAATCCAAGCTGCCAATCGCCGACGAAGTCATTGCTGAAGCTCACCACATCAGATCGGCGACCCCAGCCAGGGCACCTTAGGATTGCGACCGTGCCGTTCACGCTCAGGAACTTCAAGGAGGATCTGGAGGACGTCGGGTCCAATTTCGACGGCGCGCCGGACCTGGAGTTCCGCTTGGCGACCGTGGCGCTCGAGCTCGAGCAATCCGGCCTGGGCTACCAGCGCGTCCCGCCCGGCTATCGCTTTCCGTACGGCCACACGCACAAGACGCAGGAGGAGGTGTACGTGGTCCTGCGCGGCGGCGGGCGGATGAAGCTCGACGACGAGATCGTCGAGCTCAAGGAGTGGGACGCGGTGCGCGTTTCGCCCGGTACGTGGCGAGGCTACGAGGCCGGGCCCGATGGCCTCGAGATCATCGTCATCGGCGCTCCCAATCTCGGCGCAGCTCCGCGTGACGACGTCGAGGGACAGCGCGACTGGTGGGCTGACTAGCGCCGGGTAGTTCGGACGAGAGCACGCCGCGATCCGGGCGCCGACCGCGACTCAGCCGTGACGAAGCAGCCGCTTGACGGCGCCCATCAGCTCTTCGGTCATCTCGTCCTGGTCGCCGTCCGCCGCGTCGATGACGCAGTGCTTGGCGTGGTCTCCCAGGAGCTCGAGCGCCACCTTGTCGAGCGCCGCCTGGATCGCGGTGATCTGGGTGACCACGTCGATGCAGTAGCGGTCGGTCTCGACCATCCCGTGGACGCCTCGTACCTGGCCCTCGATCCGGCTCAGCCGATTCTGCACGGCTGTCTTGTTCTGCGTGTACCCGCGCGGCTCGGTCATCCGGTTATCGCCTCGGCCAGCAGTACGGCCGTCCCGAAGACGGCCGCGACAGCGAGCACCGCGCCGACCACCCGTGGCGGCGGACCGCCGTGAATGCCGGTCTCATGCACTGCTGTGTGGCCCTTGCCCCTGGCGATCAGCCAGCGGTTGACCGGGAGCGCGAAGACGAACGCGACCGCCAGGGCGAACGACAGCGCGCCCCAGAAGAGAACGTCGCCGAGGCCGGCGTCCATCGCACCTGGGATCACGAGGATGATCGCGTTGTCGACCACCTCCATCGTCGCGATCGAGAGCGTGTCGGAGGCAAGGGCGATCGGAACCACGGCGCCGAGCGCGAGCCCCGCCCGCAGCAGCGGCAGGCTCGTCAGGCAGTAGCCGAACAGGAACGCGAGCCCCACCGCGAGCGCGATCGTTTGGAAGTCCGACAGCCCGAGCGCGGTCCCCAGTGCCACCCCGGTGATCTCGCCGATCGCGCAGCCGGTGAGGCAGTGAAGCGTCGCGCTGACGGCGACGCCGGTGAGGGCGCGGCCCTCGGTCGGCATCTCGTGGTGATCGTGGGCGTGTGCGGCGGACTCCATGTCCAACTGACTCGAGGTATGGGGAGGGGGTATCGACTGCGAGCCACGTTAGCACACACCCCCAGGGGGTATACGTGGCCCGGGCCAGTTAGAGGTATGCGGAGGTCGTGGCCGGCGCGGGCTGAGCGCTCGAGGCCCGGCCGCTCCAGGTCTCCTCGACGATCGCCTCGCCCCCACGGCTCGGGAGAAGCGTCACGCCGCGGAAGCGTGCCTTCTCCGGCTCGGCTCGCGGCGCGGTGAGCCTCGCCCGGCGGAGGATGGTCGAGATGACCACCTTCATCTCGAGCGTCGCGAACGCGGCACCGAGGCAGCGGCGAACGCCGCCGCCGAACGGCACCCAGGTGTACGGCTCAGGCGCGCCGTCGAGGAAGCGCTCGGGCCGAAACGCCTGCGGGTCCGGCGGATAGAGCTCGGGATCCACCTGAACGAGCAGGATCGAGGCCGCGAGCTGTGTGCCCGGCGGGAACGTGTAGCCGCCGAGCTCGGTCTGCTCGGTGGGGGCGCGGAAGACCTCGGACACAACGGGTCGCACCCTGAGCGTCTCCTTGACGACGGCGTCGAGGTACTCCGAGGAGTCCCCGGACCGGACCTCCGCGGTCAGCCGCTCGAGCGCCGCCGGGGTGCGGAGCAACCGCTCGAACGCCCACCCGATCGAGGTCGCGGTCGTCTCGTGGCCGGCGAGGAGGATCGTGATCAGCTCGTCGCGGAGCTCGCGGTTCGTCAGCGGCTCGCCATCCTCGTCGCGGGCTGAGAGCAGCACGGCGAGGATGTCCTGATGCTCGTCGCCCCCGGGATCGCGGCGCCGCCGCTCGATCTCCTCGTAGAGCAGGCGGTCGACGTGGTCACGAAGGCGGACGAACCGACCCCACGGGCTGCGCGGCCCGAGGTCCTTCTGCACCAGCAGAAGGAGCGGACTCGGGGCTGACAATCTCGGCAACACACGCCTGAGCTCGGCCACTCGGTCTGGATCGGTGATCCCGAACACCGCTCGGATGATCACCTCCATCGTGATCGTCTGGGCGACCTTGCGCGTACGGATCCTCTGGCCTTCGCGCCAACCGCCGATCTCGCGTTCGGTGATCTCCTCGATCAGCTCGGCGTAGTGCGCAATCGCCTCGCCGTGAAACGGCGGGAGCATCAGCTTGCGCATTCGCATGTGCCGGGCTCCGTCCAGGAGCAGGATCGACGACGGGCCCGTGACCGGCTCCATCACCTGCCTCGGCTCGGCGACGTTGTACTGCGCCGGCTTCCACTTGAAGATCTCCTCGATCAGATCGCGGTCCGCGATGTGGAACAACTCGCCGGCGAGCGCGTCGTGGGTCTGAAATACCCGGCCGTAGCGGTCGCGCATGTTCATGCGCGCCTCGAACGGTCGCACGACGCCGAGCAGCGTCTGAAACAGCCGCGGCGAGCGCGGTCCTGGAACAGCCGATGCGGGCTTTGGTGCCGGAGCGCTCACCGTCGACATTCTTAGCGGACCTACGCCGCCGCGAGCCACTACTGACTCGCCGACACGGTCACAGGGGGTAAAAAGGCTTCGATGAACGATCCCGGCCATCGACTGTCGAGACGAGCGGCGCTCAAGCGGGGCGGCCTGCTTGCAGCGGGTGCGTACGGGGTCGGCGGGCAGCTCGGCGGCCACGCCTCAGCCGGGGCCAGGCCGGGCCGGAGGGTCGTTTCGCTGCCCTCTCCGAGGCAGGTCCGCCGGGACTTTCAGACGATGGTGGACTTCGGCCCTCGGCTGCCGGGCTCCGAAGCGCACCATCAGTTCATCCGCTGGCTCAAACGCGAATTCCGCAAAGCGGGGCTCAGCGTCCGAAAGCCGCGCAAGGTCTACGACGCCACGCATTGGGAGGCGGAGCAGTTCAGCCTCGACGTGCTCGACGGCCCACAGCCGGGTCCGGTGAAGGTCGCGACCTACTACGTGCGTTCGCAAGAGACCGCCGCGGAGGGAATCACGGCGCCTCTCGTGTACGGCGGCACCGGGACGGGGGGCTCACTTTCGGGGGTTGACGGGAGCATCGTCGTCGCCGACCTGCCGATGCCCGCGCCGGCGACCGCCGGAATCTTCCTGCCACAGGCGACCTACAAGTACTGGCCCGGCCACGACGACGCCGACTGGGCGGCAACCGATTACAAACGTGCGTGGATAGCTCCGGGCCTCGGCGTCCCTCTCGCGCCCTTCGAGCAGGCGGGCGCCAAAGCCGTTGTCTTCATCCTGAACAACATCTCCTACGAAGCGCTGGCGGGCGCGTACCTGCCGTTCACCAGCGGCTTCGAGCCCATCCCGGCGCTCTTCGTCGACCGCGACACGGGGCAGGCGCTCAGGCAGCAGGCGATGGCCGGGCGGCAGGCGCGGTTCATCCTCAGCGCCGAGCGGAAGGAGGCCAGGATGTCGAGCGTCACGGCGATCCTGCCCGGTCAGAGCAGGGAAACGATCATCTTCAACACCCATACCGACGGGCAGAACTTCGTCGAGGAAAACGGCGGCGTCGCGTTCGTTCACCTGGCCCGGCACTTCGCCTCGCTGCCGAGGAGGAAGCGTCTGAAGCGCACCCTGGTCTTCGCCGCCTGGCCCGGGCACATGTACGGCGAGGTCCCGCACGGGGAGGCGGGGGAGACGGAGGGCTGGATCGAGGCTCATCCGAGCCTGGTCGAGCGGGCCGCGGCGGCATTGACCGTCGAGCACCTCGGTTGTACCGAGTGGCTCGACAGCGCCGACCAGGGTCACCAGCCGACCGGCGAGGCGGAACCCTTCGGCGTCTACGTGGCGGACGGCAAGCTGGCAGAGCTCGTGCGCGAGGGAATCGTCAAGCACGACATCTCGAGAAGCGCCCTCCTGCGGCCGCCGCCGCAGTTCGGTGTGGGAGGTGCCTTCGATGAGGCGGGCGTCCCGCAGATCGGCGCCATTGCCGGGCCGACCTACCTCGTCACGATCTCGCCGAACGGCGAGATGGACAAGCTGGACGCGTCGCTGGCCGCGCGGGAGATCGCCTGGGTCGCGGATCTGGCGAGGCAGATCGACCGAGTGCCCGCCGAGGAACTCAGAGGCAGCTGACCGGGCCCGGCCGCTCAGCCGGTGCCGAGGGTGAAGACCGAGATCACGGCGTCATCTACGTCGGTGCTGCCGGTCGAGTCGTCGCGACAGCGCAATGAGTAGGTCTGCGTGACCGACGGCGCGATGTTGGAGAGGGTGTTGAGCCCGAACGGGATCTGCCCGTCCTCGACATCGTGCGAATCGCCGCTCTCGCCGATCTGCGTCGACGCCGCGAATCCCTCGGCGGTGGTGTGGATGAAGCAGACCGATGCCGCGGACTGGCCCTGCCCCTTCTCCCAGGCGCCCGAGGCGACGACCATCGCCCTCGCGCTGCGCGGGAGCGTCAGGCTGACGTCGGCGCACACCTCCGCGGTGTCGTCGGGCAGCGAGCCCGTGCACTGGCCGGAGTCCGCGGTGTCGGTGCGCCCGATCGCGTACGAGTCCGCGTCGATGCCGTCGACGGTCGCGGCGTTGACGCCGGTGAGCCCCGCCTCGTTGATCTCGAGGCCGCCGAGGGTGCTCAGGTTGCTCACCTCGGCGCCGGTGAGCGAGTCGTCGTTGAACAGCGAGGCGTCGTTGATCTCCGCCGTGGTCAGCGTGTTCGTGTCGGCGATGCTGTCGCCCTGCAACTGGCCGTTGTTGAACAGCGTCGACTCGTCGATGTCGGCGCCGGCTAGGTTCGCGACCCGCGTCCCGTCGACGCTCTCGGCGGCCACGTCGGCTCCGGTAAGCGTGCCCGCGGCCAAATCGACCTGCCTGACCCCGCTGTTGACGATCTCACCGCTGCGAACGGCATCGGCGGGGATGTCGGGGATGAGCACCTCGCCGTCGATGATGTCGTCCGAGCCCACCTGGTTGACGTCCGGCAGGGGGCCGTCCAGGGCGTAGGCCGTCCCGCTCAGCGCCAGGAAGGCGGCCGCGTAGTTGACCACGTTCCGACGGATGTGGAGCCCGAGTCGGCCTCGCATCGCTACAGACCCCCGAGCGCCAGCACGGACAGGTGCTGGTCGTCGATGTCGGTCGTCGCCCCGGCGGCGCCGCTGAAGTCCGCACACAGGAACTCGACGTCGTAGAGCCCGGCGGGGAGCACGGGGCTGATCGCCTGCAAGGTGATCGGCATCTGGGCGGTCTCGCCTTCGTGTGGACCGAGGCCGTGGAAGATCACCGGCGAGATCGCGGTGCCGTCGACCCTGATCTCGCACTTCGAGATCACCCCGCCCTCGGAGGCGATCTCCCAGCCGGCCGAGGCGATCGCGAAGATCCGGCCCGGACGATGCAGTCTCATGGACTGGACGTCGGCGCAGACCCCCGGCTCGACAGCCTCGCTCAGCGACCCGCTGCACTGACCGCTGTCCGCGCTGTCCGAGCGGGCGGTCACCAGCGTCGTCGAGTCGACGCCCTCGAGCCGGTCTGCGTTGACGCCCGAGAGCGACGCCTCGTTGATCTCCGCCGCCCCCAGCGAGCTCGTGTCGGCGAAGTCGGCTCCGGTCAGCGAGCTGTTGTCGTTGAACAGCGTCGACTCGTTGATCTCGGCGTCGCCGATCGACCTGTTGTTGGAGACGTCCTCGGCATCGAGCGAGTCGTCGTTGAACAGGGTCGCCTGGTTGAAGTCCGCCCCGGTCAGTCCGCCCAGGTGGCTGCCGTCGAGCGCGTCCGGGGCCACCTGCGCTCCCGTGACGTCGTTGTTGCGCACGTCGGGACTGAGCACCTGGCCGTCGGCGATCATGTTGCTGTTCACCACCGCGCCCCCGATGTCGGCCGCGGTCACCTCGGCGTTGATGATGTCCGCGGATCCGACCTGGTTGACGCCGGGCAGGGGCCCGTCGGCCGCCGAGGCGGTACCCGTGAGGGCGATGAACACGGCGATGTAGCCGAGGACGTTCTCGCGCAGGTGGTGGCGGAGGCGAGAGGACACGATCACCCCGACCCCACCACGACCGCGGAGATGAACTGCTGATCGATGTCGGTCGCGTTGCCGTCGGCGACGTCGGTGCAGCCGAACGCGAACGTGTGGGCCGTGGGCGAGAGCACGCCGGTGACGAAGTTGAGCGTGAACGGCAGGGCTCTCGTCTCGGCCCGGTGTCCGCCGTCGGGGTCGGTGTCGCCCATGTCCAGCACCGGGCCGCTCTCCACCCCGTCGACCAGCAGTACGCAGTCCGAGCGCGCCGGCTCCGCGTCGGCCTTCTCCCAGTTCCCCGATGCGATCAGCAGCGCCCGGCCGGAGTGCGGCGGCGTGAGCGAGACGTCGGCGCAGATCTCGCGTGACGAGGAGGGCAACGAGCCGACGCATTGGTCCGGACCGCCGGCGTCGCTGCGCGCGGTCGCCAGGTCCTGGGAGTCGATGCCGTCGATGCGCCCCGCGTTCACGCCCACCAGACTCGCCTCGTCGATCTCCGCGGCGCCGAGCGTGCTCAAGTCCGAGACGTCGCCCGCGTCGAGCGTATTGGGATCGATCATCCCCTCCTCGTCGATCTCCTGGGTGCCCAGCGTGCTGGTGTTGGCGAAGTCGGCGCCCGTGAGCGAGTTGTCCTTGAAGAGCGTCAGGTCGTCCACGTCGGCTCCCGTAAGCCCGGCGACGTCCTCGCCCTGGAGGCTGTCGGCCGCGAAGTCGACACCGGTTAGGGCCGCGTCACCGACGTCCGCGCCGGTGACGACCCCGTTGCGGATCTCGATGCTTCCGACCGCCTGCGCACCGATGTCGGCGGTGGTCACCTCGCCGTTGATGATGTCCGAGGAGCCGACCTGGTTCTGTCCTGGAAGGTCGCCGTCGGCCGCGATCGCGGTACCGCCGACGGCGAGGAAGATCGCGAGGTACCCGCCGACGTGCGAGCGAAGGTGCGCGAGGAGGCGGGGCGCCATCGTCGCCCGAACCTATCCACCGGCCTTCACTCGCGTCATCCGTAGTAACCCGCAGACAGGCGGCGCCTGGGGTTAACCTGGCTCTGCCGGTGTCCCGCCTGCTCGCAAGCGTCGTACTGGGGTCCGCGCTCGCCCTCGCGGCGGGCGGCTGCGGGTCGGATGACGCGGAACCGCTGCAGCCGTACCTCGACCAGGCGGACATCGCGGCCCTTGCCCTCCAGGACGCGAATGAGGCGATCGGCGACGCCCGCGACCTGCTTGCGGAGGAGCCGAACGCGCCGCGGCTCGGCGCCGTCGCGAGCTCGCTCGAGAGCGCCGCGGCGCTGGTCGACGAGAGCGCAGGGCACGTCGACGCGGCGATCGAGGCCGCCGATGACGACAGCGCCGAGGCCGGCCGCGAGGCACTCGCGGAGGCCGACCGAACCGTCCGGCGGGCCGTCGACGCGGCACTGCGCGCGAACGAGGAGCTGCTCGACGCCACGGACAGGCTCGGGGTCTCGCCCGCGAAGATCGTCTCGCCGGAAACCGACCTCGCGCTCGACGAAGCCTCCGAGGCGACGAACGCGGCCAGCACCGAGGTCGCCGTCGCCCTCGCCGCCGCCGGTTGATGGCGGAAGCGGCCAAGGAGATCGTCGACGAGTTCCTGGCGCGCCAGCGCGAGATGTACGCCGGCGGGGATCTCGCGGCCGTCGAGGAGCTTCTGGCCGAGGACGTGGTCTGGCACGTCCCGGGCACGAGCCCGATCGCCGGTGACTACCGGGGCCGCGCGGCGGTCGCCGGGTACTTCAGCCGCCGGCGAGAGCTGGCCGGCGGCGCGATCGCGATCGTCAAGGAGGACGAGGCGCACCACGACGAAGCGGTCGTTCAGCTCGCCGACGGGCGCGCCACGCTCGGAGGCTCCCAGGTGGTCTGGCGCACGGCCGGCGTCTACCGGGTAGCGGACGACCGGATCGCGGAGGCGTGGCTGGTCCCGCTCGACCAGGAGCGCTTCGATCGCGTCTGGGCGGCGACCCGGCCGGCGCCGTTCGTCTACACCCAGCGCGTGCGCCCCCAGGAGTGCGCGGCGAGCACGATGCTCGGCCACCCACGCTTCCTCGAGTTCTTCGAGGCGGCGTTCATCGAGTGCTGGCGCGAGCGCTTCGGCCCGCTGGACGCGAGCCTGGGCCCCGACCGGCGCCTGACCGTGGCCGCGGTCGACGTCCGCTACCTCGCCCCGGTGCGAGCGGATGACCTGCTGCGCATCGAGGTCGTCTTCGACCAGGTCACCCGGAGCTCGATCCAGGTTCGTTACGACGCCTTCGTCGAGGACCTGCAGGTCGCCGAGGCGAGCTCGCGCTACGTCTGCCTCGATCGGGCATCCGGCGAGCCCGCGCCGCTGCCCGGCGGCTAAGGGGTTCGCCGCCGCAGGGTCGCCGCGCCGAGGGCGAGAGAGAGGGCGATCGTGCCGAAGACCACCACGAGGTCGAGCGTGAACTCGGAGCCCAGGGGCGCCGAGCCCGCGGCGCGCGAGAGGCCGTCGAAGGCGTAGGTGATCGGCAGGAAGTCGCTGACGGTGTCAAGGGCGGGCGCCATCTGGTCGCGCGGCGTGAACAGCCCGCAGAGCAGGATCTGGGGCAGCAGGAACGCCGGCATGAACTGGACCGCCTGGAACTCGCTCTTCGCGAACGCGCTGACGAAGAGGCCGAGCGACATCCCGAGGAGGCCGTTGGCGATCGCGAGCGCGATCACCAGCGCGACCGAGTGCCCGGCATCGAGGTCGAGGAAGACGAACCCGACCGCGGAGACGAGCGCCGCTTGCAGCGCCGCTACCGCGCCGAAGGCAAGCGCGTAGCCGGCGAGCAGGTCGAGTTTCGCCATCGGCATCGTCATCAGCCGCTCCAGCGTGCCGGTGGTCCGCTCACGCAGCATCGTGATGCTGGTGGCGAGGAACATCGTGATGAGCGGGAACAGCCCCAGCAGCGGGATCCCGATTCGCCCGAACTCCTCGGAGTCGTTGATCACGTAGCGGACCAGCACCAGCAGAACCACCGGGACGACGAGCAGCAGGCCGATCGTGCGCGGGTCGTGGCGCAGCTGGCGTAGGACGCGGGCCGCCACCGATGTCGTGATCCGGGCGCTCATGCGGGCCCCCCATCGGCCCGCTCGCGGTCCTGGATCAGCCGCACGAACGCCTCGCTGACGTCGCTCGCTCCCATGCGCGCGCAGAGCTCGGCCGGCGTCTCGGTCGCGAGCAGCTCGCCGTCTCGCATCAGCAGCAGCGAGTCGCACCGCTCCGCCTCGTCCATTACGTGGCTCGAGATCAGCAGCGTCGCGCCTCCGTCGACCAGCTCGCGGAAGGTTCGCCAGAGGTCGTCGCGCAGGACCGGATCGAGGCCGACCGTCGGCTCGTCCAAGACGAGCAGGCTCGGCTTCGCGAGCAACGTTGTCGCCAGCGAAACGCGCGTCCGCTGGCCCCCCGACATCTCCCCGACCATCCGCCCGTGCTCAGCTTGGAGGCCGACGATCTCCAGCGCGCGCTCGATCTCCGGATCGCCGACGCCGAGCACGCTGGCGAAGAAGCTCAGGTTCTCGCCCGCCGACAGGTCCGCGTACACAGACGGCGCCTGGGTCATGTAGCCGACCCGCCGCCGCAGCGCCGCGCGACCCGGCCGGCTCGCCGAGCACCGTCACCGTGCCGCCGAGCACCTCCTGCACCCCGACGATCGCCCTCAGGAACGTCGTCTTGCCGGAGCCGCTCGGCCCGAGCAGGCCGCTGATCCGTCCCGCTGGGATCTCGACGTTGAGCCCGGGGATGACGAGCTTCGTCCCGCGCTGGATTTGCAGTCCCTCGACCGTGATCGCCGCCGGCGTCATCGGTGACTCCTCTCGTCGCCTCGCAGGTGACGCGCGAGGCGGTTCGCTAGACCTATCACGTCGTCGTTGCCCGGAGCGTCCGCGCAGTCGCCGAGCGCCCACACGTGTGGCGCGCCGACCACCCTGCAGCGTCTCGTCGACGCGCACCAGCCCGCGGTCGTCGACCGGCAGGCCGAGCCGCGCGGCGGTGGGCCGGACGCCGGCCTCGCTCACCGGGCCGAGCGCGAGGACGAGCTCGGCGTAGGCGATCGTCAGGTTGCTCTCCTTCGACCAAACCGCGGCGACCCGGCGGTCGAGGTCGACCCGAACAATCGATCCTGCGACCAGGTCGGCGCCCGGGCAGGCCGTCCAAAGGTCCGCGAGCGTCGGGTTGACGACCGTAGCCTCGCCGAGACGGCGGGCCACCTCGCCGCCGGCGAAGCCGCCGCCGGCGACCAGCATGCCGCCACGAGCGACGCGTGGGCGGTTGCGATTCGCGCTCATCGCACCATCTCCAACGGCCGCCTTGCCCCGGGCTCGCGCCAGCGTCGCTCGAACGGCAGCCGCCAGTGCCGGGGAGCGATCAGGTCATGCACCTCGTCCGGGCCCCACGACCCCTGCGGGTAGGAGGCGAGTTCGGGCGGATCTTCGAGTAGCGGTGCCGAGACCTCCCACAGCCGCTCGATCCCCTCGGCGGTCGTGAACAGCGTGGCGTCGCCGTTGATCGCGTCGAGGATCAGCCGCTCGTACGCCTCGAGCACGTTGATCCGGCCGCCGGTCTCGGCGATCGAGAACTGCATGCTGAGCTTGTCGAGCTCCATCCCGGGGCCGGGGCGCTTGCCGTAGAAGGACAGCGAGAGGCGCGAGGAGTCGTCGAGGTCGAACGTGAGGTGGTCGGGGCCGTAGTCGCCAACTCCGGCACCGGCCGGGAACATGCTCTTCGGCGGCTCGCGGAAGGCGATCGAGATGATCCGCGCCCCCTCGGCGAGCCGCTTGCCGGTCCGCAGGTAAAACGGCACCCCCGACCAGCGCCAGTTGTCGACCTCGGCGCGCAGGGCTACCAGGGTCTCGGTCTGCGACTGGGGACCGACGCCCGGGTGCGATCGGTAGCCCTCGTACTGGCCCCGCACCACGTCGGCCGGGTCGATGGGACGCAGCGAGTCGAAGACCTTGTTCTTCTCCGCGCTGATCGCCGCCGGCGACAGCGACGTCGGCGGCTCCATCGCGACGAAGGCGAGCACCTGCAGCAGGTGACTGACGACCATGTCACGGAACGCGCCGGTGCCCTCGTAGAACCCGGCCCGTCCCTCGACCCCGAGCGTCTCTGGGACGTCGATCTGCACGTGGTCGATGTGGTTGCGGTTCCAGATCGGCTCGAACAGGCCGTTGGCGAACCGCAGCGCGAGGACGTTCTGGGCCGCCTCCTTGCCGAGGAAGTGATCGATCCGGAAGATCTGCTCCTCGGCGAAGACGCTGTGCATGGTCGCGTTGAGCTCCCGGGCGCTGGCGAGATCGGTGCCGAAGGGTTTCTCGGCTACGACGCTCGAGCCGGCGACCAGGCCCGCTTCGCGGATCAGCTCGACTACGCTCGCGGCGGCGACCGGCGGGACGCTGAGGTAGTGGAGCACGCCCCGGATCGCCGCAGAGGCGCATCTTGGCGTCGTGCACCGCGGTCCGCAGCCCCGCCGCACCCGCGCCCTGGGGCACATAGGTGAGTCGTTCGGCGAATCGCTCGAGCGATTCGAGGTCGAGCCCGTCGTGGGCGAACTCGCGGCAGGCCTTGCGGGTGAGCTCGCGGAAGCCCTCGTCGTCGAGCTGCTCGAGCGAGGTGCCGACGACCTCCAGATCGGGCACCAGTCCGCCGTCGAAGAGGTGCAGCATCCCGGGCAGGAGCTTGCGTCGCGCAAGGTCGCCCGTAGCCCCGAAGAGGACGATGACCTGAGGTCCTGCGGCGTTCATCGCAGGGCCTCCGCCAGTTCCTGGTCGGCGCGGATCACGTTGACGACAGCGTTGATCAGGGCCAGGTGCGTGAAGGCCTGGGGGAAGTTGCCGAGGTGGCGGCTCGTGCGATGGTCGAGCTCCTCGGCGAACAGCCCGAGCGGGCTGGCGTGCGAGAGCAGTCGCTCACACAGGGCCCGCGCGCGCCCGAGCTCGCCGATCTCCACCAGCGCCGAGACGAGCCAGAACGAGCAGATCAGGAAGCTGCCCTCCTCGCCGGAGAGGCCGTCGTCGGTCTCCTCGACGCGGTAGCGCAGGACGAGACCGTCCTCGGTCAGCTCGTCGGCGATCGCCAGGACCGTGTTGCGGATCCGCTGGTCGTCGGGCGCCAGGAAGCCCATCAGGGGCATCAGCAGCAGCGAGGCGTCAAGCGCTTCGGTCTCGTAGTGCTGGGTGAAGACGCCGCGCTCGTCGACGCCGTTGGCGCAGATGTCGGCGTGGATCTCGTCGGCGACCTCGCGCCAGCGGCACTCGAGCTCCGCGTCCTGGCGGAGCGCCGCGAGCTGGGCGCCGCGATCGCAGGCGATCCAGCAGAACAGCTTCGAGGAGGTGAAGTGGCGCGGCTCGCCGCGGACCTCCCAGATGCCGCTGTCGGGCTCGCGCCAGTGGGCGATCGCCTGCTCGACGAGGCCGACGACCTTCGGCCAGACGTGAGCGTCGAGCTGGTCACGCGAGTTGACCTGGAGCGCCAGCGCGTCCAGAAGCGCTCCCCAGACGTCGTGTTGGCGCTGGTCGTAGGCGCCGTTGCCGATGCGCACGGGGCGCGCTCCCTCATAGCCCCCGAGGTGCTCGAGGATCTCGCTCGTCGAGGCGGCGACTCGCCGCCGATCCCGTACATGATCTGCAGGCTCCTTGCCCTCGGCGGCGAGCTCGAGCAGGAAGTCGAAGAAGTCATTGGCCTCCCACTCGAAGCCGAGCGTGTTGAATGCCCACAGCGCGAAGGTCGAGTCGCGCATCCACGAGTAGCGGTAGTCCCAGTTGCGCTCGCCGCCGGGCGTCTCGGGCAGCGAGGTGGTGGCGGCCGCCGCGAGCGCCGCCGGTCGGCTGGTGGCTCAGGCCCTTGAGCGTGAGCGCCGAACGCTGCAGGTGCTCGCGCCACGGATGGTCGGGGAAGTCGCCGTGGTCGAGCCAGCGCTGCCAGTGGTGGGCGGTCCAGACCTGGCGCGCGTAGGCGTCCTCGTAGGTGCGCGGCGGCTCGTGGCCGTTCCAGGACAGCGATACGAACGCCGTCTCGCCCTCGCGCATCAGGTGCCGTGCCGTCGCCCGGCCGGCCTGGATCCCGAGGCGCAGGTCGCTGGTCAGCCGCAGCCTGACGCCCGAGCCGGGGTCGCAGGCCTGACGACCTCGCCGATAGTCGTCGCCGGCGTAGTCCCAGACCGCCTGGTCGACGCCGTAGTTGAAGCGTCGGGTGGCAGTCGCAGACGACCTGAACCTCGCCGTTGACGCAGCGCATCGTGCGCAGCAGGACGTGCTCGGCCTCGTAGTCGGTCGGCGTGCGGCGGTGGGTGTCCGAGCGCTCGCCGGTGTGATGCCAAGGGCCGATCAGCAGCGCAGTCGCGGACGACCAGCCAGCCGCCGCCCTTGACCACCCAGCTCGTCTCGACGACCATCGTCCCGGGCAGGTAGCGCCGCGCCGCGGGGACCATCACGTCGGCGGGGCCGAGGCGAAAGCCGCCCGCGTCGCGGTCGAGGATCGCGCCGAACACGCTCGGCGAGTCCATACGGGGAAGGCACAGCCATTCGACGTTCCCGCTCGGCGCGACCAACGCCGTGGTGTTGCAGTCCGACAGGAAGGCGTAGTCGGCGATTTGCGGGAACGGGCTGAGGCCGGGCGACAGCTCGTGCGGTCGCGAGAGGGGCTCAACCTGGGTGTGCCGAAGTTCTGTTGCGGTCATGGGGCCAACCTATGCGTGCCTGGGCACGCTCGAATCAGGGGACCCCCTAGTGGTGCGCCCAGTCGGTGGTTTCGCGTGCCCATGCGGCGATCGTCGCCGCTCGCCGGCGGTCCGCCATCGGGGCCGGACCCTGAATCGAGCCCTCAGGAACCCTGGTCGCGCTCGGCGCGCTCGACCGCCCGCGCCACCTCGACGCGCGAGGAGACGTCGAGCTTGCGGAACAGGTTGCGCATGTGACTCTCGACCGTCTTCACGCTCAGGAACAGCTCGGCGGCGATCTCGGCGTTCGTCTTCCGGTCCACGACCAGCTGCGCCACCTCGAGCTCCCGCCCGGTCAGCGAGGCGACGCCGGTCGTGCCCGCCTCCCCGGCGCGCGTCTGGCGATGGACCCGGTGCCCCTGCCTGCGAAGCTCCTGCTCGGCCGCGTCGCGGTAGCGGATCGCTCCGCATGCATCGAGCTCGGCCGCCGCGCGCTTCAGCTCGGTTGCCGCCGCCTCGTCGTCGCCGGCCTCGGCGAGCGCCTCGCCGAGCAGGATGCGGGAGAGCGAGGCCTCGATCACCGCGCCCGTTTCCTCGGCCGCCGTCACGGAGGCCGATGCTCCCTCCACCGCGGCGTCCGCGTCCCCGCGGTGGAGGGCTGTTGCTGCGCGTGCCCGCTGCGACCAGCAGATCGCCAACGGCAGCCCGAGGCGCTCGGCGCCCGCCTCCGCGAGGGCGACGGCCTCGGCCGCCCCGTCCGCGTCGCCGAGCTCAAGCCGGCAGCGGGTCAGCAACTCGAGGGCCGCGATCCTCCACACACCCGGGATCAGGGGCAGACCCTCGCCACCGGCTCGCGTGGTCAGGATCTCGACGGCGCCGGCCGGGTCCCCCGAGGCCTGCCGCGCCGAGGCCAGCGCAAACGCCGGATAGGCCGAGACGAAGCTCTCGTCGAGCGCCCGGGTCAGCTCGATGGCCTCGGCCGCGGTCTCCCGCGCCGTGTCGAGGTCTCCGGCGGCGAGCGCCGCGCTCGAGCGGACATGAAGGCGCCAGGCGAGGTCCTGGACATTGTTCGAAAGCCGCGCGGCCTCGATCGCCCCCTCGATCACCTGTGTGGAGTCGGCGATTCTGCCGCGCACGAAGTAGGCCGTGGCCAGGGTCGGCACCAGGGTCGGGAACTGCTGCCCGGTCGCGTGCGCCACCGCCAGCGCACGCTCGGCATGCGCCTCGGCCTCCTCGTAACGGTCGAGGTAGATTTCGGCCGCGGCGAGATGAGCGGATGCGTCGATGCTGCCCGCGAGATCGTCGTCGGACATCGCCTCGATCAGCCCGGCCGCCGCCTCGCGGGCGGTCTCGGCCTCCTGGACCTCTCCACCCCAGGCGCAGGCCAGGGTGAGCACGGCGGCCGCCATCGCGGTCAGCCGCCGCTCGTCCAGTGGCCTCGCGACCTCCAGCGCGTTCGCCGCCGCCTCTCGCATTGCCTCGAGGTCGCCGTTGAACAGGCCGTCAAATGCGAGCACGATCCGCAGCGAGACGGCCTCGCGTCCCTCGGCGTCCGGAAGCTCGTCGAGCGCCGCGGTGATCCGCTCGCGCGCCTCGCGGTAGCGGCCGAGCATGTGCTCGGCCCCGGCGCAGGCGACGGTCAGCATCACGCGCATCTCGACCGCGTTCTCCGGGACGAGCGCGATGCTCTCCACCACGGCCTCCCGGCTGTCCTCGAGCCGGCCGATCGCAGCGAGCGCCTGGGCGCGGGCGAGCAGCAGTCCCACCCGCTGCTCGGGCGGCGCGTCGTCGGGGAGCAGGCGAAGCGCGGCGCCGAGCCAGCGCGCTGCGGTCGCGGGCGCCCGGGTCGCCGCCGCCTGCGCCGCCTCGGTCAGGACCGCAAACGCCGCCATGTCGCCGTGGCGGGCCGCGTACTCCACGTGATGGGCGCGCGCGCTCGGCGACGCGCCGCGCTCGGCGAGCGCCTCCGCGCACCGTTCGTGCGCGCCGAGCACCCAGCCGGCCGGCGCGCTCTCGTATACGGCGCGGCGCACGAGCGGGTGGCGGAATCGGAACCGGCGCGGGATGCCGGTGGGACGGGCGAGCTCGCGCTCGAGCAGCTCGTCGAGCGCCGCGATCGCGGCCTCCTCGTCGACCGCGGCCGCGGCCGCGGCAAGCTCGGGCTCGAACGGATCCCCCGCGACCGCCGCACCCTGAAGCACGATCCGGGTCGGCTCCGAGAGCAGGGCGATCTCCCCGGTGAGCGCGCGGACGACGGCGGGGGGGACCTCGACCCCGAGGTCGGAGCCGGTCGCATCGAAGCCGTCCGGCACCTGCCCGGGCGAGCGGGCGAGCTGCTCGAGGTAGAACGGGTTCCCCCCGCTCTCCGCGTACAGGCGATCGGCGAGCTCGCCATCGATCGCGTCGCCCAGCAGCGCCGCGGCTTCGTCGCGCGCCAGGACGCCGAGCTCGATCCGCGAAAGGACGCCGGCGCCCTCTGCGTGGTCGAGCGCGGCCGCGAGCCGCTCCGGCAGCTGGCGCGGCCGGGCGGCCGCCACGAGCATGACCGCGGCGTCGGGGGGCCGACGTAGCAGGGCCCCGATCAGCTCGGCGGAAGCGGGATCCGCCCAGTGCACGTCGTCGAGCACCAGCACGAGCGGCTTCGTCGCCGCAATCCGCTCCAGGAGCTCCCGGACCGCCCGGTGCGCCCGATATCGCTCGTCCTGGGCGGAGGGCTCGCCTCGCGCGAGGCCCGCGAGCGAGGGCAGCACCAGCGCCAGCTCCGCGCCGACCTCGTCCGAGATCGACTCGTAGCGGCGCGGATCGAGGCCGGCGACATACTCGTCGAGGGCATCGACGAAGACCGCGAAGGGCAGGTCCGATTCGAGCTCGGCGCCGCTGCCGACCAGGACGATGAAGCCGCGGTCGTCGGCGAGGCCGCGAAGCGCCTCGATCAGCCGCGTCTTGCCGATCCCGGGCTCGCCGATCAGCGCCAGCGCTCCCGGCTCACCCTGCTCGAGCGCCGTCAGGTCGGAGCGCAGCCGGTCGAGCTCCTCCGTGCGTCCGACGAGTTTCTCTGCGGTGGTGGCCAGCTCAGCCCCCTCGGGCCGAGCATAACCCAGGCACGAATCAGGGTTCCGCCAGGCACGAAATCAGGGTCGTACCCCGATGGCGGAACCGCGCCGCGCTGGGACTCTGGCGGCATGCCTCGCTACCTGGTTCACCACCGCCACGAGCCGCACGAGTGCGGCGTCGTGTTCCGCTCGTTCACCGGCCACGAGAGCCCGCTTCGCCACCAGGCGACGCTCGCCTCGTGCGCCTCAGGCGGGCATGCGATCTGGTGGACCGTCGACGCCGCGACGGAGGTGGCCGCACTGGAGCTGCTGCCGTACTTCGTCGCTCGGCGCTCGACGGTGACCCGGGTCAGCGACGTGCAAATCCCCTGAACGAAGGAGAGGCCATGTCCGCAACCAACGACACACAACCCGGGCTCTACCGCCGGCGGTGGCAGGCACTCATCGTCCTGGCCCTCAGCCTGCTTGTGATCTCGGTCGACAACACGATCCTCAACGTCGCCCTGCCGACGATTCAGAACGACCTCGACACGAGTGCGAGCGAATCACAATGGATCGTCGACAGCTACCTGCTCGTGTTCGCCGTCCTGCTGCTAATGGCAGGCAGCCTCGGCGACCGTTTCGGACGCAAGAAGGCGCTGTTTGCCGGCCTCGCCATCTTCGGCTTCGGCTCGCTGATGGCGGCCACGGCCGACAGCTCGGGTGACCTGATCGCCTGGCGCGCGGTGATGGGCATCGGGGCCGCGGCGATCATGCCGACGACCCTCTCGATCATCACCAACATCTTCCCCCGGGAAGAGCGTGCGAAGGCGATTGCAATCTGGGCCGCGGTGGCCGGGATGGGAATCGCGATCGGGCCGATCTCCGGCGGCTTTCTGATCGAGCACTTCGACTGGAGCGCCGTGTTCCTCGTCAACCTGCCGGTGGTCGCGTTCGGCCTGATCGCCGGGTACAGGCTGATCCCGGATTCGCGGGATCCCGAGTCCCCGCGACTGGACATCCCCGGCTTCGGCCTCTCGATCGCGGGTCTGACCGCGATCGTCTGGGCCCTGATCGAGGCGCCGGAGAGCGGCTGGACGAGCCCGACCATCCTGGGCGCGTTCGCCGTCGGAGCGGCGATCATGGCCGCGCTGGTCGCCTGGGAGCGTCGTTCGGACCACCCGATGATCGACGTCAGCGTGTTCCGCAACCTCCGCTTCAGCGCGGCGAGCGTCTCGGTGATGTTCGTCTTCTTCGCGCTCATGGGCGTCATGTACTTCCTGACCACCTACCTGCAGTCGGTGCTCGGATACACGGCGCTGGAGGCCGGGGTGCGCATGGCCCCGATCGCAGTCGGACTGATCGTCGCCGCGAGGCTGTCGGTCACCCTCACCGAGCGCTTCGGCACCAAGGTCGTGGTCGCCGGCGGCCTGCTGCTGGTCGGCATCTCGCTCGGCGCGTTCACCGCGGTCGAGGTCGACACGCCCTACCTCACGAAGGTGGCCGGCGCGCTCACCTTCATGGGCGTCGGCATGGGCTTGGCGATGGCGCCGGCGACCGACGCGATCATGGGCTCGCTGCCGAAGGCGAAGGCGGGCATCGGGTCGGCGATGAACGACGTCGTCCGCGAGCTCGGCGGAACCCTCGGCGTGGCGGTGCTGGGAAGCATCGTCAGCACCACCTACGCGTCGAGCATGAATGATGCGACGTCGCGGCTCCCCGAGGGCGCCGCGGAGGCCGCCACCGACAGCGTCGGCGGCGCGCACGCGGTCGCCGCCCAGCTGGGTGACGGCGCCGGCCAGCTGATCGCCACCGCAAACCAGGCGTTCGTAGACGCGATGACGACGTCGGCCGGCATCGCGGCAGGCGTCGCGCTCGCCGGGGCGCTGCTGGCGGCCGTCTACCTGCCTTCCCGCGCGAAGGCGGAACCCGCCCATGAAGACGGAGGCGTGCCGGAGGCGGCGATCGCCTGACCGGCGAACCAAACGCACGACAACGGCCCGGGCGCTCGGCGAGCGCCCGGGCCGAGGAGGTTCTCGGCGTTACGATCGGGCCAATGGCCACGCTCGTCGGGCGCGATCAGGAAGAGCGCGCGCTGGATGCGCTGATCGACAGCGCGCGCAACGAGCGGAGCGCGGTCCTCGTGCTGCGGGGCGAGCCGGGGATTGGCAAGACGGCGCTCCTCGACGGGCTTGCGGACCGCGCCGACGGTATGAGGGTCCTGCACTGCGTCGGGATCGAGGCGGAGCACGAGCTCGCCTTCGCCGCCATGCACCAGCTCGTACGGCCGTGTCTCGACCTGATCGACCGCCTGCCGGCGCCGCAGGCCAGAGCGCTGCGCGGGGCGCTCGGGCTCAGCGAGGACGCGGTCGACGACCGCTTCCTAGTCTCGCTCGGGCTGCTCAGCCTGCTCGCCGAGCTCGCCGAGCAGGGTCCGTTCCTCTGCCTGGTCGACGACGCCCAGTGGCTCGACCGCCCCTCGGCCGAGGCGCTCGCATTTGCGGCGCGAAGGCTGGAGGCCGAGCCGATCGCGATTGCGATCGCGGCGCGCGAGGGCGATCCGCGGCGCTTCGACGGCCCGGGCCTCCCGGAGCTGCGGCTGGAGGGGATCGCCGATGCCGAGGCGGCGGCGCTGCTGCGGGGACGGCTCGAGCGCGAGCCGCCCGCAGAGGTGCTCTCGAAACTGATCGAGGCGGCCGCCGGCAACCCACTGGCCCTGCTGGAGATGCCGGCTGGTCTCACGACCGGCCAGCTCGACGGCGCCGAGCCGATTCTCGGCCCACCCGGTGCTCGGGGCGCGGTCGAGGCCGAGTACCGCGCCCGGGTCGCGGCGCTGCCCGAAGGGGCGCAGCGGGTACTCCTGCTGGCCGCGGCCGACGAGCTCGGCGATTCGGCGGTGATCGAACGGGCGGCGGCGGAGCTCGGCCTCTCGCCGGCCGACCTCGACCCGGCGGTCGAAGCGGGACTCGTACGCGGCGGCGATCGGGTCGAGTTCCGCCACCCACTGGTCCGCTCGGCCGTCTACGCGTCCGCCACGCGCGAAGCGCGCCGGGTCGCTCACGAGGCGCTCGCCGCCGCGATCGACGACCCCAGCCGCAGCGTCTGGCATCGCGCGGCGGTCGCCGACGGAGCCGACGAGGCGCTGGCCGCCGAGCTCGAGAGCGCCGGCGGGCAGGCGGCCGCGCGCGGCGCGCAGGCGACGGCCGCGGTGGCGTTCGAACGGGCCGCGGAGCTCAGCGCCGACCCCGAACGCCGGGCCGGCAGGCTCGCCCGTGCCGCGAGCACCTCGATGGAGGCGGGGCGCACGGACACCGCACTGGCGCTGGTGGAGCGGGCTAGACCCCTGACCTCCGATGCGACCCAGCTCGCGGCGCTCGATTCCGTGCGCTCCATCGAGGCGATGCGACGCGGCTCGCCAGTGGAGAGCCACGGGCTGACGCTCGCGGCCGGGAAGGCGATCGGAACCCACAACCCGGACCAGGCTCGGACAATGATCCTCTTCTCGCTGCTGTCCGCCACCCAGGGCGGGTGGGCGGACCGGGTGATCGGCGACGTGGAAGCGGCCCTGCGAGAGCTCGAAGGCAGCGGGGGCAATCCCGACCTTGAGCGCTACGGGCTCGCGATGCTCGAGGCGATCGTCGCGATCGCCGGGGGCCAGACCGAGCTCGCCGTCGAGCGCTTCGGGGAAGTCGAGCGTTGCGGCGAGGCGCTGCGGTCCGCGCCCGTCGCGACGATGCCGGCCTTCGAGTTCCTGATCAGGGGCGAGTTCGCTGCCCAGTGCGACACGGTCTCGCGCGCGCTCGCCGAGCACCGTGCGCAAGGTGGCGTGATCGGAGTGCCCGGAGCGATGTCGCTGCTCGCCGGAGGGCAGGTGTTCGATCGCCGCCTGCGAGCCGCCGTCGCCAGCGTCGACGAGGGCCTCCAGCTCGCCCGTCAGTTCGGCTATGAGAACGACGAGACCGGCCTGCTGGCGTTGCGCGCCCGGACCGCCGCGCTCCAGGGCCGCGCAGAGCAGTGTCGCGAGGACGCCGCCGAGGCGATGCGCCGCAGCCTCGCCAACGGGATCGGCTGGGCGACGCTGAACTCGCACCTCGCGCTCGGCGAGCTCGAGCTCGCGCTCGGCGACCCGAACGAGGCCCTCGTCCACTTCGACCAGGTGGACCGCAGCGTGATCCCGCCGGTGTGGATGATGGCCGTCCCGGACATCGTCGACGCGGCGCTGCGGGTTGGCGAGCGCGAGCGCGCGCTCGAGGCCGTTGAGGCGTACGGGGCGTGGGCGCCGGTCTGCCGCGCGACGCGGGTCCAGGCCACCCTGGCGCGCACCAAGGCGCAGGTAGCGGACCGCGGCGACGCCGGGGAAATGTTCGAGCAGGCGCTCGAGCTCCACCGGCTCGACGAGTCGCCCTTCGAGCGCGCCCGCACCGAGCTCGCCTACGGCGAGTGGCTGCGCCGCGAACGGCGCCGGACCGACGCCCGCGCCCATCTCCGCAACGCGCTCGACACGTTCGAGGGCGTGGGCTCGCCGCC
Source organism: uncultured Solirubrobacterales bacterium (assembly GCA_963811505.1). Taxonomy (GTDB): domain Bacteria; phylum Actinomycetota; class Thermoleophilia; order Solirubrobacterales; family 70-9; genus WHSW01. The sequence goes on along the minus strand of CAWERC010000003.1, from coordinate 60,038 downwards.
CTGGGGCGAGCGAGCGCGCGGTGAGCTGCAGGCCACCGGCGAGACCGCTCGCAAGCGCGATCCGTCGACCCTCGACGACCTCACGCCGCAGGAGCTGCGGATCGCCCATCTGGTGGCGGCCGGCGCCACCAACCGCGACGTGGCGGCGCAGCTCTTCGTCAGCCCAAAGACGGTCGAGTACCACCTGCGCAAGGTCTTCATGAAGCTCGGCGTGAAGTCCCGCGTCGAGCTCGCCGGAGCCGAGCTCGGCGACCCCCTGGCCACCACCTAGCCACGCCCAGGGCCCGGACTAGGGCCGCCTTTAGGCATCTCCCCGACTCGACCGCCGCGAGCCGGACGTAGCGTCGTCATCGACCCCGAGGAAGAGCTCGGGAACGACGTTCAAGGAGAGGAAATGGCTGCATATCTACATCGAATCGGCGGATGGGCCTTCGAGCACCGCGTCAAGGCGCTCGGGATCTGGATCGCCGTGCTCGCGGTCGTGGTCGGCTGCGCCTCGGCGTTCGCCGGCAAGACCAACGACGAGTTCACCGTCCCCGGGACCGAGTCGCAGACGGCTCAGGACCTGCTCGAGGAGAAGTTCCCCGAGGCCAGCGGCGCGACCGCCCGGATGGTGTTCGCGGCGCCCGAGGGTGAGACGCTCGCCGACAAGGACAACCAGGCGGCGCTCGAGGCCTCGCTGGCCGAGGTCGCCGAGGACGGGCAAGTGATGCGGATCGTCGATCCGTACGAGGCCGGGACGATCTCCCCCGACGGGCGGATCGCCTACGCCGACGTCATCTATCCGGTCCCGGAGTCGGAGATCGACGACGCGTCCAAGGATCATCTCGAGGCGTCGGCCGAGCCGGCGCGCGACGGCGGCCTGGAGGTCGAGTTCAGCGGCGGCGTGGTCACCGAGGAGTCGGAGGCCAACTCCGAGACGATCGGCCTGATGGTGGGCTTCGTGGTCATCGCGATCACGCTCGGCTCGCTGCTGGCCGCGGGGATGCCGCTGCTGACGGCGATCATCGGCGTCCTGATCGGGACGACCGCCCTGACCGCGCTCTCCGGGGTCATCCAGGTCTCCGAGACAGCGCCGATCCTGGCGACGATGCTCGGGCTCGCGGTCGGGATCGACTACGCGCTGTTCATCCTCTCGCGTTACCGCCAGAACCTGGCGGACGGGCACGAGCTCCGCGAGGCCGCGGCCCTGGCGGTCGCGACAGCAGGCAGCGCGGTCGTGTTCGCGGGCGCGACGGTGATCATCGCCCTGGTCGGGCTCCTTGTCATCGGGATCCCGTTCCTGAACGTGATGGGCCTCGCCGCCGCCGGCACGGTTGCGGTCGCGGTCCTGATCGCGCTCACCCTGCTGCCCGCGCTGCTCGGCTTCGCCGGGACGCGCATGACCCGCAGCAACAAGGTCCTGACCCGCCGCCCGAAGCGGTGGGCGGGTGAGGAGAAGATGGGCATGCGCTGGGTCAAGTTCGTGACCCGCAAGCCGCTCATCGTGCTCGCCGTCGGCCTCGTCGGACTGCTCGCGGTCTCGATGCCGGCGCTGGACATGCGCCTCGGGTTGCCGGACGGCAGCTCGCATCAGAAGGGCGACACGGAGCGCGAGTCCTACGACCTGCTCACCGAGGGCTTCGGGCCCGGCTTCAACGGCACCCTGACGGGTGTCGTCGACGCGCCGGACCTGAGCGCCGCCGAGCGTGAGGAGATCGGCGCCAAGATGCTCAAGGGCGTCGGCGAGTTCCCGGGCGTCGCCGCGGTCAGCGAACCGGTCACGAACGAGACGGGCGACCTGACCGTCGTGCAGGTCACGCCGACCACCGGACCCGCGTCCGAGGAGACGCAGGAGCTGGTCGAGGCGCTGCGCGCCAAGGCCGATGAGACCCAGGCGGAGACCGGCGTCAACGCCTATATCACCGGCACGACGGCGCTCAACATCGACACGTCGGACACCCTGAGCGCCGCGCTGCCGAGCTACGTCGCGGTGGTCGTGGGGCTCGCCCTGCTGCTGCTGACGGCGGTGTTCCGGTCGATCATGGTCCCGATCAAGGCGGCCGTCGGCTTCCTGCTGACAATCGCCGCGGCGATGGGGATCACCGTGTGGATCTTCCAGGAGGGCAACCTGGCGGATCTCCTCGGCGTCGCGCAGACGGGGCCGGTCGTCAGCTTCCTGCCGGTGCTGATGATCGGGATCCTGTTCGGACTGGCAATGGACTACGAGGTCTTCCTCGTCTCGCGGATGCGGGAGACCTTCGTCCGCACCGGCAACGCCCCTGAGTCGGTCCGCACCGGGTTCTCGTTGAGCGCCCGGGTGGTCACCGCGGCCGCGCTGATCATGTTCAGCGTCTTCGCGGCCTTCGTGATCAGCCCCGACGCCGTGGTCAAGGAGATCGGCCTGGCGCTCGCGGTGGGGGTCATGATCGACGCGTTCGTCGTCCGCATGACCCTGGTTCCCGCGGCGATGGCCCTGCTCGGCGATCGCGCCTGGTCGCTGCCGAAGTGGCTCGACCGGCGGCTGCCGAACCTCGACATCGAGGGCGAGTCCATCCAGCACCAGCGGCCGGAGCCCGCGCCCGCCGACAGCGAGGCGGTCACGGCCTGACGGCACCCGAGGAGGAGGCCCCCGGCCATCGGCCGGGGGCCTCCCGAGGCCTTTCAAGCGTTCGTACCAACCACAAGGAGAGGATCACCAATGACCAGCACCATCACCAAGACCATCGCCGGCGGCCTGGCCCTCGCGGCGATCGCGGTCCTCGCGATCGTCCTGTGGCCGGACTCCGAGGCGGACAAGGCCCGCGCCGACGGCGAGCAGCTCGGCGCCGCGGTCAGCTCGCTGACCACGGCGACCAGCGAGGCCGAGGCCGAGGCCGCCCTGGCCGACATCCGCACGGCGATCGAGGACAGCCGGACGCATCTGGGCGAGTACGTCACCGACCAGATCGACGAGCAGGCCAACTCGCTCGACCAAGCGGTCAACGGCTACGTCGGGGCGGTCACCGCCGAGGACGAGTGGGACCAGGACCTGTACGAGGTCGAGCTCGAGTACGCGCTCGACGACCTCTACGACCAGGCCGCGGACTTCCGCTCCGAGGCCCCCGAGGTCCAGGAGGCGTACTGGGAGGGGTTCGACGAGAGCTACACCGCCAGCTGAGAACCCGCCCGCATCGCGAACGTCCCGGAACCCCCCGTATGGCGACGGTTCCGGGACGTTCGGCGTACTAGAGCCCGAGCCCGCGCACGCCGGGCTCGTCCCAGCCGAGGTGGTGGGCGACCTCGTGGCGGACCGTGCGCTCGACCTGCGCCCGAAGCAGCCCGGGGTCGTGGCCGAAGTCCCGCTCCAGCGTGTCCTGGTAGATGACGATCCGGTTCGCGTATTGGTCGCGGGCGATCGTGCCGCCCATGTAGTGGCCGTAGGCGCGGTGCTCGCGGCCGAGGTGCGAGACGATCACCGGCGTGGTCCGCAACAAGTCGCGGAACTCGTCGGGTAGGTCGTCGAGCGCCTGCATCACGAGCAGGTCGAACTCGCTTGGCGGAAGGTCCGGCGGCGGCAGCGCGGCGAGCGCCTCGCTGCGGTCCTCGAGCCGCTGGAACTCCTCCTCGGGGGTCTCGCGGCCGATCAGCGCGACGGTCACCCAGGCGGTGACGAGGACGATCGCCAGCGCCGCGGCGAGCAGCGCGATCAGGTCACCGAGGCCGGCGAAGGAGGGCGGGTTGAGGAACAGCAGGACGAGACCGAGGATGAAGGCGATGAACGCCGCCGCCCGCAACGGTGGGCCGATGGTCTCGCGCATGAGACGAGGGTAGTCGGGTACCCACGGACACACGAGCGAAGGAGGTACGAGATGCCCCCACGCGGCGTCAAGAAGGGCACCAAGCGCGCCCGCCAGTACGAGCACGTCAAGCGGAGTCAGAAGAAGCAGGGTCGTTCCGAGGGACGCGCCGAGGAGATCGCGGCGCGGACGGTGAACAAGGAGCGCGCCCGCTCCGGAGAGTCGCGGCAGCGCTCGCGCACCTCGACGCAGGACATCTCCTCGGGCCGGCGCGGCGGCAAGCGCTCCGGCAGGCCGGGCCCCAGGGGTCGCACCCGCGACCAGCTGTACGAGGAGGCGAAGAAGCTCGGGATCGAGGGCCGCTCGAAGATGGACAAGGGCCAGCTCCAGCGCGCCGTCGCCGGCAAGAAGGGCTGACTAACCCGCGGCGGCGGAGCGCTCGCCGACGTCATCCTCCCCGGAAACGCCGGAGGCTCGCACCGGCGCCGGGATCAGCGCGGCACCGGCGATCACGAGACAGAACGCCAGCATCCGCCCGACGATCTCCAGGGCGCCGCTGCCGACGGAGTCCCGGAAGACGAGGATCCCGCCGACGATCGCGATCAGATTTGCCGCGATCGAGGTCAGGGCGATGACCTCGACGCCCGGACCGATCTGCAGACCGCGGGCCGAGGCGTAGAACGCCGCGACGGACGCGATCAGCGCCGCCGCCGTCCACGGGCTGATCAGCTCGAGCACCCCGCTCGCGATGTCATCGGCGAGGAACTTGATCGCGATGTCGGAAACGCCGAAGAGCGCGCCCGCGGCGGCGCCGAGGAGCAGACCCTGGGCCGCCGACGGAACGCGGTCGTGGGTCGAGGCGATGGCGAGCGCAACGCCGGCGACCAGCACGCCGCACTCGATTGCGATCAGGGCAGCGACCGCGTAGCGCGGCGGCTCGCCGTCGCCCGATCCCGAGGTCAGCCCGATGATCGCCAGCCCGATCGCGGTCACGATTACGCCGATCCACTGGCGACGCCCGAGCCGGAAGCCGAAGAACCGCTCGGCGAAGACCGCGAGGAAAACGATCCCGCCGGACAGGACCGCCTGCACGGTTGAGAGCGGCGCCAGGGCGAGCGCGCCGACGTGGAGCCCCCAGGCGACGACCGCCAGCCCCCAGCCGATCGCAAACCACTTCGAGCGAAAGAGGCCGGCGGCGCTTCGCAGCGGGTGCCCGATGTCCACGGCCGGCGCAGCCACGGCGCCGCGATGCTTGAGCAGGAAGGCGACGCTCGTCGCGACTGCGCAGCCGATGGCGAGCGCGACCCCGGCGATCACGCCGGCGGGAGCTCCTTAGCTCGGAGCGCCCGACTCGTGCTTGGCCTTCGCCCGTTGCAGGCGGCCGGCCGCAAGCATTGCTGTCCGCTCGAGCTCGAGTAGGCGCCTAGCACTGGTCGACCGCGGACCGTACGCCTTTGCCCGGTAGAGCTGGTAGCGCTCGCGGGTGTACCGCGCCTCCGTCTCGAGCTCGACGAGGTGGACCAGGGAGTCCGTCGTCACCCTAGCCGCCGCCCGGCTGGTAGGCGGGTACCGGCGTCGCGGGTCTGTCGGCCTGACGGCGGTGGAGGTCGCGGACGACCTCCTCGAGGACGTCGGGGCGGTTCGCGAACTTGCGCTCGTATGCGCGAACCTTCTTCAGGGTCACGAGGTCAACCGGCTCGAGCGCGGCGACGATCTCCTCGACGCTGAGCGCGTCATAGCCCGGAAGGGGCTCGCGTCCACGCATCCAGCGAAGCTTGTCCAGCACCCGCTCGCGGCTGTCGTGCGATCGCTCGTAGGCCTCGACGGCCTCGAGCTCGACCTGGGTGTGATCGGAGAGCCGCTTGATCACTTCTCTGCCGTCGAGGCGGTCATAGCCCGCGAACGGGAGGTCGGCGTCTGTCATCTCTGTCCCTTCGTCTGTAGAGCTATAGGTTACCATTTATTCATGAATTCTCTTTCCAGAGATGGAGAGCAGAAAAGCGGAACCAGGCCGCCCGGCTGGGACTTCCTGACCAACCACGCTCACGTGCTCGTCTGCGTCGCGCGCGATCCGGGCGTTCGGCTTCGCGACATCGCCGCCGCGGTCGGGATCACAGAGCGCGCCGCGCACCGGATCCTCTCCGAGCTCGTCGCGGGGGGCTACGTGTTGCGCGAGCGAGAGGGCCGGCGCAACCGCTACCAGGTGGTGCCCGAGTTGCCGCTGCGCCACCCGCTCGTCGAGGAGGGTGAGGTCGGCGATCTGCTCGAGGTCCTGATCGGCCCGGCAACGCCCTAGCCGCGACATACTTCGGCGAACAGTGGCCGGAGCAATCCGACGGATCCTGGGGTGGAGGCTTGCCGGGCTGATCGTCTTGGTCACGGCGACCGCGTGGGCAGGCGGCGCATGGGCCGCCGGCGAGATCGACTCGCGCTCCAAGCTCGCGAACCGCTGTGTGTCGGTCGAGTCGGGTGACTCGACGTTGCCGGGCGCCGAGCGCCTCTACCTGAAGCCGACGAGCCTGCGGACCTACCTGATCCGCGACCGTGAGGGGAAGCTGCTCGCGCCCGGTGACGAGGGCGAGATCGAGCGCATCGACGCCCCGGGCCCACCGGCCGAGTGGCGGATCAAGGGCCGACGCGGTTCCTTCACGATCCGCTCGACGTCGACGGGGGCGGCGCTGGCGGAGGGGAAGCTCGGACTGGTGGCGGCGAAGGGCTGCTCGCGCTTCCCCGAAGCGCAGGTGGGCGCCCGAGGGCCGTTCGATCCGACGAAGCACGACCGGCACCGTTCGCGGCTTCGCCGACGTCCACCTGCACGTCACCGCCGAACCTGCGAGCCGGCGGAGCGGTGATCTACGGCGGGCCTTTCGACCGCTTCGGGATCACCGAGGCGCTCGGCAACGACGCCGACGACGCACGGCCCCGACGGCAGCCTCGACGTCACCGGCAACCTGCTGCGCACCGGCGAGCCGGCCGGGACGCACGACACCGACGGCTGGCCGACGTTCGCCGGCTGGCCCGTGCTCGACACCTACACCCACCAGCAGACCTACTACATGTGGCTGAAGCGGGTCTGGAAGGCGGGGCTGCGCCTGGTCGTCGCCCAGACGGTCGAGGACGAGCCGCTGTGCGAGATCGAGCCGCTGCGCACGCACTCCTGCGACGAGATGGAGACGGTCAAGCTCGAGATCGACGCAGCTGCGCGCGCTCGAGAGCTACGTCGACGCCCAGAGCGGCGGCCGCGGGCGCGGCTGGCTGCGGATCGTCACCAACCCGTGCCAGGCGCGGCGCGCGATCGAGGACGGCAAGCTCGCGGTCGTGATCGGGATGGAGACGTCGAGCCCGTTCGGCTGCAGCGAGTTCCTGGGCGTGCCGCAGTGCACGCGCGAGGACATCGACGCCGGCCTCGCGCGAGCTCCAGCGCCTCGGCGTGCGCAGCATGTTCATCGCCCACTGGGTCGACAACGCGTTCGGCGGGGCCGCCTTCGAGGAGCGGCGCGCACGGGCGACTTCATCAGCGACCTTCGAGGTCGCTCAGACCGGCCATCCGTTCGCCACCGAGCCCTGCGCCGGCGCGGACGAGGCGGGCGGCGAGTGCAACGCGCAGGGGCTCACCGACCTCGGGCGCCTACCTGGTCCGCGCGGCTGATCGACCAAGGACATGCTGATCGAGACCGACCACCTGAGCCAGAAGGCGCGCGAGGCGGTGCTTCGCGATCGCCGAGAAGAAGCGACTACCCGCTCGTCTCCAGCCACACCGGCACCGGCGGTGAGTGGACGCCGGCGCAGCTCGAGCGGCTCTACCGGCTCGGCGGCCTGGCGACCGCGACGCCCGGACACGGCGCCGGAGATGGCAGACCGAGCTCCGGAGCTGCGAGCGCTCGGCGCTCGGCGGCGGCGGACCGCCGTCGCCCTCGGCACCGACACCGGCGGGTTCGCGGCCCTGCCCGGCCCGCGCCCCGACGCCGCGGCGAAGCCGCTGCGCTACCCGTTCAAGTCGTTCGTCTGCAAGGTCGCGCTTCGCGCCGTCAGCGCACCGGCGAGCGGACCTACGACCTCAACGTCGACGGCGTCGCCCACTACGGCCTCTTCGCCGACCTGATCGCCGACATCGAGGGCCAGCCGCGGGGCCGGCGCGCGCTGCGGCCGCTCTTCCGCTCGGCCGAGGCCTACCTGCAGATGTGGGAACGGGCGTATCGCCGCTGACCCGCGGCCACGGGGGGACGAGGCGTGATACTGCCGTGACGATGGATCGAGCGGGGCGACGGCGTTGCGTGCTGATCCTGGCGGCAGCGCTGTCCGTGGCGCCGCCGGCGTCCGCGCACGTGGCGAGGACCGTCGGCCCGTACACGGTCGAGTTCGGCTGGGGCAACGAGCCGGCGCTGGCGGGGCTCGAGAACTACGTCGAGGTCACGGTGTCCGACGCCTCCGGCGCGCCGGTCGCCGATCTCGGAGAGGCCACGGCCGAGGTCTCGTTCGGGGACTCCAGCACGGCGGTGCCGCTCGTCGCGACCGAGGAACCGGGTGAGTTCCACGCCACCCTCATGCCGACTCGCCCGGGCACTTACGGGTTCCGGATCGACGCGACCGTCGACGGGCGCCAGATCTCCACCGGCGCCACGTGCTCGGAGGGGACCTTCGACTGCGTGATCGCCGCGGCCGAGGTCCAGTTCCCGGTCAAGGACCCGACGGCCGGCGAGCTCGCGGAGCGCCTCGACAACTCGCTTCCGCGCGCCGAGCAGGCCGCCGACGAGGCCGAGGACGCGAAGCGGATCGCGATCGCGGCGCTCGTGGCCGTGGTCGTGCTCGCCGCGGCCCTGGCGATCGTGGCCGGCGGTCGTCGCAAGCGGTAATCACCGGTGCGCCGCCGCTCCCTCTCGACGGCCGTGCCGCTTGCGGCCCTGCTGCTAGGAATCGCGGCCCCGGAGGCGGGTGCCCACGCCGGTCTGACCGCGTCGCATCCGGCGGCGGGCGCCGAGCTCGGGGCGTCGCCGACGGAGGTGACGCTGACCTTCTCGGAGCAGCCCGAGGCGTCGCTGTCGGAGATTGCCGTCCTCGATGACGCGGGCGCGCCACGGCAGAGGGGCCGGCCGCAGCAGGTGTCCGGCGATCCGCTCTCGCTCACCGTGCAGGTGCCCCGCCTCGAACGCGGCGTCTACACGGTCGACTACCGAACGGTCTCGGCCGTCGACGGGCACGCGACCGCGGGCACGTACGCGTTCGGGGTGCGCGCGTCACCGAGCGGCGTCGCCGCGGTGACGTCGACAGCGTCCATGCACGACGACACCTCGACCCTCGAGGTGATCGCCCGCTGGCTGCTGCTCCTCGGCCTTGTCGCCCTGATCGGGGCCGCGGTTGCCGGCGCCGCGCGGTTCGGCGGATCGGCGGGGACGGACCTGGCGCTTGCCGCCGGCGGGTGGATGACCGCGGTGATCGGTCTGGTCCTGCTGGCGGTGGCCCAACGGCGGGCGGCGGGCTCGTCGCTGGGCGACCTGCTCGACACCGCGGTCGGCGAGGCACTGGTCTGGCGCGCGGTGGCGCTGGCCGTGGCCGGACTCGCGCTCCTGGTCGCCCGCCGCGCGCCGCGGCTCCGCAACCCGGCGATGATCGCGGCCGCCGCCTGCGGGCTGGTCGCGGTGGCCGTCCACGTCGGCGCCGGCCACGCCGCCGCGGGCGGCTGGTCGGATGGCCTGACGGTGTCCGTTCAGGTCGCGCACTTCGCCGCCGTCGGCGTCTGGTTCGGCGGGCTGGCGGCGCTGCTGCTCGGGGTCCGCGGCGCGCCCACGGAGGAGAAGGCGGCCGCCGTGCGCAGCTTCTCGGTGGTGGCTCTCGGGGCCTTTCTGCTCGTGCTCGTGACCGGGACGGTGCGCGCCGTCGACGAGCTCGGCTCCTGGGGCGAGCTCGTCGACACCGGCTACGGGCGCGCGGTGCTCGCAAAGGTCATCCTGATCGCGATCATCTTCGCGCTCGCGATGCGCAACCGGCGGCGAAGCGTGCCCGTGGCGGCCGCCGATCTCTCACCGCTGCGCCGGACGTCGCGGGTCGAGCTGGCCGTGGCGGCCGGAGCCCTGGTGGCCGCCGCCCTGCTCGGGGCGCTGGCGCCGCCGGTGACGGGCCATCCGGGCGCGGCGCCGGGGCTGTCCGCCTCCGGCGCCGACTTCGGCACCACCGTCCGGGTCGTGCTGACGGCCGCCTCCGACGAGCCGGGGCCGAACCGCTTCGTGGTCGAGGTCACCGACTACGACATCGACGAGCCCGTGGATGCCGATCGGGTCAGCCTTCGCTTCCGGTCCCTCGACGACCCGAGCGTTCCGCCCAGCTCGCTGACGCTGCGGCAGACCGGCGAGGGGACGTACGCCGCCAACGGGTCGAACCTGAGCCTCGACGGGCGCTGGGAGCTCACGGCGCTGGTCGAGCGCGGCGGCGACTCGGTCGGCGTCCCCCTGCAAGTCGCGCTGCCCTTCGACGAGCCGGTGATGAGCGTGAGCCGCCTGCCCGACCAGGCTCCCGAGTACACGCTGCAGGTGGAGAACGGGCTGATCCGGATCGTCCCGACCCCCGAGCGGGCGGGGCCGAGCAGCGTCTACGTGAGCCTGTTCGGCACCTTCGACAACCGCGCCGCGGTCGGCGAGATCGTCGTCACCGGCGCCGCCGGGGACGGCCTCGCCGAGGAGAAGCCGGTGCGCCGGCTGACCCGGAGCCGGTTCGTCGCCGACCTGGAGCTCGAGGCGGGCCCGTACACGATCACGGTCGTCGCCCGCACGCTCGAGGGCAACCGGCTGCGCGGCGCGCTCGAGCTCGACGTGCCCGACTGACCTCGCGGTCGGCCCCGCCCGATTCCTTGCGTTGGACTCGAGCCGGTGATATGAACGCGGATAGGGAACCGACTCCTAGCTCGGGAAGGAAGGGATGTCCAGCACGTTCGCGGTTCGGCGGTGGGCCTACCGGGCATTGGCGCTCGCCGCGGCGCTGGCGATCGCGGCCGTGATCGCGCTCGCCGGGTCCGACTCGCCGAGCCTCGCCGTCTCGGGCGGGAGCGCGTACGACGTCCCGTTCGTCTCCGACACCAATCCGGCGCCCAACGTCGTGGAGACGACGCTCACCGCGGACGAGTCCGACGTCCAGGTCCGAAACGGGGTGACCGCGCACGCGCTGGCCTACAACGGCACGATCCCCGGCCCGACCTTCGACCTCAACGTCGGCGACCGGGTGATCGTCCACTTCCAGAACCGACTCGAGCACGAGACCGGGATCCACTGGCACGGCATCGAGCTCCCGAACGGGATGGATGGGACCCCCTTCACCCAGAACATGGTTCCGGCCGGCGGCGACTTCCTCTACGAGTTCACGGTCACCCGCCCCGGGATCTTCTGGTACCACCCGCATCACCACTCCTCGACCAACCAGGTCTTCAAGGGCCTCTACGGGATGATCCGCGTCAAGGACCCGAACGAGGACCAACTCCAGGCCGTCGGCACGCTGCCCTCGGATTCTCAGACGCTGCCGATCGTGCTCAGCGACACCACGATCTGCAAGACGCAGGGCAGCAACGACCTGCACACCTACAACGACAACGACGACGCCACTCCGGCGATCACCCAGCCGTGGGCCGGCAACGCGGCGGCCAACGACCTCCCACATCAGCTCGCGCCGACGCCGAGCAATCTCTGCCAGGGCCCGGCGGTGAACTCGGCCGGGGGCGGCAGCGACCCGTATCCGATCGACGAGGACGGCGACCTGCGGCCGGCGTTCGCGGCCGGCGACATCCCGAACATCCAGACCAAGAACGCGAACGGCCGCACCAACGAGGGTCAGACGGTGCTCACCAACGGCAGGGTGGTCGGCGGCCGCGCCGGCGGCCCGCTCGCCGACCAGCCGGGCGGCGTCGGCGCGCTCGCCGCGGGCGCCGAGGTGCGCGACGTGCAGCCGGGCCAGGGCCTGCGGCTCGAGCTCCTCAACGCGTCCGCGGTCCGTTACATGCGCCTTCACCTGACCACCCCGAGCGGAGCCCAGGTCCCGTTGTTCCGGGTCGGCGGCGAGGGCGGCCTGCTCAACTCCGCGGTCCAGGAGGGCGGTACCCAGGGATCGTGGCCGACTGGGTTCACCCTCGGCGAGATCCTGCTGCCGCCGGGCACTCGCGCCGACGTCGTCGCCGCGATCCCGGCCGCGCCGACCAGCGGCGTGCTGACGCTGTGGACCAGGGACTTCAACCGCACCGGCGCCGGGTTCACGAACACGGCCACGGTCCCGGTCATGCACCTGAACCTGAGCGGGCCGACGGTCACCCCGGCGTACACGATCGCCTCGGGGACGCCGCTGCGCGCGGCGACCGGCGACCCCGTCGAAACCCTCGGCCCGCCGAACGGGAACCTGCTCAACCCCGCCACCTTCAGTCCGTCGAAGCTGGGCTCGGCGAATCAGAACATCCAGCTGACCGCCGCGGTGGGGAACCAGCTCGGCGTCGACGGCACCTTCGGCACCCACGAGGTACCGCCGAACGTCGACTTCACCGACGCCGCGCATCTCGCCTCGAGCCGCTACGCGGAGACCGGCGACACGCTGCTGCTGACGGCGCAGAACGCGACCCCCGGGGCCAACCATCCGTTCCACCTGCACGGGTTCTCGATCCAGCCGGTGAGGCTCGACGCTCCGCCGTTCGGGCCGGGCGGCAACGACTTCCTCTGGCCGTATCCCGAGTTCCGCGACAACATCGACATCCCGCCGGGCTACCGGCTGCAGTTCCGCCTGCGGCTCGACCAGCGACCGATGTCGGACGGGACCACGGCCGGCGGTGAGCTCGGCCGCTGGCTCTTCCACTGCCACATCTTCTTCCACGCGACCAACGGGATGATCAGCGAGCTCGTGGTCACCGACGCGAACGGCAACGAGGCGCCGACCGTCGACGTGACCGGCGTCTCGGCGACGGCCGATCAGGGCGCGCCGGCCTCGATCACGGGCACCTACGACGATCGCGACGCCGATCCGGTGACCCTGACCGCATCGCAGGGCACCGTCACCGACACCGGCGGCGGCACCTGGAAGTGGGAGCACACGGTGGGCAACGAGGAGACGTCGAAGTACGTCTACATCACCGCGACCGACTCGAAGGGCAACAAGGGCCAGGCCCCGTTCCAGCTCAACGTCAACCCGAAGGCCCCGAAGCTTGAGAACCTGAAGGTCAAGCCGAAGAAGTTCAAGCCCAAGAACGCGGACACGCCCCTGCAGAAGAAGGGCGCGAACATCACGCTCGACCTCACGAAGGCTTCGACGGTGACCTTCCGCGTCCACAAGGTCAAGAGGAAGCCGCGGGTCAAGGACAAGACCTTCACCCGCAGCCTCACGGCCGGCAGTCAGAAGGTCCCGTTCACCGGTCGCTTCAAGGGCAAGAAGCTGAAGAAGGGCAAGTATCAGCTGACCGCGATCGCGACCGATGGCGGCGGCCTGCAGTCGGCCACCGCGACCACCACGTTCAAGATCAAGAAGAAGAAGCGCTAGCTGGGCGCCCCGGCGTCCGCCACCGGGACCGGCTCCTCGACGCCGGCCTCGGGCGTGACCAGGATCGCGCCCTCTCCGCTCGCGTAGGCCTCCTCGCCGTGATAGGTGACGTCCATGCCGAGCGCCTCCTCCGTCTCGGTTGCCCGTAGCGGCATCAGCGCGCCCAGGCCCTTGAGCAGGACGAACGTCATCCCGAAGGCGTAGGCAGGCACGGCGACGGCGGCGAGCACCTGGTCCTTGAGCTGCTCCCAGTTGCCGTACACCGCTCCGTCGGAGATGGCATTCCAGCCGACCTGCGCGAAGAATCCGATGAAGAGGATGCCGACGAAGCCGGCGATCCCGTGAGCTGCGAGGACGTCGAGCGTCTCGTCGACGCGCGTTCGCGGTCGGAACTGGATCACGAGCCAGCACGGGATCGCGCCGGCGAAGCCGAGCACCATCGCCCAACCCGGGCTGATGAACCCGCCCGCCGGTGTGATCCAGACGCAGCCGACGATGATCGCGGTGGCGGCCCCGATCGCGGTCACCTGGCGGCCGCGGATCGCGTCGAGGGCGAACCAGGTGACGAGCGCGCACGCCGGGGTGAGCAGCGTGTTGAGCAGCGCGAGCTGGCTGTTCTGGCCGGTGCTGAAGCCGCTGCCGCCGTTGAACCCGAACCACCCGAACCACAGCAGTGCGGCCCCGAGCAGGACGTAGACGGCGTTGTGCGGCAGCAGCGCCTGGCGCCCGTAGTCCTTGCGCGCGCCGACGACCAGCGCGGCCGCGAGCGCCGAGAACCCGGAGGCCATCTCGACCGCGATCCCGCCCGCGAAGTCGAGCGTGCCGTTGTTGACGAGCCAGCCGCCGCCCTCAGTGGCGAAGCCGAAGCCCCAGTGGGCGAGAACGGCGTAGACGAGGACGGACCAGAGCGCCGCGAAGATCAGGTAGGCGCCGAAGCGCATCCGCTCGACTACCGCGCCCGAAACCAGCGCCGTGGTGATGATGCAGAACGTCGCCTGGAAGGCGAAGAACACGAGGTGCGGGATCGTCGTCGCCGCGATCCCGGTGTCATGGGCTCGAAGTCGACGCCCTGCATGAACGCGAAGTCGAAGCCGCCGATGATCCCGTTGCCGGAGTCGAAGGCGAGCGAGTAGCCGACGGCCGCCCAGGTGACGGTCGCGACGGCGATGCCGGCCACGCACATCATGAACGTGTTCAGCGTGTTCTTCGAGCGCACCAGGCCGGCGTAGAAGAGCCCGAGCGCGAGGGTCATCATGAGGACGAGCGCCGTCGCGGTCATCATCCACGCGGTGTCGCCCGTGTCGATCTTTGCGATCGAGAGTGAGGTCGAGTCATCGTGATCAGCTTCCCACCGGCGTCACCGCCGCCTTGTCGGCCTCCCCGGTGCGGATCCGGACCGCGCGCTCGAGTGGGACGACGAAGATCTTGCCGTCGCCGACCTCGCCGGTGCGCGCCCCGGCGGAGATCGCGTTGATCGTCGGCTCGACGAAGTCGTCCGACACGGCGATCTCGAAGCGCACCTTGTCGGACAGCCCGACCTGGACCGTGGTCCCGCGGTAGGTCTCGACCCGGTCGAGCTCACCGCCGTGGCCCTCGACCCGACTGATCGAGACGCCGCGCACCTCGGCGCGGTACAGGGCTTCGAGCACGTCGTTCGCCTTCTCCGGGCGGACGATTCCGATCACCAGCTTCAAGGCCTTGCTCCCTTTTGTAGTGGTCCGAGCGGGTCGCAGCCTAATGGCGATGAGTTTCCGGTGGGGCACCTGTCTACATTGGAAACCACCCAAGGAGCGAGAAGAAGTGACAGCCGATACGACCCAAGACCACCGCTGGACCGCCCTCTACGTGCTTTGCGCGGGCGTGCTGATGATCGTCCTCGACGCGACGATCGTGAACGTCGCGCTGCCGTCGATCCAGGATGACCTCGGCTTCTCGCAGATCGAGCCTCGCCTGGGTGGTCAACGCCTACCTGATCGCGTTCGGCGGCCTGCTGCTGCTCGCCGGCCGGCTCGGCGACCTGCTCGGCCAGCGGCGCGTCTTCCTGGCCGGGCTCGCGGTGTTCACCGCCGCCTCGGTGCTCTGCGCGCTCTCGCAGACCGAGGGGATGCTGATCGCCGCGCGCTTCGTCCAGGGGGTCGGCGGCGCGATGTCGTCGGCGGTGGTGCTCGGGATGATCGTGACGATGTTCCCCGAGCCGCGCGAGCAGGCGAAGGCGATCGGCGTCTACGGCTTCGTCGCCTCGGCCGGCGGCTCGATCGGGCTGCTCGCCGGCGGCGTCCTCACCGACGCGATCAACTGGCACTGGATCTTCTTCATCAACGTCCCGATCGGGATCGCGACCGCGATCCTCGCCCGGCGGCTGGTCGAGGACCGCCCCGGGATCGGCTGGGAGAAGGGCGCCGACCTGCGCGGCGCGATCGTGCTCACGAGCGGGCTGATGATCGGCGTCTACGCGATCCTCCAGGTCTCCGAGCAGGGCTGGACCTCGTGGCAGGTGCTCGGCCTGACCGCCGTCTCGTGGCTGCTGGTCGGATCGCTTCGTCGTCCGCCAGACCCGGATCCCGAACCCGCTGATGCCGCTGCGCCTGTTCAAGTCGCGCAACGTCGCCGGCGCCAACATCGTCATGTCGCTGATGGTCGCCGGGATGTTCGCGATGTTCTTCCTCGGCGCCCTCTACCTGCAGGAGATCCTCGGCTACGACCCGCTCCAGGTCGGGCTCGCGTTCCTGCCCTCGACCCTGGTCATGGGCGCGATGTCGCTGCGCTACTCGGAGCGCCTGCAGATGCGCTTCGGACCGAAGGCGACCCTGATCCCGGCGATGGTCTCGATCGCCGCCGGCCTGCTGCTGTTCGCGCTCACGCCCGTCGACGGCAACTACGTCACCGACCTCGTCCCGGCGATGGTCCTGATCGGGCTCGGCGCCGGCACCGGTTTCCCGGCGCTGATGTCGCTGTCGATGTCGGGGGCCACGCCCGAGGACTCCGGGCTCGCCTCGGGCCTGGTCAACGCGACCGTCCAGGTCGGCGGCGCGATCGGGCTCGCGGTCCTGGCGACCCTGGCGACGGAGCGCACCGACGGCCTGCTCGCCGACGGGGAGTCGAGCGCCGCCGCGCTCAACTCCGGCTATCACCTCGCCTACCTGCTCGGCGCGATCCTGGTCATCGCGGCGATCGGCGTGGCGCTCAAGGTGCTGCGCTCGCCCTCGCAGGAGGAGATGGCGGCGATGCACGGTGCGCCCGAGGGCAGCGAGGGTCAGGTGATCGGGGCCGAGCCGGCGACCGAAGCCGCTTGCTGACAGCGAGGCGCACCGAAAGCACCGTATGGGTGCTTTCGGTGCGGCTCGAGCCCGTCAACGCCGTTGTCTAGGCTTTTCGCGTGATGGCAGGGAGGCTTTGGGCGCTCGGACTCGTGCTCGTGACGCTCGCGCTGGCCGGCTGCGACGACGGCGGCGACGAGAGCACCACCACTTCCTCCTCCACCCAGCCCACCTCCACAAAGGCCGAGACCGCTGCGCCCGCCGAAAACGCGGCCCCGAAGGACGCGCCGGCGCTCTATTTCACTGCCGGCGAGCAGTTCGAGAAGGTCCGGACCGTTCTGCCGCCGGGCGGCATCGACGAGCAGCTCGAGGCGGCGACCGAGGCGCTCGTCGACGGTCCGCCGAAGAGCGAGGAGGATGCGGATACCCAGATCCCCGCCGACACCGAGGTCGAGGGCGTCGAGGTCGGCGAGGACGGCACGGCGACCGTCGAGGTCTCCGCCGACTTCCTCGCCGGGTCCCGGCGCGAGCGACCGAGCGCGACGACCTCGAGCGCCAGGAGATCGCGGCTCGGCTCGGCCAGCTCACCTACACGCTGACCCAGTTCGACGACGTCGACGCGGTCAAGGTCGTCGCAGGCGGCGAGCCGGTCGAGCAGGAGGTCGACCGCGCCGACTACGCCAAGCCCGATCAGGGCCCGCAGTTCCGCCAGCGCCCCAAGGGAGAGCAGAGCTCGAGCACCCGCCAGCTCCAGCAGCGCCTCGCCGACCTCCAGTACCTGCCTCGCAGCGCCGTCGACGGGGTGGACGGTTACCGAACCCAGCAGGCGGTGATCGCCTTCCAGGCCTGGGAGGGGCTGGACCGCGACGGCGTCGTCGGCCCGCTGACCAGGGCCGCGCTGAAGAGGGCGAAGCCGCCGCAGCCCCGGAACAGCGGCCCGTCCCGGCGGATCGAGGTCTATCGAGACAAGGGCGTCGCGCTGCTGATCGCCCGCGACCGGGTCAAGCGCGCGATCCACGTCTCCTCCGGGCGCCGGCGCGAACGCGACGCCCGCCGGCACCTTCGAGGTCTTCCGCAAGGAGAACCCCTCGTGGTCGGTGCCGTTCCAGGTCTGGCTCCCGTACGCGTCCTACTTCAACAACGGGATCGCCTTCCACGAGTACCCCGACGTGCCGCCGTACCCGGCCTCGCACGGCTGCGTGCGCGTCCCCGCGCCCGAGGCGCCGATCGTCTACCGGTTCGCGAAGCTCGGTACGACGGTCGTCGTCATCTGACGCTGAGCGATCGCAGCCCCCCGCGCAGCACGTCGCGGTCGACGCGCCCCTCGATCCCGGCGACCGAGCCGTCGCTCGTGTACTGCCACACCCTCCAGCTCTCGCCGGCCCAGTTCCCCGCCGGGACCGCCGGCCTCGCACGCCCCAGTTCGCGACCCAGAGCGCGTGGCCGTCGAGCGCGAACTCGGTCGTGTCCCCGGTCGCCGCCCAGGAGCTGACGTTGGTGTAGATGATCGGCTTGACGCCCAGTCGGGCGTTCACCCGCCGCAGCCAGATGCGGACCCACAGCCGCAGCTGCTTCGGCTCGAGCCTCGGCGAACGG
This sequence comes from uncultured Solirubrobacterales bacterium, assembly GCA_963811505.1. Taxonomy (GTDB): domain Bacteria; phylum Actinomycetota; class Thermoleophilia; order Solirubrobacterales; family 70-9; genus WHSW01. The sequence goes on along the minus strand of CAWERC010000003.1, from coordinate 41,932 downwards.
GTTCTCGAAGTCCAGCGCGGGCCGCAGGTCGCCCCGCCGCAGGCGCCCGACCTCGTGCGTGAAGATCGCGGCCTCGGTCTTCGCATCCGCCCTCACGGTCGACCGGCCACTGCCGGTGACGAACGCTCGGTGGTAGGCGCCGACCGGGATCCCCGCGGCCCGCGGCGTCCGCGTAGTTCTCGTCGTAGAAGCCGTCGCGCCCGCAACGGCGCGGCTTCACGGCGCAGTCGTCACCGGCGCCGCGGCTCGCCTGGACGAACGCGAACCGGATCCCGTCGTCGGCGACCCGCTCCCAGTCGATCCGGTCGTCGAACCGCGAGACGTCGATACCCTGGAGGCGCGCGGCGCCGGCCGGGCTCGCCGTCAGCCCCAGGGCGAGGATCGCGGCGGCCAGTGCGCGGCGGCCGCCCACCGACCTACTGGCCGGTGAGCTTGAAGTAGCCGGTGTTCTCCTCGTCGTCGCGGACCTTCTCCAGCTTGCCCTGGTGGCGGGCCTCCTTGAAGGCGGGCTTGATGTCCGGCTTCTCGACTCCGAGCTGCTCGGCGAGGTCGCCGCGCGAGAACTCGTCCTTGCCGAGCGCCTTGGCGGCTTCGACGATGTTCTCCGACGTGATGGCTTCGCTCATTGCGATGCTGCCTTTCGTAGTTGTCCGCGTCTCACGGTAGCGGGTGAGAGGATGGACGGGTCAGCGCGAACGAGAAGGGGTGCAGATGTCCGAGAAGAACCGCCGCCTGGTGCTCGCCGAGCGCCCGACCGGCAACGTCGACGATTCAACCGTGCGGCTGGAGGAGGACGACGCGCCCGAGCCCGGCGGATGGCGAGGCGCTGGTTCGCAACCGCTTCCTGTCGATCGACCCGACGATCCGCACCTGGATGGACGACGCGCCCGGGCTACCTGCCGCCGATCGGGATCGGCGAGGTGATGCGCTGCGGCGCGATCGGCGAGGTGGTGAGCTCGAACAGCGATCGCTACGCGGAGGGCGACCTGGTGTTCGGGATGAACGGCTGGCAGGACTACGCGATCGCCGACGAGGGCGAGCGCTCGATGCAGACCCTGCCCGAGGGCATCGACCCGACCGCGGCGCTGAGCGTCTTCGGGGTCACCGGGATGACCGCCTACTTCGGGCTGATCGAGGTCGGGCAGATCAAGGAGGGCGACACGGTCGTCGTCTCCGGCGCCGCCGGCGCGACCGGCTCGATCGTCGGCCAGATCGCCCGGATCAAGGGCGCCTCGCGGGTGGTCGGGATCGCCGGCGGCGCGGAGAAGTGCGGATGGCTCGCTGACGAGCTCGGCTTCGACGCCGCGATCGACTACAAGGCCGATGACGTCGCCGCGCGGCCTGCGCGAGGCGTGCCCGGACGGGATCGACCTGTTCTTCGACAACGTCGGCGGCGAGATCCTCGACGCCTGCCTCGCCCAGCTCGCGCTGCGCGGGCGGATCGTGCTCTGCGGCGCGATCGCGACCTACAACGACCGCGGCGAGTGCGCGGCCCGTCCAACTACCGCGCCCTGATCGCCCGCCGCGGGCGGATGGAGGGCTTCATCATCCTCGACTTCATTCCCGCTTCCCGGAGGCCCAGATGCAGATGGGCGGCTGGATCGCCGAGGGCAAGATCAAGTTCCGCACCCACCTCGTCGAGGGGCTGGAGAACGCGCCGGACGCGCTCAACCTGCTGTTCACGGGTGGCAACACGGGGAAGGTGATCGTCTCGGTCGATGAGCGCCTCTAAGGTTGCGCGCCGCACGATGGCCGACCGGCGCGACCTCGAGTTCACCTATTCGCTGATCGACCGGATCTTCCGGCTCAGCCTCGGCGAGATGGCCGACTTCAGCGGCGCCAAGTACGACGGCGACTTCTCGCTCACGCTCGAGCAGGCGCAGCGGCGAAAGCACGAGTACGTCGCCGACCAGATCGGGATCGAGCCCGGGCCGGCGGGTGCTCGACGTCGGCTGCGGCTGGGGGCCGCTGCTCAACTTCATCCGCGAGCGCGACGCCGACGGGGTGGGGGTGACGCTGTCCTCCGCGCAGGCCGAGTCCTGCCGGCGCCACGGGCTCGACGCGCGGATCACCGACGCCCGCGCAGGTCACCGCGAGAGCTTCGGCGAGTTCGACGCGCGTCGCCAGCCTCGGCGCCTTCGAGCACTTCTGCTCGTTCGACGACTACCACGCCGGGCGCCAGGAGGCGGTCTACGAGGACCTGTTCGCCCACCTCGCCGGGCTGCTCCCCGACGACGGCCGGCTCTACCTGCAGACGATGGTCTTCGGCCGCAACATGATCGACCCCGACGAGGCGTCGATCGACGCGCCGCGCGACTCCGACGCCTGGTATCCTGGCGCTGATGATGCACCAGTTCCCGGGCTCGTTCCTGCCCTTCGGCCACGAGCAGATCGTGCAAGACCGCGGCGCCGCACTTCCGGCTCGTCTCGGCCGAGAGCGGCCGGCTCGACTACATCGAGACGATCAAGCAGTGGCGCCGGCGCTTCGCCGAGCCGAGCTTGCGCAAGACGCTGCTCAAGGCGCGCCTGGTGCCGCGCTATCTGACCAGCTCGCAACTTCCGCCTCGCCTTCACCTCCGGGCGTCAGCGCGAACAGCATCTGCTTCGAGCGCGAGCTGCTCGACCACTTCCGGCTCGTGTTCGAGACAGGCCTGAGGCGCACGTAACCGGCCGCGTGAGCACGGGCATACTTCCGGGTGATGCAGGCAGCGCGAAGGATGCGCCGAGGTACGGCTGGAGCTGCCGTCGGACCCGACCAGCATCAAGCGGGCTCGCGACGCCGTCGCCGCGCTCGCGCGAGCGGGTCGGGGCGCCGGTCGCGCGACGTCAAGCTCGCGGTCAGCGAGGCGGTCTCGAACTCGGTCATCCACGCGTTTCGCGACGGCGCCGAGGGCACGATCTCGATCCGCGCCCGGATCGAGCGCGGCAGGCTGCTCGTCGTCGTCGCCGACGACGGCACCGGGATGCGGCCGAACCTCGACAGCCCCGGCCTCGGGTTCGGGATCTCGCTGATCACCAAGCTGGCCGGCGACGTCCGCTTCGACTCGTCCGCCGAGCGGGCTCACCGTCTCGATGAGCTTCGGCGAGCGACGGTCGGATGAGGGACGCCCCGGCCGGCGGCTGCGGACCTCGCTCGAGCGGCATCGAGCAGGCGATCGTCGTCCGCGCCGAGGGCGAGGTCGACCTCGACAACGCCGAGCAGCTCGCCGCGGCGCTGCGGACCGCGCGCCGAGCGCGGCGAGGCCGCGTCGTCCTCGACCTGCTCGGGGTCCCGTTCATGGACTCGAGCGGGCTGCAGGTGCTGCTGGTCGCCTCGGCGGAGCTCGGCGAGCGGCTCAGCCTGGTCGCTGAGCCCGCGGCTCGCCGGTCGCGCGCCTGCTCGAGCTGGCGGAGGTGCGCGATCGGTTCGCGATCCACGCGAGCGTCGAGCGAGGCGATCGCGCGTCCGGCGCGGCGCTGACGGTGAGCTCCGGACGCGACCCGACGCCCGGCCCGGCGGTCGAGCAGCTCGCCGCGATCGTCGAGTACTCCGACGACGCGATCCTGAGCAAGGACACCGACGGGATCATCACGAGCTGGAACCCGGCGGCCGAGCGGATCTACGGCTACACGGCCGAGGAGGCGATCGGCCAGCCGATCTCGATCCTGATCCCGCGCGCACCGCGCCGGCGAGGAGCGGCGGATCCTCGACCGGGTGCTCGCCGGCGAGCGCGTCGACCACTACGAGACCGAGCGCGTGACCAAGGACGGGCGGCTGAAGGTCGCTGTCGCTGACCGTCTCGCCGATCTACGGCGAGGACGGCGAGGTCGTCGAGCGCCTCGGTGATCGCCCGCGACATCACCGCCCGCCACCGCGTCGCTGACAGCTGACCGAGCGCCTGCAGGCGCTGACCACCGCGCTCTCGAAGGAGATCGCCCCCGAGCGCGGCGATCGACGTCGCTGCTCGAGCAGGCGGTCGCCGGGCTCGGGGCCGACGCCGGCGGCGTCGGGCTGCTCGACGCCGACCGCGAGGCAGATCGAGCTCGCCGGGAGCATCGGCTACTCGGAGAGCGGGCTCGGCCGGCTGGCAGCGCTTCCCGCTCGCGGCCGAGGTGCCGATGTCGCTCGCGATCCGGCGCAACGAGCCGGTCTGGACGACGTCGCGCGGAGCGAGCTCGCCGAGCAGTTCCCGGCGCTCGGCGGCCAGCGAGATGCGCTTCGAGTCGCCTGGCGGTGATCCCGCTGGCCGTCGAGGGGAGGCCGTTCGGCGCCGTCTCGCTGAGCTTCGACGAGCGCCGCGACTTCGACCCGGAGGAGCGCAGCCTTCCTGCCCGCCGCCGTGCAGCAGGCCGCGTACATGCTCGAGCGCGCCCGCCTGTTCGAGGCCGAGCGGCATGGCGGCCGAGCGTCTCGCGTTCCTCGCCGAGGCCAGCGAGCTGCTCTCGCGCTCGCTCGACCCCGACGACGCGCTGCAGCGGGCTCGCCGACGCTCGCGGTCGGGCGGATCGCCGACTGGTGCGGGGTCGAGCTGGTCGACGAGTACGGCGAGCGCTTCGCAACGTCGCCGTCGCCCACAAGGATCCCGGGCGGGTCGCGCTGGCCGAGGAGCTGCGCGAGCGCTATCCGGTCGACCGCTCGGCCGAGACCGGGGTCCCGAACGTGATCCGCACCGGCAGCTCCGAGCTCTATCCGGAGATCCCCGACGAGCTGCTCGCCGCAGGGCGCGCGGGACGCCGAGCACCTGCGGCTGATGCGCGAGCTCGGCCTCGTCTCGGCGATGATCGTCCCGCTGCAGGCGCGCGGGCGGACGCTCGGCGCCGCTGACCCTGATCTCCAGCGAGTCGGGACGCGGTTCGACGAGGACGACCTCGACGCTCGCCGAGGACCTCGCGCGCCGCGCGGCGCTCGCGATCGACAACTCGCTGCTCTACCACCGCGAGCACGAGGCCGCCGTGATCCTGCAGCGGGCGCTGCTGCCCGAGTCGCTGCCCGAGGTCGAGGGGATCGAGTTCGCCGCCCGCTACGAGCCCGCCGCGCCGGGCCTCGAGGTCGGCGGCGACTGGTACGAGGTCGTGCCCTGCGACGACGGGACCTTCGGGATCACGATCGGCGACGTCGCCGGCCGCGGGATCCGCGCGGCGTCGACGATGGGCCGCCTGCGCCCGGCGCTGCGCGGGTTCGTCGCCGATGGCCACCCGCCGGCGGAGGTCATGCGCCGCCTCGACTCGCCTGATCAAGGAGGCCGAGCGGCCGGAGATGACCACGGTCTTCCACCTCCACTACGACCCGCGCGACGCGGTCCGGCGAGTACGTGCGCGCCGGACATCCGCCGGCGATGCTGCGGCTCCCCGACGGCAGGGTCGAGGAGCTGCGCGGCGCGGGGACCGCCGCCGCTCGGCATCCTGCCCGAGCTCGAGTTCGCGGTCCACCGCGTCGAGATCCCGCCCGGGAGCCTGCTGCTGCTCTACACCGACGGCCTGATCGAGCGCCGCGGCGACGACCTCGACGGAGCGCTCGGAGCGGCTGCGCGCAGGTCGCTCGCCGGCTGCCCCGGCGGCGCCGCCGGCCTGCCTCGACGCAGCTGGCGCGCGACGCTACGAGACCGAGCGGTCCCCGACGACGTCGCGATGCTCGCGATGGCGGTCGCCGGGACCGGGCTCTAGCGCAGCGACCTGATCCAGTCGGTGCGGACGCAGCCCATGCGGATCCGCTGCGGGTGGTCGCCGACCGGGATCCGGGCGATCTCCTTGCGCGTCTGCGTAGGAGATGACCGAGATCGCTGTCGGTGCCGCTCCAGGAGACGTAGCAGCGCCGGCCGTTGGCGCTGGTCGTCGACCAGTACGGCTTCTCGCCGTGCTTCGATCAGCTTGTAGCGTGAAGTTCTTGCGCGGAGACGATCGCCGCGTAGTCGGACATCGTCCCGGCGACGCAGAGCCGCGTTCCCGTCGCCGTTCATCGCGATCCCGTGGTGGGCCGAGTCGAGCAGGTACTGCTCGCGCGGCATCGTCCGTGACCTCGTCGGCGATCGGCAGGTCGACGACCCGGGTGACGCGGTCGCTGCTTGAGGTCGTACTCGACGAAGCCGTGGAAGAACGAGACCTGGAAGTAGACGCGCGTTCTCGTCGGGCGAGATCGCCATCGGCCGCACCGCCGAGCTCATGTTCGGGTAGCCGGCCTCCGCGAGCTTCTGGCCCATGTCGACCCGCTCGAGGATCTCGTTGCGTCTTCGCGTCGACGACCTGGAAGTAGCGCTCGCCCTTGCGTCGTGTCGACCGTGCGGGTCGTCGGCGGGCGTGTAGACGAGCCCGATGATGGCGTGGTAGATCCGCTCGCCGTCCGCCGAGTAGGTGTTCTCGTGCGGCGAGTCGCCGGACGCGAACCGCCCGACCTCCTGCGCCGGTGCTGGATGTCGAGGATGTGGACGACGTTGCCGGTCGAGGCCGAGACGGCGACGTGCTGGCCGTCGGGCGAGATCGCCATGTGGTCGGAGCGCTGGCCGTCGACGACGAAGCGCCAGACGATCTTCGCCGCTGGCGATGTCGATCGCGACCACGTCGGCGAGGCTCGGCCGCGAGACGATCAGCAGGCGGCCGTCGTTGGTCGAGTACATGTCGTCGACGTACTGGTCGTTGCCCTCGCCGACCAGCTCGCGGATCGCGAGGAAGTAGCCGAGCCGCACCGGGTCGGCGGGATCTCGGCCATCCGCTCGTCGATGTCGGGAATGATGTTGATCCGCGCGATCCGCTGGAAGTCGCCGCGCGGCTGGATCACGTCGGCGGTCCCCTCCCAGTTGTTGCCGACGAAGATCACCGAGCGGGTGGCGCGCGCTTCGCCGGGCGGCGCGCTTGCGCCGGATCCGGCGACTCGGCCGGGCTCGCCGCGGTGCCGCGAGCGCGAGCAGGCCGCGATCGAAACCGCGATCATGAGCTTGCGAGGGCTGGGCGTTCAGAGGCGCGAGAGGGAACGATAGCCGCGGCCCGACCCGCGACGCTGGTCGTGAGTCCGCAATAGGATCGGCGCGTGACGTCCCGCGCGCGCACCGAGACCCTGGTGGCGATGGTCGCGGCCGCCGGGATCGTCCAGCTGCCGACGGCGGCGATCGTCGTCGCGCTGCCGAGATCCACGCCGAGTTCGGCACCTCGATCGCCGAGCTCGCAGTGGACGGTGACCGCGTTCTACATCCCGTTCGCGGCGCTGCTGATCGCGGCCGGCCGGATCGCCGACATCTTCGGCCGCCGGCGGATGCTGTTCGGCGGCGCGCGCTGTTCGCGGTCGGCTCGGCGCTCGCCGCGCGGCGCCCGACGCCGAGCTGCTGATCGCCGGGCATCGCGCTCTCGGGAATCGGCGGCGCCGCTTCTGATGCCGTCCTCGATGTCGCTCCTGACCAACGTCTTCACCGGCGCCCGCCGCGGCTTCGCGATCGGGATGTGGGGGGCGGCGACCGAGCTCGTCTCCGGGATCGGCGTCCTCGTCGGCGGCGTGCTCACCGGCGAGCTCGAGCTGGCGCTGGATCTTCATCGTCAACATCGCCTTCGCGGTCCTGATCGTCGCTCCTGGCCTGGCGCGGCGACGCCCGAGTCGCGCGACCCGACGCGCCCCGCAAGGTCGACATCCCGGGCGCGGTGCTGACCGCGACCGGGCTCACCGCGATGACCCTGGCGCTGATCCAGGGCGCGACCTGGGGCTGGGGCTCGGCGGCGATCGTCGCCCTGCTGGTCGGCGGCGGTCGTCGGCTTTCGTCGCCTTCGTCGTCGTCGAGCGGCGCACCGCGCACCCCGCTCATCGACTTCGACTTCTTCAAGCGCCGCAACTTCACCGGGGCGACGACGTCGATCTTCGTGATCGACTTCTCCTTCGGGGCGCTGCTGTTCTTCCTGCCCGCGTACTTCCAGGACATCCTCGGCTACTCGCCGACCGAGGCCGGGGTGCTGCTGCTGCCGCTGACCGGGCTGATGGTCGTCGGCCTCGCCGCTCGGCGGCCGATCGCCGCCCGCGTCGGCCCGCGGCCGCCGATCGTGTCGGCCTGACCGCGATGCTGATCGCGATCTTCTGGATCTCGACGCTCGACGCTCGGCACCGACTACGCGGACCTCGTGGTCGCCGACCGCGATCATGGGCTTCGGCGTCGGCTTCTCGCTGACGCCGATGAACCTGGCGGCGATGAACGCCGTCTCCCGCCACCACGCCGGCGCCGCGTCGGGGATCCTTGTGACGCTGAGCGGCCTCGGCGCGACGCTCGGCGTCGCCGTCACCGGCGCGATCTTCACGACCCTGCAGACCGACCGGACCGGTGGACGCTGCGGCGGCGACGCACGGGGTGACGTCAGCGCAGGACCAGGCGCGCGAGCTCGACGGCGTGCTGGCGGGCGACGCCCGGCGCCAAGCAGACGTTCGACAAGATCGCCGGCGGGAGACGACGCGAAGGCGAGAACGCGGTCCGCGAGGCGTTCGTCTCCGCGCTCGGCACCAGCCTGAAGATCTCGGCGGCGCTGGTCCTGGCCGGGCTCGTGCTCGCGGTCGTCCTGATGCGCAAGTCGGAGCCGGCCGACGCGGAGCCGATCGACGAGCTCGCGCCCTCGGTGACACCGCGCCCGGCCCCGACGGACCGGTCCGCGAGCCGTGTCCGAGCTCGGCGTCCGGCCTGATTCCGCCGCGCGTCTCGGCGGTCGCGGTAGCTTGCGCCGCATGGGCTTCATCGACAGGATCACGGGCTCGGTCGTCCGGCTGGGCGCCGCGGCGCAGAACGCGCTCGAGGTCGCGCGCTTCGGCGGCCTCGAGACCGGCGAGGAGCCGTCGCCGTACGAGGTCGTCGCCGAGCAGCCGCGTCTACCGCCTGCGCCGCTACTTCCCGCGCCGCGAGCGCCGAGCGCGCGCCGGCCCGCCGGTCCTGCTCGTGCCGCCGATGATGCTCGCCGCCGACGTCTACGACGTCTCGCCGCGTCGCCAGCGCCGTCGCGGTCCTGCACGAGCACGGCGTCGACCCCTGGGTCGTCGACTTCGGCGCGCCCGAGCACGAGGAGGGCGGCCTCGAGCGCACGCTCGACCGACCACGTGCTCGCGGTCAGCCGACGCGGTCGACCGCGTCCGCGAGGCGACCGGGCCGCGACGTCCACCTCGGCGGCTACTCGCAGGGCGGCATGTTCTGCTACCAGGCCGCCGCCTACCGGCGCGGCGAGGGGATCGCCAGCGTCATCACCTTCGGCAGCCCGGTCGACACGCGCGGCGCGCTGCCGTTCGGCCTCCCCGAGGAGGTCGCCGAGCCGCGCGCGCCGGCGTCCTCGCCGAGCGTCTTCGGCCGCACGCGCGCGTGCCGGCCTGGGTGAGCCGCACCGGCTTCCGCCTGCTCGACCCGGTCAAGTCGCTGCGCCAGCGGCTCGACTTCGTCCGCCAGCTCCACGACCGCGAGGCGCTGCTGCCGCGCGAGCGCCAGCGCCGCTTCCTCGAGGGCGAGGGCTGGGTCGCCTGGCCCGGGCCCGGCGCTGGCCGACTTCATGCGCCAGTTCGTCGCCCACAACCGGATGCTCGCCGGGCGGCTTCGTGATCGAGGACCGCCTCGTCACGCTCGCCGACATCGACCTGCCCGATCCTGTGCTTCGTCGGCGAGGTCGACGAGATCGCGCCCGCCGCCGGCGGTGCGCGCGATCGCCGCGCGCCGCGCCGCGCGCCGAGGTCTACGAGGTCGCGCTGCGCGCCGGGCACTTCGGCCTCGTCGTCGGCTCGGCGGCCGACGCGCGACGACCTGGCCGACCGTCGCCGACTGGGCGCGCTGGCGCGACGGGCGAGGGCGAGCTGCCCGAGCGGCGTCCGAGCCGGTCGACGAGGACGAGCCGACGAGCCCGACGCGCCGGGCGTCGACGCGCGCTCGGCGTACGGCGCTCGAGCTCGCGGCCGGCGTCGGGCGTCGGCGTCGCGCGCGTCGCTCGGCGGCGCCGCCGTCGCGCGACCGCGCGGCGGCGCGCGCGAGCTCGCCGCGCGAGGTCGACCGGCCAGCTGCCGCGGCTGGCCCGGCTCGGAGCAGGTCGCAGCCGCGACACGCGGATCTCGCTCGGCCTGCTGCTCGACGAGCAGGCCGAGCGCGCGCCCGGACGACGTCCTCTTCCTGTTCGAGGACCGCGCCCACACGCACGCCGCGGTCAAGGACGCGGATCGACAACGTCGTCCGCGGCCTGCTCTCGCTCGGCGTCCGCCAGGGCGAGCACGTCGGCGTGCTGATGGAGCACCCGCCCGAGCGCGCTCGCGGTCGTCGCCGCGCTCAACCGGCTCGGCGCGGTCGCGGTGCTGCTGCGCCCCGACGGCGACCGTCGCGCGCGAGGCCGAGCTCGGCGGCGTCGACGCGGATCGTCGCCGACCCCGAGCACGCCGAGCGCGGCCGCGGCGGCCGGCGCGGTCGCAGGTGCTCGTGCTCGGCGGCGGCGGCGAGGACGCGCGACCTCGGCGCCCGGCGTGATCGACATGGAGCGCATCGACCCCGACGCGGTCGAGCTGCCGGCCTGGTACCGGCCCAACCCGGGCCGCGCGCGCGACCTCGCGTTCATCCTCTTCACCGGCGAGGGCGAGCGCACGCGCGCCAACCGGATCACCAACGGCCGCTGGGCGCTGTCGGCGTTCGGCACCGCGTCGTCGGCGGCGCTGCTCGACGGCCGACACCGTCTACGGCGTCACGCCCGCTCTACCACCCCTCGGGCGCTGCTGATGAGCATCGGCGGCGCGATCGCCGGCGGCGCGCGGCTCGCGATCGCGCCGCGACTTCGACCCGGCGACCTTCTGGGACGAGGTGCGCCGCTACGGCGTGACGGTCGCCTCCTACACCTGGACGATGCTGCGCGAGCTCGTCGACGCGCCGCCGACCCGGGCGAGCGCCACCACCCGGTCCGCCTGTTCATCGGCTCCGGGCATGCCGCGCGGGCTGTGGCGCCGGGTCGAGCGAGCGCTTCGCGCCCGGCGCGCGTGCTCGAGTTCTACGCCTCGACCGAGGGCGAGGCGATCCTCGTCAACCTCGACCGGCGACGAAGCCGGGCTGCAAGGGCCGGCCGCTGCCCGGGCAGCGCCGAGGTGCGGCATCGCCGCCTACGACGTCGAGGCGCGGCCGCCTGCGTCGAGGGCGCCGACGGCTTCGCGCGTCGAGTGCGCGCACGCGGCGAGGTCGGGATGCTGCTCGCGCGCGCTGCGCGGCGTCGGTCGCGACCAGCGACGAGCCCGCTGCGCGGCGTCTTCGAGCGCCGACGACGCCTGGCTCGCGACCGGCGACCTGTTCCGCGCGCGACGACGACGGCGACTTCTGGCTCGTCGACCACGTCGCGCGCGCTGATCCGCACCGCGGACGGGCTCGTCGCCGTCGTGCCGATCCGCGACGCGCTCGGCGACGCTCGACGCGGTCGACCTCGCGGTCGCCTACGGCGTCGCCGCGCCGGACGGCGCCGAGCGCGAGCTCGCGGTCGCCGCGGTCACGCTGCGCGACGGCCGCGAGCTCGACGCCGCGCGACGCTCGACCGGCGCGCTCGCCGGCGCTCGACGCCGGCCGAGCGCCCGGCCGTCGTCCGCGTCGTCGACGAGATCCCGGTGACGACCTGGTACCGGCCGATCGCCGGCGAGCTGCGCGCCGCCGGGATCCCGAGGGAGAGGCGTCTGGCAGGCGCGAGGGCGACCTCTACGTGCGCGCCAGTAGGATCACGGCCGAGGCCACTTCCTAGACCCGCGAAAAGGGGTTCAGCTTGCTTCCTGTTCGCCGACTTCGGGCTCGGTGAGGCGCTGCTCACCACCCTGTCGATCTTCTTCTTCGTGATCTGGATCTGGATCCTGATCACGATCCTCACCGACCTCTTCCGCGACCACGAGGCTCTCCGGCTGGGGAAGGCGGGCTGGGTCTTCTTCCTCGTCTTCGTGCCGTTCCTGACCGCGCTGATCTACTTCGGCGTCCGCGGCCGGGGATGCGCGAGCGCGCGATCGCGGCGCAGCAGGAGGCGCAGGCGCAGATGGACGGGTACATCCGCGATACCGCGGCGGCCTCGCCCGCCGACGAGCTCCAGAAGCTCAGCCGACCTGCATGACAAGGGGACGATCTCCGACGAGGAGTTCGCGCAGATGAAGGCGAAGCTGGTCGGCTGAGCTCCAGACGCATGCGGCGGGATAAACTTTATGCTCGCGAGGGGATCCCTCAAGAGTAAGGGGGGTTCCCGGCCACCAAAGGAAGGGAGTCCGCGACGTGCGGGACGTACGAGGGCTCATCGGGCCAGACCCGTCGCGGATGAGGTCGGCCTTCAGATCACGAGGTCGCGATCCCCACGGTCGATTGAGCTGGTGGCCTGGGTCGGGTCGACGAGCGCCTCCACCGTTCGGCTTCGCGGCGACCTCGACATGGAGGGAGCGCCGGCGCTCGAGCCGAGGCTGATCGGCCTGATCTACGGCTCGTCGACGCGCACCGTGGTCGACCTCACGCGCCTGGAGTTCATCGATTCCAGCGGGCTGCAGTGCCTGCTCCGGGTGAGCCAGCACGCGCGAGGGAAGGGACACGAAACTGGGCTTTCGGCGCGGCAGCCGACAGGTCGAGGGGGTCATGCGTCTGACGAAGGTCGGCGAGCTGCTGCCCTTCGTCGACTGAGCGGTTCGGCCCCGATTTCGCGGGTAGCCGGAGTCAAGGCGAGGTGTCGGTCCCCAATCTGAACTTTGAGCTTGCGAGCGACTCATCCGCTTCGCGGCTGGGGCGCGAGGCGCTGTCTCCGCTGGAGGCGCATCTGCCGCCCGAGACCTTCTCCGACCTCAGCCTGATCGTCTCCGAGCTGACCGCGAACGCCGTCAAGTACGGGCCCGGGACGCCGATCGGGGTCTCGGTCGCCGTCGACGACGGCGGCTCGATCCGCGGCCACGTCGACGATGGCGGCTCAGGCGGCGTCGCGATCACCGACGCCGACCCGTTCGCCGGCACCGGGCTCGGGCTGCTGATCGTCGATGCCCTCGCGAAGGCGTGGGGCGTCGATCCGGGCACCACCCGCGTCTGGTTCGAGCTCGCGCCGCTTACTCGAACGGAAGGACGAGGTCCAGCGCTGTGAGCCGGAAGAGCTGTGCGACCTCGCCGGTGCCGCGGGTCATCTTCAGTCGCCCGCTGCCGTCGGCGCGGCGGGTGGCGCCGAGGATCGTCGCGAGCCCGGTCGAGTCGACGAACTCGAGCCCGTCGAGGTCGATGACCACGCGGTCGGCGTCACTGCCGAGGGCCGCTTCGATCGCGGCCTCGAGCCGCTCCGCGGTGCTCATGTCGAGGATCCCGTGCAGCGTCACGGTGTAGAGTCGCCGCAGCGCCCCATCTCGATCGTCAGCGGCGTCACGCGGACCCCCGCCGTTGTTCCACTGGGCCACGCGCACCCGACGCTCCCCGATCGTCGAGGCCGCCGGCGATTCCACTCGTCTTCCTGACAGGTCGCAAACGACACTGAAGACCTCCCAGCCTTGGGCTGGTGCCGTCCGTCCCGATCGCGACCGTCCCGGACGCGATGGTCATGCAGCTCCTGAACCGACGAGACGCCCGGTCGCCGGGGCGCGCAACGCCAGCGACGATCGTATACGACAGGAACCGGTTTGCGGGACTTTCGCCCCGGGTACAGGCGGTGCGAGCGGGGCGACTTCTTGCAGCCGGCGCTCGGCTCAATTCAAACAGCAGGATGCGGTCCCGCCGGGGCGGGGCAATTGGTTGGTGGGTCGACTGGCCCAGGTTTCAGGAGGCAAGATGCAATCCGCGAGACCGAGCCCTCGAGACAACGACGAGAAGCTCCTCGAAGAGCTTCGCGAACCAGCGGAGCCCCGAGCTACTTCAAGCGACTGGTCGTGCCCGTTACCGGCCCCTCGCCCGCTCGCTCGCCCGGCGCTACAAGGGCGGCACCGGCAGCCGCTCGAGGAACATCGTCCAGGTCGCCGAGCTGGGGCTCGTGAAGGCGATCCAAGTGTTCGTCCGCGCCGGGCGCGGCCATTCGCCGCCTATGCGGTCCCGACGATCCTGGGCGAGATCAAGCGCCACTTCCGCGACCGGGTCTGGAACCTCCGCCTGCCGCGCGACCTCCAGGAGACCTCGATGGCGGTGGCGAAGGCGGAGCGCAACCTCGCCCACCAGCTCGGGCGCGAGCCGACGATCGACGAGATCGCCGCTGAGCTCGAGCTCGAACCGGAGGCGGTCCGCGAGGCGCTCGCGGGGCAGCGGCCCGTTCGACCCTGTCGATGGACGCGCCCCGAAGCGACGAGGACGGCAGCGCGACCGTCGGCGACTTGATCGGCTCCGAGGACACCGCGCTACGACCGAGTCGAGGCCAACCTCGCGTGCGCGACCGCGCAGCTGACCGACCGCGAGCGGCTCGTGCTCGGGCTCCGCTTCGAGCATGGGATCCCGCAGCGCGCGATCGGCGACCGGATCGGCGTCTCGCAGATGCAGGTCTCGCGGATCTCGCGGAGCGCGCTCGACAAGCTGCTCGCCTCGGTGCGGGGCGACGCGGGGCCACCGCTGAGAAATAACCGATATCCGGGCGCGAGCGTATGATGGATTGCCTGAGTGCTTCGGCGGCGTCGATCGAGATCAGGCTGGTCGCGGAGTTCGGCGACCGGCAGGGCCCCTCCTCATGCAAACGAGGCCGAAGCAGGCGGCTCCCTGATGGGTCAGGACCGGTGGTCAGCCGAAACGGCCATCGCGTTCAAGCCGCCCCGTTTCGAGCTCCGATGGAGCCGTTTTATGCCTTCTGACGAAATCGGATCGCTCCGGACGGCCAAACCGCCAGGACCGCGCCCGCGTACCGGACCTGGGCGAGGTTTCCTCGCATGTCTCGAGGCAGATCGTCCAGCTGCACGCGCGCCTCTACGGGCGGGGCCCGACCCGCGCCAAGACCTACGTCACCCAGGACTACCTGCTCTCGGTCCTGGAGGAGATCTTCACTCCGGCCGAGCGGACCCTGATCGCGGCCGGCAAGGGCGAGCACGTGCAGACGACGCGGATGGCGTTCCAGGAGGCGGTCAAGCCGCGTTCGTCGCGATCGTCGAGCAGACGACCGGCCGCCCGGTGCGGACGCTGATCAGCCAGGTGGACCTGGAGACCGGAGTCCGCGATCGAGCTCTTCCTGTTCGAGCCGCGCGCCGGACGGCGCCGGGCCCGACGGCCGGAGGCGACCAGTGACGCCGGCCCCGGTCGACCCCGGCGAAACCGAGGTTGCGGCCGGCGATCGCCGACGAGCTGCTGCGGGTCCACCTGGACTCCTACGGGACCGGGGCGACCAACATCGACGTTCAGTTCGGCCAGGACACCGTGATCGCGGTGATCGACGTCGAGCTGACGCCGGCGGAGCGGACGCTGTCTGGACGCGGGCGAGGTCGATGCCGTGAAGCTGACCCGCGAGGCCTTTCAGCAGGCGATCGCCCCGACCTTCACGGCGATCATCGAGCACGCCACCGGCCGCCAGGTGCTGAGCTTCATCAGCGCGATGAACATCGAGCCGCTCTACTCGATCGAGTTCTTCCGGCTCGTCCCCAGGACAGTTAGCCGTCCAGCGTTCGAGCTCGGGGCCCGGTATTCGGCCGGGCACCTGAAACAGATCCTCCTCCGCCTCGGGCTCGAATTGCAGCTCGTGCTCGCCGAGCAGCTTGTCCGCGTGCGGCTCGAGCAGGAAGAGCTCGATCGCGACGTCGGGGTCGGCGTTGATCTGGCTCATGTAGCCGAGCACCTTGCGGTCGAGCGTCTATCTCGATCACCTCGACGAATCGGCTCCTTCATCGTCTTCTGGAAGCTGCGACGGATGCCCTCGACCTCGTCGATCTTGCCGTCGGCGATCAGCGTCTGCTCGACCGTCGTGAAGCCCCCCTTCAGCATGCAGAGGATCGTGTCGTTGATCGCGTAGGTCTTCGCCTCGGTCGGCCCCTTCCCGTAGAAGCGGCGGTGAAGCTGGACCATCGCGACCGTGATCGACGACAACTCCGTCCCCGTGGCCCTCCACCCTTCGTGGCTCATTTGAGCCTCCTCGCTCGTGATGCCCGTCCCGTGCACGGCCGTGCACGGTCCGCTCATCCGTTGGCTTGGCCGGCGCCGTTGGCAGATGCGTCGGCGTACACCGAGAGTAGCGCGACCCGCTCCAGCTACCAGGACCCGCCGCCACCGCCGCCGGAGAAGCCCCCGCCCCACCGCCGGAGAAGCCGCCCGCCGCCGCCGCTCGACGAGCTCTGCGGCGCGACCTGGGAGGAGAAGCCGGAGCTGAAGCCGGAGCCGTCGAAGGCGACGGAGTTGAAGCCGCCGACGAACGCGTAGGAGCTCCAGTGGCCGCCGGCGCGTGGCGTCGGCGACCACCGGCGCCGGGATCCGGCCCGACTCGATCATCCGCTCGGCGGTGCCGAAGGCGACCCCGAAGACGAGGATCCGCTTCCACAGCTCGAGCGTCGCCGGCGGGTCGTCCGAGAGGCGCGGGAAGTCCTCGGTCCAGCGCTCGAACGCCTGCCAGCTGGCGCTGCGCTCGCCGTGCGTCGGCGTCGAGCCGCTTGAACCGGGTCGCCGGCCAGGCGACGATCGCCGATCACGGTCACGAAGCGCCGATCGACGGCGGCGATGCAGCCACTCCTCGCTCTCGGCGAGTCGCGATCAGGATCGACGAGCCCCGAACGCGACGCAGCGACCGAGCACCGTCAGCCAGCGCGCCCCGTTGAGGTTGCGGTCCCAGTCGAGCTGCGCCCTCCTCGGCCGCGTCGAGCTTCTCGGTCATCCGCTCCCAGCGCCCGCGCCAGAGCTCGCGAGTGCTTCGGGATCTCGTCCTTCATCTCGCTCATCGCGACCTGCTCGCCGTCGAGCAGCTCGTCGAAGAAGCGCGAGCACCTCCTGCTCGTAGTCGGTGAGCTCCTCGGCGGGCCGGTCCGGCCGCTGCTTCGAGCGCGAGGTCGAGCTTCTCCTTCTCGGTCGTCGCCTCGCCGGTCGTCGTAGTAGCCGCGGTCGACGAGGTCGAGCAGCGTCGCGAGCACCGTGTCGGTCGCTGTCGCCGCCCTCGTGGGCGAGCCCGTAGGCGAGCGCCGGGGTCGGCGTCGTCGGGCGGCTCGGGCAGGTACTCGGGCACCCCGGTGTCGCGCTCGCGCGCCAGCCAGGCGAGCAGCAGCGACGATCAGCCAGGCGAGCGCCGCGATCCCGAGCGCGAGCAGCAGCGCGTGTGTCGCCGACGAAGCGCTTGAACCGGTTCCAGGGCGAGTTGAAGTCGTCGGTCGAGCGTCCTGCTCGAAGGCGAGGATCTCCGGCAGCCCCTCGCCCTCGCCTCGAGCCGGCGCCGCCGGATAGTCCTTGGCCGGGTCGCGCGGCATCGTCACCCGCAGCTCGACGCCGGTCCCGGAGTCGACGTCGTCGGCCTCGAGCGTCGCCTTGCCGGCGCCGCGGACGGTCTCGCCGTCGACCCGGTCTCGCCTCGTCGACGTCGACGACGTGGCCCCAGACCCGGTAGAGCGGGTCGTCGGGGTCGAGCGCCGGGTTGGTGAAGCTCGCGGTCAGGTGGTCGAGGTCGAACTCCCACTGGTCGCCCCAGACCCCCCAGCCGATGTCGAGCACGTCGTCGTAGGCGATCACCGCGTCGATCACCCGGTAGCGAGATCTCGGTGCGTCCGCTCCTCGTCGGTCGCCCGGTAGTGCCAGACGATCCGGTACGCTGTCGCCGAACTCGACGGTGCCGAACACGCGGGCCGGTCGTAGCTGCCGAGCCCGGTGTTGCCGCCCGGCTGGAACCTGCTGCCGTCCTGGCTCACGGCGACGTCGGTGATCCGCTCGCCGTGGCGGAGGATGATGTCGCGGTAGGAGCCCTCGAAGTGGCCGTCGTAGTCGAACGTCAGCCGCTCGGTGACCAGCAGGCTGCCGTCCGGGGCGAGCCGCAGCGCGACGTCGGCGTCGGTGATGTCGGCGCTGCGGCGCGAACGCGGGCGCGGCGAGCAGCGAGGCCAGCGCCAGGGCGAGCGAGCGCGGACGAGCGCCGCGCCGGACGCGCGTTCATGCCGGGGCCGGGGGAGAGGCTGACCTGCGGGCGCGCCTCGGCCCCCGCCGGGGCGTCGAAGAACTCGCGCCGGTCGAAGCCGAACAGGCGGGCGACGATCACCGCCGGGAAGACCTGGATCAGGGTGTTGTAGGTCTCGACCGTGTCGTTGTAGACGCGGCGGGTGATCGCGATCTGGTCCTCGGCCTCGCGCAGGTCGTCCTGCAGCTTGGAGAAGTTCTTCGAGCGCCTCGAGCTCGGGGTAGGCCTCGGCGACGACGAGCAGCCGCTCGGTGCCGCGGCCGAGCATCCGCCTCGGCCGCCGCCCTGCTCGCCGGCCCCTGCGGCGGCGATCGCGGTGCTGCGCGCCTCGGTGACGTTCTCGAACGTCGTCCGCTCGTGGCTCGCGTAGCCCTTGACCGACTCGACCAGCGCCGGGATCAGGTCGTGGCGGCGCTTCAGCGCGACCTCGATCTGCGCCCAGCTGTTCTCGGTCGCCTGGCGCTTCGCCGACCATCCGGTTGTAGGTCAGCCAGACGAAGGCCGCGATGCGACCACGACGACGGCGGCGACGATCAGGCCGATCACGCGCGGAAAGCTAGCCGCTTCGGTCCGCCGGCGGCGCCTAGGGCGCCAGCCGGGTGAGCAGCCAGTCGGCGTGGGCGATCAGGCGCTCGATCGGGTACTGCCGGGTCGGTGAGCAGCAGCCGCGCCGCCTCGTCGGCCACCGCCGAGAGCGTGCGCGCGGTGAGCTCGGGGTCCGGCGACTCGGCGCCCGAGCCCGAGGCCCGGGCCGGACGACCTCGGCGAGCGCCGCGACGACCGCGTTGCGGCCCTCGGTGATCGTGCTCGCGCAGCACCGCCGGCGCGCCCTCGGGCGGCATCAGCACCAGCCGCCAGGTGACGGGATCGGCGGCGACCGCCTCGAGGTAGCCGCGCAGCGCGGCGAGCAGGTCCTCGCGCGGGCTGCCGCGTCGGCGAGGCGGCGGGAGGATCTCGGCGAGCTGGGCGAGCGCGCGCTGCGCTCTCGCGCTCGACCATCGCCTCGAGCAGCCCGGCGAGGTCGCCGAAGTGGCCGTAGACGACCGGCCGGGTGATCCCGGCCCGGCGGGCGACCGCCTCGATCGAGACGGCGTGGAAGCCGTGCTCGCCGACGATCTCCTTGGTCACGTCGAGCAGCTGCTCGCGCCGCTGCGGCGGCGCTCATCCGGCGTTTGCGGTCGACGCTCGCCGTCCATGGATCGTGCTAGGTTACAGTGACCGTAACTTACAGCTGCTGTAACTCGAGTCGAGCGAGCGAGGAGAGATGAGCATCACGGAACAGCAGCCGACCAGATCGAGGTCGCGATCGTCGGCAGCGGCTTCTCCGGCCTGGCGATGGCCGCGCGGCTGAAGCGCTCGGGCGCGACGACTTCGTCATCCTCGAGCGCGCCCGCGAGGTCGGCGGGACCTGGCGCGAGAACACCTACCCGGGCTGTCGCTGCGACGTCCCCAGCCACGTCTACTCGTTCTCGTTCGCGCCGAACCCCGACTGGAGCTCGACCTTCTCGCCCGCAGCCCGAGATCCACGACTACCTGCGCCGGGTCGCCGACCGACGAGGGTCCTGTCGAGCACGTGCGCTTCGGCTGCCGAGGTCGAGCGACGCGACCTGGGACGCCGAGGCGAGGCGCTGGCGGATGCGACACCTCGACGCGGCGCGCTCAGCGCCCGGGTCGCTGATCGCCGGCGCCGGGCCGCTGCACGAGCCGAAGCTGCCCGACGTCCCCGGCCTGCGCGACTTCGAGGGCACCTGTTCCACTCGGCGACCTGGGACCACGACCACGACCTCGCCGGCGAGCGGGTCGCCGTGATCGGCACCGGCGCGAGCGCGATCCAGTTCGTGCCCGCAGATCCAGCCGCGAGGTCGAGCGCGCTGCACCTCTTCCAGCGCACCGCGCCGTGGGTCATGCCGCGCCGCCGATCGCCGGATCACGCGGATCGAGCGCGCCCTCTACCGCCGCTTCCCGGCCGCTGCAGCGCGCGGTGCGCGGCGGCGATCTACTGGGCCCGCGAGCTGTTCGCGATCCCGATGCTGCGGGTCGCCTTCGCGCCCGCTGCTGCAGCGGGTCGGCCTGCGCCACCTGAGCGCGCTCAGGTCGCCGACCCCGAGCTGCGCGCGAAGCTGACGCCCGACTACCTGCCCGGCTGCAAGCGGATCCTGGTCGCCAACGACTACCTGCCGTCGCTGGCGGAGCCCAACGTCGAGCTGGTCTGCGAGGCGATCGCCGAGGTCCGCGGGCGGACCGTCGTCGGCGCCGACGGCAGCCGAGCGCGAGGTCGACACGATCATCCTCGGGACCGGCTTTCACGTCACTCGACATGCCGATCGCCGAGCGGATCGTCGACGGCGGCGGGCGGACGCTGGCCGAGCACTGGGACGGCAGCCCGCAGGCGCATCGCGGGACGATGGTCGCCGGGTTTCCCGAACCTCTTCTTCCTGCTCGGGCCCGAACACCGGGCTCGGGCACAACTCGGTCGTCTACATGGCCGAGGCCCAGGCCGACTACGTGATCGCGGGCGCTCGACCACATGCGCGCCAGCGGGCTCGAGACGCGTCGAGGTCGACGGCCGAGGCGCAGCGCGCCTGGAACGACGCGATCCAGCGCGCGGATGAAGGGCACCGTCTGGCTGGAGGGCGGCTGTTCGAGCTGGTACCTGGACCGCAACGGCCGCAACACCTCGCTGTGGCCCGACTTCAGCTTCCGCTTCGCCCGCGCGCTGCGGCGCTTCGACCCGGCCGAGCACCGTGGGTCGCGCCGCGGATCGAGCCGTCCGTGCTACCAGTAACGCGGTGATCGCGCTCCTGTCTCGTAGGCGTAACCGGCCCGCGCCCAGGTCCGCCTGATCCGCTCGGAGGAGTCCGAGCGCGTCCCCGAGACCGGGGCCGTCGCCTCGGTCCAGGAGGCCGAGGTGACGATGCCCGCGCGAGCTGGTCGACGAGCTCTGGAAGGCCCGAGTACCTGGAGCGGCTGGCGCGCTCCTACTGGCGCTGGCTCAGCCGCGCGACCCTGGGCCTGATCCGGGTCGTCTACGGCGACGACTCGCGCCGGTCGTGCTGCTCACCCGGCGGCTGCCGCTGCTGCACCTTCCACGCGCCCGAGTACGAGACCGGGCCGGGCTTCGGCCGCGTCACCTGGCGGATCGAGCGCGGCCTGCTCGTCGCCGCGCGAGGGCCGCGACAACGACGGCTTCCTGCGGATCCGCGTCGAGCGCCCGGCCCGCGGCGCGGCGAGGCCGAGAGACGCTCGCGGTGACGGCTCGAGGTCCGCAACTTCTACCCGTGGCTGCGCGGCTCGGGCGCTTCGCGCGCTTCGGCGCCTGGCTCTACGGCCAGACCCAGCTGCGCATCCACGTGCTCGTCTGCAACGCGTTCCTGCGCTCGCTCGCCCGCCTCGACCTGCCGCCGTCGCGGGTCGGCGCGCTCGCCGGCGAGATCGGCGACGCGCGGAGCGCCGTTTGAGCGCCGGGGCGCGGGGAAGATGAGAGCGATGCCTGCGAGCGGATCCTGGTCACCGGCGCGACCGGCTTCATCGGCGGCCTGCTCGCCCGCCGCCTGCTCGAGGACGGCTACGAGGTCCGCTGCCTGGTCCGCGATCCCGAGGCCGAGGCGGCCGAGGCGCTCGCCGCGCTCGGCTGCGAGCTCGCGGTCGCCGACCTGACCCGCCCGAGCGGGCGTCGCCGAGGCGCTCGAGGGCGTCCGGTCGCCTACTTCCTGGTCCACATGATCGGCGACGGCGACGACTACCCGGCGATCGAGCGCGCCGCCGCGGCGCGCTTCGGCCGGCTCGCCCGCGAGGCCGGGGTCGAGCGGATGATCTACCTCGGCGGGCTCGGCGACGAGGCCGCCTCCAAGCACCTGAGCGCCCGCCACGAGGCCGCGCGAGGCGCTCGCCGACGAGGGCCCGCCGCTGACCTACTTCCGCGCCGCGATGGTGATCGGCCCGGGCAGCGAGTCCTACGAGCTGCTGCGCGGGATCGTCGAGCGGCTGCCGGTGCTGCCGGCGCCCGACTGGCTGCACACGAAGACGCAGCCGATCGGCGCCGCGCGACGTCGTCGACTACCTGCGCGAGGCGCTCGACGTGCCCGAGTCGGCGGGCCGCGAGATCGAGATCGGCGGCCCCGAGGTGGTCACCCACCTCGACCTGGTCAACGAGATGGCGGCGGCGCTCGGGCGCAGGCCGCCGCGGCGGATCGCGATGTCGGCCGAGGTCGCCCGCCCGGCGACGGTCGCCGCCGGCGCGGCGGCGGTGACCTCGGGCGACCCCGAGATCGCCTCGCAGATCAGCCTCGGGCTGACCACGCCCGACCGTGGTCGACGACCCGAGCGGCGCCGAGCTGTTCACGACCGTGCCCGAGCGCGCTCGACGCGGTGCTCGCCGAGGCGGTCGACGCCGCCGCGGCGGCCGCCTGATGGCCGCGCAGCGTCCGCGAGTCGATCGTGCTCGCCGCCGAGCCGCGAGCGCGTCTGGGACACGGTCATGGACCCGGCGCTGCTCGAGCGCTGGGTGACCACCCACGACTCGCTACGAGGGCGCCGGCCCGGGCCGCTGTCGACGAGGGCGACGAGTTCACCCAGAAGCTGCGCCTGGCCGGCAAGTCGTTCAAGGTCCGCTGGCGGGTGGTCGAGGCCGAGCGCGCCGCGGCTGGCGCGCTGGGAGGGCGAGGGCCCGGCCGGATCGACCGCCGAACGTCGTCTACCGGCTCGACCGCCGAGGACGGCGGCACCCGGTTCGACTACGAGAACGAGTTCGCGCTGCCCGGGCGGCGTGCTCGGCAAGGCGGCCGGCGGGCTGCTCTCCGCCGCTCCCGGCGGGCGCGAGGCGCGGCGCTCGCTCGAGCGCCTGCGCATCGCTGCTCGAGAGCGACGACGAGCCCGCCTAGCCGGGCGCGCTCGACCGCGCTCGCCGCGGCGGTGGCACGAGCAGCGCCAGCAGCGGGTAGATCAGCACCGAGAGCATCCCGGCGCCGACCAGCGAGACCGCGACCTCGCGTGCGCATCGTGTGCCGTGTCGAGGCCGATCTGGGTGATCGCCACCAGCAGCGGCAGCGCCGCGGCCGAGAACAGCGCCAGCGGGATCCGGTCGGGGCGCGGCAGCGTCGCGCGCGGTAGAGCAGCATCGCCGGCAGGCCGCGGACGAGCAGGAACAGCAGCGCGAACCCGGGCACCAGCAGCAGCGTGGCCGGGTCTCGAGAGCAGCGCGTCGAGGTCGTAGTCCATCCCGGTGGCGATGAAGAAGACCGGGATCAGGAAGCCGAAGCCGACGGCGTCGAGCTTGCGCGAGGAACTCGCGCGCCTCGGTGCCGCGGATCACGATCCCGACCACGATCCCGGCCGCGAAGGCGCCGAGGATCACGTCGAGCCCGAACTCGGCCGCGAGCGACGACGAGGGCGATCGACCAGGAGCACCGACAGGCGGACCGCGAGCTGGCCGCTGGTGCCCATCGTCGTCTGCACCAGGCGCACGACGCGGCCGGCGCGGGCCCGCAGCGCGAGCAGGGTCGCGGCGACGACGATCGCCGCGAAGGCGAACAGCAGCGTCGCCCGCAGCGGCTCGTCCGGCGTCGAAGGCGAGGATCACCGAGACGAGCACGATCGGCCCGAACTCGCCGGCGGCGCCGGCGCCGACGACGAAGTGCGCCGAAGCGCTGGTCGAGCATGCCGGCGTCGCGCAGGATCGGCATCAGGGTCCCGAGCGCGGTCGTCGTCAGCGCCAGGGCGACGAGCACGCGTCGCGTGGATGACCCCGGCGCTGGTGCAGGCCGAGCGCGACGACAGCGCCGAGCACGAGCGAGAGCAGCCAGCCGAGGACGCCGGCGCGCGCCGGCGCGCCGCGGATGCGCTCGAAGTCGATCTCGATCCCGGCGAGGAAGAACAGGAAGGCGAGCCCGAAGGTCGAGAGCGCCTCGATGAAGTCGTCGAGCGTCGGCGAGCCCGAGCACCTGCGGGCCGACGATGATCCCGAGGAAGATCTCGGCGACGACGATCGGCAGCCGCGCCCGGCGCGAGAGGTCGGCGAGCACCGGCGCCGAGCACGGCGACGCCGGCGACGATCGAGGATGTCGGACGTGGATCGATCTCCATCGCGCCGCGAGCCTATTCGGTCGACCACGGACCGGTTCTAGAATCGCCGCTCGAGTTGCAGGGGAACGACGACCGATGGAGGTAGCGATGAAGGCAGGGACGAGGATCGGCGCGGCGCTCGCGTGCGCGCTCGCGACTGGCTCGCGATCGCGGCGATCCCGGCGGGGCCGCGCGAGCGTCCGGCGACCGACGGCGAACGCGCGAGGCCGGTGCTGCGCGCTGAGCACCGCGGAGCAGCGAACCTCGGCGCCTCCTACGTCTACTCGCTCAAGGTCAGCGCAACCTGAGCTGCGACAAGGGCAAGAAGCTGGTCACGAAGTTCCACCAGTGCCGCCACGACAACGGCGGCGCCGACGGGCACTGCTCGGGGTCAAGGGCTACAGCTGCAACGAGAAGAAGCTCGACTCGTCGCCGCAGCTGCTGCAGGCGAAGGCGAAGTGCGAGAAGGGCTCGAAGAAGTTCAAGCAGACGTTCGGCGAGACACCTGATCCGGCGGCGCGGATCGCCGCCGGCCGCTCAGCGCGTGAAGTCCTCGTCGATGCGGTCGAGCACCGCGTCGGCGGCGATCGCCGAGCCCTCGGCGTTCAGGTGGATGCCGTCGGACTCGCGGACGATCGTCTCGTCCCCGTCGACCGTCGATCGCGTCGCGGTAGCGCTCGCCCGGGGTGAAGATCGGCGACCGTGTCGACGACCCGGATCTGGCTCGCGCCAGGGCTGGGCGGCGACCTCGATCGCCGCGTTGACCATCTGGATCACCCGCGCCGCGTCGGGTCGCGCGGGTCATCACCGTCAGCCAGTAGACCTTGCGCCGCGCCGTCGCTGGCGGTAGGTGTCCATCACCTGGCGCACCCGGTTGGCGTAGGCCGCCGCGTAGTCGGCCCCGCAGCACTCGACCTCCTCGCCGCCGGGCCCGGTCATCGGGAAGCCCTCGTTGGCGCCGATGAAGACGACCACCGCGTCGGGCTGCGTCGCGCGCGACCTGGCGCGGTCGAGAGCTCGCCCCAGTCGACGATCGCGGTCGTTCGGAGATCCCGGTGCCCAGGTGCGGGTCGCGGATCACCTCGACGCCGTCGGGCGACGAGCCGCCGGGCGAGCTCGGTGTCGAGCGGGGTCGCGAGCGAGTCGCCGGTGACCAGCAGCGTCTCGAGCTCGCTGCTTCGGCGGCGGCCGGCGCGCCGATCGCGGCCGGGTCGAAGGCGTCCGGCGGTGACCGGCGGCACCTGCCGGCGCCGGCGCCGGTCGCGGCGGCGCCGCTCGTCGAAGCCGCCGCCGGCGAGCTCGGCGTCGGGCGAGAGCCCGGCGGTGAGCTCGTGCTGCGCCTCGTCGAGCGGCAGCCGGTCGGCGATCCACTCGGTCGGCCCGCCGACCGCCATCGACGATGTCGCGGCCGATGCCCGGGTCGATCTGCGTCGGCCGCGTCGCGGATCGAGCCGCCGGCGAACAGGACCAGCAGCAGGGCGACGAGCGCGACCGCGCCGACCGCGTCGCGGGCGCTGTAGCGGCGCTGGCCGTGGCGCTCGAAGCGGCTCATCTGGCTGTCGTCTCGGTGCTGCGGTCATCATGGTCAGCTCAGAACTGGAAGTAGATGAACGGCGGCACGCCCTGGCTCGGCACGGTGGCGCCGACGATCAGGATGACCACGGCGAGCGCCGACGCGCGAGCACCGCCGGGCGCAGGCGCTCGATCCGCAGCTGCAGCCGCTCGAGCGGCCGCGGCGGCAGCAGCTGGATGCCGATCACGACGACGACCATCGAGCACGACCGGCACGCGTCCACAGCGTCGCCGCGCCCGGGTCGACCAGGCGCCCGAGGAAGGTGCCGAAGACGTCGAGGTCGGGCGAGCGGAACAGGATCCAGCCGAAGCAGACGAGGTGGAAGGTCGCGAGCCAGCGCAGCCAGACCGGGGTGCGGCGGCCGATGCGGCCGTCGAGCGCGTGCTCGGCGACCAGCATCGGCGCCGTGGAAGGCGCCCCAGAGCACGAAGGTCCACGCCGCCCCGTGCCAGAGGCCGCCGAGCACCATCGTGATCATCAGGTTGCGGTAGGTGAACAGGCGGCTGCCGCGGCTGCCGCCGAGCGGGATGTAGAGGTAGTCGCGCAGGAAGCGCGACAGCGTCATGTGCCAGCGGCGCCAGAAGTCGCGGAAGCCGGTCGCCCGGTAGGGGCTGTTGAAGTTCTGCGGGAAGACGAAGCCCGAGCAGCAGCGCGAGGCCGATCGCGATGTCGGTGTAGCCGGAGAAGTCGCAGTAGATCTGCGCCGCGTAGGCGTAGGTCGCGAGGATCGCGTCGGGCGCGAAGTAGGCCTCGGGGACGCCGAACACCGGGTCGACGACCTCGCGCGCGAGGGTGTCGGCGATCAGCGACCTTCTTGACCAGCCCGAGCGCGATCAGCACGAGGCCGGCGCCGACCGCGACCCGGCGCGGGTCGCGCGGCGCCTTCGAGCTGGGGCAGGAACTCGCTCGCGCGGACGATCGGCCCGGCGACCAGGTGCGGGAAGAAGCTCAGGTAGATCGCGGCGTCGATCAGCGAGGCGGGCTCGGCGTCGCCGCGCTTGACGTCGACGACGTAGGTGATCGCCTGGAAGGTGAAGAAGCTGACCCCGATCGGCAGCGCGATCGTCAGCAGCGGCAGCGGCATGCCCGAGCGCGACCGAGTCGAGCACGTCGCCGACGTCGGCGACGAAGAACGCGTAGTACTTGAAGACGCCGAGGGCGAGCAGGTCGAGCGCGACGGCGGCGGCGCAGATCCGCTTGCGCCGGCGCTCGTCGTCGCTGCGGTCGATCAGCCGCGCCGCGACCTGGTTGCCGACCGTGATCCCGCCGAGCAGGAGGCAGAAGCGCGGGTCGGCGGCGGCGTAGAAGACGTAGCTGGCGACGACGATGAACGGCTTCCACAGCGGCTGGCGCGGCATCAGCAGCCACGAGAGCGCGAGCACGATCGGGAAGAAGATCGCGAACTCGATCGTCGGGAAGAGCATCGTCGGGAGCGGTGCCCGGGGGCCCGGGTGTAGGTTTCCCCCCTTGAAGCGAGCGGCGATGCTAGTTCATGTGCTCGGCGGCTGCTGGCGCTCGCCGCGCCGGCGTCGGCCGAGCGCCGCCTGCGGCGGGGCGCAGCAGGAGAAGCCGCGCAAGGACGTCACCTTCGGCCGGGCGCCGATCGCGATCGGCGACTCGCCGATGCTGCTCGCGCTCGCCGGACCTGGCCGCCGAGGGCTACCGCGCCAACGCGCGCGGCTGCCGCCAGTGGCCCGAGGGCCTCGCGCTGATCCGCAAGCTCCGCAACGAGGACCACCTGCCGCAAGCTGGTCGTCGTCGCGCTCGGCTCGAACGGCTCGGTGACCACGGGCCAACATCCACGACGCGCTCGACCTGGTCGGCAAGAAGCGGACGCTGGGCCTGGTCACCCCGCGCGAGACCGGCGGCGGCTCTTCCCACGACGCCGACGTCGTCCGCAGCGAGGCGCGCAAGCACAAGAACCGGACCGTGCTGCTCGACTGGGTCGACTTCAGCGCCGGGCACTCCGCCTGGTTTCAGCCCGACGGCCTGCACCTGACCTTCGACGGCGCCGCGGCGCTTCGCGAGGCTGCTCGAGAAGCCGCTCAAGCACCTGCCGCCGCCGCACAACGCGCTCTAGCCGCGCCCGGCAGCCGCGCGCGCAGCCGAGAACCCGGCTCACCGACCCCAGGAACCGCTCGCGCGAGCGGCCATCGCCGACCATCGGCGCAGCGGCCTTCGCCGCGCGCTTGGCGGCGTCGAGCCCGCGAACAGCAGCAGGTCGGCGCCGGCCCGCGCCGCCAGCGCGCCGCCCGCGTCGGGCCGCCGAACGCCTCGGTCGAGGCGGTCTCGAGCGCGTCGGTGATCGAGACGCCGCGAAACCCGAGCCGGCCTCGCAGCTCGCCGCGTCGCGAGCGAGCGGCTGAACGCCGCGGGCCGGTCGCCGAAGGCCGTGTAGATCGCGCTCGAGATCATCACCAGGCGGTCGCGCGCGCCGCCGCGAGCGAAGCGCCGGTACGGGGCCTCGTCGATCCGCCGCAGCGGCGCTCGCGAGAGCTCGATGCGCTGCACGGCGGAGTCGGTGTTGAGGCTCGCGGCGCCGAGCCCGGGGAAGTGCTTGGCGGTGGGGGAGACGCCCTTCGCGGTCGAGCGCCGCGGCGAAGGCGCCGCCGCAGCGCGGCGACCAGCGCCGGGGTCGGAGCCGAAGGAGCGATCCTCGTCGTCCATCACCGAGCCCGGGCGGGCGACGTCGAGCACCGGCGCGAGGTCGACGTTGACGCCCGTGCGCGCGCAGCATCCGGCCGGTCGCCGCGCCCTGCCGGCGGCAGGTCGCTCGCCCGGCGCGCGCCCATCTCCTCGGCCGACAGGCTCGGCGGCCCCGGCAGCCGCTTCACCAGCCCGCCCTCCTGGTCGACCATCACCAGCAGCGGGTCGCGCAGCCCGCGCGGGCGGTCGATCGCCTGCAGCTCGCGCGATCAGCGCTCGGCCTCGGCGCGCGAGTCGAAATTGGAGTCGAACAGGATCACCCCGCCGAGCCGCCCGGCGGCGATCCGCTGCCGCACCGCCGCCGGCACGCTCTCGCCCTCGAAGCCCGTGACCAGCCGCTGGCCGACGAGCTGCGCGTCGCCGAGCTGCGGCTTCGCGGGCTCGGCGGCGCCGCCCGCGAACGAGGCCGCCAGGGTCGCAGCGGTCAGCAGCTCGGCGAGCACCCCCGCATGATGCCCACTTGCGAACCGCTGTAACTGGCGTCCGGGGGCCGGACGCAGCGTGCACCGGACCGGCGGGTCACAGGCGAGGCCCGCCGGACGCCTCACCGCGGTGCGGTTGGTCGTCGTAACCCCGAGCAGGAACCCCGAGCACGACGGGATGAAAGCTGCTGGGGCCCAGCGGGCCTCGGCCGGTGGTTACCCGGCGCTTCGGGGGATAACGGCGCGCGCTAGCCCTTCGGGATCGTGAACAGCGAGGCGGCCGAGGCGGCGAACATCATGTCCCCCTCGATCTTCAGCTTGCCGCTCATGAACAGCATCGGCCCGGCGGCGTTGCCGGTCACCAGGCGCAGGAAGTCGGCGCCGCCGATCGTGAACGTGACCCGCGCGTCGTCCTGTTGGAAGCCTTCGTGGGCCGTGCAGGCGCCGTTCGCGATCACCGTCTCGTACTCGTCGACGGCGCCGTCGGGCCCGCCGCCGATCCGCCAGTGGAGCACCGCGTCCGTCTCGCGCGCCGCGTCGGCGCGGAAGTGCTCCGCCATGCGGCGGAAGATCTCGCTCAGGATCTGGCCGCGCATCGGCCCCGCCATCAGCTCGGCGAGCTGCTCGTCGGTGGCCTTCGCCATGTTCTGGGCGAGCTCGTTGGCGTCGATCTGCGCTCGGATCGATCTCCGCCGCGCCGTTGGTCGTCGCGGCCTCGGCGGCCGCACCCTGTCGCTCATCGTCTCCTCCTCAGCCCCTTGTTGAGTGACTACTTGATGTGCACGCCCGAGATCGCGCGCGAGATCACCAGCCGCTGGATCTCGGCGGTGCCCTCGAAGATGTCGTAGATCTTCGCGTCGCGGTGCATGCGCTCGACCGGGAACTCGCGCGTGTAGCCGTTGCCGCCGAGGATCTGGATCGCGCGCTCGGTGACCCAGGTCGCGACCTCGCCGGCCTTCACCTTCGACATCGAGCCCTCGGCGTTCTTGAACTGGATCTGGTTGCGCCCCATCCAGGCGGCGCGCCAGACCAGCAGCCGGGCGGCGTCGATCTCCGTCGCCATGTCGGCGAGCGTGAAGGCGATCGCCTGGTTCTCGATGATCGCCTTGCCGAACTGCCGGCGCTCCTTCGCGTAGTCGAGCGCGTACTCGTACGCGGCGCGGGCGATCCCGAGCGCCTGCGAGCCGACGACCGGCCGGCTCGCCTCGAAGGTCTGCATCGCCGCCTGCGACGGCCCCTCTTGCCCTCGCGGACGCGGGCGAGGCGCTCGTCGAGCTTCTCCTTGCCGCCGAGCAGGCAGGAGCCGGGCACGCGGCAGTCGTCGAGGTGGACGTCGGCGGTGTGCGAGGCGCGGATCCCGTGCTTCTTGACCTTCGCGCCCTGCTCGCAGGCCCTTGGTTCCGGGCGGGACGATGAACGCCGCGTGGCCGCGCGAGCCGAGCTCGCGGTCGACCGAGGCGATCACGACGTGGACGTCGGCGATCCCGCCGTTGGTCGCCCACGCCTTCTGGCCGTTGATCACCCACTCGTCCGCTGGCCTCGTCGTACTTGGCGTTGGTGCGGATCGCCGAGACGTCGGAGCCGGCGTCGGGCTCCGACGAGCAGAACGCGGCGACCTTCGGGTCGTCGGCGGTGCCGAAGCACTGCTGGATCCACTCGGCCATCTGCTCGGGCGTGCCCTGGCCGAAGATCGCGGCGACCGCGAGCGAGGTGCCCATGATCGACATCCCGATCCCGGCGTCGCCCCAGAACAGCTCCTCGTTGACGATCGGCAGGGTCAGGCCCGGACTGGTCGAACCAGAACTGAGCCAGGCCCTCGTAGCCGTAGAGGCCGATCTTCGCGGCCTCCTGGATCACCGGCCAGGGCGTCTCCTCGCGCTCGTCCCATTCGGCGGCGGCGGGGCGGACGACGTCGGCGGCGAACCCGTGGACCCAGTCGCGGATGTCCTTCTGGTCCTGGGTCAGCTCGAGCGAGAAGGTGGGCGCGGAATCGTCGGCTGCCGGATCCGGGCCGACGGCCTGCTCGACCAGCTCTTCGGCGTGCTTGCGGCGTTCAAGTTCGGTGCGCTCCTCGTAACGATGCGACATCGGCTTATGTAACATCGATCAGGGTAAGGGTTAGCTCAGACCATGTCAACGCTGCAACGAGATCGAGCTTCACGGCCACCGCGTCTGCTTCCGCCTCGAGGGCGAGGGCCCGCTGATCGTGCTCATCCACGGGATCACCGGCCGCTCCGAGCAGTGGGAGCCGGCGATCGACCACCTGGCGGCCGCCCACACGGTCCTCGCCCCCGACCTGCTCGGCCATGGCGAGTCGGCGAAGCCGCGCGGCGACTACTCGCTCGGCGCCTACGCGAGCGCCGTCCGCGACACGATGGTCGCCCTCGGCCACGACCGCGCGACGGTCGTCGGCCACTCGCTCGGCGGCGGGATCGCGATGCAGTTCGCCTACCAGTTCCCGGAGCGCATCGAGCGCCTGGTCCTGGTCAACAGCGGGGGCCTGGGCCGCGAGGTCCATCCGCTGCTGCGCGCCTCGACCCTGCCCGGCTCGGAGCTCGTGATGCCGTGGCTGATGCACGACCGCGTGGTCGGCGCCGGCGAGGCGCTCGGGCGGATGCTCGGCGTCCTGAAGCTCCAGGCGGGCACCGACCTCGCCGAGGTCGCCCGCGGCTTCGCCTCGCTCAACGACGCCGAGGCGCGCGTCGGCGTTCATCGCAGACGATGCGGGCGGTCCTCGACCCCGGCGGCCAGCGGGTCTCGGCGCTCGACCGCCTCTATCTGACCGAGTCGCTGCCGTCGCTGCTGATCTGGGGCGCCGCACGACCCGATCATCCCCGTCGAGCACGGCGCGCGCCGCCCACGAGCTGATGCCCGGCAGCCGGCTTCGAGCTGCTCGACGGCGTCGGCCACTTCCCGCAGCTCGAGGAGCCCGTACCGCTTCGCCCGCCTGCTCGCGAGTTCGTCGCCGACGACCGAGCCGGCGGAGCTCGACACGGCGACGATCCGCGAGAAGCTGATCAGCAGGGTGGTTTCGAGTTACCAGCCGGTGGGGTAGTAACCGCCCGCCGTCGGGGCTTCCGCGGCGCACGGTTACGGGTAAAGGGAGAAACCTGCATGAGATCACGCGTCCTGGCCGGCGCTGCTGCCGCGTTTGCGCTTCTTGCCTTCGCCGCCGCGGCACAGGCCAAGCCGATCGAGCTTAGGGAGTACAAGCTGTCCGTCCGCGAAGCAGGAGCAGCTTCGCGAGCGCTGGCTCGACCAGCTCCACTCCCGCTACGGGACGGGGACCTGGGCGCCGATGCGCTTCGAGCTCGGCAACCGTGACCTGCGCCTGATCGGCCTGCCGTCCCAAGCGCGTGCTGCTCGCGCACCGCTATCGCGTCCCCACCGCCTTCCGTCCGGACGGCCGCATGGTGTGCTGACGCGCAACGGTCGCGGCGGCGGCTGCCGCCTTGGTCACCTTCGCCGGCGCCGGCTTCGCCGGCATCCGCCCGGGCGCCTTCCTGCTCCTCATCAACGACGGCAGCATCGGCTTGTGCTCATGGCCCACGTCTACGGCTCGCCGGGTAGCTACGAGATCAGCACCGCGGGCCACTGCGGCAGGGCCGGCGACGTCGCCACCGTGATCGGCGCCGTCGGCAACCACACCGAGAGCGGGTGCCCGTGCCGGTCCTGCTCGACTTTGGCACCTTCTCCACGAGCACCGGCGACGCGGCCTGGGCCGGGATTGGGCGCTGATCTCCGTCGACTCGCGTACCAGAGCCTCGTGACGCCGACGATGGCGTTCTGGGGCGGGCCGATCGGCATGTACACCGCCCAGGGCGAGGCGGTGGACCCGACCTCGGGGAACGATCCGGGCGTGGGCGTCGAACCCGCAACCCGACCTGGCCCAGGGCATCGTCCACTACGGGCACGGGGCCGGCATCGGCGCCGGCGGCACGCCGCGCGCCGGCGCGGCGATCGCGTGGCTGCCCGACCACTTCATGTTCATCGGGGCGATCACGCCCGGCGACTCGGGCTCCGGGGCGAACACGCTGACCGGCGACAGCGTCGGCGCCAACCGCGAGGCGGCCGGGCATCATCACCCACCTCTGGTCGACTCGCTGATGCGCGACGGAGTCGGGCATCGATGGGCGGCACTCGCGCCACGCAGGTCTCCGGGACGCTGGCGAATGGCCAGCTCCTGCCGTATCCGGCGCCCGTGGCCGGGCTGCCCTGAGCCGGCTGGGCTGACGCTGCGACCGACAGGTCCTCCCGGCCGACCGGGAGGGCCTGATCTAGGCTGCGCCGGTGAGAGCCGGCCTCGCCATCTGCCTCGCGATCTGCGCGGTCGCGACCGGATGCGGAGGCGGCGAAGACGCGGCGCAACCGTTCCGGGCCGAGGTCCGAACCGCTCGCGCCGCCGGGACGACGATCGCCTGGTACGAGCGCGGCGAGGGGCCGCCGCTGGTGATGCTGATCGGGACCGGCTCGACGATGGCGGAGTGGGATCCGGCGCTGTTTCGCCTGCTCGCCCGCGAGCACCGGCTGATCCTCTTCGACTATCCCGGCCTCGGCCTCTCGGGGCCATGGCACGGGCGGTCGTTCGACTCGCTGGCGCGCGCCACGGCCGAGCTGCTCGGGGCGATCGGGGTCGAAAAGGCGGACGTCTTGGGCTGGTCGATGGGCGGCTTCGTCGCCCAGCGCCTGGCGATCGAGCATCCTGAGGCCGTCGACCACCTCGTGCTCGCCGGGACGAACCCGGGCGGACCGGAGCGGTGCTCGGGACGCCCAGGCCCAGGCGATCGACAGTGACCCGAATCCTTCCGACGCCGAGATCCTGCGCGAGCTCTATCCGCCCGGCCGCCGGGCCGAGGGCCGGAGCTTTCTGCGCCGCCTCGTGCGCGCCAGTCGCAGCGGCGAGATCCCGGACGACTTCGATGTCCCGGACCGGACCGTCGACGCTCAGGTCGCGGCCGAGGATCCGTGGCTGCGGAGCGACCGCAACTACCGCCAGCTCGCCGGAATCGGCGCTCGGACCCTGGCGGCCGGGGGGCGGGCCGATCCCGTCGTGCCACCGGTCAACCTGCAGCGGATCGCGGCCCGGGTTCCCGGATCCGAGCTGCTGATCCTGCCCGGCGCCCACGCCTTCCTGTTCCAGGAGCGCCGGGCGTTCGCGCTCGCGGTCGACCGGCTCATCGCCTCGTCCCCCTGACACGGGGAAGGCCCTCCCGGATCCGGAGGGCCTTCCGGTTCGCGCGGTGAGGCTCCGGTCTACTGGTAGACCTTCACCTCGACCTCGGCGACGTCGTCGACGTCCCAGCAGGCGATGAAGCAGACTGCGGTCGATCTCGCCGGCGTCGTGCCCGGCGCCGCCGTTGACGATGTCCTCGACCGAGTCCCAGGCTCGCAGGTAGTCGCCGTCGTTGTCGCCGTAGATCTCGTCGGCGCCGCCGCCGCCGGAGACGTCGTCGTGGCCGTCGCCGCCGTGGACGATGTCGTCGCCCTCCTGGCCGTCGATCTTGTCGTTGTCGGGGCCGCCGTCGACCCTGTCGTTGCCGTAGTAGCCGCGGATCGTGTCGGTGCCGCCCTCGCCGAGGATGCGGTCGTCGCCGCCCTCGCCGTCGATGTCGTCGCCGCCCTCGACCTCGCCGGCGATGTCGAACGCGTAATCGCCGTTGATGTAGTCGTTGCCATCGCCGCCGTCGAGCGTGTCGGCGCCGCCGCGGCCCTCCATCTGATCGGCGCCGCCGCGGCCGTCGATCGTGTCCGCGGCATTGCCGAAGCCGCCGATGAAGTTCTTGTTCGCGGCGTCGTTGCCGATCAGCGTGTCTCCCTCGCGGCCGCCGAAGATCGACTCGACGTCGCAGCGGACGTTGTCGCCCTCGCCGACGGCGCCGTCGTTGGCGACGTCGTCGAGGCTGACCGCGACGGGCACGAGCCGGTCGTCGTAGCGGATCTGGTCGTAGCCGTCGCCGCCCGTCATGTCGTCGGCGCCGTTGGCTCCCTGCGACTGGTCGTTGAGGTGGTCGCTGCCGTCGCCGCCGTCCATGGTGTCGTTGCCGTCGTCGCCTGGAGGTCGTCGTCGCCGGTGCCCGCGAGCAGCTGGTCGTCGCCGGGGCCCGCGCGGAGGGTGTCGCCGTCCCCCGACTCGTCGCCGCCGCGGAGGACGTCGTTGCCGTCGCCGCCGAAGATCAGGTCGCGACCGCCGCGACCGATGATCTCGTTGGCGGCGCCGTTGCCGTAGGCGAAGTCGCCGCCGTCGGTGAGCACCACGCGCTCGAGGTCGGAACGGGCGTTGTCGACCTCGGTGGTCGGGCCCTTGTCGCCGTCGTTGGCGACGTCGTCGAGGCTGACCCCGACCGGGTCCAGCCGCGGCTCGTAGGAGACCGTGTCGGTCCCGGGGCCGCCGCTGAGGTCGTCGTCGCCGTCCGGGAAGCCGCTCAGCTCGCCGCCGGAGCTCCCGAACTGGTTCAGGGCGTCGTCGCCGCTGCCACCGCGCTCGATGTCGTTGCCGGCCCAGCCCTCGAGCGCGTCGTTGCCGTCGCCGCCCTCGAGCGTGTCGTTGTCGTTGCTGCCGGTCAGCGCATCGTCGCCGGGCTCGCCCTCGAGCATGTCGTTGCGCCCTGGAAGCCGACGATCCGGTCGTTGCCGGCGCCGCCGCGGATCCTGGTTCGGCCCGCCGTCGCCGTCCAGCTCGTCGTCGCCCTGGCCGCCGACGAGGTTCTCGACCTGCGGTCGACGTGGTCGGCCTCGCGAGGTCGCCTTGTCGCCGTCGTTCGCGGTGGTGTCCCACGCCGTCACCTTGACCGCCGCGCTGCGGCGCTCGTAGGAGACCGTGTCGGTCCCGGGACCGCCGCCGAGGGTCTCGCCCGGGTTCGGGTTCGCGCCCTGCAGGAGCGTGTCGTCGCCGTCGCCGCCGTCGACCGTGTTCGCGCCCTCGCCGTCGTCGACGAGGTCGTTGCCCGGTCCCGGCGGTCGAGCCGTGTCGCCGTCGGCCTCGCCGAGCAGGGTGTCGGCGCCGTCTCCGCCGAGCAGGTCGTCGGCGCCGGCGCCGGCCGCTGAGGCTGTTGGCGTCGGCGTCGCCGACCAGCGGTCGTTCGCCTGGCCGCCGGTCGAGGTCCTCGACGTCGGTGTGGACGTTGTCGTGCTCGGCGGCCTCGCCGTCGTCGGCGACGTCGTCGAGGTCGACATGGACCGCCGGCGGTGCGCGACGTGTACACGGCGCGGTCGCGGCTCCGGCTCCCGCCGCGGATCTCGTCGGCGCCGGCGCCGCCGTCGAGCAGTCGTCGCTGCCCTGGCCGCCGCCGAGCAGCTCGTCGGTGCCGGCCGAGCCCGCGCAGCACGTCGTTGCCCGGCTCCGCCGGACGAGCACGTTGGCGCGCTGTTGCCGGCCAGCGTGTCGTCGCCCGAGCCACCGGTCACGCGCTCGATGTCGGTGCGCACGTTGTCGGCGCGCGCCGCCGTCGAGGCCGAGCCGTCGTCGGCGACGTTGTTGATCGTCACCGCGACGGCCTCGGTGCGCGAGCTCGTAGTTGGCCGGTCGGACGCCGGGCCCGCCGCCGAGCACGTCGGCCTCGGTGCCGCCGTCGAGGCGGTCGTTCTCGCTGCCGCCGAGCAGGGTGTCGGCACCGGCCTCGCCGAACAGATCGTCGCTGCCGCCTCGGCGCGAAGCAGGTCGGCGCCGTCGCCCCCGGTCAGCAGGTCGTCGGTCGGCGTCGTGATCCGCGCCCGATCGTCGCCGTCGCCGGCGCGCACGACCCGACCCGGGTGATCCCCGCCGCCGGGCAGCTGGCGCCCTTCGCGTCCGACGAACAGCCGCCTGCCCCGTCGCGGTCGGTGATCGGCGCCGTGCCGGCGTCCCTGACCACGAACGGCCGCCGGCCGGGGTTACCGAGAGGACGTTCGCTCGCCGGGCTCCGCCGCGCAGGTCAGCGTGGCCCGCCGCGCCGCGACCGACCCGGCCGAAGCCCCGGCGGGCGAGAGGGTCGCGAGGCCGAGGGGGCGAGGACGAGGGCGGGTGCGAGTCGGGAAGGGTCATGGTCGGCTTCCTTGCTTCGGAGGATCGATTGACGCCGCGATCGTCCTCGACCACCGCCCGGGGTGTCATCGGGGAGACCCCCAAATGCCGACCCCCGAACATTCCGATCCCGACCCCGAACGGCCGACCCGGCCGCGACTAGCGGCGTCTCGGGGCCTTCAGCGGCGCCTCTGGATCCGCTCGACCTCGCGGCCCATGCGCTCCTCGACCGCCTCGGTCATCACGAGCTGGAACATCGCCAGCAGGGCGTCGGAGGCGAGCGGGCGCAGCCGCTCGAGCGCGTCGCGAACCGCCGGCAGGTCGTTCTCCGGACGGCCCTGGTCCTCGAACGGCTTCCAGATCTGCTTCATGAACAGGCCGACGAAGACCTTCGCCACGGCGTCGGCGTGCTTGCGGATCTCGGCGGCGACGTCGAGCGCCGTCTCGGCGGGGATCCCGAGCGCGGCGAGCTCGGCGCTGGCCCGTCCCAGGGTCGGGCTCAGCTCCTCGAAATTGCCGTCGGGCAGCGGCCGCAGGATGCCGAGCTTCTCGGCCTTGCGCAGCAGCGCCGGCGCCGCGTCGCCGGCGTCCCAGCGCTCGGCGAGCTCCTCGGCGGTGACGATCTGTGGCTGCTCGTCCTCGAACGGCGCCTTGACCGCGCGGGTGAAGCGCAGCACCTCCTCGCTCGAGCCGCCGGCGCTGTCGAGCAGGCGGGCGATCGCCTCGAGCTTGTAGCCGTCGGCCTGCAGCTCGCGGATCAGCTCGATCCGCGCCTCGTGCTCGGGACCGTAGAAGCCGGTGCGCCCGCGCACCTGGGGCGCCGGGAGCAGCCCGCGCGACTGGTGGGCGCGGATGTTGCGCACCGTCATCCCGCGTGCGGCGCGCGAGCTCGTCGATCGTCAGCTCGTCATCGGCCGTGGTCACATCGCCCCGAGTCTACGGACGGCCATGGCGCATCGCGCGATGTCACATCATCTGGGCGGGCGCTGTCGGCCGCGCGAGGCTCTCGGCGCTCGCCCGGGCGCCGGCCGTCCGCCCGGCAGGCGGTCGAGACGCCCGCCCCAGCCGCTCCACGCGTGCCCTCGCAGCGGCGTCGCGATCGCCAGCGCGCGTCACGATCGCCTCCGAGCTGCTCGGAGACGGCGTTGCCGAGCGTGATCATCCGCTCGCCGAGCTCGACCATCGACTCGCCCCGCGCCTCGACCCGCTGCGCCATCTCGACCATCGCCGCGGTGTTCGCGCGCGATCGTCTCGCCGAGCGTCGAGGGCCCGGTCGAGCTGATCCTGCATCCGCGCCGCGCGCTCGTCGAGCGTCCTCGAACCGCGCCGGCAGCTCGGCGGCGGTCGCGGCGATCGCGCCGAGGTCGTCGATCGCGCCGCTGCAGCAGCCGCGCCGAGAGCTCGAACGGTTGGGTCAGCAGGCTCATCCCGGCTCAGGTTAGACCCCGTCCGGATCATCGCCGTACTCCGGCGAGCTGCTCGCGGCTCGAGCCCGTCGAGCAGGTGGCGGAGCTCGGGCGCGCCCTCGCTCCCCGACCACGGCGATCGGTCCCGGGCCAGTAGGGGCTCACCGCCGCCGAGCTCGCCGAGCAGGCCGGGCGCGTGGACCCAGCTGCCGGTGTTCCAGAGCGCCGACCGCCACCCGGCGCTTCGGCGCGCCGCCGCGCCGGTGGGTGTGGCCGAAGATCACGTGGTCGGCGTCGATCCCGAGTCGCTCGATCGACCTCGCCCATCGCCTCGAAGCCCGGCCCGCCGATCGCCCCCGCCGAGAGGTCGGAGCGCGACCGGGCCGAGCCCGAGCCGGTTGGCGACCCCGACCGCGCCCGGCACCGCGACCGAGCCGAGCAGCCAGCCGCGCATCCGCGCCGCCCGGGTCTCGCCGCCGCCGAGCATCTGCCAGACCCGCAGCGAGGGGTCGGCGCCGCCGCGGCCGCTCGCCGACCGTCGCCTGGGCGAGGCCGAAGAGGAACGCGTAGACCGGGCGTCTGCACGCGCTCGTACTCGTCGGCGCTCGTCGCGCGGTCGCTCGTCGGGAGGCGCGAGCGGGTCCGGGCCGCCCGGCCGGCATGCCGAGCACCCGCTCGACCAGCGCCGACCCCGAGGCGCTCGATCGTCGGCATCGTCAGGTGGCGGTCGAGGTAGTGGCCGTGGGTCGCGTAGACGTCGTCGCGAAGCCAGAGCCCCGGATAGGCGAAGCGCACCGCGGCCGGCGCCGCGCTGCGCGCAGAGGCGCCCGAACGCGGGCCCTCGCGGCTCGCCGACCTGCTCGAGCGCGAGCGGCTCGGCTCCCGTCGAGCGCCGCCGCTGCAGCCACGGCTCGATCAGGTGGTGGTCGTGGTTGCCGGCGACGATCACGACCTCGCCCGTGCCGCCGCGCCTCGCCGAGCGCGGCGAGCACCGGCTCGGCGCCGCTCGAGCGCCTCGGCCAGCGGGCGGTCGCGCAGCTCGACCACGTCGCCGAGCAGGACGAGCGCGATCGATGCCCTCGAGCGCCTCGAGCAGCGCTCGCGAAAGCGCCGCGCGGCGCAGCAGATCGGCGCCGCTGCCGAGCCCGAGGTGGAGGTCGGAGACGACCGCCGTGCGCACTGGCGCTCCATCCGTTCCGACGCGTCGCGCCGACGGCGACCATGCCGGTCGTGCGATGCGCAGCCGCCGGTTCAGAGCCTCCGCGCGCGCCGCCCGCCGCTGCCGAGCCGCCTGCTCGGGCTCGGCGCCCGCGGCGCCGGGCGGATGGCCGCGGCGACCGGGATCGACGACGCGGCCGAGCGGAGCGACCGAGGAGGCGATCGTGCGGGCGCTCGAGAGCCCGGCGGTCGAGCGGGCGATCATCCGCGTGCTCGAGAGCGACGCCGCGCAGGACGCGCTCGAGCGCACGCTCTCCAGCCCGCGGTCGAGCGCGCCGCGGTCAAGGTGCTCGACTCCGACGCTCGTCGACCACGTCTGGGATCGGCTGCTGGCCTCCGACGAGGCGCAGAAGCTGGTCGAGCGGATCGCCGAGGCGCCGGAGGTGCGGGCCGCGATCACCTCCCAGGGCGTCGGCCTGATCGACGACCTCGGCCGCCAGGTTCGCGAGATCGCCGATCGCGCTCGACGCCGGCGATCGAGCGCCTCGTCGCGCGGCTGCTGCGGCGCGCCGCAGCGCCGCGCGACCGAGACACCCACGTCGGGCTCGTCACCCGCGCGCTCGCGTTCGCTGATCGACGGCGCGATCATCAACGGCATCTTCCTCGGCTCGCCGCGGCGGTGCACGACGGCGCTGTTCGGCGAGCGACGGCGTCTCCGGCGCGGGCTCGCCTTCGGCGCCGGCGCCTGGATCTGTCGGCGGCTCGCTCTACCTGCTGACGTTCTGGTCGCTCGCCGGCCAGACGCCCGGGATGCGCGTTCGCTCTCGATCCGGATCGAGGCCGGCGGCGAGCGCAGCGCCTCGGCCGCGCGTCGCGCGCGGCGGCTCGTCGGCACCGTCCTCGCGGCGCTCCCGCTCGGGCTCGGCTTCCTCGGGATCGTCACCCGCGACGACCGCCGCGGCTTCCACGACCGCCGCGCCGGCACCGACGTCGTTCGCGTCGACCGGATGGCGCCTGGTCCACGGCGATCGCGCGATCGAGGGTAGCGCGACGCCGTCGCGCCGACCATCGACTCGCGGCACTCGGCGTGACTCGCGATGCTCGACGGGCACGACGCCGAGCGGCGAGGATCGGAATCCCGGTCGAGAACCCGGCGACGGGAGAGACGATCGCGACCGTCCCGGAGCTCGGCGCCGACGAGGTCCGGCGCGATGGTCGCCGCCGCCCGCGCCGCGCAGCCGGCCTGGGCGGACTCGGCTTCGACGGGCCGCGCCGAGGTCCTGCTCGCCGCCCGCCGCTGGATGGTCGCCAACGGCGAGCGGGTGGTCGACGACGATCTGCGCCGAGACCGGCCGGCCCGCCGACGAGACCCAGTTCGCCGAGCTCTCCTAC
Source organism: uncultured Solirubrobacterales bacterium (assembly GCA_963811505.1). GTDB lineage: Bacteria > Actinomycetota > Thermoleophilia > Solirubrobacterales > 70-9 > WHSW01. The sequence goes on along the minus strand of CAWERC010000003.1, from coordinate 1,240 downwards.
GGGCTCTCGGCGCTCGAGTTCTGGGCGAAGCAGGCGCCCGCCTACCTCGCCGACGAGGAGATCGAGTCGGCCTCGCCGTTCGTCCGCGGGCGCAGGCTCGTCGTCCGCTACGCGCCGCTCGGCGTCGTCGGCGTGATCGGCCCCTGGAACTACCCGCTCAACAACTCCTTCGGCGACTGCATCCCGGCGCTCGCCGCCGGCAACGCGGTCGTCCTCAAGCCCTCCGAGATCACGCCGCTCACCTCGCTGCTGATGGCCGAGATGCTCGCCGAGTGCGGCCTCCCCGAGGGCGTCTTCCAGGTCGCCACCGGCCGCGGCGAGACCGGCGCGGCGCTGGTCGACGAGGTCGACTTCGTGATGTTCACCGGCTCGGTCGCGACCGGCAAGAGGGTGATGGCGCAGGCGGCCGAGACGCTGACCCCGGTCAGCCTCGAGCTCGGCGGCAAGGACCCGATGATCGTGCTCGCCGACGCCGACCTCGAGCGCGCCGCGAACGCCGCCGTCTCCTACGGGCTCAACAACTCGGGCCAGGTCTGCATCTCGGTCGAGCGGATCTACGTCGAGGAGCCGGTCCACGACGAGTTCCTCGAGCGGCTCACCGCGAAGGTCCGCGGCGCTGCGCCAGGGCCCGCCGGGCGAGCCCGGCACGGTCGACGTCGGCGCGATCATCTTCCCGCCGCAGATCGAGCTGATCGACGCCCACGTCCGCGACGCGGTCGACGAAGGGCGCCCGCGTGGTCACCGGCGGCGAGCGCGGCGAGGGCCCGGGCCGCTTCTACCCGCCGACGGTGCTCGCCGACGTCGACCACTCGATGCGCTGCATGGTCGAGGAGACGTTCGGCCCGACCCTGCCGGTGATGCGGGTCGCGCGACGCCGAGCGAGGCGATCGAGCTCGCCAACGACGGGCCCGTACGGGCTGCAGGCGTCGGTCTGGACCCGCGACGACGAGCGCGGCGAGGAGATCGCGCGGCGGATCGAGGCCGGGGTCGCGTGCGTCAACGACGCCCAGGTCAACTACGCGGCGCTCGAGCTGCCGATGGGCGGCTGGAAGGCCTCCGGCCTCGGCTCGCGCCACGGCCCCGACGGGATCCGCAAGTACACGAAGCGCCAGTCGCTGATGGTCGTCCCCGGGCTACGCGCCGTCGCGCGACGCCCACCACTTCCCCTACAGCGCCGCAGGAGCCAGCCGATGGGGGAGGCTTCGCGCGCTCGCGACCAGCGAGCTCCTCGACGACGCCC
>CAWERC010000002.1:0-387042 GCA_963811505.1 uncultured Solirubrobacterales bacterium | reverse complement strand
CAAGGTGGCAAAGGACGAGGCCGAGGCGCGCCAGCATTCCGAGGCGATCCTCGGTATGGACATCCGCGGCTACACGGTCCACGACCTCTGGATCGAGAAGGCGTCCGAGATCGAGGCCGAGTACTACGCCTCGATCATCCTCGACCGCGGGGAGAAGAAGCTGCTCGCGATGCTCTCGAGGATGGGTGGCATGGACGTCGAGGAGATGGCCGAAACCGACCCCGACGCCCTGATCCAGCGCCACATCGAGCCCGGGGAGGACTTCAGCGCCGAGCGGGCCCGCGAGATCGCCGTCGACGCCGGCATCGACGAGGACGTCACCGACCAGGTTGCGGAGATCCTCGACAAGCTCGACGACGTCGCCAAGGCCGAGGATGCGACCCTGATCGAGGTCAACCCGCTGATCGTCACCGGCGACCGCAAGGTGATCGCGCTCGATTCGAAGACGACGATCGACGGCAACGCCCTCTTCCGCCACCCGGAGCTCGCCGAGCTCACCGACAAGTCGGCCGAGGATCCCCAGGAGGCGATGGCGAAGGAGAAGGGCCTCACCTACGTCAAGCTCGGCGGCAACATCGGCATCCTCGCCAACGGCGCCGGCCTCTGCATGTCGACGCTCGACGTCGTCGCGCAGGCCGGCGGAAGGCCCGCCAACTTCCTCGACGCCGGCGGCGGCTCGAAGGCCGAGGCGATCGTCGCGGCGCTCGAGGTGATCACCTCCGACGCGAACGTCGAGGCGATCCTCTTCAACATCTTCGGCGGGATCACCCGCTGCGACGAGATCGCGAACGGCATCGTCGAGGCGGCGGGTCAGATCGATCTCGGAGTCCCGCTGGTCGTCCGCCTCGACGGCACGAACTCGGAGGAGGGGCTCGGAATCCTGGCCGAGGCCGAGCTGGGCAACCTGCACATCGAGGAGACGATGCTCGGCGCGGCGAAGGCAGTGGTCGAGGTCGCCGGGGGGGAGAGCTAGGAATGGCGATCATCGTCACCGAGGAGACGAAGCTGGTCGTCTCGGGGCTCACGGGCCGCGAGGGCACCTTCCATGGCATGCGAAACCGCGACTACGGAACCGACCTTGTCGCCGGTGTCACCCCCGGCAAGGGCGGCCAGGACGTCGAGGGGGTGCCCGTCTTCGACACGATCAAGGAGGCCGTCGACGAGCGCGGGGCGAACACCTCGATGATCTTCGTCCCCGCCCGCTTCGCGGCCGCGGCGATCGAGGAGGCGATCGACGCCGGGATCGGCACCGTGATCGCGATCACCGAGGGGATACCCGTGCTCGACATGATGCCCCTGTACTGGAAGGCGCGGGAGGCCGGCACCCGCCTGATCGGCCCCAACTGCCCCGGGGTCCTCTCGCCCGGGAAGGCGAACGTCGGGATCATCCCGGCGCAGTTCTTCGACGCCGGCAGGATCGGAGTGGTCTCGAAGTCCGGAACGCTGACCTACCAGATCGGCAACGAGCTCAAGCAGGCCGGGATGGGCAACTCGTCGATCGTCGGGATCGGCGGCGACCCGATCGTCGGCTCGGACTTCATCGACGTCCTCACGTTGTTCGAGGAGGACCCCGAGACCGAGCTCATCGTGATGGTCGGCGAGATCGGCGGCGACGCCGAGGAGCGGGCCGCCGACTTCATCGCCGAGTCGGTCTCGAAGCCGGTGGTCGGCTACATCGCCGGTTTCACCGCGCCGCCCGGCAAGCAGATGGGACACGCCGGGGCGATCATCTCCGGCTCGTCGGGCACCGCAGAGGCGAAGAAGGAGGCGCTCGAGGCGAAGGGCGTCCGGGTCGGCAAGAGCCCGACGGAGACCGCTCAGCTCGCGGTCGAGGCGATGAGCGCCGCCTAACCCGCACTGCCCTCCGGTCGCTCGATCGCCTCCTCGTCCGGCACTCCCACCGAGAAGTGCGCATGGACCATCTTCCAGGCGCCGCCCTCGCGCTCCATCACCGCGGTCAGCCGGGTGTTGAGGCGGGCGCCGTCGGGGAGCACGAAGCTCGGCGTGTCGAACGCGTAGCCGGCGTCGCCGTTGGCGAACGCTCTGGCCTCCCCGCCGGACTCGAGCTTCAGGCCCATCGCAGCGATCCCCTGCTCGTAGGTCCGCAGCCAGTCGGCACGATCGTTGTGGCCCTCGTCGGGAGCGGTCCCGACCACCTGGACTCCGTCGGTGTCAGCGATCACCCTTCCGAACTCGGCCGCGTCGGCCGTATTGAACGCCTCGTAGAAGGCCGTCAGTCCGTCGGCCACGTCGGGCGAGCGTTCCATCAGCACCTCCGTGCGGTCGGTTGGCGGCGATCCTAACCGGCTGCAAGCAGCGCGCCGCGAAGCGGTTCGAACAACGCCGGCGGCGCCGCGACCACCGTGCCGTCCTCGAGCTCGCCCACGGTCGCCCCGGCCTCGGCCGCGATCAGCGTGCCGGCGGCCAGGTCCCAATGGTTGAGGCCGCGCTCGTAGTAGGCGTCGACTCGCCCGCAGGCGACCGAGCACAGGTCGACCGCGGCGGCGCCCATGCGGCGGATGTCTCGAATGGACCCGATCAGCTTGGCGAGCACCTCCGCCTGGGCGGTGCGCCCCTCGGGCGTGTAGCCGAACCCGGTCGCGACCAGCGCCGAGCCCAGCTCGGTCTCTGACGAGACCTCGATCGCGACGCCGTTGCGCGCCGCGCCGCCGCCGCGGGTGGCCGAGAAGCGCTCGCCGTGGAGCGGGTCGTGGACGACTCCGACCGCCACCTCGCCGTCGATCTCGACCGCGATCGAGATCCCGTATCCCGGATGCCCGTACAGATAGTTGGTGGTGCCGTCGATCGGGTCGATGACCCAGCGGACACCGGTGGTCCCCTCGGCGCGTGCGCCCTCCTCGGATAGGATCCCGTCGCCGGGCCGGGCCTCACGAATGCCGTCGACGATCAGCCGCTCGCAGGCCTCGTCGACCTCGGAGATCATGTCGGTGGCGGTCGACTTCGTGCGCACGTCGGCGCGCGGCTCGCCGAGGCGCGCCAGCGAGAGCTCCGCGGCCCGACTCGCGAGCTCGTCGGCCAGCCCAAGCAGCGGATCGAGCTCGCTCATTGCTCGGGCTCGAGCCCGGCGGCGGCCAAGGCGCGCCCGCGATCGCTGAAGTTCTGACAGCGAACCGGGACGCCGCCCTCGATCGTCCAGACCTGATCCCACGAGGTCTCCACCGGCACCCCGCTGTCGGCGCCACGTCCATGGAGCCGCCCGAGCAGCAGGACGACGCCCTCGTCCTCCACCGTGCGCTCGACCTCGATCCGGAAGTCGTCCCAGCGCTCGGGGATCGCGCGCCAATAGGCGAGGACGTCGTCGCGCCCGTGATAGGCGTCGCCGTCGGGCACGGCCGCCGTCGTATCCCACTCGATGTCGGGCGGGAGAGTCTCGATTGCGGCCTCGTAATCGCCGCCGTTGAAGAGCTCCAGCCCTCTGAGGATCACTGCCGTCTCCGGGGAGTCCACCGGCGCAGTATCGAGGTTGTAATGTCGAGCGCGATGGCTTCGGACACGATCAGCTTCGCCCGCGGCGCGCCGAGCGCCGACATCCTGCCCGTGGACGCCGTCCGCGAGGCGAGCGCTCGGGCGCTCGAATCGGACTGGCAGCGGGCGCTCTCGTACGGAACCGGAATCGGACACCCCGAGCTCTGCGAGTGGGTGGCGCGGGAGTTCCACGGCATCGAGGCAGAGCAGGTGATGTTCACCAACGGCTCGATGGAGGCGGCGGCACTGCTGTTCCGCTACATGATCGAGCCGGGCGACCGGGTGATCGTCGAGCAACCCTCCTACGACCGCACACTGCTCTTGCTCGGCCGCACCGGCGCCGAGGTCATCGGCGTCCCGCTGGAGTCCGACGGCCTGGACATCGCGGCGTTCGAGGTGGCGCTGCGCGAGGGGCCGGTGAAGCTGGTCCACGTGATCCCGAACTTCCACAACCCGGCGGGCTGCACCCTGTCGGCCGCGAAGCGCGACCGACTGGTCGAGCTCGCCGTCGAGCACGACTTCTGGATCTTCGAGGACGACCCGTACCGGCTCATCAAGTTCGGGAACGAGGAACTGCCGCCGACGATGCTCTCGACGGATTCGTCCGGTCACGTCATCCACGCCTCGTCGTTCTCCAAGACGGTCAGCCCCGGGGTCCGGGTCGGTTACCTCGCCGGGCCGGCGGACCAGATCAAGACGCTCGCGAAGCGGGGCTCCGAGCACTACATCTCGCCGAACATGCTCGCCGAGTCGATGGTGCTCGAGCTCTGCCGGTCGGGGGCGCTGGCCCAGAACATCGAGCTGGTCAACGCGGCCCTCGCCGAGCGACGCGACGTGCTCGTCGAGGCGCTCGGCCAGCTGATCCCGGAAGCGAAGTTCGTCGTCCCGGGCGGCGGCTACTTCCTGTGGCTCGACCTCGACGAGGACGTCGATTCGCCGGCGCTGCTCGCCGAGGCGGCAAACGAGGGCGTGGCGTTCGTCGCCGGCCCGGACTTCATGCTCAAGGGCGGGCGCTCGAGCCTGCGGCTCTCGTTCGCCAGCGTGCCCGCCGATCGGGTCACCGAGGGCATCGGGCGACTTGCTCGCGCGCTCGAGTCCCAGCGCGCCGCCAGCCTGGCCTGAAGGTTGCCGGTCTTTCCCACCAACTTGGTGGGGAAACTGCTAGGCTGATCTTCACCAACTGTGAACAAGCTCGCGCTATCAAGCAGCGAAGCTACGCGGTACGACCACGAGGAGGGTGAGGGAATGAGTCCGGTTCAGATCATCGAAGGCACCAGGGAGCTCGACCCGGCGGCCGAGCGCCGGCTCGCCGAGCGCCGCTTCTCAGCGCTCGCCGCCGCGGTTCGGGAGCACGAGGCGAACGTTCGCAGGCGCGAGTTCCAGACCCGCCCGCAGGACCAGGCGCTGTACCGACGCCTGCGTCAGATCTGCGGGATCAGCGAAGAGCTGCTGCGCGAGCGCGAGACGGCCTAGCGCCCGTAGCGGTCGCTGGACAGCACCAGCGCCTCGGGCAGCGGCGCCCGCGGCGCGGGGGCCGGCTCGGCTCGAACCGACACCGTCTCGGCGACGCTGCGCGACACCGCGTGGCGGCCATCCTGTGAGGCGACGACGACCTCGTCGTCCTCCGAGCTCTCGAGCGTGCCCTCGAGCCCCGGCTGCAGGCCGGCCGCCTTCAGGTAGTGGAGCAGCTCCTCGGCCTCGTTCTCGAACCGCAGCACGGTGACATCAGCGCCGGGCTCGACGTCGGCGAGCAGGACGCCCGGCTCGCGCGTTCCGACGATCGGGTGTCCGTGCGGGCACGTCGTCGCGTCCCCGATCGCGGCCAGCATCCGTTCCTCGAGCACCGGGGACATCGCGTGCTCCAGGCGCTCGGCCTCCTCGTGGACCTCGTCCCACGGGACGCCGAGCACGTCGGTCAGGAAGCGCTCGATCAGCCGGTGGCGACGGACGATCGCCTCGGCGTGGTCGCGCCCGTCGGCCGTGAAGCTGAGCGACTTGTCCTCGCCGCGGCTGACGTAGCCGTCGCGCTCCAGCCGGCCGATCATCTCGTGCACGGTCGGGGGCGAGAGCTGCATCGCGCGGGCGATGTTCGCGCCGGTGATGGGCAGCCCGGCCTCCTCGAGCCAGAACATCGCCTGCAGATACTCCTCCTCAGCGTCTGTGGCGTGGTCGGCTGCCATCGCCGACCGATGTTAGCTGCGTTATTCCGACAGGCCGGCGGCTTCGAGCGCCGCGTCTCGATCCCAGAAGAGCCGGCGCTTCGCGATCTTGCTCTCCGTCAGCCAGAAGACCATCCAGACGCGGATCGCCGTCTCGACTCCACTCGACTTGCCGCGTGTGGCCATGGACGTCTCCAGGTAGACGCTGTCGTCCCCCGCCTCCCGGATGTCCTCGACCGCGAGCTGCAGGTCGCCCCAGGGCTCCAACACCGATTCGAGCCAGTGGCGCAGCTCGGCCGGGCCCTTGTGGACGGTCCGCAGCCCGGCGAATCCCTCGGTGTCGTCCCAGGCGACGTCGGGAGCGACCAGGTCGGCGAGCGCATCGAAGTCGCGGGCGTTGATCGCGTCCACGCCCCTGCGCACGACCTCCACGTTCTCCTGCGACATGCGCGTTCAGTATCGCGCGGGACCTCGCAGCCTGTTCCGCTACCGCATCGCCAGCGTCGAGACCACGGCCTCGTAGAACCCCTCGCCCATAGCGCCGTCGGTCACGGTCGCGTTCGGGAACTTCGAGAGCGCCTCGCGCAGGGCCGGGTCGCGCTCCGGCCCGTTCGCGACGCAGAAGAAGCGCCCCACCGATCCCGCCGACTCGAGGTCCTCGATCGAGTCGCCGATCGCGATGCAGTCCTCCGGCGCGTAGCCACGCGCCTGGATGTGGAAGGCGACGCCCTTCGCCTTGCTCGCCCCGCCGGGGACCAGGTGGTAGGCGTGCGCGACGTCGACTCCCTCGACCGGCCGCGCGATCGTGCCGTTGTCGAGGAAACGCAGGTCGTCGTGGCCGTGCTCGCGCAGCAGCTCGTTCGCCTCGTCGACCTCGACCCCGCCGCGAAACAGATGGGAGAAGACGCGCTCGTGATGCCACGGTGAGTGCCATTCGAGCCGTGGTGCGAAGCGTTCGAAGAGCAGGTCGACTATCCCCTCGTCGAGCATCCGCTGCGCCGGGGTCAGCCCATCCTCGTCCGGAACCCAGTCGCCGGTCAGGTAGTTCTGCTCGCCGTCGATCATCACCGCGCAGCCGGCCTCGTAGATGTAGGAGGTCTGGCCGATCAGGCGCGCGTCGGAGCGAACCGTCGACTCGCGGCGGCCGGACATGATCACGACCTCGACCCCGGCCCTGTCGCAGGCCTGAAGCGCCTTCGCCTGGGTGATCGAGAAGTTGCCCTCCGGGTCGCGAAACAGCGACCCGCGCGGTCCGAGCAGGGTGCCGTCGAGGTCGGTGTAGACGCAGCTCAGGGCCATCCGGGCGACTAACTTAGACCGGGTGACCGCCTGGCGACTCTCCGACCGCACGCTCGAGTTCGGTCCGCCGCTCGCGGCCGGGATCGTCAACGTCACCGAGGACTCGTTCTTCGCGGGCGCACGCAGCGGCACTCCCGACCGGGCCGTCGCCGACGGCCTGGAGCTGGTCGAGGCCGGGTTCGACCTGCTCGACGTGGGCGCGGTCGCGGCCCGCAGCGGGCCGCCGGTCGAGGCCGGCGACGAGGCGGCGAAGCTGGTTCCGGCGGTCGAGCGTCTCGTCGCTGACAGCGGCGTGCCGGTGCTCGCCGACACCTTCTCGCCCGAGGTCGCCCGCCGCGTACTCGACGCCGGCGCGGCCGCGATCAACGACATCGGGGGCGGTGAGCCGGAGATGCTCGAACTGGTCGCCGAGCGCGGCTGCGGCTACGTCCTGATGCACATCGAGGGGCCGCCGCGCATCGACCGCGAGCCGCCCGGCTACGCGGACGTGGTGGCCCACGTGACCGAGTGGTTCGCCGGGCGAATCGAGCGCGCGGGCGAGCTCGGGGTGGCCGCGGAGCAGATCGCGCTCGACCCCGGGTTCGACTTCGACCTCTCCACCGACGACGACCTGGAACTGCTGCGGCGGCTGGGCGAGCTGCGTGAGCACGGCCGGCCGCTCTTCGTGGCGCTGTCGCGCAAGGACTTCCTCGGCGCGATCGCCGCGGGCTCGTGGGAGGAGCGCCTGCCTGCCGAGGAGCGCGGCCCGGCGACGATCGCGGCGGCGGCGCTCGCCGTGGCCCAGGGCGCGGAGATCCTCCGCCTCCACGACGTCGAGGCGCTCGACGCGGTGCGGACCGCCGCCGCGATCTCGGGAGCCCGATGACCGAGCTGCTCGACGCGCCGCCGCTCGCCTGGGAGCGTCTGGTCGAGGCCGGGGAGGCCGACGACCGCCTCGTCGCGACCAGCGTCGATCAGCCTCGCGTCGCGCGCACCGTGCCGACGCCGCCGGAGCTCGCGCCGGAGCTCGTCGCCGCCCTCATCCGCGCCGGGATCACGGAGCTGTACTCGCACCAGGTCGAGGCGCTGGAGGCGGCGCGCCGCGGCCACGCGATCGTCACCAGCGGCACCGCATCGGGCAAGTCGCTGTCGTTCAACCTCCCGGTCCTCGACGCGATCGCAGCCGACCCGAAGACCCGCGCCCTCTACGTCTACCCGACCAAGGCGCTCGCGCAGGACCAGGCGCGAAAGCTCCACGAGCTCGGGCTCACTGAGCTGCGCCACGCGATCTACGACGGCGACACGCCGCGCGAGGACCGCCCCGCGATCCGACGGCGCTGCAACCTGGTGCTCACCAACCCGGACATGCTCAACATGGCGATGCTCTCCCACCACAAGGGCTGGGGCGACTTCATCGCCAACCTGGGCTTCGTCGTCGTCGACGAGGCACATACCTACCGCGGCGTGTTCGGCTCGCACGTGGCCAACGTCCTGCGGCGCCTGCGGCGGGTGGCGCGCGTCTACGGCTCCGATCCGCGTTTCGTGCTCGCCTCGGCGACGATCGCCAACCCCGTGGAGCTCGCCGGCGGTCTGACCGGATGCGAGTTCGAGCTCGTCGACTCCGACGGCGCGCCGAGCGCCCGGCGGCGCATCGCGATCTGGAACCCGCCGGTGATCGACGAGAAGATCATGCGCCGGCGCTCGGTGCTCTCCGAGGCGGCGGAGCTGCTGGCCGACCTGGTCGTCAACGGCTCGCGGACGATCTGCTTCCTGCGCAGCCGGCGCGGGATCGAGCTGATCCAGCGCTTCACCCGGATGCGCCTCGAGCAGCTCGGCGAGCCCGGCCTCGCGGCGCGGATCGCGCCCTACCGGGCGGGCTACACGCCCCAGCAGCGCCGCGAGATCGAGCGCAAGCTGAGCGGCGGCGAGCTGCTCGCCGTGGTCGCGACGGACGCGCTCGAGCTCGGGATCGACATCGGCGAGCTCGACGCGGCGATCTGCGTCACCTTCCCCGGCACCGTCGCCAGTCTCAAGCAGATGTGGGGCCGCGCCGGGCGCAGGCGGGAGGGAATCGCCCTTTACGTCGCCGGCGAGGATGCGCTCGACCAGTTCTTCTGCCGCCATCCCGACGAGTTCCTCGCCCGCCCGGTCGAGGCCGCGATCCTCGACCACGCCAACGAGCGGATCCAGACTGCGCACCTGCTCGCCGCCGCCTACGAGGCTCCGCTCGGCGGTACGCCCGCACAGCCGGGAGGCGCCGACGACGAGATCCTGGGCGATCGATGGCGCGAGCGCGCGGACGCCCTGGTCGGTGCCGGCCAGCTGCGCCGGGGGCGCGACGGCCGGTACCTGCCGCGAGGGCCGGGCTTCCCCGCCGGCGAGATCTCGCTGCGCTCGGCCTCGCTCGACTCGGTCGCGGTGGTCGAGCGATCCTCAGGCGAGCTGATCGGCCAGGTGGAGGCCGAGCGCGCCTTCTCGACGATCCACCCGGGCGCCGTCTACCTGCACCTGGGGCGCTCCTACGAGGTCGCCGAGCTCGACGTCGAGAACCGGCGTGCGATCGTCGACGCCTTCGACGGCGACTGGTACACGCAGCCGAAGAAGGAGACCATGGTCTTCGTCGAGGCGATCGGCGAGCGGCGAGCGATCGGCCCGCCCGGCGACGACTCGCTCGAGCTGCACTTCGGCGAGGTCTCGGTCACCGAGCAGGTGATCGCGTATCAGCGCAAGAGCCTCACCGATCACAGCGTGATCGACCTCGTCGCGCTCGACCTGCCCGAGCAGAACTTCCCCACCCAGGCGCTCTGGTACGTGCTCGCCGACGAACTCGCGGGCCCGGGCGCCTTCGAACCGGACGTCCAGCTCGGCGCCCTGCACGCGACCGAGCACAGCCAGATCGCCGTCCTGCCGCTGCTCGCGATGTGCGATCGCTGGGACATCGGCGGGCTGTCGACCAACATCCACTTCCAGACCGGCCTGCCGACGATCTTCATCTACGACGGCCATCCGGGCGGGGTCGGGATCGCCAAGCGCGGCTACGACGAGTTCGAGCGCTTGGTCGCCGACGCCGCCCGCCTGGTCGGCGAGTGCCCGTGCGAGTCGGGCTGTCCGTCGTGCGTGCAGAGCCCGAAGTGCGGCAACCTCAACGAGCCCCTGCACAAGGCGGCGGCGCTCGAGCTGATGGACGCGATCATCAACCTGATCGGCGCTACCGCGCGATGAGCCGGTATACGGCGCCTGTCAGCGAGACGACGTACAGCCGACGCCCGGGCCCGAGGCCGAACGACGCCGGCTGTACGACGCTGATGCCGAGCGGGGCGTCGTCGAGTGCGCCGTCGAGCGTCGGGACCATGCTGCGCAGCTCGTCCGCGCAGAAGTCGGCATACACGTACCGGCCGACGAGGTCGGGGAGTCTCGTGTCGCGGACGACGTAGCCTCCGGTGACGGAACAGTTGCCTGAGCCGTCGGCGCTTGAGTACTCGAGTATCGGCAGCTCGTGGTCGGTGAGCGCCGGCCCCTCGAACAGGTGCGTGCCCTCGTAGTTGTCCCAGCCGAAGTTCGCGCCCCGCGCGCCGGCCAGGGTCTCGTAGTCGATCTCCTCCCAGCTGTACTGGCCCACGTCGCCGATGACGACGCGCCCGCGATCGATCGAGAAGCGCCACGGGTTCCGCAGGCCGTAGGACCAGATCGCGTTGTGGCCGGGGACCCCGACGAACGGATTGTCGGGTGGGATCGTGAAGGGCCGGGTCGGGGTCGCGTGCGGATCGATCCGCAGCAGCTTGCCGAGCGGGCTGTCCAGGTCCTGGGCGTTCTCGTCGGGGTCGCCGGCCCCGCCGCCGTCCCCGGTGGCGATCCACAGCGTGCCGTCGGGGGTGAACTGGAGCTGCCCCCCGTTGTGGTTGACGCGCCCTGGGTGGGCGAGCACCATCACGCGGCGGCGGCTCCCTTCGAGGGCGTCGGTCGGATCGCCCGGCGCTACCCGGAACTCGTCGACCTCGTTGTTCCCGGCCTGGTTTGTGAAGTACACGTAGAAGACCTGGGAGCTGGCGTAGTCGGGCGGGAATGCGACCGACAGGAGACCCTCCTCGCGGCCGTCCTTGACCAAGTGGGTGATGTCAAGGAACGGGTGGTCGACCAGCCGGCCGTGATCGACGATCCGGATCGTGCCACGGTCCTCGACGACGTAGAGGAGGCCAGGCGCACCGGAAGCGTGCGCTACGTACTGGGGAGCGCTGAAGCTCCCGACCAGCGTCAGCCCGTAAACGGCATCGCGTGCGGACCGCGCGCGCGAGTCGCCGACTGCCGCCAGCAACGCGAAGATCCCGATCGCGACCAGGCCCGCGGCCGATCCGCGGCGGCGAAGCCCGCCGGCTGCACGTGTGCCTTCCTGCACGTCCCTCAGGGTACCCGCGGTCGCCGGGAGGCCCGAGCGACGAAGCGCGCTCCGACCGCGGGCAGCTCCCCCGCGGCGATCGCCGCTCGCTCCTCGTCCTCGCCGCTCGGCGGCTGGCGCCATCGATAGAGGTAGGCGCCGTGAGCGATCGGCCCGAGCTCGAAGCCGGCCGTCTCGAGCGCCTCGCGCAGCTCGCCAAGCGGGTGAATGTGGGCGCGGACATCGGCGATAAGCGCCGCCGGAGTCTTCGCGTGCTCATGCTCGCTGTGGGCGATCAGCCAGGCCGCGGCGCGGTGGTCGACCCGGTCCACATCGAGCTCGTCCACGATCAGCCGGCCACCCGGCACGAGTGCTCGGAAGAGCACCTCGACTGACTCGGCCAGCGGCTCGACGTGATGCAACGAGACGACGGCGAGCGCCACGTCGAACGCGGCCTCACCGGCCTGGAGCCCGGCCAGCGCCACCCGCTGGATGCCGACGGCATCCCCATCGGGATCGATGGCGGTGACCTCGTAGCCCTCGTCACGCAGCGCGGCCGCAAGCTCACCCGAGCCGGCCCCGACCTCGAGCACCCGGGCCGGGGCCGCTGGCAGGCGCGAACGGACCCAGTTCAGGAGATCGTCGTCGAGCATCGATCCTGTATAGCGCGGGCGCTAGCCTTACCCGCCGCGGGCGAGGTAGCTCAGTTGGTAGAGCACACGACTGAAAATCGTGGTGTCGCCGGTTCGATTCCGGCCCTCGCCATCTCCCGGCTGCGCCGCGGCGCCTGGCGGCGTCATCGGTCGCTCGCGTGCAAAGCACGCCACGCTCCCTGCTTCCTTGCCATGCGCGGGCCTCGCTCGGGAGATGGCGAGTGCTGCGCCCTCGCCATTTCCTAGCGCTACGGCCCGGGCGCCAGCCAGGTCATCGTGAACTCGGGGGTGAACTGGTCCTGCTTGCGGATGTCGAGGTCGCCCCCGCTGTCCTGGATCGCCCTCACCTTGATGTGATCGCCCGCCTCGAGCCTCACGATGGTGGACAGGTTCGTGTAGTTGCAGCAGTCGCCTCCATTACCGGCCTGGGAGTCGTACGCCACGAACGCGACATCGTTCTTGACCAGGCCCAACTTGCGGATCCCGAAGGCGTTCGCCGCCCACCTGACGGACACACCCACCGCGTAGATCCCCGTCACCGGGGCGGTGATCCGGTCGGGGTTGGTGCTGTTCGAGTGCATTCCCGCCGTGTCGTAGCGCTCGGAGTTGAACACGAGGTCGACGACGTGATTGTGTTCGAGGGTCTGGTTGCCCGTGCGCGTCACGCGCACCGCCGGGATCGAGCTCGCGAACTCCCCGGTGCCCAGGCTCCCGTCAGCGACCTCGTCGGAGTCCACGGCGCTCGTTCCGATGTCGGAGCCCGTCAGGCTGTTGAACGCGATGTCGGTGCCGTCCAGGCTGCTGGTGGAGACGTTGGGGCTCGTGACCGCGTTGTTGCCGAGCTCACTGTTTGCCACTGAATCGGGCGCGAGATCCGTAGTGCCCAGACTGTCGGCGGCAACCTCACCGCTTCCGACCGCGTCCGCGGCGATGCCGGGGTTCGGATAGGTCCCGGTGAGATCGCCACCCGCCGCGCCGCTCGGCGCACCGCCGGTCGCCTCGCAGGTCACGGCGCCGGTCTGATCGACCACGCGGATCGCCTGGCCGTTCGGACACGACCCGCTCACCCGGCTCTGCAGGACGCTCGAGTCGAGACTCGACTCGTCGATGTCGGCGCCGGTGAGCGCATCGGGGGCGATGTCCGCCGACCCCAGCCCACCGTCGGCCAGGGTGTCGTCGCGCACGTCGGCGCTGCGGACCTGCGCGGTGCCGATGTCGGCGCTCTTCACCTCGTTGTTGATGATGTCCTCGCTGCTGATCGTGTCGGCGCCACCGGGGTGTGTCGCCGAGGCAACCCCGCCGCTCACGGCGAAGAACACCGCGACCATCGCGACGTGGTGCTGCCTGATGTATGCGGTGATCCTCTTCGACATCCTTGGCTCCCTCGTTCTACGGTCGATTTGCCGCTATCCAGGCCCGCGGTTCCCCCGTGGCGACGAGCCGGCCGCCCGTACCCGTGGCGAGCTCGAGCGCGCTCATCAGCTCGAGCCAGCTGCGAAAGCTCCGGGTCCGCTCGCCGGCGCGCAGCGTGCCGTGGACGGTGCCGTTCTCGCTGCTCAGCTCGAGCGTGATCCGCACAGTCCGCGCCGCGATCTCTTCCTGTCCCCGCATGCTGTCCCGAGTTTGAGCCCGCGCCGCCCGCGTGTCATTACGGTCGACCACCAGAATTTGCGAAGCGGCCGTTACTCGCGCGTATGATTCGAGCTCAGAGCGGAGAAGGAGTAATGGATTCTCCGGGTACCGGGCAAGGATCAGCGACGGACGGGGGGGAAGCGGTTTCGCGCTTGCTCGAGCGCGATCGCGAGCTCGACGCGCTCAGCGAGGCGCTCGCGGGAGCGAGCGCCGGCAGCGGCCGGCTGATCCTGGTCGAGGGCGAGGCGGGGATCGGCAAGTCCAGCCTCCTCGGCGCGATCGCGGCAGAGGCGCGCGGCGCGGGGCTCAGGGTGCTCTCGGCCCGGGGTGCCGAGCTGGAGACCGAGACTCCCCTCGGCGTCGCCACCCAGCTCTTCGAGCCGCTTTACGCCCGGGCCGACGAGTCGCAGAGGGAATCGCTGCTCAGCGGCGCCGCTCGGCTTTGCGCGCCGCTTCTCGGTGGCCAGGCGCGGCCCGCGCCCCGCATGGACCCGGACCCGATCCAGGCACTGGTTCGCGGGCTGTACTGGTTCTGCGCGAATCTCGCCGAGAAGGACCCCCTCGTCCTGTGCATCGACGACGTCCACTGGGCGGACCAGCAATCGGTGCGCTGGATCGCCTACCTGGGGGAGCGTGTGCACGAGTTGCCGGTCCTCCTCGTCGGCGCGGCGCGGACCGGCGAACGTGGCGAAACGGTCGAGTTGCTCGGCCGGCTCGCAACGGACACCCGCACGCTGCTACTGCGGCCGGCTCCGCTGGGCCCCGCGGCGGTCACCATCCTGCTCGAGAGCACACTCGGCGAGCGGGCTGCGGACGAGTTCGGGTCCGCCTGCCTGGAGGTGACGGGAGGAAACCCGTTCCTACTGGCCGAGCTCGCCTCGGAGCTCGATGCGGAGGGGATCGCACCGGGACCGGAGGCGGCAAGTCGCGTCGCCGGACTGGCGCCGGATTCGGTCGGTCGCTCAGCGGTGCTGCGCCTGCGTCGTCTGCCGAAGGAGTCGGAGGCCCTCGCCCTCGCGCTGGCGATCCTCGGGGAGGCACCGCTCCGCCACGTCCGGAAGCTGGCGTCGATCGGACCCGACGAGGCGGCCGGCGCCGCCGACGCGCTGTTCGAGGCCGGGATCGTGAGAGTGAACGGCGAGCTCTCCTACGCCCACCCGCTCATCCGCGCCGCGATCGAAGCGCAGATCCCGCCGTTCGAGCGAGCGCAGGCCCACGCCCGCGCGGCGAAGATCCTCCACCACGACGGTGCGTCGACCGCCCAGGTCGCGGCGCACCTGCTCGAGTCGGAGCCCGCGGACGGAGGCTGGGCCGTCGATGTGCTTCGCGACGAGTCGCGCCGCGTGTACTCGCTCGGCGCCCGGGAGGCCGCCGCGCGCTACCTCCGCAGGGCGCTGGCGGAACCGCTCGATGACGGGGTCCGCGGTGAGATCCTGACCAAGCTGGGAGTGGCGGAGACCCGCGCGCTCGACCCGGCGGCGGCCGGGCACCTGGAGGAGGCCGTGCGGGCGAGCGCCAAGCCGGAGGCGCGCCGACGCGCCCTCCTCGAGCTGGGCCGAGCGCAGCTGGCCACGGGCCGTATGGAGGAGACGGTCGAGGTATTCGAAGCGGCGCTGGCGGAGAGCCGCGAGGATCGTGAGTTCACGCTTCAGACCGAGGCCGAGCTGGCCTCCGCCCAGCTCAACCTGCGCGCCTTCCCCGAGGCTGTCGAGCGCCTCGGCCGCTACCCCGGGCTGAGTGGAGCGACCCCGGGGGAGCGCATGGTGCTCGCGCTGAGCGCGTTCGCGGCGGTCCAGCAGAACCGGCCGGCGGCGGAGGTCCGCGAGATGGCGGGGCGCGCCCTCGCGGGAGGGTTACTGGTGACGGAGCAGACCTCCGGCTCGCTGATCGTCTGGGAGGCGATCATCGCCCTGCTCATGGCCGATGGATGCGACCTCGCCGAGGAGGCGCTGGACACTGCGCTCGCCGATGCGCGCGAGCGTGGCTGGGTGGTTGCGTTCGGGGCGGCTTCCTGCTTCCGGGCGTGGCTGGCGCTGCGCCGTGGGAACGTGCGCGAGGCGGAGGCGGAGGCCAGGGCGGCCGACGAGGTGCGGCGCCAGCACGGCCTGCACCCCACTTCACCGATGGCAAGCGCCCTGCTCCTCGAGGCGCTCCGCGAGCGCGGCGAGTTGGAGGAGGCCGCCACGGAGCTGGCGGCCGCCGAGCTTCCGGAGGACATCCCGGACGTGGCGATCTTCCAGCTCTTCCTGTTCGCGCGCGGACGGCTCCGCCTCGCCCAGGGTCGGGTGGAGGAGGGGCTGGACGACGTCCTGCTTGCGGGGCGCCGCGAGGTGGCGCTGGGCGGGATCACCCCGGCGGCGCTCGACTGGCGGTCGACCGCGGCGCCGATCCTCGCCGCCCGCGGGGAGCGCGAGGAGGCTCGGCGGCTGGCCGCAGAGGAGCTGGAGCTCGCGCGGGCGTTCGGGGCACCGCGGGCCCTCGGAATCGCGTTGCGGGGTCAGGCCCTGGTCGCTGATGGCGATGAGCGAATGAAGCTGCTCAATGATGCCGCCGAGACCATGGAGGGCACGGACGCCCGCCTCGAGCACGCTCGCGCGCTGGTCGACCTCGGCGCCGCCATGCGCCGCTCGGGTCGCAGGCGCGACGCGCGTGAACCCCTGCGTAAGGCTCTCGACATTGCCCAGGACCTCGGGGCCTCGGCGGTGGCCGGGCGCGCCAGGGAGGAGCTGTCGGCGAGCGGGGCGAGGCCCCGCCGCGAGGCGCTAAGGGGTCGTGACGCGCTGACCCCGAGCGAGTCGCGCGTCGCCAGGATGGCCGCCGAGGGTCGGTCGAACCGTGAGATCGCTCAGGACCTCTTCGTCACCGTGCGCACGATCGAGTTCCACCTCAGTCGCGCCTACGACAAGCTCGAGATCCGTTCGCGCGCCGAGCTTCCCGCCGCGCTTGGTCTTCCGCCCGCCATGTGAGGATGGTTCCGCGATGAGCGAGGGCTGGCAGATCGTCCTCTACGTGCACCTGCTGGGGATGGCGTTCTTCGTGGGCGGCCAGATCTTCCTCGCGGTGGTGGTGGTTCCGGCGCACGCGCGCCGCCCCGAGTCGATCGAGCTGGCGCCGATCGCGCGCGGGTTCGGGATCGCCTCCATCGTCGCGCTCGTCGTCCTGATCGCCTCCGGCGCCGCCCTCGCTTCGCACCTGCACCTCTGGGGCTCGCCGACCTTGCAGGCGAAGCTCGGCCTGCTCGGCCTGGTGCTAGTCCTCTCGCTCGCCCACCTGCGCTGGCCGCGCGCTCACGTGCTGCAGGCCGGGGTCCTGCTCTGCACACTGGCGATCGTCTACCTCGGCCTCGAGCTGGCGACGTAGGGACTAGGCGCGTGACGCTCGGGTATCACTAGGCCGTGAGCCCGGTCGAGAACCCCTGGGACATGACCGTGCGCGCCTGGTGGCACGCGCTCCGCGACGCGGCGAAGTCGTTTCACTCCGAGAATCGCACCGACAACGCCGCCGGGCTGACCTACTACTCCGTGCTCTCGATCTTCCCCGGCCTGATCATCGTCGTCTCGCTGCTCGGCGTGCTCGGCTCGCAGGACTCGATCGAGGGCCTGCTGCGCATCGCCGAGGATCTCGGCTCGTCGTCGGCGGTCGACACGCTTCGGGGGCCGATCGAGAACATCGTCGAGCACTCGGGCGAGGCCGGGGTCGCGCTGGTGATCGGCCTGGTCGCGGCGCTGTGGTCGGCCTCCGGTTACGTCGGCGCCTTCATCCGCGCGGCTAACGAGATCTACGGTGTCGAGGAGGACCGCCCGTTCTGGAAGCTTCGCCCTCGCCAGCTCGTGATCACCGTGGTGATGACGGTCGCCGTCGCAGTGATCCTCACGGCGCTCGTGGTCAGCGGCCCCCTGGCGACCGCGATCGGAGACGAGATCGGCCTCGGCGACACGGCGCTGACCGTCTGGTCGATCGCCAAGTGGCCGCTGCTGTTCCTCGGCGTCGTCGCCGTGATCGGGCTGCTGTACCGGTACTCGCCGAACGCCGAGCACGAGGGGGCGCGCTGGATCCTGCCCGGCAGCCTGGCGGCCACGGTCCTGTGGCTCGTCGCCTCGGCCGGGTTCAGCTTCTACGTCTCCAACTTCGGCTCGTACTCGGGTACCTACGGAAGCCTGGCCGGCGGCGTCGTCCTGCTGCTCTGGCTGTGGCTCACCAATGTGGCGGTCGTCTTCGGCGCCCAGTTCGCCGCTGAGCTCGAGCGCACGGCGAACGCGGCGCGCGAGCAGGTGCCGCCGGGCGGGACCGTGTCCCTGGACCCGGCTGAGCGCGAGCAGGACCCTCACTACTCGCCCGAGCCCACGCCGCGCTGAACGCGCGTCAGATCGGTCGCCTCCCCGGCGACCACGGGTGTATGGGCCACACGGAGAGAAATCGGCCGTCCGGACCTCTGTCTAAGTTGAGATCGATGAGCGCGCAGCGCCAGATCGACGCCATTCAGGCCCCCTTGGACACCTCCCCGGTGGCGGTCCCGCTGATGCGCACCTTCGTCCGCGACCTCGCCGAGGGCGACGCGGTCGCCGGCGCCTTCGCGGTCCGCGAGCGCGAACGCCGAACGCGGAAGAGCGGCGAGGATTGGGTGAAGCTGACGGTGGCCGACCGAACCGGCACCGTCGAGGCTGTCGCCTGGGAGGAGGTCGAGGAGTGCTTCGCCTGCGCGGCTCCAGGCGCCGTCGTCTTCATCGAGGGCAAGTTCACCGTCCATCCCCAGTACGGGGCCAAGATCACGATCCGCACGATCCGCGCGGCGCGCGACGACGAGTTCGAGCATGACGACCTCGCCGAGGGTCCGCCGGTGGAGGTCGAGCAGCTCGAGGCGGGCCTGCGCGAGCTGCTTGCGACGATCCAGCATCCGCAGCTCCAGCAGCTGCTCGGCAAGATCTTCGCCCCGGAGTCGAGGATCTGGCGGCGCTTCCGGGTCGCGCCGGCGGCGAAGTACTACCACCAGGCCTATCCCCACGGGCTGCTCGACCATACGGTCTCGGTTGCCCAGGCGGTGAGCGCCGCGGCGGCCGCCTTCCCCGGGATCGACCGCGACGTCGCGGTCACCGGGGCGCTGCTGCACGACATCGGCAAGACCCAGGCGTACAACGACGATCCGCTGGCGATCGACCTCACCGACGCCGGCCGGCTGATCGGCGAGATCCCGCTCGGCTACTACCTGGTCCGCCGCGCGATCGAGTCGATCGACGGCTTCGAGCCCGAGCTCGCCCAGGCGGTGCTGCACATCATCCTCTCCCACCACGGCAAGCTCGAGAACGGCTCGCCGGTGGTGCCGGCGACCCGAGAGGCGACGCTGGTCCACGCGATGGACAACCTCGGCGGCACGCTCGGGAGCTTCGACCGGATCGAGCGCGAACTCCCCGACGGCCAGGCCTGGTCGCGCTTCGACCGGGGCATCGACTCGGCCGCGTACTTCGGCACCCGCGCGGCCTGACTCACAGCAACTTGCCCGGCGACCGCGGTGTTAGCGGGTCAGGCCGATCATGAACAGGCGTGCAATCACTCTGGCCGCGGTCTTGGCGCTCACCGTGTCGCCCGGCGCTGATGCCGCGCCAGGCGCGCTCGACGCCACGTTCGCCGATGACGGGATCGCCCAGCTCGAGTTCGGTGAGCAGGGGACGGCGAACGATCCGGCCACCGGCGCGACGCTCGCTCCGATCGGCGTCGAGCCGTCGGGGCAGCTCGTCCTCGCCGGATTCTCGAGGTACCGCGGCACCTGCTTCGGGCACCTGGGCTGCTTCCCGCGCGGCGTCTCGACGCTGGCGCGGCTCAACCCGGACGGCTCGCCGGACGTCGGGTTCTCCGGCGACGGCAAGCTGGAGGGTGCGCCGGCGGCGGGCACCGGGGCGCTGCAGCCGGATGGCCGACTCGTCGCGGCAGGAGGCGGCGGCAACTCCGTCCGGGTGGCCAGGCTGACCCGGGCCGGCGAGCTCGACCCGACCTTCGCGAGCGGCGGCTCGACCGAGATCGCACTGCCCAACACCCGCTCGGGCCCTTCGGGCGTCCAGGTCGCTCTGCAAGGCGATGGCAGGATGGTGGTGGCCGCGGTCTCGAGCGAGGAGCCCAACAGCATCTCCTACAACCTCACCCTGCTGCGGCTCGAACCGGATGGCACGCAGGATTTCTCGTTCGGCGACCAGGGCTTCCGCCAGGTGCCGATGCACGGCTACGGCTACGGCGTACTCGCGTCGTTGAAGATCGATCCCGTTGACCGGATCTACGTCGGGATCGGGGGCGCGGCTACCGTCCCGGGCGACTTCAACGCGCTTGCCGTGTACGCCCGCTTCGATCCCGACGGAGCGCGCGATGCCGGTTTCGGAAACAACGGCGAGACGGAGGTTCCGATCGAGAACCTGCCGCTGACCGGCGAGGCGACGATGGTCCTCGACCCCGCCGGGGGCGTGTATGGCCTGCTTCCCGGTTCGCTCCCGACCGATCCAAACGCGGACCCCGATGACTACCGCGACCGCGCCGTCGTCCATCTGCAGGCCAGTGGCCAACCGGACCCCGCCTACGGCCCGAACGGTGTGCGCCCGGTCGATGATCGCCCGAAGGACTCCTACATCGGCGGCCTCGCGGTGCAGGGCGACAACCTGCTGTTGGCCGCAACGCGTCGTACGAAGCTGCTGCTCGGCATGCATCTTGCCGACGGCCGGCCGGACCCGAGCCTCGGCCCCGGCGGCTGGTCACGTGTCCCGACCGGGCTGGTCGCGCCGTTCGGCGCGACGCCGATGACGCTCGGGGACGGTCGCATCGTCGTCGCGGCCGGCGACAACTCCGGCCCGTGTGCGGTCGTCGCCAGCTTTCAGTCCGACGGCGAGCCGCGCTCGACCGGGTCCCCCGATCCGGAAAGCTGCCCCCGCGCCTGCCGGCCGACGGTCACTTGCCCTCACTTCGGCCGCAGGCTCACGATCCACGGCTCGCGATCGGGCGAGGTCAGGGGGACCCTGTCCTCCGGCCATCCCGAGTGCGTCGCCGGTGCGAAGGTTCACCTCCATCGCAACACGCTGCGCGGCCCGGACCCGGTGATCGGGCGCGACCGGCACCTGCGCGAGCGGTCTGAGGAGGCGGCTCGATACGGCATCGAGCTGCCGCCAGGCTTCGGCCGCGGCGAGGTCTACGCGCTGGTCAAGACGCGGGCGAAGTCCGGTTTCGGGCAGTGCGGGATCAGGCGCTCGCGGACGATCGAGATCGGCTAGCCCGCGAACCGGTCGATGCAGCGATCCAGCGCGTTCTGGTTGACGTCGGTGCCGTCGATCGCGCGGTCGATGCAGTCCTGCAGGCGCCCGGTGTTGCTCGAGTCATCGAACGCGTCGTCGATCTGGGACTGGATGTCGCCCGGCAGCTCGTCGAAGCCGTTGAAGGAGTCGGAGAAGGCGTCGAAGGCGCTGTTGGTGGTGTCGAGGGCCGGCTTGACGATGAACAGGTACACCGCGCCGAGGATCACCACCGTGGTGATGATCTTGATCAGCGGGTTGATGACGGTGCCGGCGCCAAGCACGTCGCGACCCTAACCGAAGAGCAGGTCGTCGGCCAGGTTCCGGCAGCGCTGCATCGCCGCCGGCTTGAAGCCCGCGTCCTTGACGCACTCGCGGACCCGATCGGCTCCAGCGTCGTCTCCCTGGGCCTCCAGGCTGTCGGCGTAGGAGAGCGCGAAGCTGCGGTCGGACTGCACCGAGTGCACGAGCCGCTCGCCGATCTCCTCGCACCGCTCCATCGCGCCGGCGTCGTCCCCGGCTCGCTTGATGCAGCTCTTGACCTCGCGAGCCGCCGCCGGCCAGGTGCTCTGCAGGCTGGAGGCGAACGACTCCGCCCGGCTGCGCGCGAAGTCCAGGTCGAAGTCGCTACTCGCCTGCTGACCCTGCTGCTGGGCGTCGCGGACCGACTCGTTGACCGACTCGATCGCTTTGTCGGTCGTGTCCAGCACCGGCCGGACGATGAAGATCCCCACCGCGGCCAGGATCACCACCGTGGTGACGATCTTGATCAGCGGATTGATGACCGTCCCTGGTCCGAGCACGGGCAGATCGTAGTCGAGCCCCCCGGCGCGCCCCCGTAAAACCCGCGCTTTGCGGCATGGGTACGGGGGGCGAGGCCGATCCCTCAATATCCTCGTCCCGGTAATGGCGAAGGACACCGAGAAGCTGATCCGTCAGCTCTCGCTGATCTCGTTCCTGATGGCGAACCGCCGTCCGGTGTCGGCGCTCGAGATCAAGCGCGAGGTCGAGGGCTACAGCTCGATGAACGAGGACGCGTTCGCGCGCCGGTTCTACGCCGACCGCGCCGAGCTCGAGAGCCTCGGGATCTCGCTCCAGGTGGACAAGCCCGCCGAGGGGTTCTTCGAGGCGGAGCTCTACGCGCTGCCGCCGGAGAACTACTACCTGCCCGCGATCGAGTTCTCCGACTCGGAGCTCGCGGCCCTGCGGACCGCGCTCAGCCTGCTCGACGGCGAGTTCGCCTACGCCGAGCCGCTGCGCCTGGCGCTGCAGCAGGTCTCGTGGGGGCGGCCGAGCCCGCTGACCGAGGAGGACGAGGCACCGATCGACGTCAAGCTCTCGACCGCCGGCTCCGGTCGCGAGCTCAGCCAGCGGCTGGCGAAGATCGAGACAGCGATCTCCCGCCGCAAGACGATCGAGTTCAAGTACTACTCGCTGCAGCGCGACGACGAGTCCGACCGCAAGGTCAATCCCTACCACCTCGTCTTCCGCGAGGGGCAGTTCTATTTGATCGGCTACTCGCACGAGCGCGACGAGGTGAGGGTGTTCCGGCTCTCGCGGATCCGCGGCAAGGTCTCCTACGCGACCAAGGCCGAGCACGACTTCCCGGCGCCGGAGGACTTCGACCGCAGCGACTACGCGAAGCGGGCCGACTGGCAGATGGGCGAGCGCAAGGGCGAGGCGAAGGTCTTCCTGCGCGAGCGGATCGCCTGGCTGGTCGAGCGGGACTTCGGCCGCCACGGCACCCTTCGCAAGCCCGAGCGCGGCGACGGCGCCAAGGGCCGCGGGATGGTGTTCGAGACCTGGTATGCGTCGGAGCGCCAGCTGATCTCCTGGGTGCTCTCGTGGCGGGAGAACGCACGCCTGCTCGATCCGCCCGAGCTCGCCGCCGAGGCCGACGAGCGCCTGGCGTTGCTGCGCGACCGCCACCGCGAGGAGTTCGACGTCGCGAAGACCGTTCGCCGCCCGCTGGCGGAGAACGGCGGCGGCCGGCGCAACGGCGGCTCCCGCGGTTCGAACGGGCGCTCGGAGTCGGTCATCCGTCCCGAGCGGCTCGCGCGGCTGGTCACCCTCGCCGGGCTGCTGATCGGCGCCGCCCGCGAGTCCGGCAGCCTGCCCACCCAGCGGGTGCTCGACGAGCTCAACATCTCGCCCGGCGAGCTCGCCGAGGACCTGGACGTCCTCAACGTCGTCAACTTCGGCGGCGGCACCTACGTCCTCTACGCCGAGATCAGCGGCGACCGGATCGAGGTCGATTCCGACACCTACGGCGACAACTTCGCCCGGCCGGCGCGCCTGCTGCCGCTGGAGGCGAAGGCGCTGATCGCGGCGATCGACCTCTTCGGCGATCACCTGCCGCAGTCGGGGCTGCAGACCGCGCGCAAGAAGATCGTCTCGGCCCTGGGCAAGGATCCGTCGGCGGAGGGCCTCGAGATCGCCCCCGGCCGCGACGACTCATCGGTCGTCCGGACCGTCAACCAGGCGATCCAGCGCCATCACGTGCTCGAGCTCAAGTACTACAAGGAGAACGAGGACGACTTCGTCAAGCGCGAGGTCGAGCCCTACCAGCTCGTCAAGGGGCCGGAGGGCTGGTACCTGGGCTGCTTCGACCTCGGCCGGTCCGACACCCGCCACTTCCGGCTCGACCGCATGAAGGAGGCGACCCTGACCGACCGCGAGTTCGAGCCCCGCGAGGGCGTCGAGGGGCTGCTCGCCGAGCAGGAGTGGCTCGCCCACGGCGAGGTCACGACCGCCGGCATCGCGCGGGTCTGGGTTGCGCCGGACCGGGCGCGGTGGCTGCGCGAGCAGCGCACGGTGGTCGAGGAGCTCTCCGACGGCGCGGTTGTCGTCGAGCTTCCGTACGGGTCGAGCGACTGGCTGGCGCGCGAGGTGCTGAAGGGCGTCGGGGACCTGGTCGTGCTCGAGCCGACCGAGGCCCGCGAGGCCGTGCTGAAAGCGGTCGCGGGCTGAGCACGGTCGAGGCGGCACCGGGTCACCCGGAGATCGTCCGGGTGCTGGCTCCGAACCCGGGGCCCATGTCGCTGGAGGGAACGAACACCTACGTCGTCGGGGGCTACGTCATCGACCCGGGGCCGGACGATGCGGAGCATCTCGCACGGGTGCGCGACGCCGCGGGCGGGGAGATCGAGGGTGTGCTCCTGACGCATGGCCACGCCGACCACTCGGCTGGCGTCGCGGCGCTTGGGGCGGAGCTGCTGTGGGGGCGGGCAAGTGGGGAGGGAGAGATGGAGGCGATGCGGCGAGCCCTCGAAGCCGGGTCGATCGAGCCGAATGCGGAGTTGGTTCCGGAATCCGGAACCAACTACGCACTCGACACCCAGATCGGCCCGTTCACCCTGATCGCGACCCCCGGCCACGCGTCGGACCACGTCTGCTTTCTCTACGGCCAGGTCTGCTTCTGCGGCGATCTGATCCTCGGCACGGGGTCGTCGATCGTGCCGCCGGCCGCCGGGGGCGGCTCGCTCGCCGCGTACATGAGCTCGCTCGCGGCGCTCGCCGAGCTCGATCTGGAGCTGCTGGCCCCCGGCCACGGCCCGTGGATCACCGAACCGCAGGCGAAGATCGCCGAGTACATCGCGCACCGGGCCGAGCGCGAGGCCCGGTTGCTGGGCTCGCTTGCCAAGGGCGAGCGCTCGCGGGCGAAGCTGCTGGCCGAGGTCTGGGACGACGTTCCCGAGCAGCTGCGCCCGGCCGCCGCGATCGCGATGCAGGCGCATCTGGAGAAGCTGGAGGCCGAGGGATGGGCGGGCGCCGGCGAGCTGGTTGACTGAGCGCGCGATGGCCGGCCGGCGCGACCAGATTCAGCTCAGCGATGTGGAGCAGGCCGAACTGCTCGACGCCGAGCGGATCGTGATCGTCTCCTCGCTCGGCCCGCGCGGCTGGCCGCACTCGATGCCGATGTGGTACCTGGTCCGTGACGGCGAGCTCTGGGTCTGGACCTACGCCAAGTCCCAGAAGGTCCGCAACCTCGAGCGCGACCCGCGGGCGACCCTGCTCGTCGAAACCGGCACCGAGTACTCGGAGCTGCGCGGGATTCAGATCGAGGCCGAGGCCGAGCTGATCCGCGACCTCGAGCCCGTCGCCGAGTTCGGCAAGCAGCTCGCCGTCCGTTACACGGAGGGGATCGAGTCGATCGAGGGCGACGCCGCGGCGGCGCTCGAGGCTCAGGCGGCGAAGCGCGTCGCGATCCGCTTCGAGCCGGTGCGGACCGCCACCTGGGACCACCGCAAGCTCGGTGGGACCTACTAGGCGCCCGGCCCGACCTGGCAATCCGCGGCCGCTTCGGATAAGAAAACGGGGTGCTGACCCGCCGTCGCCTGCTCGTGACCGGCGCCCGCGCCGCGGGCGGGCTCGTGCTGGGCGGCGCCCTCCACGACGCGGCTCTCGGGCCTGGCGCCGTCGCCGCCACGCGGGCGGCCGAGGACGACGAGGTTCCCGCGGTCACGGTCGGGACGCTCGGCCAGCACGGCGCGGGCAAGACGACGCTGACGGCGGCGCTCACCAGGGTCATCTCCCAGACCCACGGAGGGCCCGCGTACAGCTACGCGGAGCTCGATTCCGCGCCGCGGCTCGAGATCGATCGGGTGGAGATCAGGATGTCGCGCGCCACGTCCCGCGGGGCGCGCGAGTACACCCACGTCGACTGCCGCGACGGGATCGATCACGTCAAGAACCTGATCGCCGGCGCCGAGCCGCTGGACGCCGCGATCGTGGTCGTCTCGGCCGTCGAGGGCGAGACGCCGGAGACTCGTGAGCAGGTCGCGATCGCGGGCGAGGTCGGCGTCAAGCACGTGGTCGGGTTCATCAACCAGGTGGACCTCCAACCGGACGAGGAGCTCACCGACATCGCCGAGCTCGAGCTGCGCGCCCTCTTCTCGCGATGGGGCTACGACTACGACGCGACGATCATCCGCGGGTCGGCTCGGGAATCGCTGCGAGAGGGCGGTGATGCGGACGCAGCCGTTCGCCGGCTCGTCCACGCGCTCGACGCGGAAGTCCCGGACCCGGTGCCGCGCGCCCGGCGACCGTTGTGGCTGCCGATCGAGGAGGTGCAGCGGGCGGACGGGGAGCTGATCGCCGTCGCGGGGCGCATTCGCGAGGGCCGCGTCTCACAGCACGACGAGGTGGAGCTCATCGGCCCCCGCGTGGGCGCGGGCCCGGATGCGCGAGTCGTCGAGATCCGCCTCGCCGGCGACGAGGTCGAGCGCGCCGGCCCGGGCGACGAGGCTCGCTGCACGCTGCGCGGGATCGATCGGAACGAGCTTCATCGTGGCGACGTGGTCGCCAAGCGCGGCAGCGGGCGCGCCGCCTCCCGCTTCGCCGCCGAGCTCTACAAGCTCTCCGTGGCGGAGGGCGGGTCGTCATCGCCGATCCTCTCCGGAGACAACACGATCGTGCGGCTCAACAGGACGGATACGCCCGGGACCGTGGCTCTGCTCGGGCAGGGTGACCTGGGCCCGGGGCAGAGCGCGAGCGCGGTCTTCGATCTCCCCGGACCGATTGCCCTGCGCCGGGGAGACACCTTCGCGCTGCGCCGGGGACCCGTCGCAAGCGCGGTGGGGACGGTTTCGAAAGTCGACCCCGATCGTCCGGCCCGGCCAGGCGCGGGGCCTGGCCAGGCCGGGACGCTCAGTCGGGGCTACCGCCCGTCAGCTTCGTGAACGCCTTGTAGGACGGCTTCGCCTTGTCGGTCTTGGTCAGCAGACCGGAGCTCTTGCACCAGTCGCAGATGCTCACGGTCGAGTCCTGCCAGCTGAACCAGTCGACCTGCTGGACGTTGAATGAATTCCGCTTCTTCAGGAAGTACTTGAAGAGGTCCTTCAAGGTTTTCGCCTGGCCGCTCTTGCCGCGGTTCAGCGAGCTGCCTCCCTTGGCGGAGCCGGCGCCGATCTCGGTCACGAACATGTCGGCGCCCTTGTCGCCGGCCTTCTTCATCACCTTGCGGTACTTCTCGACCTGCTCCGCGACCCTGTCGACCGTCCCGCCATAGGGGTGAGGGGCGACCCCGTCGAAGTCGTCGTTGGCCCCGCTGACCTTGTAGAGGTCGGCGAGGTACTTCGACCCGACGATCGCCTTGCGCGAGCCGGCGAGCTCCGCCATCCCGCCGAGCACGATCTCCGCCGTCGCGTCGCGTGTCCGGATCGCCTCGGCGGCGTTCGAGAGCAGCTTCGCGTACGCCTTCGGCTTCGGCTCCGGCCGGTAGAAGGACTCCGAGTTCTGCTCGTTCCAGATCTGGTAGTTCTCGAACGGAGTCTTGGGAACATCCTGGTGCTGGTTCCAGAACTCGCCAGTCGGGCCGTAGCGGTCGACGATCTCGCCGATGAACGTCTTCCAGGCGTCGAGCGCCTCGGCCTTCTTCGGCGCGAAGATCACGCACTTGTTGCCGTTGCACCGCTGGTTGTCGAGGTCCTTCGCGACCCAGGTCGGGGTGCCGTAGATGAACGGCAGGATCTCGACCCCGTTCTTCGCCGCTTCGAGCACGATCGGATCGACGCTCGACCAGTTGCTGTCGCCCGGTGCTGAGGTGGGGTCGATGACGCTCCAGTTGACGATCGTCCGCACCGAGCCCACCTTGCCCTTGCCCATGCGGGCGAAATCGCCCGCGTCGAGCGGCGTCTGCGGGACGACGCCGAAGAACGACGGCGGCGCCGTGGCGGCGCTGCTGGTCGCCGCGCCCATGGTCAGCGACAGCATCGCCGCCACCAGGGCGGCGCTGATCGCTCGTGCCTTTTGCCTCAACATCGTCTTCAAGTCCTCCTGATCGCTTGCATTCCCCCAACACCCGCGTGCGCCCGGGGTCGCGGTCCCTGCCGCAACGTTCAGCCTACCCCGGCCTTGCTCACCGTCAATGCGCCGATGAGTTTCCGCGCTCGCCGGGGTCTATACACATAGCAACCCCGAAAAGGAGGCGCGATCTTGTTCCGTGAAACCAAAGCCTTCAGCGGCTTCTCCGTCGACGACATCCCCGCGGCGAAGCGGTTCTATGGCGAGACCCTCGGCCTGGAGGTCAACGAGGAGAACGGCCTGCTGGACCTGCAAATCGCCGGCGGAAACGGCGTCCTCGTCTACCCGAAGTCCGACCACGAGCCCGCCACCTTCACGGTCCTCAACTTCCCGGTCGACGAGATCGAGCCGGCGGTGGACGCCCTGACCGAGCGCGGAGTCAGCTTCGAGCGTTACGAGGGCACCGAGCTCGAGACCGACGAGAAGGGCATCTTCCGCGGCGGGGGCCCGTTGATCGCCTGGTTCAAGGACCCGGCCGGCAACGTGCTCTCCGTGATCGAGCAGAGCTGAGCGGGCCCATCGCTCAGCCCCGGCGCCCCGCCGGCTGTGGCGGCACGCGTTCGCGGAGCTCGTTCAGGAGCGCGGCCGCGAAGCCCTGCGACTCGTCGGCCGGCGACGGCAGCGCCGCCGTCGCCAGGAACTCGACCGCGCATCGGGGCCGGCGCGGAAAGCGGACGAAGTCGGTGGTGCCGGCGACGGTGCAGAGCACGACCCGAGCTTCCGGGCAGGCGGCGGCGAGACGCGAGACGCCCGTCCGCGCCCGCAACGCCTCGCCGCGCGAGAGCTTGCCCTCCGGGAAGATGCAGATCGCATCACCTCGGCGCAGGGTCTCGATCGCCTCGCCGAGGGCGCCGGCGTCGCCTGCGCCGCGCTCGATCGGAATCTGGTTGATCGCGTGGAGCACCCATCCGAGGACACGGTTGCGCCACAGGTCGGCGCGGGCCAGGAAGCGCAGCGGGCGGTGCTTGCGCAGCGCCAGTGCGATCAGGATCGGGTCCATCTGGCTGTCGTGGTTGGGGACGATCAGCAGCGCGCCGCGCTCCGGCACCAGCTCGATCCCGGCGACGCGCAGCCGCCCCCACCAGCCCAGCGGCGAGAGCAGAAAGGCCAGCAGGCGGTAGGCCATCCGCTCAGAACGGGTTCGTGAACACGTTGCTGAGCTTGGAGAGCAGCCTGGCCTTGCCGTCGAGCGCCTTGATCAAACTGACGACCTGAGTCGTGTTGGCTGAGCTTTCGGCGACGTTGGTCCCGGCGGCGAAGAAGCGACCGCGGAAGCCCCACTCGGGCGGCGCCTTCACCGTGCGGAGCTTCTGCATCGGCGCTCCTTCGAAGAAGATCTTCACCGTCTTCACCCGCTTGCCTGCGGCGCCCGCGACGAGCGCGGCGACCGTCGGCACGCCAAGCGGCCGGTGCCCGAACGCGCTCACCATCCGCTTTGGCGGCGGCTGGTCGAAGACCGTGGAGTAGGTCTTGTAGAGGGTGCCCTCGTCGTCGTAGAGGTCGAGGAAGACGTTGTTCGGCGTCACCGCGAGCCCCTGCCAGGTCGAGGAGAGGGTCGGGAACGCCCCCTGGCCGAGGACCACGAACTCGGGTGCCTGGGCGGACGCGGGCGGCGCCGGCAGGCCGAGTAGGCAGACGGCCACCAGTAGACCCGATCGCAGTCCCGCTCTCGCTGCGCTCCGCATCTCCACCCGGACGCTAGCCTCTCGCACCGATGGAGGCGCTCAAGGGCCTGATTCTCTCGGGCGGCGCGGGCACCCGCCTGCGCCCGATCACCCATACCTCGGTGCGGCGACGGTCACACTCGTAAACGGGTTGCCGTCGGCCGACCGGAGCCGTGGCGAGAAATGGTGAGAGCCGCTGGCGACTCAGTCGAAGCTCGACGCCGAGCAGTAGGACAACCCGTAGTCGTTCGCCTCCTGCTTCGCCATCTTGCCGATCTCGGTGAACTCCTCCCCGAGCTGGGAGTAGGTTTCCTCGTCCCCATCGAGGAACGCGGCGCGCGCCCGGCTGAGCACATCGATTTGGGACCGAAGCAGATCGAGATACGCGTTGTACCTATCGACCTGATCGTCGGGAGGGTCGAACGCAGCGAGCTGCTCCCACGTCGCCTCCAGGTTGTCGATGAATAAGTGAATCTGCTGGCCAACGGACTCGCGGTGGGGCGCGGTGGGGCGCCGCTCATACCTCTTCAGCGCCGCGCCGACCTGCGCGGTGATCGCCGTCAGGTGTCCATACTGGGATTGGCAGATCGCGTCAGCCCGCGCCAGTAGGGCCTCGCGCTGGGGAGAAGCGCCTGTCGGCGGCGCGGGTTGATTGCTCGACAGCTGCGTCAGCACGAGGTTAATGCCCTTGTTGTTGAAGCAAAACTGCCACACGTTTGAGAGCGGCTGTCTCTGCATTGGGTAGTAGATGCATCCCCTGGGGAAGTTCTCAATCGGGCCCTGTGTAAGCACAGGCTCAGCGTTGAGCTTCCTGATCACCCTGTCCCTGGGCATTCTGGCCTTGACCAGGCCCGCCTGATCTTCCGTGATCGCCTGCGGCTTGGGTTGGGGCGCCTCCGCGTCTGAGCCCCCGCACCCCCCGGCTCCAATCGCGATCGATGCGACGGCGAACGCGACGACGGCCGGACAACAGGCGACCGGGCTTCGGTGGATGCTCTCTGCCTCGAAATTCAAGCCGCCGGGCCTCCCATGGTCGCGGGAACGACCAGCTGCTGGACGGGGACCCTCCAGGCCCCCGTCCAGCGCTGTTCCGACCGGTTCGCGCCATCTGACACGCCGGAGGGAGCGCTGCGCGTCCGCTAGCTGGTCGAATACGTGCCGAAAATGGCACAGTCGTACTGGCCGCCGATGCCGGCACCGTCGTACGCGGAGTAATGCGCCGTCGCGGTCTGCGCACCGTTCGCGGCCAGGTAGGTGAGCCCAAACTGGTCGTCGACCGAGCCTTGGGCGAGTAGGTTGATGGACTCGCCGGCATCGAGGTCTGGATTGAAGCTCGGATCACCGGTTCGGAGATTTAGCGCCTCGGCGGCGCCGTTGTCGGCGGTCCCCCGCAGGCGAGCGCCGGTGAGCGCGTTTCCCGTGCACGAAGCCTCGGCGACGGCGCCTCGGAAGGTCGCAATCCTCGTGTTGCCCGTGTTGCCGACCGCCAGGAACTTGAACGAGCGGGAAACGGCCGTGCCGGGCGGGCCCGCCGGGCCCGCCGGGCCGGCCGGGCCTGCCGGGCCTGCCGGGCCCGCCGGGCCCGTGAGCTGCTCAGTCGGGCACTTGACCTTGTTGTCCCCCTTCAACTTGCACTTGACTGCGCCGGACGAGGCGGGCAGCGCGGCAACCACGCCGATCGCCACGGCCGACGCCGCTACGAGAAGCATGAAGCGCTTCATCTTGATCCTCCGAATTGTGTTGTGGTTAGTGGAGTCAGGACTGAACGAATCGCCATCGGCTTCTCTGTCCGCGACCCCCAGCGTTCAAAAGGCGCACCACAGCGAGTAGCGGCCACGAGTCTATCGACTCCATCCCCACCATCCTGGGAGCAGTAAGCGGCTTGCTCGCTACGACGAGCGGCGCCGTCGGCTCCGGGGTATCCTCGAATTTTCGTGGTTCGGGGTCGGCCTCACTGCGCCGACCAGCGCGGAAATCGCGGCGGTCGCGCCGAAGGGATACTTTGGAAAATGACTGTTCGCAGACATTGCCCGCGCTGTCATCCGGGCCTCCAACATCTGACCGGCCTCGGCTGTCCGCAGAGCGTCTCGCGACTCACGCAAGACATCGTTCTCCCTGCGGCGGGAGGGTAGACGCCCGATAAGGGCGCGGTGGGCTCAGAACCGTCGCTTCCTCTCATGGAGCAGCGCGGCCATCCGTAGGGCCGCGGACGCTAGCCTCTCGCACCGATGGAGGCGCTCAAGGGCCTGATTCTCTCGGGCGGCGCGGGCACCCGCCTGCGCCCGATCACCCATACCTCGGCAAAGCAGCTGGTCCCGGTCGCCAACAAGCCGGTGCTGTTCTACGGGATCGAGGCGCTCGTCGATGCCGGGATCACCGAGATCGGGATCATCATCGCGCCGGAGACGGGGGACGAGATCCGCGCGGCCGCCGGCGACGGCTCGCAGTTCGGCGCCGCGATCACCTACATCCCGCAGGAGACGCCGGCCGGCCTCGCCCACGCGGTGCTCACGGCCGAGGGCTTCCTCGGGGGATCGCCATTCGTGATGTACCTGGGCGACAACCTGCTGCGCGACGGGATCGCGGACCTCGTCGACGCGTTCCGAGAGCATGAGCCCGAGGCGCTGATCCTGCTCACCCAGGTACCGGATCCGTGGCACTACGGCGTCGCGGAGCTCAACGGCGGCTCGGTCGTCCGCCTGGTCGAGAAGCCGAAGGATCCGCCGTCCGACATGGCCCTGGTCGGCGTCTACATGTTCACCCCGGCGATCTTCGACGCCGCCCGCTCGATCGAGCCTTCGGGCCGCGGCGAGCTCGAGATCACCGACGCGATTCAAAGCCTGATCGACGCGGGCAAGAAGGTCGAGAGCCACACGGTCGCCGGCTGGTGGAAGGACACCGGCCAGCTCGCCGACATGCTGGAGGCGAACCGGCTGGTGCTCGAGGACCTGGTCCAGCGGATCGACGGCGAGCTCGACGCCGAGAGCCGGGTCGAGGGGAAGGTCGTCATCGAGGCCGGCGCCCGCCTCGAGCGCTCGCTCGTCCGCGGCCCCGCGGTGATCGCGGCCGGGGCGCGGATCGTCGACTCGTATGTGGGGCCGTACACGTCGATCGACGTCGACGTCGAGGTGATCGGGACCGAGGTCGAGCACTCGATCCTGCTCGCCGGCACCAGCGTCCGCAACCTCCCGGCCCGGATCGAGGCCAGCCTGCTCGGCAAGGGCGTGAAGCTGGTCCGCGGCGAGGGGATGCCGAAGACGCTGCGGATGATCGTCGGCGACAAGTCGGAGATCACCATTCCGTGAGGGTGCTGGTCACAGGGGCGGGCGGAATGCTCGGTCGCGACACGGTCGAGGCGGTCGCCGCGCGCGGCCACTCGGCGATCGGCCTGCCACGGCAGGAGCTCGACATCACCGACGCGGCCGCGGTCGAGGACGCGTTCGCCGAGCTGCGCCCCGACGCCGTCATCAACTGCGCCGCGTGGACCGACGTCGACGGCGCCGAGACGGAGGAGCGCGGGGCGATGCGCGTCAACGACACCGCCGCCGGGGTGGTCGCGGCGAGCGCCGCGGCGCACGGAGCGAGCGTCCTCTACGTCTCCAGCGACTACGTCTTCGACGGCGCGAAGGGCTCCGCGTACGTCGAGTCCGACCTGCCCGCCGCGATCTCCGCCTACGGCCGGTCGAAGCAAGCCGGCGAGACGTCGACCCAGATCGCCAACCCGCGGCACTACATCGTCCGGTCGTCGTGGCTGTTCGGCGCCTGGGGGCCGAACTTCGTCGAGACGATGCTGCGCGTCGGCAGCGAGCAGGCGGAGGTGATCGTCGTCAACGACCAGGTCGCCAGCCCGACCTACACCCGCCACCTCGGCCAGGCGCTCGCGCTGGTGATCGAGAGCGACGAGTACGGGATCCACCACATCGCCGCGGCCGGACGATGCTCGTGGTTCGAGTACGCGCAGGAGATCTTCGACCAGGTCGGCCTGGAGACGCGGGTGATGGCCGGCTCGACCGAGATGCTCGGCCGCCCGGCGCCCCGGCCGGCGCTCTCCCTGCTCGTCTCCGAGCGCCCCGACCCGATCGCGCTTCCCGACTGGCACCAGGGCCTCGCCGAGTACCTGGCCGCCCGCGAGGCGAGGGCCCCCGCGTGAACGTCCTGGTCACGGGGGGCGCCGGGTTCATCGGCTCGGCCTACGTCCGGCACCGCCTCGACGGCCACCCGGACTTCTCGGTGCGGGTGCTCGACAAGCTCACCTACGCGGGCCGCGAGGAGAACCTGGAGGGCCTCGACGCCGACCGGCTCGAGCTGGTGGTCGGAGACATCGCCGACTCCGAGACCGTCAAGGCGGCTGTCGACGGGGTCGAGGCGATCGTCAACTTCGCCGCCGAGACCCACGTGGACCGCTCGATCGAGGCGCCGGGCGAGTTCATCCACACCGACGTCTACGGGACCTTCGTCCTGCTGGAAGCCGCCCGCGAAGCGGGCATCAGATTCCTCCAGATCTCCACCGACGAGGTGTACGGCTCGATCGAGGAGGGATCGTTCACGGAGAGCTCGCCGATCGACCCGTCCTCGCCCTACTCGGCCTCGAAGGCCGGCGGCGACATGATGGTCGGCGCCTACCGCAGCACCTACGGATCCCAGGCGCTGATCGTCCGCGCCTCGAACAACTACGGCCCCCGCCAGTACCCCGAGAAGCTGATCCCGCTCTGCATCCTGAACGCCTTGGCCGGTGACTCCCTGCCCGTCTACGGCGACGGCATGCAGGTCCGCAACTGGCTCTGGGTCGGGGACTTCGCCTCGGCGATCGACACCGTGCTCGAGTTCGGTGAGCCCGGCGAGGTCTACAACGTCGGCGGCCCCGACGAGCTGCCCAACATCGAGGTCGTGAAGCGGATCCTGCGAGCTCACCGGCCGCGACGAGTCGCTGATCACCTACGTCACCGACCGGCTGGGTCACGATCGTCGTTACTCGCTCGCCTCGGCGAAGACCGAGGCGCTCGGCTGGAAGGCCGCGGTCGGTTTCGACTCCGGGCTCGAGCGGACGGTCGAGTGGTACCGCGAGAACGAGTGGTGGTGGAAGCCGATCCGCTCCGGCGAGTACCGCGACTACTACGAGCGCCAGTACGGGTCCAGGCTTGCCTGAGCGGATCGAGACACGGATCGACGGCCTCGTGCTGGTCGAGCCGATGGTCCACGGCGACGAGCGGGGCTTTCTGGTCGAAACGTTCAGCGCCCGCGAGTGGACCGGCGCCGGCATCGACGCCGAGTTCGTCCAGGACAACCACTCCCGCTCGTCGGCCGGGATCCTGCGCGGCCTGCACTTCCAGACCCGCCCCGGGCAGGCGAAGCTGGTGCGCTGCCTCCGCGGGCGGATTTGGGACGTCGCCGTCGACCTGCGCCGCGACTCGCCGACCTACGGCCAGTGGGAGGGCCACGAGCTCGATGACGTCAGCCACCGTCAGCTGTTCATCCCGGTCGGGTTCGCGCACGGCTTCTGCGTCCTCTCCGAGATCGCCGACGTCCACTACAAGGTCTCCAGCTATTACGACCCCGAGACGGAGGCCGGGATCGCGTGGGACGACCCCGAGGTCGCGATCGAGTGGCCGCTCGCCGATCCGCAGGTGTCCGAGCGCGACGCCACTGCGCCAAAGCTCGCCGAGATCGAGGAAACTCTCGATTGGTAGACCGCATGAACGCGGTCGCAGGCAAGGGATGACGACCGGGTTCGCTCGGACAAGAACGCTGATGCTGCTCGCGGCGCTCGTTGCGCTGCTCGCCGCGGCCAGCGCGTCCGCGAAGCCGATCTTCGGCTTCAACGACACCGCCGAGACCTTCGCGGCGCGGGCCGACGCGGCGAGGGGGGCGGGGGCGACGATCGCTCGGATCCCGGTCAGCTGGGAGTTCGCCGAGCCGCAGCCGGGAGAGTTCAACTTCGCCTGGCTCGATCCCGCGGTCGGCGCGCTGCGCGCCCGGGGGATCCGGCCGCTGTTCGTGCTCAGCGCCGCGCCGGCGTGGGCCTCCCCCGAGTGCAACCGCTCGGTGACCCAGACGTGCGGGGTCGGGAAGGGGTTCGAGGGCGCGTACGCCGGGATCGCCCTCGAGCTCCTGCAGCGCTACCGCGGCGCGCAGGTCCAGTCCTGGAACGAGCCCAACCTCGTCGGCTTCGGCGCGATCACCCCGCGCCGGGTCGCCGAGCTCACCAACGTCCTCTACAGCGTCGCCCCGCGCAAGGTGATCGGTCCCGTGGCCTCGCCGGGCGAGCCCACCTACCTTCGCTACACGTCGCGCGCCTACAGGCACATCAACCGGCACGTGCCGCTGGCGATCAACCTCTACCCACGCTCGGTCTTCCGGGCGCGCCGGCTCGATGACGACTGGCGCCGCGTCCAGGCGATCGCCGGGAAGCGGCCGATCTGGGTGACCGAGATCGGCTTCTCGGCCTACGAGTTCGGCGAGGCGGGCCAGGCCCGCCATTCGGCGTCCGCGTACCGGTACCTGGCCGACAACGGAGCGCGGGCGGTCATCTTCCACTGCCTGCAGGAACCCGCCAACGTCGAGAACGACTGGCTCCGCACGCTCGGCCTGCTCCGCGCCGACGGCGAGCGCAAGCCCGCCTACCACGCGCTGCGGCGAGCCGCCGCTAAGAGGTAGCGAGCCGGAGCCCGGAGGAGCGCTCGGCGTCCTCGCGCCGGCGCCAGCTCTCGACGCGGCAGGCGAGCCCGTCGCGCAGCCAGTACACGGTGTAGGCCTCGGTATCGAGCTCGATCCCGCTGCCTGCGCCGCGCGCGTGGAAGACGCCGTGCACCAGGGCGACGTCGTCCTCCTCGACGTACTCCAGGACCTCGAAGCGGGCGCGGTCGAACACCTCAGGCTCGAGGAAGGCGCGTACCTGCTCGCGGCCGTGCAGCGTGCCGCTCCCGCCCGGCAGGCCGTCGATCCGCTTCCACTCGACGTCCTCGGTCAGCAGGTTGAGCAGGCGCTCGTGATCCTCGCCGTTGAAGGCGTCGACCCCCGCCTCGATCAACTCACGCATCGTTCCCGCCGGCACGGCGTCAGCGTAGCGACGTAAGATCGGTGGTTGCGAATGAGCGCAACGAGCGACCGCCAAGCCACACCTCTCGAAGGATTCAGCGAACGCACGCGGCGCTGGTTCGAGTCCTCGTTCGAGGCGCCCACGCCCGCCCAAGCGCAGGGGTGGCCGGCGATCGCGTCCGGCGCGAACGCCCTGATCTGCGCCCCGACCGGTTCGGGCAAGACGCTCAGCGCCTTCCTCTGGGGCATCGACTCGCTCGCGCGGCGGCCCGAGGAGCTCGGCACCGGAACCAGAATCGTCTACGTCTCGCCGCTCAAGGCGCTCTCCTACGACGTCGAGCGCAACCTGCGCGCGCCGCTGGCCGGGATCGGCGCCGTCAAACCAAATCCACCTGCTTCTGGCGCCGCCTCACGGCGGCACCCCGACATAACCGTGGGCCTGCGCACCGGCGACACGCCCCAGAAGGAGCGCCAGGCGATGCGGCGTACGCCGCCGGACATCCTGATCACGACGCCCGAGTCGCTGTACCTGATGATCACCTCGCAGGTGCGCGAGATCCTCACCGGGGTCGAGGCGGTGATCGTGGACGAGATCCACGCCGTCGCCCAGTCCAAGCGCGGCTCGCACCTGGCGCTGACGCTCGAGCGCCTCTCGCATCTGGTCACCGAGGAGGGCAACCCGGAGCCCCAGCGGATCGGGCTCTCCGCCACCCAGCGGCCGCTGGAGCGGATCGCGGAGTTCCTGGTCGGCCCGAAGCGCGAGTGCGAGATCGTCAACGCGGGGACCCGCAAGGACCTCGACCTCGAGATCGTCGTCCCGGTGGAGGACATGACGGAGCCCGGCGCCTCGACGACGGCCGCGAGCGACGGCCAGGTCATGCCCGAGCTCTCACCGGATCGCATCGACCCCGGCCCGATCGAGTCCTCGCTCGACCCGGCCTCCAACCCGCGCTCCATCTGGCCCGCGATCTACCCGGAGCTGCTGAAGCTGGTTCGCGAGCACACCTCGACGATCATCTTCGTCAACAACCGCCGCGGCGCCGAACGCCTCGCGAAACGCCTGAACGAGCTCCACAACGAAACCCCCCACGAAGAACTACCCGCAACGGAACACGCCGGCAACCACGACGCCCCTCGGGCGGGTGGCGCGAGTGGGGAGGCCCCGGCGAGCGCCTCCGGCGCGAAGCCGGTGGGGCCCCCGCCGCGACAGGACCCGCCCGCTGACACGTTCGAGGAGATAGCCCGCGCCCACCACGGCTCCCTGGCTCATGAAGAGCGCGTCGTGGTCGAAGAGCTGCTGAAGAGCGGCAAGCTCCCGTGCCTGGTCGCGACCTCCTCCCTGGAGCTCGGCATCGACATGGGCGCCCTGGACCTCGTGATCCAGGTCGAGTCGCCGAAGTCGGTGTCGAGGGGCCTGCAGCGGGTGGGACGAGCGGGCCACCAGCTCAACGAGGTCTCGAAGGGGCGGATCTTCCCCAAGTTCCGCGCGGACCTGCTCGAGTGCGCCGTGGTCGCGCAGCGGATGCGCAAGGGCGAGATCGAGGAGACGGTGATCCCCCGGAACCCGCTCGACGTGCTCGCCCAGCACCTGGTCTCGATGGTGGCCGACGACGAGTGGCAGGTCGACGACGTCGAACGGCTGGTGACCGCCAGCGAGCCGTTCAAGGATCTCTCGCGCGAGCAGCTCGAGAACGTGCTCGACATGCTCGACGGGCGCTACCCGTCGGAGAAGTTCGCGGAGCTGCGCCCGCGCCTGGTCTGGGACCGCACGGCCGGCACCGTGCGCGGCCGGAAGGGGGCGCGCCAGCTCGCCGTGACCAACGCCGGGACGATCCCGGACCGCGGCCTCTACGGCGTCCATCTGCCCGACGGTCGCCGGGTCGGCGAGCTCGACGAGGAGATGGTCTACGAGGCCCGGCCCGGCCAGACGTTCCTGCTCGGCGCCACCACCTGGCGGATCCAGGACATCACCCGCGACCGGGTGATCGTCGTCCCCGCTCCCGGCGTGCCCGGAGCGGTTCCGTTCTGGCGCGGGGACGGCGTCGGACGGCCGTCGGAGCTCGGACGGGCGATCGGCGCCTTCGCCCGCGAGGCGGTCGGCAAGGACGCCGATACCTTGGCCGCCGAGGCCGACCTCGACCCGCGCGCCGCGGAGAACCTGGTCACCTACCTTCGCGAGCAGCAGGCGGCGACCCGCGTGGTGCCGTCTGATCAGACGTTGGTCGTGGAGAAGTTCCGCGACGAGATCGGCGACTGGCGCCTGTGCGTGCTCTCGCCGTTCGGCGGCCGCGTCCACGCCGCCTGGGGCCTGGCCCTGTCGGCGAGGATCCGCGATCAGCTCGACCTGGAGGCCGACGCGATCTGGTCCGACGACGGGATCGTCGTCCATCTGCCCGACGCCGACGAGCCGCCCGACGCCGACCTCGTCCTGCTCGAGCCCGACGAGATCGAGGACCTGGTCGTCCGCGAGCTCGGCGGCTCGGCCCTGTTCGGCGCCCGGTTCCGTGAGAACGCCGCCCGCAGCCTGCTGATCCCGCGCGCCTACCCCGGTAAGCGCACGCCGCTGTGGCAGCAGAGGCTGAAATCTCAAAGCCTCCTCGAAGTTGCTCGGGACTTCCCCCGCTTCCCGGTCATCCTCGAGACCTACCGGGAGTGCCTGCGCGACGTCCTCGACCTGCCGTCGCTGGTCGAGCTGCTTCGCGATCTGCACTCGCGCAAGATCACCCTGGTCGAGGTCGAGACGCAGACGGCTTCGCCGTTCGCCTCGTCGCTGCTCTTCGACTACGTCGCGACCTACATGTACGAGGGCGACACGCCGAACGCCGAGCGACGCGCGGCGGCGCTGGCCCTCGACCGCGACCTGCTCTCCGAGCTGCTCGGCGCCGACGAGCTGCGCGAGCTGATCGATCAGGAGGCGCTCGAGGAGGTCGAGCGGTCGCTGCAGCTCCTGCATCCGGACGTGCTCGCCAAGGATCGCGACGCGCTGCAGCAGGTGCTGCGCCGGCTCGGCGACCTGACCGCCGAGGAGCTGGAGGAGCGGGCCGCCGAGGGCTTCTCCGCCGCCTCGATGCTGCAGAAGCTCGCCCGTGAGAAGCGCGCGGTCGAGGTCCGTATAGCCGGCGCGGAGCGCTGGATCGCCGCCGAGGACGCCGGCCTGTACCGCGACGCGCTCGGGGTCCCGCCGCCCGGCGGCCTTCCCGACGCCTACCTCGAGCAGGTCCCCGACCCGGCGCTGGCGCTCGTCCGCCGGTACGCGCGGACCCACGGGCCGTTTCCGACGGCACAGATCACGCGCCGCTTCGGCCTCGATCTGACCCCGGCGCTCCAGAGCCTGGAGCGGTCCGGCGAGCTCGTCCGCGGCGAGCTGCTGCCCGGCGGCAGCGAGCGGGAGTGGTGCGACGCCGACGTCCTGCGCCGCGTGCGCCGGGCGAGCGTCGCGGCGCTGCGGCAGGAGGCCGAGGCGGTCGATCCGGCGGAGCTCGCCCGCTTCCTGCCCGCCTGGCAGAACGTCGACACCCACCGCCCCGCGGGCGCGGGGCCCGACCGGCTCCGTGAGGCGCTGATCCCGCTGCAGGGGCTGGCGCTGACGCCCGAGGTCTGGGAGCGTGACGTTCTACCGCGGCGGCTCGGCGCCTACAGCCAGACCTGGCTCGACCAGCTGACCACAAGCGGCGAGATCGTCTGGATCGGAGCGGGGCCGCTCGCGCGCACGGGACGGGTGGCGATGTACTTCCGCGAGGACGTCCGGCTGGCCGGCCCCCCGCCCTCGAACGCGAAGCTCGAGCGGCCCGAGGGCGAGGTCCACGACGCGATCCGCGAGCGGCTCGCGGAGGCGCCGTCGTTCTGGCTCGACCTGGTGGTCGACCTCGACCACGAGAACGAGGAGCTGCACGCTGCGCTCTGGGATCTGGTCTGGGCGGGCGAGGTGACGAACGACGCCTTCGCCCCGCTGCGCGCCCGGCGCCTGAGCGCTGTCGGGCGCGAGCGCCGGGCGCGCGCGCCGCTTCGCCTCGCGGCGCAATCCCGCGCAGGAGGCGATCGTCGGCCGCTGGTCGCTGACCGAGGCTCTGTTCCGCAACGCCCCCGCCGAGGGTCCGCGCCTGCGGGCCCAGGCCGAGCTGATGCTGGAGCGCTACGGGATCGTCACCCGCGAGACGGTGCTCGCCGAGGGCGTCCCGGGTGGGTTCTCGAGCCTCTACGGCGAGCTCTCGAACCTCGAGATGCTCGGCACCGCGCGGCGCGGATACTTCGTCGAGGGGCTCGGCGGCGCCCAGTTCGCGCTCGCCGGCGCGGTCGAGCGGCTGCGAGCGCTGCCGCAGCGCGAGGGTGACTACCTGCTGCTCGCCGCGACCGACCCCGCGCAGCCCTACGGGGCGGCGCTGCCGCTGGCCGAAGCGTGCCGAGGGCCGGCGCCCGGCGCGGACGCCGGGCGCGTACGTCCTGCTTCGCGATGGCAACCCGGTCGTCTACGTCGAGCGCGGCGGCAAGGGGATCGTGCGCCTGGTCGAGCTCGAGGGCGAGGAGCTGGTCGCGGCGATCGCCGCAGCTCGCCGAGGCGGCGCGCGAGAAGGTGATCCCGAAGCTCGGGATCGAGCGCGTCGACGGCGAGCCGGTGTTCGGCTCCGGGCTCGAGGAGCAGATCATCGCGGCCGGGTTCTGCGCCAGCCGCGCAAGCTCGTCGCGGCCGGCTAGGGATGCCCGAGGGCGACACGATCCACCGCGCCGCGCGGCGCATGAACGTCGCGCTCGAGGGCAGGGAGATCGCGCTCGCCGACGCGCCCAACCCGCGCTCGCCGCTCCTCAACCGCGCGGCCGAGCTCCAGGGCAGGACGCTGGAGAGCGCCGAGGCGTTCGGCAAGCACCTGGTTGCCCACTTCTCGGGCGGGCTCGCGCTCCACAGCCACCTGGGGATGAACGGCCGCTGGTGGATCGCCGCCGACGGCCGCCTTCCGCACGGCAGGCCCTGGCTGCGCCTGGCGTCCGGCCGCGCGATCGCCGCGCAGACCGGCGGCAAGATCCTGCGCCTGATCAGCGAGGCGAAGCTTCGGAACGACCCGGCTCTGCGGCGGCTCGGCCCCGACCCGCTGCGGCCGGACTTCGACGTCGCCGCGACCGCGGCGCGCCTGCGCGACCTGGGCGCCGGCCGCGAGACTCGGCGACGCGCTGCTCGACCAGGGGATCGTTGCCGGGGTCGGCAACGCGATCCGGGTCGAGGCCTGCTTCGGCGCCGGGGTCAGCCCCTGGCGGCGGGTCGACGAGCTCTCCGGCGATCAGCTCGAGCTGGTGGTCGCCGAGTGCGAGCGGATCATGCGCGACGCGCTCGCCCGCGGCCGGCGCCGCAGCGGCGCATCTACCGCGCCGACCGCGGCCGGTTGCCCGGCGTGCGGAGGGCCGGTCTCGTCGCGCGGCCAGGGCGATGACAACCGCACCGCCTACTGGTGTCCGCACTGCCAGACCTGAGGCGTCCGAAGCGGCGCGATACTTCAACGTCGATGGGGAAGGATTCCGCAGAGCTCGCTGCTCCCGCGTGCCGCTGTTCGCGGAGCTGTCGGCGACCGAGCTCGAGCAGATCGCCTCGGTCGCGATCCCGCGCTCGTATCCGAAGGGCGTGCGCGTCTTTCACGAGGGCGATCACTCCGACGCCTGTTACATCGTTCGCGCCGGCGACCTGCGGGTCACGCGCGAGCACTCCGACGGCCGCGCGATCGCGCTGGCGACGCTCGGGCCCGGCGACATCTTCGGCGAGCTGGCGATGCTCGACGGCGGCATCCGCTCGGCGAGCGTCGAGACGCTCAGTGACGCCGAGCTGCTGGCGCTGCCGGCCTCCGACGTCCGCCGGGTGATCGCCGCCCACGGCGACATCGCGGCGAAGCTGATCGTCGCGATCACCCGCCGCCTGCGCGAGACCAACGAGCGCGTCGCCCGTCAGTCGTTCCAGACCGTCCCGAGCCGCGTGGCCGGCGTCCTCTCGCAGCTGATCGCCGAGGAGGCGATCCCGACCGAGCGGACAGGGATCACCGTGCGCATGACCCAGGCCGACCTCGCCCAGCTCGCGGGCACCTCGCGGGAGAGCGTCAGCCGGTTCCTCGCGACGCTCGAGCGCGCCGGG
The DNA here is from genome assembly GCA_963811505.1 of uncultured Solirubrobacterales bacterium. GTDB lineage: Bacteria > Actinomycetota > Thermoleophilia > Solirubrobacterales > 70-9 > WHSW01. The sequence continues at coordinate 344,588 of CAWERC010000002.1, read as the reverse complement.
GTCGTCGTCGGTCGGCCGCGGCCGGGTGACCGTCCTCGAGCCGCGCCGGCTGCGCGCATACATCTTCTAGGGGCCACGGACGCGTGAAGGCGGAGCGATTCGAGCGCCAGCGGGCGTCGATGGTCGAGCGCCAGCTGCGCCGGCGCGGGATATCCGACGAGGGTGTGCTGGCGGCGATGGCCGAGGTGCCGCGCGAGCTGTTCGTCGGCGACCGCTTCCTCGGCCGCGCCTACGCCGACTCGGCGCTCCCGATCGGCGACGAGCAGACGATCTCGCAGCCCTGGGTCGTGGCGGCGATCTGCCAGGCCCTGGAGCTGGGCGGCGACGAGAGGGTGCTGGAGGTCGGCACCGGCTCGGGCTACTCGACCGCGATCCTCGCCCTCCTGGCGGCGAGCGTGATCAGCATCGAGCGATTCGCAGATCTCGCCTCCGAGGCGACCGAGCGCCTCGACGAGCTCGGCTACGGCGACCGGGTCGACATCCGGGTCGGCGACGGCAGCCTCGGGGCGCCGGAGCACGCTCCCTTCGACGCGATCGCCGTCCACGCCTCGGCTCCCAGCCCACCCCCGGCGCTGCTCGAGCAGCTCGGCCCGGGGGGCCGGCTGGTGCTTCCCGTCGCCGAGCCGGGCGCCGACGTCCTGATCTCGATCACCAGGACCGAGGCCGGCTTCGAGCACCGGCGGATCGCTCCCTGCCGGTTCGTCCCGCTCGTCGGTGAGCACGGGTTCGGCGAGCGATAGGCTGGCGCCCCCATGTCCCGCGGTTTCTACGCGCTCAACTTCTTCTCGCCCGCGTTCGTCGACCAGCTCAAGCGCGGTCGCAAGACGGCGACGATCCGCCTTGGCGACAAGTCGCGAAAGTACGAGCGCGGCCAGCTGCTCTGGGTCACGGTCGGCCACCAGCACAGCCCGCGGGAGAAGATCTTCACCGCGGTGATCGACGATGTCGAGGTGAAGAAGGCGCGTGAGCTCTCGCCGCGCGACATCGAGCACGACAACCCCGAGTTTCGCCGGGTCGAGGAGACGCTCAGCTTCATGCGCCAGATCTACGGCCGCGAGATCGACCTCGACGAGACTGTCACCGTGGTCCGCTTCTCGCGCGTTCACGAGCCCCCGCTGGGGTTCGGCGACGGCGAGCCGTCGCGAAACTAGCCAGCCGTGCCGGTCGAGTACCGCTTCCTGACCACCTGGCTGCTCGAATCGCCCGCGGGACCCGGTCTGGGATGCGATCTACGACCAGAAGGCGTGGCCGTCATGGTGGCGCGGCGTCGAGGACGTGGTCGAGCTCGAGCCCGGAGACGAGAACGGCGTCGGCTCCCACTCGCGTCTGACCTGGCGATCGAGGCTGCCCTACGACCTCGTGTTCGAGGCGAAGACGCGGACGGTCGAAAAGCCGCGGATGATCGAGGCCGACGCGTTCGGCGAGCTCACCGGCACGGGGCGCTGGCGCCTGTTCGAGCAGGACGGCGTCACAGCGGTGCTCTACGAGTGGAACGTGCATACGACGAAGCGATGGATGAACGCGATGGCGCCGGCCCTGCGCCCGCTGTTCGAGTGGAACCACAACTGGGTGATGCGAAACGGCGGTCGCGGGATCGCCGAGCTGCTCGGGGTCAGGCTGCTCGCCAGCGACTGAGCCGCGGCGGCGGCCCGGGCTCGCCTCAGCCGGCCGGCCGCTTCAGCTTCACCTTGACCGACGGGACCACGGTCCCGTCGTTGAGCTCGACGTTGAGCCACACCTTCGCTGAGCGCCGCTTCTTCAGCAGGCGCTTGCCGGCGCGCTTGAGCTTCGCGCGCACGGTCTTCGACTTGCCGGCGGGGATCGAGAGCTTCGCGGCGGCGTAGGTCTTCGTCCGCTTCGCGGGCGCGCGCGCGAGGATCCGTTTGTCCGCCTGCTGGTTCTGGAGCAGCAGGGTGCCGTCGCAGGCGCGCGTCAGGTTGCAGGCCAGCTCGAGCAGCGCCTTGCCCTGGGCGACGCGGGCAGCGGTGCCATCGAGGGTCACCGCGGTGTCGCCACCGCCACCGCCACCGCCGCCCCCACCGTCACCGAGCGGCTCCCAGTCGGCGTTGAACAGGATCGTGGCGCCGGACGTCCCGTAGGAGCCGGCCCGCTCCTCGCCCTTCGTCCAGGCCGGAAGCCAGATGCCGACGCTGGCGTTGGGGTCGACGCTTGCCGGGATCGGCACGTTGGGGCTCAGCACCGACAGCGCGAGGTGGTCGTCGATGTAGACGCCGCTCGGCTCCGGCGACCCCGACTGCTTGACCCGCAGGTTGGTGTTGATCGTGGTGATCGAGTTCGCCGCCGGCGTGAAGACCGGGCTGGTGTCGATCGCCTTGCAGCAGATGTAGGTCGGGTGGCCGGGATCGTTGGGGTTGTCCTGTCGCAGCGCCTCCTCGACGACGATCTGCATCGGCCCCGTCACGGGTCCGACCTTGACCCGGACGCGCGTGATCGTCCCCTCGCCGATCGGCGGGAAGAAGTTCTCCCCGGTGACCAGGTTGGTCGACTCGGCGGAGCAACTCGAGAAGTTGTAGTAGGGGGCGCCGATGTCATTGCACGCGTACTGGTTGTCGGCGGGACGGTTCAGGTCGGCGCCGAAGGTCGTCGCGCCCGCGGCCGATCCAGCCAAGATCATGGTCGCGGCCAACGTGGCAAGGGATCCTCCGAATACCCGCATCGTCCGAGCATCATCCTATGCGGCCGTCCAACCCACGTCCAACTGGTCCGCCCGGCTTCTCGAATCTAAGTCTTCACGGCTTAGATACTCAGATCGGCTCCGCGGCCGCTACACTGCGTGGCGCTGCTTGGCACTCTCCCAGTTAGAGTGCCAAGGAACTTGTGAACACCACGACCGGAGGTACTCAGGAATGAACCTGAAGCCCCTCGGCGATCGGCTGATCGTCCAGGCGATCGAGGAGGAGGAGACGACCGCGAGCGGCATCGTCCTCCCCGACACCGCGAAGGAGAAGCCCCAGAAGGGCAAGGTCGTCGCCGTCGGCGACGGCGCTTGGGACGAGGACGGCGAGAAGCGGATCCCGCTCGACGTCGCGGAGGGCGACGAGGTCCTCTACAGCAAGTACGGCGGCACCGAGGTCAAGGTCGACGGCGACGACGCTGCTCGTCCTGCGCGAGTCCGACGTCCTGGCCAAGGTCGTCTGACCAACTGACTTAGACACCCACAGGAGGAATCAAGAAATGGCTCACAAGGAGCTCAAGTACGACGCGGAGGCGCGGGCGGCGCTGCAGGACGGCGTCGACGCCGTCGCCAACGCGGTCAAGGTCACGCTCGGCCCGAAGGGCCGCTACGTGGTCCTCGACAAGAAGTTCGGCGCGCCGACGATCACCAACGACGGCGTGACGATCGCGCGTGAGATCGAGATCGAGGACGTGTTCGCAAACCAGGGCGCGCAGCTCGTCCGCGAGGTCGCCACGGCGACCAACGACGTCGCCGGCGACGGCACGACGACCGCGACCCTGCTGGCGCAGACGATCGTCCGCCACGGCCTCAAGAACGTCGCCGCCGGCGCCAACCCGCTGGCGCTTCGCCGCGGGATCGAGAAGGCGGTCGACCAGGTCGTCGAGAACCTGCGCGAGAAGCAGTCGAAGGAGGTCGGCGGCAAGGAGCAGATCGCCCGCGTCGCCGCGATCTCGGCCGCCGACGAGGAGATCGGCGAACGTCATCGCCGACGCGATCGAGAAGGTCGGCAAGGACGGCGTCGTGAACGTCGAGGAGGGCCAGACCTTCGGCATGGAGCTCGAGTTCACCGAGGGGATGCAGTTCGACAAGGGCTACATCTCGCCCTACATGGTCACCGACCAGGATCGGATGGAGGCGGTGCTCGAGGACCCGTACATCCTGATCGCCAACCAGAAGATCGGCTCGGTGCGCGACATCCTGCCGGTGCTCGAGCAGACGATGCAGTCGGGCAAGCCGCTCGTGATCATCGCCGAGGACGTCGAGGGCGAGAGCCTCGCGACGCTGGTCGTCAACAAGCTCCGCGGCACCTTCACCGGCGTCGCGGTCAAGGCCCCCGGGCTTCGGCGACCGCCGCAAGCGGATGCTCGAGGACATCGCGATCCTCACCGGCGGCGAGGTGATCACCGAGGAGATGGGCCTGAAGCTCGAGAACACGCAGGTCTCGCAGCTCGGCCACGCTCGTCGCGTCGTCGTCTCCAAGGACACGACGACGATCATCGACGGCGCCGGCGAGAAGTCGGCGATCGAGGGCCGGATCAACCAGATCCGCCAGGAGATCGAGAACACCGACTCCGACTTCGACCGCGAGAAGCTCCAGGAGCGCCTGGCGAAGCTCGCGGGCGGTGTCGCCGTGGTCAAGGTCGGCGCCGCCACCGAGACCGAGATGAAGGAGAAGAAGCACCGCGTCGAGGACGCGCTGCAGGCGACCCGGGCGGCGCTCGAGGAGGGCATCGTCCCGGGCGGCGGCGTCGCGCTGCTGAACGCGGTCAGGTGCGATCGACGTCGAAGGGCCTCGAGGCCGATGAGGCGACGGGCGCGGAGATCATCCGCCGCTCGCTCGAGGAGCCGATCCGCCAGATCGCGGAGAACTCCGGGCTCGAGGGCTCGGTCGTCGTCAACAAGATCCAGGGCCTGAAGCCGGGCGAGGGTCTGAACGCCGAGCACCGGCGAGTACGGCGACCTGATCAAGGCCGGCGTCATCGACCCGACCATGGTCACGCGCTCGGCGCTGCAGAACGCGGCGTCGATCGCCAAGAACATCCTCACCACCGAGGCGATCGTCGCCGAGCCGCCGGAGAAGGACGGCGCCGGCGGCATGCCGGGCGGTATGCCCGACATGGGCGGGATGATGTAATCGCCTCAACAGGCGAGTGTTTGGAAGGAGGCCCGGCGTCCAACGCCGGGCCTCTTTTCGTCCGCGACCCTTGCGCCCGACGCGTCGCTGTGAATACCCTGCGCGCGTGTCAGGGACGGGCCAGGGCCGACCCCACCGCTGGTCGCCACCGGAGTCGATGCTCTGGCTTGCCGTCGGCTACTTCCTCTCCTATATCCCGTTCGCGCTGCTGACCAAGGCGCTCTCGTCGGGCCTGCTGCCGGGCATGGACGACGAGGTGGGCGGCCTCGAGCTGCTGCCGATGGCGTCGGTCGGAGTCCTCGTCGGCGCTGTGCTCTACCTGACCGCGAACGGCTGGTGGCGTTACGTCGGTCTGCGCGCGGTCGGGGGGCGACTGCGGCGGGTGCCGAGCCGGCAGATGATCCTGGCCGGCGCGTTCATGGCCGCGATCGTCGCAACGACGATCCTCAACTACACCTTCGCCGGTGTCTCGATCCTGTTCATGATCCTGATGACGCGCGCCGGGACCCTGATCCTGTCGCCGCTCGTCGATACCGCCCGCCGGCACCGGATCCGCGCCTACTCGTGGGCGGCGCTCGCGCTCAGCCTCGGCGCCGTGGCCGTCGCGCTCACCGGCGTCCACACCTACGCGCTCAGCCTCGGCGCGGTCCTCAGCCTGCTCGCCTACCTCGCCGGCTACGTGGGCCGCTTCGAGATCATGAGCCGTACGGCGAAGATCGGCGATGCACAGGTCGACCGTCGCTACTTCGCCGAGGAGCAGATCTCATCCGCCGTGATCCTGTTCGCCGTCGTCGCGGCGCTCGCGATCGTCGGCACGGGCTCCGAGCTCGGGGCCCTGCGCGACGGGTTCAGCCCCGCCTTCGTGTTCTCGGGGTCCGGTGGGCTCGCCTTCCTGATCGGGATCTTCTACGGGGTCCTCTACGTGTTCGGGACGCTGATCTACCTCGATCCGCGCGAATACACGTGGGCCGTGCCGGTCAATCGCTGCGCGAGCGTGCTTGCGGTGCTGGTCGCCTCGTACGCGCTGGTCTGGCTGTTCGGGATCGAGCACCCGGTCACCGAAGTCCTGGTCGCGACGGCGTTCGTCCTCGCGGCGATCGCGGCGCTCAGCTATCCGCAGCTGCGCCGGCTGCGCGCCGGCGCGCCGGCCGTCGCGCCGAGGCGGACGGTGCTGTTCGTCTGCGGCGGCAACACGGGTCGCTCGCCGATCGCAGCCGCCGTCGCCCGCGCCGAGCTCGCCGAGCTCGGGCCCGCCGCCGAGGGCCTGTACGCGACCAGCGCCGGCGTCAAGGTCGGAGATGCGGGCAAGCCGCTGGCGCCCGAGGCCGCGGCCGCGCTGCGCGGGATGGGCGTAGAGATCCATCCGCACGGCTCGCAGCCCTTGACCCGCGAGCTTTGCGAGCGGGCGACGGCGATCTTCTGCATGACCGAGGAGCAGCGCGAGGCCGTGCTCGCGCTCGCGCCGGGAGCGGCCTCGCGAACGTTCCGGCTCGACCCCGCGGCCGACCTGCCCGAGCCCGAGCACGGCTCCCAGGACGCCTGGACCGAGTTCGCGACTCGGGCGGCGGCGCTCGTGCGCGCCCGCCTCGCCGACCTGCTGCCGCCCGGCCTCGAGCCGGCGCCGGTGTAGCGGCGATGGCCGGCCCGGCGCTGATCGAGGACCTCGTCCCTCCGTCGTCGGAGCCGGTGACCGCCGTCTTCGGGATCGTCGGCGGCTCGAGGCACCACTCGCTCGCCCCGAGCGTCTTCAACACGGGCTTTCGCGAGCTTGGGCTGTCCGCGGTCTATCTCTCGTTCTTCCCCGTCGACTTCCAGTCCTTCTGGCGCGAGACCCTGCCGCGCCTCGCCGGGCCCGTCCGAGGCCTGACCGTCGTCCGCCCGCACAAGGAGGCGGCCGTCGGCGTCGCCGCGACGACCGGAGGCCGCGCCGGGCGCGCGGGCGCCGCGAACTGCCTGGTCCGACGCCCGCGCGGCTGGCACGCCGCCAACACCAGCGGCCTCATTGACCTGCTTGCGGCCGAGGGGATCGAGAAGCGTCGGTTGCGCACCGCCGTCGTCGGCTGCGGCGGGGCCGGGCGCTCAATCGCCGCTGAGCTCAGCGCCCACGGTGCCACCGTGACCTTGGTCAACCGCGGCAGCGCGCGAGGGCGCTACGCGAGCCTGCTGCTCGGCCTGCCCTGGATCCCGCTGCGCCGGTTCAGCGCCCGCGGCTTCGACCTGGTCGTCAACGCGACGCCTCTGGCGCGCGAGCTGCCATTCGATCCCGCCGAGCTCGGCCCGGGCTCGGTGATCGCCGACCTCGCGTATATCGCCGGGGAGCCGACCGCTCTGATCGAGGCCGGCCGGCAGCGGGACCTGGTGGCGATCGACGGGCGCAAGGTCCTCGCGGCCGAGACCGGAGCCCAGTTCCGGCTGATGACCGGAAGGCCGTTGCCGCCCGACGCGGTTAGGGTCGCGCTCGGATGAGCACGGTTCTCGCCAGTCTCAGGCTCGACGACCCGCCTCCGGCGGCCGCGCCCCCGGGCGAGCTCGACCTCACCGGCCTGCTCGGCGGGTGGCTGAACACCGACGGCGGCGATTCGGGCGGGGTCCTGCGGTTCGAGCTCGCCGAGCGCGACGGCGGGCTGTTCGCCGGCGCGACCGCGGTCGGCGGGTACGAGTGGGACCAGGTCGAGGCGGTGCCGTTCGCGCCGACGGTCGCCGACGGCCACGCCTGGGCGTTCAACTGCCGGTTCGAGTTTCCCGGCGGGGTGGCGACTGACGTCTCCGCCTACAACAAGCAGGGGATCCTGGTCGCGGCGATCTTCACCTCCTTCGACGACGGCAGCCCGCGCGCCGACTACTGGACGCGCGAGTTCTTCCACCGCGAGGAGCTGCGGTGAGCCCGGCTGAGCCCACCCGGGCGCGGGAACGCCTCGACCGCGCGGCCGCCGAACCCCCCGAGGTCGACCTCTCACCGCTGGTCGGCACCTGGGTCGTGTTCGAGTCCGGGACGACGGGGATCACCAGGGTCGTGATCGCGGCCGACGGCGGCGGGGCCATCGCCCGCGTGTACGGCTCGGGCGATGACGGCGAGACCGAGTGGGGCAGCTCGCCGGCTCCGGTGTTCGCCGACGACGTCGCGGGCGACGACGCCTGGGCGTTCCGCGCCGCCTACGACCACGGCTGGCAGCGGGTCCAGCTGTTCGGCTACCTCAACCGCGGCGTCCTCGCGGTCGATGCCGGGACCACGTTCACGGACGGCAGCCCGCGCTCGGACTACTTCACGCGGGAGCTCTTCTACAGACTGTGAGGCGGAGTCCGCGATGAGCGACACGGTCGAGGGAGTTCAGCGCACCGGGACGGCGGGGCTGCTGCTCGAGCTCAGCCCAGCGGCCCGCGCTGCCGTCGAGCGGGCGGGCGAGCTGGCCCGCGAGCGGTTCGCCGCCCGCGCCGACGAGTACGACCGTGCCGCGAGCTTCCCCGACGAGGACTTCGCCGATCTGTTCGAAGCCGGCCTGCTGGCGCCGACGGTGCCGGTCGATCGGGGCGGGCTGGGACTCGGGCCGCTGCGGGGTGACGCGCTCGGGCTGTGGCTGATGACCAAGGAGCTCGCGAAGGCCGACCTCTCGCTGGCCCGATGCTGGGAGGGGCACGCGAACTCGCTCGTGTTGATCGACGCCCTCGGCACGGACGAGCAGCGCGAGCGCTGGTTCGACGGCGTGGTCCAGCGGGGCGAGAAGTGGGTCGCCTGGAGCGGTGAGCCGCAGGCGCGGAAGCCGGGCGAGCAGCGGCGGCTCGGGACCGAGGTGGAGCGCGCCGGCGACGGCTGGACCGTGAGCGGGACGAAGGTGTTCGCGACCAGCGCCACCGGCGCCGACTGGGCGATCCTGCTCGTCGACCCGGCCGGCCCCGGCGGCGCCCGCCACGCGGGTGCCGGCGACGGCCTGCTGATGCTGGCCTGCCCGCTGGCCGACCGGACGGTCAGCGTCGACGGATCGTGGTGGGACCCGGTCGGGATGCGCGCGACGGTCAGCCACAAGGTCCAGTTCGACCGCACCTTCATTCCCGACGCCGACGTGATCGGCGAGCCGGGCAGCTATCTGCGCGACGGCTGGCAGACGGCGTTCATCCCCCATTACGCGGCGAGCTTCCTCGGCGCCGCCGAGGCCGCGTACGAGTACGCGCTCGACTACGTGACCCGCCAGGGCAAGACCGCCGACCCGTACGTCCAGCAGCGGATCGGAGAGATGCTGGTGGACGTCCAGTCGGCGCACCTGTGGCTGCGCTACGTGGCCGGTCTCTGGGACCGCGGCGATCGCGCCGAGGCGCAGCTGGCCGGCAGCCGCGCCCGCCATCTGATCGAGCACCTGGCGGAGCGGACCGTCCACCACTGCATCCGTGCCTGCGGCGCCCGCTCGCTGGTCCGGCCCAGCCCGATCGAGCGCATCCTGCGCGACCTCACGTTCTACCTGCGCCACGACAACGACGACCACATCCTGGCGACGATCGGCCGCGCCGCGCTCGGCGAGGACCACGATCCGTCGTTCTACAAGCCCTGACCCCCGCCGCGACCAGGTCCGACCCCGGGCCACCGCCCGGGCCACCGCTTCCGGCGCTGGTGCAGACGCTGGGCCTGCTCGTCTGCAGAGCCCCTTACCTCAGGGCGTGCCGGCGTCGCTACGGCGAGGTCGTCTCCCTGCGGACGCTGTTCGGACCCGGCTTCGTGGTCGTCTTCGACCCGGAGCTCGTCGCCGAGCTGTTCCGGGCGCCGCCCGAGCGCGCCTGCGCCGGCGCCGCCAACGCCGCCGCCGAGCCCCTGCACGGGAGCTCGTCCCTGCTGCTCCTCGACGGCGCCGAGCATCTGCGCCAGCGCCGGCTGCTCTCGCCGCCGTTTCACGGTGAGCGGATGCGGGCCTACGAGCGGGTGATGCGCGACGCCGCCGATCGCGCGATCGACTCGTGGCCCGTCGCCGAGCCGTTCGCGTTGATGCGGTCGATGCACGGGCTCACGCTGGAGGTGATCATGCGGGCGGTGTTCGGGGTCGGCGACGACCGCGAGGGCAGCGATCTCGAGCGCGGCGTGCGCGCGATGCTCGAGGCCTCGGCCGGCCCTCGCTTCGAGCGCCACCGGCGCCTGGTCGGCGATCTCGTCCGCAGGGCGATCGCCCGCCGCCGGGCGGCGCCGGACCTCGAGCGACGCTCCGACGTGCTCTCGACCCTGATCGCCACCGGGCGGGACGACCAAGCCCGCGCGCTGAGCGACGACGAGCTCCACGACGAGCTGATCACGCTGCTCGTCGCCGGGCACGAGACGACGGCGAACGCCCTCGGCTGGGCGCTGGAGCTGATCGTCGGCGATCAACGGGTGCGCGAGCGGATCGACGCGACGCTGGCGCGGGACGACACCGCCTACCTGGACGCGGTGATCCAGGAGACCCTGAGGCTGCGCCCGGTGGTCACCGGGCTCGGCCGCCTTGTGCGCGGGGGTCCGCTGCGGGTCGGCGACTACGAGGTCGCGCCGGGGATCGAGGTGACGCCTTCGATCGAGACGATCCACGCCGATTCGGCCAGCTACGCCGACCCGGCGGCCTTCCGCCCGGAGCGCTTCCTGATCAACGGCGACGGGCCCGACGCGAAGGCGTGGCTGCCGTTCGGAGGCGGCACGCGGAGGTGCCTTGGAGCCAGCTTCGCGTCGTTCGAGATGCGGGTCGTGCTCGCACGGGTGCTGGAGCGAACCCGGCTGCGACCCGCGGGCCGGTCCGGGCCGCGCAGGCGCCGGGGCGTCACGCCGCCGACCCGTCCGGCGTTCGCCAGGGGGCTGCGCCGCGGCCGCCGCGAGCTGCCCTGGCGGGGCGGGCGGGTGGTGCAACCAACGGCCCCGAAACCGGCATGATTAGGCTCCGGAAGTGAGGCAGCTGGTGGGCAAATCGGGATCGGGGCGGGTCCTCGCAGCGGCCGTGGTCGCGATCGCGGTCGTGTCGCTTCCGGCGACGAGCTCCGGCGACCACCCGGATCCGATCGTGCCCGGACCGGCGACCTTCCCGCAGAGGCTCGATCGCATCGTCTCCGCGCGCGTCCACCACACGCGGCTCTCGGTCGTTCGTAATACGAACGCGCGCCGGATCGGCAGGTCGCTCGCCGGTCTGCACCCGACCTGGGTCACGGGCATGATCCGCTACGCGAAGGGCCAGCACCCGAACCGCGACGAGCGCCGCGCCTGGAGGGAGATCACCCGCATCGTCAGAGCGACCAATCCGCAGGCCGGGTTCGACGTCACCCTGAACGCGAAGCAGTACCGCGACGGCGGCGAGATCCAGCGGATGATGCACCGCGTCCGGTCGAAGCTGCACAACGACGGCTGGTTCTTCGACTTCTACTCGAAGGCGTATCGCAAGCGGCCGCGGATGATCCGCGCCGCGATCGCCAACGCCCACGCGCACGGCGAGTGGATCGGCGGCAACGTGTTCGGCCTGAAGAGGAAGCGGAAGATGCCGATGCGCTCGGATTTCCTCTCCGTCCAGGACTTCCGCCTGCGGCTCAATCTCAACGCGGTGCGCGGCCTCGGGCGCCTGATCCCCGTCGTCTATCACCTGAACAACGACCCCGGGCGCAAGAGCAGCGGCGGTTGCCACTTCATCAGGAGGCTGACCACGAAGGGCCGGCGTGAGCTGATCCAGCGCCGCGCCGCCCAGCAGGCCAAGTACAGGTTCCGCGTCTCCTACCCGGTCCTCTTTCCGGAGTGCATACGCAGCCGGCCCGGTCCCGGCAGCCGCACCTTCCTCTACTCGTACAACGCGTTTCGCGACCCGCCGATGGGGCGCACGATCATTCGCCTGCTCAACCTCTACGACTGAGCGCGGTGGCCGGCACCCGGCTACGCCTCGGGCCGGATCTGCCCCTCGACCGGGATCTCGGCGGGCGCCGGCGCGCGCAGCCTCGGGATGATCCGGTAGGCGACCGCGGCGCCCGCGATCGCGACGGCCGCTGAGAGCTTGAGCGTGGAGGCGAAGGCGGCGTCGAAGACCTCACGCGCGTCCTCCTGAAGCTGCAGGGCCTCCTGATCGGAGAGGCCGGCGAGCGCGTGCTCGCCCGTCTTGCCGCCGGCGAGCAGGTTGTGGACATGGGTCTCGGCGACGGCGCTGAGGTTCCCGCTCGCCTTCTCGGAGCTGAGCTTCGACGCCTCCAGGGTTGCCAGCGTCGAACCCATGACCGCCAGGCCGATCGTCCCGCCGACCAGGCGGGCGGTGTTGTAGACGCCGGAGACCATGCCCCGGTTGAGCGACGTCGCACTGGCCATGATCGCCGCGGTCATCGACGGCAGGGCGATGGCGCCGCCAAACCCGAAGATCACCATCCCGGGCAGGAGGGGCAGGTACTCGGTGCCCGTCGTCGCCCCGACGCCCACCAGAAAGACGCCGATCCCGGCGCCGAACATCCCGGCGGTGACCAGGGTTCGTGCGCCCGCCCTGCTCAACAGCCAGCCCGCGAGCAGCGAGCCGGCGAACATCGGGATCGTCATCGGCAGCAGGAGGGCCCCGGTCGCCAGCGCCGAGTAGCCGAGCACGCTCTGGAGGTAGATCGCGAGCAGGACCGAGAGCCCGGTGAGCACGAAGGGAACGCAGAAGGCGACGAAGTTCGCCCCCAGCATCGGTCCGCGAAGGATTGCCGGGTCGACCAGCGGGTCGGGCTCGCGCGCCTCGATTCGCAGCCAGACGTAGAGGGCGGTCGACGGCCGCGACCAGGAGGAGGATCGTCGCGGCGGAGCCCCAGCCCAGCGACGGGGCCTCCATCAGCCCGACCGTGAGCGCCGTCATCCCGACCCCAAGGGTCACCAGGCCCGGCAGGTCGAGGCCCGGTGGGTGCTCGACGCGCCGCTCGGGGACGTAGCGGATCACGATCGCGAGGACGATCGCGGAGACCGGAACGTTGATGAAGAAGATCCAGCGCCAGTCGGCCAGCGTGATCAGCAGGCCGCCGACTAGGGCGCCGATCGAGACGCCGATGCTGCCGACGCCGGTCAGCACCCCCATGGGTCGCCCCAGCGATTGGCCGCTGAACGCGTCGGTGACCATCGCGACGTTGCCCGGGGTCATGATCGCCGCGCCAAGGCCCTGCAGCGCGCGGGCCGCGATCAGGACCCCGGTGGACGGCGCCACGCCGGAGAGCATCGAGCCTGAGATGAAGATCACGACCCCGGCGAGGAACACCCGCCGCCGCCCGAGCAGGTCGCCGGCGCGGCCCCCGACGATCGCGAACGTCCCCATCGTCAGCAGGTAGGCGTTGACGATCCACTGCTGGGAGACGTCGGAGGCGTCGAGCTCGCGCTGAATCGTCGGCAGGGCGACCCTGACGATCGAGACGTCGATCGTCATCATCCCGAGCGCCAGGGTGGCGGCGGCGAGCACCCACCACCGCCGCGACTCGGACGTGGCGGGCGGCATGAGGAAAGGCTAGGTGCTGGTCAGGACGCGGCGGCCTACTTGACCACGCGGACGATGCCCATCATCCCGTTGTCCTCGTGGCCCAGGACGTGGCAGTGGTAGACGAACTTGCCCGTGAAGTCAGTCGGCCGGGTGCGCATCGTGACGCTGCCGTTCGGCGGGATCGCGACGTCGTCGTCGTAGTTGAGCCCGTGCACACGCTGGCCGTTGATCTTCGTCATCTGGTAGTCGTTGATGTGGATGTGGAAGGTGTGCCAGAAGGTCGTCGTGTTGACGATCTTCCACTGTTCGACGTCGTTGAGCTTCATCGTCTCGTCCGGGGTGAGGTCCTCGTCGTTGAACTGCTCGCCGTTGATGTAGAAGTTCGGGGGGTCCTGGCTGTAGATCAGCTTGTGGCGCTGGTCGACGTGGTCGTCGCGAAGGTCCTCGAGGTCCGCGACGCCGCGCGGCGTCTTCGCGTCGTTGACCGGGTCGCCCGCGGAGACGACCGTCGCCAGCGTCTGCTGGGGCTGCTGGAAGGTCGGGGTGGGCTGGAACGGGAGGTTGAGCAGTTCGTACGTCCCCGCCTTACCGCCGCGGACCAGGACCTCGCGCCGTGACGAGGGCGCGATCGTCATCACCTGCTGGCGCTGCCTGCGGTCCACGTAGTTGCCGTCGCGGGCGAGGAGCTGGAACGAGCCGCCGCTCAGCTGCAGCTTCAGGAACGCGCCCGAGCTGGCGTTGTAGATCCGCCAGCGCTGGAGCTCGCCCGGCTCGATCGGGATCTCCGGGCTGAGCTCACCGTTGACGTAGAACTTCGCGGCGGTGCCGCCCGGGAAGGGGAGGGTCTCGCCGGCCGGCCCGACCGCCGTCTCCTGGATTACCAGGTCGCGTGTGCCGATGCTCGCGTACTCGGGATCGTCGTCGAGGCCGCCCTGGATGATGATCGCGCCCGCCATCCCGGCGAAGACCTGTGGGTTGGTCTGGCCGTGCAGGTGCGGGTGGTACCAGTAGGCGCCCGGCGGGTGGTCGAGCGGCAGGTTGTACTGGTACTGGAAGTCGCCGCCGGGGAGGATCGTGCGGAAGACGTTGTCGCCGGGCACGTGCGGCGAGACGTGGAAGCCGTGTGTGTGGAGGTTCGTCTCGCCGGGATGCATGCCGGTGTAGTTGGCCGCGACCATGTTGTTCTGCACGTGGACGTTGACCGTGTCGCCCGGGCAGGCGACCCAGGTCGGGCCGGGGAACTGGCCGTTGTAGGAGGTCGTCATGACGCTCTGCCCGTTGATCTCGGTTGGCTGCAGCGCCGCGGTCAGGTCGACGTCGAGCACGCCGCTGGAGCTGAACAGGTACTCGGGCTCCGGGAAGGAGTCGTGGATCATGTTGTCGCGGTTCGCCGGGCAGGCGCTGCGCCCACCGCCCGCCTTGTAGAGCGCCGGGTTGATGGTCGTCGAGGAGAGGTGGCGCCCGGAGTGCGCCTCGGCGACCTCCTCGCCGCCGAGCCCGAGTGTGTGATGGAGCCCGTTGTGCGGGATCGCCTGGTGGACGACGGGAACTGCGATCAGGACGGCCAGGACCCCCCAGAGCTTCCCGCGCGATCGCACGCCGGCGACTATATAACAGGGGTATGGAGGGAAAAACAGAGTCAGAAGTTGAGATCGTCGTCCGCGAATCAGGCCCCTATCGGGTCTACGGCCCGGCCCGCGTCGTCGACGCCGACGGCAACCCCTACGAGCTCGATCGCAAGCGGATCAACGACGAGTACGTCTCTCTCTGCCGCTGCGGAGGCTCGTCCACGAAGCCGTTCTGCGACGGAACCCACAAACGCAACGGCTTCGAGGCCTGCGAGCGGGTCTCCGATCCCGAGTGGAAGACCGGGCCGGGCAACCCGGCCTACCGAGCTAGCGACTGACGCCCAGCACGTCGCCCATCCGCCGCGGCTCGACCCCGAGCGCCTCGGCGTCAGCGGTCCCGCGCTCCGAGACCATCGGCACCTCCATCAGCTCCGCCTCCTCCCAGGTCGCGAACGCGGCGTCGCCCACCGCGCGGCGCAGGCCGGCGAGGCCGAGCTGCACGAGGCCGACCGGGATGTGGACCAGCGGCCGGTCGCGGCCGGCCGCGCGGGCGATCAGGCGGGCGATCTGGTCGTAGGTGAGCCGCTCGGGCCCGGCCAGCTCGAGCCGCCGCGAGCCGCCGTCCGACGCAGCGAGGTCGGCGAGCACGCAGCGGGCGACGTCGTCGGCCCAGATCGGCTCGTAGGCGGATTCACCCTCGCCCGAGATCGGCACCACCGGCAGCAGCGTCAGGCGCCGCATGATCGTCACCCAGGGATCGTTGCGGTCGTAGACGATCGAGGGGGCGAAGACGGTCGTGTCGACGTCCGCGGCGAGCACCGCCCGCTCGGCGAGCGCCTTGGCGCGGAAGAAACGGGTGCGCTGGAACTCGGTCGCGCCGATCGCCGAGAAGAAGACGAAGCGCTCGACGCCCGCCTCCTCGCTCGCGCGCAGCAGGCGCGCGGTGGCGAGCCCGTTCAGCTCCTCGACGGGGGCCCGCGGCTGGTCGCGGATCGTGGCGGCGAGGTGGATGACGGTGTCGACCCCGCGCAGCGCCTGGCGCAGGACCCGCGGATCGGCGAGCTCGGCCAGGTCGCCGAGCGCGATCCGAACTTCGACCCGCAGCCGGCCGAGCTTGCGCGGGTCGCGGACCAGCACCCGGACCTCGTCGCCGCGCTCGAGCAGCTTCGGCACGAGCGCCTGCCCGACGGTTCCGGTAGCTCCCGTGACCAGGATCATCCTCGCGCACTCTAGAATGCGCCGCTCCGCACACCGGCCGTTCGAAGCAAGAGAAGAAGAGAGGGCATAGACCTTGGCTTACGTCATCGCCGAACCCTGCATCGGGCAGAAGGACAACTCCTGCGTCGAGGTGTGCCCGGTCGACTGCATCCACCCGACGCCCGACGAGCCCGACTACGACAACGTCGAGCAGCTCTACATCGATCCGGACGAGTGCATCGACTGCGACGCCTGCGTCGAGGCCTGCCCGGTGGACGCCTGCTTCGCCGAGGACCAGCTCCCGGAGGAGTGGACCAAGTACACGGCGATCAACGCCGAGTACTTCGCGGGCAGCTGACCGCCCGACCTAGGGGCAGCTGAACCCGGACAGCGGGGCCGGCAGCGCCGGGATCACGAGCGCCCCGCCGAGCGTGGTCAGGACCGAGTTCAGGTCCAGGCCCCCGATCACGTTCCGCAGGGCGTTGGACCGGTTGGTCACCGCGGACATCTGGCCGCAGAGGGCGGCGACCTGGGGGGACAGGCCGTTGACCTGCTGCTTGAGGGCGTTGAGCTGCGTGGTGAGCGCGTTGATCTGCGTCGTCAGCGTCTGAATCGTCGTCGTCTGCTGGGTGATCGTCTCCAACAGCTCGTTGGTGACGCCGCTGGGTCCCTGCGGACCGGTTGGTCCGGCCGGGCCCTTCTTGCCCTTCTTCTTCCAGCTCACCTTCTTCTCGCCCTTGTGGCACTTGCCGCTGCGGGAGAAACGCATCGTCCCCTTGTCGGGCCCCTTCTTGGCAACGCAGGCGTGGAGCTTCTTGCCCTTGGCGTCCGCCGGCGTGGCGGCGAGCAGCCCGCCGAACAGGAGCATCGCGGCAGCGACGAGCAGCACGGTCGCGAGTGCCCTGCCGGGCGTGGAGTCGATCCGGCTCAATCGGTCATCCATGACGATCACCGCCGACCTTATCGGCAGCGGCCGCGAATTCCAAGTGGACTAGTCCTCTATGGACGCCTTGCCCGCAGCGAGTACATCAGCGGCAGTCGCGGCCGCCCCTCGGGCTGGCGGTAGACGACCCCGGCGCTGAGGAGGTCGCGGTCGAGCTCGAGGTCGGGGAAGCGGGGGAACAGCGTGTAGTCGTGCTCGGAGAGCAGCTCCAGGCGCAGCCCGGCGCCGAGCACCGCGGTGACCACGTCGGCGAGCGTGTGCGCCCACTCGCGCGTCGCGTTGTTGCGGGTCGGCACCTCGAGGTCGGCGTAGCTGCCGGGCTCGCCGTCGCCGAACGACACGCCCTCCGGATCGTGGAAGTAGTCGAGCTCGAGGGTGAGGTCGTCGTCGGCGAACACCCAGGTGAACGGGTGGAACTCGGCGCAGGTACAGGAAGCCGTCGTCGGCGAGCAGCGCGGCGACCACGCCGGCCCACCGCGACAGGTCCGGGAGCCAGTTGAGGGCCCCGAGGCCGGTGTAGACGACGTCGAACTGCTCGCCGCCGAGCGCCTCGACCGCGTCGTAGACGTCCGCCTGGACGAAGCGCGCGTCGAGTCCGGTCTCGGCGGCCAGCTCGCTCGCCGCCTCGATCGCCGGGCCGGAGAAGTCGAGCCCCGCGACCGACGCCCCGGCGCGCGCCCATGACAGCGAGTCGAGCCCGAAGTGGCACTGCAGGTGGGCGAGGCGCTTGCCGGTGACGTCACCGACCTCGTCGACCTCGAACGGCCGCAGGGTCGAGCCGCCGGCCCGAAAGCCCTCGACGTCATAGAAGGCGCTGCCGACGTGGATCGGGACCCGCTCGTCCCACCAGCTGCGGTTCGGTTCGAGCCGCGGATCCCCGGCCAAGGGTGCGCTAGCCCTGGACCTGGACGACCGGCAGCTCGGTGCCGCCGATGGGCGCCGGCGCCGGCGCGGTCGGCGTCTCGGCCTGCATCACCGGCAGCTCCTGCGGGGTCATCGGCGACGATCCCGCGGGCCGCCTGACGGATCGCGACCGAGGCCGGAGCGTCGGGGTCGGCGAGCACCAGCGGGGTGCCCGCGTCGGCGTGCGCGCGCAGCTCCTCGGAGAGCGGCACCTTGCCGAGCAGTGGCACGTCGAGCTCGTCGGCGAGCAGCTGGCCGCCGCCCTCGCCGAAGATCGTGAAGCGCTGCCCGTCGGGGGTCGTGAAGCCGGACATGTTCTCGATCACGCCGAGCAGCTCGAGGTCGACCTTGCGCCGCCATGTCGGCGGCGCGCCGGGCGACCGACTGCGCGGCCGGCTGCGGCGTGGTCACGACGAGCACCTTCGCCTGGGGAAGCAGCTGGGCGAGCGTCATCGAGACGTCGCCGGTGCCCGGGGGCAGGTCGAGCAGCAGGTAGTCGAGGTCCTCCCAGGCGACGTCCTCGAGGAACTGCTGGATCGCCTTGTGCAGCATCGGCCCGCGCCAGACGACCGCGGCGTTGCGCTCGAGGAAGAAGCCGATCGACATCACCTTGATCCCGGCCGGGCTGACCGGCGGGAGGATCTTGCGCTCGCCGTTGACGTCGGGCTTTTGATCGACGCCGAGCATGCGCGGGATCGAGTAGCCGTAGACGTCGGCGTCGAGGGCGCCGGCGGCATGGCCCTCGGCCTGCAGCGCCGCGGCCAGGTTGGCGGTCATCGTCGACTTGCCGACCCCGCCCTTGCCGGAGGCGATGCAGATCACGTTCTTGACCGCGGCCAGGGCGCCCTCGGGTAGCCCGCCCGGACGGCCGAGCGCCTGTTGCAGGTTCGCCCTTCTCGCTCGTCGCTGAGGACGTCGAAGCCGACCCCGACCTCGGTCACCCCGTCGAGCGCGGCGACGTTCGCGGCCACCGCCTGCTGGAAGTGGTTGCGGATCGGGCAGCCCGGCGGTGGTCAGCGAGACGACGACCTCGACCTTGCCGCCCTCGCGAATCTCGATCGAGCGCACCATCCCGAGGTCGACGATCGAGCGTCGCAGCTCGGGGTCGATCACGGCTCGCAGCGCCTCGGTGACCTGCTCATTGGTCGGGAGTGCCATGGCCCCTCATTGAAGCAGGCCCACAAAGCGATCAGCCGACCCGAGGGCCGGCTGATCGCGGGAGGAGAGGTTGCTGTTCTGCCCGCGAGATGGTGCGGACAGACCGCTCCGGGCTCGCCGCCAACCTCTCGAAGGCGGCCCGGGCTAAGCGGTTGCTACGAGGCGAGCGCCGGGACCCGCTCCTGGACGGCGGTGCGGGCCTTCTTCAGCTGATCTCGACCTCGCGGCGGTTCCGGCGCAGCTGGGTCTCGACCTCGCGGCGGTTCTTCTTGACCTGCTTCTCGACCTCGCGGCGGCGGGCCTTGACCTCGCGCTCGACCCGGTTGCGGGTGGAGCGGACGCGCTGGCTCGCCTTGCGGCGGGCCTGGCCGCCACGACGCTCGAACTTGTTGAGCTCGCGGGTGACCTGCGTGCGGAGGCTCTTCAGCTCCTTCTCGCGGGTCGTCTCGCTGGTCCAGGGCTCGAGCGACGTCCTCGACGCGGTCGCGGAGCGTCAGCGCGGCGCCGACCGGAACGTCGACGGCGCGCTCGGCGGCCGTGACGGCGATCGAGACGGCGCCGTTGCGGGCCTTGGTGACGCCCTCCTTGACCTGCGCGGTGTCGCTGCGCGACGTCGTGCGCGGTCGTGGGCTTGGTCTTCGTGGTGCTGTGGGTGCGGGTGGTCTTGGCGGTGGCCATTCTCTTCGTCAACCCTTCGGGCTTCGTTGTTTCTAACTTCATTACTTCTAACGATGTTCACCATAGCAAAGCGAACATCTGTTTGTACTCCGACCCTAGACGACGGTTACAGGGAAGTCGTGAACGGACCGTTATCGGGCTTGATCAAGCGGGAACCGGCGCGACCCGCTCCAGCCAGCGGCGGGGTCTCGAGCTCGCCCAGGTCGGGAAGCTCGGCGGGTGACCGCCAGACCGTGCGCAGCGACGCCGGGCCGGCCTCCGCGACGACCGCGTCGCAGAACGCCTTGCCGAGCTCGTACTGGCGCAGCTTCAGCTCCATGCCGAGCAGTCGCGCGATCAGCTCGCCGAGCCCCCCGCGGCGGGCGCGCCGCTCGTCGAGGCGCCGCCGCAGCTCGGCCAGCCCGGGCCCGAGGTCGGCGGCCGCAGGCGTCCATCACGTGCTCGGCGTGCCCCTCGATCACCGACATCGTCGCCTGCAGGCGGTCGAGCAGGCGACGCCGCTCGGGATCGGCGAGCAGCCGCGAGAGCTCGCCGCGCAGCAGCGCGCGGACGATCGCGCGGGGGTCGCGGAGCAGGCGGCGGCCGAGCGCGGCGAGGCCGGCCGCGTCGAGGCCCTCGGCCGCGCCCTCGATCAGCCCGCGGCGAGCGCGCGCATGTGCGGCGGCGAGCCAGTCGACGCGCTCGAACTGGATCACGTGCGTGGTCTCGTGCAGCGCGACCCAGCGCAGGAAGAGCGTCGCGATCGGCGTCGAGGTTGCGCCGCGCCGCCTCCAGGTTCTCGGCGACGAACAGCAGCCGCGCCGGGCGCACGCGGTCCGAACGATCGCGACGTCGTACTGGCCGAGCACCCGCTTCGCGGCGTAGCCGGCCGCGAGCCCGGCCTCGGTCGCCGACCGCGGCGCCGAGTCCGCGCCGCGCGATCGTGCCCAGCGGCCCGGGAAGGCTCGAGCTCGGCGGCGAGCGCGTCTCTCGACGGCGCCGCCGCCTCGGCCAGCGTGGCGAGCGCGTTTCGCGCCCAGGCGCGGCGGTCGACGCAGCTCGGCCGGCGGGCGGGGCGGCGACCTCGCCGAGCCCGGCGTAGGCGGCGGCCGTTCCGATCGCCTCGGCGCAGGCGTCCTCGACCTCGGCTGCGGTGTAGCCGGCGCCGTCGGTCGACGCGTCGCCCGCGGCCGGGGATCCCCGAGATCATCGCTCCGGCGACGCGGTCGGCGAGCCCCCAGTCGACGACGCGTGCTCACGCGAGCTCCGCCGCGGCGTCGCGCTGGATCTCGAGCAGCGTGCCGAGCATCTCCTCGTCGAGGCCGGCGGCGATCGGAAACCGTGCCGCGAGGTCGAGGCCGACCGCGTCGGGCTCGCGGCTCGCCGAACTTGACGCTGGCGCCCGCCTCGCGGGCGATCAGCTGGGCGGCGGCGACGTCGACCGAGCGGCACAGGCGGGCGCTGAGCATGCCGTCGAACCTGCCCGGCGGCGACGTAACAGAGCGTGATCGCGAGCGAGCCGACGCCGCGGCAGCGGTACGCCTTGCCCTGCAGGCCGGCGACGATCGGCAGGATCAGCTCGGGCTTGGTCGCCTCGAGCCCGACCACCTCGAGCCCGTAGCCCGGGCCGCGGGCGAGCAGCTGCTCGCCGTCGAGGCGTTGCGCCGTGCCCGCGCTCGGCGACGAACTCCTCGCCGGCGCCGAAGTCGTGGACGAAGCCCGAAGCTCGACGTCGGCCATCGACGGGCCGCCGGCGACCGCGATGCGAGAGCGCGAACGAGGGCAGCGTGCGGCGGGCGTTGAGCGAGCCGTCGATCGGGTCGATCACCACCCGGTCGGGCGCCGAGCCGTCGCCGAAGACCACCTCGCCGCGCTCCTCCGAGATCGCCGTGAACCTGGCGCCGGCGTCGTGCAGGCGTCTCGAGCTCGCCGAAGACGATCTCGCTCGGCCTCGCGGTCGATGACCAGCGAGCGGTCGCCACCCTCGCCGACGCCCCGCGTACTCGGTCCGGGCGCCGATCGTGCGGGTGCGCGCGTAGAGCTCGGCCTGCGCGCCGACGATCCGCCGGCAGGCGTCGAGCCAGACCTCGGTGGGGAGTCCCGCGTGCTCCGATCCGGCCATCGCGGCCATGCTAGACATGGTGTGCGGTGCCCCCGAACGGCCACACAGCCCACCGATGCGCAGCGCGCGCGTCGCCGCGCACGGCGAGGGCCCGCTGCTGGTCCTCGGCGGCGCCGGCTCGGGCCGCACCGAGGCGCTGGCGCTGCGGCTCGAGGCGCTCGCCGCCGGCGGGGTCCGGCCCGGAGCACGTACTCGTCCTCACCCGCTCGCGCGCCGCCCGCGGCGCGGCTTCGCGAGCGCGCCGAGGCGCTGCTCGACCGCCCCCACGAGGAGCTCTGGATCCACACCTACGAGGAGGCGGCCGAGGCGCTGCTGCGCGAGTACTCGACCGAGGCGGGCCTCGACCCCTTCTTCACCACCGTCGGGCCCGGCCGACCGGCTCGCGATCCTGCTCGACCGGCTCGACGATCTGCCGCTGCGCCGCCACGAGATTCGCGGCAACCCGGCCGGGCTGCTGGCGCGCCTGCTGCGCCGCATCGACCTGCTCAAGGCCGAGGCGGTCGCGCCGTCGGCGCTGCGCGAGTGGGCGGTCGCCGCGCGAGCGCGCCGCGGCCGACGCCGCCGAGCGCGAGCGCGCCGAGCGCGAGATCGAGTTCGCCGACCTCTACGCCCGCCACGACCGCATCCTGCGCGAGGCCGGCAGCCTCGACGGCGGCGACCTGGTGCTCGAGCTCGGCAAGCTGCTGCGCAACCGCGCCGACGTCGCCGACGAGGTCGGCGCGCCGCTTTCCGCAACGTGCTCGCCGACGAGCTCGAGGACGCCGGGATCGCCCACCGCGCGCATGCTCGAGGCGGTCGGCTCCCACGGCAACCTCGTCTGCGCCGTGCGACCCCGACCAGGCGACGCGGCGCTTCCGCGGCGCCGGCCGGGCGGCGCTCGAGGCGTTTCGCGCCGCCCACCCGGGGGCCGCCGAGATCGAGCTCGGCGGAGTCGCTGCGAACCCCGGGCGTGACCCGGTTCTGGCGCTGCGAGAACGACCGCGCGCAGGCCCAGGCGGTCGCCCGCGAGGTCGAGCACCTGCTCGCCGCGGGCGAGGTGCGCGCCGAGCGGATCTGCGTGATCGCCGGCTCGGGCTGGCGCGAGGGACGGCTGGTCGCCGCGGCGCTCGAGGAGCGCAGCGTCCCGTTCCGCTTCGCCGGCGACGCGGCCTTCTTCCAGCGGCCGGAGGTCCGCGACGTGCTCGCCTGGCTGCGGATGCTCGCCGACCCCGGCGACGCCGCCGCGGTCGTCCGCACGCTCACCAGGCCGCCGGCCGGCCTGCGCTCGGTCGACCTGGCGAAGGTGACGACGATCGCCCGGCGGCGCAAGCTCGACATGATCTCGGCGCTCGAGGCGGCGCTCGAGAGCCCGCAGCTGCCGCCCGAGGCGCGCGACCGGATCCAGACCTTCCTGCGCCTGCACCGCGCCGCCGTCGAACGCGCTCGAGCGGATGCGCGCCGACGTCTTCGTCCGCCGGCTGATCGAGCGCGTCGGCCTGCGCCGCCACCGGCTGTTCGCGGCCAGCCCGGAGACCGCCGAGCGGCTCGTCAACCTCTCGCGGCTGGCCGAGCTCGCCGCCGACTGGTCGCGGCGCGAGCCGCGCGGCTCGGTGCGCGACTTCGTCCGCCACCTGACCGCGGTCGCCGAGGCCGGCGAGCTCGGCGACGACGACTGCGACCGGCCCGATCGCCGGGCGCGGTGCTGGTCGCCGAGCCCGAGCAGGTCAAGGGCCTCGAGTTCGACCACGTCTACCTGCTCGGCCTGCGCAGCGGCGCCGTCGCCGCCCGCCACTGGGAGGACACCTGGATCCCCGACGAGCTGATCGCCGAGCCGCTGCCCGAGCCCGGCGACGCGCTGACCGACCGAGCGGCGGCTGATGCTCGCCCACGTGGCGATGACCCGGGCGCGGCTGGCGCTCGTGCTCTCGTGGCCCAGAGCGCCGGAGGAGGGCCGCACCGCGCCCTCGCGGATCTACCGCGGCGGCGCGCGAGGCAGCACGGCGCCGAGGAGGAGATCCACGAGGAGGAGCTCTTCGGGCCCGCCGAGGGGCTCCACTCGACCTACCGGATGCTCCGCGACGAGGTGCTCGAGGCGTCGTGGAAGGCGGGCTCGGCGGTCTCGGAGATGCGGCTCGACACGGTCGACGACGTCAACGCGGCGGTCGCCCGCTACCTGGAGCTGGTCAAGCTCGCGGCGCTGATCCAGAGCCCCGGCGTCGGAGCCCGCGCCGGAGGCGATCGACGCGATCAACGAGCTGCTCGGCCGGGTCGCGTCGCCGGAGCAGCGGATCGCGATCGAGGCCTCGGCGCTCGACGAGTACGTGATCGGCGAGGAGCGCGAGCGCGGCGCGCGCCGCGCCCAGGTCGCGGCCCGGCGCGAGCCGTCGCTGGAGCAGTTCCTGCCGCGGCGCAAGGGCGGCCTCGGGCTCTCGGCCTCCGACATCGACCTCTACCGGACCTGCCCGCTGAAGTACAAGTTCGCGCGCGTGTTCGCGATCCCGCAGGAGCCGACGATCAACCAGCGCTTCGGGATCCTGATCCACCAGGTACTCGACAAGCTTCCACGCCGAGGAGATGCGCGCCGGCGCGCGCGGCGTGGAGCTCGTACTCGGCCGCCGGCCGGCGGCCTGGACCGGCTGCTGGGCCTGTTCGAGGCCGGCTGGCGGCGGCAGGGCTTCGGCGCCTCCGACGACGAGCTCCAGTACCGCGATCGCGCCGTCGCCGCCCTCGCCCGCTACCACGAGCACCACCAGCGCTCCGAGTCGCGAGCCGGTGTGGCTGGAGCGCAACTTCTCCTTCGCGATCGGCCCGCACCAGCTGCGCGGCCGCGTCGACCGCGTCGACCGGCTGCCCGGACGGCGGCTACGAGGTGATCGACTACAAGACCGGCGATCCGGGGTCGGGCCCGAAGCTGACCGGCGACGTGCAGCTGGCGCTCTACCGGCTCGGCGCCCGCGAGGCGTGGGAGATCGAGGCCGAAGCGCGGCAGCTACTGGTACGTGCTCGCCGACGAGCGCGTCTCGCTGAGCCCGGAGCCCGACGACGCCGAGCGGGTCGAGCGCACGGTGCTCGAGGTCGCCGGCGGGATCAGCGAGCAGGACTTCGAGCCGCGCCCCTCATACGAGATCTGCTCCTGGTGCGACTACCGGCTGATCTGCCCGGCCAGCGAGGCGTGAGCCGTCGACGGCTAAGCCGCTTCGTCCGGGCGCTGGTGCTCGTCTGACCGCTGGCGCAGGAAGCGCTGGAAGTCCTGGGCGATCGTGTCGCCGGAGGGCATGTCGCTGCGCCTCGAGCTCGCCCTCGTCGTCCTGCTCGGACTCGAGCCGGCGGACCAGCTCCTCGATCTCCGGGTTGGAGGCGACGGCGCGGTCGACCTGGGTCTCGAAGCGGTCCATGGCCTCCTCGAGCTCGGAGGCCTCGATCGCGATCCCGGTGAAGCCCTCGAGCCGGCGCAGCAGCGCCAGCGCCGCCTTCGGGTTGGGCACCGCGGCGACGTAGTGGGGGACGGCCGCCCAGAGGCTGGCCGAGGTCAGCTCGCGCCGCCGGCAGGCGTCGTGGACGATGCCGACGATCCCGGTCGGGCCCTCGTAGTTGGAGCGGCTCAGCGACAGGCGCTCGACCAGCTCGGGGTCGGAGGCGAGGCCGGTGATCGGGACGGCGCGGGTGTGCGGGACGTCGGCGAGCAGCGCGCCGAGGGTGACGACCATCTCGACCCCGAGTCGCTCGGCGGCCTCGATCACGGCCTCGGCGAAGGTCCGCCAGCGCAGGTTCGGCTCGATCCCGGAGACCAGGACCAGGTCGCGCTCGGCGGCCGGGGCGACGGCGGCGAAGATCGTGTTGTCGGGCCAGTCGACCTCGCGGGCCTGGCCCTCGGTCATCCGGATCGTCGGCCGGGTGACCTGGAAGTCGTAGAACTCCTCCGGGTCGATCGCCGCGACGCGCTCGGCATCGAGCGAGACCGCGACCGCCTCGAGCGCGGTGGTCGCGGCGCTGGCGGCGTCGTTCCAGCCCGCGAACGCCGCCACCAGGACCGGCGAGCGCAGCTCCGGCGGCTCCCCAACCCACTTCAAAACCTCCACGCATCGAGCCTACTGGCTGGGCCGCCAGCGATGAGCCGGTAGGCGCGGTTCATGTCCGCCTCGACAGGTCAAGATCGACGCGTGGAAGCGGCCGTCGCTCAGATCCACCCCGAGGTCGCCGACCTGCGCCCGGGCAGCGCTTCGAGGGCCGCTTCGCCGTGCGTCTGCGAAGGAGCGCCAGACCGCGCGCAACGGCTCCTCGTACCTGTCGCTGCGGCTGCGCGATCGCACCGGCACGATCGCCGCGCGCGCCTTTCGCGAGGCGGACCGGATCGGGCTGCGCTTCGAGGCCGGCGACGCGGTCGCCGATCCGCGGCAGGGTCGAGCGCTTCCGCGGCGAGCTCGTGGTCGAGGTCGACGACGCCCGCCGGCTCGAGCCCGGCAGCTTCGACCCGGCCGAGTTCCTGCCCGCCGCCTACCGCTCGGTCGAGGAGCTGGAGGGCTTCCTCGAGCACCTCGCGGGCGAGGTCCACGACCCGCAGCTGCGCGCCGTGGTCGACGCGGTGGTCTTCGCGGGCCCGCTGGCGGCGGACTTCCGACGCGCGCCCTGCACCCGAGCGCTCCCACCACGCGTATCTCGGCGGCCTGCTCGAGCACACGGTCGCGGTCGCCACGCTGGTGCTGGAGACCTGCGCGCTGCATCCGCGGCTCGACTCCGACCTGCTGATGGCGGCGGCGATCGTCCACGACGTCGGCCGGGCGCGCGAGTTCACCTACGGCGCCGAGTTCGGGCTCTCCGACGAGGGCCGGCTGCTCGGCCACCTGGCGATCGGCGCCGAGATCGTCGGCGCGGCGGCGACCGCGCTGGCGCCCGAGCGTCGGCTGGCGCTGCTCAACTGCGTGCTCTCACACCACGGGCCGGACGCCGGCCCGGGCCGCGCCCAGGCGGCGCGCCGCGGCTCCGGCCACGGTTTCGCCTCGGCCGAGGCGCTGGCGCTCTACCGGCTCAACGCGCTCGACGCGTCGGTCAAGGGCGCGCTGGAGCACGGGCCATACGCCTGAACAGCTGGGCCGCGATCACCAGCGCGAGCGCGGCGAAGGAGACCTCGAGCACCCGCTCGGAGACCGCGTTGGCGAGCACCACGCCCGCGAGCACCCCGAGCGGCGAGAGCGCGCCGACATCAGCGCCGTCGCGCACGCGGACGTTGCCGAACCGGTGCTGGCGCCAGGCGCCGGCCATGCCGACGGGGACGATCGCCAGCAGCGAGGTCGCCTCGGCCCGCAGCTGGGGCTCGTCGAGGAAGATCGACCAGCGCCGGAACGAAGAGGATCCCGCCGCCGACGCCCGAGCATCCCGCCGACGGCGCCGCCGGCGAACCCGCAGATCGCGACCGCCACGTAGTCCATCAGCCGACCAGCAGCTGGATGGCGACCGCCGACCAGCAGCAGGGCGAAGAGCAGCGAGATCACGCCGCTCGGGGATCCGCTGCTGAAGCGTCGTCCCGGCGATCACCCCGCCGACCGCCGGGACGCCGACGACCAGCCGCCTCGAGCAGGTCGACGTTGCCGTAAGCGCCGTGGACGAGCGCCGCCAGCAGCGCGATGACGACGATCGCGGCGAGGCTGGTCCCGGTCGCCTCGCGCTCGCCGTAGGCGAACCAGAGGATCAGCAGCGGCACGATCACGCGTCCCGCCGCCGACGCCGAACAGGCCGCTGAACGCCCCGGCGGCGGTCGCGATCGCGGCGAGCTTGAGGATCCGGTCGCGGGCCATCCGTCGCGATACTAGGCGGCCAGATGGCCGCCGACCCGATCCTCGAGCCGCTGCGCGCCGATCCGGCCGCGCGGCGCGATCCTCTGCGACATCGACGGCACCCTGGCGCCGATCGTCGACGACCCCGAGGCGGCGGCGGTGCCGCCGAGGCCGCGCAGCGCTCGCTGGCCGAGCTCGCCGAGCGCTACCGGCTGGTCGCCTGCGTCAGCGGGCGCCGGGCGAGCGCGGCGCGGCGGATGGTCGGCGTCGACGCAGCTCACCTACGCCGGCAACCACGGGCTCGAGCTGCTCGGCGCCGGGCGACTCGCGACCGCGCCTCGATCCCGAGCTCGGCCACCGCGGCTCGGCGGCGGCCGGGTTCGTCTCGCGGCTCGACTGGGATCGACCTCGGGGCGGTCGGGCTGCGGCTCGAGGACAAGGGCCCGATCCAGGCGATCCACTGGCGCGGCGCACCCGACGCCGAGACGGCGGCCCAGCGGGCGCGCGAGGTGGCCGTGCTCGCCGAGGAGGAGGGCTTGATCGCCGCACCTCGGGCCGGATGGTGCTCGAGATCCGGCCGCTGGCCACGGTCGACAAGGGGATCGCGGTCCGCCGGCTGGTCGAGGAGGCCGGGGTCGAGCGAGCGCGCTCTTCGGCGGCGACGACCGCACCGACCTCGACGCGTTCGCCGCGCTGCGCGAGCTCGCAGCGCGGCGGGCGAGCTCGAGCGCGCGGTCTGCGTCGGGGTCGCCTCCGCCGAGGCGCCGCCGGAGATCGAGCACCGCGCCGACCTCGTCGTCGCCGGCCCGAAGGCCTTCCTCGACCTGCTGCGGAGCCTCTGAGCGGATGCTGTTCTGCGACCTGCTGCGCGTCTCGGTCCTACTGGTCGCCGGCGTCGCGACCGCGCTCGGCGCGGTCGCGTCGTCGTCGCCAACCAGGACACGAACGAGTTCGCGCTCGCGTTCGCGGCCGGCTGGTGGATCGCCGGCGCCGCGATCGGCGTCTGGCTCGGACGCCCGGCGCGGGCCGCGGAGGCGATCGCGCGGCTGCTCGCAGGAGCGCGCACCGCGACCAGCCTGCCGCCGGAGAGCCCGGGCCGGATCGCGTTCATGCGGCTGTGGCCGATCGGCGCCTTCGCGCTGCTCGTCGGCGATCGCCGGCTCGTTCGCCCCTCAGGTCGCGGCGATCGGCGCCGGCTACGCGATCCTGATCGCGCTCGCCTGGCGCGGTCGCGAGCACGCCGTCGCCGCGATCGAGGACCGCGACGGCGTCCGCTTCTACGTCGAGCCCTCCTCGGCCCTCGAGCCGGTGAAGCTGATCCGCACCCCGGGCCTCTACCGCGACCGCGCCCCGGCCGCCAAGCCGCCCCCACCCCCGCCGGCCCAGGCCGGCTAGCGATGTGGCGTCGGCGCGCTCGCGCAGCGGCCGCAGGGCGCTGAACTCCGGGTCGCGGCGGCGGGCGAAGGCGATCGCGCCGCCGATCCGCCGCGGCGAGCGCGGCGATCCCGGCCAGGACGAGGCCCGAGCGCGGCCCGGCGACCTCGGCGAGCCAGCCGACGATCGGGCCGCCGATCGGGGTCGAGCCGAGGAAGACGACCGAGTAGAGCGCCATCACCCGGCCGCGCATCGCGGGACTGGCGCCGAGCTGCAGGGTCGAGTTGACGCGCGGCGGCGAAGGTGACGCTGACCGCCCCGAGCGGGACGAGCGCGACCAGCGCCAGCGGCAGGCTCGGCGCGGCCGCGGCCAGCAGGGCGAAGAGGCCGAAGGCCGCCGCCGAGCCCGCGATCAGGCGCTCGCTGACCCGCCCGCGCGCGCCGGTCGCCGAGCGCGCCGGCCACCGAGCCGATCGCCATCGCGACGGCGAGCGCGGTGTAGGCGCCGGCGCCGCCGTCGAAGGTGAAGCGGCCGAGCAGCGGCAGCAGGACCTGGAAGTTGAACGCCAGCGTCCCGACGACGACCATCATCACCAGCGGGATCAGCAGGCTCGGCTCGCCGCGTACGTAGCGCAGCGCCGCGCGGACGCCGCCGCGTCCGCTCGTCCGCGATCGGCCGGGGCCGACAGCCGGGCCGGGTCCATCCCGCGCAGGGCGACGATCATCGCGGCGAAGGTCGCCGCGTTGAGCAGGAAGCAGGGAGCGACGCCGAGGGTGGCGATCAGGAGGCCGGCGCCGGCCGGGCCGAGGATCCGCGCCGAGTGGATGAGGACGCTGTTGAGGCCGACCGCGTTGACGACCCGGTCGGCGCCGACCATCTCGATCACGAAGCTCTGGCGGGTCGGGTTGTCGATCGAGTTGACCGAGCCGCGGACGAAGACGAGCGCGAACACCATCCAGGGCACGACCGCGCCGGTCGCGGTCAGCCCCCAGAGCGCCAGCGCCGGCACCGCCATCAGCGTCTGGGTGACGATCAGCAGCGAGCGCTTCGGCCAGCGGTCGGCGAGCACGCCGCCCCAGGCGCCGAACAGCAGGATCGGCAGGAACTGCAGCGCCGCGGTGACGCCGACGGCGACCCCGCTGCCGGTGAGCTCGAGGATCAGCCACATCTCGGCGACCATCTGCATCCAGTTGCCGGACAGCGAGACGATCTGGCCGGCGAAGTAGCGCCGGTAGTTGGGGACCTCGAGGGAGCTGAAGGAGCGGCGCAGCGCGGCCGTCACGGACGCCCTTCTCGGGCTCCTCGTCGAGCAGCCGCTCGAGGATCTCCGCGGCCCGCTCGAGCGTCGCGACGTCGTCGGGATCGAGGTCGCGCATGCGCTTCGCCAGGTAGGCGTTCTTGCGGCTGCGCAGCCGCTTCAGCAGCGCCGAGCCCTCGGCGGTCGTCGCGACCAGGAAGCCGCGCCCGTCGGCGGGGTCGGGCGTGCGGGTGACGAGCCCGAGCTCGACCAGGCTGGCGACGATCCGGGTCGCCGTCGGCCGGCGGATCCGCTCGCGCTCGGCGAGCTCGCTCGGGGTCAGCGGGCCGTGGTTGTCGATCGTCGCGAGCGCCGCGGTCAGGGTCGGGCTGAGCCCGCCCGGCCCCTCAGCCTCGTTCGCGTCCTGGCGCAGCCGCCGCGCGGTGCGCACCACCGCGAGCCGCAGCCGGGCGGCGGTCTCAGTCAGCGGGCGGCGGAAGTAGTTACCATTGCTAATTAGCATAGCGAACTACCTCTTTCCTACTCGCTGCGCCCGCGCAGCTTCAGCAGCTGCTTCCAGGTCCGGGTGTTGGCGACGTCGGCCTTGGTCAGCCAGGCGCGCCGCGCGGTCGCGATGCCGTAGCGCATGTTGGCGAGCGTGTCGACGCCGTGGGCGTCGGTGTTGACGCAGATCTTCACCCCGGCGTCCGCGGCGAGGCGGGCGTGGCGCTCGGAGAGGTCGCGGCGGTTCGGGTTGCCGTTGATCTCGATCAGCGTCCGGTGCGCGGCCGCGGCCTCGGCGACCGCCTCGATGTCGATGTCGTAGGGCTCGCGCCTGTTGATCAGCCGCCCGGTCGGGTGGCCGATGCAGTCGACCATGCGGGTTCTCGATCGCCGCGATCACCCGCTCGGTCATCTTCTTCGGCGAGATCCGGAACGACGTGTGGACGCTGGCGATCACCCAGTCGAGCTGCTCGAGCACCTCGGGCTCGTAGTCGAGCGAGCCGTCGGGGAGGATGTTGACCTCCGAGCCGGCGAGCAGGCGGAACCGCCCCTTCGCTCGCCGCGTTGTAGGCGGCGACCTCCTCGACCCGCTCGAGCAGCGCCTCGGCGGTCACGTGGTTGCCGAACCCGTGGCTGGCGGAGTGGTCGGTGACCGCCAGGTAGGCGTAGCCGCGCTCGCTGCGCGCCCTCGGCCATCTGCTCGAGCGAGTTGCGGCCGTCCGAGAGCGTCGTGTGGCAGTGCAGGTCGCCGCGGATGTCGCTCGAGCTCGACCAGCTCGGGCAGCTCGCCCTCGGCCGCCGCGGCGATCTCGCCGCTGCCCTCGCGCAGCTCGGGCTCGATGTAGGCGAGCCCGAGCCGCTCGTAGACCTCGGCCTCGGTCGCGTAGCGCTCGACCGTCGCCCGTCTCGGTCTCGAGCGATCCCGTGCTCGGAGACCGAGAGCCCCATCTTCACCGCGCGCTCGCGCAGCTCGACGTTGTGCGCGGCTCGAGCCGGTGAAGTGCTGGAGCAGGTTGCCGTAGGCGTCCGGCGTCGACGATCCGCAGGTCGACCGAGATCCCGTTGTAGGTGGTGATCCGCGTCCCGGCCGCTGCCCGCCGAGCCCGACTGCGGCGGCGAGCGCGTGCTCGGTCAGCGCCATCGGCGAGCGCCTTCGGGTCGCTCGGCGGTCGCGATCAGGTCGATGTCCTTGCAGGTCTCGGCCCGCGCCGCGCCGAGCCGGCGATCTCGACCGCGTCGGAGGCCGGGTGCTCGCGCAGCGCCTCCGCCAGCTCCTCGGCGACCGGGAGCACCTCGGAGAGCAGCAGCCGCTCGGCCGGGCCCTCCTCGCCGAGCTTCGCCGAGCGCCGCGAGCACGTTCTCCTCGACCTTCGGCCCGAGGCCCTTGAGCGTCGCGGATCTGCTCGCTGCTCGGCGGCCGCGCGCAGCTCGTCGAGGCTGGCGACGCCGAGCTCGTCGTAGAGCCTGCGCACGGTCTTCGCGCCGAGGCCCGGGGATCCGCGTCACCTCGACCAGCGAGGCCGGGAACTTCGCCTTCAGCTTCGTCGCCGCGGGGATCTCGCCGGTCTCGAGCAGGGCGACGATCTTCTCCTGCAGCGTGTCGCCGATCCCGGGCAGCTCGGTCGCCCTGCCCCGCCAGCGCCAGCTCCTCGACCGAGACCGGGCTCTGGCGGATCACCCGCGCCGCCTCCTGGTAGGCGATCACGCGGTAGCGGATCGCGCCGTCGAGCTCGTACAGGGTCCCGAGCTCGGTCATCGCGTCGGCGATCTCGGCGTTTCGCATCGGCATCGGCGCGTGACTCTAGATTGCGCCGCGGTGCCCGCGAACCCCGCGCCGACCGTCTGGCTCGTCCTCCCGACCTACAACGAGGCCGACGAACCTCGAGGCGATCGTCGCCGCGGTCCGCGAGCACCTGCCCGCCGAGCGCCGGCTCCTGGTCGTCGACGACGCCTCGCCCGACGGCACCGGCGAGATCGCCGACCGGCTCGCGGCCGACGCATCGACGACGTCGAGGTCCTGCACCGCGCCGCAAGGAGGGCCTCGGCCCCGCCTACGTCGCCGGCTTCGCGCCGGGCGCTCGCCGGCGGCGCCGAGCTCGTCGCCCAGATGGACGCCGACTTCTCCCACGACCCGGCCGACCTGCCGCGCCTGCTCGGCCGCCGTCGAGCGACGCCGACCTGGTGCTCGGCTCGCGCTACGTCGCCGGCGGCGGGGTCGCCGACTGGGGGCCGATGCGGCGGCTGATCAGCCGCGGCGGCAGCGCCTACGCGCGCGCGCTGCTCGGGCGTCGGGATCGCCGACCTGACCGGCGGCTTCAAGGTCTTTCGCCGCGAGGTGCTCGAGGCGATCGACCTCGAGACGATCCCCTCGCTCGGCTACGCGTTCCAGGTCGAGACCACCTACCGCGCGGTCCGCGCCGGGCTTCCGCGTGGTCGAGGTGCCGATCGTCTTTCGCGACCGCCGGGTCGGCGAGTCGAAGATGAGCGGCTCGATCGTGGTCGAGGCGGCGCTGGCGGGTGCCCGCTGATGCGGCTCGTCGCGCCGCCGCTGACCGGTGACATACTGTTTCGAGCGCAGCTTGCGGCAGCGACTATACTTTCTGAAGTAGCAAGCCCGACGGCATCAGACCGCCGTAGGCAGCAACGGGTTAGGAGACCGAGAGTGACCGGCAAGCTCCCCGACGTGACCGACGCCAACTTCCAGGCCGAGGTGCTCGACGCCGACGGCCCGGTGCTCGTCGACTTCTGGGCCCCCTGGTGCGGGCCGTGCCGCGTCGTCCATCCGATCCTCGAGGAGATGGCGGCCGAGCGCGACGGCGACCTGCGGATCGTCAGCCTCAACGTCGACGACAACCAGCAGACCGCGGGCCGCTACGAGGTGCTCTCGATCCCGACCCTGATCCTGTTCCGGGACGGCGCGGAGGCGAAGCGGATCGTCGGCGCGCTGCCGAAGCGCCGCCTCGAGGCCGAGCTCGAGCCGGCCCTGGTCTGATGCAGCCGCCGATTCGCAGTCTCGTCGCGCCTCGCTCGCGACTCGCCGCCGGCGCTCGCCTTCGCGGTCGCCGGCGGCGCCGGCGTCGCGCCTCGAGCGCACGGTCGAGGTCGGCGACGACTTCTTCACCCCGACAAGCATCTCGATCTCGGCCGGGACGAAGGTCAAGTTCAACTGGATCGGCGAGCGACGAGCACAACGTGATCAAGAAGAAGGGCCCGGGCGGCGTCTTCGCCTCGGAGACCACCGACGCCCGCGGGGTCAACTTCACAGAAGAAGTTCAAGAAGGCCGGCACCTACAAGCTCATCTGCACCGTCCACGAGGACATGAAGATGAAGGTGAAGCGTCGACTGACGCCGGCTCGCGCGTAGCTCAGCTCGCTCTTCTCGATCCCGATCCCCAGCTCGCGGCCCTCGATCGAGGCCGCTGCGCTCGAGCCCGGCGCCGTCGTAGGCGACCGAGGTCGCCAGCGTCTCGCCGGCGATGTACTCCTCGTGGCTCGCGCGCGGCCTCGACCAGCGCCTCGTCGCCGCCGAGCGTCAGCGCGATCCGGTCGGAGACGTCGAGCCCGGCCTGCTTGCGGGCGTTCTGGACCGCGTGCACGATCTCGCGCGCGAGGCCCTCGCGGCGCAGCTCGTCGTCGAGCTCGAGCGCCAGCGCCACCGCGCGCCCGGCCTCGGCCTCGACCTCGTAGCCCTCGAGCGGCTCCATCACCAGGGTCAGGTCGTCGGGCTCGAGCGTGTGCTCGGCGCCGTCGATCGTTGATCCCGATCCGGCGCTCGCCGCGGATCGCCTCGGCGACGTGGTCGGGGTCGAGCGCCTCGACCGCCGCCGCGACCTGCGGCATCGCCTTGCCGAACCGCGGGCCCGAGCGCGCGGTAGTTGGGCTTCACCGCGTAGCGGACCAGCTCGCCCTCCTCGGAGACGAACTCGAGCTCCTTCACGTTGAGCTCGGCGCGGACGAGCTCGGCGAGCCGCTCGATCTCGGCCCGCTCGGCCTCGGTGGCGACGATCACCGCCCGGCGCAGCGGCTGGCGGTTCTTGACCTTCGCCTGGGCGCGGGCGGCGCGGCCGAGCTCGATCGCGCGCATCGCCGCCTCGACCCCGGCCTCGAGCTCGCCGTCCTCGAGCTCCGGGTCGGGCTCGGGGTAGTCGGCGAGGTGGACCGAGTCGCCGTCGCCGGTGAGGTTGGCGTGGATCTCGTCGGCGACGAAGGGGGTGAACGGGGCGAGCAGCTTCGCGACCTCGACCAGGCAGTGGCGCAGGGTCGCGAACGCGGCCGCGGTCGCCGTCCCAGAAGCGCCGCCGGGAGAGCCGCACGTACCAGTTCGAGAGCTCGTCGACGTAGGCGGCGATCGCCCGCCCGGCGGTGGTGCAGTCGAAGTCGTCCATCCGCTCGATCACCGTCGCGCGTCAGTGCCCTGCAGCCGCGAGAGGGCCCACCGGTCGAGGTCCTCGTCGCCGAGCGCGAGCCCGCTCGAAGTCGCTCGCGCTCGAGCTCCTCGGCGTTCGCGTAGAGGACGAAGAACGAGTACGTGTTCCAGAGCGTGAGCAGGAACTGGCGCACCGACTCGCCGACCGTCTCGGCCGAGAACCGGTAGCCGGCCCAGGGCTGCTGGGAGGTCAGGTAGTACCAGCGGAAGGCGTCGGCGCCGTGGGCGTCGAGCACCTCCCACGGGTCGACGACGTTGCCGCGGCTCTTCGACATCTTCTGGCCCTCGGGGTCGAGGATCAGCCCGAGGCAGACGCAGTTGCGGTAGCTCGTCTCGGTCGAAGAGCAGGGTCGACTCGGCGAGCAGCGAGTAGAACCAGCCGCGGGTCTGGTCCTGAGCCCTCGCAGATGTAGTCGGCCGGGAAGCGCTCGCTCGAACTCCTCCTCGTTCTCGAACGGGTAGTGGAACTGCGCGAACGGCATCGCGCCCGAGTCGAACCAGGCGTCGATCACCTCGTCGACCCGGCGCATCTCGCCGCCGCACGTCTCGCAGTCGAGCACGACCTCGTCGATGTACGGGCGGTGCAGGTCGTCGGGCACCTCGCCGCCGCGCTCGCGCAGCTCGGCGACCGAGCCGGCGCAGAACGCCTCCTCGCAGTCGGCCGCCTCGCACTCCCAGATCGGCAGCGGCGTGCCCCAGTAGCGCTCGCGCGAGAGCGCCCAGTCGACGTTGCCCTCCAGCCACTTGCCGAAGCGCCCGTGCTTGATGTGCTCGGGATGCCAGCCGATCGTCTCGTTCTCGGCCAGCATCCGGTCGCGGACGCTCGGTCGTGCGGATGTACCAGCTCGACTTCGCGTAGTAGAGCAGCGGCGTGCCGCAGCGCCAGCAGTGCGGGTAGGCGTGCTCGTAGTCCTCGGCGCGAAACAGCCGGCCGCTGCTCGCGCAGCGCCTCGACGATCTCCGGGTTGTGCTCGAAGACCATCTTGCCCTGGAAGTCGGGGACCCGCTCGTCGAAGGTGCCGTCGGGGCGGACCGGGTTCTGCAGCGTCATCCCGTACTGCTCGCCGAGCCGGAAGTCGTCCTCGCCGAAGGCGAGCGCGGTGTGGACGAGGCCGGTGCCGTCCTCGGTGGTGACGAAGTCGGCGAGCAGGACCGTGTGGCCGAGCGGCCCGAAGTCCTCGCCCTTGATGTAGTCGAACGGCGGCCTCGTAGCGGATCCCCTCGAGCGCCGCGCCCGGGAAGTGGGCGAGGACCTCGGCGCCCTCGCCGAGCACCCGCTCGACCAGCGGCCGGGCGACGATGCACGACCTCGTCGTCGAGCCCGCGCCCGCACGTACTCGATCTCGGCGCCGGCGGCGACCGCGGCGTGGGAGATCAGCGTCCAGGGCGTCGTCGTCCAGACGAGCAGGTAGTCGCCGGCCTCGACCGGCGTTCTCGGGGATCGCGTCGGACGGCGGCACCTCGGTGACCGGCAGCCGCACGTAGACCGAGGGGTCCATCGACGTCCTCGTAGCCCTGCGCGACCTCGTGCGAGGAGAGCGCGGTGCCGCAGCGCGGGCAGTAGGGCACGACCTTGTGGCCCTTGTAGAGGCGCCCGTCGTCCCAGATCTGGCGCAGCGCCCACCAGACCGACTCGATGTAGTCGTTGGTCATCGTCACGTAGGGGTCGTCGAGGTCGATCCAGAAGCCGATCCGCTCGGTCAGCCGGTTCCAGTCCTCGACGTAGCGGAACACCGACTCGCGGCAGCGCTGGTTGAACTCGGCGATCCCGTACTCCTCGATCTCCGCCTTCGAGGAGATCCCGAGCTCCTTCTCGACCTCGAGCTCGACCGGCAGCCCGTGGCAGTCCCAGCCGGCCTTGCGCGGGACGTAGTGGCCGCGCATCGCCTGGTAGCGCGGGTAGACGTCCTTGAACGCGCGCGCGAGCACGTGGTGGGAGCCCGGCTTGCCGTTCGCGGTCGGCGGCCCCTCGTAGAAGCTCCAGACCGGGGCGCCCGGCCTCGCGGCGCTGGGCGAGCTGGCGCTCGAAGACGTCGTCCTCGCGCCAGCGCTCGAGCACCCGCTGCTCGAGCTCGGGGAAGGACTGCTTCGGGTCTACGGGGCGGAATCCGGGCATCAGCGCCCGGATTCTGCCAACCGTTTCGTCCCGGCCTGTGTTCCCCGACCGCGTCTAGCAGCTCACCTGGAGGTGGAATCCACGCTCGGCGGAGTCCAGGGGGTCGCCGATGTCGTCGGTGGTCACCAACACCGAGTCGCTCGGCGAACTCGCCGGCGAGTTCACGGTCGTGAATCCGCGTGAGGAGGTGCCCCCCGACGCGGCCGACAGGCCGATCGTCGCGTTGAACGCACAATCGCTGATCGTGCGGTTGAAATCGACCGTGTACGTGCCGGTGCCGGCGGTGTGCGTGACCGTGACGCCGGGCTCGCTCGAACGGGCCACGGTGCCGTTGGCGTCGACGACGGCCCAGAACTGGTTCACGTCGGCGGGGAGCAGGCCACCATCGACGATCTCGCCGGCTGACACCGCGTCGTCCTGAAGCTCGTCAGCGTCGACCGCGTCGGTCCGGATCTCCGATCCGGCAACCGAACCCGGCCGCAAGTCCACGGCCGCGAGGCCGCCGGTGTCGACGGTGTCATCCCTGACGTCGGCGCTGATCAACGTGTCGTCGGCGACCTCGCCGGATTTGACCGCCTCGGCGACGATGTCGTCGTCAAAGACGGTGTTGTGGCCGTCGAGCGCCGCCGCGGTGCCGCTGAGCGCGAAGAACAACGCCAGGTAGCCGACCACGTTCGAGCGCAGGTGGCTGCGGATCCGTCCACTCATTCTCTTCCCTTCCTTGCGTCTGTGCTTGGTATGCGAAGGGTCTCAGTCCGCGGACGTTGGTGTCAACGGGTCAAGTGCCTCACCAGACGACCAGGATGTCCTCGGGGTCCTGCGGGTTGACGTACACCGGCAGGACCAGCCCCGGCTGCATCAGGGGGGCGGCGAAGTCGGAGATGATCAGCTTTCGCTTCACTCGGCGCGGCGCCTGCCCCGGCACCTCCAGGTCGAGCTCGAGCGTCATCAGCGGCTGCTCGTTGATCACCGCGCCGGAACGGACCGAGACCAGCGTGCCCCTCCCCTTGAGCCCGGTCTTCCACAGCCACTGCTCGTGCCGGCCCTCGCCGTGCCTGCCTGATCGCATACAGCGCGAGCCCGAGCGTGACCAGCAGCCAGATCGGGCCGATCAGGATCGGGAACGGAAAGACGAGGAAGTCGAGGAGCGTGAAGATCAGTCCGCCGACCCCGAAGAAGACGAGCAGTCCGTAGCCGGTTCGGTTGATCTGCATCGCTACTCGCTCGCCTCCTCGCGGATCCGTCGCGCCACCGTCGCCCCCGCCTCCCAGAGCGCCTCGAGTCCGGCCGGGTCGGGATCGTCGTCCTCGACCGAGCAGAGCAGCGACCCGTAGGCGAGCTCGAACGAGAAGTCGCCGGGGGAGCGCTCGCCGAGCCAGTCGATGAACGTCGGGATGAAGAGCTGGCGCAGCCAGTTGTCGTCCTGGAACGGGCTCACGGTCACCTTGAAGCGCTCGTTGAGCTTCTCGCTCTCCGTCCACAGCCGC
The DNA here is from genome assembly GCA_963811505.1 of uncultured Solirubrobacterales bacterium. Lineage (GTDB taxonomy): Bacteria > Actinomycetota > Thermoleophilia > Solirubrobacterales > 70-9 > WHSW01. The sequence continues at coordinate 305,908 of CAWERC010000002.1, read as the reverse complement.
GAGTTGCGGATCTCGAAGCCGTAGTGGATGTCGTCGGTGATCCGCCCGCGGCGGTCGCAGCCGAGCCTGGGCACCAATGGCTGCGACTCGGGGATCCGGGCGAAGACGACGTTGTAGTCGAAGCGCCCGTACGCGTAGTGCGCGATCACGCCCTCGGTTCCCGGGTCCAGCCGGCCGCCGAACGCGGGCCCCATCCGCCCGCCCTTCGTGAGCAGCGGCGTCACCGGACCGGGCCAGAAGTCGTCCGCTCGCGTGAGCCCGTGCGCCGGCGCGAACGCCTCGTAGCTCGACTCCACGCTCACCGCGGCAACGCTAACCGCTTACCAGACGATCAGCAGATCGTCGGGGTCGCCCGGATCCACGTACGCCGGCAGGACCATTCCAGGGCGCATCCGGCGGGCGGCGAAGTTGCCGACGATCAGCCGGCGCTCGACCCGGCGTCGGCTCCTGGCCGGGGACCTCGAGGTCGACGACGAGGTCGAACACCGGCTGCTCGTTGATCGACATCTCGCTCGACGCCGCGACGATCGTCACCCGCCCGCGAAGGCCGTTGGCCGCCAGCCAGCGCCGGTGGCGGGCGCGGAGCCGGGCGCGGATCGCGATCCAGACGGCGATCAGCACACCGAGCAGATAGGCGCCGCCCATCAGCCAGAAGACGATCGCCCCCGGGGCGCCGAGCACCGCGAGCGCGACCATCACGGCCCCGACCAGCGCGAACACCGCGATCAGCTTCGCCCCGAGGCGGTTCAGCCGCATCCTCTCAGACCTCCTCCGCGCACTCCTGGCGGATCCGCTTCGCGACCGCGCCGGTCGCCTCCCAGAGGCTCCCGAGCGGCTCCACCGGGTCCACCGACCCCACCAGGTCGCCGTAGGCGAGCTCGAAGGCGAAGCTCGGCGGCGGCGTGGTGACGAGCCAGTCGATGAAGTCCGGCGAGAGCAGCTGGCGGGTCCAGTTCGGGTCCTGGTAGGGGCTCGTGGCGACCTCGTAGCGCGCCGCCGAGCGCCTCGCTCTCCGTCCACGCCAGCTCGTCGTCGAGCTCGAAGCCCATCCCGCCGACGCTCTCCACCCGTCCGCGCCGGCGGCAGAAGAGCCGCGGGATCAGCGGCTCGGACTCCGGCACCCGGGTGATCGCGACCAGGAACTCGAAGCTGCGGTCGCTCTCGGCGCCGACGGCGTGGCCGCCGCCGTAGCGCAGGAGCCCGATCACGCCATGACCGCCGCCGGGGAGCGCTCCGCGAGCCGCGGGCTCGAGCCCCAGCCCCTCGGCGCGCGCGAGCAGCGGCGTCAGCGCCTCGACCACGTATCCGCTCGCGTCCTCCAGCCCGTGAGCGGCGGCGAAATGACCGCAAGCTCTCCCCGACGGCGCTCACGCGGTTGAGCCTACGATGGATCGGTGCGGACCAAGCTCATCGTCGGCGGGTACAGCGGTGGCGATCGCCCTGGGCGGCTGCGGCTCCGACGACCAGCCCGAGACGCCGGCAGCCTGCCTGCAGCCCGCGGACGCGTACCTGCGGGCGCTCGAAGCGGCGCCGGGCGAGGTCCGCCTCGACGGGACTACGCCGATCAGCTCCTGCCTGGTCGCCGAGCAGCCGAGCGGGGCCCTGCAGACGGTCGGCAAGTCGGTGGTCGACGCCGCGACCGAGCTCAACCGCAGGATCCTGCGCGATCCGGACCCGCGGACGATCGTCGAGCTCGGCTACCTGGTCGGCGCCGTCCAGGAGGGCGCGTCGGGGACCGGGGGAATCCACCAGGACCTCGTGCTGCGACTCGACTCCGCCGCGCGCTACACGGGCCCGGGCGGCAAGCCGTTCGGGGCCGAGTTCGAGCGCTCGTTCGGCGAGGGCTACGCCGCCGGGCAGGCGCGTGGCTGAGGGCGATAGCCTCAATTCATGGCGACGATCTCAGACCAGGTCACGGAGCAGCTGTGGGGCGGCGAGACGGCGAAGGCGGTCGAGAACTTCCCGGTCTCCGGGCACCCGGTGCCCGCTCCGGTGATCCACTGGCTCGGGCGGATCAAGGCCGCCGCCGCGCGCGTCAACGCCGAGCTCGGCAAGCTCGACGCCGACGTCGCCGAGCGGATCGCCGCTGCCGGCGACGCCGTCGCCGACGGCGAGCACGACGACCAGTTCCCGATCGACGTGTTCCAGACCGGATCCGGGACCTCCTCGAACATGAACGCGAACGAGGTGATCGCCAACCTCGCCGGCGACGGCGCCCACCCCAACGACCACGTCAACATGGGCCAGTCCTCCAACGACGTCTTCCCGTCGGCCGTCCACCTGGCGGCGCTGGGCGAGGTCGAGTCCGACCTGCTGCCGGCGCTCGATGCCCTCGCCGCCGCCCTGGCGGCCAAGGGCGAGGAGTTCGCCGACCACGTCAAGTCGGGGCGCACCCACCTGATGGACGCGGTCCCGGTGACCCTGGGTCAGGAGTTCGACGGATTCGCCGCGCAGATCCGGCTCGGCGCAGCGCGGGTTCGCGACACCCTCGGCCGGGTCGGCCAGATCCCGCTCGGCGGCACCGCGACCGGGACGGGGATCAACACCCACGCCGAGTTCGCCGAGCGCGTGCGGGCGAAGCTCTCCGAGGCGACCGGGCTCGAGATCTCGGCGCCCGAGGACCCCTTCGAGGCGAACGGCAACCGCGACGCGCTGGTCGAGCTCTCGGGGGCGCTCAAGGTCGTCGCGGTGTCGATGATCAAGATCGCCGGCGACCTGGCGCTGATGGGCTCGGGTCCCCGCGCCGGCCTCGCCGAGATCCGCCTGCCCGAGCTGCAGAAGGGCTCCTCGATCATGCCCGGCAAGGTCAACCCGGTGATCCCCGAGGTCACGATCCAGGTCGGCGACCAGGTGATCGGCAACGACGCCGCGATCACGCTCGCCGGGTCGCAGGGACAGTTCGAGCTCAACGTCAGGGTGCCGCTGATCGCCCGGAACCTGCTCGACTCGATCAAGCTGCTCGCCGCAGCGGCGCGCCTGCTCGACACCAAGTGCGTCAGCGGGATCGAGCCGAACGAGGAGATGCTCCAGCGGCACGCCGAGTCGACCCTTCAGGTGGCGACCGCGCTCAACCCGCACATCGGTTACGACAAGGCCGCCGAGATCGTGAAGGAGGCGGCGACCTCGAACCGCACCGTGCGCGAGGTGGCGATCGAGCGGGGCGTCTCCGAAGAGGTGCTCGAGGAGGCGCTCGACTTCGTGAAGATGGCCCGGCCGCATCAGTAGCCGCGGGCGTCTTGATCCGGGGACGTTTGTATTCGTTTTGCACCATGGAAGGTGCTCACAGTCTCTGGTCTGCTGGTCGTCGGGGTCGGGATCGCGGCAACCGCGATCGCGGGCTCGGGTGACGTCAACACCAAGTCCGAGCACTGGGGCGCGATCCCGCGCAACACCATCGGCTCGCCGGTCGCCGAGCTTCGGGACGGCCCCGCGGTGGCGGTGTTACCCAGCGGCGACGTGTCCGCGCCGCCGTACGGCAAGGGCAGCCTCGGGATCGCGGTCGCGGACCGGTCCACGTCGCGCAACGCCAACAACACCAAGAACACGAATCCCCTCGAAAACGGCAGCCAGCCCGAGGAGAAGGCCGCCTTCGGTAACGAGGTCGACTTCTTCGGTGAGCCGGTCCTCGGGATCGAGGAGACCGGGTTCCACGTCTTCCAGACGGGCGAGAACGTGACCTACGGCGGGGTGAGCAACCTGCCGAACATCACGTTCGAGATCGACCCGAACATGACGGCCCCAGGTACGGACGACTTCACCTCGATGGTGTTCGTCCCGACCGGCGCCGGTGTTCCGGTCAACGTGTGGAGCGATTACATCGACGCCACTGACCTGGCCAATGGCCGCTGGTACTTCACCGGTGGCGAGGGTACGGCGACAGGTTGCCCGCAGACTGACCCGACGCCGTGCAGCCTCGCGGATGCACAAGCCGGGCTGAGCGACGGCGGCGCCGAGCCGACCATTCGCACCGCTGCGATCGGCAAGGGCCGCGACAACATGTGGATCGGCGCCGTGGACGGCTTCCGCTTCAACGGCAAGATCTACGACTTCGAGGGCGAGCCCAAGGGGGTCAAGGAGAAGAGCGCCAAGTAGGACTCGACCGGAAGTCAGGACGTAACGAGGGCCCCGCTTCGGCGGGGCCCTCGCCTTGTCCGACTACCTGATCTCGGGTAGTACGTCCGGCTCCGTAGTTCCTACCGATGCTCGGGGTGGGTGCCTTGGGGGAGACTCGCTGCCGGCATGGAGCGATTCCACGGAGCGGCCGTCACACTGGCCGTCAGCATCGGGATGTTCGTCGGGTCGACGATCGCCAGCGGAACCGTTTCTCCGTGGTAACGAATCGGCCGCGTGGCAGACTGATAGGTCATGACTGAGAATCCCACGCCGAGCACCCACAACGAGTACGCGACCTTCGGCGCCGGCTGCTTCTGGCAGGTCGAGGAGCAGTTCCGCTCCCTCGACGGCGTCGTCGACACCGCGGTCGGCTACGAGGGCGGACAGCTCGAGAACCCCACGTATGAGCAGGTCTGCCGCGGCGACACCGGCCACGTCGAGGTCTGCCGGGTCGAGTTCGACCCGCAGCGGATCGCCTACGAGGACCTGGTCCAGAAGTACTTCGAGATCCACGACCCGACGCAGATGAACCGCCAGGGCCCGGACGTCGGCTGGCAGTACCGCTCGGTGATCTTCACCGAGGACGAGGCGCAGGCCGAGGCCGCGCGCCGGGTGCTGGAGGCCAACCGCGGGCGCTTCCGCGACGAGATCGTCACCGAGATCACCCCGGCGAAGCCGTTCTGGCGCGCCGAGGAGTACCACCAGTGTTATCTCGAGAAGCGCCAGACCTCTGGCGGGCTGCTCGGCCACCTGCTCGGGCGCTGAGACGGCTCGCGGCACTCGGGTTCGTCAGCGTCGCCCTCGCCGGCTGCGGCGAGGGCGACGGCACGACGACGTCCGCCGGTTCCGGGTCCCCGGCCACCGAGCTCGTGATCACGGTCTCGGCCGACGGCCGCCCAGGCGATCCGGCCGAGGCGGCGGTCGCCACCGTCAGCTGCCCCGGCGCCGAGTCCGGGGCATGCGACGCGATCGCCGCGCTGCCGGACGATCCGGGAGCGCCCGTGCCACCCGAGACGGCATGCACCGAGATCTACGGCGGGCCCGACGTGGTCACGATCGAAGGGACGATCGAGGGCGAACCGATCGACGCCGAGCTCACCCGCGTGAACGGCTGCGAGATCGAGCGCTTCGACCGCTTTGCGCCGCTGCTCGAGGTCCTGTTCCCGGACTACGAGCCCGGCAGCGCGCTCAGAGGTTGACCGCCACGTACTTGGTCTCGAGGTACTCGTGGATCCCCTCGTTGCCGCCCTCGCGGCCGATCCCCGACTGCTTGACCCCGCCGAACGGCGCGCCGGCGTTGGAGACCATTCCCTGGTTGAGCCCGATCATCCCGCTCTCGAGCCGCTCGCAGACGCGCAGCGCCCGCTTGATGTCGCGGGTGTAGACGTAGGCGACCAGCCCGTACTCGGTCGCGTTGGCGGCCGCGATCGCCTCCTCGTCGGAGCCGAATCCCTTCACCGGCGCGACCGGGCCGAAGATCTCCTCCCGAAGCAGGCGGGCCGAGTCCGGGACGTCCGCCAGCACGGTCGGCTCGAAGAAGTAGCCGGCCCCGTCGCGCGCCTGCCCGCCGACCAGAGCGGTGGCCCCCTTGTCGACCGCGTCGGTGACCAGCTCGGCGACCTTGTCGCGCTGGTTCGGCGTCGATCAGCGGGCCGGTGTCGACATCCTCCTCGGTCCCGCGGCCGAGCTTCAGCGACCCCATCCGCTTCGCGAGCTTCTCCGCGAACTCCGACGCGACATCCTCGGCGACGTGGAAGCGGTTCGCAGAGGTGCAGGCCTCGCCGATGTTGCGCATCTTTGCGATCATCGCGCCCTCGACCGCGTCGTCGATGTCGGCGTCGTCGAAGATCAGGAACGGGCGCGTTGCCGCCGAGCTCCATCGAGACCTTGAGCACGTTGTCGGCGGCCTGGGCGATCAGCTTCCTGCCGACCTCGGTCGAGCCGGTGAACGAGAGCTTTCGCAGCCGCTCGTCGCCGATGATCGGCTTCGAGATCTCGCTCGATGACGAGCCGGTGATCACGTTCAGGACCCCGGGCGGGAGCCCGCAGTCCTCCAGCAGCTTCGCCAGCGCCAGCATCGAGAGCGGCGTCTGCTGCGCGGGCTTGGCGACCATCGTGCAGCCGGCGGCGACCGCCGGGCCGATCTTGCGCGTTCCCATCGCGTTGGGGAAGTTCCAGGGGGTGATGAAGTAGCAGGGGCCGACCGGCTGGCGCATCACCAGCACCCGCGAGGCCGCGTTGCCGGCGGTCTTGTAATAGCCGTCGATCCGCAGCGCCTCGCCCGCGAACCAGCGAAAGAACTCCGCCGCGTACGTGATCTCCGCCTTCGACTCGGCGACTGCCTTGCCCATCTCGAGGGTCATCAGCAGGGCGAGGTCGTCCGCCTGCTCGGTCAGCGCCTCGAAGGCGCGATGGAGGATCTCCGAGCGCTCGTTGGGAGCGCTCGCCGCCCACTCCGGCTGCGCCTCGCAGGCAGCGTCGAGCGCCGCCTTCGCGTCATCCGGAGTCGCGTCGGCGATCTCGCATGATGCTCTCGCCGGTCGCCGGGTCCTCGACCGGCAGCGTCTCCCCGCCGCCGGCGTCGCGCCACTCGCCCCCGATCAACAGCTGCCGCGGCGTCTGCGTCGAGAACGCTCTGCTCCAGCTCGTGCGACGCTCATCCCACCTCCATTGAATCTCGCTTTGCCGCAACCATGCGTTCCCTACGCTGTTGCAGCCAACGGGGGGCCGGGACGATGATTTCGATCAGGCGCACAGCTCCGACGCTTCTCGCTGCCCGTAGCGCTGGCCGCGCCTGCGGCGGCGGGCGCCGCCTGGAAGATCAAGGGCCACGGTTTCGGCCACGGCGTCGGGCTCTCGCAGTACGGAGCGTTCGGCTTCGCCGAGCACGGACGCAACTACAGGCAGATCCTCGATCACTACTTCACGCACACGGACCTCGGCCGCGACGGCGGCAAGGTTCGCGTCCTGCTCGGGTCGGGCCAGGGTTCGGTCGGGTTCAGCGGCGCGGGCCGGGCGTGCGGCAGGCGCCTCGAACGCCGCGACAGCTACAGCTTCGAGGTCGAGTCCGGACAGGTGGTCCTGCGCAAGCAGGGCGGCCGGCGGGTGGCCGGTTGCGGGGCCGAGGGCAAGGCATCGACCGGGGTCAAGATCGAGGGCTTCGGGCGCTACCGAGGCAGCCTCGTCGCGCGGGCGACCGGCGGGAACATCCTGGTCATCAACGAGCTCGGCTCGGAGGCCTACGTCAAGGGCGTGGTCCCGAACGAGGTGCCGGCCTCGTGGCCTGCGGCCGCGCTCGAGGCACAGGCCGTGGTCGCCCGCTCCTACGGCCTCGCCACCGAGCGCGACGGCCCGTTCGACCACTACGCCGACACCCGCAGCCAGGTCTACGGCGGCAAGGGCTCCGAGACCAGGGAGACCAACCGCGCTGTCGAGCAGACGGCGAGGAAGATCGTCACCTACCGCGGCGACCCGGCGATCACGTACTACTTCTCGACCTCGGGCGGGCAGACCGAGAACTCCGAGTTCGGGTTCGCGGGCGGCAACGCCGTTCCCGTACCTGAAATCGGTCGACGATCCCTTCGACGACGCGTCGCCGGTCCACAACTGGACGGAGAGCCTCTCCGACGACGCAGATGGAGTCGAAGCTCGACGGGCTCTTCGACGGCAGGCTCAAGCGGATCGAGGTCCTGAAGACCGGCAAGTCGCCGCGGATCGTCACCGCCCGCGTGGTCGGCAGCTCGGGATCGAGCACCGTCACCGGTGACACGCTGCGCTCGCGTCTCGGCCTGCGGTCGACCTGGGCGCGGTTCTCACATCGGTAGCAATGCCGGTAGCGTCCCGTGCGCGGATGGCGAAGCCGAAGCACACGATCAGCCCCGAGGGCAAGGCGAAGGCCGAGGCCGAGCTCAAGCACCTGACCGAGGTCAAGCGGCCGGAGATCAGGCAGGCGATCAAGACGGCGCGCGAGTTCGGCGACCTGTCCGAGAACGCCGAGTACCACGCCGCCCGCGAGGCGCAGGCGATGAACGAGTCGCGGATCCGCGTGCTCGAGCACCAGCTGGCGAACGCGGTCGTCTCGGAGGCCGTCTCGGGTGGCGTCGCGGGGGTCGGCTCCCAGGTCAGCTACCGCGACGCCGAGCAGCGGCAAGGTGACCGAGGTGACCCTGGTCCACCGCGCTCGAGGCCGATCTCGCCGCGGCCAAGCTCTCCGTCGAGAGCCCGATCGGCGCGGCGCTGCTCGGGCGCAGCCGAGGGCGACGAGGTCACCTTCGAGACTCCGCGCGGAGGCGAGAAGCGGCTCGAGGTCATGAGCGTCGCCTGAGCCCATTCTTGTTGCGCTCCCCGGGCGCGGTTAGGATCGCGCCGTGACCGTGTCTCGGATCGCCGGGGTCGGGCTCGCGCTCGCCGCGGCGCTCGTCCTCGGCGCGCCCGTGGCAGGTGCCGCGCCCGGATCCACGACGCTGAGCGGCACGGTCACGCTCAGGGGAAGCGGCGGCAAGGACGAGTTCAGCGTCCGGATGCAGTCCGCCGCCAATTCGACCATCCGGATGACGATCGTTCCCTCGGTCTCGGTCAGCGCGACATCCGGGAGCTGCCCGCCGGAGACCGATCCGCTCACCGGCCGCCCGACTCGCAACGAGTGCAGCGTCACCCGGAGCTCCTCGCTCGCCGTCGTGATCGATCTCCTCGCGGGCGATGACGCCGTGGCGGTGGACGACCCGGGCCTGGTCCCGGCGATGCGCGCCAACGGCGGCCCCGGGAACGATCAGATCACGCTCGAGGCGCCGTCCACGCCACGGACGCTGAACGGCGACGACGGCGACGACTTCCTCTTCGCCCCGGGCGAAATGTCCGACATCCCTACCGACAACCGGCCCGTGACCTACAACGGAGGCGGGGGAGTGGACACGGCGCACCTCGGCGCCGCCTTCGTCGACACCGGCGCAATCGCCGAGGTCGGCGCCAACGCCTCGCTCGTCGCGAAGACGGCCGTGTTCGCCGGGAGGGGCCCGAACGGCGACCCGATCACCTTCCGCACCGACACCCTGGACGCGATCGAGACGCTTTCCGGCAGCGAGGTCGGCGACCTGCTGACCGGCGCATCGCCGCGGACACCCTGCTCGGCAACGGTGGCAACGACGACCTCAACGGCGGCGACGGCGCCGACGCGCTCTTCGGTGGCGACGGCCTCGACAACCTGTCAGGGGACAAGGGTCCCGACAGCATCGATGGCGGCTCGGGCATCGACCTGTCTTCCCGCCGGGGCCGGCGGCGACACCTTCAACACCCGCGACGGCTTCGCCGAGCAGATCACCTGCGTCAGACCGTACGTGATCGTCGACGACCTCGTCGACAGGGTCCTCGACAACACCAGTACGAGGGCCTGCTCCGTCACCACCGCCGCCGCCAAGCACCTCCACGACACGAAGCTCTCGGGCCGGCCGGCCAAGCTCGACGACGGCGCCTGGTGACCAAGGTCCGCTGCCCGGCCCGCAAGCCGGAGGTGTGCGCGGGCGAGCTCGAGGCCGTGCTCGGCAACCGGGTGCTCGGCCGGGCCGAGTACCGGGTCCAGGCCGGGGCGCAGGACGCGGGTGCTGCTGCCGCTGACCAGCGCGGAGGCCGATCGCGCGGCGGGGCGCAGGATCGTGCTCGAGGCGAGCGAGATCGACGCCGACGGCCGCGACCGGTTCGTCAGCCGCCCGACCCGGGTGCGCTAGGCCGGCGCCGGCTCAGCCGACCGCGACGAGCTGGTCGCGGCCGCGGCCCTTGGCGGCGTAGAGGCGGGCGTCGGCTCGGGCGATCAGCTCGAGCGGCGTCTCCTCGCCGTCCCAGCAGGCGAGCCCAGCAGAGCAATGCTGGCCTCGGGGACCATCGTCCGCAGCCGCTCGACGACCTCGGCGGCGCCCGTCGATGTCGCAGGCGGGCAGCAGCAGGGCGAACTCCTCGCCCCCGTAGCGGGCGAGGGTGTCGGACGGGCGCACAGCGTCGGCCCAGCTCTCCGCCAGCTCCTGCAGCAGCAGCGTCGCCGGCGACGTGGCCGTGCTCGTCGTTGAACTGCTTGAAGTGGTCGAGGTCGAGCATCGCCACGCACAGCGGTCCCTCGCGACGGGCTCGCAGCGAGCTCGCGGTCGAGCTCCTCGAGCCAGGTACGCCGGTTGGAGAGCCCGGTGAGCGGGTCGGTGCGGGCGAGCTCGATCGTCTCGATCAGCAGCGCCTCGCGCTCGAGCTCGAGCTTGCGCCGAGACGAGACCAGCGCCGTGACCATGCCGGCGGCGAACGCGACCGCCACCATCACCAGCAGCCAGTGGGCGGCGGCGTCGGTCTCCTCGGCCGCCTGGGGTGCGCGACCAGCGCGACCGCGTAGATGATCCCCGCGAAGACCAGCTGCGCGGCGGTCTGCGCCGGGGTGAAGAAGTAGGCGCTGAACACGGCGACCCAGAGGATCAGCAGAGCGTACGGAGAGCTCGCGTCGCCGCCGTAGTAGACGCAGAGGCCGAGCAGCACCGATCCCGCCGCGGTCGAGAGCTGAAAGAACCACGGCGGCCATTTCTCGCGCCAGAACCAGATCACCGGCCCGGCCACCACGCCCACCGCGGCGCAGCGCGAGCATCGCCGGTCGTGTTCATCTCGGGCGGGTGGGGCAGGAAGAGAACCGAGAAGCTGACCAGCAGCGCGGCCGCCCCGTACATCAGCGCGGCGATCGGCGCCATCAGCGCACGGTCGTCCGCGGGCAGCGCGGCGCCGCTTGTTCGCGCGTCGGGTAAGCATGGGTCCTGAACTGCCTATCGGCCGATCGGGAGCGATCCCGAAAGCCGTAGTTGTCCGCAATCGGCGCCTGGAGCCCTCTCAGCCGTCGGGGTAGGGCTGCAGCGCGATCCCGTGGTCGGTCTCACGCATGCCGAGCTCGTACGCGGCGGCGCCCTTGCACTCGAGCCGGCGCGGCTGGTGGCCCTTGCGCTCGACGACCAGCTCGAGGTCGCAGATCGAGCAGTTGAGCGTGTTGTGCTCGGGGCCGACCGGGTCCGCGTACACCCAGGCGACGAAGTTGCGCGGCTCCGAGCCGACCCGGCCGCGGACCCTGATCTCCTTGCCGGTGAGCTCGAACTCGCACTCGGTCGGGTCGCTCGTCGACGCTCGTCGAGCGGATCCGGTCGAGGCCGCCCGAGGCGGTGGCGCTCGCCGTCGAGCTCGAGCACGGCGTTGCCGATCCAGGGGGTGGTCAGCGGTCCGACCTTGATCCGGCCCAGCCCGGCGTCGAAGAACCCGTCGCCCTCGCCGAACTCGTTCGCCTGGATCCAGATCCAGCGCTCGGCGTGCTCGGCGCCCCAGTTGTGGCCGATCATCCCCGGCCAGCCGTCGAGCTCGATGCGCTCGCCGCCGACCGTGACCGTGCCGGTGAAGCGCGCGTCGGGGTAGGGCGAGAGCAGCTTCGTCCTCGGCAGCGGCGCCCGGTAGAGGAAGTCGTAGGGGAGGTGGCGGAACGCCTCCGGGCCGTCGGTGAAGGTCAGGTCCCAGCTCGCCTCGAGCGCGTCGGTGCGCGCCTCGCCGCGTGGCCGTGCCGGGCCCGAGCACCGCGTCGGCGACCTCGATGTAGGCGCCCGGCGGGGCCGACGACCCGGTCGGCGCCGACGGTCACCTTGGTCGCCCGGGGCCCTGGCGCCTCGGCGTCGAACAGGGTGAACCAGATCGAGCCGGTGAGCTCGGCGTCGGGGCGCTTGTGGACGGTGTGGCGGATCCAGACCGCGCGGCCGCCCCCGGGCCGGGTGGCCTTGATGTAGAAGCTCTCGTAGTGGCCGGCCCCGGAGCCGAGCCCGGGGAAGCGCGCCTCGGTCCGCATCGCCGCGGAACCTATACCGGCGCGGCGGCTACTGCTTCGGGATGACGATCTCGGGGCAGGTCGGCGTGGTGGGGGTGGCCCTGTCCGCGTCGCCGATGTCGAGCACCGGCTGGTCGTTCTCGTCGAGCAGCGTTGACCGTGATCTGGCTCTTCGAGACCGCGACCTGGACGTAGCTGTACTGGTCCATCGCCGCGCAGCTGCATCCCGACACCGTCCGGTGGCTGCGGCTTGAAGAACAGGTCGTGGACGAGGGTGCCGCCGTTGGTGTTTCCCCCGAGGGCGTTGTTGACCTCGCCGTTGAAGGCCTCGGTGGCGACCGGGCCGGTAGTGATATCCAGGATCCCCGAGTTCTGCGGGCGGGTCGCACTCGAGCGTGCAGAAGCGGGCGTCGTTGACCAGGTTCGCGTGGTCGTCGGTGGTCAGGAAGACGACGTTCCTCGACCTTGTCGCGCAGGTATCTGAGGACCTCCTGACGCTCGGCCTCGTACCCCTCCCAGCGGTCGTAGGGATTAGCGTAGTACTGCTGGATCGGGACCTCGTTGAAGATCACCTTGAAGGTCGCCTCCGAGTTCGCGACCGCCTTCTTGAACCTCTCGATCTGCTGTCGGCCGAGCATCGTGCGGTTCGGATCGTTGATCGACTCCAGGCAGCCGGGGGGCGGCGGCTGTTGAACTGCGGGACCACCGGCGCGAAGGCGGCGCGGGCGTTCGGCGGCGCCGTCGGGGCGAGGTCGGGGTTGCCGCTGCCCGGCGGGTTGTCGCAGGTGCCGTTGTAGTCGGAGCCGGTGCTGCGGAAGCTGCGCTGGTCGAGGAAGAAGATCTCCAGGTTCTTGCCCCAGCGAACCTGGCGGTAGATGCCGTTCTGCTTGCTGTAGGTGACCGGGTTGTAGTCGGTGAACGCCTGGACGCCGTTCTTGTAGAGCTTCTGGCCGCTGATTTCGGTGTTGCCCTGGTCCATGTAGGGGAACGAGTTCGCCTGCGGCGAGAAGTCGTTGATGAACTCGTGGTCGTCCCAGTGCCCGTAGTAGGCGGCCGAGCCGCGCGCCTTCGCCCACGGCTTCATCGCCAGGTTCGTCCTTGTAGGCGTCCCACTTCTCCTGCGACCGTGATCGCGATGTCGTTGAGCGTGTAGCCCGGGACCGCGGTGTCCGAGTAGATCGTGTCGCCCATCAGCACGTTGAAGTCGTTCTTCTGCTTGCGGATCGCGGTTCCAGACCTCGAAGTCGCCGAAGTACGGCGTCGTCCCGCCCGGGCGGGCCGGGCGTCCTGGTCGCCGGTGAGCGCGAAGCGGATCGTCTCGTTGGCCTTCGGCTTCGGCGCCGTGGTGAACTTGCCCTTGTCCGACTTGCCGCCCTTCGGCGTGCACCAGCGGTACTGGTAGTCCGTGTCCGCGTCGAGCTTCTTGACCTTCGTCTGGACCGTGAGGTCGTTGTCCTTCGAGGCCTTCACCTTGGCGACCGAATGGTCCGCGTCGCAGGCGCCGAAACCGCCCTTGCTCGTCAGCTGGAGGTAGGTCGTGCCCTGCTTGTCGGCATGCGCCCAGAGGATCGCCGAGCTCGAGGTGACGTCGGCCGCGGTGACGCCCGTAGCGAGAACCCCTTCGCCTTCGCCCCGGCGCCCGGGGCAGCGACCAGGGCAGCGGTCGCGACGAGCCCGAGAGTGATCGTCAGACGCTCCCTGCGCTTCCGTGCCGACACGGCGCCAGCCTAACATGGGACACGGTGCAGGAGCAAGGTGCGAGGCAGGGACTATTTCGCCCGCGCCGTCGCCGGCACGCTGGCGCTCGTCGCGGCCGCCGGCGCGATCGCGGCGCGTGGCGCTGGCGCTCGGGCATCGGCGACCGCGAGCCGCTCGAGCTGCGGGTCGCGAGGGTGACCCGCGCCGCGAGCGCGGCCGCCGAGCCCGACGCCGACCCGCTCGCCTGGAGGCCATCGCGCCGAGCGCGACTTCGAGCAGCGCGCCGCCGCGGGGCTCTCGCACGTGATCTACGAGATGAGCCCGGGCGGCGTGGTCGCCTCGGCCGAGCGCACCGCGGCCTACCGCGACCAGATCGAGGCGGCCGCCGAGCGCCACGGGGTCGACCCGGACACGCTCGAGGCGGTGATCTTCCTCGAGAGCGCTGGGCGGCCGAACGTGATCGCCGGACCGACCCCGGAGTCGGCGTCGGGGCTCGCGCAGATCATCCCCTCGACCGCGACCGACCTGCTCGGGATGTCGGTCGACCTGCCGGCCAGCATCGCGCTCACCGAGCGGATCTCGCATTCGCGCTCGCCCGGCGCAGACCGACCGGCTCGAGGCCGCGCGGGCGGCGGTCGACCAGCGCTTCGACCCCGAGGCGGCGATCGAGGGCGCCGCCCGCTACCTCGAGATCGCCGAGCGAGCGCTTCGGCGGCGAGGACCTCGCGGTCGTCTCCTACCACATGGGGATCGGCAACCTGGAGAGCGTGATCGAGGCGTACGGCGACGATCCGCGCTCCTACGCGCAGCTCTACTTCGACTCCGGGCTCGACTCGCACCGCGAGCGCCTACGAGCTGCTCAGCGGCTTCGGCGACGAATCCGCCGACTACCTGTGGAAGGTGCTCGCCTCGCGCGCAGATCCTCGAGCGCTACCGCGACGATCCGGAGCGCGCTCGCCGCGACCGCCGAGCTGGCGACCAACAAGGCGACGATGGAGGAGGTCTTCCATCCCGAGAACGAGACCGAGGTGTTCGACGACCCCGACGCGATCGCCGACGCGATCGACGACGGCGAGCTGCTGCCGCTTCCCGACCAGCCGGTGCTCGGCTGGGAGCCGGACCCCGACATCGGCGAGCTCGCCGACGGAGCTCGACCAGTCGCCCGAGCTCTACCGCGCCCTGCGCCCGGAGGCGCTGGCGACGCTCACCTACCTCGCCGGGCTGGTGCGCAACATCAGCGGCGCGGCGACCCCGCTGCAGGTGACGAGCGCGGTCCGCGATCGCGAGTACCAGGACCTGCTCGTGGCAGTCGAACCCGCAGGCGACCACCGAGTACTCGCTGCACACGACCGGCTGGTCGTTCGACATCCGCCGCGACTACGAGTCGCGCCGCCAGGCGCGAGGCGCTTCCAGTACGTGCTCGACCGGCTGCGCGCGCTGGCGCTGCTCGACTACGCGATCGAGCCGGGCGCGATCCACGTCACCGTCTCGAACCGGGGCGCCGAGCTGCTGCAATAGCGCTAGGCGTGCTCGGCGTCGAGCACCTCGGCGACGGCACGGCTGACGGTGACCGTTCCGGTGGCGGCCTCGAGCCGCTCCATCTCGATCTCGGCGAGCTCCTCGCTCACGAACTCGGCGGCGAGCTCGGCGGAGCGCTCGGCGGCCTCGCGGTCGCTGCAGATCGTCACCGTGAACACCCTGGTCTCACCGCCGCGGTCGGGGCCGGCGTCGATCGCCTGGTAGGCGATGAAGCCCGGCATCTCCTCGAGGCGCGGCGCGAAGACCTCGTCCACCTTGTGCATCAGCTCGTCGACCCGCTCCGCGTCGACGTCGTACTTGCGCACGCTTGCGTACATCACTCCTCCGTTCGGGTCGGACTGCTCCGACACTACACCCGGGCCGGATCTACGGTGAGCCGTCGTCCGCGGGCCCGTCGGGCCGGCGCCCGACCACGAGCCGCCAGAGCGCCAGGCCGACCGCGACCCCGGCGGCCGCGAACGAGGACGATCACGAGGACCGGGAAGCCGCCGTCATCGGAATCGGGGGCGGTCGCGGTGTTCGGCGTTCGGGCGTGCTCTGATCGCCGCCCGAGCCCGGGAGGTCGAGGTCGTACTCCTCCTCGGCTCCCTGGCCGAACGCAAGCGCCCGGCGCGATCGCCGAGCGGGGCGAGGGCGCAGAGGGCCACCAGGATCAGCGATGGCCCATTTCGCCATCTTCGTCATCGGTGCCACTCCCGCTCAGACCTTGATCGTGATCACGTCGCCGTCGGCGATCACGTAGCCGCGCCCCTCGGTGCGCAGCAGCCCACGGTCGCGCGCAGCAGCGTACCCGCCCGCGTCGACGAGATCCTTCCAGCCGACGACCTCGGCGCGGACGAAGGCCTCCTGGATCTCGGTGTGGATCTCGCCGGCGGCCTCCCAGGCGCTCGAGCCGCGGCGCAGGCGTGCGCCATCGCCTCCTTGTCCTCGCCCGCGGTGAAGAAGACGTGTCAGCTCGAGCAGCTCGAACGCGGCGCCGGATCAGCCGCGCCAGGCCCGACTCGGAGATCCCGAGCTCGGATCGCATCTCGGCCGCCTCGGTCTCGTCGTCGAGCTCGCCGAGCTCGACCTCGACCCGGGCCGAGATCGCGCACGGCGACCGCGCCGGCGCCGCCGGCGTGCTCGGCGACCGCGGCCGGCACCTCGTCGACCCCCTCGTCGACGTTGGCGACGTAGAGGATCGGCTTCGAGGTCAGCGCGAACAGCCGCCGCGGCGCGTCCGTGCGCGGCCTCCGGGACCGGCACGTCGCGGACCGGCCGTTCCGGCCCCGAGCGCGTCGACCACCTGCTCGAGCCAGGCCTGCTCGGCGATCGCCTCCTTGTCGCCCGAGCGCGCCTGCCTGACCACCCGCTCGAGCCGGCGCTCGGCCTGCTCGAGGTCGGCGGCGAGCAGCTCGGTCTCGATCAGGTCGATGTCGTCGCCGGGGTCGACCCGCCCCTCGGGATGCGGGACGCCGCCGCTCGAGTGGCAGCGGACGACGTGGCAGATCGCGTCGGTCTCGCGGATCGCGGCCGAGGAACTGGTTGCCGAGCCCCTCGCCCTGCGCGGCGCCGGGGACGAGCCCGGCGATGTCGTGGAACTCGATCGTCTCGTGGACGACCTCGCTCGAGCCGACCACCTCGGCGACCCGGTCGAGCCGCGCGTCGGGGACCGGGACGATCGCGACGTTCGGGTCGATCGTGGTGAAGGCGTAGTCGCCGGTCTCGGCGCCCGCCCGGGTGAGGGCGTTGAACAGGGTCGACTTGCCGGCGTTCGGCAGGCCGACGATGCCGATCTTCACGCGCGTGACCGGCGTCGGCCTCGGCGGATCCGGGTGCGCCGCTCGGCGACCGGGGCGCTGGCGCCGCCGTTGCCCGCCGCCCGCCGGCTCGCCTGGGCGCGCTCGTTGGCGTCGACCGCGAGGTCGAAGAGGCGCTCCTCGGTCGGCGGGGCGCCGAGCCCGGGGACCAGCGAGCCGATGCAGAAGCCGAGCACGGCGCCGGCGAGCACGTCGGACGGGTAGTGCATGCCGAGGTAGGGCCGGCCGACGCAGATCGCCGCCGCGAGCGCGAACAGGTACGGACGCGCGCGCGGCTGCACCCGGCCGAGCGCGGTCGCGGCGGCGACCGAGGAGGTCGCGTGGGCGGAGGGGAAGGAGAGCTTCGTCGGCGCCTTGGCCAGCGGCGGGTGATCCTCGATCAGCGGACGCTGCGCGGCCGACGGCGACCTTGACGACGTAGTTGAGCCCGATCGCGAGCGGCCCGGTGAGCCCGGCGGCCAGCCACTGGCCGCGGCGCCGCTCGTCGACCGAGGCGCCGACGGCGCCGATCCCGGCCCAGACGGCGCCGTACTCGCCCGCCATGCCGAGCGCCTTCATCGCCGTCTCGACCGGCTCGGCTGTGCCCGCGGGTGCGCAGGAAGCGCAGCACCGCCTGGTCGGCGTCGCCGAGCGCGGCGAGCACCGGGTTGCGCCGGACCAGCCGCCGCCCAGGCAATAGGGCCAGCGCGCGCTCGCGGCGCGTCGGTTGGACTCGTCTGCGCACCCGGCGCAGGATACGGGGGCCTCGGTTGCGCCGGGCGCACCCCCGGGCGCGGTCAGCTGCCGACGACCAGCTCGAATGCGCCGCGGCTCGACCGCGAATCGCAGCCGTGGGCGCTCGAGGAGCTCGCCGTCGACGTTGAAGCCGGCCCCGCCGTCGCGTCTCGACCTCGATCTCGTCGCCCGCGCCCGGTGACCACGCCCTTCTGGCCTCGAGCCGCCCGACGCGCAGCCCGTAGGCGTGAAGCGAGGAGCCGGGCCCGCGAGCCCGCCTCGATCACGACCAGGTCGAGGCGGCCGTCGGCGGGGTCGGCGTCGACCTCGGCGCCGCCGCCGAACGCTCCGGTGACGCGCGACGATCACCTGCCAGGCCGCGCCCGTCGAAGCGCGGCCTCCCGTCGACGTCGACTCGGGCGGTCACGGGCTCCGCGAACAGCCCGGCCCGCAGGGCGCCGACCGTGTAGGCGAGCGGCCCGAGCGCCCGCTTCAGGCCGTGCGCCTCGCGGGCGGCGACCGGCGACAGCCCGGCGCTGGCGGCGTTCACGAACGGCCGCTCGCCGGCGCGGCCGAGGTCGAGGCGTCGCGGTGCGGCGACCCGCTGGCGGCGAGCTCGGTCGCCGCGCTCAGCGTCCCGCGGCAGCCCGGCGGCCGCGCGCGAAGTCGTTGGCGGTGCCGACCGGGACGACGCCGAGCGGCACGCCGGCGCGCGCCGCCGCCTCGGCCGCGCAGCCGACCGAGCCGTCGCCGCCGGCGACCACGATCCGGCCCGGCCGCGCGGCGACCGCGTCGTCGGCGCTGGTCGAGGTCGAAGCGCGACACCTCGAGGCCGAGCTCGCGCGAGCAGCCGCTCGACCTCGTCCGCCTCGCCCGACCCGGAGTCCGGGTTGGCGAGCAGCGCGATCACGGTGTCAGGTGGGCATCTTGGAGCGGCCCTCGCGGCCCTTCTGGGCGCTGCGGTTGGCCGCCTTGCGCGAGCTCTCGAACGGCTTCTGGGCGAGCTCGCCGGCCTTGCCGGGGAGGTTCGAGGCGGCGTCCTGGCCCGCGCCGAGCGTCTTGTCGACGCCCTTCTGCGGCCACCACGAGGCGCGCGGCAGCAGGAACGCGAGGATCGCGAGGATGATGCAGACGCCGACGATGATCGACGATGGTCATGGGGGGTCTCCTTCCCTGGCTACCGATGTGCGCCACTGGCGTACCCGGGCGTGATGGCCGCGAAACGGGCAGAATCCCCGTCCGGTGAGCGAGGGCGACAGATCGCCGCCTACGAGCGGCAGTTCCGGCGCGCCGGCCTGCCGCTGTTCGTCGAGGGCTTCTCGGCCTCGACCGACGTCTTCAACCGGGCCGCGCCGCTGCTCGGGCTGGTCTTCCTCGGCGAGCTGCTCGGCGCCGGCCAGCTCGACTGGACCTGGTGGCAGAACGTGCTCGCGGTGCTCGGCGGCGTCGCGGTCGTGCTCGCCGGGATCGCGGTCATCAACGTCGCCCAGGGCCGGCCCGGCGCGCGCGATCCCCAACCGCCTCGGCAAGACCGAGCTCGCCGCCTTCGTGATCCTGCCGGCGCTGCTGCCGCTGATCTTCGGCGGCCAGCTCGGCAGCGCCGCGACCACGGTCGCCGCCAACCTCGCTGATCCTGGCGCTGATCTACGCGGTCTTCGTCTTCGGGCTGCTGGCGATCCTGCGCTGGGTGTTCACGCGGCTCGCCGGCCAGCTGCGCTCCTCGCTCGGGCTGCTGGCGAAGGCGGTGCCGCTGCTGGCGATCTTCGCGCTGCTCTCGTTCGCGACCGAGGAGATGTGGGACATCTTCGCCACGCTGAGCGACTTCGCCTACGCCTGCACGATCGGCCTCTTCGTCCTCCTCGGCACGGCCTTCCTCGGCCGTCCGCGTCCCGCGCGAGGCGCGGCGGCTCGAGCGCGAGGCGTGCCCCGACGGGCCGCCGCTGTCGCGCGCCCAGCGGTTCAACGTCGGCCTCGTGCTGTTCGTCAGCCAGGCGCTGCAGGTGCTGATCGTCAGCCTCACGATCGGCGCCTTCTTCGTCGTCTTCGGGATGCTGGCGATCGACGAGGCTGCGCGCGAGTCGAGTGGATCGGCGACCGACCGGCGACGTCCTGCTGACGATCTCGCTCGGCGGCGACCAGTTCGAGCTCACCGAGGAGCTGCTGCGGGTGGCCGGCGGGCTCGCCGCCTTCTCCGGCTTCTACTTCGCGGTCGCGATGCTCACCGACTCGACCTACCGCGAGGAGTTCCTCGAGGAGCTCACCGACGAGATGCGAGGTCAGCTTCAAGGCGCGCGCCGAGTACCTGCGAGCTGCGAGGAGCGCGCACGGCATGAGCGCGACGATGATCGCCGGGCTACCGCCACCTGCCCGGGCAACCACTGCGGCTCGACCGCGCTTCGCAACCTGCTCGCCTTCGACGGGATCGAGATCTCCGAGGAGATGGCGCTCGGGCTCGGCGCCGGGGTCTGCTTCTACTACCTGCAGCCTCGACGGGCAGTCGCCGTCGCGGTTCACCAACGGGCGGGTCGGGCGGCTCGAGGAGCAGTTCCTCGAGCTCACCGGCTCGCCGCTTCGGCTTCGAGACGTTCGACGGTCCGCGAGGCAGTCCTGGGAGGCGGCGCGCGAGGCGGTCGACGCGGGCCGCCCGGCGCTGCTGCTCACCGACCTCTACTACCTCGACCACTACGGCAACTCGGCCCACTTCCCCGGTCACGCGGTCGTCCTCGCCGGCTACGACGACGAGGTCGCCTACCTCTCCGACACCGCCTTCGACGAGCTGCAGACGACGCGGCTCGAGAACCTCGCCGCGCGCCCGCCACGGCAACCACCCGGTGTTCCCGCTCGACGGCCAGATGCTGACCGTGCCCGACCCGGCGCGCGCTCGCCGACCCGCGCGCCGCCGCGCCGCGCGGCGATCGAGCGCAACGCGCGCCAGATGCTCGAGCCGGCGATGGGCGAGTTCGAGGGCCTGCCGGCGCTGCGGCGCTTCGCCGCCGAGGTCGGCGAGTGGCCGCGAGCAGCTCGCCGACTGGCAGTGGTCGGCGCGCTTCTGCTACCAGGTGATCGAGCGCCGCGGGCACCGGCGGCGGCAACTTCCGGCTCATGTACTCGCGCTTCCTCGCCGAGGCCGGTCGCGACGAGGCCGAGATCGCCGCCGAGGCGGCGGCGCGCTGGACGGCGCTCGCCGGCGACGCTGCTCGCGGCGAGCGAGGTCGGAGGCGCCGACCGCGGCGGACTGGGCGCTGATCGGCGACCGGGCGGCGCGCCGTGCTCGAGACCGAGGAGCGCCTCTGGCCGGCGCTCGCGGCCGATAGGGCTGGCGCCGATGAGACGCGTCTCCCGCCGTCGATCCTCGCGCTGATCCTCGCTCTGCCGTCCCCGCGCGCGCGCTCGCAGGCGCCTGCAGCAGTACCCGACCCGCTTCGCCGAGCTCGGCCTTCAAGGCGAGCACCGAGAAGATCGTCTTCAAGGGCAACGCTCGCCTCGGCGGAGGAGAAGTGCATCAAGGGCCGTACCGCGAAGCTCGAAGCGCAAGCACAACGGCAATACCAAGACCCTCGGCCTCCGACGAGTCCGACGGCGATGGTGACGTTCAAGATCAAGGTCGACCGACCCGCCGGTCGAGGGCAAGTTCTACGGCGTGATCAAGCAGAAGAAGCTCAACAGCGGAGCGATCTGCCTCGAGCGCGAGACCGCCTCGCTGACGATCAACGTCGACTAGTCCTTCAAGCAGGCGCAGCACCGCGCGCTCGATCCGCTCGCGCTCGACGAACTCGCCGGGCTCGCGTGCCGGCGACCATCCGCTGCAGCGAGGCCGCGGATCGTCTCGCCGCTGTCGTAGCGGTCGAAGACCCGCGGGTCGATGTAGGCGCTGCGGCAGACCGCCGGCGTGTTGGAGAGGTACTCGGCGACGCGCTTGGTCGCCGCGGTCGCGGCGCGCTTGCGCGCCGTCTTCGTCTCGCGCTCGTGGCCGTTCGGCCGCCAGCTCGACCGCGGCGAGCACGGTCGCGTTCCAGGTCCGGAAGTCCTTGGCGCTGTAGTCGCCGCCCGGTGACCTCCTTCAGGTACTCGTTGATCTCGGTCGGCCTTGCACGTCCGACCCAGCCGCTGCGGCCCTCGCGGTAGGCGAGCAGCTCGTAGCCGCCGCCGTTGCGGTCCTTGAGCGCCTTGATCGTCGGCACGATCACCGGGTCGGCGATCTCCTGGTCGTGGCGCTCGGGCCCTTCGCCTTGTAGTCGAAGAGCTGGCGACCCCGCGCCCGACTCGCACGTGCTTGCGGCGCAGGGTCGCGAGGCCGAAGGTCTCGTTCTCCTCCGTGTAGCGCTCGCTGCCGATCCGGAAGAACCCGAGGTCGAGCAGGCGCACCGCGCAGGCGAGCACCCGCTCGCGGACGAGCCCGCGCCGGGCGAGGTCCTCGCCGGTGCGCTCGCGCATCGCGGGCAGCGCCTTCGCGAAGCGCTCCATCTCGGCGAACTTCTCGCGGTCGCGGTTCTCGCGCCATTGCGGGTGGTAGAGGTACTGCTTGCGGCCGGCGGCGTCGATGCCGGTCGCCTGGATGTGGCCGTTGGGGTGGGGGCAGATCCAGACGTCCTTCCAGGCCGGCGGGATCGCCAGCTCCCTGATCCGCTCGATCACCTCGCGGTCGACGATCGTCGTCCCGTCGGCCTCCTGGTAGCTGAACCCGCGCCCGCGGCGGACCCTCCGGATCCCGGCGGAGGAGCAGTCGACGCGGCGCAGGCGTGGCATGGGAAAAGCCCCCTACCCGGGACGGATGCGCCTAGACGGCGAGCCGGGCGAAGTAGCCGATCGCCGGGCCGGTGCGCTCCTCCAGCCGCAGGCCCGCCGCCTCGCCGCGTCGAGCGAGCGCGCCGGGCGAGGTGTAATGCGGGTCGCCGAACAGCTCGCCGACGATCAGCCGCCCGCCGGGCCGCAGGACGCGGGCGATCTCGCCAGCGCGGCGTCCTGGTCGGGGATCTCGCCGAGCACGCAGGTGAGGACGACGGCGTCGACGCTGGCGTCCTCGTAGGGGAGCGCTGGTCGCGTCGCCCTGGGTGGCGACGACGTTGGTCAGCCCGCGCTCGTCGGTGCGCCGCTCGTGTGGTCGAGGATCTCCTGCTGGATGTCGAACAGCTCCAGCGTCCCGTCGGGCACCGAGCCACTCGGCCAGGTCGAGCGAGTAGTAGCCGGTCCCCGGGCCGATCTCGAGCACCCGCTCGCCGGGCTGCGGGCGCAGCGTCTCGCGCAGCCGCTCGCGGGTGATCAGCGGGTGCGGCGCCTCGACCCAGAAGCGCTGCCCGTACGGGCAGGCGGACGGGTTCTTGCGCCACCACAGCGACGCGCCGAGGACGGCCGCAGCGGCGAGCAGGACGAGCCTTCGAGCGCTCAACCTCAGCCGGCGAAGCCGATCGAGTGCGCCGCGTCGTCGACGCGGATGAAGACGACCGTCGCCAGGTTCAGCGCGACGGTGCCCTCCTGGGTGCGGAGGTCGAGCCAGCCCTGACCGTCCTCGACCGCCTTGCGCAGCTCGGCGAGCTCGTCCCCGTCGAGCTTCACCGAGAGCACCTGCCCGATGCCGAATCCGATCTCGACCTTGATCCGCTCCTCCGCCATCAGTGCCCCTCTCCGTTCGCAGGTTCGACGATCTCGGTCAGCACGCCGCCGGTGGCCCGCGGGTGCAGGAAGGCGACGCGGCTGTTGCGGATCCCGGTCCGCGGCTCGGAGTCGATCAGCTCGACGCCGCCGTCCGCGAGCTGCGTCAAGCGCCGCCTCGATGTCTCCGACCCGGTAGGCGACGTGGTGCAGCCCGGGCCCTTGCGCTCCAGGAACTTGCCGACCGGGGTGTCGGGGCCGAGCGGGCGCAGCAGCTCGACGTGGCATGTCGCCGACGTCGAGCAGCACCGCCTCGACCCCCTGCTCGGCGACCGTCTCGCGGTGGGCGACGGGCATCCCGAAGGTGCCCTCGTAGAGCGCCAGCGCCGCGTCGAGGTCGTCGACGGCGACGCCGACGTGGTCGATCAGCCCGAACATCGGGCCGGGAGTCTACGGGGCGGGCCGAGTTGCCTCGGGGTCCTCGGGCGGACGGCTCGCGAGCGCCGCGGCGGGCTCGCCGGACGCCGGCTCCAGGATCTCGTCGGCGGGCTCCGGGATCGACGGCCCGCGGTCGGTCGCCATCATGCGTCTGGATCTCCTCGCGCTCGATCACCTCGTTGGCGCAGCAGCCGCTCGGCGATCTCGTCGAGCAGGTCGCGGTGGTCGGTGAGCAGCTCGGTGGCGCCGCGGTAGGCCTCCTCGGCGATCGCCTGGACCTCCTCGTCGCGGGTCTGGCGCAGCGCCTCGGAGACGGTCGTAGTCGTCGCCGGGACCTGGTGGGAGCGGATCGTGGTCCCCATCCCGTACTCGTGGACCATCGAGCGGGCGATCGTGGTCACCCGGCTGAGGTCGTCGGAGGCGCCGGTGGTCACCCGGCCGAAGGTGATCTGCTCGGAGACGCGCCCGGCGAGCAGCACCTTCATGTAGTCGATCAGCTCCTCGCGCGACTTCAGGTAGCGGTCCTCCTGCGGCAGGTTGAGCGTGTAGCCGAGCGCCTTGCCGCGCGGGACGATCGAGACCTTCTGCACCTTGTCGACGCTCGGCAGCAGCTCGGAGACGAGCGCGTGCCCGGCCTCGTGCCAGGCGACCACGCGCTTCTCGTGGTCGGTGATCACCTTGCGCGACTGCAGGCCCGGCGACCACCCGCTCGAAGGCGTTCTCGAAGTCGGCCTGGGCGATGAACTCGCGCTTGTTGCGGCCGGCGAGGATCGCCGCCTCGTTGGCGAGGTTGGCGAGGTCGGCGCCGGTGAGCCCGGCGGCGTGGCGGGCGACCCGCTCGAGGTCGACGTCCTGGCCGAGCGGCTTGTTGGTGCGTGTGGACCTCGAGGATCTGCTCGCGGCCGTTCATGTCGGGCGGCGGGACGAACACCTGGCGGTCGAAGCGGCCCGGGCCGCAGCAGCGCCTTGTCGAGCTTCTCGAGCAGGTTCGAGGCCGCCATCACGACGACGCTGTCGCGCGAGTCGAAGCCGTCCATCTCGACCAGCAGCTGGTTCAGGGTCTGGTCGCGCTCGCCGGAGATGTCGGAGCCGCGCTGCGGCCCCGACCGCGTCGAGCTCGTCGATGAAGATGATCGCCGGGCGCGTTCTCGCGCGCCTCGTTGAACAGGCGCCGGATCCGCGCCGCGCCGAGGCCGGCGAACATCTCGATGAACGAGGAGGCCGACTGGCTGAAGAACTGGGCCCCGGACTCGTGCGCGACCGCCTTCGCGAGCAGCGTCTTGCCGGTGCCGGGCGGGCCGTGCAGGAGGATCCCCTTCGGCACCTTGGCGCCGAGCTGCTTGAAGCGCTTCGGGTCGGAGAGGAACTCGACGACCTCGCGCAGCTCGTCCTTGGTCTCGTCGACCCCGGCGACGTCGGCCCAGGTGACCGCGCTCTTCGACCGCGGGCTGATCTCCTGCGGCTTCGTCCGCGGCATCAGCTTCAGCGTTCGCCACATGAAGTAGACGATCACCCCGAGGACAGCAGCGATCGGCGCCCACGGGATCAGGACGTCGTCGAGGAACTCCTGGTAGGTGTCGATTCCGAGGAAGCGCGGTGCATTGTCATCGTCAGAGGCGGCCTGCGCAGCCCGCCTAGACGGTATCGGCAGCCACGCCCTCGACCCGTAGGACTTCGTTGCAGTGCCGCGACGCCGACCTCGAGCTGCTCGGCGGTCGGCTCGCGGGTCGAGAACAGGCGCTGGATCTCGTAGCCCGGCCCGTGGACGGCCCGGCCGAGCGGCCGAATCGGGGTTGCGCTCGGCGAACACGAACAGCTCGACCGCGCCGCCGACCCCGGCCAGGGCAGCGAGCGCCGCGGGCCACCGGGCCCGGGTCGTCGACGAGTCGCTCGATCAGCACCTGGCCGGCGATCGAGAAGCGCGAGCATCGGGCCGATCAGGTTCGAGCCGCAGCGCTCGTGCTCCTTCGGCACCTCGCTCGGGTCGCGTCCCTGCTCGTAGCCGCCGATCGCCTTGTGCTCGACGCCGTGGTAGGCGGCGAGGCCGGGTCGCGCAGCGCCGCCAGCGCCGGCAGCGCCCCGAGCAGCGCGACCGCGAGCTCGCGCCGACGGTCGCCGGCCACGCGCCGCCGCAGCGAGCTCGAGCCGACGACGCTGGCGGCGGCGACCGCCGGCGACACGGTCCGGTCCTCGAACGGCAGCCGCGCCGAGCTCAGCCGCAGCGCGCGCCAGCGGGATCACCGCCATCGCCTCGGCGAGGCGCAGCGGCCCGCGCAGCAGCGGGGTCGAGCCGAGCCGCGCCGCGGCGCGAGGGTCGGCTTCGGCCCCGAGGCGACCTCGATCTCGCCGTCGCGCGGCGCGCGCGGCGACCGCCCACGAGGTCGGCCCGTGGATCAGCAGGCCGTTGCGAAGCGCCATCCCGCCGAGCCGCAGCGGCTCGGCGTCGGGTCCGAGCCGTCGGCGCCGAGCCGTTCGAGCGGCCGTCGGCTCGCTCATCCGAGCACCCGCCGGCAGAGGTCGGCGTAGAAGCCCGCCGCGAGCTCGACGTCGGCGACCGCGGCGCGCTCGTCGGCGCCGTGGATCAGCGGCGCGGCCTCGAACAGGCCGAGCTCGCGCTGCGGGCAGAAGCCGTAGACGGTCGCGGCGTCGAAGGCCTTGCGAAACCAGTGGCTGTCGCTGAAGCCCGGCATCACGATCGGCACCAGCGTCGCATCCGGGTCGGCCTCGGCGAGCCAGGCGGCGATCGCGTCGGCGAGCGGCGACTGCGCCGGCGAGCTGTTGCCGATCGACCCGCTCGGTGAACTCGACCTCGAGCCCGTCGGCGAGCGGCCCGAGCAGCTGCGTCGACGCGCGCTCGCGGCCTCGTCCGGCGCCGCCGCCCGGGCGGCACGCGGCAGTCGACCAGCACCTCGGCGCTGCGACGGGATCACGTTGTCCTTGTCGCGAGGCGCTGCGCCTGTCGTCGGCACCATCGTCACCCGCAGCATCGGCTCGGCGAGGTACGCGGCGAGCGGCGGCGAGAGCGCCGCGCAGCCGCTCGACCGCGCCCTCGAGCTCGGCGCCGTCCGGCGCCCTCGAGCTCCGTCGCCGAGCAGCGCCGCGAGGAAGGCGATCCCCTCCTCGGTCGGCTCGAGCGGCGGCTGCTCGCGCAGCCGCTCGAGCGCCGGGGCGAGCTTCAGCAGGGCGTTCTCGCCGAGCGCCGGGACCGAGGCGTGGCCGGCGACGCCGCGGGCGCGCAGCAGGAAGCGGTTGACGCCCTTCTCGCCGACGCAGAGGGTGTAGAAGCGCCGTGCCGTCGAGCTCGAACGCCGCGCCGCCGCCCTCGTTGACGACGAGGTCGGCTGCGCACCGCGTCGGGGTGCTCCTCGCAGAGCCACTGGGCGCCCGACGCCGGCGCCCATCTCCTCGTCGGCGGTGATCACCAGCTTCAGCTCGCCCGCGCGCCGGCCGCCAGCCGCGAGCGGCGAGCGCGATCGCCGCGGCGACCTCGGCCGCGACCTGCCCCTTCATGTCCTGGGCGCCGCGGCCGCGGACCTCGCCGTCGGCGACCTCGCCCGACCAGGGGCTCGAAGCTCCACTCGCCGGCGTCGGCGGGGACCGTGTCGACGTGGCCGAGCAGGCAGAGGGTCTCGCCCCGGCGACTCGCCCGGCGAGGTCGGCGACCAGGTTCGGGCGTCCGGGCTCGGCGGCGAGCAGCGCGCACTCGAAGCCGGCGTCGCGCAGACGCGCGG
The DNA here is from genome assembly GCA_963811505.1 of uncultured Solirubrobacterales bacterium. GTDB lineage: Bacteria > Actinomycetota > Thermoleophilia > Solirubrobacterales > 70-9 > WHSW01. The sequence continues at coordinate 278,468 of CAWERC010000002.1, read as the reverse complement.
CGAGCAGCTCCTGGGCCGGCTCCTCGTTGCCCGGCGGGTTGACGGTGTCGATCGCGGATCAGCTCGCGCGAGCAGCTCGACCGCCTCGTGCCCCGAGCCGCGGTCTCGGCGACCGCCGTCTCCTCGCCCATGGGCTCAGGTTAGTGCCTCGTGGTCCGCTCCCTCCATACTGGGCGCACGATGAGTCGAGCGGCTTGTTCGACGCCGAGCGACCGGCCGACCGAGACGCGGCGCACGCCGGTGCCCGCGGCCGAGGCGCCGCTGGCGGTGCGGATGCGCCCCGCGACGCTCGAGCGAGCTCGTCGGCCAGGAGCACCTGCTCGGCGAGGGCTCGACCCTGCGGACGGCGATCGAGACCGGCGAGCCGCACTCGATGGTCCTCTACGGCCCGCCCGGGATCGGGCAAGACGACCCTGGCGCGGATCGTCGCCAGCGCCGCGCGCGGGGCGTTCGAGGAGGAGTCGGCCGTCAACGCCGGCCGGGCCGAGGTGCGGGCGGTGATCGAGCGCGCCGCGGAGCGCCGCCGCGCCACCGGCCAGCCGACGATCTTCTTCCTCGACGAGATCCACCGCTTCAACAAGGCGCAGCAGGACGCGCTGCTGCCGGCGGTCGAGGAGGGGCTGGTGACGCTGATCGGCGCGACCACCGAGAACCCCTACTTCGAGGTCAACTCGGCGCTGCTCTCGCGCAGCCAGATCTACGAGCTGCGAGCGCTCGAGCCGGCGCACGTCCGCGAGCTGCTCGAGCGCGCGCTGGCCGACCCCGAGCGCGGGATCGCCGAGCCGCCCGCCGATCGACGACGAGGCGCTCGAGCTGCTCGCGGAGCGCTCCGGCGGCGACGCGCGCACGGCGCTCTCGGCGCGCTCGAGCGGGCGGTCGAGGCCGCACGCGCGGGCGGCGGGCGGATCGACCTGGCGACGGCCGAGGACGCGCTGCAGCGCAAGGCGGTCACCTTCGACAAGCAGGGCGACCGCCACTACGACTACGCCTCGGCGCTGATCAAGTCGATGCGCGGCTCCGACCCCGACGCGGCGCTCTACTACCTGGCGGCGATGCTCGAGGGCGGCGAGGACCCGCGGTTCATCGCCCGCCGGATGGTGATCCTCGCCTCCGAGGACGTCGGCAACGCCGACCCGCAGGCGCTGGTCGTCGCGACCGCCGCCGGCGCAGGCCGTCGACCGCGTCGGGCTGCCCGAGTGCGCGCTCAACCTCGCCCAGGCGGCGGTCTATCTGGCGCTGGCGCCGAAGTCGAACGCCTCGACGACCGCGGTCTGCGCGGCGCCCAGGCGCCACATCCGCGAGCACGGCGCCAAGCTGCCGCCCGACTACCTGCGCGACGCCCACTACCCGGGGGCGAAGAAGCTCGGCCGCGGCGCAGGGCTACGTGTACGCCCACGACGAGCCCGGCGGGGTCTCCGACCAGCCGCTGCTGCCGGAGGAGGTCCAGGGCGAGCGCTTCTACGAGCCGACCGACCGCGGCTTCGAGGCCGAGCTCGGCGAGCGGCTGCGAGGCGCTGCGCGAGCGGCGGGGCGAGAAGTAGCCACTCAGACAAGCGGCCGCCGCCGGTGTCGACAAGCGGCTCGGCCCGCTTGCGACGGAGTCGGCGACGACCGCAATCTGTCGGTTACCCGCCTTCTGCGGCCGGAAAAAATCACGCGCCCGGCGCCCTAGTTGACGCTGCGGGCGATCTCGACCCAGAAACCGCCGGCCGTGCGTCGCCGAGCGTGAGCGTGTCGCCGTCGGTCGAGGTCCAGGGGCCGCTGAGCACGAACGGCGACCGCGTCGGCGATCGACACAGTTCCCCCGGCGGCGACATCGTGGACGGTCACCACCTGCCCTCCGGCCGCCGTCCACGAGATCGGTGATCGTCACCGGGCTCGCCCGATGCTGATGCTGAGCACGGAGAGGCCGGCGACGCTCGGCGTCGTGTCCCCGGAGGTGTCCGCGGCGGCGAAGCCGAACAGCCGGTCGATGCCGTCGGCGAGCCCGTCGGGCACCCCCTTGAGCTTGGTCCAGTCGACCGGGTTGCCGGCGTCGTTGATCGCACCCGGCGCCGACAACGCCGCGGCGCTCGCGTCGACCTCGGCCTGCGTAGCCGGGTCGAAGCCGAGCTTGCCGAGCCCGACGGAACCGTCCCCGAGCGCGTCCGAGGAAACAGCGCCACCCGCCAGGCGATCGGCGGTGACCGCCGCGGCGGCCGAGGTCCGGCGTTCTTCACCTGGCCGTCCTTGATCGACTTCGAGACGACCGAGTTCTTCGGCGCCTTCTTCACGGCGTAGGCACCGGCGGTGAGGGCGAGGAAGATCGCGACCAGACCCAGGACGTTCTGCCGTAGGTATGTGCCGACGCGGCCTGACACCGACCGACGGTACCCGCGCCCGCCGTTCGCGTCAAGCATAGAATCGCCCCGGCGGATGGGCCAGCTCGAATCCTTCAACCCGGCGACCGGCGAGCTCGTCGGCACGGTCGAGACGATCACGGCCGACCAGGTCCAGGGGGTCGTCGACGACGTCGCCGAGGTGCAGCCGTTCTGGGCGCAGCTCTCGCTGGCCGACCGCGCCCGCTACATGCGCCGCGCCGCCGACGTCCTCGTCGAGGACCTCGAGGAGGTCGCCGACCTGCTGACGCGCGAGCAGGGCAAGCCGATCGCCGAGAGCTACGTGATGGAGCTGATCCCGACGATCGACGCGCTGCACTGGTGCGCCGACGACGGCGCCGAAGATCCTCGCCGACGAGAGGATCCGCTACCCGCAGGCGTTCCTGAAGACGAAGCGCAGCTTCTTCTCCTACGAGCCGCTCGGGGTCGTCGGCGTGATCGCGCCCTGGAACTACCCGTGGTCGATCCCGTTCGGCGAGGTCGCGATGGCGCTGATCGCCGGCAACGGCGTCGTGCTCAAGCCCGCCAGCCTGACCCCGCTGCTCGGCGAGCGGATCCAGAAGGTGTTCGACGACGCCGGCTTCCCGCCGGGGCTGGTGCGGACCGTCCACGGCGGCGGCGCGATCGGCCAGGCGCTCTGCGAGGCGTCGACCGCGAAGATCTTCTTCACCGGCTCGGTCGAGGTCGGGCGCAAGGTCGGCGAGATCTGCGCCCAGCGGATGAAGGGCTCGGTGCTCGAGCTCGGCGGCAAGGACCCGCAGATCGTCTGCGCCGACGCCGACCTCGCCAACGCCGTCTCGGGCTGCGTCTGGGGCGGCTTCGCGAACGCCGGCCAGACCTGCTCGGGGATCGAGCGCACCTACGTGGTCGAGTCGGTCGCCGACCGGTTCCTCGACGGCGTGCAGCGCGAGACCGAGCGGCTCACCGTCGGCGACCCCCTCGACTACGAGACCGAGATCGGGCCGATGGTCTCCGGTCGACCAGGCCGACCTGGTCACTGAGCTCGTCGACGACGCGCTCGCCGCCGGCGCCGACCGGGTCACCGGCGGCCCGCGCGAGATCGCCGGGTACGGCGGACGATTCATCGCCCCGACCGTGCTCGCCGGGGTCGAGGACGAGATGCGGATCATGAAGGAGGAGATCTTCGGCCCGGTGGTGCCGGTGATCGTCGTCGAAGGACGAGGCCGAGGCGCTCGAGCGCGCCAACGACTCCAACTTCGGCCTCGGCGCCTCGGTGTGGACGAAGGACCGCGCCAAGGGCGAGCGGATCGCCCGCCGGATCGAGTCGGGGATGGTCTGGATCAACGACCACTCCTACTCGCACGGCGCGATGCAGTGCTCGTGGGGAGGGGTGAAGGAGTCGGGCCTCGGCCGCTCGCACTCGAAGTTCGGCCTCTACGAGTGCGTGAACGTGAAGCTGGTCGCCTGGGAGCCCGGCCTGACCCGCGACTTCTGGTGGCAGCCCTACGACGGCGACCTCGGCACCGCTCTGCGCTCCTCGGCGCGGCTGCTCTACGGCCGCGGGGCCACCCGGATGAAGGGGCTGCGCGAGGGCCTCGGTCCGCTGGCCCGGGTCGGGCGTAAGACGCTGCGCAAGGGGAAGTAGTCCGGAGGCAGGATGCCGACGGAAGCCCCGGCGCAGGAGACCCTGGAACGCTCGTGCTCGTTCTTCGAGACCGTCCTCTGGGAGACCGAAGCCGGCGCGCGGGTGCTCGAGTACATCTCCCGCTCGGGCATCCAGGAGCCGATCCTGCGCTCGTTTCGCATCGGCTATGCGCCCGGAGATACCGGGCGGCTGCTCGACCATCTGAGCGACGTGGGCCACGACCCCGACGACCTGATCCCGGCCGGGCTCGCCAACCGCTCCGACCGCAGCCACGTGCACGTCCTCTTCCACGCGCGAATCACGTTCCCGATCACCGCCGCGGAGGGCAGGGTCCTCGGCTTCGCCGGCCTCGCCACGCACCTCGGGCCGTCGTGGCCGCTGTGGCTGACCTCTCCTGACGACGGGCGGTTCGATCCGGGCAGCGCGATCTTCGGAATTCGGCAGGCGGCGCCGGCGATCAAAGAGGCGAGGCGGGCGCTCGTCCTGCGCGATCCGGTGCAGGTGCTCGCGCTGCACCAGAACGGCCGGCGGGACCCCGTCGCCGTGATTCACAGTCCGATCACACGTGCGCACAGCCGGCAGCTGGCAGCCGTGATCGGAGCCGAGGATCTCGACTACGCCCGGCGGGACGGTCGGCTGGGGGTCGTGGCCGTGCCTGCGGGAGCGGAGGTCGAGGACGCCGATTTCGCTGCGACGACCACCCCCGCGGGATTCGCCCTGATCGATGCCAAGTCCAGGACTCAGCGTCGCCGGGCGGTCAGGGAGCAGGCCGAGTTCACGCTGGATGACGTGCGGCCGCCGACCCGGCCGATCGTCTACGTCGCCGGCTTGTGCATCGGCATCGGGGTCCCGCTCGGCATTCTCGCGCTCGCGGCGCCGCACAACGAGGCGGCGGAAGGCTCCACCTCGACCCTGAACGTGATGATCATCGGGATCGTCCTGGCGTACTTCGTGCTTGCGGTCGTCGTCGGCAGGGTCTCCGCCCGAGTCCGTGCGCAGTCCAAGGCCCGTCGGATGCGCGAGCCGTGGGCGCGCGGCAGCGGCGAGTGGCAGCCGGTCGGGTGGACCCACCACCGCTTGGAGGAGATCCTCGTCGGGGCGGCTCTCGCCAGCGCCCTGACGTGCGTCGTCCTCTGGATGACCATCGGGGGCTTCCTGGGCTGATCCAGAGCAGGTCTGCCCCCCCGGCCGTCGAACTCTGCTCTTCGCAGGCTTCGAACCACGAGAGGGGAACGAGATGTCAGACGGTCAGGCGCGCGCGGGCGATTCGGGATGGGCGGCGTTCGCCGGAGTGGTGATGTTCATCGTCGGATCCCTCGACGCCCTCTGGGGGCTCGGCGGGATCCTCAACGACGACGTCGTGGTCGTCGGCGGCCAGGGTGCGCTCATCGCCGACATCACCCTGTGGGGCTGGGTGCACCTGCTCCTGGGCTCGATCATCGCCCTCACGGGCATCGGGCTGCTCACGGGGAACTCCGGTGCCCGCGTCCTGGCGGTCTTCTTCCTCGCGGTGAACGCGATCACGCAGATCGTCTGGTTCCCGGCGGCGCCGCTGTGGGCCTTCCTGCTGATCCTCCTCGACGTGGTGATCATCTACCAGCTGACCGCCCGCTGGGACGTGCAGGCGCGCTGGGACTGAGCGCGGCGGGGCCGGCTCAGGGCCCGATCCGCACGTGCAGGTGGTTGTCGTGGTTGACCAGCGGGATGACGATCCCGGCCGGACCGCTCAGGGGTAGGTTCGGGCCGACGTAGATCGTCACCGCGCCGGCGGCGACGAACATGTCGACGAGCTCCTGCGCGCGGCGGACGTTGACCTGGTCGACCGCGGTCGGCGGCTCCTCGGCCCGGTCGCGGCGGGGGTAGTACACGTCCACGTCCAGGCCGTTCTGATGGGTCGAGTGGCCGATCCCACCGCCGACCTCCGGCCCGAAGTACCCGCCGTGCCGAAGGCCGAGGTCCCCGATGCCCACCCGCGGCGCGCGTGGATGGCGGCGATGGAACTCGCGGAGAACCCGCAGCGTCGTGCGGACGAGGTCGTCGGTCCCCCAGCGCCGCCAGGCGCTGTTCGGCTGCCGTTTGAGGACCGGGTCCCAGGTGAAGTGGGCGTCCCCCTGGGCCGGGAGCCGGACCCCGCGCTCGAGCCTGCCGGCCTCCGGGGTGCCGATCGAGATCGAGCCGCGCCACTGAATCCGCGGCTCGCGATTGACGGCCGCCGGCTGAGGCCACCCGAGCGTCACGCACGCAAGGCCGATCGCGACCAGATTCGCCACACCCCGTGTACGGGCCGGGGCGGTGCGCGGGTCCCGCTAGGCGGGTTCGGCGAGGTAGCTGCCGCGGTCGAAGCGGCGGGTGCGGCGCCAGAGGTCGATCGTGAAGCCCGGCCACCAGACGCCGTTGCGGCCGTTGGCGTCGATGTACCAGCTCGCGCAGCCGCCCTGGTTCCAGACCGACTCGCCCAGGCGGCGCTCCGTCTCGCGGCTGAACTCGTCGTAGACCTCGGGGCGGACCTCGACGGTCGCCACGTTGGCGTTCTCCATCTCGCGCACGCACTCCGGCGACGTAGTTGATGTGGGACTCGCTCGTGAAGATGATCGAGTTGTAGCCGCCGGCCGTGTTCGGGCCGACGAGGAAGAACAGATTGGGAAAGCCGGCGACGGTGGTGCCGAGGTAGGCGCGCGGGCTGCCCTCCCAGGCCTCCAGGAGCGACCTCCCGCCGCGGCCCTTGAGCGCGGCGAACCCCGGGTTGTTGAAGACCCGGAAGCCGGTCGCGAGGACGATCGTGTCGAGCTCGCGCTCGGCGCCGTCGGCGGTCCGGATCGCCGGTCTCGGTGACCTCGGCGATCGGCTCGGTGACGACCTCGGAGTTCGGCGCGCAGAGCGCCGGGTAGTAGGTGTTCGACATCGTGATCCGCTTGCAGCCGAGGATGTAGTCGGGGTCAGCTTCGCCCGCAGCTCGGGGTCGCGGACCTGGCTGCGCAGGTGCCGGCGGGCGACCTGCTCGAAGAGCAACGACAGGCGCCGGTCGACGATCGTCCCCAGCACGGTCGTCTCCTGGAGCGCCGTAGATCAGCCAGCGCAGCGCGCGCTGGGTGAACGGGAGCTGCCGGAACAGCCGCCGCTCGAGCTCGGTCACCGGGCGGTCGAGATCCGGCATCACCCATGACGGGGTGCGCTGGAACAGGTGCAGCGAGCCGACCCGCGGCTGGATCTCCGGGACGATCTGGATCGCCGAGGCGCCCGTTCCGATCACCGCGACCCGCTCGCCGGTCAGATCGTGGTCGTGGTCCCACTCGGCGGAGTGGAACATCGTGCCCTGGAAGCGGTCGAGGCCCGGGATCTCGGGGGGCGCGGGCTCGCTGAGCCCGCCCATCGCGGTGACGAGCACGTCCGCGGTCAGCTGTCCCTGCGAGGTCTCCAGCCGCCAGCGCTTCGCCTCGTCGTCCCACTCCGCCCCCTGGACCTCGTGCCCGAAGCGGACGTGGGGCACGACGCCGCGCTCGTCGGCCACTCGCCGCAGGTAGTCGCGGATCTCCTCCTGCAGCGGATAGACGCGGCTCCACTCGGGATTCGGCGCCAAGGAGAACGAGTAGAGCGCCGAGGGGATGTCGCACTGGCAGCCGGGATAGGTGTTGTCGCGCCAGGTGCCGCCGACCTCGTCGGCGCGCTCGAGCACGAAGAAGTCGTCCATCCCGTCGTGGAGCAGCCGGCTGGCCATCCCGATCCCGGAGAATCCGGCGCCGACGATCGCCACCCGTGCGTGCGTGCCGTTGCTCGAGGCTGACGCCTCCATGGCAGGGCAGTATGGCGCAGCGCGCCGGGCTTCCGTGTCGGTGATATTTGGGCGATGCAAGCCGCCATCAGCCTCCGCTCGCTGCGCCGCGACTACAACGAGCGCCCGGTGCTGCGCGAGGTCTCGATCGACCTCGCGATCGGGCGGACGCTGGCGGTGATCGGCCCGAACGGGGCCGGCAAGAGCACCCTGCTGCGGATCCTGGCGACGCTGCTGCGCCCGACCGCGGGCGAGGTCGAGGTGCTCGGCGCCGGGCCTGCCGCGCGAGGCTGGAAGGTCCGCGGGCGGATCGGCTACCTCGGGCACGAGCCGCTGCTCTACCGCGAGCTCAGCGTGCGCGAGAACCTCGAGTTCAACGCCCGCCTGCACGGGGTCGAGCGCCCGGGCGAGCGGATCGCTTCGCTGCTCGACGCCACCGGGCTTGCCCATCGCGCCGGCGAGCTGGTCCGCAACCTCTCGGCCGGGATGCTGCAGCGGGCGGCGATCTGCCGGGCGCTGCTGCACGAGCCGGAGCTGCTGCTGCTCGACGAGCCGCGCTCGCACCTCGACCTCGGCGCGCGGCGCGATCGTCGACGAGCTGCTCGGCCCGGCGCCAGGGCGGGCGCGTGTTCTCGTCACCCACGAGATCGAGTCCGGGCTCGCCGAGGCCGATCAGGCGCTGGCGCTGCGCGCCGACGGCTCGGTGGCCCACAGCGGCGCCGGCGGCTCGCGGCGGACGACGCGCGGGCGATCGTGGAAGGCAGAGCGTGAACGCGTACCGGGCGATCCTCGCCAAGGACCTGCGCACCGAGCTGCGGACGCTCGAGTCCGTGCCGGCGATGGCGCTGTTCGCGGCCACGACCTTCGTCCTGTTCCGCTTCGGGCTCGACCGCGAGCGGCTCGAGGGCAGACCTCGCCGCGGGCGTCCTGCTGGCGACGATCCTGTTCGCGGCGATCCTCGCGGTCAACCGCATCTTCGTCGCCGAGCGCGAGCAGGGCGGCTTCGACGTCATCAGGCTGGCTCCGCTCGACGGCACCGCGCTGTACGCGGCCAAGGTCTCGGCCCTCGTCGTCTACCTGCTCGCGTTCGAGCTGATCGCGGTGCCGGTATTCGCGGTCCTCTTCCTCGACGACGCCGGCGGCCTGCTCCCGCTGGCGGGGGTGCTGGTGCTGGCCGACCTGGGGCTCGCCGTGCTCGGCGCCCTGGTCAGCTCGATCGCGGTCAACTCGCGCGCCCGCGACCTGATCGCCCCGCTGCTGCTGCTGCCGCTGCTCGTCCCGGTGATGATCGGCGCCGCCGGACGCGGCCGATGGACTGCTCGCCGCAGGCGGCCCTTCGTACGACGGTTTCGCCAAGTGGATGGCGGTGCTCGCTCTCTACGATGTCGTGTTCTGCCTCGTGGGCTACGCGGTCTACGACTTCGTGCTCGAGGACTGACGATCGCATGACCTTCAGCGCCCCCAGAATCCTTCCCGCGCTCACCGTCGCGCTGCTCGTCCTGGGCTTTTCGCTGGTCTTCTTCTGGACCCCGAACGACGCCGACCAGGGGTTCATCCAGAAGATCTTCTACCTGCACGTGCCGCTCGCCAGCATGGCCCTGATCGGCTTCATGGTCGCCGCGGTGCAGGCGATCCTGCACCTGCGGACCGGGCTGTCGAAGTGGGACGTGCGCGCCTACGTCTCGATCCACATCTCGGTGATCTTCGGCGTCGCGGCCCTGATCACCGGGGCGATCTGGGCGAAGGCCTCCTGGGGCCAGTGGTGGGTGTGGGACGAGCCGACGCTGGTCAGCTTCCTGATCGTCTTCCTCCTCTACTGCACCTACTACCCGCTGCGCTACGCGATCGAGGATCGCGAGCGCCAGGCGCGCTACGCGTCGGTGTTCGCGATCACCGCCGGCGCCTTCGTGCCGCTCAACTTCATCGCCGTGCGGCTGGCCGAGACGCTGGTCCACCCGCGGGTCTTCGCGACTGCGGAGGGCGGCCTGACGTCGAAGATGCTCGTTCACCTTCCTCGTCTGCTTCACCGGGATGGCGCTGCTCTGGGAGACCCTGGTGCGGTTCGAGCTCGCGGCGAAGTCGTCGCGGGCGCGACTCGGCCGCCTGCGCCGGGCGCTCGAGGGCGACGACATCGCGCCGGCGAGCTCGCGGATCGCCCCCGTCCCGCGGGAGGCCGGATGATCCCCGTCGCGGCCCCGGCCCTGCCCCTCGACGAGGCCGGCAAGTACGTGGCCGGCGCCTACGTCGTCTTCCTCGCGCTGCTCTTGATCTACGTCGCGATCATGTCGGCACGCCTTTCCCGCATCGACCGCGAGCTTGGCGAGCTTGCGGAGATCGCCGAACAGCGACCAGCCCGGCCTGATTCGAACCCTGACGGCGCGGAGTCGGGAGCAGAAGAAAATGCCCGAGGCGAAGCCGAGGGCAAGGTGTTCGAGCGGGAGACGAGCAGCCGACAGGAGGTGTTCCGTGGCTGAGCTCCTCGCCCTCGGCGTTTCCCACAAGACTGCGCCGCTGGAGCTGCGCGAGCGGATGGCGCTCACCGAGGGTCGCGCGGTCGGCGTGCTCGGGGAGCTGCTCGAGCGCGAGGAGATCCTTGAGGCGGCGGCGATCTCGACCTGCAACCGCACCGAGCTCTACCTGTTCGCCGCCGATCCGGTCGGCGCCGAGGCGGTCGCCCTCGGGCTGCTCTCGCGCGAGGCCTCGACGCAGCCGACCGAGCTCGCCGGTCACCTCTACTCGTTGCGGGGCGCTGCTGCGGCCGAGCAGCTGTTCCGGGTCACGGCCGGACTGGACTCGATGATCATCGGCGAGACCGAGGTCCAGGGCCAGGTCAAGCGCGCCTACGAGCTGGCGCTGGTCGAGGGCGCCACCGGGCCGATTCTCAACCGCCTCTTCCGCGCCGCGCTCGCCGCCGGCAAGCGGGCCCGGACCGAGACCGCCATCTCCGAGCGCTCGATGTCGATCCCGTCGCTCGCGGTTGAGCTCGCGCAGCGGACGCTCGGCGAGCTCGAGGATCGCCGGGTGCTCGTCGTCGGCGCCGGCGAGACGGCCGAGCTCACCGCGCGGGCGCTCGCGTCGAAGGGCGTCGAGGCGATCTTCATCGCGAACCGCCACTACGACCGCGCGATCGGCCTGGCCGAGCGCTTCGGCGGCTACGCCGTGCGCTTCGAGGAGCTTCCCGACGAGCTCACGGACGCCGACATCGTCGTCACCTCGACCAGCTCGCCCCACCACGTGATCGAGCGCGAGGAGCTCGCCGAGGTGATGACCGCGCGCGCCGGCCGCCCCCTGCTGCTGATCGACCTCGCCGTACCGCGAGACATCCAGCCCGCCGCGCGCGAGGTCGCCGGCACGAGCCTCTACGACATGGACGACCTGCAGGCGCTGGTCGAGCGCAACGTCTCCGGTCGCGAGGCCGAGGCCCGCCGCGTCGAGGGCATCCTGCGCACGGAGCTGGCGCGCTTCGACGGCTGGCTCGCGGCCCAGGACGTGACCCCGACGATTGCGGCTCTGCGCGAGCGCGCGGACGAGGTGGTGGAGCGTGTGCTGGCCGAGAACGCCCACCGCTGGGAGGCGATGACCGACGCCGACCGCGACCCGCCTCGAGGCGGCGGCAAAGGCGATCGCCTCACGCCTGCTGCACGAGCCGACGCTGAGGCTGAAGCGCGACGCCGACGACACCAACGCCTACGCCAAGGTGGCGGTGCTGCGCGAGCTGTTCGGGCTCGACCCGGGCAGCGAGCCGCTCGAGCCGGCGGGCGCAGAGGTCTCGGATCTGGACGAGCGGCGCAACCGCAACCGCGATCGCGACCGCCGCCGCTAGCGCGGGTGCCGTCCTAGCGGGCGGCGACGAGCGAATCGACCAGCGCGAGAACCACCGACTCCACCTCCTCGCGCGGCGCGCGGCCGTCTACCGCGATCAGCCCCTGCTCACCGGCGAGGGCCGCGTAGCGCTGCTCCATCCGCGCGAGGACGCTCGGTACCTGGTCGCCGGGCTTCCGCCTCGCTGATGTCTCGGCATCGATCTCGAGCAGGAAGGCCAGGTCCGCACGGGGCACGCCCGCGCGGAGGATCCGGTCGGCCAGCCGGTGGCGCCCGTAGCGCAGCTCGAAGTCGACGAGGTGATCGACGAGCCAGCGGTCGGTGACGATGCTCTCTGCCCGCAGGCCGCGGGCGATCCGCCTGCAGGCGAGCGCATTCTCCGCCGCCACGATCGCCGCCCACAACCAGGCGATCCCCCGTCGCGGGGCCACGTCGGGCGCCCTGTCCTGGGCCCGCGTCCCGGCGTCCCCGGCCGCGAGGTGATCCGCGATCGGGTCCCGTCTGCGCAGGACCTTCTTCACGGGTCCGGCGATCTTGTCCAGCCTCGCGGTGTGGCGCCCGATGCGGACGATCTCGTCGCGCGCCGGAAGGCCCGCAGCCTCCAGATGCATGCGGACGGCGTGGGTGAGCGTCGACTTACCCGAACCGTCCATGCCGCTGAGCGTCACCAGCACACCGCGTCCCCGATGGCGCCGTTCGCCGCCCAGCCGCCCGGCGACCCGCGCGCGCAGGGCCCGGCGGGCAGCTGCCGACCGCAGGGCGGTCGCGAGGGCCGCCGGGTACGGCAACCGGCCCTTGCGCCCGCGCCTTTCGAGACGACCCGGATCCGCCACCAGGGCGGCCAGCGGTTCCAGGCCCTCGGCCGCGGCCACGCGCTGGAGGCGCTCGCCCGCGCCCGAGGCCTCGAGCAGCGGGCGCACCCGGCGCAGGACCTTCGCCAGCGGCCGGCCGGCGACCGCCTCGGCCGCGTGGATGAGCAGCTGGTCTTCGGCGGACGCCACCGGCGGCAGCTCGTCGGGATCGCTGGCGCGGGCCAGCAGGCCGTCCAGCGATGGGTAGTAGGAGGGCCAGCGCTCCGCGGGGAGGACGTCGACCTCGACCTCGGGGCCCTCGCGCATCGACCACATCACGTGACCGGGATCACTGAGCGCCGGCCGGAGCCCGGCTCCCGCCAGGGTCGCGTTCAGGCGCGCCTCGGCGTTCGGCAGGACGAGCAGGTCGACGTCAGAGCCCCCGAGGCCCTCGCCACGCCAGAGGACGGCCGCCGGCCCCACCTCGCGCGCCACCTCCGTCATCACCGCGCGCGCCGCGCCCTCGTCCATGGCGGCCATATTGCCAGGGCGACCGTCCGGGGACGAGGGCAGACTGCCGATACGTCACACATGGACGCCCTCGTCACCGCCGCCCACGTTCCAAGCAGCGTGTCGGGACTTCGTGCCCTCGGACGGGCCGGTCTGCGCGTGGTCGCCGTCGGGCCCCACCGCCGGTCACCCGGCCTGTGGTCGCGCTATGCCGCCGCTCGTGCCCTGTCGCCCGACCCAATCCTCGATCCGGACGGCTTCCGGGTGAGGATCGCCGAGCTGGCCGAGCGCTACGGGCCGCTCGTGGTCTACCCCGGCCAGGATGAGGAGCTCAGGATCCTGACCGCGCCCGGCGTCCGGCTGCCCGAGCACGCGCGCCTGCCATATCCGGGGTCTGAGTCGGTTGCCGCGCTGAACGACAAGGGACGCCTCGCCGAGCTCGCCGCGGCGGTCGGTCTGGCCACGCCCCGCACGCTGAGGGCCGGACGGGCCGGCGAGCTGGTGGGCGGTGAGCTGCCGAACGGGGCTGTCGTGAAGCCCGCGCAGGCCGGTGGGGTGTTCCCGGACGTCTCCGTTGCGGAGTCGGATCAGAAGCTGCGCGAGCTGCTCGCCACCGTGCCGGCCGGCGAGGAGCTCATCCTCCAAGAGCGTCTGCAGGGACGGCTGATGGCCCTCACTGTGGTGGTGGGCCGCGACGGCGCGCTCGTCCGCCGCTTCCAGCAGCTCGCAACCCGCACCTGGCCCGAGGACGTCGGGATCAGCAGCCTGGCGGTCGGCGTCGAGCCGGACGAGGAGCTCGCGGAGGCCGCCGCGTCGTTGCTCGCCTCGGCGGGTTACTGGGGGCTGGCCCAGCTCCAGTTCATCGACACGACCGACGGTCCGCGCCTGATCGACGTCAACACGCGTTACTACGGTTCGATCGCCCTGGCGCTCGCGTCGGGCGTCGACCTGCCCCTGGCCTGGCACGAGGTCGCGCTCGACCGGCCCGCCGGCAAGCCGAAGCCCTACCGGGTCGGCGTCACCTACCGCTGGCTGGAGGCGGACGTCATAGCCGCGATGCGGGGAGCGAAGGGGCGCCTGTTCGCGCGGCCGCGCCGGCCGCGCGTCGGCCCGATGTGGGCTCGTGACGATCCGGTCGCGAGCGCGATGTTCACCGCCCTGGCGGTGAGCGGCCCGGTGTGGCGGCGGCTGCGGGGGACGCCCGATGGCTGACGGCCCGTTGGCCGAGGACCTGACCGCGTCCGAGGCCGCCGGGCAGCGGGCGATCGCCAACACGCTCCTGCGCGCCGGCGGCGACATCGTCGGCAAGCTGGCGTCGCTCGTCCTCTTCGCGGTCATGGCGCGCGAGTTGAGCACGACCGACCTGGGCGTGTTCGTCCTGGGCCTCGCCCTGCTGCAGATCGCGATGGTCCCGATCGAGTTCGGGTTCGACCGCTACCTGCTGCGCAGGGTGGCCAAGGAGCGCGCCTCCGTTCACACGCTGTTCTTCGACATCGTCTCGCTGAAGCTCGCGCTGACCGTGCCGATCCTGGCCGCGGTCGCCGTGTTGATGGCGGTCGCCGGCTATGACGACCAGACGCGCGAGACCGTCTGGCTGCTGGCGATCGGGTTCGTGCTCGACGCCGTGGCGAACACGATCTACAGCGTCTTCCTGGCCCATGAGCGAAACGGGCTGATCGCCGCCGTGGTCGTCGTCCAGCGGGTCGGCGCGGCCGCCGCGGGCCTCACGGTCCTCGCGCTGGGTTATGGGGTGGTCGCGGTGGCCGCGACGTACAGCGCCGCCGCCGCGGTCGGCCTGGTCATGGCGTCCGTCCTGCTCGTCCGCAAGATCGGCCTGCCCCGGCGTTCGGTCTCGACCCGCGGTTGGATGCGCCTCACGGCGGTCAGCCTGCCGTTCGCGCTCCAGGACGTCTTCAGCGTCCTGCTCTTCAAGCTCGACGCCGTGATCCTCTCGCTGATGGCCACGCAGGCGGCGGTGGGCGTCTACGGGGCCGCCTACCGCCTGCTCGAGTCGAGCCTCTTCATCACCTTCGCGCTCACCGGCGCGTTCGCGCCGATGTACACCTACCTCACCGCGCACAGCGAGCCGACGGTCGGGGCCGCGTTCGAACGGTCGCTGAAGCTCGCGCTGGTCGGGTTGACGCCGATCGCGGTGGTCTTCGGGGTGCTCGCCGAGCCGATCTGCCGTCTGCTGTTCGGCGCCGGACTCGAGGACGCCGCGGACCCGCTGAGGTTCCTGGCCCCCGTCGTCGCCCTGATCGGGATCGTGACGCTCGCGTCCTCGCTGATCGTCTCCCGGCGCAATCCGATGGTCATGGTCTGGTCGACCGCGGGCATCGTGCTCCTGAACGTGATCTTGAACGTCCTCCTGATCCCGAGCTGGGACGAGACCGGCGCCGCGGTGGCGATGCTCGCCAGCGAGGTGGCCTTCATGATCGTCGTCGTGCCCCTCGCCGCGCGCACGGTCGGCGGGGTGCGCTGGCTGCCGACGATCTCGGGTCCACTGCTCGCCGGGGCCGCGATGATCCCGCTGCTGTTCCTGCTCGAGGGGGTCCCGCTCGTCGCAGTGGCGGTGGGGTCGGCGGCCTACCTGCTGGTGCTCGTGGTGGTCGAGCGGCTCGTCGCTCCACGTGACGTGGAGCTCGTCAGCCGGATCGCTCGGCGCTGGCTCACCTCACGCGCGTAAGGAGCGTCCCGGCGATCGAAGCGGCATCCTAGGGCGGTGGCAGAGACCGTCGAAGCGGGCACCCTGCGCCTT
The DNA here is from genome assembly GCA_963811505.1 of uncultured Solirubrobacterales bacterium. Lineage (GTDB taxonomy): Bacteria > Actinomycetota > Thermoleophilia > Solirubrobacterales > 70-9 > WHSW01. The sequence continues at coordinate 262,834 of CAWERC010000002.1, read as the reverse complement.
GGTTCTCGTGGCAGCACCCTGGCGCTGACCCAGGCCGGGTCGGTCGCGGCGGCCCTCGGGGCCGCGGAGGTCGTCGGCATCAGCACCGCGGACGGCGAGGTCGGCGACAAGTCCCGGTTCGTGCGCGGGGTCGAGCGCGCGATCCTCGATCGCGAGGTGGAGCTCGGCGTTCACTCGGCCAAGGACCTGCCGGGCGAGCTGCCGGAGGGGCTCGCCCTGGTCGGAGTGCCCGGTCGGGAGGATCCGAGCGACGCCTTCGTCGGCCACGCCGGGTCGCTGGACGAGCTCGCCGAGCGCGCCCGGGTCGGCACCTCGAGCCTGCGCCGCGCGTCGCAGCTGCGCGCGCTGCGGCCAGACCTCGAGATCCTCGAGCTGCGCGGCAACGTCGACACGCGGCTCGAGAAGCTCGCCGAGGGCGGCTACGACGGGATCGTCCTCGCCGCGGCAGGACTCGCCCGGCTCGGACGCCTCGGCGAGGCCTCGTTCCGGTTCGGGCTCGACGAGATGACCCCCGCGGCCGGCCAGGGTTGCCTGGCGCTGGAAGCCCGCGACGACGACGACGAGGCCGCGGCCGCGGCGGCGCGGATCACGGATCGCGCGGCCCTGATCGAGCTGACCGCCGAACGGGCGGCGATCCGGACCATGGAGGCGAGCTGTGACACGCCGGTCGGGGTCTGCGCGCGGGCTACCGGCGACGAGCTGCTCGTGATCGGTTACGCGGGGCTCGCCGATGGGTCGCGATGGGTTCGCGACCGGGTCGCCGGCAACGCGGAGCAACCGGCGGCGCTCGGCCAGGCGCTGGCGGAGCGGATGCTTGCCGCGGGCGCGCGCGAGATCCTCGCGGAGGAGCAGGGGTGATCGCGCGACGGGGCGTCGTCTACCTCGTCGGGGCCGGGCCCGGCGACCCGGGCCTGATGACGGCGCGCTCGCTGGAGCTGATCTCCTCGGCGGACGTGATCCTGCACGACCGCCTGATCCCCGCCGCGGCGCTCGACGGAGCGCGCGCCGACGCCGAGCTCGTCTACGTCGGCAAGCGACCCGGCGAGCCGGCGCTCGAGCAGGAGGAGATCGAGCGTGTGATGGTCGAGCGCGCGCGCGCCGGGCGCAGCGTCGTGCGCCTGAAGGGCGGCGACCCGTTCGTGTTCGGCCGCGGTGGCGAGGAGGCGGAGGCGCTGGCCGCCGCCGGGGTCGAGTTCGAGGTCGTTCCCGGGGTGACCGCCGGGGTCGCGGCGCCCGCCTACGCCGGGATCCCGGTCACGCACCGCGACGACGCCTCGGCGGTCGCCTTCGTCACGGGTCACGAGGACCCGGCCAAGGACGGCTCGGCGCTCGACTGGGAGGCGCTGGCGCGCTTCCCCGGCACGTTGGTCCTCTACATGGGGGTCAAGAACCTGCCCCTCATCGCCGAGCAGCTGACCGCGGCCGGCCGGGATCCGAGCGAGCCGGCGGCCGCCATCGAGCAGGGCACCCGGCCAGGGCAGCGGACCGTGACCGCGACCCTCGCGGAGTTGCCCTCGGCCGTAGCCGAGGCCGGCCTGCGGGCGCCGGCGGTGCTCCTGTTCGGCCCGGTCGCCGCCCGCCGCGAGACGGTCGCCTGGCTCGAGCACCGGCCGCTGCACGGTCGCCGGGTGGTGGTCACCCGCGCCCGCGCCCAAGCGAGCGGCCTTGCAGCCACCCTGGGCGCGCTCGGCGCAGAGGTGATCGAGCTGCCGGCCATCCGGATCGAGCCGCTGATCGGGGACGAATCCGTCCGGGACGCGGTCGCCGATCTCCACGCCTATGCGCTCGTCTGCCTGACCAGCCCGAACGGCGTGCGGCTGCTGTTCGAGGCGATGGGCGCACAGGGCCGCGACGCCCGGGCGCTCGCCAACGCGACCGTCGCCGCAATCGGGCCGGGCACCGCCGCCGCGCTCGCGGAGCGCGGGGTGATCGCCGACGTCGTTCCCGAGCGTTTCGTCGCCGAGGGCCTGGTCGAGGCGCTCGCCGGGGTCGAGGTCGCCGACCGCCCGGTGCTGGTCGCCCGCGCCGCCGAGGCCCGCGACGTGCTTCCCGACGCGCTCGCCGAGCGCGGCGCGAAGGTCGACGTCGTCGCCCTCTACGAGACCGTCCGCGAGCACCCCGAGCCGGAGGCCGTCGAGGCGGCCCAGTCGGCCGACTACGTCACCTTCACCTCTTCGTCGACGGTCCGCAACCTGCTCGAGGCGATCGGCGACCGCTTCCCGCGAGGCGCCCGCGTCGTCTCGATCGGCCCTGTGACGAGCGCCACGGCCCGCGAGCTGGGGCTCGAGGTCCAGGTGGAGGCCGAGCGCCACGACCCGTCGGGGCTGGTGGAGGCGCTGCTGGCCGACGCGACCGGCGGATGAGGGCGAAGCCGGCGCTCGCGCTGCTCTTGGCACTCGGTCTTGCGCTCGTTCCGGCCCCCGCCGCCTCGCCCCGCGGGTTCGGCCAGTCCTGCGACTACTCCGGAGCCGATCGATCGATCGAGGTCACCGGCGCCGGGGATGCGTTCCTGCCGCTCGTCCGCCGGTCGGGCGAGCGAATCGTGATCGCCGATGAGTTCGGGTTCGAGTATTCCTGTCGCGGGGGCAGGCCGACGGTTCACAACGTCGATTCGATCTCGTTCGAGTCCCGCGCCGCGATTCCTGGGCTGACGGTTGACCTCCGGGGCGGCCCGCTCCGGCCGGGCGCGACCGACGAGGGAGACGGCTCTTCGGAGATCGAGATCGACGTGAGCCTCGGGCCCGAGGAGCCCGTGGTGACGATCACCGGATCCTCAGGACGAGACCGGATGACCATGGGACGCGTCGCCGGCAGCGCCGCGGCGCTGAACCTCGACTCGTCAGAGGTCAGCGACGATCCCGACCTCTTCTTCCACGGCGCCAACGAGCAGTTCCAGATCGATCTCGGCCGGCGCCGGGACCACTTTTCGCGCGCGGTCGAGGACGGCTTTGACCGTCCTTATCGGACGTTGGCGTTCGTCGACGGCGGACCGGGCCAGGACCGCCTCGTCGGGGGGCCCGGCAGGGACGGACTGGTGGGGGGAAACGGCCATGACACGCTGCTCGGCGGGTCCGGGCCGGACGCGCTCTACGGCGACGAGTACGGGCCACCGGACTCCCGTCTGCTGAGGATCCGGGATCGACTGCGCTGCGGACGGGGCCTCGACTCGGCACGCGCCGACCGGTCGGATCGCCTGCGAGGTTGCGAGCGCGTCGACCGGCGGACCGAGTGACGCGGGCGCGGCATTGGTTCCGCGGAACCGCCGTCGTGTGGGCGGTTCCGGGCCCACGCCGGGGTTAGATTCCTGGCGTGGCCCGCCCGATCACCTTCCTCTCCGACTACGGCACCGGCGACGAGTTCGCGGGCGTCTGCCGGGCTGTGATCGCGCGGATCGCGCCCGACGCCAATGTGATCGACATCAGCCACGGGATCGCCCGCCACGACGTCCGCCGCGGCGCCGCGGTGCTCGCCAACGCGCTCGGCTTCGCGCCCGACGGCGTCCACCTGGCGGTGGTCGACCCGGGGGTCGGGACCGAGCGCCGCCCGGTCGCGGTGGCGGCCGCCGACGGCGAGCATCACTTCGTCGGGCCCGACAACGGGCTGCTCTCGCTCGCCCTCGAGCGCTTCGGAGGCGCTGCCGAGGCGATCGACATCTCACGGACGCCGGTGCGCCTCGAGCCGGTCTCGGCGACCTTCCACGGCCGCGACCTGTTCGCTCCGGTCGCCGCGCACCTGGCGCTCGGCGAGCCGCTCGCGGGGCTCGGCGAGCCCGTCGACCCGGCGACACTCCAGACGATCGACCGCGGGGGGCCCGAGATCGAGCCGGGAAGCGGGCTCGAGGCCGAGGTCGGGCACATCGACGCGTTCGGGAACCTCTCGCTGATCGCGACCGCCGCCGACGCCGACGACACCGGGCTTCACGTCGGCGACGGGGTTCGCGTCCTCGGCCCGCGGCGTTCGGACGAGGCCGTATACGCGCTCACGTTCGCCGACGCCGAACCGGGGGACGTGGTCCTGCTCGTCGACTCGGCCTACTCGCTGGCGCTCGCCGTCAACCGCGGCGACGCGTCCCGGCAGCTCGACCTCGAGCCCGGCGATCGGGTCGTGCTGACGCGGATGTGACCGCGTTCGGTACGCCCCACCTGCGGCTGCGGCTCACCGAGTCGACCAACGACGTCGCACGGGAGCTGGCCGAGGCGGGTGCGCCGAGCGGGACGGTTGTCACCGCAGCCGAGCAGAGCGCCGGTCGCGGCCGTCGCGGCCGGGTCTGGTCGGCGCCCGCCGGCAAGGCGCTGCTCTACTCGGCGATCCTGCGACCGCTCGAGCTCGAGCACGCGCTGCTGCCGCTCTCGGTACCGGTCGCTGTCTGCGCTGCGATCGAGTCCGTGGTCGATGTCGGGACGCGGATCAAGTGGCCGAACGACGTCTGGATCGACGAGGCCAAGGTTGCCGGCGTCCTGATCGAGGCGCGTCCGCCGGACTGGGCGGTGATCGGGATCGGGGTCAACGTCGCGATCGAGACGGGCGAGTTCCCGGCCGACCTGCGGTGGCCGGCTACCTCGGTTGGCCGTGGCGTCACCGTCAGGGCGGTGCGAGATGCCGTCTCCGCCGCCCTCGGGGAGTGGGTGGCGGCACCCGAGGAGCGGACGCTCGCCGAGTATCGCCGTCGCGACGCGCTCGTCGGCCGCGCGGTTGCCTGGGAGGGTGCCGGCTCAGAGGACGGCGCCGGTACCGCCGCGGGGATCGACGAGCGGGGCAACCTCATCGTCGAGACGCCGAGTGGCGAGCGACTCGCGCTCGGTTCCGGCGAGGTCAGCCTTCGCGTTGATCCCCGGCCCTGATCGGGTAGCTTTTGGCTCGTGGTATCGGCAGGGCGGGTGCAATCGAGGTGGCTGGTGCTGCTGGTCGCAGCCGGAGCGCTGGCCGTGGGGGCGTCTCCCGCCTCGGCACAGGAGGCTTCGATCTGCACGAAGTGGAACGACCACCTGAAGCCTCAGAGCGGTCCCTACCGGCTCGGAAACGACCGCGACAGCGTGATCGGCACCGACGGCAAGGATCGCATCTACGCCGAGGGCGGCGGCGACCTGATCAACGGTGGGCGCGGTAGCGACCACGTCTTCGGCGGCGACGGCGACGACGTCCTCTGCGGCGGCCGCGGCAACGACGTGATCGAGGGCGGTCCCGGCCACGACGTGATCTTCGGCGAGGAGGAGAACGACACGATCATCCCCGGCCCCGACCGGGACCGGGTGCTCGGCAGCGAGGGTGACGACAAGCTGATCGGCTACGGGGGCAAGCCCGGGTCGATCGTCGACGACGGGCTCGACATCCTCGACGGCGGCTTCAACAACGACGTGATCATCGCCGGCGGCGCCGACACCCTGCTCGGCTTCACCCACAACGACGTCCTGAAGACGAAGACCCGCGACGTCGCGCCGAAGCTGATGGACGGCGGCGGCAACGACGACAAGCTGATCGGCTCGAACGCCAACGACCACATGAAGGGCGGCGAGAACGGGATCGACATCCTCAAGGGCAAGGACGGCAACGACCGGATGGACGGCGGGAGCAACAACGACGATCTGTTCGGCGACGACGGCGACGACACCCTCGAGGGCGGCGACGGCAAGGACAAGCTCGACGGCGGCGAGGGCGACGACGTCTGCGACGGCGGCCCGCTCGACGACCGCGCCTTCGCCTGCGAGACCGAGCGCAGCATCCCGCGCGTCATGCCGCGGTTCAGGTTGTAGGCACTGCGCCGTTGAGGCGCCTTTATTCCTCGGGCGCCTCCGCGACGGGCTCCGCGTCGGACCCTTCCTCGGCCGTCTCCCCCTCGACGGCCTCGGCGTCGATCGCGTCGTCTTCGCGCTCGCCGTCCTCGGCCTCCAGGCGCTCGCGCTCGCGCTCCTTGCCGCCGTTCCCGTTACCCCCGCCCTTGGCGCCGCGGCGACGGCGGCGCTTGCCGCCCTTGGGGAAGTTGCGCAGCAGCTCGCGGGCGACGGCCGACGGCTTGCGGGCCATCCGCATCCGCGCGCCGCGCAGGACCTCCTCGGCCTCGGGCGTGTGCGCGACCGCGGCGGCGAGCAGCGCGACCGCGAGCCGGCGGTCCTGCTGGCGCGCGGCGTGGACGATCCGGCGCGCGTTGCGACCGTGCGCGCGGCCCGATGAGTTCACGAACAGGCCGAGCAGGCGTTTCGTCTCCGGCCAGCGCTGAACCGCGTACTCCTCGTGGAGCTCGCGGGTGACCTCGGCCAGGCGCCAGACCCAGGCCTGGGCCTGGTCGCGGCGGCCGATCCGCTTCTCGGCCAGCGCCTGAAGCAGGATCTTCGCCGCGGCGCGGCGCTCCTCGCGCGGCCAGGTCGCTACGACCTCGACCGCGTCGTCGAACGGCTCGGCCTCGCGCAGGGCGGCGATCTCGGCCAGCGCCTTCAGCTTCAGCTGGCTGTTGCGGTTGCGCTGCAGGCAGGTGAGCAGGAAGCGGCGACGCAGCTCCTTGGCCTGGTCGTGCTGGATCATCGCCTTCGCGCGGCGCCAGTTGTTGGCGGTGACCCGCGACCCGGCGAGCGCCGCCCAGGCGTGCTGCTCTGAGTAGTTGAGGTTCTCCACCGCGATCCGCCACAGCTCGCGCTCGAGCACCGCCAACCGGCGCTCGGGATCGCCAGAGACCGGGACGACGCGACGCTCGACCCGCACGCGGCGTCCGCGTCCGCGGCGCACCGGGCCGACGACGATCGCGCCGCCGCGGTAGACGTCGCGGTCGAGCAGGCTGTGCAGGGTGACGATCGTCTCGTCGTGCGTCGTCGCCGGGTGCACGAAGTCGATCACCAGCCCGGCCTCCTTGCCGGGGTTGCGGCGCGTGACGCGGCCGACGCGCTGCTGGTAGACGCGCCGCGACGCGGTCGGCGCCAGGTGCATGCAGATCGTCGCCCGGGGCGAGTTCCAGCCCTCGGCGAGCAGCATCGCGTTGCAGAGGACGTCGACCTCGCCGCGCTCGAAGGCGGCGAGGATCTCGGCCAGCTCGCGCTTCGGCGTCTCGCCCGAGACGGCCTGCGCGTTCATGCCGGCGTCGCGGAAGGCGGCGGCGACGTTGTTGGCGTGCCGGACACCGGCCGTGTAGACGACGCCGGGGACGCGCTTGAAGCGCGACTGGTAGAGGTCGGCGATCGCGACGTTGAAGGGCTCCTGGTCCAGCAGCTTCGCCAGCTCTTCCTGGTCGAAGTCCTGGTCCACCTCGCCGCGGCGCAGCGGAACCTTGGCGATCGTCCGCACTCCGGGCCCTGGCGGGATGCGAATGCAGCGCAGCGGCGCGATCACGCCCCGGCGGGCGGCCTGGGCGAGGTCGAAGCGCGACGTCTGGGTCGGGAAGAGGTCGGCGACGTGGCGGGCGATCAGGGCCCCGGTCGCGGTCATCCCGATGAACACCGGGTGGTTCCACCTGCGAATGCAGCCGCTGGTCTTCTCGCCGAGCGCCGTGTGGGCCTCGTCGCAGATGACGATCGAGTAGGCGTCGGATACACGGCCGGCGTTCCGCACGAACCACTGGTAGGTCTCGACCGTCACCGGTCCGTACGGATGGTCGGCGCCGTCGAGCAGCGGCGGCGACAGTCGCTCCTTGTAGCCGCGGTCGGAGATCTCGCCGATGAACTGGTCGACGAGGTTGCGGCGATGGGTGAGGATCAGCACCCCGCCGGTTCGCGTCGCGTCGATGAAGCCGACCGCGGCGACCGTCTTGCCGGCCCCGGTCGCGTGCTCGAACCAGAACCGGCGGCTCGCGCCCGGATCCTCGGGCGCGTCGTCGACGACGTCCTCGTCCTCGGCCTCGGGCTCCTCCCAGTCCTGGGGCTCCTCGTCGGGGTCGAGCAGGTCCTCGGACTCGCCGTCGAGCTCGGCGGCCGCGGCGCCGTTGCCGCTCGGGCCCTCGGCGGCCTCGCCGTTCGACCTGGTGCCGTTGCGGCCGTTCTGGCGGCCCTCGGCCCCGGTGTTCTCGAGCTCGGTGACGATCGCCGCCAGCGTCCCGGAGAGCGCGTCGACCTGGTGGGCGTTGAGCTCGGCGCTGTCGAGCAGCTTCGGCGTCTCCTCGTCGAGCAGCCGCTCGAGGCCGAGCATCAGCGAGAAGTCGCCACGCCATTCGAAGCTCGGCGCCTCGGCGCCCTCCTCGAGCTCGGCGAGGGCGGCGTCGACGGCGATGCGCCGCGCCGTTCCCGGCGCGAGGTCGGTGATCGTCTCGCCGCTGAGCAGGATCGGCTCACGCGTGAACGACCGGACCCGGTCGAGGTCGGCCTCACTCAGCTCGCCAGCCGCGCTCGCGGCTACGTCAGTGGTCTTAGCCATCGTCAGGAAAATCGATCCCGCGCCCGCTGATCCAGGACGGAGAAGCGAGCGAAGTAAGCTCGGAAGAGGCGGGCGCCGGGCCTGGATCCCCTCTAGGCCGGACCGACGTCCCCCCGCGGTCCAAGAACTTGGGACCAGGGGTTATTGAACCACACTGGGCAGCGAATGGGACGAAATGCGAGATTTGCGGTCGCGGCGGTGGTCGTGGCGGCGATCGTCGGCCTGGCGGCGTGGGGCCTCGCCTCAGGCGGCGATCAGGCGGCGGATCCAGGGTCCGCCAACCCCGAGTCGAAGGCGACCGACTACGAGCGGGCGCTCGCCGGTGCCCCGCCGGCGCTAGCGCGCCTGTACGCCAACGGCGACGAGATCATCGAGGGCGGCGGCGAGGAGTTCCACGCGCAGCTCGAGCAGCTGCGCGGGCACCCGGTGGTCGTCAACGTCTGGGCGTCCTGGTGCGGACCTTGCCGACTCGAATTCCCCGACTTCCAGGCGGTCGCCGCCGATCGCGGGGACGAGGTCGCGTTCCTCGGGGTCGACACCGACGACTCGATCGACGCCGCGAACGACTTCCTCGCGGAGCTGCCGCTGCCGTACCCGAGCATCGGCGACCCCGACTCCGACGTCCGGGACGAGCTGCGGCTACGCGGCTTGCCCGGAACCGCGTTCTACAACCCCGAGGGCGAGCTCGTCTACGTGAAGCAGGGTCCCTACCTGTCCGAGGAGGACCTGAACGCGGACATCGACAAGTACGTGGGCTGAACGACGCTGAGCGTGATAATTCCCGTATGAGGTTGCGCGGCTCGATCTGGGTGTTCGCCGTACTCGCCGGGCTCGTGATGCTGGTCCCGGGGCTGGCCACAGGGCAGGCGTCGACCACCGTGCCGTCGATCGAGCTGGACGGCACGATCGACCCGGCGACCGAGAAGTGGGTCGGCGCGGCGCTCGACGAGGCGGCCGACGACGGCGCGCCGCTGGTGATCATCCGCATCGACACGCCGGGCGGGCTCGAGAGCTCGATGCGGGAGATCGTCAAGGACATCCTCGACGCGCCGATGCCGGTGGTCGTCTACGTCTCGCCGAACGGCGCCCGAGCCGCCTCGGCCGGCGCGTTCATCACCGAGGCGGCGGACGTCGCCGCGATGGCGCCCCAGACCAACATCGGCTCGGCGAGCGCGATCACGTCGACCGGCGAGGACATCGGCGGCACGCTCGAGGTCAAGATCGAAAACGACGCCGCAGCCCTGATGCGCGCCCTCGCCGAGACCCACGGCCGCGACGGCGAGCTGCCGGAGCTGATGGTCACCGAGGCCGACAACTTCACCGCCGAGGAAGCGCTCGAAGGCGGGGCGATCGACCTCGTCGCCGCCGACGTGAACGACCTGCTCGCCCAGCTCGACGGCTTCCGGATCCAGGGGCCGAAGGCGCAGACGCTGGAGACGAGCGGGCTGACGATCGAGGAGCGCGACACCCCGCTGCAGTACGAACTCCTGCAGCTGCTCGTCAACCCGACGATCGCATACCTGCTGCTGCTGGTCGGGCTGGTCGGGATCGCGATCGAGATCTTCAGCCCGGGCGTGATCATCCCCGGCACCGTCGGGGTGGTCAGCTTCCTGCTCGGTGCCTACGGGACGGCCCAGCTGCCGGTCACCGCCGCTGGGATCACCCTGTTGGTGATCGGGATCGCGCTGATCATCGCCGAGGCCCACCTCGACACCCACGGGATCGTCGGCGCGGTGGGGGTGATCGCGCTCGCCGCGTCGGGGCTGCTGCTCTTCAACACCGACTCGAGCACGTTCGAGGTGTCGGCTCCGGTGGTGATCGCGGTCGCGGTGGTGCTCGGCGGTGGGCTGGCGTTCGCCGTCTCGAAGGCGGTCGAGGCGGGACGGGCGCCGGTGGCCACCGGACGCGAGCACCTGGTCGGGAGGGCGGGCGAGGTGCGCGTTCCGCTGAGCCCCGTCGGCCAGGTTTACGTCGACGGAGCGCTGTGGCGGGCGACGCTCGCCGACACGGCGGCGCCGGAGGACGCCGAGCGGGTGCGCGAGCGCGGCGTTAGAGTGGCGGTCGAGGCGGTCGAGGGGCTGACGCTCCGGGTCCGGCCGCTGGCGGAGGTCATCGCAGACACCGAGGAAGGAGTGCGTTCGTGACAGTCGCTCTCGCGGTCATCGCCGTCGTCGCGGTCTTCATCCTGATCATCCTCGCCGCGTCGATCCGGATCCTTCGCGAATACGAGCGCGGCGTCATCTTCCGCCTCGGCCGGCTGATCGCCCAGAAGGGACCGGGGCTGATCCTGCTGATCCCGTTCATCGACCAGATGGTCCGGATCGACCTGCGCACGGTCACCCTGAACGTGCCGCCGCAGGAGGTGATCACCAAGGACAACGTCACCGTGCGGGTCAACGCGGTCGCCTACTTCCGTGTGCTCGACCCGAACAAGGCGATCACCGAGGTCGAGAACTACCTGCTCGCCACGTCGCAGATCGCGCAGACGACGCTGCGCTCCGTGCTCGGCAAGGCCGAGCTCGACGCGCTGCTGGCCGAGCGCGAGCGGCTCAACCTCGACCTCCAGCAGATCATCGACGAGCAGACCGAGCCCTGGGGCGTGAAGGTCTCTACGGTCGAGGTCAAGGACGTCGAAATCCCGGTCGAGATGCAGCGGGCGATCGCCCGCCAGGCCGAGGCCGAGCGCGAGCGGCGGGCGAAGGTGATCGCCGCCGACGGCGAGTTCCAAGCCTCCGAGAAGCTTTCGCAGGCGGCGAACATCATGAGCCTCAACCCGGCGACGCTGCAGCTGCGGTACCTGCAGACGCTGGTCGAGATCGGTGTCAACAACAGCACCACGGTCGTCTTCCCGCTCCCCCTCGACCTGCTCAAGCCGCTGCTCGAGGTGCACTCGCAGCCGATCGTGCCGCCGGGCGAGGGCGCACAGGCACCCCCTGAACCCTGAGCTCGCCCGCGATCCGCATCGACCAGCTCACCGGCCTGCGGGCGATCCTCGCCCCCGGCCGCGCCGAGCGTCCCGACGTCTTCGACCCGCGTCCGGCCGAGCCCCGTCCCGGCGCCGCCGAGCGCTGTCCGTTCTGCGAGGGACGCGAGGACCGAACCCCGCCCGAGGTGTGGGCCGAGCGCCCGGGCGGCGGACCGCCGGACTCGCCCGGCTGGACGGCCCGCTCGGTCCCCAACCTCTACCCGGTGCTCGGCGGCGATCCGGCGGCGGGGCCGGCCACCGAGCGGCCGGCCACGGAGTCGGGGATCACGAGCTCGATCGACCCGCTCGGCGCCGCCACCCGCGGCCAGACCGACCTGTTCCGCTCGCAGCCGGCGGTCGGCGCGCACGAGGTGATCGTCAGCGCGCCCGAGCACGCGATCTCGCTCGCCCAGCTCCCCGAGGAACGGCTCGAGGGAACCGTCGCCGCGTGGCGCGAGCGGATGCGGGCGAACGCCGACGCTGCCTGCCTGCACCTGATCGTCAACGAGGGTCCGGATGCGGGCGGGTCGCTCGAGCACACCCACGCGCAGCTCTACGGGCTCGGCTTCGTCCCCGCTCAGGTCGCCCGGGAGCGCGAGCGCGCCGCCGCCTACCACGAGCGGACGATGGGCGCCCACCTGCTCGGCGACGTCGCCACCGACGAGGTTCGCCGCCGCGAGCGACTGGTGGCGGTCGACGACGACACGGTGCTGATCTGTCCCTGGGCGTCGCGCTCGCCGTTCGAGCTGCGCGTGATCCCCCGCCGCCCGGCACCGCGGTTCGAGGAGGACGGCGGCGGCGCGGCGATGATCGCCACCGCGCTGCGGGCGCTGGCCGGGGCGCTCGGCGCGCTGCCCCAGTTCAACCTGTGGGTCCGCACCGCCCCCCGGGGAACGGACGAGTTCTGCTGGCACGTCGACATCGTGCCGCGGCTGACGATCCGCGCCGGGTTCGAGCTCGGCACCGGGGTCGACATCAACGTCTACGCGCCGGAGCGGGCGGCCGCGGATCTGCGCGAGGCGCTCACCTGACGTGTCCAGGCTGCCGAGGCCGCTGTCGTGGGGGCTGTCGCCGTTTGCCTGGGGCTCGGCGCGGGTCGCCGCCGCGAGCGGGCGGCGGGTGCTGACCGGGCCGTTCGCGGGGATGCGGTACCCCGCGAGCTTCGTCCCGCGGATGCTGTTCGCCGGCGCCTACCAGGTCGGCAGCTTCGAGCTGGAGCTGCACCCGGCGCTGGAGCGGGCCGTCGCGGCGCGGCCGGCAACGATCGTCAACGTCGGCTCCGCGGAGGGCTATTACGCGGTCGGGCTTGCGATCCGCCTCCCGGCGGCCCGGGTGATCGCGTTCGAGCTCGACCCCGGGCTGCGGGCCGCCGCTGCGAGGCTGGCGGCTCGCAACGGCGTGGCCGACCGGATCGAGTCCCGGGGGCTGTGCACGGTCGAGGAGCTGGCGGCGCTCGCCCCGCGCGCCGCCGCGGGCGCGTTCGTGATCATGGACTGCGAGGGCGCGGAGTCCGATCTCGCGGATCCGGAACGCGTGCCGTGGCTGCGCGAGGCGCCGATCCTGGTGGAGCTGCATCCGGCCATCGACGCCGACGTCGGCGATCGCCTCGAGGCCCGGTTCGCAGCCACCCACACGGTCGAGCGCATCGGGACCGAGGTCCGGCGGGCGAGCGACTTCGACGCGCAGCTGCGGCCGATCCGTGGTCTGCGCCGGATCGACCGCGAGCTGCTCGTCGCCGAGTTCCGCGACGGCCCGCAGGAGTGGCTGTCGGCGACGCCGCATCTCGGCTAGGCGCCGTTCGCCTTACCGCGTCTGGAATGCGCCGGAGGACAGCGTCTGGTTGCCGCTGCGCTCGATCGCCAGCACCTCCCAGGCGTACTTCGTGTGGGGCTCGAGGAACCCGTCCGGGATGTCGATCTTCGTCACCTTCGGCGACAGGTACATGCTCAGGCCGAACTTCCCGATCATGTGCCTGTGTGGATCGACGTCCTTCTCGATGATCAGCTGGTAGGCGATGATCTTCACGGGATCGCCCGTGATCGTCTTGCTCACCGGCTTCCACTTGGCGACCTGACCGGTCGTCGGCAGCGTCGCGTCCTCGGCGGGCTTCACGAGCTTCGGGCCTTTCGGGATGTCGTGCGTCAGCAGCGCGGTCCCTGAGGTCTGGCCCATGCTCACGCCGTTCTCCTGCGCCGGCCCGGAGATCGTGTAATCGCCCTCCGGGAGCTTGGCGAGCATCTCGCTGATCGGCGTCTTGGCGTTCTCCGGCTCGACCGACTCGAAGAACAGCTCGGTCAGGCCGAGCTCGGCGAGCGATCCCTGGCCCTCGAACGCCAGGACCTGGCCGTTGGGGCCGGTGACGTCGAGGTGCTGCCAGCCCTCGCTGTCGATGGCCCCCTGAAAGCCGGTGTCCTTGTCGGTCGCGTTGTGCTCGATGTTGAGCTTGGCCTCCTTGAGCGGTATGTCCGGGGCCTGCGCCTGCGTCTGCTCGGCGGTGCGCGCGACGGTGACGATGAGCGCCGCCGCGAACAGCGCGGCGAACAGCATCAGCGGGAACGGGCGGGCTGGAATGTTCATGAGCTCCCTCCTCTGGCGTGCGGTCTACGTTGTGCAACCGACGCTAGGGTCGGCGGATGAAAGGCCCGTGACAAGCGACTGATTGGAGGCGGACGATGGCGGTTGAGCAGGAGCTGGCGCAGTTCAAGGAGACGGAGGGCGGGGAGTCGTTCCGGCTCCAGAACTCGAAGCTGCTCAAGGTCGAGCTCGCGGGCGAGGAGATCCAGACGAAGCTCGGCGCGATGGTCGCCTACCAGGGCGACGTGCGCTTCGAGCACGCCGGCTCCGGCGGCCTCGGGCGGATGCTCAAGAAGGCGGTCACCAGCGAGGGCACCGAGTTGACCAAGGTCAGCGGCACCGGCGAGGTCTTCCTCGCCGACACCGCGCAGGAGATCCAGCTGCTGAAGCTCGACAACGAGAGGATCACCGTCAACGGCCCGCACGTGCTCGCCTTCGAGAGCGGGATCGACTGGGACATCATGCGGGTCGAGGGCGCGTCCGGGGCGCTCTCCGGCGGCCTCTACAACATGGAGCTCTCGGGCACCGGAACCGTGGCCCTGGTCTCCGATGGGCCCCCGGTGCTGATCGAGATCGACGGCCAGGACACGTTCGCCGACCCGCAGGCGGCGATCACCTGGTCCGAGGGCGTCTCGAGCTCGGTGAAGACCGACGTCAACCTGAAGACGTTCATCGGCAAGGGATCGGGCGAGACGATCCAGATCTCGTTCTCCGGCAAGGGATGGCTGCTGATCCAGCCGTCCGAGGGCCGGGTCTCGCCGGGAGGCGCCTCTGGCGGGGCCGGCGGAGCCCTCGGCAACCTGCTCGGCGGACGCTGAGCGTAGGCTCCGCCGCATGCCGCCGACCAAACGGCCGTTCCCGCGCTTCATCGCCGACGCTTCCCAGGAGACCTCCCCGTACGGGCGCTGGGAGGAGCGGCTGCGGGCCGAGTTCGCGAGCGCCTGCGAGCCGCTCACCGCCGAGGCGGGCGCGGCTCTCAACGCCGAGAGCGTGCGCTGGTACCCGGACCGCGCCTGGGGCGGGCGGGTCTACGTGCCGGCTTCGGGGCGCGCCGCCGAGCCGACCACCGGCGAGGACGGCGAGGCGGTGCTCGCCGAGTACTACGGCTGGGTCTCCTACGACCCCGGCGGCGACGCCGAGGCCGAGGCACCGGCCGACCTGCGCGCGAAGGCCGACTTCACCGACGTCACCGCGGAGGACAACCCCGACTGGCGGATCGACATCAACGACGACGTGATCGGCGCGTGGCGCACCGACGGCGGGCGTGGAGGGGACGTCACCCTGGTCTGGGGCCTGCCGCTCGTCCGCGGCGCGGTCGCGGCGACCGCGGAGCTCGACGGCGAGCCGCTCGACCAGGCGCCGATCACCGATGGACGCTTCACCCTGATCGCCGTCGACGCCGTGCACGGATTCGGCGACGACCTCTACGTGGAGGTCAAGCTCTGGGACCGCGCGGTGCGTGAGCTCGCCTCGGAGAGCCTCTACGCCGAGCCGGAGCCCGACGACGAGGACGACGAGGGGACCGAGGGCGAAAGCCCGCCGTGAGCGGCTGGCTCGCGTGGGTAGCCGCCATGGTCGCCGGCCTCGGCGCGGCGCCGGCGCAGTCCGCGCCGCGGCAGGAGGCGAGGGGCGGGGCGGTCCACTTCACGGTTTCGGCGAGCGGCGACCTGCTGATGCACCAGCCGCTGCTCGACCGCGCCCGCGCCAACGGCGGCGGCGACGAGTACGACTTCGCGCCGTTCTTCGACAGGATCAAGCGGTACGTCGCCGGCGTCGACCTCGGCCTCTGCCACGTCGAGACGCCGATGGGCCCGGGCCCGCCGTCGACCTATCCGATCTTCAACACGCCGACCGGGCTGGCCGCATCGATCTACCGCAGCGGCTGGGACGCATGCTCCACCGCCTCCAACCACTCCAACGATCAGGGACAGGCGGGGATCGACGGCACCGTCAAGGCCCTGCACCGGCACGAGGTCGAGCACACGGGGTCGTTCCGGTCGAAGCGAGCGAGCGAGCGTCCGACGATCCTCGACGTCAAGGGGGTCAAGATCGGCTTCGTCTCCTACACGGACGCGACGAACGGGATCCCGGCCCCGCACTCGTGGTCGCTCAACGAGTACGCCGCGGCCGATCCGAAGGCGGGCGCGAAGGCGATCATCCGCGACGCCCGGGTCGCCCGCGACGCTGGCGCCGACGCGGTGATCGCACAGCTCCACTGGGGCGGTGAGTACGACCAGAGCCCGAACTCCTCCCAGGTGGCGGTGGCAAAGAAGCTCACCGGCGCGAAGGTGATCACCGCGGTCGTCGGCCAGGGCCCGCATGTGGTCCAGCCGATCGAGCGCGTGAACGGCAAGTTCGTCGTCTTCTCGGAGGGCAACCTGGTCTCGAACCAGAGTCCGGCGTCGGGCCAGCCGGCGGCGACCCAGGATGGCCTGATCGCGCTCCTTCACTTCAGGGCGGTCGGCGAACGCGTAACGGTTCGCCGGGTCACCTATGCGCCCACCTGGGTGCGGCCCGGCGACTACGTCGTCCTGCCGGCGAGGCCGTCGGCGGGCTCGCAACTACGGGGCTCCCACGACCGCACGGTCGGCGTCGTCGGCCGCGGGGAGGGCTTCAAGCCCGAGTACTAAAGCTGCTCGGGACGGGAGCGGACTTGGGTTGCCTGGTCGAGACGGTCGGAGGGGATTCGGAGTGTGACCACCGTCGAGCCGAACCGCAGTTGATCTCCGTCACCAATCCTCCGGCGGCCGGTGACCTGGATGCCGTTCAGGAAGCTGCCGTTGCTCGACAGACCCTCGTCGAGGATCGTCCATTCGTCACCCACGCACTCCAGCTGGGCGTGCAGCCTGGATACCTGGTCGTCCCAGGGCAGGGAGATGTCCATCCAGGGACCGCGCCCGATGCTGAGGGCGCCTCCGCTTTCGGGGAGCGCCTGCACCTGCTGGCGCCCGGCGCCGTCGCGGAAGTAGACGAACGGGGCTCCGGCCCCCTCGGCCGCGCGGAGCTGTTCCGATTCGGCCGCTGTTCTTGCCTGTCCGCCCTCGGCCATGGCTCGTAGGCCAACCCTATCCCGGGGCTGATGCACATTTCAAACGCCGGGTCAGCGGATCTCGTAGCCCGCTTTTGCCAGGCCCGTCAGCGCCAATTCGATCTCGCTTGACGCGTCCTCCAGATCCGAGCGCGCCGCGTTGTACTCGGAGCGGTTACCGACATCGGCCGCAAACGCCATGGCTTGATACGCGTCACCAGCCTCGGTAAGGGCCCGGGTCAGTTTGTCGAGAGCCGCCGCGTCCTGAGGGCGGGCATCGTAATCGCCGAGGCGCTCGGCGGCCCCCGTGTAGGCGGCCGCGAGGTCTTCGGCGGCCGCCGCCTGTTCGTTGCGCCGATCCGACTGCAGGCCGTTGGCAGCGTCCTCCTCGGCGGCCGCCAAATCAGCGATCGCGGCCTCGAGCTCGTGGGCCAGCCCGCGATCGGGGCCGATTCCCGCAGCGGTGGCGTCGACCAGCTCGACGGTCCCCTCGACCTCCTCGCAAGCCGACCCGAGCTCGGCGAAACCTGCAGTTGGCCCCTCGCATCCCATGCCGATGTAGCCGACGTCCGTTGGTATCAGGATCAGGTCGAGCGTGGCGGAGTCGGGCCCGGCTACGCGGCCCCGATAGCGCATGCCCGCGAGATCGCCGATCGTCACGGCTTCGGGTCTTACATCGCCGCGAAATCGCTCGCCAAGCGACTTGGGAAGGGGGTTGGCGGGCGGGCCCGTGTCCTGCGCATTCCCTGCACGAAGGATTCCGGCACCGGACATCGGCCGGTAATCGAGTGCGATCGGATCTTTCAGCTCGAGACCCTCGATCGGTCGACCACCGGCGACGTCACGGTCCCAGCTCTCGTCGTAGCTCAGTCGGAGGTGGCCCTCCTCGGCCGGGGCGCGCTCGCCGTCTCCCGCAAGCACGACGCCCGCGATGACGCCGGCCCCGACGGCCACCCCGCCGAGCATCAGAGCTCCGATCGCGAGGGCCCCCACGCTGACCCGCCGGGCCGGGGTCGCAGGGGAACTTGGTCGCTCCGCCCTCGGTGACCGCTCGGCGTCCTTCACGGTCTTTGGGCTGGCCACGCTCGGTCTCACACGACGACCGCGAGACGCGCTGTCCAGCCCCGCGGTGGCCGCCACGGCGAGCTCGCCGGCGGTGCCAAAGCGGTCGTTCGGGTCGCGCGCCATTCCGCGCAGCACGGCCTCCTCGAGCGCCGGCGGTAGATCCGGGCGAAGCTCGGTCAATCGCGGCGGATCGCCGCGTAACCGAGCCCAGAGCTTGGCGAGCTCGTTGTCCTGGGGAAACGGAACCTCGCCGGTGAGGGTTTCGTAGGTGACGCAGGCGAGCGAATACACGTCGGCACGCCCATCGACCTCGTCGCCCTCGACCTGCTCGGGTGCGACATAGTCGATTGTCCCGACCCAGTGGCCGGTCTTGGTCAGACCGCCGACCGAGGAGGTGTGGCGGGTGAGACCGAAGTCCGTCAGGTGGATATGAAGGTCCTCACCGGCGCCCTGGACCAATAGGTTCGCCGGCTTGACGTCGCGGTGGACGAGGCCGCGCTCGTGAGCGGCGTCAAGCGCCGATGCGGTTTGCGTCAGCACCCGCGCGGCGATGGGCGGCGGCAGTGGGCCGAGCTCGTCGAGCATCCGGCGCAGGTCTGAGCCCTCGACATACTCCATCGTGATGTAGAGCAGGCCGTCGACCTCACCGGCGTCGTGGACGGTGACGATGTGGGGGTGGCGAAGGGACCCGGCGATCCGCGACTCGCGCTTGAAGCGCTCGGCGAAGCTCCCTTCGCCCGCAAGCTCCGGGTTAACGACCTTCAGAGCGACCTTGCGCTCGAGGGTGAGGTGGGTAGCGAGGTAGACGACGCCCATCCCGCCCTGGCCCGCCACCGCGTCGACCCGATGCCCGGCGATCACCGATCCAATCTGGACGGTGCGCATCAGACGACGGCCCTCGCGGACCGGCGCGAGCGGTGCCGTGATCGGCCGGGGCGCCGGTAGGATCGATTCGTGACGATAAGCCGTCCTCTCGCAGTCGGGATCGCAGGGGCGACGATCGCGGCCGGCTTCATGATCGGGCTGCTGGTCGCCGGGGCGAGTGACGATACTTCGCCATCCGCGGCGGTCGGATCGCCTCCGATGCCGGCCGAGGCCCGGGTTGACGGCGGCGGCTTCGACCCGCCGGGTGGGGCGCCCGCCCTCGCAGAGCCGGCGCCGGAGCCCGCGGATACCACGAGCGCATCTGAGCCCACTGCGACTGGGAGCCCGACGACGAGCGCGCCGACCACGACCACACCGACCGCCACCACCCCGACCGCTTCGACACCCGCGGCCCCGGCGCCGAGTGGGTCGAGCAGCTCGTCGTCCTCCGACACACTCCAACCCAGCACGGGCGGCGGCGAGGGCTGATCACGCCCCGTCCGACGGGCACGGGGCCTTCGTCTCGCCCGTGACGCGGTGCTCGTAGGGGTCCAGGCAGCCCTTGCGCACCAGCCTGACCTTCTCGTTCGCGCCCCCGGGCGAGAACGAGTAGTCCTTGAACCGGCCGCGATAAACGACCTTCGGGTTGCCCTGGCCCCTCTTCGGCACGAACGAGACGACGCGGAACGTGCCTCGCAGCAGCTCCTCCCGCGTCGGCTGCACGTCGCATGCGGGGTAGCAGAAGACCACCTCGTCCGAGGCCGCCCGGACCGGCCCCCGATCGCCGGGACACGGCTCGGACAGACAGTCGAGGAGGACCTTCGTGCGCCCGGGATCGAAGCCGCGCAGCGGATAGATCTGGATCCCCTCACGGGTTCCCGGAAAGCCCTGGTAGGTGATCTCGGTGTTGTTGAAGGAGCGCAGCCACCTGACGTCGGGCTTCTTCTCGCACTTCTTGTCCGAGTCCGCCGAACCCTTTCGGCACTCCTGCTTCGGCTTCTTCTTCGGCTTGCAGTTGGGTGGCGGCTTCAATGGCTTGTTGCTCATCGTCTTGCAAGCGCCCTGGCGGTCGACGGCGACGTCGATCGGGTCGTGCAGCGAGGTCACCCCGCTCACCTGAGGGAGAAACTGACCCTGATCACCGTAGAACGCGTTCACGGAGACCAACCCGCCGCACGCGCCGCCGTCGGCGTTGCAAGGGGTCGCCGCAGCGAACGCCGACTCGTCGGCGATCAGCAGGCTCGTCCCGCTGTATGCGAACGCGAGGCCGCTCGGGGTGGCGAACCTGTCCCCGCCGCTCAGCAATTGAGTCGCGCCGCTAGCGTGGCGGTATAGGGCCCCGTACTCGGTTCCTCCGCTTGGACCGCTCGGTTGCGAGATCGGATCGGTGATCAGGATCGTGTGCGCTCGATCGTCGCCGATTACGATCCCGCGCGGCGCGCGGAAGTCCGGGTCGCAGATATACCCGGTGACCGTGCCGTGCTGGTCGAGCCGGGCGACATAGCCGTCCTGCTCGCCGGCCTCGCAGCCCGCAGCGTTCTGAAGCCCCACGGGGTTCTCGCCGGTGTTCGTGACGAGGATGTCGCCGGTCCCGGCTTCGCGGGCGAGGTCCCACGGGCTGCGCAGCCCGTCATACGGCGGGCTGGGGTTGACGTTGGTGTCCACGTGCGGGTAGTTCGAGTAGAAGTAGGACTGGTTGTCGGTGAACGGCCGGGACGGATCGACCGCGATCACGTTCTGGTTGCCTTGGTCGGTGACCAGCAGGCGGTCCTCGATCCCGCCGCGGTCGTCGGTGATATCGCCGTCCGGGGGTAGCAGGACCGCTGAGGGGTTCGTCCACAGCGGTGGGGTGCCGGGTGAGCCCTGAGAAACGATCTCCGATGCGCCCGAAGACGGATTGACCCGCAGCACCGTGCCGCAGCCGTCCGGGCACGGGCTGTAGATGTCATCGGTTTCCCCACCGCCCTGATCGGCGACGATCAGGTATCCCTGCTTGTCCACGGTGATCCCGGTTGGGTCGACAAGCGTTCGCGTCACGCCCCCGATCGCCGGGACGATCGTCGTTTCAGCTTTCGTCGCCGGGTCGATCCGCACGATCGCGCCATCGACGGTCGACCCGTCCGGAAGCTGCCTCCCGACATCGACGATGTAGACGTCGCCCGGTTGGGACACGGCGGCGGCTGCGGACACCCAGCCGAAGAAGGCGACCAGAGCCGAGAGGAAGCCGACGGCGAGGGCCGCCCCCCCCGCGAACCCGACGACACGCATCCCTGACCTTACCTGCGCCACCGCAACCACCCTAAGGCGGTCGCCGCCGGACTGTCAACCGCGCCCACGCAAGCGACGACCGGGCCGTCGGGCCCGGTCGTCACGTCCGGTGGCCTGCCTGTCGGCCGCGGTCTAGATCGACTCGAGGAAGATCCAGCCGTTGCCGGTGGTCCTGCACCGCTCGGTGTTGTTCCAGCAGGCGTAGTCGTTGCCGTCGTAGTCGATGTACTTCGAGCCCAGCACCGAGCCGCCGGCCTTGTACCACCAGAACTTGACGTCGACGTTGTAGGTGCCGTTGTACTCGCTGGGGCCGAACTCCACACCTTGGATGCTCGCGCAGCTATCGCGGCCCAGGCGGATGCTGTGGGTTCTCTCGCCGCGCTTCACCCAGCTCTGCGAGCTGGAGCTCCAGCGAAAGAGGCGATAGCGCGCGTAGATGTCCTGACTCGCGCGGTAGCCGTTGGTCGTGCAGACCTTGCGAGCCCCCATGAAGATGGTGTTGTTGCCGCCGTACGGGGTCACGCCGTAGGTGACCGGCACCTCGGTGTAGCCCGTATAGCCGGAGGTGCTGGTGCTGTACGCCTCCGCCGGCGCGGCGAGCGCTGACATCGACGCGGCGACTGCGATCGCGGCGACTGTGAGCGCGAGCACCTGGCGGACCGGGCGGGTGATCTTGTGAGTGGTGTTGAGCATCCTGTCTCTTTCTCTTGGAGCGCCTCGATGAGCGCCGGTGGTCTTTGCACGATCATGTTCGCCCGGAAACGCTCGGCGATCCAGGTGCCCTAGGGATGGTGTTGACGATCCCTCGATTCGCTCAGGGACCGGCGTTACGCTTCGCTCGTGAGCGCGACCGCCGACCTGAAGGAGCGCCTCGAGGCGGAGCGAACGGGAAAGTCACACCTGATCTATCGCGATCAGGACGAGCGGCAGCGCATCCTCTTCCTCGACGACGCAGGGACGAGGCTCTCGGTCGGGCGAAGCGACGAGTCGGAGCTCGCGCTGCCGTGGGACAGTGAAGTCTCGCTCCTTCACGCCGAGCTGGAGCATGTCGGCGCCGCCTGGCTCGTCGTCGACGACGGGCTGTCGAGCAACGGGACGTTCGTCAACGGCGAGCGAGTCGTCGGGCGCCGGCGCCTGCGATCGGGCGACGCCGTCCGGGTTGGACGAACCACGCTCGATTTCAAGGCGGCCGAGCAGGTCCGGGCGCAGCTGACGTCGCTGCCGACCACGCCGCAGCCGACGATCACCGAGGCTCAGCGTCGGGTCCTCGTCGCGCTCTGCCGTCCATTCCGGGACGGCGGTCCGCACGCCACACCGGCGACCAACAAGCAGATCGCCGATGAGCTCGTGCTGAGCGTTGTCGCGGTGAAGACGCACCTGCGGACCCTGTTCGAGAAGTTCGAGGTCGGGGACCTGCCGCAGAACAAGAAGCGCGCGGCGGTCGTGGAGCGAGCATTTCGGTCCGGCACGATCTCGCTGAAGGATTTGGGGGCTGATCGATGAGCGGCGAAGCGGCCGCGCCGCGGGTGAGGTCCGCGGCGCGGCCACAAGAGCCGTGCGCTTCAGCAGGAGAACGAGTACGTGATACTCCTGTCCCACGCACTCCACGCCGAGAAGGCACCGTCGCTGTAGATCCGGGCGCGGACCTTGGAGTAGAGCTCGTCGCCGCCCAGGTCCTCGTTACAGGGAACGAACGGTGAGCGGATGGTCTTCGGTGACGAGACCGTGAAGACCCCGGTCGAGTGGACGAGGCGATCGTCGTTGAGCGCGTCGTCCGCCCACAGCTGAACCTCCACGTTCAGAACCCGGGCGGAAGAGCAGCTGAAGGTCCCCCTTCCGGCGGAGACCCTTCTTCCGCCCGCATCCAGTTGCACCGGCGCCGGCTGAATCCCTCTGACGGTGCACGCGCCGACCCCGGTCGCCCCGGCGGTGCCCGGACTTGCGAGGACAAACAGCGTTGCGAGCGTCGCCGCGACAGCGGCCGCGATCAGACCCACTCGGGCCAGGTGACCGATGCTCATTCCGTTGTTGTTGGTGGCCATGGCCACTCCTTTCGTCTGGGGCCCGCGTCAATCGCGAGCTCCCGCTTTGTGTCCTGTGCGCCCTGCTGGGCGCTGGTTCGATGCAAGGAAGGGTCGATGCGCGCCGGCGTTCGTTCCAGATGCCCTAGGGATGGTCTTTGCGATCCCTGCGGGCGACTGCGAAGGAGGCCCGCGTTTCGCTCGGGGGCGATGTCACACACGCGGGCTCTGAGCTCGGGTTCCCCTGGCTATGCTCGCCGCGGGAGAGCCTTGAACGACGGGATGACGATCGAGCTCGGGCCCGGCGGGGCGACCGCCGACGAGGTGGTCGCCGTCGCCAGGCACGGCGCCCGGGTCGGCCTCACCCGCGGAGCCGTCGAGGCGATGGAGGAGACCGCCGCCGTGGTCGAGCGGCTCGCCGCCTCCGACGAGCCCGCCTACGGCGTCTCGACCGGGTTCGGCTCCCTCGCCCAGACGGCGATCCCGGCCGAGCGCCGGGCCGAGCTGCAGCGCGCCCTGATCCGCTCGCACGCCGCCGGCATGGGGCCGCCGGTCGAGCGCGAGGTGGTCCGGGCGATGCTCTTCCTGCGCGCGCGCTCGCTGGCGATGGGCCGCTCGGGCGCCCGCCCGCTGCTCGCCGAGACGATGCTGGCGATGCTCGCCGCCGGGCTCGACCCGGTCGTGCCCGAGCACGGCTCGCTCGGCGCCAGCGGCGACCTCGCGCCGCTCGCCCACTGCGCCCTGGCGATGATCGGCGAGGGCGAGGTGCTGGGCTCCGATGGCCTGCCGGCGCCCGCCGCCGCGGCGCTGGCCGAGGCTGGGATCGAGCCCCCGGTGCTCGGGCCGAAGGAGGGGCTGGCGCTGATCAACGGCACCGACGGGATCCTCGGGATGCTCGTCCTCGCGCTCGCCGACCTCGGCGACCTGCTGCGGGTCGCCGACGTCGCCGCCGCGACGAGCACCGAGGCGCTGCTCGGCACCGACCGCGCCTTCGCCGCCGATCTGATCGCCCTGCGCCCGCAGCCCGGCCAGGCCGACAGCGCCGCCAACCTGCGGCGGCTGCTCGACGGTTCGGCGATCGTCGCCAGCCACCGCACCGGCGACCCGCGGGTCCAGGACGCCTACTCGATCCGCTGCAGCCCCCAGGTCCACGGCGCCGCGCGCGACACCCGCGCCCACGCCGAGGCGGTCGCCGACGCCGAGCTCGGCTCGGCGATCGACAACCCGATGGTGCTGCCCGACGGCCGGGTCGAGTCGTGCGGCAACTTCCACGGCGCCCCGGTCGCGCTCGCCTGCGACTTCCTCGCGATCGCCGCCGCCGAGGTCGGCGCGATCTCCGAGCGGCGCACCGACCGCCTGCTCGACGCCTCGCGCTCGCACGGCCTTGCCCGCCTTCCTGGCCCCCGACGCCGGCGTCGACTCGGGGCTGATGATCGCCCAGTACACGCAGGCGGCGATGGCGGCAGAGAACCGCCGCCTGGCGGCGCCGGCGTCGGTCGACTCGCTGCCGACCAGCGCGATGCAGGAGGACCACGTCTCGATGGGCTGGGGCGCGGCGCGCAAGCTGCGCGCCGTGGTCGCCAACCTGCGCCGGATCCTCGCGGTCGAGCTCACCTGCGCCGCGCGCGGCCTCGAGCTGCGGGCCCCGCTCGAGCCCGCGCGCGGGACCGGCGCGGCGCTCGCCGCCCTTCGCGGCGTGGTCCCGGGCCCCGGCCCCGACCGCTGGCTGTCGCCCGAGCTGGCGGCGGTCGACGAGCTGCTCGCGACCGGTGGGCTGGTCGAGGCGGTCGAGGGCGAGATCGGGGAGCTGGCGTGAACGAGAGCATCGTCGACGACTTCCGCCGCGACGGCGCGGTCCCGATTCGCGGCCTGCTCTCGAGCACGCAGGTCGAGACGCTGCGACAGGGAATCGAACGCAACCGGGCCGATCCCGGCCCGCTGGCCCAGGGCCACGGCGACCGATCGGTCCTTCTTCGAGGACTTCTGCAGTTGGGAGCGGATCTCCGAGTACGAGGACGTGATCCGCGACGCGGCCCTCGGGGAGCTGGCCGCCGAGCTCATGGGCTCGGAGACAGCACGGCTCTTCCACGACCACGTGCTGGTCAAGGAGGCGGGCAGCGTGGAGCCCAGTCCCTGGCATCAGGACCAGCCCTACTACTGCGTCGACGGGACGCAGAACGTCTCCTTCTGGATCCCCGTCGACCCGGTGAGCCGCGAGAACACGCTCGAGTTCGTCGCCGGCTCGCACGCCCCCGGCACCTGGTACATGCCGCGCACCTTCCTCACGCAGACCGCGCTCGTCTTCGACGAGGGCGCGCTCGAGGAGGTCCCCGACGTCGAGGCCGACCGCTCGGCGCACGAGATCCTCGGCTGGGACCTCGAGCCCGGCGACGCGGTCGCCTTCCACATGCTCACCCTGCACCAGGCGGGCGGCTCGCCGACCCTGCGCCGCGCGTTCTCGGTCCGGGTGCTCGGCGACGACGCCCGCTTCGCCCCGCGGCCGCACCCGACCAGCCCGCCGTTTCCCGGGCTCGAGCGACGAGCTCGACGCCGGGGGACCCGTTCGACGCGCCGCGCTTTCCGCTCCTTCACCCCGGATGGAGCCGGGCCGTGAGCGGCCCGCGCGAGGTCCGCGCGCCGCGCGGCACCGAGCTCTCCTGCCGCGGCTGGCAGCAGGAGGCGCCGCTGCGGATGCTGATGAACAACCTCGACCCCGACGTCGCCGAGCGCCCCGACGACCTCGTCGTCTACGGCGGCACCGGGCGGGCGGCGCGCTCCTGGGAGGCCTTCGACGCGATCGTCGCGCGAGCTGCGCCGCGCTCGGCGACGACGAGACGCTGCTCGTCCAGTCGGGCAAGCCGGTCGGCGTCTTTCGCACCCACGAGTGGGCGCCGCGGGTGCTGATCGCGAACTCGAACCTGGTCGGCGAGTGGGCGAACTGGGACGAGTTCCGCCGGCTCGAGGAGCTCGGGCTGACGATGTACGGGCAGATGACCGCCGGCTCGTGGATCTACATCGGCAGCCAGGGGATCGTCCAGGGCACCTACGAGTGCTTCGCCGAGATCGCCCGGCGCCGCTTCGGCGGCTCGCTCGCCGGCGACGATCACGCTGACCGCCGGTCTCGGCGGGATGGGCGGCGCCCAGCCGCTCGCGGTGACGATGAACGACGGCGTCGCGCTCTGCATCGAGGTCGATCCCGAGCGAATCGAACGGCGGCTCGAGACGCGGTATCTCGACGAGCGCGCCGACGACCTCGACGACGCGATCGAGCGCTGCCTGGCGGCGAAGCGCGAGCGCCGCGCGCCTCAGCGTCGGCCTCTGCGCGAACGCCGCCGAGGTCGTGCCCGAGCTGCTGCGGCGCGGCTTCGAGGCCGACATCGTCACCGACCAGACCTCCGCCCACGACCCGCTGGTCGGCTACGTCCCGGCCGGGCTTGTCGCTCGACGAGGCCGCGGAGCTGCGCGAGCGCGACCCCGACGAGTACATCAAGCGCGCCCGCGCGTCGGCCGCCGCCCACTGCTTCGCGATGGTCGGCTTCAAGGACGCCGGCGCG
Source organism: uncultured Solirubrobacterales bacterium (assembly GCA_963811505.1). Classification (GTDB taxonomy): domain Bacteria; phylum Actinomycetota; class Thermoleophilia; order Solirubrobacterales; family 70-9; genus WHSW01. Next base: position 236,164 of record CAWERC010000002.1, on the reverse strand, counting down.
GAGGTCTTCGACTACGGCAACAGCCTGCGGCGCGAGGCCGAGCTCGGCGGGTTCGAGAACGCCTTCGCCTACCCGGGCTTCGTCCCCGCCTACATCCGGCCGCTGTTCTGCGAGGGCAAGGGCCCGTTTCGGTGGGCGGCGCTGTCCGGCGACCCGGCCGACATCGCCGCCACCGACCGCGCGGTGCTCGAGGAGTTCCCCGACGACGAGGCGCTCGGGCGCTGGATCCGGATGGCGGCGGAGCGGATCGCCTTCCAGGGCCTGCCGGCGCGGATCTGCTGGCTCGGCTACGGCGAGCGCCGGCGGCTCGGCCTGCGCTTCAACGAGATGGTCCGCAGCGGCGAGATCAGCGCCCCGATCGTGATCGGCCGCGACCACCTCGACTCGGGCTCGGTCGCCTCGCCCTATCGCGAGACCGAGTCGATGCTCGACGGCTCCGACGCGATCGCCGACTGGCCGCTGCTGAACGCGCTCGTCAACACCGCCTCGGGCGCGACCTGGGTCAGCATCCACCACGGCGGCGGGGTCGGGATCGGGCGCTCGATCCACGCCGGGATGGTCTGCGTCGCCGACGGCACCGAGCTCGCCGCGCAGAAGCTCGACCGGGTGCTGACCGCCGATCCGGGCACGGGCGTGATCCGCCACGCCGACGCGGGCTACGAGCGCGCGCTGCGAGGTCGCCGCGCGAGCGCGGGCGTGCGGGTGCCGATGGCGCGAGTCCCAGGAATCGTGACGGTCTTGGAGATCCTCGAGATCGGCCATCCGGTGCTGCGCGAGCGCGCCCGCGAGGTGGCCGGCGGAGGAGCTCGCCTCGCCTGACGGTGCAGACGCTGATCGACGACATGATCGAGACCAAGCGCGCCGCGAACGGGGCGGGGCTCGCGGCGCCGCAGGTCGGCGAGTCGCTGCGGATCGCGATCGCCGAGGTCGAGCCGGACAACCCGCGCTATCCGTACAAGCCGCCGATCCCGCTGACCGTGTTCGTCAACCCGGTGATCGAGCCGCTCGACGACGAGCTGGTCGACGATCAACGAGGGCTGCCTCTCGGTCCCCGGACCTGCGCGGCGAGGTCCCGCGCCACGCTGCGATCCGCGTCCGCTACCTCGACCGCGACGGGCGTCGAGCACGAGGAGGTCAAGCGCGGGCTGACCGCGGGAACCTTCCAGCACGAGGTCGACCACCTCGACGGGGTCCTCTTCCTCGACCGGGTCGACCCGCGCACGCTGACCACCTGGGAGCAGTTCGAGCGCTTCCACCGCGAGGAGTTCGTGCGACCGGGCCGAGCGAGTTCGTCGAGCGGGTCGGATCGTGACCGCGCTACTGGTGCGAGCTCGCCTGGCTCGGCGGCGACCGGGCCGAGCCGCGGGGTCGCTGGTCGAGGTCGAGGGCGAGCGGATCGCCTCGGTCGAGGCCGGCGTGCGTGGCGCCCGCCGGCGGGCGCGACCCGGCTCGACGGGCTCACCCTGCCCGGGGCTCGCCAACGCGCACTCGCACGCCTTTCACCGGGCGCTGCGCGGGTCGCGCCCAGCGCCGCGGCGGCAGCTTCTGGACCTGGCGCGAGGACATGTACGCGGTCGCCGCCCGGCTCGACCCGCAGACGCTACCAGCGCCTGGCGCGGGCGACGTTCGCCGAGATGGCGCTCGCCGGGATCACCGCGGTCGGCGAGTTTCACTACCTCCACCACGGCCCGGGCGGCGCAGCCGTACGACGATCCGAACGAGATGGGCGCGGCGCTGATCGCCGCCGCCGACGAGGCCGGGATCCGGATCACCCTGCTCGACGCGTGCTATCTGCACGGCGGCATCGGCGAGCCGCTGAACGAGGTCCAGCGCGCGCTTCTCCGACGGCGACGCCGACGGCCTGGGCCGAGCGCGTCGACGCGCTCGCCGACGGCGACGGCGTGCGGATCGGCGCCGCGATCCACAGCGTCCGCGCGGTCGACCCGGACTCGGCGGCCGCGGTCGCCGCCTGGGCCGGCAGAGCCACCGATCGCCCGCTGCACGCTCACGTCTCCGAGCAGCCGGCCGAGAACGACGCCTGCCGCCAGGCCTACGGGCCAGCCCGACCGGCCGTGCTCGAGCGCGCCGGGGCGCTCAGCGGCCGGCTTCACCGCCGTGCACGCGACGCACCTCGACGACGTCCGACATCGCCGCGCTCGGCAGCGCCGCGCTGCGGCTGCTGCCTCTGCCCGACCACCGAGCGTGACCTCGCCGACGGGATCGGCCCCGCCATGCGCTCTGCGCGAGGCGGGCGCGTCGCTCGCGCTCGGCTCCGACTCGCACGCGGTCATCGACCAGTTCGAGGAGGCGCGCGCGCTCGAGCTCGACGAGCGGCTCGCGACCGGCGAGCGCGGCCGCCACCACGCGGCCGCGCTGCTCGAGCGCGCGACCGCGCAACGGCCACGCGGCGCTCGGCTGGCCCGAGGCGGGCTCGATCGCGCCGGGCGCCTACGCCGACCTGGTCACGGTCCGGCTCGACGGGGTCCGTCTCGCCGGCACGACCGCCGAGACCGCGCTCGAGGCGCGCGGTGTTCGCGGCAACCGCGGCCGACGTCGAGCGGGTGATCTGCGGCGGCCGCGAGATCGTCCGCGACGGCGCCCACACCGAGTCTCGACGTCGCCGCCGAGCTGCGCGACTCGATCGCGGAGGTGCTCGGGTGACCGCGTCGGTGATCGACCGGATCGGCCTCCTGGTCACCAACGATCCGGCGCTCGGCGAGGGAGAGCTGGGCATCGTCCGCGACGCGGCGCTGGTGATCGAGGACGGCCGCGTGGCCGCGATCGAGCCCGCCGGCGCCGACGGCCGACGAGCGCTTCGACGCCGGCGGGCGCTGCGTGATCCCGGGCTTCGTCGACAGCCACACCCACCTGATCTTCGCCGGCGACCGCGCCGACGAGTTCGCCGCGCGGATGGCGGGGGCGCCGTACGAGGCCGGCGGGATCCGCGGTGACGACCGAGGCGACCCGGGCGGCGTGCGACGACGAGCTGCTCGACCTCGCCCGCGCCCGCCAGGCCGAGGCGCTCGCCGCCGGGATCACCCACCAGGAGATCAAGTCCGGCTACGGGCTCGACGGTCGAATCGGAGGCGCGGCTCTGCCGGCTCGCCGCCGAGCTCACCGACGACGTCACCTTCCTCGGCGCCCACCTGGTGCCGCCCGAGTACGAGGGCCGCGCCGACGACTACGTCGAGCTCGTCTGCGGCGAGATGCTCGCGGCGTGCGCGCCGCACTGCCGACTGGGTCGATGTCTTCTGCGAGCGCGGCGCCTTCGACGCCGAGCAGTCGCGGGCGGTGCTCGCCGCCGGCCGCGACGCCGGCCTCGGCCTGCGCGTCCACGGCAACCAGCTCGGCCCCGGCGACGGGCGTCGCGGCTCGCGGTCGAGATGGGCGCCGCCTCGGTCGACCACTGCACCTACCTCGCCGACGCCGACGTCGAGGCGCTGGCGGCTCGCGAGACGGTCGCCACCTTCCTGCCCGGCGACCGACTTCTCGACCCGCCAGCCCTATCCCGACGCCCGCCGCGCGATCGACGCCGGGGTCGCGGTCGCGATCGCGACCAACACCAACCCCGGCTCCAGCTACACGACCTCGATGCCGTTCTGCATCGCGCTCGCCGTTCGCGAGATGGGGATGACGATCGACGAGGCGGTCGCCGCGGCGACGCGTGGGCGGCGCCCGCGCGCTGCGCCGCGACGACGTCGGCCGCCTCGCCCCGGGTGCCCGCGCCGACGCGGTCGTCCTCGACGCGCCCTCGTACGCCCACCTGATCTACCGGCCGGGCGTGCCCCTGACCGCCGCCGTGTTCACGGCGGGCGAGGTCACGCCGAGATCCGCCGCCCCGTGAACTTGGATTCGAGCGAGCCCAGGGGATTGCCTGTCGGGGTAGCTGTGGAGTGATCTTCCACGACCCGTTGATCGCCTCCGCCGCGCGGTGACCGGCGGACGGCTCGCTCCGGTGCGCTAGGTTCCCGCGCGGGGTAACGGAAGGGGTTGAGGGGCGTGAAGGTGATCAGTCTGAAGCCGGCGATGGCGCTCGCGGCGCTCGCCTCGCTTGCGGCGGTGGGCGCGGTCTCGACCGCCGGCGGGCAGGGCGTTGATCAGACCTGCGTGCTCGCGCTGACCAAGTCCGACCCAGCGACGCTCAACGTCGCCTATCCCGACGAGAGCGCCGTCTACTGGGTCGGCGGCTACCAGGCGCTGCCAGGCACCAGGCTGCGGATCGAGGGGGAGTTCCCCCACGCCCGCTACATGTCGTTCAACGTCTACGACCAGGCCCAGCGGCCGATCGACGCGATCGCCGACGCCGAGGTCTCCCCCGATCCCGGGAGCAGGAACCCCTTCATCCCGGGCGCGAAGCGGACTTCGAAGCAGCGCTCATACACCCTGTTCGTGGAGTTCGGGCCGCGGCCGGAGCGCCCGCAGGACCGAGCGCCGAACACCCTCTACACCGGCAGCGGCCAGAACGGGACGCCGAACGTCAACGGGTCGCTCATGTATCGCGTCTACATCGCGGATCGCGGTCGCGACGAGACCGGTGGAACCGGGATCCCGACCGTGACGCTCCAGGCGGCGGACGGCGGGCCGGCGCCGCGGTCGGCGTGCAGCGACTTCGCCAAGCCGCCGGGGCCGGGCATCAACGAGCAGGTCGCCGCCTCTGACGACGAGCTTCCACTGCCGGGCCGCACGGCCGCCGATCCGCCGGCCTGGCGCAAGTTCGTCAACGTCCTCTACACGATCTCCCCGAGCGACACGACGCGGGAGCTCGGCGGCAGCGGCGGCTTCTTCTCGAACGTCCACAACGCCTACCTGGCCTCGTCGGTGAGTCGCCAGTTCGGCAAGGTCCTGGTCACGCGCATGCGGGCTCCAACCTTCCCGGACACCCGCGACGGGGCCAAGCGCATGCCGCGCGCCGAGCTCCGCTACTTCTCGCTCTGCGAGAACGAGTTCGCGTCCCAGCGCTTCATCGCGTGCCGCGCCGACGACCAGACGGTCGTCGGCCGCGACGGGTTCATCACCTACGTCATGAGCACTCCGGCACAGCGACCCGCCACGGCCACCGCCCGCTGCGGGGTCACCTGGCTGCCCTGGGGACCGTTTCGCAGCGGCCTGCTGATCTACCGCCACATGCTTCCGGTGCCGGGCTTCGAGCAGGCGATCCAGTTCGCCGAGGTCGAGCACGAGGCGGAGACGATGGGCGACTACTACCCAAGGTCGCGCTACTACCCGGACGGCGCCGCCTACGACCGGGCGGCCGGCTGCTGAGCGGCGAGCGCGCCGGATCGCCCGATCCGGCGCTCAGTTGATCGTGATCAGCCCGTGCGTCGTGTCGAAGAACACGTTGCCGAGGCCCATCACCCTGATCACGCCCCTGGTCGTCGTGACGCCTGCGGGCAGCGTCACGGTCGCGGAGCCGTCGTTGGCGGTCGAGGGATCCAGCACGCGGTGGAACGTCCTCCCGCCGTTGGTCGACAGGGCGATCGCGACCTGAGGCGTGCTGGTGAGCACGTCCGTCTGCGCAACGTCCCAGGTCACGTTCAACGCCTGGCCGGCCGAAGCCGTCGTCGGGCCGGTGGGCGTCAGAACCCGGAACGGACCGGCGCCCTGGGCGAGCGTCAGCGCGGTGTCGGCGTGGCTGACCGCCCCGCCGCCCGCATGGTTGTCGCGCATCGTGACGCGGAAGTGGAGGACACCGTCGCCCTCGACACCGACCCAGCTGGGAGTCGGCAGGAACTCCGAGTAGCAGTCGACGACGGCGGGCGGCACCACCACGACCGACGGGTCCACCGGCGGGCAGGTGCCGGTCTCGGCGTTGGTGTTGTCGATCACCACCTGCGGGACGTCAGGGAACGACCGCGACCTCGCGGCGGTCGCCATGTTCTCGCCCGGTGAGGGCGAGATGTACGTGTCGTCCGGGTTCGCGAACACGGCGCGCTTGCCGAAGGTTCGGAACAGCGGCCCGTTCGTCTTGCTGTTGTCGACGAGGCTCGTGCCGGCCAGCGGGGGGCCCGGGTCGTTCTGCTCCCAGAGGTACGTCACCGGGTCGCCGTCACCGTCCGAGCCCTGCGCGGTGAGGCGGAACGGAGTCCGCACCGGGATCGTGAACGCCGGCGGCGTGCTGACCTGCGGCGCGTATTGATTGCTGGTGGTCGTGAGCGACCTGCCGCCCTCAGTCGTCGGACCCCCGGCGATCGTCTCGCCGACGAATCCGGTCGTGCCGCTGATCGGTCGCAGACCCAGCCTCCCCGGCTTCTGGCCGGCTAGCGTGCCGCCGAAGGTGACCTGGAAGCCCTTGTCGTTGGGGTTGCTGGCGTTGTTGATTCCCCTCACGGCCACGGTCGCCCCGGCGGGCCAGCCAGGAATGCTCTCGATCGCGCTCTTGATCCCGGCGGCCGTGTAGTTCGTGCCGCGGGTGATCGGCGCCGAGACCTCTCCGGCGTAGCCGAGCCGGAACGAGTCGGTCCCGCCGAAGTCGCGGAGCGCGACCTGCTGGACGCTCGAGAGGTTGCTCGGCGCCGAGCCGATGTAGGCGCCCATCTCGTCGATGCTGCTCTGGGAGAAGTAAGGGTCGCTGTGGGCCTGCAGGTCGTCCTGCGCGCAGATGCCCGCGTATGCCATCACTGTGATCCCGCTACCCGGCTCGACGGTGGTCTCGCCGGTGAGGTTGCGGTTCACGGACGAGCAGCTCCCCTGGGTGCCGTTGAAGGTGTGGTTGCCGCCGAACTCGTGGCCCATCTCGTGGGCGACGTAGTCGATCGCGAAGTAGTCACCGACGGGCCGCGGGAGTCCTGTGCAGCCCTCCGACTTCTCCTCACGGCCGACCACGCCTAGCGCCGCGATCCCGCCGCCGTTGACGCCGAGGCCGATGTGGCCGATGTCGAAGTTGCGCGCTCCGGCGATCATCCCGGTGACGAAGTCGTTTCGGGTCAGGGTTCCCGAGCCGCAGGTCTCGAGCTGGGCCGCGGTGAAGCACGGGTCGACGCCGCACGGCCCGTTCGGGCCGGTGGCCAGCGCGTTGGTGTTCAGGTTGAGCTCGTCGGTCGAGTCGATCAACAGCATCCGGACGCCGAAGTCGGCCTCGTAGACCTGGTTGATGCGGTTGACCAGCGTCACCTTTGCGGCGGTGACGTTCGCGTTCAGCTTCGCCGCGTAGTCCGGGTCGCCCGGGTCCAGCCCGGCGGCCGCGCCGGAGTTCTGCGCATAGGTCGGGTCGGTCACCAGGGCGAGCCGGTAGTTGCGCCTTGGGGGGGCGGCCGGCGGGGTCGCCGTCGTGAGCGCTCTCGTGGCCTGGTCCCCGGAGGCATGTTGGTGCTCCGGGTCCTCGACGCCGACCTCCTCGAAGTCCGGCGGGCTCGGCAGCGACCCGCGAGCGTAGGCGGCGTAGCGCCTCACGCTGCCGGCGAACTGCGGGTCGACGAACCACGACCCACGCTCACCGCGAACCGACGCATGGAACCCCAGCGGCCCCGTGTCGAGGCGGACAGTCGCGGTCGGATCGTCGAGGCCGCGGCCCGCGTACGTCCGGATGTCCGGATGGGCCCGCGCCAGCCCCGATTCGACCACCGGCGACTCCTTGACGGCGAAGCGCGACAGCTTGCCGTCCGGCGACGGGATCGCGACGGTCACCGGCGCGGCGACGGAGGCCTCGCGGGGGGCCGCGGCGAGCGCGGTCGAGATGGCCGGGAGGTCGAGGCGGAAGGCGGCGAAGCCCTCCGGCCGTACGAGCGGCTCGGGATGGGCTGCCGGCGGCGCGGTCGTGGCGGCGATCCGCTCCCACGCGTCGGCGGTGGTGTCAGCCGAGGCGGCCGCCGGGACGATGAGCGCGGCAAGGGTCGCTCCCACCGCCGCGATCTTGACGTGGACGCTTGCGTGCATGGCCTCCCCCGAGGTCCCGTGTTCGCGCTGCGGTGCGAGGCGTGGCAGGAGGTGTCCCCGACCGCCTTACCCCCCAGCGATGGCGCGGTCACGCTAACACGGCGCCCGCGGCCGATGCGCCGGTTCCCGCTTCGTTCAGTGCGCTACGGCGCTGTGTACGCCCAGGTGCCCTCGGCGCGCAACGTCCCGCCGGTCGGCCCGCCCTCGGCCATATTGACGATCCGCACCTCGAAGCCGAAGCGGTCCGCGTTGCTGAGCGCGTCCGCTGCCGTGAGCTTGAAGCCGGTGAGCGTCGCGTTGCTGCGGGTCTCGTTGTCGACGTAGATGCAGACCAGGCCGGGGGGCGCGCTCGGGGCGTCGGTGCTACCGGTACAGGAGGGATCCGCGTCGCCGACGGGCCCGGGCGTGCTGGCGCCGAACTGCACCTGGCTGTCGCTCAACGGAACGGGCGCCGGGAGCGGAAAGCTGTAGGCGAGCAGGTAGCTGCTGGTCTGATTGCCCTGCTGCGAGTTCATGTAGCGCCCGCCCCAGGCGCCGGTGACCGTCGTGCCGGAGGGGATCGACCCGCCGCTCAGCCCCGAGGGCCCGGTCGGGCCCTGCGGTCCGGTCGCCCCCTGGGTCCCCTGCGGCCCGGTCGCCCCCTGCGGCCCGGTCGCGCCCTGCGGTCCGGTCGCCCCCTGCGCTCCCTGGGCGCCCTGCGGTCCGGTCGCCCCCTGCGGGCCCCGGGGCCCCTGCGGACCCTCGGGCCCCTGGTTGCCCTGGAGCGCCGCCCTGGCCTTCGGGCTCAGGTCCTTGAGCTTGATCGTGCGGTTCTTGATCTCGGAGCTGGTGATCTTCTGGATCGCCGCTGCCGTTCCCGTGCAGGCGACGATGAGCGCGATGATCGAGATCACCAGGGCCGGCGAGGGACGGCGCTTGATCGCCGCGTTCGTCGTCTCTGAGTCCCGGCCCTGATCCACCGCTCGAAAGTCATATCACTCGCGAGACCTCTGCGGCCTGACACGGCCGAGCGGGAGGGCCTACTGGGCCCACCACCGCTTGATCCCCGGCCTGTCGCGCCCGCGCCCGAACACGGTGTAGCGGGGCTGGCCGTTCTGGGCTCCCGGCTGCTCGGTGTAGTTGGCGGCTACCCAGCCGATCCCGCCCGGCTGGAATGGCCGGACGCGGGCGTAATCGCCCCACCGGTTGGCGTCGGGCCCGGCGCTGCTCGAGTTCAGCGTCCGGATCTCCCATGGCGGCGGGGCGCCGGCGTTCAGGTCGTCGTCGATTCCGATCAGCTGGGTCGGGAACGATGAGCTGGTGAACTGGGTGAGCGTCAAGCCCAGCGAGCCGCGAGCGTCAGGGGCCGCCGCCGGATACTGGAAGGCGGCGGAGCCGTTCCAGATCAGTGGTCGTGTGTCGTAGTTGATCGCCGGCAGCGTAAACGCGGCGGCCTCGATGTACGGCATCGGGAAGCCGCCGCCCTGGGCGACGTTCCACATGAACCCGAGCTCGCTGACTCCGGTCCCGCCCGTGCGCAGCCAGCCGGTCATGATCCGCTGGTCCGCCTTCCCGCACGGGTTCGTACCGCCGGAGATCGTGCAGACACCGTTGCCGGCGGTCGCCGTCCAGGCCGGGATCGTGCGGTCGACGAACGTGAGGGAGCTTCCCGATTCCGCAATCTTGTAGATCCGGAAGGTGCCGGCGGCGGGGTTGATCGTGTCGCCCAGGTACACGGTTGTGGTCGAGCCGTCCACGGCCGACCAGTTCCAGCCGGTCTGCGTCGACCAGTGGCTGATTCCGGCGCTCGAGCAGGTGCGCAGGTTGCCGAGCGGGAGGCGGAGCAGGACGAGGCGGTCGAACCCGCCACCCGTGACGAACAGGTTCGTGGTGATGAAGACGTAGTCGTTGGTGAGCGTCATCCGCGGGTAGTCGAACCAGCGGTTGGTCCAGGTCGAGTTGACGAGGGTCGGCGTCAGCGTGTACGTGCACCAGGTGGCCCCGCCGTTGGTCGAGACGCCGAGCTTGACCTCGTTCTGCGTGCCGCCGCCCGAGGGGACAGAGCCCTGCCGGTACCAGAGGTGCATGTTGCGAGCCGGGTCGTAGACGGTGTCCTGATCGCAACAGAAGTTGGTGAAGTCGGCGAACGGGTCGATGTAGCTGAACGTCTGGCCGCCGTCGGTGGAGCGGGCGGCGTACCAATTGCCGGTATAGAAGACGTACTTGCCGTTCTGTGAGACGGCGGGCTCATTGGTGCTCGAGCTGAACCCGCTGGCGGGGCTCAGGGTCGTATTGCGCTCGACCGTGATCGACGCCCGCGTGTTCGGAACCCTCGTCTCGCTTCCGGGCGGTGGTCCAACAACCTCGTCGGCAGCTTCGTCGGACGCCGGGAGCTCCCGGTCGGCCCACGCCTGCGCTGAGCGCCGCATCTGAGCCTCTGCGACTCTTCGCTGCTCGGCGGTCGGCTCCGGGGGCTCCGAATGGAAGCGCGGCTTCAGGACCTGCGGCTCGAGCGTCGCGCCCTGCTGGCCGGCGATCTCGCCGTCCCAATCCACGCCGCGGGGCTCGTTCCCCGAGATCGCATACGCGCCTCCGCTCATCGCGAAGAACACCGCGACGACGCCGAGGTGATGGCGACGGGCGTAACTGAGCAGGGACGAGAGCATGCGACCTCCTTCAGCCGATCCACCGCCTCTGACAGACGGACTGAGTGGTATGAAACTCGGCATCCGGGCCTCCCGCATCCGGGTAAACCACGGTGCCGGCCGCGGGAAACCCGCGACTTTGCCTGCTCAGCGATCGGGTGGGTCGAGCAAGGCCGACGAACTCTCGGTCAGCACGTTGCCGGCAGAGACGGAGTTCGGCGAGACGTAGACCGGGTGAGGTGCCCGGAACACCCGCAGGACGAAGCTCGGGGCGAGCCCCTGCTGGCGGACCTGCTCGAACGGCTTCTCGGGAGGCGCAATCGCAAAGGCCTTGCTCAGCACGTCGATCTCGCGTACGCCCGCGGCGGGCTCGTTCTTCTTGGTGAGCTCTTCCGCGTTCAAGTAATAGATCAGTGGGGCTTCTCCGTTCCGTGGGACGACGGCGATGCGGGGATACGGCGCGTCGCCCATCGCCCGCGCGGCACCGCGCCAGTCCGCCCGCTGCATCTGGGCGCTTTCGTAGATCGCCGCGTTGACCGCGAGGAAGAGCACGCAGCCCGCGACACCGGCCGCGAGGCCCACGGGCAGCCGCGTCCGGACGGAGAACCCGATGCCCATGACCACCAACAGCGGGAACAGGGACCCGATGAGGTTTCTCGGGTCGATGAAGTCCACGCCGACCGCCGCGGCCAAGAGCGGGACCACGAGTCCAGCGAGCGCGACACCTCCGTACAGGGCCACGCCGCGTCTTTGATCCTCATCGCCACGACGCCGGGTCAGACCGAGGGCCGTCAAGAGGAGGACGCCGCCCACGAGCGCGGAGCCTGCCTGAACCGCATCGACGCCTCGACCTCCCACGAACGGGCCCGGCTCCTCCCCCGCGACGTACTTCAGAGGCACCTCGGCGGCCCTTCGCGCGAGCGGGATCTCGGTGAACTTATTGGCCCGGTCCTTCACGCCTTCCTGGTGGATCGCCAGCGGAAGCAGGGCCAGTCCGACCGCGAGGACGGCCCCAGCGCCGATCAGGGTCGGTCGCTGCCCCCAGCGCTTGTACAGCACCCATAGCGCCTGCGGGGCGATGAGGAAGGCGGCGAAATAGTGGGAGCAGACGGCAAGGGCGGAAGCGCCAGCCCACAGCGCCAGCACCCGCCCGCTTCCGTCGCGGACCGCGTCCGCGAAGAAGACCAGGCCCACGGCGCTGAACAGGACGAACAGCTCGTACGAACGTGCTTCCTGGGAGTACCAGATGAGGTACGGATTGAAGGCGACGAGCGCGGCCGCGATCAACCCGGCACGAGGCACGGAGAAGCGCTTGGCCGCGAAGTACGCGACGGGGATCACCGCCGTTCCGACCAGGGCGGACAGCGATCGGAGTCCCACCTCTCCGGTTCCAAACGGCTTCGACCACAGCCAGGCGAGCAGGTAGTAGAGGGGCGGGCTGCGCTCGCCCCTTGCGACCACGTGCATCGTGTCGCCGAGACCTGCGTGCAGCACCCTCCCCGCCGTGACCGCTTCGTCGTGGTCGTAGGACTGGTGATCGAGCGTGAGGAACCGGATCAGGGCGCCCGCGACCGTGATCCCCAGCAGGATGTAAAGCTCGCGCCTCCGCATGACCCCGCGGCAACCCTATGCCCGGGTGCGGCGTCGGTGAGCCGTAATCTTGCCCTCGGCCCACTCGCCGAGCGGCGAGAGCCGCCCCGTTTCGCGAGTCGCGCGGCGTGTGAGAGACTGGAAGGGTCCCTTAACGGGCGCCGGACTCGCCGACCAGCCTTAACCGACTCGCCGACGCAATTTGGTTTCCGTCCTGAGTCGCGCAACAGGAGGTTGCCAATGCGTCGGAGAATCCGTCCCCACCTGACCTACGCCAACGTGATGGTGACGCTGCTCGCCTTCGTGGTCCTCGGCGGTGGCGCCGCCTACGCCGCCAACACGATCCGCAGTTCCGACATCATCAACAACGAGGTGTTCTCGGCCGACGTGCGCGACGACACCTTGGCGGGCGGCGGGCTCGGGCCCGTCGACCTCAAGGCGGGCTCGGTCGGATCTTCTGAGGTGGCAGAGCAGTCTCTGAAGGGGACGGACATCGACGAGTCGTCGTTTGGTGCCGGCGTTCGAACGCCCGGGTTGATCCGGTCGGGAAGCGAGGACGGGAGTGGTGAACCACCAGGGCTCAACGTCGGCGGGTTCGCCGGGGTGGTGACGCGGCGCACGAACGCCACCAACACGTCTGCCAGCGAAGTGCTCGCCCGAACCGACGACATGACACTCCGGCGGCAGCCGAACGGTGGCTTGGTACTCCGCTCCTTTACCAGTGCGAGCCCCCGAAATATCGCCTGCCAGGGCGTGACAGCGGCCGGAGCTTCGCTGCCCTTCTACGCGAACGTTCCCACCGAGGCAAGCAACATTCAGGTCTACACGAACGCCCAGAATGTGGTGCGGGCAGACTGCCACTTCGGTGATTCGTACAACAAGAACCACACCACCAGCGTCGATCTCATTCGCCACGGCGGCGACATTTACTGGATCGGCTTCATCACCTCCACCTGGAACCAGTAATCGGCCCTAGGGGAACGATGCACACTAAAGACGGTGCGGGGGCCTCGGGTTGAGTTCGACACCGCCCTTGATTGGGCACGAGTGGTCACAATCGGTCCAACCGAGCATCGCGCGCCAGCAGAGGCAACGACCATCGGCAAGCGGGAAGTGGCTTAGTAGAGCCGTAAAGTGCGTACCGGCCCCGATAGCTCAGCTGGATAGAGCGACTCCCTCCTAAGGAGTAGGCCGCAGGTTCGAATCCTGCTCGGGGCGCTACGGCCTCAGCGGAGGACCTTGAACTTCTCCACCACCGGCGTGCGATCGGCGCTCATCGCCGCGTCGATCGCCCGGACCCTGAACCTGTGCTTGCCCTCGTTCAGGCGCTTCACCGTCCGCGGCGAATCGCAGCGCTTCCACCGCGCATGGTCGAGCTTGCACTCGAAGGTCGAGTTGGGCTCAGAGGACTTGAACTTGAAGGTCAGCTTGTGCTTTTCCGTCGCCGCCGGAGCCCCCTTGGTGAGCTTGGTCTTCGGGGCGTTGGCGTCGGAGAGCGCGTCGACCGCGAGGCCGTTGAGGATCGGGAGCGGCTCGGCGGGGGTGATGAAGGCCCCATCGACACCCGTCCCGTCGAGTCCGGCGCGACCGATCGAATCCCCAGCCCAGTAGACGTGGCCGGCGTCGACGGCGATGCTTGCTGCTCCGTAAGCGATGAAGCTCGGCTCCACTTGGGTGCCGTCGAGGCCGGCGCGGCTGATCGTGTAGTTCGGGGCGCTCGAAGGGGAGTAGTAGATCTCGTTTGTCCAGTAGAGATGCTTCCCGTCGACCGCGACGTCGACCGGGCAGGCCGCGGGGTCGGCGAGCGGTATGAACGCCGCCTCGACCCCGGTGCCGTCGAGGTTGGCGCGGCCGATCGCGGCCGGGTCGTCGTCGGCGCACTTGGTCCAGTAGATGTGCGTCGAATCGACGGCAATGCCGTGGATCGGACCCTCGAAGCCGCTCACGAATCCCTCGTCCACGCCGCCGATCCCGTCGATGCCGGTGCGGTCGATCGACGCCTCCTGGTAGTCCGGATCGCATCCCCGAGCCGGGCAGAGGTAGGGGTTGATGGCCGAGTAGACGTAGCTCGAGTCGACTGCGCCCAGGTTGCCGGCACGGATGAAGTCCGCCTGCACGTGCGTGCCGTCGAGCCTGGCCCGCGCGATCGTGGCGGGGTCGAACTCGCCTGACGTCTCGACCCAGTAGACGTGATTGGAGTCGACCTCGACGGGGCCCACATATTCGCCTTTGCGGACGATGAAGCGTTCATTCACGCCCACACCGGCCGGGTTGGCCCGGGCGACTGCGCCCGTCAAAGGGTCGTAATTCGTCTCGCCCCAGTAGATGAAAGCGGCGGCCGGTTGTGCGGGGACCGCCAGGGCCAGCAGCGCGCCCAGCGCGATCGCGATCCTTCGCATCATCTCGTCCCCCTTCTCTTTCTCCGGCGCTGCCCTGCCGGTGATTCGCAACGTCGAGGATACGCTGAAAGCGTGTCGGATCGCAAGCGACGATTCTCGGTCACGAGTATCGACGACCTCGAGCGGATCCCCCTCGAGGGCAAGCAGTGGCGGCCGATCCGCCGCGCGCTCGGGGTCACCGGGTTCGGGATCAACGCCTACACCGCCGCCAGCCCCGGCGACGAGGTGATCGAGCCCCACGACGAGACGAGCGCCGGCGCCGGCGGTCACGAGGAGCTGTACCTGGTCGTCTCCGGGGCCGCCGAGTTCACGATCGAGGGCGAGCGGGTCGACGCGCCCGCCGGGACGCTGATCCTGATCCCCGTCGCCGCGCACCGCGTCGCGACGGCCACCGAGCCGGAGACCACGGTGCTCGTGGTCGGCGGCCGGCCGGGATCGCTGCCCGTCTCCCCGTTCGAGTACTGGTACGCGGCCCAGGGTCCCTACGCGCGCGGCGAGTACGACGCGGCGGTCGCGGTCGCCTCCGAGGGGCTCGCGCAGTATCCGGACCATCCGACCCTGCACTACCAGCTCGCCTGCTACCACGCGCTCGCCGGCCATCGCGACGACGCGCTCGAGCACCTGCGGATCGCGGAGGCCGGCAACCCGCAGGTGCTCGAGTGGGCGCAAGACGACCCGGACCTGGACTCGATCCGCGACGACCCGCGATACCCCGCCTAGCCGCGGTGCAGGCGGGCGGCGAGGCCGCTGGCGGCGGACGTCACCGTGGCCTGGGCCCGTGACTCGCGCAGCTGCGCGGAGCGCAGCAGCAGCAGCGATTGCGCGGCCTCGGTGCGGGTGAACGGGTCGGCGACGAGCTCGCCGGTGGTCGATCGAGACGGCGGCGATCAGCCGGCCGTCGATCTCGGCCCCGAGCAGCTCGCCGGCCGGCCGGTGGGCGGAGTCGCGACCGGCGACGCGGTCCAGCTCGGCCATGTCGGCGTCGCCCAGGCGCCGGATCGAGACGTCGTCCAGGGGCCGGTCGGCCGGGCGGGCCGTGAGAGAGGTGCGGCTGCGCCCGGCGAGCCGGCGGGCTCTTCGCGTAGTCGCGAAGTTCCTTGCTTCGCTGGTCTGCCATGTTCATCAGTAGTGCGGTCATCGTGTGGTCCTTTCTGATTGCCTCCGATGACCAAACTACGGCTAAGAACCCGCTTGCACATCGGCTTTTCGGGCCGATGTGAGGCCCTCGACCCCTTAGTTGTGAACGGCGACCCCTTACTCGCAGATCGCGCCTGGGCGGCCATACTGAGTACGTGGCCCAGCGCGTCACCAGCAGCAGTTTCGTCGGCCGCGAGGCCGAGCTAGCCGAGCTCGAAGGGACGCTGCTGGGGAGCGTTCCGGAGGATCTGCCCGCGATCTACTTCGTCGCCGGGGAGTCGGGGGTCGGGAAGACGCGGCTGCTGCGCGAGCTGATCGAGAAGGCCGAGGCGGACGGCGCGCGCGTCCTCGGCGGGACCTCTATCGAGCTGGGCGAGGACGAGCTGCCTTACGCGCCCCTCGTCGCGATGCTGCGGCCGCTGCACCGGACCTGCGAGCCCGTGCTCGAGGAGCTCTCGAAGGGCACCCGGGCGGAGCTCGCCCGGCTGAACCCGGAGATCGGGCAGCCGTCGGTAGAGCCAGAGTCCGAGCGGGGCGAGGCCCAGCGGCGCCTGTTCGACGCGATCCTCGAGCTCGTCTCGCGGCTCGGCGAGGAGGGGCCGGTGTTGATGTGGATCGAGGACATCCACTGGGCGGATCGCTCGACCCGCTCGTTCCTGCGCTTCCTGGCCGCGAGCCTTGCCGAGGAGCGAGTGCTCGCCGTCGCCACCTATCGCACCGACGAGCTCCACCGCCGCCACCCGCTCCGCCCGCTCCTCGCGGAGCTCGAGCGGACGCCGCGGGCCCGCAGGATCGAGTTGCAGCGCTTCGATCGCGACGAGCTCGCCGACCAGCTCGCCGACATCCTGGGCCAGACCCCGGTCGCCGACGTGGTCGAGCGCCTCTACGGCCGCAGCGAGGGCAATCCGCTGTTCACCGAGGAGCTTGTGGCCGCCGGAGTCGACGGCCGCGGCTCGCTGCCGCCGAGCCTGCGCGAGGCGCTCCTGTTGCGGGTCGAACGCCTGTCGCCGCTCGCGCAGCGCAGCCTGCGGCTGCTGGCCGTCGCCGGGCGCGCCGACCAGGAGCTGCTCGCCGCGGCCGAGTCGGCCGACGCGGCTGAGCTCTCCGCGGCGATGCGCGAGGCGGTGGAGGCGCAGATCGTGGAGGCGCTCGATTCGGGCCGGTTCGGCTTCCGCCACGCCCTCCTCCGCGAGGTCCTGTACGACGACCTGCTCCCCGGTGAGCGGGCCGAGCTGCACCTGGCGCTCGCCCGCGCTCTCGAGGGGATGCGCGCCGACGGCGAGGCGGCCTGGCTCGCGACCGGGATCGCCCACCACTACTACTCCGCCGGCGACCAGCCACGAGCTCTGAAGGCGGCGCTCGATGCCGCTGACTCGGTTCGGAGCCTGCACGCCTACGGGGAGGCCGCGTCACTCCTCGACCGGGCGCTCGAGCTGTGGCCGCGGGTCGACGACCCCGAGCTCGTCACCGGGATCGACGAGGCCGAGTTGCTCAGTCGCGGCGGGCGGCTGCACTACCTGGCTGGCGAGGACGCGGTCGGCGCGGCGCTGTACGAGCGGGCCGTCGAGGTGATCGGCGACGACGCCGACCCGGAGCGGCTCGCCTCGCTGCTGCGCGCGCTCGCGACCTGCCAGTGGTTCCTGGGCCAGGCCGAGCGCAGCCGCGAGACGCAGCGCCGGGGCCTGGAGCTGCTCGCCGATCGGGCGGACTCGCCGGCCCGCGCCCGCCTGCTCGCCCAGCAGGTCCGCTTCCTGCTTCTGCAGGGCCGCTTCCGCGAGGTCTGCGAGGCGGCGCCGGAGGCGCTCGAGGCGGCCGAGCGGCTCGGGCTCGACTCGGAGCTTTCCGGGGTGCTCAACCGGCTCGGCTGCGCCCTGATGGCGCTCGGTCGCGAGGTGGAGGGAAGCGAGCGGCTCGAGGAGGCGATCGTGGTCGCCGAGCGCACGGGCTTTTCGGATGACCTCGCGACCGTCTACCTCAACTACGCCGACGCGCTGCACCTCGCGGGGTACGCGGCCGAGGCCCGCGACATCGCCACGAAGGGGGTCGAGCGGGTCGAGGGGATGACCTCGTTCAGCTCCGGCGGCTCGACCCGCGCCCTGCGCTTCATCCGCCTCAACCTCGCCGAGATCCACTTCGACCTGGGCGAGTGGGAGCGCGCCGACGAGGACCTGCGCGCGGTCGGAGACGCGGGCGAGGGCGTGCTCGGCGCCAACGGAAACCTCCGACGCGCCCAGCTGGCGCTCGCCCGCGGCGAGACGGAGGGCGTCGCCGCAGCGCTCGAGCGTGCGGAGGACCTGCTCAGCGGCACCCTCGAGCCTCCGCACATCGCCTTGCTCGCCGAGTTGCAGGCCGAGCTCGCGACCCGCGCCGGCGACCTCGAGCGGGCCCGGGCGGTCGCCGAGCGCGGGGTCGACCGGATCCAGTTCTGCAGCGAGGACGGCCTACGGATCGCGATCGCCGCCGCACGCCGGGCTCGCCGTCGAGGCCGAGATCGCCGTCCGCGCCCGCGACCTCGGCGACGCCGAGGACGAGCGCGCAGGCGCTCGAGCGGGCCCGATCGCTGTGCGAGATGGTCCGCGCCGCGGCCGAGGAGGTCGAGGGGCGGCCGATCGAGGCGGCGCTGCTCGCGGTCTGCGTGGCCGAGCTTGCGCGGGCACAGGGCGAGGACGACCCGGCGCTGTGGAGCGCCGCCGCCGACGCCTGGGAGAAGCTCGGGTGGCTCTATCGCGCCGGCGATCGCGCGGTGGCGTCAGGCGCAGGCGGCGCTGGGGCGCGCCGACCGCGATAGCGCCGCAGCGGCGCTGATCGACGCCGCCGCGATCGCCGAGCGCCTCGGCGCCGGCTGGCTCGCGAGCGAGGCCGCGGGCCTCGCGACGCGCGCCCGGCTCAACATCTCCGAGCCGGCCACCGCGTCCGAGTCGGAGTCCGAGCCCGAGGAGGCTCCGTTCGGGCTGACGCCGCGCGAGCTCCAGGTGCTCACGCTGGTCGCCTCGGGCGCCACCAACCGCGAGATCGGCGAGCGCCTGTTCATGGCCGAGAAGACGGCCAGTGTCCACGTCTCGCGGATCCTCACCAAGCTCGACGTCCGCGGCCGCACCGAGGCCGCCGCGGTCGCCCACCGCCACGGGATCGGCACCGACGCGCCGGCCCGCTGAGCGGGACTAGACCGTCGCCTTGAGTTCCTCGAGCGCGTCGTCGAGGAACTCGATCAGCCGCCAGGCGTCCGGGATCTGGTCGCGGTCGGTGACGATGCCGACGTCCATGCTGCCGCGGTAGCTCATCACGGTGATGTTGAGGCCCATGCCGTCGGTGACCACGGAGACCGGGTAGTTGGCCTTCAGCTCGGCGCCGGCGCAATAGAGCGGGAACTGCGGCCCGGGGACGTTCGAGATCACCAGGTTCCAGGTCGGGCGGCCGCGCTGGCTGGAGGCGAGCGTGAAGGTCGCGCGGGCGGCGCGGGCGAAGACGGCCGGGGGGATGAAGTGGTTGGCGTCCTGGAGCAGCTCGGCCGGCATCGCCCGGTGACGCTTCTTCATCGAGTCCAGCGCCACGTGTGTCTGCTGCAGGCGCTCGACCGGGTCGACGATGTTCGTGAACAGCGGGGCGCTCATCAGCATGATCCGGTTGCCGTAGGTGCCCTGCTGGGCCTCGCTGCGGACCGAGACCGGAATCTGGGCGACCAGCGGATCGGCGGGCAGCTCGGTGTGAGCGATCAGCCAGCGGCGGACCGCTCCGGCGCAGATCGCGACGACGACGTCGTTGACGGTGCAGCCGTGAGCGTTCTTGACGTCCTTGACCGCGTCGAGTGAGAGCTGGCCGAACACGAAACGGCGGTGGGGTGAGACGCGTCCGTTGAACGAGGTGCGCGGCGGCTTGTGGCTGGCGCGCTCGAGCTCTCCGCCCTCGCGCTCCCCCCGCAGCGTCTTGCGCAGCCGCTCGGAGGCCTTGGCGATCGTCTCCGCCCCCGGGACGTTTCCGAACGGGGTCGCGTCGAGGTTCGGCAGTGCCCCGGGCAGTGAGCGCAGCATCCGGACCGGGTAGCGCGGCAGGCCCATCAGCCCGCGGGCGAGCATCTCGACCTCGCTCGGGTTCTCGCCGTTGCGGCGCGCCCGGGGCTCGGGCAGCTCCCGTCCCTCCGGCTCGAGGTCGAAGAGCACGCCCATGACCTCGGCCCCGGAGAGGCCATCGATCGCCGCGTGATGGATCTTGGTCAGCATCGCCACCGACCCGTCCTCGAGTCCGTGGATCAAGTACAGCTCCCACAGCGGCCGGGCGCGATCGAGCGGCCTGGCGACGATCCGGGCGACCTGCTCGGCGAGCTTCAGATCGGTGCCGGGCGCCGGCAGGGCGAGCTCGCGGACGTGGAAGTCGAGATCGAAGTCCGGGTCGTCGATCCAGTAGGGGTAATCGAGGCCGAACGGCACCTCGGCCAGCCGCCATCGCATCGGCGGCAGCAACGGCAGCCGCTCGGCGAGCATCTGCTGGACGTCGGTGAGCTCGAGCTTGCCGCTCGCCGTGGTACTCGGGTCGAGGATCGCCAGCCCGCCGACGTGGCCGCTCTGGCGGTTGGTCTCGAGGGCCAGGAACTGCGCGTCGACGCTGGTCAGCTGCCGCACCGGCCCAGTTTTTCACACGTCTTAGACCTCGGCTGAGATCTCCGCGTCGCCCCCGGCCGGTGTCTGCCAGCGGTCGGACTCTTCGCTCGGGTCGCCGAGCGCGATCGCCCCCGCGACCGCGATCAGCGCCGCCCCGCCGCCGGCCCGGCTGACGATCGCCCAGCGCCGCTTGATCAGCGGCTTGGGGGTGGGAGCGGGCCCTTGGTCGTCGTGGGCGTTCCCTTGGCTCATGCCCACAGCCAACCGCGGGCGCCTAAAGACAGCCGCAAGGTGGGGTAAGTCTTCGGACCGAGCTGGCGCGGGTCGCAGAGCGAGCAGCGTCGTCTATTGCTGCCGCTTCGCCCACCACGAAGGACTACCGGAACTCTGGCGCCGCGTGTGTGAGCCCTGCGACGCCAGGCTCCGCTGCCCTTTGGACGCCCGGAGCAGGTCCAGATTCAGTGGCGGTTCGCGCGTGACTCAGCGGCCTGACCTGCGCCCGGCGCGCCGCGGGATGAACTCCGGCGCACCCCGAACCCCGATGAACACGTCGAGGATTGCCTGGTGGGCCGGGTCGCCGGAGACGAACGCCTGGTTCGCGATCATCAGCCGACGGCCGAGGAACATGGCGCTCGATGGGTTGTCGAACGGCACGTCGGAGCCGTTCTCGCCGCCCCCGGAACTGCCCGGGAAGCGCTCGAGCTCGAGCCCGCCCGGGGCGATCACGGCGATCTGGTTGGCGACCAGCAGGGTGATGTAGATCCGTCCGGCCGCGTCGACGGCGAAGCCGTCCGGGCCGTCGAATGGCTGGCTCTCCCAGACGGTGCGGATCGCGCCCGGGTTTCCGCCGCCGCGAATCTCGATCTCGTAGACCTTGCCGGTGGTGGGGTTGCCGCCACCGCCCCCCGCGGAGCTCTGCTGGGCGACGAGCAGGTGCCGGCGGTCCTCGGTCATCACGATCCCCGTGGTTCCGAACTCGGCCCCGTTGAGCACCGGGTCTTCGAGCCACGGCTCGGCCTCGCCGCCCCCCGGCGGAACCCGCCAGAGCGTCGGGTGGGTGTAGTCGGTGACGTAGAGCTCGCCGCGCTTGCCCCAGGCGGCGTAGTTGGGCGTCGCGGCGGAGGGAAAGGTCGCCCACGTGCGCTGGCGGCCGTTTCGCGGGTTCAGCGTCAGCACCCGCGCTGGCGCCTTGTCGAGCAGGACCAGGCGACCGCGCGAGTCGCTGGTCGCGACCTGGACCCCGTGGTCTCCCGAGAGGTCCTGGCCGGCGATCGTCCACGACCGCAGCAGGGTGCCGTTGCGCGAGTACTCGAGCACCCGCGAGGGCACCGTGTCGCCGGCGGGGTTGGTGTACGTGCCCTCGTAGACGCGGCGGTTGGGCGCGACGTAGGCGCGGGCCGGAAATCCCGGGGTCGGGATCAGCGCTAACACCTGGGTGTCGAACCGCGCTCGGGCGGCGCCGCTCGACGTCGGGACCAGGGCCGTGAGCGCGATCAGCGCGCCCGCGGCGAGGATCGCGAGCCGTTTCACAGTCGCTCGATCACCTCGGCGGCGGCGCGTTCCCCCGAGCGCACGGCGCCGTCCATGTACCCGGCCCAGTAGTTGGAGGTCTCGGTGCCGGCCCAGTGGATGCGGCCGACCGGCTTTGCCAGCCGCGGCCCTCGTGCCACGAGCTGCCCGAGCCCAGGGATCCCGACCGGGCAGCCGCGGGTCCAGGTCTCGCGCTTCCAGTTCGTCTCGATGTACTCCTCGGGATTGGCCGCCTGGGGGCCGAAGAACTCGACGTAGTTGGCGATCACCGCATCCCGCCGCGCTCGCTTCGACAGCTTCGAGAACTCGCGCGCCTGGTCGCCGGCGATGAAGCCGAAGACGACGCCCTTGCTCCCGTCCTCCGGCGAGTCGTCGAAGGTCGCCGAGATCGGCCCCCTGTCGTACAGCGCCTGGCCGGTGAGCCCGTCGTCGCGCCAGAACGGGCGGTCGTAGACGCACGCGGCCTTGGTCATCGTCCCCTGCGGGTAGTGGTCGATCAGCTCGATCCGCTCGTCGGGCAGGCCCGGCTCGTAGTCGATCTTCCCGGTCAGGATCGGCGGGACGGCGACGATCACCCGCTTTGCCCGGACCTCGACGCGGTCGGAGTGGACCGTGACGCCGTGGCGTCCCTGGACGATCCGGCGCACCGGCGAGTCGAGGACCACCGAGCGCCCGAGCTTGCGCGCCATCCGCTCGCAGATCAGCTGCGATCCGCCCGCGAACCGGAACATCTGAGCCCCGTTGCGGGTGTTGAAGTTGCGCTCGAACGTGCCGACGTTGTCCTCGTTGCCCGAGGCGGCGATGTAGAAGAGGACGAAGAGCAGCGAGAGCTCGCGCGGCTCGGCGCCGAAGATCGGCCGGGTCGCAATCGGGACCAGGGCCTTGAACTGCGGGGTGGTCGCGTTCTCCTCGATGTACTGCTCGAGCGTCGTCGCGTCCCACTCGGCGGCGTTCGCGGCGTTCCAGGGGGCGTCGACCGGAACGGTCGTGGACTTTGTGTCGAGATCTGTGACGATCAGGGCAAGGTCCGGGAGGATCACCGGGTCCGGCGGCGCCGATCCGGTCGGCGAGGTGTCGGAGAAGCGCAGTCGCTGGCCGTTGGCGATGTAGAGGTTCTCCCCGGTGTTGTAGGTCTCGAAGGTGCCGACCTTCAGCTTCGTCGCGAGCGCCAGGATGTGGTCCTGGGTCGGGCCGACGAAGGTGGCGCCACGCTCGGTGATCTCGCCGGCGCCGATCTCCGCGTTCAGCGCGCGGCCCCCGACGCGGTCGCGGGCTTCGAGCAGGACGACCGAGTGGCCCTTGCGCTTCAGCTCCCGCGCGGCGGTCAGGCCGGCGAACCCGGCTCCGACCACGGCGACGTCGGCGCGCCGCTTGGGCGCGTGGCGCCGGCGCGGCCGGGAGGCGGCCGCGGCGGGAGCGGAGCCGAGCACGGCGCCGGCCGACGCGGCGGCGCCGGTGCCGAGCAGGCGCCGGCGGGTGATCCGGCCGGAGGTGTCTCGATCGTCGGGCAGGGCGCGGATGTTGGCAAGTGGGGGGCACCCGTGCGCCATACCGCCGGGAGCGATACCCGCGACTAGCATGGCCCGCGTGTCACCCCCGGGAACGGAGCCGAAGCGGCTCGAGGACCAGCGCCAGGCGGTTGCCGCAGCGGCTCGCCGGCTGGCCGAGGAGGGTCTGGTCCTCGGCCCCGCCGGCAACGTGAGCGCGGCGGCCGGCGACCTGATCGCGATCACCCCGACGGGCGCCGAGCTGGCCGCGCTCGAGCCGGCCGACATCGCGGTGATCGACCGCGCTGGGGCTCTGGTCGAGGGCGACCTGGAGCCGACCTCCGAGCTCGACCTGCACCTGGGCGTCTACGAGCGGTTTGGCGCCGGCGCGGTGGTCCACACCCATGCGCCGATGGCGACCGCCCTCTCATGCGTGATCGACGAGCTCCCCTGCGTCCACTACTCGATGCTGCTGATCGGCGGCACGGTGAAGGTGGCGCCCTACGCCACCTTCGGCACCCCCGAGCTCGCCGAAGCGGTGGCGGACGCGCTGGAGGGCCGGACCGCGGCCCTGATGGCGAACCATGGCGCGGTCACCACCGGCGCCGACGTCGGAGCCGCGGTCGAGGCCTCGCTTCTGCTCGAGTGGGCGTGCACCGTGTACTGGCGCGCGCGGGCGATCGGCGAGCCGCGGGTGCTCGACGAGGACGAGCGCGCCGCGGTGGTGACCGCGGCCCTCGAACGCAACTACGGAGCGACGAAGCCGGCCGAGGACGGCGCGTGAGCCCGGAGATGCGAGCCGTGACGATGGGGGTGCACGTGCTCGACGTCCTCGTGCGACCCGTCGAGCGGATTCCCGAGGGCCAGGGTGGCGAGCTGGTCGAGCAGATCCGGATCACCGCGGCGGGCTCGGCCGGCGGCACGGCCTTGACCCTGGCGAAGCTCGGCGCCGAGGTGCAAAGCGCCGGCGCGATCGGCACCGACGCGGTCGGCGAGATGCTGCTCGGCCTGCTCGAGCGCGGCGGGATCGACACCTCGCTGCTGGTGCGCCGCGACGACGTCCAGACCTCGGCCAGCGTGCTGCCGATCCGTCCCGACGGCAGCCGTCCCGCCTTTCACGTCGTCGGCGCGAACGCCACCTACGGGCCGAGCGACGTCGATGCGGCGGCGATCGCCGCGGCCACGCACCTGCACCTCGGCGGGCCGGAGTTCATGGGCGGCGAGGCGGCCGCGCAGATCCTGGGCGAGGCTCGCGAGCGCGGCGTCGTGACGTCGGCCGACGTGCTCGCCCCGGGCGAGGGACTGCTCGACTGGATCGGGCCGGCGCTCGAGCACCTCGACTACTTCCTCCCCAACGACGATCAGGTGCTCGCGCTCACGGGCGCCGACGACCTCGAGGCCGGCTGCCGGGATCTGCTCGATCGCGGCGTCGGATGCGTCGCGGCGACCTGCGGCGCCGACGGGGCGCTGCTGGTCGGCGCCGAGGGCGCGCAGGGCGTGCCGGCGTTCGAGATCGAGGTGGTGGACACGACCGGGTGCGGCGACGCCTTCTCGGCCGGCTTCCTGCGGGGCCTCTCGCTCCGCCGCGCCCCGGCCGAGGCCGCCGTGCTCGGCAACGCCGCCGCGGCGCTCGTCGCCCAGGGCCTTGGCTCCGACCACGGCGACTTCGACCTCGAGGCCGCCGAGGAGTTCGCGGCGAGCACGCCGCGGGCGGCTGGGTAGGGGGGCGATTCGCAGCGTGCGACGAGTTACCGCCACCTGTCGGCCATAACTCGTCGAGACTCACAAAGTCGGCCGGGAGGGCGTTTCAGGGTCGTGGAGTTCGAGCTCGATTACCGCGCCCCCCTCGATGCCGAGGGACTCCTAGCCTTCTTCGCCGCCCGTGCCGTACCCGGCGTCGAGCAGGTGGAGGGCGGCGTCTACCGGCGCAGCCTGCGCCTCGACGGCGGCCCCGCGCTGATCGAGCTTCGGCCGAACGCAGGCCTTGTCCACGCCAGCCTCCGGCTCGCCGCGGACGCGGACCGTCCCGCCGCCGAGGTGGCGGCACGGCGAATGCTGGACCTCGACGCCGACCCGACGGCGGTCCGCGATGCCCTCGGCGTTGATCCGCTGGTCGGCCCCCTGGTCCGCGCGAACCCGGGTCGCCGGGTGCCGGGGCACCCGGATCCGAACGAGCTGGCGATCCGCGCCGTGATCGGCCAGCAGGTCTCCCTGGCCGCCGCCGCGACGATCGCCGGACGGCTGGTCGCGGCGCACGGAAAGCCGCTGGCGCCACCCGTCGGTCCGGTGACGCATCTCTTCCCAGCCCCGGCCGCGCTCGCCGAGCTGCGTCCGGAGGACCTGCCGATGCCGCGCGCCCGCGCCCGCGCCCTGATCGGACTCGCCAACGCGCTGGCCGCCGGCGACCTCCTCCTGGACCGTGCCGGCGATCCGGCCGAGATGCGCGGCCGCCTGCTCGCCCTGCCCGGGATCGGTCCCTGGACCGCCGCCTACGTCGAGATGCGCGCGCTCGGTAATCGGGACGCCTTCCTGCCCACCGACCTCGGCGTCCGGCGCGCGCTCGAACGGCTCGGGGAACCGGGCGACCCCGGCGCCGCAAGCCGGCTCGCCGAGCGCTGGCGCCCATACCGCGCCTACGCCGTCCAGTACCTCTGGTCCACTCTCAACTGAAGGGAATAGAAATGCTCACCACCGACGAGACCACCACCACGATCTACTGGACGGTCGACTCGCCGATCGGCGAGTTGCTGATGACCGGAGACGGCGAGCGGCTGCAGCGCCTTCACATGCAGGGCGGCCGCCGGCCGGCCCGGACCGGCGCGGACTGGGTTCGCGACTCCGAGCCCTTCGCCGACCTGTGCGAGCAGCTCGACCAGTACTTCGCGGGCGAGCGGCGCGAGTTCGACGTCGACCTCGACCCGCAGGGCTCGGAGTTCGAGCTCCGCGTCTGGCGGGCGCTGCGGCAGATCCCCTACGGCGAGACCGAGTCCTACGGCCGGCTCGCCGAGCGGATCGGTCATCCGGGCCACGCGCGCGCGGTCGGCGCGGCCAACGGCCGCAACCCGATCGCGGTCGTGATCCCCTGCCACCGCGTGATCGGCGCCGACGGGAGCCTCACCGGCTACGCGGGTGGGCTGGAGCGGAAGCGGCTGTTGCTCGACCTCGAGGCCCCACTTGCCCAGCTGGACCTCGCGTCACCGTCGACGCGGTGACCCCCACCTACACGCTGATCGGCGTCGACGGCCGTCCGTACGAGTCGCCGGCGCCGGGCACGCTCGGGGGACACCGCCGCAACAAGGTCTACGGCCGCCTCGACTGCTCGGGCGCCCGGCGCTGGATCGCCAAGGGGCACTACGTCGCCCACCGCGTCTTCTTTGCCGACGAGGAGGCCGCGATCGCCACCGGCTACCGCCCGTGCGCGCGCTGCCTGCCGGATGAGTACCGCGCCTGGAAGGCCGCCCGCCCGAACTGACTTGGCGTACGGCGCTCGCCGTTATACGGCCTGCTCAGCAGTACTCAAGGGAAGGAGCCCGCATGAGGTTGAGACTGTTGCTCGGATGCCTGGTGGCAGCGCTCTTGGTCGGAGCGGTTGGGGTCGCCGCCGCCCGCGAAGACGCCGAGACCAAGGTCTGAGACTCCCGCGCGACCTCAGCCCCGCGTCAGCTCCTCGAGGGTGAAGACGAAGCTCTCGTAGGTGCGGCCGGTGCCCTGCTGGAGGCCGATCTCGCAGGTGCGGTTCGAGCAGAGATGGGCGTCGAAACGGCGCCCATCCAGCTCGGCCGCCTGATCGGCGGTCGCCGCCTTCGGCAGCTCGGGGTGGAGCATGCCGCGGTCGCCGGCGAACCCGCAGCAGGTGGCCGTGATCGGAACCACGACGTCGTCGGCGAGCTCGGCGGCGAGCGCGGACAGTGCCGGGTCCAGCTCCAGGTGACGGGTCGCGCACGGCGGATGGACGGCGACCGAGGCGAGCTTGCGCTTGATCTCGAGCCGGGGGATCAGCTCACCGGCCCAGACGATCGAGTCGAGGATCCGCAACCGCGAGTGGCGCTCGGCGTTGACCTCGCTGAGCAGCGGGACGGCCTCCTCGGCGAGCCCGAGGGTGCAGGAGCTGGCGTCGCAGACGACGGGCAGCTCGCCGCCGTCGCTCCACCGCCAGAGCGCATCGATCGTGTGGTTCGCCATCCGCCGGGCGCCGTCGGCAAAGCCCTTCGAGGTCCACGGCGTCGCGCAGCAGTGGCCGCCGACGTCGGGCGGGATCCACAGCGGCATCCCTGCACGGGCCGACACCGTGACCAGCGCCTCGGGCAGTCCCGGGCCGTCCTCGCTGCCGTCTCGGGCCCGGCCGAAGATCCGGTTCACGCACGCGGGGAGGTAGACCGCCGCCGCGTCTGCGCGGGTGGTCACCGGCAGCCTCGTCGGCGCCGGCCGCGGCATGTTGGGCGGCCACTCCGGGACGAGCTCGTCGCTGATGGCCCGGCGGGCGGCGCGGCTCGCGCCGCGCAGCGCCCCCCGCGCGACGCGCCCGCGGTCCCCGGCGGCGAGCCCGGCGCGGGCCGCGCGCTCGACCGACTCCCAGCGGCCGGCCAGCCGCAGGGCGATCTTCTCCGCGCGGGCGCTGTGCTGGCGGGCGCGCAGCGACTTCACGTACTTGCCGGTGTCGATTCCGACCGGGCAGGCGAGCAGGCAGCTGCCGTCGGCCGCGCAGGTCTCGAGCGCGTCGTACTCGTACTCGCGCAACAGCGCCAGGAGCACCGGTGAGCCCGGCGCCTGGCGCGCCATCTCGCGGCGCAGGACGATCCGCTGGCGCGGCGTCGTCGTCAGGTGGCGGCTCGGGCAGACCGGCTCGCAGAAGCCGCACTCGACGCAGGTCGTGATCTCCTCCTCGACCGCCGGCGTCGTCTTCAGGTTGCGCAGGTGGACGCCGGGGTCGTCGTTGATCAGCACCCCCGGTGCGAGCACGGCGTCCGGGTCGGCGAGCCGCTTGATCCGCCTCATCAGCTCGGTCGCCTTCGGGCCCCACTCGCGCTCGACGAACGGCGCCATGTTGACGCCGGTCCCGTGCTCGGCCTTCAGCGAGCCGTCGTACTTGTCGACGATCAGCGCGATCAGGCCCTCCATGAAGGCGTCGTAGCGCTCCAGGTCCTCGGCCTTGGCGAAGTCGGGGGTGAGCATGAAGTGCAGGTTCCCGGCCGAGGCGTGGCCGGCGACCCCGGTGAGGAAGCCGTGCTCGCCGAGCAGCGCCTGCAGGTCCTTCGCGCACTCCGCGATCCGGTCCGGCGGCACGCAGACGTCCTCGACGATCAGCGCCGTGCCGGGCAGGCGCATCTTGCCGACCAGACCGTGCATCCCCTCGCGGACCCTCCAGTAGACCTCGATCGTCGCCGCGTCGCGATGGAACTCGGCCTCGCGGATCAGCTCGTGGCCGGCGAGCAGCTTCGCGGCGGTCGCCTCGGCGGCGTCGAGCTCGGCGTCGTCGGCGCCGCCGAACTCGACCAGCAGCGCCGCCGTCGAGGGGTCGAGCTCCTTCCAGTAGGCGGGCGTGTTGCGGATGTTGTGCGCGGCGACGAGCAGCGCGGGGGCGACCATCAGCTCGACCGCGCGGGCGCCGGCGGCGACGAACTCGCCGACCGGCTCGATCGCGGCGTCGATGCTCGGGAAGTGAAGCCAGGAGAGCGTCGTCCGCGCGGGCTGGGGGACGGTGTCGAACACCACCTCGGAGATGAACGCGAGCGTGCCCTCCGATCCGACGAGCAGGCGGCGGAAGATCTCCAGCGGCGTTTCGGCGTCGAGGAAGGCGCAGAGCCGGTATCCGGTCGTGTTCTTGATCTCGAACTTGCGCCGGATCCGCTCGGCAAGCTCGGTGTCGGCGCGAATCTCATCGCGGATCTCGAGCAGGCCGGCGGCGAGCTCGGGCTCGGCGTCGGCGAAACGCCGCTCGGCGTCGGGCGCGGCGCTGTCGATCACCGTCCCCGACGGAAGAGCGAAGCTGAGCGCGCTGACCGTCTGGTAGGAGTCGTGGGTGACCCCGCAGCGCATCCCGCCGGAGTTGTTGGCGACCACCCCGCCGACGCAGGCGATGTCGGTCGACGCCGGGTCCGGCCCGAGCTTGTAGCCGTGCGGCGCGAGCACGCGGTTGGCGTGGCCGAGCACGGTTCCCGGCTTCACCCGCGCCCGGGCGCCGCGGTCGAGGACCTCGACGCCGCGGAAGTGACGGCGGACGTCGATGAGGATGCCGTCGGATTGGCCCTGGCCGTTGAGGCTGGTGCCGCCGGCGCGGAACGTGACCGGCGTGTCGGTGCGGCGGGCGTAGGCGAGCACCTTGGCGACGTCGTCGGCGTCACGGGCCATCACGACGGCCTTCGGGAACATCCGGTAGGGGCTGGCGTCGGAGGCGTAACTGACGATGTCGGACGCCCGCGCGAGGACGCGGTCCGCGCCGAGCAACGCGATCAGCTCGCCGCGCAGCGGCTCCGGCGTTCCGCCCGCGACCCACTCGGGCGCGGCATCGGCGCTCGCCTGGCTGGCCGCGGGCGCCAGCCGCTCGACCTTCGGCTCTAGAAGAGCCACATCCCCGGCGCCACCCCGACCTCGACCAGTTCCGGCCGGTTCGCCGCGATCGCCCCGGCGAGCGCCTCGCGGAGCTCGTCGGCGGTGCTCACCTTCACCGTGGCCACGCCGTAGGCCGACGCGATCGATGCCGTGTCGAGCGCGGGCAGGTTGAGCCCTGGCGCCCCCTCCACCTGCTCGAGGCCCGCGAACCACTTCAGGATCGCGTACTCGCTCGTTGCGCAGGACGAGGAAGGTGACGGGGGCGTCGTAGGCGACCGCGCTCCAGAACGCCGTGACCGCGTACTGGACCGAGCCCTCGCCGATCACGCAGACGACCGGGCGGTCCGGCTGGGCGAGCTGGACTCCCACCGCTGCCGAGAGGCCGAACCCGAGCCCGCCGCCGGCGCCGAAGTAGTAGCTGCCCGGCTTCGACAGGCGAAGCTGGTTGCGCACCGCGCCCGTCGACGACGGCGCCTCGAGGACGACGATCCCGTCCTCGGGAAAGGCGGCCGCAAGCGCGTGTGCCGCCGCGGTGCCGGTGATCGGCTCCTGCTCCTCGCCCGCGGTCGGCTCGGGCAGCGACTCGCCGGGGTCGCGGTCGGACTCGCCGACCTCCGCGACCAGCAGCTCCAGAGTGAGCTTCGGATCGGCGACGATCGCGTTGCCCATCGGGGCCCGGGCGGCCTCGTCGGGGTCGGAGGTGATCTGGACCAGCTCGGCGCCCTCGGGCAGCAGCGGCCCGGGGATGTTGGGGTAGTAGGGGAACACCGAGGAGCCGACGACGAGGATCAGGTCGCGCCCGCGCAGCGTCTCGGCGACCGGACCGACCGCCGGCGGCAGGACGCCGCGGAAGTTGGGATGGCCCTCGGGGAACCCGAGTCGCCCGCCGCCGGTCGGCGGGCTCGCGAACACGGGCAGGTTCTGGCGCTCGGCGAGCGCGACCGCAAGTTCCCAGGCGCCGCTCGCGTCGATCTCCGGCCCGGCGACCAGTACCGGGCTCCCCGCCTCCTCGAGCCGGCGGGCGAGCGCAGCGATCGCGTCGGGCGCGGGCGCGGCGCGACCGTCGACCTTGTGCTTGATCGCCTCGGCGACGGCGGCGTCGTCGACCTCGGCCGCCCAGTCGTCCATCGGGATCGAGACGAAGGTCGGCCCCTTCGGCGGCAGGGTCGCCAGGTGGGTGGCGCGAGCGAGCGCCAGCGGCACGTCCTCGGCCCGTGCCGGCTCGTAGCTCCACTTGACCAGCGGATGCGGCATCCGGGTCGCGTCGCGGTTGGTGAGGTTCGCCTGCAGGCCCATCAGCGCTCGCGTCTGCTGGCCGGCGGTGATCACCAGTGGCGTGTGGTTGGCCTGGGCGTTGAAGATCGCCCCCATCGCGTTGCCGACCCCCGGCGCGGTGTGCAGGTTGACCAGCGCCGGGCCGCCGCTCGCCTGCGCGTAGCCGTCGGCCATCCCGACGACGACCGCCTCCTGGAGCCCGAGCACGTAGCGGAAGTCGTCCGGGTAGTCCTGCAGCATCGGCAGCTCGGTCGAGCCGGGGTTGCCGAACATCGTCGTCATCCCGTGGGCGCGGAAGACGTCGAACGAGGCCTCGCGGACGCTGGTCATCGCGGCTGACTCTATGCGCTCGCCGGCGCCCGGCACCATTACATCGCGTGGTGTAACGGTCGGCCCGAAAGTGGTGTAATCGTCAGCCGATGGCCGAGTCCGACGACGACGACGCCGACGACCCGACACCGAGGCCGAGCGCACGCTCGGCCCGAAGCTGGTCAAGGCGATGAAGATCGCCCGCGACCTGCTCCCCGGCGACAGCCGCTACGGCGACCCGCTCTCGACCACCGGCTCGGAGCCGCGGACCGTCGTCGCAAGGCGGCTCGGCGAGGCCGCCCAGGAGCGGCCCGGCGTTCCTCAAGGAGGCGGGGCTCTCGGCGCTCCAGGTGTGGGAGGCGGTGGCGGTCACCGAGGACGGCAAGCTCGGCGACGAGCGGCTGGCGATCGTGTTCACCGACCTGGTCGGTTTCTCCGACTGGGCGCTGGAGGCGGGCGACGACCTCTCGCTGGAGCTGCTGCGCGAGGTCGCCGAGGCGATCGAGCCGCCGGTCCGCCGCCACCACGGCGAGGTCGTGAAGCGGCTCGGCGACGGGATGATGGCCGTCTTCGACGATCCCGACAGGCGGTCGCCGCGGTCTTCGAGGTCGGCGAGCGCCTCGATGCCGTCGAGGTCGCCGGGTACCGTCCGCGTATGCGCGCCGGGATGCACGTCGGGACACCGCGCCGGCTCGCCGACGATTACCTCGGCGTCGACGTCAACGTCGCCGCCCGGGTCGCCGACGGCGCGTCGGGCGGCGAGTTCCTGGTCTCCGGCGACGCGCTCGACGAGCTCGAGCCCGACACGGTCGTCCGCCCGCAAGAAGCTGATGTTCCGCGCCAAGGGCGTGCCCAGCGACGTCAGCGCCTACTCGCTGAAGCCCGAACGATGAGCGCGAGGAGCCCGAGATCCTCGACGAGGCGGCGATCGCCGACGACGAGAAGGCGCTCGAGCGCCGCGGGCCCGGTCGACCTGATGCAGGTTCCGCGGCTGCTCGGCGGCGCGCTCGACGACCTCCGCACGATCGCCGAGGGGATGGCGACCCTGCCGAAGCTGCTGATCACGCTCGACTCGATCCAGCGCCGAGGTCGACTCGCTCGACTCCGAGGTGAAGCAGATGCGCGCCGCGGTCGAGGCGATGGGCGGCGACGTCGGCGAGCTCAAGGGCGGGATCGCTCGCCTCGAGCCCCACCTCGAGGACGTCACCCGCGTCGCCCACCCGCTGCGGCGGCTGAACCCGGCCGCCGCCGCGCCGGGCCGGCGGTCAGTGAGGCGATCGTCCGGCCTCGTCCTCCTCGCTGACGCTCGCGCTCGCCGGCTGCGGCGGCTCCGGCGACGAGTCGTCGACCGACCACGACGACGGCCCCGAAGCCGCCGCCCGAAGGAGACGCGCGAGCCGCTCCCCGAGCGGCCGAAGGAGTGGGAGCCGTACGTCAACGAGCGCGGCGGCTACGCGCTGCTGCTGCCGCGGGGCTGGAAGGCCGAGGCCGACGGACCGCAGACGCTGATCCGCTCCTACGACCGCCTGGTCGCGATCTCGATCGCTCCCGACCGCTCGCCGAGGCGCGGGCGACCGCCGATCGAGGACTACGCGACCAACACCGCCGACGAGCTGCGCGGGTTCGAGGACGGGTTCGACGCCAAGGGCATGCGCCCGTTCGACCACCGCTACGACGCGGTCGAGGTCTTCGGCACCGGGACGTCGCGCGACGGCGTCGACCAGCGGGCGTCGGTGATCGTCCTGCGCCGCGGCGAGCTCGCGACGGTCACCGTCGTGCTCGCCGCGAACGCCAAGCCGGGCGCCCGCGAGAGCGTCCGCATCGCCCGCCGCGCGATCGCCACCCTGCGCACCCGCCCGCCGGAAGCCCTAGCGGTCCGGCCGCTCGGGATAGATGTCGTCGATCGTGACCAGGGCCTCGAACGGGCCGCCGATCGCCTGCGGCGATCGCCTCGGCGCCGCCGGCGAGGCGGTCGACGACGCAGACGCCGCCGACGATCTCCAGGCCCTGCTCGCGGATCTGCTCGACCGCGGCGATCGTCGAGCCGCCGGTGGTGACCGTGTCCTCGACCACGAGCACCTTCGTCCCCGCCTCGACCGGGCCCTCGACCATCCGCTGCAGACCGTGGGACTTGGTCTCCTTGCGGACGAAGAACCCGACCAGGCCGTCGCCCTCGGGGACCGCGATCGCCGCGCAGGCGAGCGGGATCGCCGCCATCACCGGGCCGCCGACCGCCTCGGCGCCGTGGCGGACCGCCGCCGCGGCGATCAGCTCGCCCGGCGGCGCGAAAGCCCGCCGGGCCGCAGCAGCGCCCGCCGCGCGTCGACGTAGTACTGCGCCGTCTGGCCGCTGGAGAGCACCACCTCGCCGAGCACGAGCGCGTGCTCGCGCAGCTCCCGATCAGGGTCTCCCGGGCGTCCGCCACGCGGCAACCTACAAGCCCGGCCTGCACCAGACCCGACGGGAGCAACCCGTCGATTTATTCAGCCGTACACGTACATCTTGTCGCCCGAGATCGATCCAGTTGTAGATGAAGATCGAGTCGGGGATCGGGTTGCGGATGCAGCCGTGGCTGGCGGGATAGGGCGGCACCGAGGCGTAGCCGTGGGTCGCCTCGCCGCGGTTGTAATAGACCGAGTAGTACATCCCGAGCGAGTTGTAGCCGGGGTCCTTGCTGTAGAAGGTGAACGCGCCCTGGTCGGACGGCGTCGCGGCGGCCCCGGTGGCGATGTGGAAGACGTACTTCGCCTTGCCGCCGTCGACGAGCGCCATCACCTGCTTGGAGATGTCGACCTCGGCGTGCTGGCCGGCCTTCGGGTGGCTGGATCTTGAAGCCGCCCTTGCCCTCGGCGAGCATCTTGAAGATCTCCGGCGTCGCCTGGAAGTTGCGCGCCATCCCGTTGACCTTGCGGAACGCCATCACCGCGCGCTCGGTGTGCGAGCCGTAGCTGTTGCTTGTCGGTGTTGTAGTAGCGCCTGCGTCGCGCAGCAGGTCGTTGAACAGGTCGACCGCCGGGCCGCTGTCGCCCGGGTCGAGGTCGATGAACTTGAGCGAGAACTTCTTCGACTTCGCGGTCCCGCCGAGCTGGTTCGCGGTCGCCTTCTTCTTCGCCCGCGCGCGGTACTTGCCGGGCTCGAGCAGCGGCTTCGAGCGCAGCTTGAAGCGGCCGAAGCTGCGGCCCTTGACCTGGCGCACGTACGGATTCGCCTTGAGCACGGTGTCGCCGCCGTTGCCGAGCCGGACCTGGACCTTCTGATGGCCGACGAACGGGGTCACGGTGCCCGACCATCTCGACCCGATCGCCGACCTTCGCCTTGCCGCCCTTCAGGCCGTTGATCTTCAGCTTGATCTTCGCCGGCTTCGGCCCGGGCGCCGGCGCGGATCGCCGCCGCCGCCGGTGCCGCCGGTGCCGCCCGCGCCTGAGCGGCCGTGGTGCGTCCTGCGCGAGCGCGAGGCCGGGGACAGCGACATGGCGAGCGTCGCCAGCATCCCTGCGGCGACCTTGAAGAGCGTTTTCACGCCCGGAATTGAAGCAGGACGGCTCGACGAGTCGCGCCGACCGGGCGACCGGCGCTCAGGAGCTGATCAGGATCGTGAACGCGATCGCGTTGTTGACCATGTGCACGGCGATCGTCGGATAGATCGATCCGGTGCGCTCGTACAGCCACGAGAGCCAGAGGCCGAAGACGGTGATCTGGACGACCACGCCCCAGGTGCCCGGGCCCGGTGTAGTGGAAGCAGGCCCCAGATCGCGCTCGCCAGCAGCGCGGCCACGATCCCGCGGCATCGTCCGGCGCATGCCCGCGGAACAGGAAGCCGCGGAAGAAGATCTCCTCGCTCACGGGCGCGACGATCACGATCAGGAAGCCGGCGATCACCGTCCCCACGCTCCCGGAGTCGCCGCCGAGCTCGCGGGTGATGTCCTCCTGCTCGGGCGCGAGCAGCAGCGAGATCACGATCGCGCAGCCGATGTATCCGAAGTAGGTGGCGACCGCGAGCCAGATCGGCTTTCGCAGCGGCCGGCGCAGGCCGAGCGCCTCGCGGCGGCGAGGCTCGCGCAGGTCCGGGCTCGCGAACAGGAAAGCGGTCAGGATCAGGCTCGCGGCGAGCAGCGCCTGCAGCGCCACCTGGGCGCCGAGCGACTCGATCTCGGGGTCGAAGGCGATCACGACCGCGAGCGCCAGCCCGATCGCGGCGACGACCAGGAAGCCGAGCCCGCCGAACGCGCGCCCGGCGCCCCAGCCCGCCGGTCGGCAGCGGCTCCGCTTCGGCCGGCGCGGGCGCTCCGCCGGCCGCGCAGCGGCGGCCGATCGGGGCGGCGGCTCAGCGGCGGCGCTCGGTCGGCGGGCGGGGGCTGGCTGGTGGGCGGGTCGAGCGGCTCGGTCAAGGTCGGAGATGCTCCTCGATCTCGGCGAGCGAGGCTAGCTGCCCGCCGCCACCGCCGCGATCGATGAGCAGCGCCGGGATCCCCGCCGCGCGCGCCCCGGCGACGTCCTCGGCCGCGTGTCGCCGACGTGCAGCGCCTCGGCCGGCTCGCAGCCGGCGAGCTCGAGCGCCGCGCGCGAAGATCGCCGGGTCGGGCTTGCGAGCGCCGGCCGTCGGCCGAGGTGACGACGCCGTCGAGCGAGTCCGCGAGGCCGCAGCGGCGAGCACCTCGCGGCAGCGCGTAGTCCCAGTTGGAGACGCAGACGAGCGTCAGCCCGCGCTCGCGCAGCGCCGCCAGCGCCGGCGCGGCGTCCGGATAGGCGCGAAAGCGGATCGCGGCCATCATCGTCTCGACGTCGACCTCGCGCCCGAGCTCGCGCGAGAGCAGCGCGGCGCAGCGGCGCGCGCAGGTCGGCGAGCGCCGCCTGCGTCGGTGCCCTCGTGCGCGTGCTCGCGGTAGTAGGCCATCTCCTTCCGCCAGGCGGCCTGATCGCCGAACCGCGCCCACGGGGGCTCGAGCTCGACCAGCGTTCCGAGCGCGTCGAGGAGCACGGCCTTCGTCATCCGGCGGCCGAAGACTGGCAGGATCGGGCCCGTGGAAGAGACCTTCTGGGACTCCAACGGCGACTGGATCTCGGCCGCGATCACGCTGCGTGATCGCGTTCGCGATCGCCTTCATCGTCGACCGCTTCGTGATCGGCCGGGCGACCAGCGTCGCCTCGCAAGGTCACCGACACGGCGATCTCGCGGGCGACGACGACCCGGCTGCGGATGGTCCGCCGGCTCGTCTTCGCGGCGATCATCATCCTCGGCGCTCGGGATCGCGCTGAGCCAGTTCGACAAGCTCAACAAGCTCGCCAACGCGATGCTCGCCTCGAGCGCGGTGCTCGGGCTGGTGCTCGGGCTTCGCGGCGCAGAAGATCCTCGCCAACCCGCTCGCCGGGATCCTGCTGGCGATCTCGCAGCCGATCCGGATCGGCGACTCGGTGACGATCGAGGACGAGACCGGCCGGGTCGACGACCTGACCCTCTCGCACACGTTCATCGACACCGGCGACGGGCGGCTGGTGATCGTCCCCAACGAGACCGTGGTCACGAACGTGGTCGTCAACCGCTCGACCGGCAACCTGAGCGCGCCGGTCGCCGTCTCGGTCTGGGTCCCGCCCGACGCCGACGTCGGGCTCGCGCGCGCAGGCCCTGGCCGGCGCTCGAGCCCTCGCAGATCGACGTCGCCGAGGTGACGCCCGACGGGGTGCGGATCGAGATCCACGGCCCGCAGCGGCCCGGGCGGCACCCGCGCCGCAGGCGAGGAGGCGGCGCTGCGCGAGCGCGCGCAACGGGCGCTTCGCGAGGCGGGAGTGCTGCAGGCCGACTGAGCGGCGCTCGTTACCCTTAGTGGTTCGCCATGACCGCTCGCCAACGCAGACGGCACCGGCGCTCGCAGGGCGGCTCGGTGGGGAAGAAGGTCCTGCTCGCCTTCGCGGGCCTGTTCGCGATCGTCGTCGCCGCCCTCGGCGGCGCCGGCGCTCTGGGTCCAGGACATCCGCGCCGACGCGCCCGACATCGACACCCTGCAGCCCGCCGAGAGCGGCGCCAACTCCGAGGTCTTCGCCGCCGACGGCACCAGCCTCGGCTACGTGCAGTCGAGCATCATCCGCGACCCGGTCGGCCTCGAGCAAGATCCCGAACGTGCTGCAGCAACGCGACGATCGCGATCGAGGACGAGAACTTCTACGAGCACGACGGGGTCGACTACTCGCGCGGTCATCCGCGCCGCGATCGAGAACTTCGAGGCCGGCGAGGTCGAGCAGGGAGCCTCGACGATCACCCAGCAGCTGGTCCGCAACCTCTACATCGAGGACCCCGAGGACACGATCGAGCGCAAGATCAAAGAGGCCGAGATGGCGCGCCAGTACGAGGACGAGCACACGCAAGCAGGAGATCCTCGAGGAGTACCTGAACACCGCCTCCTACGGGACCAACGACGGCAAGACCGCGGTCGGGGTGCAGGCCGCGTCGCAGGTCTCTTCAACAAGGACGTCTCCGAGCTCAACCTCGACGAGGCGGCGCTGCTCGCCGGCCTGCCGCAGGCGCCGACCGACTACAACCCGTTCCTCAACCCCGACGGGGCCGACGAACCGCCGCAACCAGGTCCTCAACGCGATGGCCGAGCAGGGCTACATCAGCCAGGCGAAGGCCGAGCAGGCGAAGGCCGACGGCCTCGGGCTCGAGCGCGGCTACCGCTACGAGTCCCGCACCCAGCAGTACTTCTTCGACTTCGTCCAGCAGGAGCTGATCGACAAGTACGGCGTCGCAGACGGTCCGCGAGGGCGGGCTCAAGGTCTACACGACGCTCGACCCGAGGCTGCAGGCGGTGGCCGAGCAGGCGATCGCCGCCCACCCCGTCTACGGCGCGGCCGCAGGCGCTCGTGTCTCGACCGACGTCGACACCGGCGAGATCATCGCGATGGCGTCCTCGGAGTCCTACGAGGACAGCCAGTTCAACCTCGCCGCGCAGGGGCGCGCGCCAGCCGGGCTCCTCGTTCAAGCCCTACGCGCTGACCACCGCGGTCGACCAGGGCATCGACCCCGACGCCACCTACTACTCGGCCCCGAGCTCGATCACGCTCTATCCCAACGGCTCGTACGGCGAGGCCTGGTCGGTCTCCGGCGGCGGCGGCGGCTCGATGAGCCTGCGCGACGCGACCGCGAACTCGGTCAACACCGTCTTCGCGCAGCTCGTGCTCGACATCGGCGTCGAGGAGATGGACGACATGGCGAAGCGGATGGGCGTCACCAGCCCGCTCTCCGGCTATGCCCCGGACGTGCTCGGCGCCAGCGACGTCACCGTGCTCGACCAGTCGAACGGCTTCGCGACGCTCGCCAACGGCGGCGTCCACCACGAGCCGACCGCGATCGCGAAGGTCGAGTTCCCCGACGGCGAGGTCGACGAGCCCGAGGACCCGGAGGGGACGCGGGTGATCTCCGACGGCGTCGCCTACACGGTCGCCGACGTGATGAAGGGGACGCTCGAGTACGGCACCGCGGCCGGCCACGGCATCGGCTGCCCGGCGGCCGGCAAGACCGGGACCACCGAGGAGCAGGCCGACGCCTGGTTCGTCGGCTACACGCCGCACGTCTCGACCGCGGTCTGGGTCGGCAACCCCGACGAGCGGGTGCCGCTGCCCGGCTACGGCGCCGATCTCGCGGCGCCGATCTGGCACGACTACATGATGGTCGCGGCGACCGCAGCCGTGCGACGACTTCCCCGCAGCCGCAGAACCCGGCCGACCTCTCCGGCTACTACAGCGAGCACACGGTCGACCCCGACTACGAGTCGACCGACGACCGACGGCGACCACCCGACGACGCCCACGGACGAGGAGACCGACGACGAGACCGCGGACGAGCCGCACGGGCGGCTACGACCCGGACCTCTACGCCCCCGGGCGCCGGCCAGGAGCCGGCGCCGTCACCCACGCCGGAGCCGGAGTCGCCCGACCGGGCGACGTCGCGCCCGGCGGCGGAGCCGGCACCCCGCCGACCGGCGGCGCCGGCGGCGTCGACCCGGACTGGGCGGCACCCTGCCGTGGCTGAGCGGCGAGTTCGAGCTGATCGCGGCGATCCGCGAGCGGATCGCGAGCGCCGGCGCCGGCGAGCCCTCCGCCGCGCTCGTGCTCGGCAGCGGGCGACGACGCCGCGATCACCGTTCGCGAAGGGGCGACGGCGACCAGCGTCGACGCGCTGGTCGAGGGGGTGCACTTCCAGATCCCGCCGTTCGGCCCCGCCGACGTCGGCCACAAGGCGCTCGCCGTCGCCCTCTCCGACCTCGCGGCGATGGGGGCCTCCGCCGGCGAGGCCTACGTGCAGCTCGGCGTCCCGGAGGGCCGCGAGCGAGGCGGAGCTGCTCGAGCTCGCCGACGGCCTCGCGCGAGGTTGCGGCGGCGCACGGCGTCGCGATCGCCGGCGGCGACGTCACGCGCGCGCCGGTGCTGCTCGTCGCGGTGACCGTGGTCGGCGCCGCCGCCGGCCCCGACCGCTGGTCCGCCGCCGCGGGGCTCGCCCCGGCGACCTGGTGGCGGTCACCGGCGAGCTCGGCGGAGCGGCCGCGGGCCTGCTGCTGCTCGAGCGCTCCGAGCTCGGCGAGTCGCTCGACGCCGGGGTTGCCGCCGCCCTGCGCCGCCGCCAGCTGGCGCCTGAGCCGCGGCTCGACGCCGGGGCTGCGCTGGCTCGCAGCGGCGCGACGGCGATGATCGACATCAGCGACGGGCTCGGGCGCCGACGCCGGCCACCTGGCGAGCGCCGGCGAGGTCGGGCTGGAGATCGACCTCGAGCGACTCCCGGTCCAGGCGGGGGTCGCCGAGGTGGCCGCGGCCGCCGGGCGGGACGTCGCTCGACCTCGCCTCGGCGGCGGGCGAGGACTACGAGCTGCTGGTCACGCTGCCGAGCGAGCGGGCGGGCGAGGCGGGCGACGCGGTCGCCGCCGCCGGCTCGACCCTGACCGTGATCGGCGAGGTCACGGCGGCGGGCGACGTCACGCTCAGCGGGCCGGGCGGCCCTCGGGACCCGGCAGGGTTCGACCAGCTTCGCTGACCGGGGTCGCCACCGCCCTGCTTGAGCAGGCGGATCTTGCGCAGGATGGCGTCGGCGACCGCAGGGGCGTCGACGTCGTATCGATTGTTCTCGATCTCTCGCTTCAAAATCTTGACTCTCACTTTGGCGCTCGTATCCGCTTCATCGGCTCGCCGGGCGCTGAACATCACCGGAATTTCGTCCATATCAGCCCTCATCACGCCTGAGGGCGAGCCCCACCGCTCCGGTCAGCGCGCCCCCCAGGAAGCAGAGCGCGAGCGTCGTCAGGAAGCCGATCTGCCCGTCGGCGACCATGATCGCGAACGTCCACGGTGCGTCCGACCCGAGCTCGAGCGCGTTCGCGACCGCGACGAACGCGGCCACGAGCGGCACGGCCGCCAGGGCGCTCGCGATCACGACCGCCGCGCGCCTGGCGAGGGTGCTGGTAGCGGATGCCAGCAGCCATAGATGGGGGATCGGGACCACCAGCAGCGCAAGGTACGGGTTGGCGAGCCAGAGGGCAGCCGAACCGGCGGCGGCCACCGCGCCGACTCCGCAAGTCGCGGCGTCAGGTGCGCGCGCAGCGGTGATCCGGCGCGCTCTTAACAGCCAGGCGCTGGCGGCGGCGACCACGACCATCACCCCGAAGGCGATCGCCGCGCGCCCTCCCAGCTCATAGAGGCCGGGGTCGAACGGGAAGGACGGTTTGGGGACGACGCCCACCGCGGCGAGCCCGTAGAGGACGGCGAGCGCGCCGACGAACGGCAGGCTGCGAGCCGCGCCCCAGGCGAGCGCCGCGCCGATCGGCAGCCGCTCGCGCCGCGCTCGCGCACAGGCGTCGATGGCCGCCACCCAGGCCGGCGCGAGCAGCGCCAGCGCGAGCATCGCCAGCGCCCAGCCGGGGAGCAGGTTGTTGCCGAGCTCGAGGTGGGTCTCCGGGCCGTGCACCGGGCCGCCGATCGCGATGTCGAGGGCCGCCACCGTCGACTGGACGACGCGACCGAACCGGTCGACGCTGTCGGGCGAG
The DNA here is from genome assembly GCA_963811505.1 of uncultured Solirubrobacterales bacterium. Taxonomy (GTDB): domain Bacteria; phylum Actinomycetota; class Thermoleophilia; order Solirubrobacterales; family 70-9; genus WHSW01. Next base: position 194,772 of record CAWERC010000002.1, on the reverse strand, counting down.
AGGTCGTCGGGCTGGTCGTCGCCGGCGGCCAGCGAACGCTCGCCGGCCGAGGAGACCGCGATCGCGTCGGTGCCGTCCCCGATCAGCACCGCCTGATCGCCGAGCCCGGACGGGATCGCGATCCGGGCGAGCTGCGTGAAGGCGGCGTCCTCGTTCGAGAGCGCCTCGGCCTGCACCTCGACCGCTCGCTCGGCGGTGCGCTCGAGCTGCGCCGATGCGCTCGGCTCGCCGGTGGAGCTGGTGACGACGAACGGACGCCGGGGGTCGGCGGCGCCAGGCTGCGAGATCACGATCACGGCCTCGATCGAGTCCCGCTCCGGCAGCCCGTCGACCAGCTCGCGAACCCCGGCACCGCCCACCGTCGAGCCACTGACCGAGGCGAGCACGAAGGTCTTCGAGTGGCTGACCCGGAAGGCGTTCGCGAGCTCGACCAGGATCCCGGTCGCGGCGGCGGTCGACGCGGCGCCGGGCCCGGGATCCACGTCGCGCGCCGCGGCGATCACGACCGTCGCGGCCGCGTCGCCCGGAAGGGTCAGCAGCACGTTGCGCAGCGACTCGGTTTCGCCGTCGACCTCGGTCTCGAAGCGTTGCTCGGTGACGGCGCCTGCGGGGACCTCCTCGAACCGGTCGGCGACCAGGTCCGCCACCGCCTCGTCCCCGGGGCTCCCCGGGGCCCGCTCGGGAGCCGTGTTCGCGATCTGGCGAGCGACGGCTGCGGCCCGGTCCCCCTCGAACGTGGTCGGCGGTGTCGCCGGCTCGAGCGCGTCGGGCGCTCCCTCGAGCGAGAACATCGTCACGATCACCGCCAGCACGGCGGGCAGGAAGGCGAGGCGGTAGAGGCGGAGGTTGACCAGGGACATGCGTGATCGGCCGGCCCTGCATCTTGCCGACCGGGAATCGCCACGGTCCCCGATTACGCTTTCGTGCATGGGCTCGGGCGTTTCGAACGCGGGCGAGAACTCAGCGCGGATCCTGCTCGTCGACGATGAGCATTCGGTCCAGACCCTGCTCGCATACCCGCTGCGCAAGGACGGCTACGAGGTCGTATCCGCGCTCGACGGTCGCGAGGCCCTCGACCGCTTCGCGGAGCAGCGCTTCGACCTCGTCGTGCTCGACCTGATGCTGCCGAAGCTCGACGGGATCGAGGTCTGCCGGCGGCTGCGCGGCCGCAGTCAGGTCCCGATCATCATCCTGACCGCCAAGGACGACGAGGGCGACAAGGTGCTCGGGCTCGAGATCGGCGCCGATGACTACATCACCAAGCCGTTCTCGGTCCGCGAGTTCCGCAGCCGCGTGAAGGCGGCTCTGCGAAGGTCGGAGATGCTCCGCGGCCGCCCGGCGGACCAGCCGATCGTCGCCGGCGACCTCGAGATCGACTTCGAGCGCCGGGTCGCGACCGTGCGCGGCGAGCCTGTCCGGCTCACCTACGTCGAGTTCGAGCTGCTCGCCTCGCTCGCCCGGGCTCCCGGCCGGGTGATGACACGGGAGATGCTGCTCGAGCAGGTTTGGGGGGATTCGGCCTACCGCGACCCGCGGACGATCGACGTCCACATCCGCCACCTGCGCGAGAAGATCGAGAGCGACTCGCGGCGGCCCGAGTACCTGCTCACCGTGCGCGGAGTGGGATACCGGTTCCGAGATCAGGAATGAATAGATCCGCCGGCATCCTCGGCTTCGCCTCCGGTGCCGGCGGGCCGTGGCAATGAACAGTGTCCGTAACAGGCTGGCGCTGCTGTTCTTCGTGATCACGGCGGCGGCGGTCGGATTCATCTACCTCTACGTCGTCCCGCAGCTGCGCTCGAGCCTCACCGCCGAGAAGCTCGGCCGGCTCGAGCAGGTGGCGACCGAGCGCAGCCGCCGCCTTCAGGGCGCGCTGGAGGGCACGATCTCCCAGGCACGGTTGCCCGCTCTACTCGCCGAGATCGACCAGCGCGCCGGCGCCAGGGTGACCTTGCTCGGCGTCCGCGACGAGCCAGAGTTCGTGGTCGCGGACTCCCAGCTCGACCGCACAGCGGTGGCCGCCGACTATCCCGCCGCCGCGGCGGCGGCGCTCACCGGTGAGCCCGCGAGCGCGGTCGAGGGCATCGGAGGTGAGCGGATCGGCGAGACCGCGATCCCGCTCGGCGACGGCGTCCCGCCCGACTGGGTGGCGGTCTTTTCGGTCGACCTCGCCGACGTCGACGACAACGTCGCCCTGATCCGGCGCCAGATCCTGATCGCCGGCGCGATCGCCCTCGTGGCCGCGCTCGGCGCCGGCTACCTGGTCGCGGGGGTGCACGCGCGACGCCTGCGCCGGCTCGAAGCCGCGGCGGAGAAGATCGCGGACGGCGACTTCTCGACCCCGATCCCGGTCGACTCCACCGACGAGGTCGGGCAGCTGGCGATGACGTTCAACGAGATGCAGAAGCGGCTCGCGGTCCTAGACAGCGCCCGCAAGGAGTTCATCGCCAACGCCTCGCACGAGCTGCGGACGCCGATCTTCTCGCTCTCCGGCTTCATCGAGCTGCTCGCCGACGAGGATCCGGAGCCCGAGGCGAGGGCTGAGTTCGTCGAGCAGATGCGCCAGCAGGTGGACCGGCTGACCAAGCTCACCGTCGACCTGCTCGATCTCTCGAAGCTCGACGCCGACGCGCTCCAGATCCACCGCGAGCGCGTCGTGCTCGCCGACGTCGCCCGGCGGGTCGTCGCCGAGTTCGGACCGATCGCCGATCGCCGTCAGGCCGAGATCTCGATCGAAGAGGACACCGGGGCGGCCGCGAGCGCCGACCCGGAGAGGGTCGCGCAGATCATGCGTATCCTCATCGACAACGCTCTCACTCACACGCCGGAGGGAACGGCGATCAAGGTAGGGATTCAGACAGCCAGCGACAACGGCTCGGCGAGCCTCGTGGTGACCGACGACGGTCCCGGCATCGACCCGCGGGCGCGCGAGCGGGTCTTCGAGCGCTTCTACACGGGCGACGAGGTCTCCGGCTCGGGGCTCGGGCTGGCGATCGGACGCGAGCTCGCCCAGCGGATGGGCGGCTCGCTCGGGCTGCGCATCCGGCGCGGCAAGACCGAGTTCGAGCTGCGGCTGCCGAGCGCGGACGCGGGTAGGTGATCGTGATGCGCCGCCCGATCGCAGCTCTGCTCGTCCTGCTCGCCGCCGCCCTGGTCGCCGGTTGCGGCGGTTCGGACGCGACGACGACGGTCAGCGTGGGCTCGTCGGAGACGAGCACCAACGGCGACGCGCAGCGGGTCGTGATCGAAGCCGAGGACGGCGCGTTCGACGCGCGCGCGATCTACGAGAGCGCCGCGCCGGGCGTCGTCACCGTGATCTCGGTCTTCGAAGGCGGAGGCGGCGGGATCTTCGGCGGCCCCGGCGGGGGCCAGGGCTCGGGATTCGTGATCTCCGACGAAGGCGAGATCCTCACCAACGCCCACGTGGTCACGGACGCGGAGACCACCGGCACCCCGACCCGGCCGCTGCACGAGGCGAACGAGATCTACGTCCAGTTCGCGGACCGCAATCAGGTCAGCGCGGAGGTCGTCGGCTTCGACCCGTTCGCCGACGTGGCGCTGCTGAAGGTCGATCCCGATGGGCTCGGCCTGCACCCCCTGAACCTGGGCTCGGAGTCCGATGTCGAGGTCGGCGACGCGGTCGCCGCGATCGGCAGCCCGTTCGGCCAGAACCAGTCGCTTTCGGTAGGGGTCGTCTCCGCCACCAACCGCTCGATCGAGTCGCTGACCGATTTCGGGATCGACGGCGCCCTGCAGACCGACGCCTCGATCAATCCCGGTAACTCCGGCGGTCCGCTGCTCGACGCCAGGGGCGAGGTGATCGGCATCAACCAGCAGATCCAGACCTCGTCCGGCGGCAACGAGGGCGTCGGGTTCGCGGTTCCGATCGACCTCGCCGAACGTGCGGTCGAGCAGCTCCGCGAGGACGGCGAGGTCGCCTACGCGTATGCGGGCGTGACCACCCAGCCGCTCTACCCGCAGCTTGCGGAGGAGCTCGACCTACCGGTCGACAGCGGCGCCCTCGTCGCGAGGGTCGAGCCGAACAGTCCGGCCGAGGAGGCCGGGCTGCAGCCCGGGGACGACCGAATCCGCTTCCAGGGCCGCGAGGTGGACACCGGCGGCGACGTGATCACCGCCGTCAACGGCGAGACGATCACCGACAACGCCGATCTGCCGCGGATCGTCTCGCGCCTCGCCCCCGGCGACGTGGTGACGGTCGACGTCATTCGCGACGGCGACGAGGAGCAGGTCGAGCTCGAGCTCGGCGAGCGCCCGACCCAGGTCAACCCGTAGGCCGTAGCCGCGGGGGCTGCGGCGGGCCGGGAGTGCCAAACGGCTAGCCTGCCGCGCTGTGCTGCAAGAGGTACCCCTCGGACAGAAATCTCTCGCGGACTACACGCACATCGCCGGTCGCGGCATGATCGAGCGGATCCGTGAGCTCGCCGAGCCGCTGCAGGGCAAGTCGGTCCTGCACCTGAGCGCGACCGCCTTCGGCGGCGGGGTCTCGGAGATCCTGTACACGCTCGTGCCCCTGATGCGCGACGTCGGCCTCGACTGCCACTGGCAGGTGATCTCCGGCCAGGAGGAGTTCTTCAATGTCACCAAGCTGATGCACAACTCGCTGCAGGGCGACCCGCAGGAGATCTCCGATCAGCAGTGGGAGGTGTTCGAGGCCTACAACCTGATGAACGCGCAGACGCTGGAGGGCGATTGGGACGTGATCATCGTCCACGATCCCCAGCCGGCGGCGATGAAGCTCAACGCCGGCGAGCGCGCGCGGCGCTGGATCTGGCGCTGCCACATCGATCTCTCGACTCCGACCCCGTCGACCATCGCCCGGCTGATTCCGCTGATCACCGGCTATGACGCGACGGTTTGGCACATGGAGCAGTACATCCCGGCGGGCCTCGACGGCGGGATCCGCCGGATCTGCCCGCCCGCGATCGACCCGCTGTCGCCCAAGAACATGGCGCTCTCGCCCGAGGACGCCGCCTTCGTCTGCGAGCAGTTCGGGATCGACACCGACCGGCCGCTGATCTGCCAGGTCTCCCGCTTCGACCCCTGGAAGGACCCCATCGGGGTGATCGACGCCTACCGGACGGTGACGGCGTCGGTTCCCGACGTCCAGCTGGCGCTGGTCGGCTCGATGGCGACCGACGATCCGGAGGGCTGGGAGTTCTTCCACAAGACCTTCCAGCACGCCGATGGCGACCCGGACATCAAGATCCTCAACAACCTCAACAACGTCGGCGCGATCGAGGTCAACGCCTTTCAGTCGCAGGCCGACGTCTGCATGCAGAAGTCGATCCGCGAGGGCTTCGGGCTCACGGTCACCGAGGCGCAGTGGAAGGGCCGGCCGACGATCGGCGGCGACGTCGGCGGGATCCCGCTGCAGATCACGGACGGGGTATCGGGCTTCCTCGTCGACTCGTCTGAGGCCGCAGCACGCCGCTCGATCGAGCTGCTGGAGGACCCGGAGCTGGCGAAGCGGCTCGGCCGCGCGGGCAAGGAGCACGCGCGCGAGCATTTCCTGACCCCGCGGCTGCTGCGCGACTGGCTCGACCTGTTCACCGAGCTCGAAACCTAGGAACGGGTAATAGGAGTCGGAGATGAACGACCAACGCCTGGTGATCGTCTCCAACCGCGGCCCGGCGCAGTTCGAGCGCGGGCCCGCCGGCGAGCGGACGGTGCAGCGCGGCGGCGGCGGCCTGGTGACCGCGCTCTCCGGCCTGGTCGCCCACCGCGGCGCGCTGTGGATCGCCTCGGCGATGACCGATGAGGACGTCGCCGTCTCGCGCGAGGCCGGCGGGGCGCCGGTCCACGTCGAGCTCGGCGAGGTCTCCTACGACGTGCTGATGGTCGAGTCCGACCCCGAGGCCTACGACCGCTTCTACAACGTGATCGCCAACCCGATCCTGTGGTTCGTCCAGCACTACCTCTGGGACCTCTCGAACGCGCCCGACATCCGCCAGGATGAGCTCGACGCCTGGGACCACGGCTACAAGGTCGTCAACGCGGACATCGCACGCGCGGTGCTGGAGACCATCGAGTCCGAGTCGGCTCCCCTGGTCATGTTCCACGACTACCACCTCTATACGGCGCCGGCGCTCGTCCGCGCCGGACGGCCGGACGCCTTCCTGCAGCACTTCGTCCACATCCCGTGGTCGCAGCCCGACAGCTGGCGGATCATCCCGCAGCGCTGGCGGGAGTCGATCTACCGCGGCCTGCTCGCCAACGACATCATCGGCTTCCACACCACGGCCTACTGCCGCAACTTCCTGCACTGCTGCAGCGAGCTGTTGGAGCTCGAGACGGACTACGAGCGCGGGTGCGTGATCCATGACGGGCGCGAGACCTGGGTGCGTGCGTACCCGCTGGGGATCGACGCGAAGCGGCTCGAGCGCGCCGCCGCCTCCGAGGAGGTGCTCCGGGCCGAGCGCGAGATGCTTCGCCGGCGCCGTGACTTCCTGATCATCCGCGTCGACCGGGCCGACCTCTCCAAGAACGTGCTGCGCGGGTTCACCGCGTTCGACACCTTCCTCCAGGAGCATCCCGAGTTCCGCGAGCGGGTCACGTTCATCGCCCACCTGCAGCCGTCGCGCCAGGACGTGCCCGAGTACGCCGAGTACCTGGAGCGGATCGAGGCCCTGGTCGCGGTCGTCAACCACCGCCACGGGACGACCGACTGGATGCCGATCGACCTGCGCATCTACGAGAACTTCCCGGAGGCCGTCGCCCGCTACAAGCACTTCGACCTGCTGATGGTCAACTCGATCTTCGACGGCATGAACCTGGTCGCCAAGGAGGCGCCCGCGGTCAACACCCGCGACGGCGTGATCATGCTCTCGGAGAACACCGGCTCGCACGAGGAGCTCGGCGACTGCACGCTGACCGTGAACCCGTTCGACATCCAGGAGCAGGCCGACACGATCTACCGGGCGCTGACCATGAACGCCGAGGAGCGCCGCCTGCGGGCGACCCGGCTGCGGGAGATCGTGCAGGAGCGCGACCCGGGCGTCTGGATCTCGGAGCAGCTCGACGACATCCGCGCCAAGCGCGAGGTCATCGTCGCCGGATCCTGACCTTCGCGGTGCGCGAGTAGCCGCGCTCGTAGGGATAACCGGCCGCCTGCGGAACGAGCGCGCGGAACCGGTAGCGCCTCGCCCGGCTGGTGGAGCGGAGCTTGTAGCGGGCGGCGAACGCGCAGGCCGCGTCGGCGCGGTCGGTCCGGAACACCTGCCAGCGTCGCTTGCCGATCCGGGCCTGGAGCTTGACCAGGCGGTCGAGACACGACGGGCCTGGAAGGACGCCGGCGAAGCGCAGCCGGTCGTGGTTTCGCACCCCGTGGCTGGGGGTGACGACGAGCGACGGCCGCGCGACGGAGCGCGCGACCAGGCCGTGGCGGGCGATCACCCGGCTGCCGACGGCGTAATGGACGTAGACGTCGCGGCTTGGCCCTGGCGGTAGCTCGATCGCGTACGAGCCGGCACCATCCGTGGTCGCCGTCGCGCCGACGACGATCGGCTGGCCGTCGGCAAGCACCCGGGTCAGCGCGCAGACGGTCGCTCCGGCCGGCACCCCGGTGACCCGGCCGCGAACCACCGCCGGCTGGTCGGAGGCGACCAGGGTTTCGGTCGCGGTGCCGTCGGCGAACCCGGCGGTGAGCGCCCTGCCTCCGCCGACCGCCGACGCCGGGCAGGCATTGTCGACCCAGACGCGGCGCTCCTCGCAGCTCGCGTTCGGCGCGCCGTCGAGGGCGAGGTCCTCCGCGCACGCGCGGACCGTGTTGTGCGGGCCGGTGACGAACGCCGCGCTTGCCGTCGACACGGCCGCGGCCTCGGTGGTCGTCGGTGGGCAGGGGCTGAGCGCAGTCGCAAAGCCGGCGGCGACCGCGCAGTTGCGGACGTCGGTCACCAGCGGGGCTCCGTTTGCCTCGACGTAAACGCTCCGGATGCCGCCGCCGGCGTCGGCGGCGGCGAAGGTGAGTCCGCGGGTGCCGCGAACCACCGCGCCGTCGAGCAGTGAGCCGCCGGTCACCGTCAGCCGCGGCGCCGCCCGGTCCTCGGTGCGCAGGTAGACGCCCCGGACGTAGGCGTGCGCGGCGTCGCCGCCGGCGCGCCCGCAGGGTTGTCCGGCGCCCGGGGCCACGCAGCGAAGCCAGCTCGCGAACTGGACGAACTCCCCGCCGATCGCGTGGACGCGGAAGTCGCCGTGCTCGGAGCCGAACGCAACCGGCTCGCCGCTCGGCCGGGTGACGACGAGCTCGCCGTGGTGGCCCGCCTGGTGGGTGAGGCTGGCGTTCGCCTGCACGCCGGTGAACACGGTCCCCGCCGGGGCCCGCCAGACCCAGGCGCCGTAGTGCCAGAGGCCGGTGGAGTCGGCGTCGTGGAAGGCCTGCAGTCCGGCGTCGCTCCCGCAGAGCGCCCGCGCCCCGTAGTGGTCGCTGCTGCGCTCCCAGCTCGCCTCGGCGAACGGAGTTGCCGAGCTGCACTGCGCGACGATGTAGTTGCCGGCCTCGGCCGGCCGGGCGAGGGTGAGTGCGATCGCCGCGGCGACGAGCAGCGCGACCGCGAGCAGCCGCCCGCGTCCGAGGCGCCGGGGTCCGCTGACGTGGCCGGGCTCGCCGCTCACGGCTAGTGCTCGAAGCCGAACTCGGTCGGACCGGACGGCGCGTCGGGGGCGGGCTCCGGCGGGTCGTGGGGCGGCGGGGGCGGCTCGGCCGGCGGCGGCTCCGGCGCGGGTAGTTCGGGCTCGGGTGGCGGCTCGGGAGCAGGCGGCGGCGGCGCAGGGGCGGGGGCCGGCGCCGGTGGCGGGGGCGAGACCGGAGTGGGCGACGGGGCCGGCGGTGAGGGCGGTGAAGGGGGTGGGGGTGCCGGCGGTCGAGGCTCGGCCGGGGCCTGGTCCGCGTCCGGTCCAGGACGAACGTGGGTTGACCCGCCTCCTGTACGGGTCAACCGACGCTCGTGATGCTCGGGGCGGTGGGCCGCGGCCGGGGCGAACGCCGTCACGCCACCGGCGTCACCCTTCATCGCCAGCCCCACGTCCGCGGGCAGCGGCGGAGGTTCCGGGGCCTCAACCAGCCCGGGCACGACGACCAGCAGCACCCCACCGGCACCGAGTCCGCCTACCAGGCGGGCGACGTTGGTCCAGCGAATTCTCGTGCGCTCCATCCGGCTCTGACAAGCCCACGGCGGGTGCGAATGCCCCCCGCTATAGTCATCCGCCGCTCATGAGCGCCGAATACGAACTGGTTCTGATGCTTGATCCGGAGGCCCCGGACGAGCGCCGCGACGAGATCGCGACCAACGCCCGCGGGCGGATCGAGTCCGCGGGCACCCTGAAGGCCGAGAAGGCCTGGGGCCTGCGCAAGCTCGCCTACGAGATCGGCCGCCGCAACGAGGCCGACTACCGCTTCTTCCGCTTCGAGACCGAGAGCCCGCTGCTCGACGATCTCGACCACAACCTGAAGATCACCGACGGCGTGCTCCGCTTCCGGATCTTCAAGGTCGATCCCGAGTCGCCGGTGATCGAGCCGCCGCCGCCGGCTCCGTTGGCCAGCTCCGCGCCGCGGGGCCCCGGCCGGCGCGGCCCCGGCCGCCGTGACGACTACGAGGACCAGGACGCCGAGCCGGTCCCGGCTGCGGCACCGGAGGCCGTCCCGGCTGCGGCACCGGAGGCCGTCGCGGCCGCACCCCCGCCTCCCGCCGAAGCGGCTCCCGCCCCTGCCCCGGCCGCCCCGGCGCCTGCACCCGCCGAGCCGGCAGCCGCACCCGCCGAGCCGGCGGCCGCCCCCGCACCCGCGGAGCCCGCGGCGGAGCCCGCACCCGCGGAGCCCGAAGCTCCCAGCGAGTAGTCCCGCTCCTTACGCGTTTTTTCTGCCCGCGGGGGAGAGAAGGCGCCGACCCCCGTCTTAGACTGGGGTCCGATCAAAGCAATCTGAGAGGTAGTGATCTTCAGTGGCAAGCACCAACCTGAACCGCGTCATCATCACCGGCAACCTGACCCGGGATCCCGAGCTCCGCAGCCTGCCGAGCGGGACCCAGGTCTGCGAGCTGCGCGTTGCCGTCAATTCCAGCCGCAAGGACGAGAGCGGCAACTGGGTCGACAAGCCCAACTACTTCAACGTCAAGGTCTGGGGCGCCCAGGGTGAGAACTGCGCCACCTATCTCACCAAGGGTCGTCCGGTCGCGATTGACGGCCGTCTCGACTGGCGGGAGTGGGAGACCCAGAACGGCGAGAAGCGTCAGGCCGTCGAGATCGTCGCTGACCGAGTGCAGTTCCTCGGCAGCCGCGACGGGGGCGGCGAGGGCGGCGGCAACCGTTTCAACGCCCAGTCGGATGTGCCCGCCGACACCTCGGACTTCGACTCGCCGGAGGCACCGGCCGCGGTGGGTGCTTCGGACGACGACATCCCGTTTTAGGTAGCTAGACTCTCGCGCGTGCGCCGCCCGTCGTGCGGCGCGTTTGCGCGAGATGACGAGCTTTTCCGACAAGACAGCCGATCGCCGTCGTCCGGCGGCGTCATCGGTCGCTCGTGTGCGAAGCACACGTCGCTCCCTGCTTCCTTGCCGGACTCGGCCCTCGACTGCCTTCAGCCGCGGGGGGTGTGGTTGATGGCACGCAAGCAGCGTGCCCAGCCGACCCCGCCCGGCGCCGGGCCACCCGGCGGGCGCCGCCGTGGCGGGCGCTTCAGCGACCGCTACCGGCCGCGCAAGTACACGCGGATCAACGTCGAGAACATCGACTACAAGGACCTGACCACGCTCCGCCGGTTCATCTCCGACCGCGGCAAGGTCCGCTCGCGCCGGGTGACCGGGCTCTCGCGTCGCCACCAGCAGCAGCTCGGGCTGGCGATCCGCCGCGCCCGGGAGCTGGCGCTGCTCCCCTACGTCGGCGAGCGTTAATCAGGCCCGATGGCCCAGGCGATCCTGCTCAAGGACGTGGAGAACCTCGGCGAGGCCGGCGAGGCCGTCGACGTCTCACCGGGCTACCTGCGCAACTACCTCGTCCCCCGCAAGCTGGCCCAGCCGGCAACCGACCGCTCGCTGGAGGAGGCCCGCCGCCGGCACGAGGCCGCCGAGAAGGCCGCCCGCGAGGCCGAGGAGCGCGCCGAGCAGACCGCGGCGCTGCTCGCGAAGACGGTGCTCACGATCCCCCACCGCGCCGGTGAGGACGGCAAGCTCTACGGGTCCGTGACCAGCGCCGAGATCGCCGATGCGATCCAGGAGGCCCGCGGCCTGAAGGTCGACCGCCGCAAGATCAATCTCGAGACGCCGATCCGCGAGGTCGGCACGTACATGGTCGAGGTCGAGCTGCCCGGCGGCGCGACCGCCTCGGTGAAGACGATCATCGCCGAGCAGAAGTAGCGCGGCTCGCCTCTGAGCGGCGTGAGCGAGGCCAGCAGAGACAATCGCGTCGTGACGATCGCCGTCGCCTGTCTGGCGACAGCGATGCTGATGCTCGACATCAGCGTCATCAACACGGCGCTCTCGGACATCGCCGGTGGGCTCGACACCGGTCTCAACGGCCTTCAGTGGGTCATCGACGCCTACACGATCCCGCTGGCGGCGACCGTCCTGACCGCGGGGGCCATCGCCGACCGGGTCGGCCGCCGGATGCTCTTCATCGTCGGCCTGGCGATCTTCACCGCGAGCTCGGCGCTCTGCGGCGCGGCAGGCGGGATCGAGATGCTCGTCGCCGCGCGGGCGATCCAGGGGTTGGGGGCGTCGCTGATGTTCGCGACGGCGCTGGCGCTGATCTCCCAGGTCACGCCCGACCGCGAGAGCCGGATCAAGGCGCTGGCCGCGTTCGGCGCCGCGATCGGCGCGTCGTTCGCCCTCGGGCCGTTCATCGGAGGAGGGCTGACCGAGCTGTTCGGCTGGCGGGCGATCTTCCTGGTCAACGTGCCGATCGGCGCGGTCGCTCTCTGGGCCACGTACCGGTTCGTGGCCGAGGGCCGCGACCCGAGGCCGCGACGGGTCGACGTGCCCGGACAGCTCGCCCTGATCGGCGGGCTCTTCCTGCTGGTCCTGGCGCTGCTGCGCGGCAACGAGGACGGATGGGGGAGCGCCGGGATCGTCGCGGCCCTGGCCGGGGCGGCGGCGTTCCTGATCGCGTTCGTCGTCATCGAGGCGCGCTCGCGGGAGCCGATGCTGCCGCTTCGCCTCCTCCGCGAGCGCGAGTTCGCCGGGCCGCAGGTGGCGGTGTTCGCGATCGCCTCGTCGTTCTTCGCCGTCTTTCTCTACCTGACCCTGTATCTGCAGACGGTCCTCGGCATGTCGCCGATCGAGACCGGCCTGGTCTACCTGCCGGGCACCTTCCTGGTCTTCGTCGTCTCCGGGATGACGGCGCAGTTCGGAGCCCGCTTCAAGGCCGCGAAGCTCGCGAGCGTCGGGCTGGTGCTGGTCGCCGCCGGGCTCGCCCTGATGTTGTTCGCCGGCGTCGACTCGTCCTGGACCGCCCTGCTCCCGGGCCTGCTGGTGACGAGCCTGGGTACGGGCCTCTTCAACCCGACCGGAAGCGCGCTGGCCCTGAACGCGCTGCCCGACGAGCAGAGCGGCCTGGCGTCGGGCGCCAACGACACCTTCCGCCAGACGGGCGTGGCCGTGGGGATCGCGGCGCTCGGGACGCTCGTCCCCGCGGAGGCGGCGCTCGGCGGAGATCCGCAGTCCTACGTCGACGGGCTGCACAACGCGCTGATCGCGAGCGCCTTGATCGCGGCCGCGGGGGCGGTCGCGACGGCGTGGCTGCTGATCCCGGCGCGATCGCGGGTCACCGCCGGTGCCGAGCCCGTGGCGGTCACCGCCGAGCGGGAATAGCGCCGCTCATCCCCCGCGCCGCGGCCGCCCGGAGACCGGATGGTCGGGTGCCGGGTTGAACGACGAACCCTCGGCGAGCAGGCCCGGCCCGGGGACGTGGTTGACCTCGAGCCTGATGCCCTCCGGGTCGCGGAAGGAGAGCGAGTAGTAGCCGGGCGCCCACGGTCCCTCCTCCGGCGCGCGGACGATGTCCGCGCCGATCTCGAGCAGGAACGGATACAGGGCGTCGACGTCCTCCCGGGAGCGGGCGCGGAAGCACAGATGGTCCAGGCCCGGCGCGGCCTCGACGTGCGCGACGTCGGCACGCTCGGGATCGGCCCGCCGGATGCCGACCGCGGTGCGCCCGCCGACGTAGTACACGAAGTCGTCGGAGCGGGGCGGGACGGCCCGCAGCCCGAGAAAGGGCATCAGCCGGTCATAGAAGGCGATGCACTCCGCGATTCGGTTGACCCGGAGGATGACGTGGGCGACGCCGTTGATCTCCATCGGGAACTCCTACCCGGCGCGCTCCGCCAGCCACGTCGCCACCGCCTCGCGCACCGCCGGCAGGTCGGCCTTCAGGCCGTGGTTTCCGGCGACCATGACGACCTCGCGGCCCGTCCCGCCGGCCGGCATCCCGAAAGGGTCGCTCGAGCCCTGGACGACGAGCACCGGGACCTCGACGGCGTCGAGCTCGCCCTGGCGGCTCTTGGTCGGGTCGTCGCCCTTGCCGGGCGGGTGGACCGGGAAGGCGAGGCACAGGACGGCGTCGGCGCCGACCGCGGTCGCGGTCCGGCAGGCGACGCGCGCGCCGAGCGAGCGCCCGCCGGCGACGAAGGGGGCGCCGATCACGCCGCGCTCGCGCAGCTCGGCGATCACCGCCTCCCAGGCGGTGTCGAGCTGCTTCGCGGGGGCAGGTGACTTGCGCCCCGCCACCCGGTAGGGCTGCTCGACCAGGGCGACGCTGAAGCCCGCCTCGCGGGCCGCCTGCGCGGCGGCCTGGATGTCGGTCGCCTCGACGCCGCCGCCGGCACCGTGGCCGAGGACCAGCGTCCCGGCGGGCTTCGCCGCCGGCTCGACATGAGCCCTTGCCGGCCCGTGCGGGGTCTCGATCTCGATCTCGTCCATTCCGTCGACGATAACTGCGGAACGAGCAGGGTTGCTTCGTGCGCGGCGGCGGTGGCTGTGGTTGTCTCGGACTGAGCCCGGCGGAGGGGCGATTTTGCCGCCGCGGGACCCTCTAAACCCAGACCAGATGGAAGCAGCGACCGCTCACGTACCGCCCCAGAACCTCGAGGCCGAGGAATCGGTGCTCGGGGCCCTGATGGTCTCGGAGATGGCGATGAACCCGGTGATCCTGGACGTCAGGCTCGCCGAGGAGGACTTCTACCGCGAGCGCCACCGGGTGATCTTCGCGGCGATCAAGACCCTGTACGAGCGCAGCGAGCCGATCGACGCGCTCACCGTCTCCGAGCTGCTTGCCCAGCAGGGGGAGCTCGAGAAGGTCGGCGGGCGCGAGGCCGTCTCCAACCTCGCCTCGACCGTCCCGGTCGCAGGCAACGCCAAGCATTACGCGCGCATCGTCCAGCAGAACTCGCTGCTGCGCCGCCTGCTCGACGCCTCGCATCAGATCCAGAAGTCCGTCCACGACCGCGACGGCGAGCCCGTCGAGCTCGCCGAGCGCGCCGAGCGGCTGCTGTTCCAGGTCGCACACGAGGAGCAGGCCGAGGACTTCCAGGTGATCAAGGAGATCGTCTCGAAGGAGGTCGACCGGCTCGAGGAGCTGGCGAGCGGGCGGGCCGAGGTCACCGGGACCCCGTCGGGCTTCGCCGATCTCGACAAGCTCACGGGCGGCTTTCAGCCGGGCAATCTGGTGATCCTCGCCGCCCGCCCCGGCATGGGCAAGTCCGGCCTCGTCGCCAACATCGCCGAGCACGTCTCGGTCAAGGCGTCGCGCCCGGTCGCCTTCTTCTCGCTCGAGATGTCCGACGCGGAGCTCGCCCAGCGGCTGATCGCCAAGCGGGCCCGGATCTCCAGCGACAAGCTGCGGAAGGGCCAGGTGGGCGAGGCGGAGTGGGCGAAGGTGCTCAAGGTCGGCAACGAGCTCGAGACGGCACCGCTGTGGATCGACGACTCCTCCGACCTCGGGATCCTCGACCTGCGCGCGAAGGCCCGGCGCCTGCACGCGCAGGAGCGCGGCAACGGCAACGGCGGGCTCGCGCTGATCATCATCGACTACATCCAGCTGATGCGGACCGACGATCCGCGTGCGAACCGGGTCGAGCAGGTCGGGCAGATGAGCCGCGGCCTGAAGCTGCTGGCGCGCGAGCTCAACGTCCCCGTGATCGCGCTGTCTCAGCTCTCGCGGGCGCCCGAGCAGCGCACCGGCCGCGACAAGCGCCCGATCCTCTCGGACCTGCGCGAGTCCGGCAACCTCGAGCAGGACGCCGACGTGGTCGCCTTCATCTACCGGGAGGACTACTACAAGAACTTCGGCGACGACGACGTCGACGAGGCCGAGCGCGCCAAGCTCGAGGGGATCGCCGAGCTGATCGTGCGCAAGAACCGCAACGGGCCGATCGACACCGTCCAGCTCGCCTTCATCGACAAGTACGCGTCGTTTCGGACCCTCGCCCGGACGGCGCTCGACGCCCGGGCGGCCGGCGATGACGACGAGGCGCCGCCGCTGGTCGACGCCGTCGACGCATGAGCGGGCGCGTCGAAAAGCTCCCGCAGTCGTGCCCGCTCGCGCGCTGCGACGGCAGCGGGTGGATCGAGCAGGACGACGACACCGCCCGCCCCTGCGAGTGCCGCGAGCGCCGGATCGCGCAGGCCCGCACCCGCGGCGTGCGCACGGTGCTGCCGGCCAAGTTCCAGGGGGTCGGCTTCGACCGGCCGCCGATCTCGGACATGGCACGCGACCCGCAGACCCGCGACGTGATCGAGACCGTCAGCGGCTATATCTCCGAGCTCGGCAAGAATCTCGCCGCGGGGCGCGGCCTGTGGTTCGAAGGCGACGTCGGCACCGGGAAGACAACGGTCGCGATGCTCGTCTCGAAGAAGGCGATCGAGGCCGGCCACTCGGCCGCGATCTACTCATTGCCGGCGCTGCTGGCGCGAATCCGGCGGACCTACGACGGCGACTCGAGCGGGCTCTCCTACCTCCAATTCTTCGAGCGTCTGACCTCCGTCGATCTCCTGCAGATCGACGATCTCGGCGCCGAGAAGCGGAGCGACTGGGTGCTGGAGCAGCTCTACGCGATCGTCGATGAGCGCTATGCGACCAACCGGGCTCTGATCGTGACCACGAACCTGACGGTTCCCGCGCTCGAGGAGCAGATCGGCCCGCGAACGGTCTCCAGGCTCGCCGAGATGTGTGAATCGGTGCCCATGTTCGGCACCGATCGCCGGTACGCGGCCTGATCGCTCCATAATCATCCCCGCTATGCCGGGAGTTGTGATCATCGGGACCCAGTGGGGCGACGAGGGCAAGGGCAAGGTCGTCGACCTGCTCGCCGAGCGCGCCGCGATGGTCGTCCGCTTCCAGGGCGGCAACAACGCCGGACACACGATCGTCCGCGACGGCGAGACGTTCAAGTTCCACCTGATCCCGTCGGGGATCCTCTATCCGGACAAGATCTGCGTGATCGGCAACGGGGTGGTGATCGATCCGGCGGTGCTGACCGCGGAGATCGACGGCCTGCGGCGGCGCGGGATCAGCGCGGGCGGGCTGAAGATCTCCGCCAACGCGCACCTGATCATGCCCTACCACGTGATGCTCGACACGGCGGGCGAGGCGCGCCTGGGCAAGCTGGAGATCGGGACGACCAAGCGCGGGATCGGCCCCTGCTACGCCGATAAGTCGGCGCGGCTCGGCATCCGCGTCCAGGACCTGCTCGACGCGAAGATCCTCCGCAAGAAGATCGCGGCCGCGCTCGAGCCCAAGCAGCAGCTGCTGCGGCCGTTCGCCCGCGACCCGAAGCTCGACCTCCACGCGATGACGGAGGAGTACCTGCGCTACGGCCACCGGCTCGAGCCGCACATCGCCGACACCTCGCGGCTGTGCTGGGAGGCGCTCGACGCCGGCCGGACGGTCCTGTTCGAGGGCGCCCAGGCGGCGCTGCTCGACCTCGACCACGGCACCTATCCGTTCGTCACCTCCTCCAACCCGGTGGCCGGTGCGGCGTGCGTCGGCGCCGGCGTCGGGCCGACCGACATCGACGAGGTCTGGGGCGTCTGCAAGGCGTACACGACCAGGGTCGGGGCCGGCCCGTTTCCCTCCGAGCTGACGGACGACGTCGGCGCGCACCTGCGCGACCGCGGCCAGGAGTTCGGGACCACCACCGGACGCGAGCGCCGCTGCGGCTGGCTCGACCTGGTCGCGCTGCGCTATGCGACCCGCCTGAACCGCCTCTCGACCCTTGCGATCACCAAGCTCGACGTGCTCTCGGGGCTGCCCACCGTGCGGCTCGCGGTCCGCTACCGCGGCCTCGAGGGTGCCGTGTTCGACGAGTTCCCCTACCACCAGTCGATCCTGCACTCGGCGGTCGCCGAGTACGAGGAGATGCCCGGCTGGGAGGAGGAGATCGGCGAGGCGCGCTCGGAGGGCGAGCTCCCGCCCGAGGCGCGCGATTACCTCGCCGCGATCTCCGAGGGCGCCGGAGTGCCGATCGCCCTCGTCGGGGTCGGCCCGGGCCGCGAGCAGGTGATCCGCACCGGCGCTCCCGAGCTCAAGGCCGCATGATGAGTCGGAAGTAGGGTTGGCGAATGGCGCTTCGGCTCGCATTCACGCTCGCGGTCGTCGCGATCATGGTCTGGCTGCTCGCTACCGGCCGCCCGCTGGGCGGGTTGCTGGTCGTCCCGTTGCTGGCGATCTGGATTCGCCACCGCTTCGAGTCGCCGGACGCCGGCTGATCCGAATCGGCCCGCGTGGGGAGGCGTCAGGCCTTGTGACCGGATTCCTGGTCGCGGTGCCGCTCGCGGAGCGCCATCGCGACCACGCCGGCGATCACGGTGAGCGGGGCGACGGCGAAGCCGATCGAGGTCAGCCAGTGGCCGGCGTGGGCGAGGAGCACCGTCATGCCGGCGCCCCCTTCGGAACGCGCCCCGAAGGCGCGCCCGCCGTTCCGCGGCTCGGGCGCTCCCCCTCGTCGGACCGCGCGATCCGCGTGAGCACCCAGCCGAGCAGCAGCAGCAGCCCGAGGACGATCGCGGCGACCAGCGAGTAGGCGATGCCCGCCAGATAGCCCGGGACGTCGTCCTTCTGCTCGCGCTGGAGGATCTCGGTCTCGTCGACGAACGGCCGCTGGAAGTTCGCCGTCGCCGGTACGGCGGGCGCGGGGATCGCCGTGTCCTCGGGCAGGTAGACCGGCACGCCGGCGACGTAGTTGTCACGGTGCAGGCGGACGAGTGTCTTCCAGGTTCCGTGGACGGGCATCGGCTCCGTCGTCTCATAGACGCCGGGCGAGACCTGCTCGAGCTGGTCGACCACCAGGCCACCGCCCTGCCAGGCGATCGCCTGGACCCAGTAGGCGTCGTCGCCGATCGACGGCGGATCCAGGCGTACCGTCGCGTCGACCTTGCGCTCGGGGCCGGGCTGGACCTCGTCGAGGGTCACCTGCGCGGTCCAGCCCCTCGGCGTGGCGTCGCCGACGTTCAGGGCGACCACGAGGGCGATCGCGGCCGTGGCCACGGCGGCCGGGACGACCGCGGGTGCGGGGAAACGTGGCCGCCTGGTCCCGGCGGCCGCGAACGAGGCGCCGAGGAACGCGCCGAGGATCCCGGACGCGACAGCGGTGATCAGCGCGGGCAGGATCGCCTCTCCGATCAGGCTCTCGGGCCAGGGGACCGGCATCCAGACGTGCGACCAGGCGTACTCGGCGAAGAAGCCGACCGTGCCGATCAGCACGCCGCTGAGCGCACCGAGCAGGTAGGGCCGGCGGACGGTGACGGCGAGCGCCACGGCCTCGACGCACAGCGCCTCGGCGAGGTAGAGAGGCATGTGCGGCATCGTCTGGTCGAAGACGTCGCCGACGATCAGCCCGATCGCGCCGCGGACCACGATGAAGAACGCAGCGGCGCCGAGGGCCGCGCCGGGGCCGATCCAGATCCGCGCAGCGACCAGCGCGACGCCGGCGGCGAACGCCAGCATGATCGGCTCGAGCACGAGCGCGAACTGCGGGACGCCGAAGTCGAACTCAGCCTGGAAGGTGGAGAGGCCGATCAGCAGGCCGCCCATCGCGAACGCGCGCCGGTAGCGCGCGGCGAAGGCGACGAAGCGGTCGATCCGGCTCATCTGGTTGGCCGGCGGACGCTCGACCTCCTCGCCCCGACCCTCCACGATCAGGATCGCGCTGCCGATGAGGGTGAGCGCTGCGCCGCCGATCAGCATGAGGTGGGTCGGCCCCCAGAGCGTCACGTCCTGGCCGAAGATGCGGTGCCAGACGTCGTCGAGGGGGAAGCCGAGAAGGGCGAAGGCGGAGGCGGCGATCATCGCGATGCCGCCGAGCGGGGCGTACCAGTCGCCGGAGATCCGGATCGAGCGCTCGGAGGGCTTGCCCTCCGGAAGGACGATCGCCAGGAAGCCGGCGGCGAAGATTCCGAACAGGCCCGCGAGGATCAGGTAGTGGGCGGGGTTCGCCAGCGGGCCCGCGTCGCGGCCGTCGTCGATGTGGAGGGAGATGTCCCAGTACATCCCGAGCAGGGCGACCAGCAGTGACCCGGCGGCGATGAGGGACGGGAGGGCGGCCCAGGGGGCGAAGCCGGTGTCCCGCGCGGCGAGGTCGGACACGCGGCGAAGAAGGTTGGTGCGGCCGGTGCGATGGGCCCAGCCGAGGTAGACGAGAACGGCGGTCGCGAGCAGCGCGCCGCCGGTGGCGAGGATGACCTGTCCGATTTCAGCTCCGGCAGCGGGATCGCTATCGGTTGTTTTCATGTACGGCTCCTTTCGACATTGCCGTATGTAACACCGACTGATGTAAAGGTTACGTGATTGGGGTCACTTAAACAGCGGGATAGGGTTGCTCCCACTGTGCCGAGGACGCGATATGCCCGCTGCGGCGACCTCGAGCTCGCCTACCAGGTGCTCGGCGAGGGCCCGGTGGCCATCGTCATCGTCCCCTCGTTCGTCTCGCACGTCGAGGTCTTCTACATGTCCTCGCCGATCGTGAAGACTTTCATCGACCGGCTGACCAGCTTCGCTCGCGTAGTCATCTTCGACAAGGGCGGCACCGGCATGTCGGACCCGGTGGCGTCGATTCCGACGATCGAGGACCGGGCGCGAGAGATCGAGGCGGTGATGGACGCCGCGGGCCTCGAGCACGCCACCCTGTTCGGGCTCTCCGAGGGCGGCCCGTCGAGCGTCTTCTTCGCCGGCACGCGCCCCGAACGAGCCGACGCCCTGGTGCTCTTCGGTACCTACGCCATCGGGCTGGAGGTCCTCCTCGCCCGCACCGCCGCCGGCGACCCCGACGTCGTCGATTACCAGCTCGACGACGGGCAGCTGGCGCTCATGCGGCAGTTCGAGTCCGCCGTGCTGGAGAGCTGGGGCGAGGGCGAGGCGCTCGGGCTCCTCGTCCCGAGCTTGGCCGAAACGGGCCAGCTCGGGCTGGTTGAGCGACTCGCGGCGAGTCCCGGGATGGCGCGTGCGACCTGGGAATCGGCAAAGCGACTCGACGTCGCCGACATCCTTGGTGCGATCCGCGTCCCGACCCTCGTCGTCCACGCCCGCAACGACATCGTCCCGATCCAGGGCGGCAGGCACCTGGCGGCGGGGATTCCGGACGCGCGGTTGCTGGAGGTCGAGGGGAAAGACCACGCGCCGTGGCTGAGCGACCCGGATGCGATCGCCGCGGCGATCCAGGAGTTCCTGACCGGCTCGGCCGGCGCCCCGGACCCCGATCGCGTGCTGGCGACGGTGCTGTTCACGGACATCGTCAGCTCGACCAAGCGCGCGGCGGAGCTCGGCGATGCACGCTGGCGCTCCGTGCTCGAGCGTCACGACGAGGTCGCGCGCTCGCAGGTCGATCGCTTCGGCGGCAGAGCGGTCAAGTCAACCGGCGATGGTCTGCTCGCCACCTTCGACGGACCGGCTGCCGCCGTTCAGTGTGCCGTGGCGATTGTGTCCGCCGTGCGGCCGCTCGATATCGAGATCCGCGCGGGCGTCCATACCGGTGAGTGCGAGTTGCTCGGATCGGACGTCGCCGGCATGGCCGTTCACATCGCCGCCCGCGTGTGCGCCCTGGCGGACGCGGGTGAGGTGCTCGCGTCACGCACGGTGCGGGATCTGGTCGTCGGTTCGGGGATCGGCTTCCGCGACCGCGGTGAGCACGAGCTCAAGGGGGTTCCGGGCCGCTGGGAGCTGCTCGCCGTCGGCGAGGGGGCGCCGCCGACGGCTTCCTCGGGCACTCCGCTCCAGGAGCTGGCGACGCCGGCCGCGCGGGAGCATCAGCGTCCGTCCGACCGGATCCTCGCCGCGGTTGCCGGCCGTGCGCCGGCGGTCGTGCGGGGGCTGACCCGGGTGGCCGAGCGCCGCGCGACCCCACCGCGCGAAAGCTGACCGCTTTATCCTGCGCCGTCATGTTCGAGAAGGTCCTGGTCGCGAACCGGGGTGAGATCGCGATCCGGGTCATGCGGGCGCTACAGGAGATGGGGATCGCCTCTGTCGGCGTCTACTCCGAGGCCGACCGCGAGACTCCCCACGTGCGCGAGGCCGACGAGGCGTTCCTGCTCGGGCCGCCGACACCCGCCGAGAGCTACCTGAACATCGACAAGATCATCGAGGTCGCCAAGCAGGCGGGCGCCGAGGCCGTGCACCCCGGCTACGGTTTCCTCGCCGAGAACGCGGCCTTCGCGACCGCCCTCGAGGAGGCGGGCCTCGTGTTCATCGGCCCGCCCGCGGCCGCGATCGAGGCGATGGGCTCGAAGACGAAGGCGCGCGAGATCATGCAGGAGGCCGGTGTCCCGATCGTCCCCGGCTCGACCGAGCCGTCGCCGGATGTGAAATCGGCCGCCAAGCTGGCGGAGGAGATCGGCTATCCGGTCGCGTGCAAGGCGGCGGGCGGCGGAGGCGGCAAGGGCTTCCGCGTCGCCCAGACGGCTGACGACCTGCAGGAGGCGTTCGAGGGCGCCGCGCGCGAGGGCGAGAAGTTCTTCTCCGACGATCGCGTCTACCTGGAGCGTTACCTCGAGGACCCGCGCCACGTCGAGGTCCAGGTGCTCGCCGACTCGCACGGCAACGTCATCCACCTCGGCGAGCGCGACTGCTCGATCCAGCGCCGCCACCAGAAGCTGATCGAGGAGGCCCCCGGCCCGCACGTCGACGCGGAGATGCGCGAGCGGATCGGCAAGATCGCCACGGACGCCGCTCTGGCCGTCGACTATCGCGGCGCCGGCACGGTCGAGGGGATGCAGGTGGGCGAGGACTACTTCTTCCTGGAGATGAACACGCGCGTCCAGGTGGAGCACTGCGTGACCGAGATGGTCACCGGGTTCGACATCGTCCGTGAGCAGGTTCTGATCGCCGCCGGCGAAAAGCTGTCGATCACCCAGGACGACGTCGAGCTGCGCGGCCACGCGATCGAGTGCCGGATCAACGCCGAGGCCGCGCACAGGAACTTCGCCCCGGCCCCCGGGAAGATCGACCACTACATCGAGCCCGCGGGACCCGGCGTACGCGTCGACTCCGGGCTCGAGGCGGGCTCGGAGGTGACCCCGCTCTACGACCCGATGGTCGCGAAGCTGATCGTGTGGGACAACGATCGCGAGAAGGCCACCGCGCGGATGCTGCGGGCGCTCGACGAGTACGAGATCGCGCCGCTGACGACGCTGATCCCCTTCCACAAGGCGATCCTGGCGACCGAGCAGTGGGCGAACGGCGAGACGTGCCGCGACCTGACCGAGGACAAGAAGTGGCTCAAGAAGCTGGCGCCCGAGGCCCCGCCGAAGGCGGCCGAGGGAGACGACGAGGAGGAGCGGGCCGAGCGCACCTACTCGGTCGAGGTCGACGGGCGCCTGCACGAGGTCAGGGTGATCGGGGCCGCCGCCCCGGCGGGGAACCCCACCGCGACCGCGCGGCGGCCACCGAAGCGGGACCGCTCCGGCGGCGCCGGGGGCGGCGGCGCCGGCGGTCCGGCGCTGACCTCGCCGCTGCAGGGCGCCGTGCTCCGGGTCGCCGTTGAGAAGGGCGCCGAGGTCGAGGAGGGTGCGCTGATCTGCGTGATCGAGGCGATGAAGATGGAGAACGAGATCACCGCGCACCGCGCGGGCAAGATCACCGAGCTCAACGTGAGCAAGGGGGCGGCGATCAACTCCGGCGATCAGATCTGCGTGATCGAATGAAGGGGCAGCCGCTGCCACCTGGGAAGGTGCCGCTGCGGCGAAACGGAAGCTGGCGCAAGCAGTGGCGCTATCTGGGGGCGTTCTGCGACGAGCTCCTGCTCTGCGCGGCCCGGGTCCAGGTCGGGCCCGCGGGTCAGACCTTCTGGGCGATCTGGGACCGCGAGCGCTCAGAGCTCCACGAGCGGACGCGGATGATCGCCCCCTGGATCGCCCGCGGCGAGGTGTGGACGGAGCTCGCCGAGGGCGAGCACACGGGCCGCATCGACTGGGCGCCCGAGGAGGGCGGCACCCTGGTCAGGGTCGAGGCGGCGCCGAAGGACTCAGAGCAGGAGCAGATCCGCGCCTTCCTGCACGCGGGCGAGGGCAAGTGGCACCAGGTCGTCTGCCCGACCGGTGAGCGCGACGGCTACGTCTGGACGCGCAAGCGCCCGGTCGCGGTCGAGTGCGACGTCCGGATCGGCGAGCGGCGGATCCGCTGCGAGGCGCGCGGGGTCGAGGACGAGTCGTGCGGATATCACCCCGATCACACGGTCTGGGACTGGTCGGCGGGGGTGGGCGAGACCACCGACGGCCGCGCAGTCGCCTGGAACCTGGTCAGCGGCATCAACGACCCGCAGCAGGGCTCCGAGCGGGCCATCTGGGTCGACGGCGAGCCGAGCGAGCCCGGCCCGGCGACCTTCATCGACCTCGAGGCGATCGAGATCGACGGCGCGCGCCTGGAGTTCAGCGCCGAGACGGAGCGGCGCAAGGAGGAGTCGAGGCCGTGGGCGCGCTACGAGTACCGCCAGCCGTTCGGGACGTTCACCGGCACGCTTCCCGGTGGGATCGAGCTCGCCCGCGGCCTCGGCGTGATGGAGCACCACGACGCGCACTGGTAGGCACCGGTATTGGCTGACGGATGTGAATCTGCCTACACAGGAGGTGGCCAGATCGACGTTCGTCCGGGAGCGAGTTGCGAGGCGCCGCGGAAGTGCCGCTATTCGTGGCGGATTCAAACCACCGCCGCACCACCGAAGAGTCAGCGACCCGCTGACGAACCAAGGAGGAGCGGCGATGCCAAAGGGCCATCCGCTGAGCGAGACCGCGAAGGACCGGATCTGGGAGCTGCGAGCACAAGGGCTGAGCGAGCGCGAGATCCTCGTCAACTAAAGCTCGGCCAGAACACGGTGATACGTCCAAGCGCGAGGGACGCTGAAGCGCGAGCTCACCCGGCACCTGCGAAGGAGCCGCTCGAAGCGATATGCCCGCTCGCAGTCGTCAAAGCGCCAGAGCCAGGGAAAGATCTCAGAGATGGTGATGATCTCCGAGCGCCCGCCCGAAGTCGAAGACCGAGCGGTCCCCGGCCACTGGGAGGGTGACCTCTTAATGGGCACCAAAAACAACGCGATCGCGACCCTGGTCGAGCGCTCGACCCGTTACTGCCAGCTCGTCGCCCTACCCGGGCTCGGAGATGTCAGAGCACCGGCGCTTCTCGGTCGAGACCGGCGTCGACGTCTACTTCGGCGATCCCCAAAGCCCTTGGCAGCGGGGCTCCAACGAGAACACCAACGGCCTGCTTCGCAAGTATTTCCCCAAGGGCAAGAGCCTCGAGGGGATCGGCCAGGAGCGCCTCGACGAGGTCGCCGCAAGGCTCAACGGCCGGCCGCGAAAGACGCTCGGGTTCCGGACCCCGGCCGAGAAGCTCACCGAGCTGATCGACGGGCTCGCCGAGCGCTGATCTCGCTGCGGCCTACGGCCTTCGCTCGACAGCGCTCGAAGCAGATGGAAGGATCCGAGGCGTCAAGGGGTGGTGCATTGACCGGTTGAGGTCAAGGTCCAAAGCGATAGTTCTCTCCGCCGAGCGTGATGGCACCGCGCCGCGCGCGCCTCGCTATCCCTGTGTAGGCGAGCCTGGCGGCCCGCCTACGGGTCCGGCAACGCCTTCGCCCGGTAACGCTCGCCAGCCTGCAGTCGGACTCGATCATGGGTGTGGAAATCACGCACCACAACACCGTTTCCGCTCCGAACACTCGTCAGGGTCCCATCGCACGTGTCCTTGGTCTTCCACTCGGTTCCGACCGCGGCGGCCGACGAGTGATTCCCGGAGGTCTCGAACGGATCGTGGGCCCTCGCCCAGAGGATGCGCGTCCGGTTCGCGTCGCAGTGCGGCCCCACCTTCATGCGCAGCACGGCGGTCGTGGGCGCCTCAGGGACATCTGGTTGGCGCACCTCGAAGAACCCACCCCAAAAACGACCTGTATCAACCCGACCGGTGCGGCCGCGGGCCGTCGTCACAAGCACCGCTCCGTCACGCGTATCGATCAACGTTCGCACGGGAACGACCTCCCTGCCCGTCAGGCGCACGAAGGCGTCGGTGCCCGGCGGCATGAACTGCACCTCCCCGGCGTCTAGCTTCAAGACGACCGTTTCGCCTCGCTCCGGTCCGCGGGCTGAAGCGCCCGCGCCAAGCTGCGTCAGGCCAAAGGCCGTCGCCACCGCCACGATCGCGCTTAGGGCCGCGGCCATTCGAACGGGGACGCGGATGCTTGTTGACTGGTCGCCGGCCGTCATCGCACGAGCCTAAACCCATGCCGCTCCGTTATCTATCGCTTTTCCATGCGGAGCGGAACTCCTCGATATCTGTCCGCCCGGTACGAAAAGGGGCGCTCACGGATACACGGACTCGACCTGCCAGCGCCACGGCGGCTCCTCGCCGGCCGCCCAGTCGTACTGGTTGCGGCCGTCCAGGGTCTCGAGTGCGACGAGTGCCGGGACCGCGTCGTCGAGCAGCGGGGTCGGAGCCAGCCGGGCGACCTCGGCGGAGTCGGGGCGCCGGACAACCCGCTCCCAACCCACGGTCGGGCGGTAGAGCCAGTAGGTGATCTCGGCGAAACCCGCCGAGCGGCGGCGGTCGACGACGGCGACGAAGTCGGTGACCCGTCGGTTCGAGGCGGTGTGGCCGGGATCGGGACCCGGCGCCGCGCAGCTCGCCGAGCGGCAGTAGCGGAAGTCGACCGGCAGCAGACCCGAAGCCGTCGCGGGGGCCGGCGCGAGCGCCCGCACGGCGCCGGCGAGCGGGCGCCCGTAGGCCTCGGTCAGCGGATCCCGCCAGCACGGGCCGGGGCCGACGGCGGCGCAGCGCAGCTTGCGCCCCAGCGTCGAGCCGAGCTCGCGGCCGCTCTGATCGGAGCCGGCGGCGATCGCGGCGATCGCCGCGCCGAGCAGGAGCGCGATCAACAGGACGAGGCCGGCGTGCTCGACCGTCGCGGCGCCGGCTTGCGAGCGGATTCGCATCGGCGCGCACGCTAGGCGCCGCCCGCTGTCGTGGGGCGCGGCGAGCGTGCCGGGTCAGTGACCGATCAGCGGCGAATCAGGAGAGGCCCTCGCGGGCCTCGCGGACCAGGGTGACGGACTCCGGGAAGACGACCCGGATCGCGTCGCGTACCTGCATCGCCTGCTCGTCGCTGGAGCCGTGCAGCTCGAGCCGCGCGATCGCGGCCACGGTCATATCGACCGCGAGCTTGATCGCGTTGTCGGCCCAGGCGACCTTCTGGGCGCCCTGCATCTGCTCGGCCATGTCGGCGAGCCGCGCGCGGAGCTCGTCCGGATCACCGAAGAGGCCGAAGGGATCGTTTCCTTCCATGCATCGATCATAGACAGAGGCGACCGGTTCTCTACGCTGCCCACCGTGCCGCGCCGCCTCATCCCACTCCTCGCGCTCGCGCTGATCGCCGCCGGCTGCGGCGAGAAGTCCGAGCCCGACCTGTCCGAGATCCCGCCGCCTCCGCAACCTCAGCCGCCCACCCCTCCCCAGGGCCTGCCGCAGGCGGTGGTCGGCGACTGGCAGGGGGCCCTCGAGCAGAAGGGGATCAAGCCGTTCCCGATCCGGGTCGCGATCGTCTCGGCCACCGATCCGCAGAAGAACACCGTCCATTACGGCGGTGAGATCGACTGCTCGGGCACCTGGACCTACCTGGACGCCGAGGGCCCGCAGGTTCGCTTTCGCGAGCGGATCACCAGCGGCGCGGGAGGCAACTGCAAGGGCACCGGGACGGTGACGGTCGAGCCGCGGAGCGGCAAGCTCGACTACCGCTTCACGGGCGGCGGGATCTCCAGCGCCGGCGTGCTCAGCCAGAGCCAGAGTTCCGCCGGGCAGTAGCGCTGAGCTCGCCGCCGCGTCGGAAGAGCGCCGCCCCGAGCTCGAGCGGGGCCGAGACGAGCAGCACCAGCGGGGCGCCGAGCACGGTGACGACCAGGTCGGCGACGAACCGCGGCCGGCTGCGGGCGTTCGAGGGCCGCAGGCGCCCGGCGCGAACCTCGCGGGCGAAGTTGGCGTGGAAGGTGAGCCCGTTGAGCAGCGTCTGCCACATCCAGGCCTGGGCTCGGCCGGAAAGCGGCGAGCGTGTCCGCTCGATCGCCTCGCCGTTGCGCTCGGCGAGCAGCTCGAGGCTCGCCGGGGTGTGGAGCAGCCGTCCCGGGTAGCGGTCGATCGCGGCCCAGCCGACCTCGCCGATCCACGCCTGAAGGCTGGTCCGGTTCGGGATCGAGATCTCGCGCCTGCCCGGCTCGCCGGGACGGCAGACCGCCTCCCACTCGGCGGCGCAGGTCGACGGCGCGCTCGCGCTCGACCGCGACGCCGCAGTTCTCGCAGCGGTCGATCACCCGCAGCTCGGCCGCGGCGACCGGCACCCCGATCGACCTCGCCGCCGGCCGGCGGCAGGGCGATCCAGCCGTAGAGCGGCTGCTCGCACAGGGGGCACGGGCCGGGCTCGGCCGAGGCGCCGTTGCTCGAGTCGGGAGCCATGGACGCCGCAGGTTAGGGACCCGGATATCGTTCGCCCCATGCAGCTGCGCGAGATCATGACCGCGGGCGTGGTCACCGCCGGCCCCGACACCGACGTGCTCGCGGTCGCCCAGTTGATGCGCGACCACTCGGTCGGCTCGGTGGTGATCTGCGACGCCGAGGGCGAGCCCGCCGCGATGGTCACCGACCGCGACCTGACCGTGCGCGCGCTTGCCGAGGAGCGCCCGCCCGACGAGCCGTCGCCGAGCACTGCTCGCGCCCGCTGGTCACCGGCGATCCCGAGATGGACCTCGAGGAGGCGGCGGCGCTGATGGTCCAGCACCGGGTGCGGCGGCTGCCCGTGGTCGAGGACGAGCGGCTGGTCGGGATCGTCACCCTCGACGACATCGCCGTGCGCACCGGCAACCTCGAGGTCGCCCAGCGGATGACCCAGGAAGTGATCGAGGGCGCGCTGCCCGGGTTCTTCTTCCACGAGCGCGGCTGACCGTCGCCCGGTGCCCTCGACGCCCCAGCAGCTCCGCACCCGCGCTCGCATCGAGGCCCTGATCGGGCTCGGCGCGCCGTTCTTCGACCTGGTCCTCGCCGCCGGCGAGCGCGTCTCGCGGATCGCCGGGCGCAACGACGACTACGTCCCGATCCGCCCCGCCGCCGATCGGCTCGAGCTCGAGGCGGCCAGGCGGAGCTCCGCCGACCGCGGAGAGCGACTGAGGGCGCCGGGGATGAACCGCCAGCAGATCCTCGAGCGGGAGGCGCCGCTGGCAGAGGCTCGCCGGCTGCGCGGCGATCGCCGCAGCCCCGCTGTACATCGTCTCGCTGTTCAGCCTCCGCGGGACCGGGGTTCCGCTCAGCGGGCTGGCGACGGAGCAGCTGCGCGCGGTCGATCAGGTCGGCGGTCAGGTCATCCTGGCCGGCGGTGCTCTCGGCCGCGGGACTGGCCTTGATCACGATCCCGCTCCTCTACCTGTTCCGGGCAACCGAGGCCCGCAGCGAGCGGGTCAACTCGCGCGATGATCGGGTTCGTCTTCATCGGGCCGCTGCTGCTCGCGGCGCAGACCGTGATCAAGGCGATCGCGCAGATCCAGCTCGCCTCGGACTTCGTCGCGGACTCGGCCCGCGGCGGCGACATCTACACCCTGCTCGACGACCTGATCGACGACAGCACCCTGAACCAGGTCGGGCTCGTACCTGATCCTGCCGGCGCTGCTGGCCCTGGTGGTCGCGATGGTCTACGTCCCGCTGCAACGCGATGCGGGTTGGCCTGCTGACGCGGTTCTTCGCCACGCTCGGAATGGCGCTCGCGGCCTCGCTGATCCTGATTCAGCCCCAGCTATCGCTCCTCGCGCTGATGATCTGGTTCGCGTGGCTCGGGTTCGTGATCCTCGACAAGGTGCCGCGCGGTCGCCCGCCCGCCTGGGACGCCGGCGAGGCGATCCCCTGGCCGCGACCCGGCGAGGAGCCGCGCCCCGCGGTCGCCGCCGAGGGGGTCGTCGTCGACGGCGATGCGACCGAGGTGTTCAGCGAGCCGGCCGGCTCGCAGGACCATTCCGCGCGGCGTGAGCGCGCCCGCAAGCGCAAGCGCAAGCGACGGCGTTGACACGCGTGACTTGACGGCCGCCGTCGGTTAGATTCCTCGCACCGAGCAAGAGGAGCAAGGATGCGTTCGGCGATTGCGATGGCGGTGTTTGTCGCGGCGGGGGTGTTTCCGGCCACGGTCTCGCTTGCCGGCGTCCCGAAGGGCGTCGACACGCACTCGGACTTCGGCGTCACCCTGGCGGGGCCCGACGAGGCCTCGGTAGGCGGCCGAGCCACCTACAGGATGCAGATCAGCAACGCCGGCCCCGACCGGTCGGAGGCGAAGCTGCGCTTCACGCACGGGCACGGGGCGACCGCGAGCGGCTTCGACGACGGCGAACCGGTTCGGACCTACTCGCAGACGGCTTCGAAGGGGACGTGCAACACGGACCTGCACGGCGTCATCTGCCGCCCGGGTGCGATCGACCCGGGCGAGACGGTGGACGTCGAGGTGGTGATGAAGGTCTTCGACTCCGACATCCCGAGGCTCGAGGTGCAGGCGATCGCGGTCCCCGAACTGGTTCAGCAGTTCGACACCAATCCCGCGAACGACCAGGCCGAGACCTCGACCAAGGTGCGGGCGCCGATTACGCTCGACGGCGTGCCGGAGGGCTGCGCCAAGCACCCGTTCAAGGTGACGGTGAAGACCGACGTCCCGAAGGCGAAGAAGACGAAGCTGCTGGTTGACGGAAAGGTCATCGACACGACCGCCGCGTCGAAGCTGACCGCGACCGTGAAGCCGAACGACCTCGACGACGGCCCGCACAAGCTGTCCGTCGTCGTCCAGGGCGGCGCCCACGGGGCCCTGGCGAAGATGAGCAGGAGGTTCAAGACATGCTGAAGACCCTGGTCCCGATCGCGATCGCGATCGCCGCGCTGGCGGTCGGGAATGCCGGTGCGGGGGCGCCCACCACGGTGGACTTCGGCGTCACCCTCACAGGGCCGGCGAACGCGAAGGCGAAGGTCGGGTCGGAGACGACCTACACGATGGTCGTCTCCAACGCCGGACCGGACGCCGAGAACGCCAAGCTTCGGCTCACGGGCGGGTCCGGAGCGACCGACACCAGCAGCGGCGACTCGATCAAGTCGCTCTCGCAGACGCCGTCCCAGGGGACCTGCAAGAACGACGGCTTCGGCGTGCCGTGCCGCCTCGGCGAGATCGCGCCGGGTGGCACCGCGACCGTCGAGGTGGTGGTCGAGCCGCTGGAGCGCGACGTGCCCAACCTCGACCTGCAGGCCACCGTCGAACCGGAGAAGGCGGCCGTGGTCGATGGGAACGCCGCCAACAACCACGTCGAGCTCGATACGCAGATCCCGGCCCCGATCAAGATCGAGGGAGTGCCGGATCGCTGCACGTCGAAGAAGATCGTCCTCCGGGTCCGGGCGCGGGTCGGGACGCTGGCCAAGAAGACGAAGCTCGCGGTCGACGGGAGCGTGCTCGGCTCGACGAGCAAGAACCGGCTCAAGGTCGGCATCGCGGCGGGGGAGCTCGACCCCGGCTCGCACCAGCTCTCCGTGATCGTCCAGTCCGCCGGCCCGCCGCTGGCGACGCTGAAGGACACGTTCAAGACCTGCGAGGCTGTCGGCCGCGCCGCACGTCGGTAATCGATCGGTTACCGTCGTAATCGGTCGATTACCGATGGCGCGCAACCGCGCGACACCCGGACCCGGATCCTCGCCGCCGCGATCGAGCTGTTCGCCGAGCGCGGATACACCGGCACCTCGATCGGCGAGATCGAGGCGGCCGCCGGGCTGGCGCCCCGCTCGGGCGGCGCTCTACAAGCACTTCGCCAGCAAGGAGGAGCTGCTCGAGGCGGCGCTCTCCGAGCGGATCGCCGAGATCGACGCCTTCAACGCCAGGCTCGAGCTCGAGCCGCTCGGCGACCTGCGGGCCGAGCTCACCCTGGTCGCCCGCTGGGGCCTCGCCGAGCTGGCGCGCGAGCGGGAGCTGATCCGGATCGTGATGCGCGACGGCGGCCGCGTCCCCGAGCTCGCCGAGCGCTTCCACGCGACCGTCGTCCGCCGCGGGACCGAGCTCGCGACCCGCACCCTGGAGCGCTACGCGGCCGAGCGCGGCGTGCGGGTCGCCCGACCCCGAGGCGCTCGGCGAGGTCGTCTGCGCCTCGCTGGTCGGCTTCAACCTCCAGCAGATCATGTTCGGCGAGCGACTTCGCCGGCGTCGACGCCGAGCGCTTCGCCGCGGCCTGGGTCGACACCTGCGTCGCGATCATCGAGACCCTCGAAAGGAGCCAAGTCCATGCCTGACCCCTGCTCGACCCCGACCCGCCACCGCACCGCGATCCGCGCCGCGCTCGCCGGCGTCGGCCTGATCCAGGTCGTCGACGGCCTCTACGCGCTGCTCGCGCCGCGTCTCGTTCTACGAGGACTTCCCGCTCGGGCGCGGCTGGGTCGAGGCGCTGCCCGCCTACAGCGAGCACCTGGTCCGCGACGTCGGCGGCCTCTTCCTCGCCACCGGCGCGGTGCTGCTCGCCGCCGCCTGGACGCTTGCAGCGGCGGCTGGTGATCGTCGCCGCGGCCTCGTTCCTGCTCTTCTCGGTCCCGCACGCGATCTACCACCTCTTCAACCTCGAGCCGCTACGTCGACCGGCGACGCGATCGCCAACGTGATCGGGCTCGCTGGCGATCGTCGTTCCTGCCCGCTCTGGGTCCTGTTCGAGCTCCGCCGCCAGAGCAGCCACCCGGCGCCGAGCGCGAGCGGGCGCGGCGGCGCCGGCGACGGCAACGCCCGGATCGCCGGCGTGCCCGAGGACACCCGCAACCCGCTGGTGCGGGTCGAGCTACCGCGAGTCGCGGCGGCGCTACGGCGAGGTCGTCGACCCGCTGCGGATCTACGCCCACCACCCGAAGGTGATGCTCGGCTACGCGGCGCTCGAGGCGGCGTCGGAGCGCTCGCACCTGGTCGACGAGCGGCTCAAGCACCTGGCCGAGATCGCGCGCGGCGATGATCTGCGGCTGCGAGTGGTGCCTGGACTTCGCCTCGTCGATCAGCGAGGAGGCCGGGGTCGGCGAGGACGACCTGCGCGAGCTGCCGACCTACTGCGTCGAGCGACCGGTTCAGCGAGCTCGAGAAGCTGGTCCTCGACTACGCGACCGGGATCTCGCGCAGCCCGGTGGACGTGCCCGATGAGCTCTTCGACCGCCTGCGCGCCGAGCTCGACGAGCCGCAGCTGGTCGAGCTGACCAACATCATCGCGCTCGAGAACTACCGGGCCCGCTTCAACTGGGCGTTCGGGATCGAGGGCCAGGGCTTCTCCGAGGGCGCCTTCTGCGTGCGGCCGGAAGCCCGTGAGGAAGCGACGCTCGCGGGGGATTCCCTGCCCTAGAGTCCTCTGAGTGATTCCGGGACGGATCACGGCAGGTCTCGCCGTGGTGCTCGCGCTGGCCGCTTCGGCGGCCTCGGCCGGTGGTGCGGTCGTCTCCAGGCCCGTCTCGGCTCGCCCGGCCGAGGTCCGCGACTACTGGACGCCGCAGCGGATGCGGGAGGCCAGCCCGGCGGATCTCGTGGTCGACGCCGCCGGCGAGCTCACGCGCGCGATCGGCGAGCCGCGGACCGCCACCGACGTCAGCGCCACCAGCTCGAGATTCCCGTCGCGGGCCCACGGCAAGATCTTCTTCACGATCGCCGATGGGGCCCAGCCGGGCGACTACGTCTGCTCGGGGACCGCCGTGCGCTCGAACCAGCACACGCTCGCCTGGACCGCGGGCCACTGCGTCCACGACCCCGAGTTCGGCGGCGGCTTTGCGACCAACTGGGTGTTCGTTCCCGGGTACCGCAACGGCGAGCAGCCGTTCGGCGAGTGGCCGGCCCGCGGCCTGCTGACGACCGGGGCGTGGCGGCGAGGACGCCAACATCCGCCAGGACCTCGGCGCCGCCGTGCTCGCGCGCAACGCCGAGGGCCAGGGAATCGAGGATGTGGTCGGGGCGCGAGCGATCGCCTTCAAGCTCTCGCGCAACCAGCAGTACACCGCCTTCGGCTATCCCGCCGAGCCAACCCTGCTCCAGCCCACGTTCGACGGCGAGCGGCTCTACTCGTGCGAGTCCGCCGTCACCGGGTCGGACAACCCGCCCGGCAACGGGCCCGACCCGATCCAGATCGCCTGCGACATGAGCGGCGGCTCCAGCGGCGGCGGCTGGGTGACCCGATCGGGGGCGGTCAACGGTCTGACCAGCTACGGCTACGCCCTCGACTTCGACCACCTCTACGGCCCGTACTTCGGGGCCGACGCGCAGCGGCTCTACGAGGAGGCGTCAGGACCGGCGCTGCTCTGCGGCGGGATCGCCGTCACCAACCTCGGCTCCGGCGGGCCGAACGACCTCAGCGGCGGCGACGGCGCCGAGACGTTCAAGGTCAAGGGCGACGCCGACCGTGCCCGAGGGTTCGCCGGCGACGACATCGCCTGCGGGGGTGGCGGCGACGACAAGCTCAAGGGTGGCGAGGACGCGGACACGCTGCGCGGCGGGGTCGGCGGCGACGTCCTCAACGGCGGTCCCGGCGACGACCTGTGCATCGGCGGCCCGGGACGCGATCGCGGTCCCGGCTGCGAGCACAAACGCCAGATTCCATAGGCCCGCGAGATACTGCGCGGACGATGTCGCAGGAAAACGTGGCGATCGTCCGGCAAATTCTCCCGGACCCGGAGGCCGATCTCGTTGAGCTGTTCGCCGGAGGGGACGAAGCCGGTCTCGAGGCGGCCATCGAGGCTGCCGGGCAGGCCTTTACCGACGACTTCGTGTGCATTCTGCATGGGCTCTCCGAGGAGCCCGTCCAGGGGTTCGGGGGCTGTGGCAATCCTGGATCGACTGGCTGGCCCCCTGGGAGAGCTACCGCACCGAGATCGAGGAGTTGATCCCGGCCGGGGATCGGGTCCTCGCCCTGGTACGCGACTTCGGACGGCGCCGCGACATGGACACCGAGGTGGAGATGCTGGGTAGCGCCGTGTGGACGGTGCGCGAGGGCAGGATCGCCCGGGCCGAGTTCTTCACCGACAGGGCACGAGCGTTCGAAACCGCGGGGCTGCCGGAGTCGTAGCGGTTGCCCCTGCTGGGCAGCCGGCCGAGGTCAGCCCAGGGTGCTGACGCCGGGCGGAGCGTCGGTCGCCTGGGCGGCCGCGATCCGCTTGCGGTGGGTGCGGATCTCGCTCAGGATCCGCTCCAGGCGCGGCTCGGTGCTCGAGTCGACGTGGATCATCGCCGCGGCCACCGCCGGGTGGACCTGCGAGATCCGCTCGTGCATCGCCTGGGCCACGGCCCGGTAGGTCGGATGGCCCTCGCGGCCCGAGCGCAGCTCGCAGAGGTGCATCGCCTCGCGGGCGTTGAGGTCGAGCACGTACCGGATCCGGTAACCGAGGCAGAGCGCGTACGGGGCTGCCTCCGGCAGACCCTCGCCCTCTAGGCGATCGAACTCGGCCCGCGAGAGCTCGAGCGCCGCCTCGTAGTCGTCGCCGACGCTCGCCTCGCGGACCTCCTCGGGGATGCCGGCGCCCAGTTCGGGCCCGAGGCGCTGCCACTGACAGGTGAGCATGCGGTGGCGCTGCAGGTCGCGGAAGCCCCCGTAGTCGGAGACGATCTCGAAGCGGTAGCGCACCGCCTCCCAGCCGCGGCCCGGACGGTGACGGCGGTTGCGGCGCTCGCCGGCGAGCTCGCCGATCAGTTCCGCCCGCTCGATCGGGTCGAGGGCGGCGATGCGGGCGCGGATCGCGGCCTCCGCGGTCCCCGCGGACTCGTACAGCGAGGCGGCGAGCAGGTCCTCCTCCGAGCCGTCGACGTGGACGAGCTCCACCGACGGTGCCCCGTCGCCCTCGCGCCGGTCGAGTCCGAGGCGCGCGACGGCGCGCTCGGCGGCCTCGCGCCGCTCGCGCAGATGGGCGATCCAGTCGCCGCCGCGATCCGGCCGCTCGACCCGGGCGACGAAGCTCGGGATCACCCGCTGCAGCTCGGAGAGCATGAGCTCGCCGAAGGCGCGCGCCTCGGGCAGCGGCGAGGCGGCGAGGTGGAGCAGCAGCTGCTCGTACGCCTGCCCGCTGGCGAAGATGCCCACGTGGCTCAGGGTCGAGGCCGGGAGCAGCCCGCGCAGCAGGTCGAGGGCCTTCGCCCGGATCGAGCTCCGCCAGGCACCCTCCGGCTGCCCCTCGGCGCGCGGCCAGCGCTCGGCCGCCCAGTCCTGCACCGTCGCGAGGCTACGCGAGTAGATCGCGAACAGCTCGTCCATCGCCGCCCGATAGGCGGGCCCGAGCTCGTCGTCGGAGTAGTAGCGGTAGCCGCCGATCCCCTCGATCGGCTTGTCGTAGGGGATGTAGCGGGTGGACTGCTCGAGGTAGGCGGCCAGGCGGCCGCGCTGGAGGATCTTCGTCAGCACGTTGGAGACCCACTCGCAGGCGACGTGGGCGCCGCCGACCTGGGCGATCGAGTCGTCGCCGTAGCCGATGAACACACGCTCGTACAGCCCCGCGGCCCGCTCTCCCTCGATCCCGTCGAACGGCCGCTCGCCCGCCGGGACGTCACCGGCGAACTCCTCCAGGTAGAGGCGCCTCAGCGTGCCCGGATAGCGCGAGTAGCGGGCAAACATCGCCCCCTTGACGGTCTCCGGCAGGTTGACGAGGGCGAAGACGGGACGATCGAGGTTCGTGAAATGCGGCGCCAGGAGCTCGTGCTCGGCGGGGGTGAATTCCTCGATCGGGTACCGCACGCGGGCGATCGTAGTGATCGTGGCGGCGGGCTTCGGATTGGCCGAATGTACCGTCCCACACTCGCGAGACTAGGAGTAGGGTTTCAGGCAGGGAGCACGGGTATAGCCACCGGCATCCACGGGACTACCGGCGCCCTGGGGTTAGGAATGAACGGCATCGTGAAGCGACTGATCGTCGATCGCCCTGGCGACCGCGACCTCCTGGTTCGGCGCCGCTACGCGGCGGTCGCGGGCGTGCTCTATGCCGGGGCGTCGCTGTGCACGCTGGCGAGCTCCCTGGCGCTCGAGACGGCCCCGGCGATGACCGCGATCGGGCTTGCCGCCTTCGGCCTGCTGCTCTCCTTCCTTTCCTTCGTCGTCCCGTGGGAGCGGGTCGGCAGCGCGGTGATCGACCTCTCCCCGGCCGCGGCGACGCTCGCGGTCGCGATCGCCACGACGACGATCGACCCGACCTACGGCTTCTACCTGGTTCTGGTCGCCGGCTTCGTCGCCTACTCGCTGCGGCGGCCGGCGGTGATCGGGGGGCATCTTGCGTTGATCGCCGTCGCGCTGGTCGCGCCGATCGTCCTCGAGCCAGAGGGGGCCCGCAAGGCGATCGCCTGCGGGCTGATCTTCGGCCCGGGGGTGATCCTGGTGACGACGATGGCGATCTACCTGCGCCGCAGCACCGAGGCACGTGAGGCCGCCTACCGCGAGTTCGCCACCGACGCCCTGGCGCTGGCCTCGCGGATCCGCGCTCGGGTCGGCGGCGAGCCGATTCGCGCACCCGAATGGTTCGAAGCGCCGGCCCCGGCGCTGCCGCTGCGAAACGTCGGGATCGCGAAGGTCGTGCGAACGCAACCCGCAAACGGGGCGCCCATGACCGCTCCGGCTCCGGCGCCGCGCCGCCTGCCGATGACCGCGGTGGCCGTCGCGGCGTCGGTGATCGCGGTCATCTCCACGACCGCGGCGGTGATTCGCGACGGAGGCGATCAACAGGTGGCGGCTACGGCCGCTCCCGTGCTCGCCCGTGACGCGCTCCCGGCGGTCCGAGTCGATCAGCCCTCCCAGCGCGCCAAGCACGTCAGCCGCCACCGCCGCGACCGGCGGGCGCCGGCGACCGAGGCGGCCGCCGCCGCGCCCGCGACGACCGCCGGCGCGCCGGCCGCGCCCGCCGAATCCGGTGGGGATAGCGGCGGTTCGCAGCCCGCCGCGCCCGCGACGCCCAGCCTTCCCGAGACCCCCGTTCCGGTGCGGCCGCAGACCGGCGAGCCCGAGCCGCAGAGCCCTCCGCCGACCCCGGTCCAGCACGCCACGCCGGCGGCGGGGCCCGTCGAGAGCGCTGCCGCGGTCGTCGAGGGGGCGGCGCCCCCCGTCGTCGCCGAGCTCAAGCCCTGAGGTCCCGGCTCGGCGAGGCTCAGGCCGCCGGAGGTGGCGGCGCCGCCATCAGCTCGACCCGGTGGCCGCCGGGCGAGATCGCGAACGCGCGCCGCGCTCCCCAGAGCTCGCGCGTTTCGCTGACCTCGTGGCCGGCGGCGGCGACGCCGTCGAGCGCCTCGGTGAAGTCGTCGACGACCACGGCCGCGTGCCCGAGCGCCGGAACGCTGGCCTCCTCGGTGTGGATCAGGTGGATCTGCGTCCCGGCCCGTTCGACCCACGTGACGTAGCCGCCGAGCGCCTCGGGCGATTCGACCGGCTCGAAGCCGAGGAGCCTCCAGAACTCGACCGCCGCCTCGACCTGGTCGGGCGCGATCTCGATCGAGACGTGCTGGAGCACCGTCGCTTCTAGGCGAGCCCGGCCGCCCGCCGTGCCTCGTCCCAGTCGGCGAACGCGTCGATGCGGGCCACCTCGTCGCCGCGGAAGGTGGCGAGATGGGCGTAGGCGGTGGTGACCTCCTCGCCCGACTCCCGCTCGGTGCCGTGGAATGTGATCAGAGCCAGCACCCGATCCTCACCGGCCTCCTCGAGCGACTCGACCTCGAGCTGGAACAGCGCCCACGGCTCCTCGATGAACGTGGTCCAGAACTCGACCATGCCCTCGCGCCCGTGGTAGTTGGATTCGATCCCCGGAAAGATCTGGGCCGTGTTGAACTCCAGGTCCGGCGAGGCCTGCTCGAGGATCCAGACCAGATCGCGGCGGTTCCACGCCTCCAGCGCCTCGCGGTACCGCTCCACCCTGTCGCTCGCTTCCGTCACGGCTCAATCACTATCACGACTACGCCGCCTCAGCCGAGGAGCGTGCCGATCGCTTCGCCGGCCGCGTTGGCCCAGTCGACGAGCGGCGAGGGGATGACGCCGAAGAAGACCGTCGCCGCGGCGGCGATCGCGGTCAGGGAGAGGATCACCCTGCAGTTGGCGCCGGTGGGCTCGGCGTCCGCCTCCTGGGAGCCGCCGGCGATCGCCGGCGCCGGGCCGCCCGGCGAGGGCTCGGCGCCGGGGCGCATCCAGACGGCGGCGATCACCCGCAGGTAGTACGCGAGCGAGATCATCGTCCCCAGCGCGATCATCACGCCGAGCCAGGTGTACTCGGCGTCGACGGTGGCCTCGATCAGGTAGAGCTTGCCGATGAACCCCGCCGTCCCGGGAAGGCCGGCGAGC
Organism: uncultured Solirubrobacterales bacterium; assembly: GCA_963811505.1. Lineage (GTDB taxonomy): Bacteria > Actinomycetota > Thermoleophilia > Solirubrobacterales > 70-9 > WHSW01. The sequence continues at coordinate 155,998 of CAWERC010000002.1, read as the reverse complement.
GCCAGCATCGAGATGGTCAACGCGGTCGCCAAGCCGGGCCGCTCGCGGGCGAGGCCCTCGACCGACCGGATGTCGTCGCCGAACGCGGTCTCGCGCTCGCGGATCGTGATCACCGCGAACGCGACCAGGTTCATCATCGCGTAGGCCGCGAGGTAGAAGACGAGGGCGTTGACGCCCGCCTCGCTGGCGGCGACGACGGCGACCATCATGTACCCGGCCTGGGCGACGCTCGAGTAGCCGAGCAGGCGCTTGAGCGAGTTCTGACCGAGGGCGCCCGCGTTGCCGACCACGATCGAGACCGCGGCGAGGGCGGCAAGCGCCGGTTGCCAGTCGCCGGCCGCCGGCCCGAGGGCGACCTCGAAGAAGCGCACCAGCACGCAGAACACAGCCGCCTTCGTCGCCACCGACATGAACGCGGTCACCGGGGTCGGCGCGCCCTGATAGACGTCGGGCGTCCACTGGTGGAAGGGGGCGACCGAGAGCTTGAAGGCGAGCCCGGTGGCCGCGAGCGCGATCCCGATCAGCAGCAGCGGGTCATCGAGAACCGAAGTGCCGACGGCGGCCCGGATCCCGGAGAAGTCGGTCGAGCCGGCCGCGCCGTACACGAAGGCGAGCCCGTAGAGCAGCGTCGCCGAGCCGAGCGAGCCGATGATCAGGTACTTGAGCCCGGACTCGAGCGATTCCCTGCGGCGCAGCGCGGCTCCGCAGAGGACGTAGAGCGGGATCGAGAGCAGCTCGAGGGCGACGAAGAACGAGATCAGGTTCTGCGCCTGGGTGATCAGCGTCATCCCGAGCACCGAGCAGAGCAGCAGCGCCTGGAACTCGCCGTGGCCGCTGGGGCCGAGCGGGCGGTCGAAGGCCTCTTCGCGCCACGACAGCGGGATGCAGTAGGCCGCCGCGGCGATGCAGATCAGGCTGGTGGTGATCGCGAGGTCGTCGAGGCGCAGCGCGCCGGCGACGAGGTCCTTGTGGGCTCCCCACTGGGCGATCAGCAGCCCGGCGGCGGCGCCGAGGGCGGCGAAGCCGATGATCGAGACCAGGATCCGCTGCTGCTTGCGGCTCCCGAAGAGCCCCACGATCAGCGTCGCCACGATGCCGCCTGTGAGCGCGATGATCGGCGAGATCCCGGCGTAGTTGATGTCCGGGGCGTTGAAGTCCATCAGTCGCCCACCTCTGGCCCGTAGCCGGTCCATCCCTTGCGCTCGGCGACGAGCTCGCGATCGTCGGTCGCAGCGCTCACGGCGTTGACCGCCTCGGCCACCGACCTCTCACCCCGCTCGAGGATCAGCCCCGGCCACAGCGCGAGGGCGACGATCACCGCGACCAGCGGGGCGAGGACGACCCCGTCGCGGACTGAGATCTCGCGTGACTCGCCGCCCTCGGGTAGGCGGTTGTGCATCGTGCGCTGGTACAGCCGCAGGCTGTAGAAGGCGGCCAGCGCGATCCCGATCGAGGCGACGAACGCGAACGCGGTCTTCGACGCGAAGACGCCGTTGAGAATGTAGAACTCGCCGATGAAGTTGGCCGAGCCGGGGATCGCCAGGTTCGCCATCGCGATCACGAGGAACAGGGCCGCCAGGAACGGCGCCCGCATCGCCTGGCCGCCCATCTTCCTCAGGTCGTCGGTCCCGAAGCGCTCGTAGAGCACCGCGACCACCATGAACACGCCGGCGACGACGAGGCCGTGGTTGACCATCTGCAGCACCGCGCCGTCGGCGCCGTCGGCGCGCAGGCTGAAGATCCCGAGGGTGATGAAGCCGAGCTGGGCGATCGACGAATAGCCGGCGATCAGGCGGACGTTGGTCTGCGTGAACGCCATCACCGAGCCGTACAGGATCGACGCCAGCGCGACCAGCATGATCAGCTCCTGGAACTCGGTCGTCGCGTCGGGGAACAGGGGCAGCGCGACGCGCAGGAAGCCGTATGCGCCGACCTTCGAGAGCACCGCCGAGAGCAGGATCAGGACCGGCAGCGGGGCCGCCCGGTAGGCGTCGGGCATCCAGCCGTGGATCGGGAACGCGGGCATCTTGACCAGGAAGGCCGCCGCGAAGAAGCAGAAGATCCACTCCTGGTTGACGGCCGGGAGCAGGTTCTGCTGCAGCTCCGGGATCGAGAAGCTGAGCTCGCCGACGGAGTCGGAGGCGAGGACCGCGGTCGCGATCGCGCCGACCAGCATCAGCAGCGAGCCGACCAGCGTGAAGACGATCATCTTCGTCGTCGCAGCGATCCGGTTGCGACCGCCGAACATCCCGATCAGGAAGAAGAACGGGATCAGCATCAGGTCGAAGAAGAGGACGAACAGCAGCAGGTCCTGGGCCATGAAGGCGCCCAGCGCGGCCGTGCCGGCCAGCCCGACGAGGAAGTAGTAGAGCTTCGACCGCTCGTCGCCGGGCTCGTTGCGAAGCGCGGACCAGAGCGTCGCGGCGAACCAGAGCGAGGCGGTCAGCAGGACGAGGAAGACGCTGATCCCGTCGACGCCGAGGAAGTAGCGGACGCCGAGGTCGGGGATCCAGGACTCGTCGATGACGTGCTGGAGGTCGGCGGTGGCCGGATCGAAGTCGGCGACCAGGCCGATCGCCAGCCCCAGCGCGACGATCGAGCCGACCACCGCCAGCCACCGGGCGGCGACGCGGGGCAGCAGCAGGATGAGCACCCCGGTGACCAGCGGTGTCCAAAGCAGCACGGAGAGCATCAGTTCGATACCGCCAGGAAGTAGATGCCGAGCGCGGCGAACCCGCCGACCAGCAGCAGCGCGTAGGCGCGCACGAAGCCCGATTGCGCGCCGCGGACGACCGAGCCGGCCCCCTTCACCACGCCGGTGGTCCCGTTGACGATCCCCTGGATGACGAATCGCTCGAAGACCAGGCTCGCGAACCGCCCGATCGCGATCGTCGGCCTGTAGACGAGCGCGTCGAACAGCTCGTCGAAGTACCACTTGTGCAGCAGGAAGGAGTGCAGGCGCCGGTAGCGCTCGGCCATCCGGGCCGTCACCCCGGGCCGCCGCACGTAACACGTGTAGGCGATGAAGATCCCGATGATCGAGATCGCGCCCCCGATCGCGAGCCCGATCCACGAGTCGGCCGTCGAGGGCTCCTGCGCGTACAGCGTGGAGCTCTCGAAGGTGCCCTCGAGGAACGTCGTGATGACGTGGTCGACGCCGGGGATCTGGATCACGCCGGCGAAGAGGGCGCCGACCCCGAGCACCGCCATCGCCCCGCGCATCGGCCACTCGCGCTCGGCGATGTGGTGCTCCGGCCCGGGGAAGCCGACGTCGACGTCCTCGGCCTCGCCCGTGTGCGGGTTGGTCGGCTCGGCGTGGTGCAGATGGCCCCCCTCGAGCTCCTCCGCCTCCTCACAAGGCTGGCCGGCGGTCACCCGGAACCCGATCCGGAATGCGTAGAAGGCCGTCATCACCGCCCCGATGTAGCCGCCGATCGCGAAGATCCAGTACATCCCGCCGCGGTTGGCGGCGAAGGCAAGGATCTCGTCCTTGGCGAAGAACCCCGAGGTTCCCGGGAACGCGGCCAGCGCCAGGCAGCCGACCAGCAGCAGGGCCGACGTGAACGGCAGCGCGCGGCGGAAGCCGCTCATGTCGTCGATGTTCTGGTTGTTCGCCATCGCCGAGATCACCGAGCCGGCCGCCATGAACAGCAGCGCCTTGAAGAAGGCGTGAGCCATCAGCAGGAACATCCCGCCGGCATACGCGCCGATCGCGACCCCCATCACCATGTAGCCGATCTGGCTCATCGTCGAGTAGGCGATGATCCGCTTCAGGTCGGTGACCGCGAGCGCGATCGTGGCGGCGATCAGCAGCGTCGCCAGCCCGACGAAGGCGGCGATGTCGGCGGCCGTGGGGGCGAGCTCGAAGAGGGGGAACATGCGGGCGATCAGATAGACGCCGGCGGTGACCATGGTCGCGGCGTGGATCAGCGCCGAGACGGGGGTCGGCCCCTCCATCGCGTCCGGAAGCCAGGTGTGAAGGGGGACCTGGGCCGACTTGGCGAAGGCGCCGACGCAGATCAGCAGGCAGATCGCGATCACCACGCCCTCGTTCACGGTGAAGGTCTGGGGGGCGGCGTCGAAGACCGCGAGGTAGCCGAAGCTGCCGAACTCGCGGAAGATGAAGAAGGCGGCGAGCACCAGGCCGATGTCGCCGATGACGTTGATCACGAACGCCTTCATGCCCGCGCGGGTCGCGGTCTTCCGCCGGTACCAGAAGCTGATCAGCGCGTAGGACGCGAAGCCGACGAAGGCCCAGCCGACGATCAGAAGCACGAAGTTGCCGGCGAGGACGAGCAGCAGCATCGAGAAGACGAAGAAGTTCAGGTAGCTGAAGAAGCGGGCGTACCCGCGGTCCGACCCCATGTAGGCGACCGAGTAGAGGTGGATCAGGGTCGAGATCCCCGTCACGACCAGGCACATGTAGACCGACAGCGGGTCGACGAGGGTGTTGATGTGGATCCGGAGCCCGGCGTCGGCGGCGTAGGTGTAGAGCGCGTCGGTGAGCTGGCGGTCCTCGACCGGGTGGTCGAGCAGCGCGAGCAGCGCCCCGACCGAGCAGGCGAAGGCGAGCGCGATCGCGCCGGTGCCGACCCAGCCGGCGATGCGGCCCGGCATCGCCGCGCGTCCGAACGCGATCAGCATGCTGCCCGCGAGCGGGAAGGCGAGCACCAGCCAGGCCCAGGTGGTAGCCGACATCAGCCTCGGAGCTCCCTGATCTCGTCGACGTCGAGCGTCATCCGGCGGCGGAACATTGCGACGATCAGGCCGAGGCCGACGACCACCTCACACGCCGCGACGACCATGACGACGAGCGCGAAGATCTGGCCCTCCTGGTTGCCGTTCGAGCGCGAGAACGCGACCAGGGCGAGGTTGCCCGCGTTCAGCATCAGCTCGAGGCAGAGCAGGATCACCAGCGGGCTGCGGCGCAGCAGTACGCCGCAGGCGCCGGTGGCGAAGAGAAGCGCCGAGAGGACCAGATACCAACTGACGTCCATCTACAGAACACCTCCGACGGGATGCTCCGCTTCGCGTCCGCTCCCGTCCGGTCGCGCCGCGGCAGGTTCAGCCCCTTCGCTCCGCCTACGACCGGCCAGGACGATCGCGCCCACCGCCGCGATCAGCAGCAGCAGGGAGGCGGCCTCGAAGGCGACCAGGAAGCGCTCGAGCAGCAGCCGGCCGATCTCGCCCGGCGAGCCGAAGCCCGCCTGGATCACGGGGCCCTCGGTCTCGATCGCGGTGAGCGAGGTGCCGATGACCGCGATCGAGATCTCGACGAACAGCGCCGCGGCGAGCAGCGGGCCCAGGAGCCGCTGCCCCGGGATCGGCTCCCACAGCGGCTCCTCGGTCCCGCCGACGTAGGCGGCGACGAACATGTAGAGGACCATCACCGCGCCCGCGTAGACGACGATCTGCGCCGCGGCGAGGAACTCGGCGTGCAGGAGCAGGAAGAGCCCGGCGAGCGAGACGAGGTGGACGATCAGCGCCAGCACGCTGTAGAACGGGTTGCGGAGCGCGATCACCCCGATCGCGCCGCCAAGCGCTCCGATCGCCCCGGCGAAGAACGCTACCTCGACCACTATTCGCCCTCGCGCCGCAACGGATTGCGCTCCAGCGGTTCGGCGAGCAGCATCTCCTTGGTGAAGATCAGGTCGCCGCGGTTGTAGTCGGCCATCTCGTACTCGTGGCCCATCGTGATCGCGTCGAACGGGCAGGCGACCTCGCAGTAGCCGCAGAAGATGCAGCGCGAGAGGTTGATCTCGTAGACGGCCGCGTAGCGCTCGCCGGCCGAGACGCGGTCGGCGGGATCGTTCTCGGCCGCGACGACGCGGATGCAATCGGCCGGGCACGCGGCCGCGCAGAGCGAGCAGCCGACGCACTTCTCCAGGCCGGTGTCCTCGAAGCGGTGAAGCTTGTGGCGGCCGCGGAAGCGCGGGTAGACCGGCGTCTTCTCCTCCGGGTACTGGATCGTCATCGGACCCTCGATCAGCCGCGCGAGCGTCGTCTTCAGGCCGCGCAGCGTCTCGCCGAAGGCGCGGTAGGCGCCCTTCGCGCCGCCGGGCTCCGGCCCGCGCTGGACCGAGATCACCTCGTCGGCGTCCTTCAGGTACGGGAACTCGGGCTTCGCCTCTTCGCTCATGCCACGACCACCAGCACCGCGGTCACGAGGACGTTCAGGGTCGCCAGCGGCAGCAGCACCTTCCAGCCGAGGCTCATCAGCTGGTCGTAGCGCAGCCGCGGCAGCGTCGCCCGGATCCAGATGAAGAAGATGATCAGCACGAAGATCTTCGCCAGCATCCAGATCGGGTCGAGCCATTCCGGCCCCGGGCCCATCCAGCCGCCGAGGAAGAAGGCGGCGGCGATACCCGAGACGACGAAGATCTCCAGGTACTCGGCGAGCAGGAAGGAAGCGAACCGCGTGCCGCCGTACTCGGTCTGGAATCCCTGCACCAGCTCGGCGTCCGCCTCCGGGAGGTCGAACGGCGCCCGGTTCGTCTCCGCGAATCCGGCGAGCATGAAGACGACGAAGCCGACGAACTGGGGAACGATGTACCAGACCTCGCCCTGGGCCTCGACGATCGAGACCAGCGACAGGGAGCCGGCCATCAGGATCGCCCCGAGCAGCGACAGCCCCATCGCGACCTCGTAGGAGATCAGCTGCGCGGCGGCCCGCATCGCTCCCAGGAAGCTGTACTTGGACCCGGACGACCAGCCGGACAGCAGCAGCCCGTAGAACGCGAACGAGCCGAAGGCGAAGAAGTAGAGGACACCGATCGGGACGTCGATCCCGTACAGGCCGACCCCGTTCTGGACGTCGCCGAAGGGCAGGATCGCGATCGTCGTGATCCCGGAGAAGATCACCAGCGCCGGGCCGATCGCGTACAGGAACGGGATCGCGGCGTCGGGCCGGAAGAACTGCTTGCCGGCCAGCTTGATGATGTCGGCGAGCGGCTGCATCATCCCGACCGGCCCCACCCGGTTCGGCCCGTAGCGGTGCTGGAAGCGGCCGATCAGCTTGCGCTCGATCACCGTCAGCACGGGGACGATCGAGAACACGACCAGGAAGATCAGGATCGACTTCACGATCATGATCCAGGTCGCCTCGGTGAAGCTGGTGTCGGCGACCGGGATCAAAGCTTCTCCAGCTCCACCGTCTCGGCGCCGTTGAGCAGGTTCGCGTTGTCGGTCGCGGTCCCCTGGATCAAGAAGACGGCGCCTGGCCGGACTCGCTCGCGCAGCCCCACGCGCGCACGCACCGACGTCCCGTTCGCTCGCACGTGCACCTCGTCGCCGTCGGCGAGGCCGAGCTCCTCGGCGTCGGAGGGGGCGAGCTCGACCCGCTGCTCGGGGACGAGGAACCGCAGCGCCACGTTGCGCTCCGTTGTCTCATCAGCCCAAAGGTCTCGATATGTCCCCAACCGAAGGCCTGAAGGCACGGGGGATGGGGTTGTTGTCGAGGATGTCTGGTCCGAGGCGGCAACCCCATCCCCCGGGCCCCACGCGGCGCCCGCTTCCCGCTCCTGCCAGCGAACGCCCGTCCCCCCGATCTCCTCCGGCGTCAGGCCGGCGTAGAAGGGGACCTCCGACGCGATCGCTTCGAGCGCTTCGGGGGCAGAGTCGATGCCGGTCTCGTCGCCGAGGCGCGCGCCCAGCTCGGCGAGCACCTGCCAGATCGGACGGACCTGACCCGAACGCGGGACGGCGGGACGCAGGCGCTGCAGACGGCCGTCCGGGTGGGTGACCGTGCCCTCCTTCTCGGCGTAGGCCTCGGCGGGGAAGACGACGTCGGCCGCCCTGGTGGAGGCGTCGTCGAAGCAGGAGATCGCCAGCACCGTGCGGGCCTGGTTGAGGGCCTTCGCCCACCCGGGCCCGTCGGGGAGGTCGCGGATCGGGTCGGCGTGCACGAGGATGACCCCGTCGAGCTCGCCGGCGGTGAGGCCGTGCTTGATCTGATCGAGGGTCTTGCCGCCCTCCGTCGCGGCGAAGCCGGGCCCGGCGCCGGGCAGGCAGCCGACCTCGCGAACGCCGCGCGCGTTGGCGCCGTCGGGGACCGAGAGGACGCCGCCGCCCGCCTCGCCGCACTTCAGCTCCTGGACGCAGGTGAGCAGCGCGGAGAGCGCCGCTTCGCCGTCTGGGCCGCGGCCGAGAGCCTCGCCCCAGATGACCAGCGTCTTGCCGGGGCGAAGCTCGCCGGCGAGCCGCTCGGCCTCTTGAACAACTCCCGCCACGTCCTCGGCTTCGCCTCCGGGCGTGCGGGGTGAGGACCCGAGCTCGGCGGCCAGCGCGGCGAGGAAGGCGGCGCCGGCGCCCGGCGCGTAGCGCGCCGTCTCCTCGGCGCCGCCGTCGAGCGCGGTCGGGCGCTCCGACGCGATCACCAGACGCAGCTCGTTGTGCCTGACCGCCTTGCGCAGCCGCAGGTCGAGGATCGGCATCGCGTTGAGCGGGTCGGCACCGATCAGCAGCACCGACTCCGCCTCGTCGATCGCCGCGATCGGGGCTGCGATCGCCGCGGTCGAGAGCGCCGCCAGCGGCCCGGCGGGGAGCTCGTCGATCGCGGTGGCGTGCGGCGAGCCGAGGGCCTCGCGAACGAGTCGCTGAGCCAGGTAGGCCTCCTCGTTCGAGGCCTCGCCTCCCGCGATCACCGCGATCCGCCCCCGGCCGGAGCCCAGCTTGGCCGCCGCGACGTCGAGCGCCTGCTCCCACGACGCGCGGTTGCCGGCCAGCTTCGGCTCGGCGATCCGCTCGTCGGAGGCGATCATCTGGAAGCCGAAGCGGCCCTTGTCGCAGAGCCAGCCGTTGTCGACGTCGTGGTTGTCGCGCGCCAGCACCCTCTGGACGCGCTCATCGCGGACGGTGAACTTGACGTTGCACTGGCTCGGGCAGAGTGTGCAGATCGAGCCCGAGTCCTCGATGTCCCAGGGCCGGGCGCGGAACCTGTAGGCCTCCGCGGTCAGGGCGCCGACCGGGCAGAGCTCGATGATGTTGCCGTGGAAGGGGGCGATGTAGGGGCGGTCGTCGAACGTGCCGACGTAGCTCGACGAGCCGCGCTCGAGCAGCTGCAGCTGCTCGTCCTCGGCGACCTCCTGGCTGAACCGCACGCAGCGGTAGCAGAGGATGCAGCGCTCGCGGTCGATTCGCACGAGCGGCGATAGCGGCACCGGCTTGCGAAAGTGGCGCTTCGGGTCGGTGACCCTGCTTCGCCCCGGGCCCCACCCCATTGCGATGTCCTGCAGCGGGCACTCCCCGCCCTTGTCGCAGACCGGGCAATCGAGCGGGTGGTTGACGAGCAGGAACTCGACGACCGCGTTCTGGGCCTCGATCACCCGGTCCGTGCGGGTGTAGACGACCATCCCGTCACGGACGGGGGTCGAGCATGCGGTCTGCAGCTTGGGGATCCCCTCGATCTCGACCAGGCACATCCGGCAGGCGCCGACCGGCCCGCCCAGCTTCGGCTCGTAGCAGAAGACCGGGATCTCGACGTCGCCCCCCTTCGCGGCGTCGACGAGCATCTCGCCCTCCGGCGCGTTGACCTCGACCCCGTCGACGACCAGGGTGATCTCGGGCCGCTCCGTCACGGTGCGGTGACCCCCGTGACCAGCGGCCGGTCGATCGGCGAGGCGTCGAAGTCGCCCGATCCTGGCTCGCGGCGCGCCTCGATCGCCTGGGCGAACTCGTCGGGGAACTTCTTCACCATCGCGCCGACCGGCATCGCCATCGAGTCGCCGAGCACGCACAGGCAGTTGCCGATGATGTTCTCCTGGACCGACGCGACGATCTCGAGGTCCATCGGCGTCGCCTCGCCGCGGGTGATCCGCTCCAGCATCTTCACCGTCCAGTTGGTGCCCTCGCGGCACGGGGTGCACTTGCCGCACGACTCGTGGTGGTAGAAGCGCGCCGTCCGCAGGGCCAGCTCGGGGATCGAGACCGTGTCGTCGGCGACGATGATCGACCCCGAGCCGAGCATCGAGCCGGCCTCGGCCATGTCCTCGAACGTATAGGGGAGGTCGAGCTCGGCCTCGGTCAGGACCGGCGACGAGGAGCCGCCCGGGAACCAGGCCTTCACCTTGCGGCCCTCGGCCGGCCCGCCGGCGAGGTCGAAGATGAGCTCGCGCGAGGGGATGCCGAGCTCGATCTCATAGTTGCCCGGTCGCTGCACGCAGCCCGAGACGGAGACCACCTTCGTTCCCGGCGACTGCTCGGAGCCGAACTCCTTGAACCAGTTCGGGCCGTTGTTGACGATGTGGGGCAGGTTGGAAAGCGTCTCGACGTTGTTGATCAGCGTTGGCCCGCCGTAGAGGCCCTGGATCGCCGGGAACGGTGGCTTGAGCCGCGGGTTGCCGCGCTTGCCCTCGAGCGCGTCGAGCAGCGCCGTCTCCTCGCCGCAGATGTAGGCGCCCGCGCCGCGGTGGACGACGAGCTCGACCTTGGTCCGGGTGTTGAGCACGTTCGGGCCCAGGTAGTTCGCCTCGTACGCCTCGGCGACGGCGCGGTCGAGGATGTCGGCGATCTCCCAGTACTCGCCGCGGATGAAGATGAACGCGTGCTGCGCGCCGACCGCGAGCGCGGCGATCGCCACCCCCTCGATCAGCTGGTGGGGGTTCTTCATCATCAGCTCGCGGTCCTTGAAGGCGCCGGGCTCGGACTCGTCGGCGTTGCAGCAGACGTACTTGGACATCTCGCCGCGGGGCAGGAACGAGCCCTTCTTGCCCATCGAGAAGCCGGCGCCGCCGCGACCGCGCAGGCCCGAGTCCTCGAAGCAGCCGATCAGGTCGGACGGCTCGAGCTGGGTGAACGCGGTCTGAAGCGCCGTGTAGCCGCCGAGCTCCCGGTAACGGTCCATCGACGCCAGATCCGGGTCGTCGATGTGGCGGAAGAGGACCCTGGTCTCAGGCAACGTCCGTTCCCTCCAGGCGCGGGTCGGGTGCCGGCTCCGGCCCGCCGGCGGCCGGCCGCTTGCTGAGCGCCTTCTGGTCCGGCGGGTCGGCGCCGGTTCGCAGCGCCTCGATCGCAGCGACCGCGTCGGCGGCATCGAGCGGCCCGTAGTAGCGCTCGTCGATCGAGGCCATCGGCGCCAGGTCGCAGGCGCCCAGGCACTCGAATCCCTTGACGAAGAACTCGCCGTCGGCGGAGCTGGCGCCGTGGTGAGACGCATCGTGGTGATCGGCGCCGGACGCGTCGCAGAACGACTCCAGCAGCTCGTCGCCGCCGCGCATCCAGCACGAGATGTTGGTGCAGACGAGCACCCGGTGACGGCCGACCGGCTCGGTCGCGAACAGGTCGTAGAACGAGGCGACGGACTCCAGATACGCCGGTGTCACGCCCATCACCGCGGCGGCCTGGCGGATGCCGTCGGGCGTGCACCAGCCGTAGGTGCGCTGGACCGCCCACAGCGCCGGGATCGAGGCCGAGCGCAGCTGCGGGTAGCGCGACATCGCGGTTTCGATCTGCTCCCGCAGCTGGTCGGGGATCTCGACCTCGTGCAGCTCCGGAACGCCTTCGGCATCCGACGGCCGCATCGACGCGATCAGTTGCCGGCGCTCCTCGGCCGACAAGTCATCGGTTGGCTCCAGGAGGTGGGCGGGTTGATCATCCATCGGCTTGCCACCGCCGCGTACGCCCGGAGCCGAAGGCGAGGACTTGGCGCGAGTTATTCATCGATCCACCCCGCCGAGGATCGGATCCAACATCCCGAGGTTCTGGATCAGGTCGGCCACGTAGCCGCCGACGCACATGTCCCGGAGGCTCTGCAGGTTGACGAACGAGGGGTCGCGGAAGTGGACGCGGGCCGGCTTTGCCGAACCGTCGGCCAGCACGTAGCAGCCGAGCTCCCCGCGCGGAGACTCGATCGGGTAGTAGATCTCGCCCGGCGGCACGCGGAAGCCCTCGGTGACGAGCTTGAAGTGGTGGATCAGCGCCTCCATCGAGGTGGCCAGCTCCTCGCGGGGCGGCAGCACGACCTTGCGGTCGTCGGCGATCCACGGGCCCTCGGGCAGCCCGTCGAGGCACTGCTCGATGATCCGCACGGACTCGCGCATCTCCTGCATCCGGCAGCGGTAGCGGTCGTAGCCGTCGCCGACCGTCCCGACCGGGATCTTGAAGTCGACGTCGCCGTAGGCGAGGTACGGGCTCACCTTGCGCAGGTCCCAGGGTTCTCCCGCGGCCCGGAGCAGGGGGCCGGTCACCCCGAGGTCCAGCAATCGCTCGCGGGAGACGATCCCGACTCCCTTCGTTCGCTGGAGGAAGATCTCGTTGCGGTTGACGAGCGCCTCGTACTGGTCCACACGGTTGGGCATGTCGTCGAGGAAGGCGCGCAGCTTCTCCTCGAAGCCGAGCGGGATGTCCTCGAAGACGCCACCCACCTGGAAGTACCGGGTGTGCATCCGCTGCCCGGTCGACATCTCGAACAGATCGATGATCGTGTCGCGCTCGCGCAGCGCGTACCAGAGCATCGAGACCGCGCCCAGGTCGAGCGCCGTCGTCCCGAGCCAGAACAGGTGCGAGTGGATGCGGTTGAGCTCGAGGTGGATCGTGCGCAGGTACTTGGCCCGCGGCGGGATCTCGATCTCGAGCATCCGCTCGACGGCCCCGCAGAACGCCTCCATGTTGAAGAAGTAGGAGAGGTAGTCCATCCGCTCGATGAACGGGATCACCTTCCAGTAGCTCTTGTCCTCGCAGCTCTTCTCGATCCCGGTGTGGACGTAGCCCACGATCGGCTTGAGGTCGAGGACCTCCTCCCCCTGGAGGCTGACCAGCAGCCGCAGCACGCCGTGGGTGGCGGGATGGTGCGGCCCCATGTTCACGGTCAGCAGCTCGTGCTCCGGCTCCAGCGACTCGCCGGCTTCGGTGCGCTCGACCGGCGAGGCGCCGATCACGGTCGCCGTCGTGGCGGCGATCACGTCGCCGCCCGTGGCCGGCGCGCTGCCGTGTTCGCGCAGGTCACTCATTGAGCTCAGCCCGGGACCTGGTGCTCGTTGTGGGTGAAGATCACCGGCTCGCCGCCGATGGGGAAGTCGCGCCGCAGGGGCCAGCCGACGTAGACCTCGGGCATCAGGATCCGGCGCAGGTCGGGATGGCCGCGGAAGAAGATCCCGAAGAAGTCATAGACCTCGCGCTCCTGGTACTCCGCGGTCGGAAAGAGCGGCACGCAGCTCTCGATCGACGGCAGCAGCATCCCGTCGACCTCCTCGGTCTCGCCGGACGACGCGGTGGAGGTCGTCCCGGGATCGGGAACCGCCGCCCGGACCCGGATCCGCTCGACACGGTCGCGATTGAGCAGCTCGTAGTGGACGCCGAAGCGGGGCTCCGCCGGCAGGTAGTCGACCCCGTGCAGGCTGGCCAGGAAGCGGTACTCCTGGCCCGGAGTGTCACGCAGCCAGCGCAGCACGGGCAGGATCTGGTCGGGGTCGACGATCAGGCACGCCTGGCCGTGCTCGTGGTAGGTGCCGAGCACCGAGTCCGGATGCGCATCGCGAAGCTCGCCGGCGATCAACTCGAGCCCGGGGGCGTCGGGCACTAAGAACCACTCCCGCGGCTGCTCGGCTTCGCCTCCGCTGCCGCGGGGACGCGCCCTCTTGAGGGATGGCAGGTCGTAGGCGCGTAAACCGCGACTCCGTCGCTATCGCAGGCGGGCATCACCTGGTCCCTGCGCCTCGGCGTGATGGTCCGCCGGGTCCCTCCGGTCCGGTCGCCTCCGCGGTCTCCGTGACCGCCTGGCGGGCGCGCGCGTAGGCTGCCTCGGTCGCCGCCGACGGCTGGCCGGCGATCACGTCATCACGCGCCCACTCCTCCGTGCCGATCGCGTTGTAGCGCCGCCGCCAGCCCATGTCCGGGTTCCCCTGGATCATCCGCTGCAGCTTGTTGAACCCGTAGAACAGCGCCTCCGGGCGCGGCGGGCAGCCGGGGACGTGGATGTCGATCGGCATGAACTTGTCGGCGCCCTGCACGACCGCGTAGTTCGCGAACATGCCGCCCGACGACGAGCACGCCCCCATGGAGATCGCCCAGCGCGGCTCGAGCATCTGGTCGTACAGGCGGCGGACGACCGGGGCCATCTTGATCGAGACGCGACCCGAGAGGACGATGAAGTCGGCCTGGCGGGGCGAGGCGCGCAGCGCCTCGGCGCCGAAGCGGGCCTGGTCGTTGCGCGGCGAGCCGACCGCCGCGATCATCTCGATCGCGCAGCAGGCGAGACCGAAGGTCAGCGGGAACATCGAGTTCGACGCGCCCCAGGCGAGCAGCTTCTCCAGCGACGTCGTCAGCACCGACTGAGAGACGTGCTCGTCGAGGTCGGCGTCGTCGAGGTCGCCGCGCAGCAGGTCGCGGGAGCGCAGCTGGCGCACTCGCAGGTGCTCGGGCGAGCCGGGCTCGGCAAGCGGAGCGAGCCCCCGCAGCTTCTCCCGCCTCACCTCCAATCGAGCGCACCCCGGCGCCAGACGTAGATCAGGGCGACGAGCAGCAGGAAGACGAAGATCAGCACCTCGACGAGGAGGAAGATCGAGTCGGCGGCCTTGAAGATCACCCCGACGGGGTAGAGGAAGACGACCTCGATGTCGAACAGGATGAACAGCATCGCGATCATGTAGAAGCTGACCCCGAAGCGGAAGGTGCGCGAGACCTCGCTCGGCAGCCCGCATTCGTAGGGGTCCGCCTTCATCTCGCGGTCGCGAACCCGTTTGCGGCCGACGAGATGGTTGAGCATTGCGAACGCCGTGCCGACGATCGCTCCGAGGGCGATGAAGACGAGTACGGGCAGGTAGCTCTCCAGCACGAGCCCCCGAGTTCTATCCCACCTTGTGATGGGTTGCTACATAGTGCTCTTCCGCATTTCAATGCGGAAAATCCGACCTTCCGGCGTCTGCTTTCATCCGCCGGCGATGGAGACCGTCCACCTCGTCGTCGGCGTCGGCGTCCTGATCACCAACCTCGCCGCCGGCGCCGTCGGCGGGATCGCGTGGCTGCGGCGCGAGCCGAGCGTCCCGTTCTGGTACCTGCTGCGAGTCGCCCAGGCCGCGGTCGTCCTCCAGATCCTGCTCGGGACGATCCTGCTGCTGCTCGGACACGAGGCCCCCGACGATCTGCACTACGTGTACGGGGTCCTCCCGCTGCTCGTCACCCTGCTCGCCGAGGCGGCTCGCGCCGGCGCCGCCGAGCGCGAGCTCGAGGGCGTCGACTTCGACGCCCTCCCCGAGGATCGCCAGCACCGCTTCGCGCTCGCGATCGTCCGCCGCGAGACGGGGATCATGGCCGTCTCGGCGCTGGTCGTCTTCGGCCTCGCCCTGCGTGCCGCGGGCACGAGCAGCGGCCTGTTCTAGCCATAAACGGACGAAAGTTCGGTGTAGACCGAGACTTCCGTGCCGATGTTGCGTTATGAGGGCAGATGGCAGAACACGCCACCAAGCGAACGCAGGCCAAGGCTCGCACGCGGGGCGCGGCGCAGACGCAGAATCCGGCGGAGATCGCCAGGCGCGAGCTGATCGCCTGGTGCCAGGCGCACCAGCTCCCCGTCCCGGACGAGCGAGCTCAGTCCAACGGCCGGTAGGCACCGGCGTAGAAGATCAGCGGGTCGCCGCCGCTGCCGCCGGCGGCGAGCACGTCGCCGACCGCGATCTCGTGATCGCCGCCGGGGTGCAGCTCGCGCAGGGCGCAGGCGACCCATGCGATCGCGCCGTCGAGGATGGGAACGCCGTCATGCTCGCTCCATCCGACCTCGCGGAACTTCTCGGTGTGCGGGGCCTTCGAAGCGAACCCGCGCGCCAGCGCCTCCTGGCCCGCCCCGAGCACGCTGACGCCGAAGGCGCCGCTCGCGCGGACGACGTCGAGCGTGCGCGAGCCGCGATCGAGGCAGGCGAGCATCAGCGGCGGATCGAGCGAGAGCGAGGTGACCGCGTTCGCGGTCGCCCCGGCCGGGCCCTCCGCTCCCTGCGCGGTGACGACCGTGACGGCGGTCGGGGCGAGCGCCATCACGCTGCGTAGCTGGTCGGGTGTCGGCGCGGCCACGGGGTCGAAAAGTATGATGCCGCCGCGGTGCGACCCCTTCTCGCCCTCACAGCTGCGATCGTCGCTGCGCTCGCCCTCGGGGCCTGCGGCACCGAGGGCATCCAGCTCGCCGAGGACGATCCCGACTACGACGGCGCGGTCCTCTTCTCCGAGCGCTGTGGCGGCTGCCATACGTTGCAGGCCGCCGGCACCCAGGGCTCGGCCAACCGCGAGCTCCGCAACCAGGGCCCGAACCTCGACGAGCGGGTCGAGAGCGCCGAGGACGTCCTCTACGCAATCCGCAACGGCGGTTTCTCGGGAGCGATCATGCCGCAGAACATCCTCGTCGGCGACGAGGCCCAGGCGGTCGCGGACTTCGTCGCCGCCTACTCGGGCGACGAGATCGATCGCCCACCGCAGCCGGGCGACGCGAGCGAGATCCAGTCCGAGCAGCAACAGGCCGGGGCCGAGGGCGAGTAGCCCCGGTCGCGACGGTGCTCGACCTCCGCGCGATCCGCGAGGACCCGGGGCTGGCTCGCGCCGCGCTCGAGCGCCGCGGCGTCGCCGAGGCGCTCGACGAGCTGCTTGCCCTCGACACCCGGCGGCGCGAATTGCTGCCGGAGGTCGAGGGCCGGCGCGCGGAGCAGAACAAGGCCTCTGACGAGATCGCGGCCGCCAAGCGGGAGGGCGGCGACGCCAGCGAAGTGATCGAGCGGATGAAGGCGGTCTCGGCGGATCTGAAGCGCATGCAGGCGGAGCTGACCGAGGTCGAGGAGCGCCGCGACGAACTCGCCGCAACCCTCCCCAACCTCCCGCATCCGGACGCGCCCGACGGCGGCGAGGAGGACGCGGCGACGCTCCGCGAGGTCGGCGAGCCGCCGAGCCTCGACTTCGAGGTCCGCGATCACCTCGAGCTCGGAACGCAGCACGGCTGGATCGAGATGGAGAAGGCCGCCGAGGCCTCGGGCTCCCGGTTCGCCTACCTGCTCGGCGACCTGGTGCTGGTCCAGCTGGCGCTGATCCGGTTCGCGGTCGAAACCGTCCGCGCCGAGGGGTTCGAGCCCGTCGTCCCGCCGGTCCTCGTCCGCGAGGGCCCGCTCTACGGGACCGGCTTCTTCCCCGGCGAGCGCGAGATGATCTACGAGGTCGAGCGGGACGAGCTCTTCCTGGTCGGAACCTCGGAGGTCTCGCTCGCCGCCCTCCACGCGAACGAGATCCTCGACGGCGCCGACCTGCCGCGCCGCTACGCCGGGATCTCGACCTGCTTTCGGCGCGAGGCCGGCGCCGCGGGCAAGGACACCCGCGGGATCTTCCGCGTCCACCAGTTCGACAAGGTCGAGATGTTCTCGTTCGTGCGCCCCGAGGAATCGAGCGCCGAGCACGAGCGGATCCTGGCGATCGAGGAGCGCATCCTCGGCGCGCTCGAGATCCCCTACCGGGTCGTCGACATCGCGGTCGGCGACCTGGGGGCGCCGGCGGCTCGCAAGTTCGACTGCGAGGCCTGGATCCCGAGTCAGGGCCGCTACCGCGAGCTGACCTCGTGCTCGAACACGACCGACTACCAGGCCCGCAGGCTCGGGGCGCGCTTCCGGCCCGAGCCGGAGGCGGCCCCCGAGGTCCTGCACACCCTGAACGGCACCGCGGTCGCGATCAGCCGCACGCTGATCGCCCTGATCGAGAACGGCCAGCGGGCGGACGGGTCGGTTGCGCTCCCGGCGGCGTTGGTGGAAGCCGGGGCGCCCGAGGTGATCGGGAGCCAGTAGCCCCGTCGCGGCAGAGAGGCGTGATTCGCCAAGAGCCGAGGGATACCGGCGCCTCGCAGCGAAAAGTACCGCCGAGTACCCGCCGAGTACCCGTGGGTAGTCAGCAAGCGCAAGAGCACCGCTTCGGACGAGAGGGATTCAGAGAATGAATCGCGCGTAGAACCAGACCAGTGCGACATAGGTCACGGCGAGGCCGGCCACGGGGTGCTCCGTGGCGACGCCTACTCCGGCGACAGCGGTGACCATGATGAACGTAGGTCCGCCCCTCGATCGAGGCTGCGGCATCCCCGCAAGCCGGTCGGTGACCGGGATCGCCAGGACGGGCACCAGCGCAAGCAGCCACCCCATCCCGAGTGCGATCGATCCGGCGACTTGGAGGTCCGCGGCGAACATGGCGGCCGCGACCGGGATCAGAACCAGGCCACCGATACCCACGGCTCTGAGATGAACTCGTGTCTTCGGAGTCTCGTCCATGGGCCTTGCTTGCCATCGACCCGCGCTCCAGACCTCTGAAGGGCCGCTTTGGACGAGACGCCGGACTCCCAAGGTGCGGCTCGTCATCGCGGAGCGCTCCGCGCCACCCCGACCCAGCCCAACGCGGCCGGGGTTGCCCCTAGTCCTCGTCCTTCGGCGCGAAGTCCAGCGAGCAGCTGTTGATGCAGTAGCGCAGCCCCGTCGGGTTCGGGCCGTCGTCGAACACGTGGCCCAGGTGGCCGCCGCAGCGCGCGCAGACGACCTCGGTGCGGCGCATGAAGAGGCTGTTGTCGGGCCGGGTCTCGACCGTTTCGTGATCCATCGGGTCGAAGAAGCTCGGCCAGCCGGTGCCGGAGTCGAACTTCGTATCCGAGTCGAACAGCTCGGCGCCGCAGCCCTTGCAGCGGTAGACGCCGTCCTCGTGGTTGTCCCAGTACGAGCCCGTGAAGGCGCGCTCGGTGCCCTGCTCGCGCAGGACGTGGTACTCCTCGGGGGAGAGCTCGGCCCTCCACTCCGCGTCCGTCTTCTCGACCTTTTCCATTCCTCGTCTCCTAGGTTAATGCGCTGATGTCCTCTGCCTTCTATGTCCCCGAAGGGGGCGAATTCGTTTCATCGGAGCTCACCCGCGGCCCGTGGGACCCGAACTCCCAGCACGCCGGACCGCCGGCGGCGCTGATCGCACGCGAGATCGAGCGGGCTACGCCCGAGGGATGGTTCATCGGCCGCGTCACCTACGAGGTCCTGCGCCCGGTCCCGATCGCGCCGCTTCGGGTCGAGACCGAGGTGGTGCGGCCCGGACGCTCGGTGGAGATGCTCGCCGCGACGCTGCTCGACCGCTCCGCCGAGCCGCTCGTCCGCGCCACCGCCTGGCGGCTGGCCCAGCGCGAGACGGAGATCCCGCCGGGGCTCCCACGGCCGGAACCCCTTCCGGGCCCCGAACGGGCACAGGACAAGCCGTTCTTCGACACCGGCTGGGACGTCGGCTACCACACGGCGATGGAGTATCGGTTCGTCGCCGGGTCCTTTCGCGAGCTGGGCCCGGCGACCGTCTGGATGCGGATGCGCCAGCCCCTCGTCGCCGGCGAGCAGCCGACCCCCTTGCAGCGCGTGCTGGCGGCGGCGGACTCGGGCAACGGTGTGAGCGCCACGCTCGACCTCGCCCGGTACACCTTCATCAACGTCGACCTGAGCGTCCACCTGCACCGCCTGCCGGCGGGCGAGTGGGTGTGCCTGGACGCGATCACGCTTCCGGAGCCGAACGGCGTCGGGATCGCCGATACCGCGCTCCACGACGAGCGCGGCCCGATCGGCCGTGCGCTCCAGACCCTGCTCGTGCGCGAACGGGAAGTTTCGCCCTGACCCGTGCCGTCCCCTGATCGGCTCTGCGCCGTTAGGCTGTGAGCCGGGATTATGGGGTCGATTACCATCGTGCTCGCGGATGACCACGCCGTGGTGCGTAGCGCCCTGCGCCTGCTCCTCGACGCGGAGGAGGACTTCGAGGTAGTCGCCGAGGCCGGCGACATCGAATCCGCGCTCCGCTACGTGCGCGGGCACAAGCCCGACGTCCTGATCCTCGATCTCAATATGCCGGGAGGACCGAGCATCAGCGCGGTTCCGGAACTGCGCGATGCCTCGCCCGAGACCGGCATCGTCGTCCTGACGATGGAGAACGAGCCCGCCTACGCGCGCCAGGCGATCCAGACCGGCGTCCTCGGTTACGTGCTCAAGGAGGCGGTCGACGAGGAGCTCGTCCACGCGGTGCGCCTCGCCGCCGACGGGCGCACCTACCTGCAGCCCGAGCTCGGCGCGAAGCTGGCGGCCGACCCGGGCGAGGCGGCCGACGGGCTCTCGGATCGCGAGCTCGACGTCCTGCGCTTGATCGCGCTCGGTCACACCAACTCGGAGATCGCCGACGAGCTCTTCCTGAGCGTGCGCACGGTCGAGTCGCACCGCGCCCACATCCAGCAGAAGCTGCAGCTCACCAAGCGCTCCGAGCTCGTCCGCTACGCGCTCGGCCGCGGGCTCCTGGAGAAGGCCGAGTCCGGCTGAAGCCGCGGCAGCCGGGAGAATGCCCGGCGTGCGCAATGAGCGGATAGCCCAACGGGCGGCGCGCGCCGTCTACGGATCGATCGTCGCGCTCGCCGTGATCCTCGTCCTGGACGAGGCGAACGCCGAGGCCGACGAGGTGATCGCCGCGGTGATCGGGTCGGTGATCGCGGCGACGCTGGCAGAGCAGTACGCCGAGTACATCGCCCACGTGATCCGCGAGCGTCGCCACCTGAGCCGGACCGAGGTTGGCCAGCAGGCTCGCGACGCCGCCTTCGGGTCGCTGGCGGCGATGGTGACGCTGATCCCGTTCGGCCTGGTCGAGGTCGACGCGATCGAGTTGCCGACGGCCTACGACATCGCCTCCTGGCTCGGGCTCGGGGTGATCGCCGGCTACTCCTTGCTCGCCAACCGTGAGGCCGGCCTGTCGACGGGGCGGAACATGATCGTCACAGCGGTTGCGCTCGCCATCGGTGGGTCGCTGATCCTGATCAAGGCGATCACGCATTAGAGAGGCCCAGCCCCCGTGAAGCGCGCGCAATAGAGTCTCCGACCCACCACCGAAAGGAGAGCCGGGATGGGCTTCATGGACAAGCTGAAGGGGGCCGCCGAGTCGGTACAGGCGCAGACGAGCAAGGTCGGGGTCGGGGCGTCCGCCGGGCAGATGGACCTCGCAAACCGGGCCAAGAAGCTGATGAACGAGGGCGTCGACACGCCGGGGAAGATCGACTCGATGGAGCCGACCGGGAACACCGACACGCCGGGCGGGGCCGAGAACGTGATCACCGCGACCGCGCATCCCGCGGGAGCCGAGCCCTACCAGCTGGCCTTCAACCAGTACATCTACCCGTCGGTGCCGTTCAGCGCCGGTGACTCGGTGACGCTGAAGGTCGATCCGGACGACCCCGGCGTGGCGATGATCTTCGGCAAGGGCTGATGCCGCGGCCGGGCCGGGGGGACGGCGGCGAGCACCGTGGCGGCGGCCGCGGACCCCGGCGGAAGCCCGAGCCGCCACGACCGCCGGCGGATCGCAAGCAGCGGGCCACCGAGCCGGGGCGTGAGCGAGACGGCGGCCGTGGAAAGCCCGAGCGCGAAGCCGGCCCGCCGCGCCGGCGCGAACGGCCCCCGGCCCGTCCGGAGCGCGCCGCGCCCTCCCGCCACCGCGAGGACCCAGCGGTCGACGACGGCCCCGCCGGCCCGCCCGCGACCGCGATCGAGGTCGGGACGACCCAGGACAAGCCCGAGCTGGTCGAGACCGTTCCGATCGCGACCGCGCCGGGGACGCGGTGTGTCGTGCTCTCGCTCGGCCCGCAGACGGCGAGCGAGATGCCGCTGCCGGAGCTGGCCGCCGGGGACCGGCTGCTGGCCTTCGCCGAGCTCGAGCTGACCACCGACGCTTCGGACGCCGACCACCCGGGCCTGATCGGCAACGCGTACTCCTACGCTCCCAACGTCTCCGCCACGCTGGTGCTGGCGCCGGGCTCGGACGCCGTCGACGGGATCGAGCTCTCGAAGTCGCCGTGGCGGCGGGCGGTCACCCACCAGCTCCACCACGCCGTTGTCACCTTCGGCGACGCCGAGGCGCGGATCCCCAAGGGCGGGGTGCCCTGGCAGGGTCCGCCGCACGTCAACCTGGTCGTCGACGTCAGCCACCCGGAGGCGAAGCCCGGCGACGTGATCCTCGTCGGCCAGAACGAGAAGACGCCGGTCGTCGACCAGGACATGGCGGGAATCAGGGTGGTCCGCTTCAGGCCCGGCGAGGCGCGCGAGCCGGCTCCCGAGATCCAGGGGTCCTGCCTGTGCGCCGGAGTCCCGATCGCGAAGCGGGCGACGGTCGTGCTCTCGCACGAGCTCGCCGACCTGCAGGCGGGCGAGCAACTGCTGGTCCGGGGCAAGCTGGTCACCGACGCCGGCGGGCTGCCGGCGCCGGCACGGATCACGACCCGGATGTTCCTGGCCGAGAGCCCCGGCCAAGCCGACCCCGCGCGAGTCACGGATCTGACCTGGAAGGGACAGCTGTCGAAGCCGACCGGCTTCAACTGCATTCCGGGCGAGGGGCCGCAGACCTCGAACAAGTACGGGGTCGCGACCGTGCGCCAGGCGCCCGGCCGCAGCCTCTACGTCAACCTGGTCGCGGTCAGCGCCGCCCCGTTCGGGGGCAACGCGCCCACCGACGAGCTGCCGATCGACACCGGCGCCAGCTCGCTGCGGATCACCCGGTTTCCGGCCGCGGCCGGTTAGGCGAATTAGGCCGCGGCGCGGAAGCCGGAGAGCGAACCGTCGGTCGCCAGGCGTGCGAGCGCCCTCGCCTCGAGCTCGCGAGCGGCGTTCTGGGTCACGCCCAGTGCGCGCGCCGTCTCGCGGATCGACAGCTCGGGCCGGCCGCCGGTGCCGAAGCGGGCCTCGATCACGCGGCGCTCGGCATCGGGGAGCTTGGCCAGCGCGGTGTCGACGGCCTCCTCCTGCTCGCGCTCGAGCACCTCGTCCTCGAGGTCGGCCGTGGCCTCCGCGTGCAGCTCGCCGAGCGTCGTGTCGCCGTCGCCGACGGGCATGTCGAGGCTGGTCGTCACCCGGGTCAGATCACGGACCGCCATCACCTCGTCGAGCGGCAGCTTCGCCTTCTTCGCGACCTCCGCGTCGGTCGGCTCACGGTTGAGCTTCACGGCCAGCTCGGAGGTGGTGCGATTGACGGTCCGCTCGCGCTGGGCGATGTGGGCCGGGATCCTGACCGGGCGGCCGGTGTTGTCGAGCCCGCGCTGGATCGACTGCTTGATCCACAGCACCGCGTAGGTCGAGAACTTGTAGCCACGCCGCCAGTCGAACTTCTCCGCCGCGCGGATCAGCCCGAGCATCGCCTCCTGCACGAGGTCGCCGAGCGGCAGGCCGAAGCCCTGGTAGCGGCGGGCGAACTTGATCACCAGCCGCAGGTTGGAGTTGATCATCCGCTCCTTGGCCTCGAGGTCGCCCTTCTCGATCCGCTTCGCGAGCTCGATCTCCTCGTCGGCGGTGAGCAGCGGGTACTTCATCGCCTGGTTGATGAACAGCTGCAGGCTGTCCGTCGTCGGCTCGGCGACGGCATGCGTGTCCGTGCGCTGCTGCGCCCGTGCACTGGAAGTCTGGTTGTCGTGGTCGCCGCGCTTGCGGCGTACTTGGCGCTGGTCGGCAGCGCCCCTCTGGCGAGGCATCTTCACCCCTCGTATTCGTGTGTGGTCCCCCTGTTACTGGTCCCCTGGCTTCAAAAAGTATAGCGAAAACTAGTTGCCGGTGCAAGCAAGCCCTCGAATCCGCTTCACGCCTGGACTTCTGGCCAATCCAGGGCCGTGAGGTCGCGGGCCTCGATCATCCGGCCGATTGCAGGTCACGGGGGGTTTGGCCAGGCCGTTCCCAGTGAAGAGAGGCGTCCATGGATGACATCGACCTGAGCGGCGCAGTCTTCGAAGCGCTCGAGGTGCCTCTGCTCGTGATCGACGCGGACCGCACGATCGTGCGCAGCAACGTCGCCGCGGACGAGGTCTTTGGATACGTCCCCGACGGACTCGCGGGCATGTCGCTGGAGGAGATCGTGCAGCCGCGCTACCGCGACGGCCTCGACGAGCGCTGGGCGGGCGCGCTGATGGCGGGCGGCAGCGCGGGCGAGGACGGCCACTTCCTGACCCGCGACGGCGATCCCCTGGAGCTCCCCTTCGCCTTTTACCCGGACGTCGGCGACGGCCATAGCCTGCTCGTCGTCCGCGACGTCCCCCAGGCGCGGCTCCGCGACGCTGAAAACGCCCTGCACGCGCAGCTGCTCGACCAGGTCGACGCGGCGGTCGTCGTCGTCGATGCGGATCGGCGAATCGTGGTCTGGAACGCCGGCGCCGAGCGTCTCTACGGCTGGCCGCGGGCCGCCGCGATCGGCAGGACCGGGGCCGAGCTGGGGATGACGGTCGACGAGGAAAACGAACGCGAGGCGGACCGCGCCAGGGGTCGGCTCGAGGCGGGAGGCCGCGGCCCGGCCCGCGTCCAGGTGCGCCGGCGCGACGGGTCCGTGGTCCCGATCGAGGCTCACGGAGCGGCGATCCGCCGCCCCGACGGCGGGATCGCCCGGTACGCGTACGTCGTGATCGACGTCAGCGAGCGCCACGAGCGCGAGGAGCACCTGCGCCGCCGGGTCGCGATGCAGGAGGCCGTCGCCGAGCTCAGCCGCGAGGCGCTGGCGGAGCCCGGCCTCGGATCACTCATGGAGCGCGCCTGCGAGACGGTCGCGAACGTCCTCGACGCTCCGTTCGCCAAGGTGCTGGAGCTCGATTCGGGCTCCCCGGAGCTGACGCTGCGCGCCGCGGTTGGCTGGGACACGGCGATGATCGGTACCCCGCACGTCTCCGCAGTCGACTCCCACGCCGGGTACGCGCTCGAAACCCGCGAGGCGATCCTGCTCGAGGATCTCCATCTCGAGTGGCGCTTTCACGGCACCGAGGTCCTCCGCGAGCGCTCGATCCGCAGCGGAATCGCCGCCGTGATCCCCGGCGCGGAACGACCCTATGGAGTGATCGCCGTCCACCATCGTGACGCCGGCCACTTCGACTTCGACCAGACGGCGTTCGTGGAGTCGATCGCGAACGTGCTCGCCACGGCCATCGCCCGCGAGCGACAGCGGGCGTAGATCCTGCGGCGGTCAGGCCCGGCGCCTGACGACCTTGAACGCGTCCGTCGCGGCCGTCTCGTCGGTGAGCCCGCCGGCCGCGGCCGCGACCCCGAACGTGTACCGGCCGGGCTTGAGCTTGTAGGTGACCGGCGAGGTGCATGGCTTGGTCCGCGGCGCCTTGCCCTTCTTGGTCAGCGTGCACTCGAAGGCCGCCCCTGCGGTTGGCGAGCTGAACTCGAAGGTCACCTTCGCCCTGCGCTTCGAGGTCTTGACCTTCTTCTTCGCTCCCTTGTCGAGGGTTGTGCTGGGCGACGTTCCCGGCGGGGGTGGGGGTGGCGGGGGTGACGGTGGATCCACGCCGGTCACCTTCGCGACCTTCTCGGGCGTGTCGAGCGTCACCCAGAGCGTGTTGTCCGGGCCGGTGGCGATCTTGCGCGGACCGACGCCGCCGCTCGGCGCGAAGCCGGTCAGCGTCGAGGTCTGGCCGCCGGTGGTCAGACGCAGCAGATCGTTGGTGGCCGAGCGCGCGACCCAGTAGGCGCCGTCCTGGCCGAAGGTCACCCCGAACGGATCGGAGTTCTCGAGGTTGACCTTCTGGGGCGTCCCGCCGGGTGAGATCAGGCCGACCCCCTGCGGGTCGTCGACCGGGTTGACGTAGGCGACCTGCGCGTTCGGGCCGGCGGCCACGTCCTGCGAGCCGCCGGCCGAGTTGCCGATCGGGTACGGGGTCAGCACGGGCGTCGCGGCCGCGGTGGCGCTGACGATGTTCGCGCCGTCGGCGATCCACAGCAACCCGTCGCTGCCGGTCGCCATGCCCTTGGGTCCATTGAGCGTGACCGCGTTGTTGTCGAACGTGGCCGGGCTCGCGGGCGGGATGCTGACCAGCGCGTTGGCGCCGGCGAGCCAGATGCTGGCATCGGGGCCGACCGCGATGCCCTGCCCGCCGGCGATGCCGACGTTGGTCTGGTCGGCGGCCAGGGGGTTGCCCGGCGGGATCATGATCACGCCCGCGCTCTGGGCCGCCCAGAGGTTGCCGTCGGGGCCGACGGTGATCCCCGAGGCATCGCTGGTCATCCCGGGGGGCTCGAACGCGACGGCGCTGCCGTCCGGCGCGATCCGCACGATCGCCGCCTGTTCGGTGGTCACCCACATGTTGCCGTCCGGGCCCTGGACGATCTCGTTGTTGGCGCCGACCGTGAACCCCGCCGGGAGGTCGAACTCTCCGGCTACCGTCGGCGCTCCGGCGGCCGGTGCCGGCACGACCAGCAGCGCTGCCGCCGCCACGCCGAGGCAGAAGCTACGTCCCCGCATCGCTGCTGAGTCTAGACCCGGCCGCGGCTCAGGCGGCGATGGCCTCGGCCGGCTCGGGCTCGAGCGCCAGCTCCAGTACCTCGTCGATCGAGAGCACCGGGTGGAAGCTCATCTCGTCGCGGACCTCCTCCGGGACGTCGTCGAGGTCGGCGCGATTGCGCTCCGGGATCACGACGTCGGTGAGCCCGGCCGCGTGCGCGGCGAGCACCTTCTGCTTCAGACCGCCGATCGGCAGCACCCGGCCCTGGAGGGTGACCTCGCCGGTCATCCCGACCGTGTGCTTGACCGGTCGCCCGCTGAGCAGCGAGACCAGCGCCGTGGTCATCGTGATCCCTGCGCTCGGGCCGTCCTTGGGGATCGCCCCGGCTGGGACGTGGATGTGGAACTCGCGGTCGGCGAACGACTCGTCGTCGATCCCGAGCTGGATGGCGTGGCCGCGCACGTATGAGAGCGCGATCCGCGCCGACTCCTTCATCACGTCGCCGAGTTGCCCCGTGAGCACGAAGCCCTCCTTGCCCGGCATCGAGGTGGTCTCGATGAACAGCACGTCGCCGCCGGCGCCCGTGACCGAGAGGCCGGTCGCGACACCGGGGACGGCGGTGCGCTCGGCCGCCTCCTGAAAGAAGCGCTGCTTGCCGAGCGCCTCGCGGATCGCGTCGCCGTCGATCGTCACCGGTGCCTTGGCCTCGCCGGAGGCGATCCTGGTTGCAGTCTTTCGCAGCAGCTTGCCGAGCTCGCGCTCGAGCGAGCGGACGCCCGCCTCGCGCGTGTACTCGGTGACGATCCGCTCGATCGACTCGTCGCCGATCTCCACCTCGTCGGAACGGAGGCCGTTGCGCTCGACCTGGCGCGGCCACAGGTAGCCGCGCGCGATCGCGACCTTCTCGTCGGTCGTGTAGCCGTCGAAGCGGACCACCTCCATGCGGTCGAGGAGCGGCCCGGGGATCGTCTCGGCGACGTTCGCGGTGGCGATGAAGAGGACCTCGGAGAGGTCGAGCTCGACGTCGAGGTAGTGGTCGCGGAAGCTGTGGTTCTGCGCCGGGTCGAGGACCTCCAGCAGGGCGGAGCTCGGATCGCCACGCCAGTCGGCGCCGACCTTGTCGACCTCGTCGAGCATGATCACCGGATTCATCGTCTTCGCGTCCTTGAGCGCGCGGACGAGTCGCCCGGGCAGGGCGCCGATGTAGGTGCGGCGGTGACCGCGGATCTCGGCCTCGTCTCGGACACCGCCCAGCGACATGCGAACGAACTCGCGCCCTGTCGCGCGGGCGATCGACTCGCCGATGGAGGTCTTGCCGGTGCCGGGAGGGCCGATCAGGGTGAGGATCGCGCCGGCGCCGCGGCCCTCGTCGGCCAGGCCGCGCTCGCGGCGCAGACCGCGCACGGCGATGTACTCGGTGATCCGGTCCTTGACGTCCTCGAGCCCCGCGTGGTCGGCGTCGAGCACCTCGCGCGCGGCGACCGGGTCGAGGCGCTCGTCCGAGCGCTCGCCCCACGGGACCCCCAGCAGCCAGTCGAGGTAGGTGCGGATCATCGACGACTCCCCCGTCGACTCGCCCATCCGCTCGAGCCGCCCGAGCTCGCGCTCAGCCTGTTCGCGGACCGGGTCGGGCATCGCCGACTCTTCGATCCTGGTTCGGAACTCGTCGACGATCGACGCGTCGTCCTCGCCGAGCTCCTTGCGAATCGACTCCATCTGCTTGCGCAGGAAGTACTCGCGCTGCTGCGCCTGGGCTCCGGACTCGACGTCGTCGGCGATCCGCCTGCGGACCTGGAGCTCCGCGAGCCGCTCGCGCTGCAGCTCGAGCGCCAGCTCGAGCCGGTCGGTGACGTCGACGATCTCCAGCAGCCGCTGCTTGTCGGCGAGCGAGATGTCCGGGCTGTAGCCGGAGGTGTCGGCGAGCGGACCCGGCTCGGAGATCGAGCGCAGGAAGGCCGCGACCCGGCCGTCGTCGCCTCGCAGCTCGAGGATCTCCTCGACGACCGCGCGATAGTCGCGCTCAAGCTCGCGGATCCGGCCCTCGGTCGGCACGGTGTCCTCGAGCGGCTCGACCTCGATCGCCAGCTCGCCGTTGGCCGCGGGCGAAGCCGTGCCCGCGCGGCCGCGACCCACGCCCGTGAGCGTGACCGCGTTGATGCCGCCGGGCAGGCGCCCGCTTTCGACGACCTCGGCGATCGTGCCGATGGTCCCGTACTCGCCGTCGGGGCGGGGGAGCAGGAAGACCCGCTCGGCGTCGCCGACGTCGGCGGCGATGGTCACGGTCATCCCGGGGAAGAGGATGCTGTCG
This sequence comes from uncultured Solirubrobacterales bacterium, assembly GCA_963811505.1. Taxonomy (GTDB): domain Bacteria; phylum Actinomycetota; class Thermoleophilia; order Solirubrobacterales; family 70-9; genus WHSW01. The sequence continues at coordinate 127,517 of CAWERC010000002.1, read as the reverse complement.
TCGAGGGGTAGGAGAAGGAGTTGCATGCTGATCCTTTTCACAATGAAGGAGCTTTACTTTCTGAAGTAAGGGTAGCGGGGGGGGGCCGCTCGTGCCCGCCGCGCTCAGAGCCGCGCGTCGAACTCGTGCCCGAGCCACGAGGCGAGCAGCTCGAGCTCGGCCGCGAGCGCGTCGCGGGTCTCGGCCGGCGCTTCGTCCTCCAGATGGACGGCCCGCGCCCGCAGGACGCCCTCGCCGCGGTCCGCCTTCAGGTCGACCCGGGCCACGAGCCGGTCGCCGAGCAGGAACGGGAGCACGTAGTAGCCGTGGCGGCGCTTCGGTGCCGGGACGTAGATCTCGAGCCGGTACGCGAAACCGAAGATCCGCTCCAGCCGTGTGCGCTCCCATAGCAGCGAGTCGAACGGCCCGATGAGCGCCGCGGCGTCGACCCGCCGCGGGATCCGGGCCGAGGCCCAGAGGTAGCCCTGGGTTCGGCCCCAGCCCTCGACCGCGACGGGGACGAGCTCGCCGGACTCGACCAGCTCGGCGACGCGTGGCTTGGCCTCCGCCGCCGGGAGGCGGAAGTAGTCGCGCAGGTCGCGCTCCGCCGCGACGCCCAGTGACCGGGCGGCGATCCGGAGCAGGTCGCGCTGGGCGTCCTCCGGCGAGGGGGTCGCCGCCGCCAGCACCTTCGGCGGCAGAACGCGCTCCGGCAGGTCGTAGAGGCGCTCGAAGCGCCGCCGCCGTGCCGCGGTCACCTGTCCCGACCAGAACAGCCACTCGAGCGCCCGCTTCGACTCCGACCAATCCCACCACGGCCCGCTCCGGCGCGGGCGTTCGGCGGTCAGCTCCGACGCGGCGATCGGGCCACGCTCGCGGACCTGCTCGAGCACGTCGGCGACGAGCGCTGGGCGATCCCGCTTGATCCGCAGCATTCCGCCCCAGGCGTCGTGCTCGGCGCGGGCCATCCGCCAGCGAAGCAGCGGGTGGAGGTCGACCGGGAGCAGCGAGGCCTCGTGCCCCCAGTACTCGAACAGACGCCGCGGGGCGCGCGCCGAGAGCCGGTCGAGGAGCCCGTGCCGGTAGGGGCCAAGGCGGCTGAACGCAGGCAGGTAGTGGGCGCGCTCGAGCACGTTCACAGAATCGATCTGCAGCAGGCCGACGCGCTTCAGCATGCGGCGCAGATCCCAGCCCCCGGGTTCGCCGGCCGGCCGCGGGTCGGCGAGGCCCTGCGCCGAGATCGCGAGGCGGCGAGCCTCTGCGGCGGAGATCGAGACCCGGCGACGCATCGCCGCATCCTTGCGGAGATCCGCCCCGCGCTCACCGGCCGGGCGAGCCTTCGCGGGGCGTTACGGCTTCAGACCGGCGCCGGCAGGGGCAGCGCCTCGCCGCTCGGAGCCGGCTCGCTCGCCTGCGGCTCCGCCGCCACGACCCGGTTTCGGCCGCCACGCTTGGCCTCGTACAGCGCCCGGTCGGCATTGCGGAACAGCGCCTCGAAATGCACGTCCGCACCCTGTCCCGATGCGACCCCCAGCGACGCCGTGACGGGGAGACCCCCGGGTTGCGCGCTCTCGATCCCGCGGCGCACCCGCTCGGCGGTCGCCGTCGCCTCGCTCAGCCCGACGCTGGGGAGGACGATCAGGAACTCCTCGCCGCCGAGGCGGTAGACGAGCTCGAAGGAGCGGAGGTTCTTGCGCAGCGCGTAGGCGGCGTCCTTGAGCACCGCGTCGCCGCGCTCGTGCCCGTGCTCGTCGTTGATCAGCTTGAAGTGGTCGAGGTCACACTCGATCACCGAGACGAGGCCGTCGGTGAGCCCGGCCTGGTCGGCGAGCTCGGCGAAGCGGGTCACCAGCGCCTTGCGGTTGAGGAGGCCGGTGAGCGAATCGAGGGTGGCGTCGGCGCGCTGCTGGATCTCGGAGCTCATCAGCGTGTAGGCGAAGGCGGCGAGGCCGGCGATCGAGGCGAGGCCGACGAGCGTGTAGGTGGGGTCGTCGGCGAACGCGGCGGGGTCGGCGCCGACCGTCGCCGCGAGCAGGACGACGATCGTGATCACGACGCCCGCGACCACGCCGCGGCCCGGAAAGCGTGCGGGCAGCGTGACGATCGGAAGGAGCAGGACCGGGATCGCGGGGCTCGTGGGACCGCCCGTGAGCGCGATCCCGACGCCGATCAGGATCTGGGCGTTGACCACCGTCGCGGCGATCACGTACTCGGGATACGCGACCCGGTCGATGAGGGGTCGGAGCAGCGCGTAGCCCACGACCGAGCCCGCGAGCAGCAGCATGATCCACGGCCCCAGCCAGTGGGTGGCGATGAGGAACCCGACGCCGAGCGAGCCGTACATGATCGCGCGGGCACGGGCGAGCTTCGCCTCCATGTCGAGCAGGCGGTCGCGATCGAACTGCGTTGGGCACAGCCACGTCGGCTTACCTTCCATGCCCGCCTTATCGGCAGGCTGCGTTAGGGCTGCAGGAATTGGCCTGGCTGCGCGGCCAGCGCCAGGCCGCCTCAGACGGTGAACCGGCGACTTCGTCGGCCGGGTTATGTACCCTCTCGCGCTCGATAACCGGTAAAGCCGAATCCCGCAGCCTGGCAACGATCCGGGCGAAGGGATCGGGGGACCCATCTGTTTGGGGCTAACTCGCCGCGATCGGCGAGGGCGCAAGCTCTTTCAGCGCCAGCCCGTCAGCTAACCCCGTAGGCCGACGAAAGGGACTGGTACACGTGACTGACAAGACGAGCAAGCCCGGACGCCGAGCCACGGTGGCGGGCCTGATGGCGGCGGCCGCGGTCTGCGGCCTGGGAGCGCAGGCGATCGCCGCGACGAGCGGCGGCGTGGGCACAGGTGGAGGCGGGACCGACGACGGCGCCGAGACGAGCAAGGGGATCTTCCCGATCCGCGGGCATCACACCTACGGCGACGGCCTCGGCGCCGGGCGCGACCACCAGGGCCAGGACCTCATGGCCAAGTGCGGCAAGAAGCTCGTCGCCGCTCAGCCGGGGCGGATCGACATCGTCGAGTACCACTCCGCGGCCGGCAACTACGTCGTCATCAACGGCAAGCGCAAGGCGCCCGACACCGTCTACATGCACCTCCTGCACCGCGCCTCGGTCAGGGAGGGCCAGCGGCTCGCGGCGGGCGAGAAGCTCGGCCTCGTAGGCCGAACGGGGAACGCTTCGGCCTGCCACCTGCACTTCGAGATGTGGTCACCTCCCGGCTACTACAAGGGCGGCTCGGTGATGGACCCCGAGCCCTACCTGCGCCGCTGGGACAAGTCGAGCTGACGCTCTAGGCGGGAGCGCCCTCCTTCTCGCGCTCGCCGGCGGCGAGCTCGACCAGCTGCTTGTAGCGGATCTGCTGGCCGGCGGCACCCCAGTTGCCGTCGGTGACCTCGTTGATGATCGTCCAGACGCGCAGCCCCTCGCCCTCGGGCAGGCCGGCCGCGCGTAGGACGGCCCGGTTGAACGAGTCGACCAGGATCCCCTTGCGGCGGTCCGACAGCGCGCCCTCCGGGACCGTCACCTGAACGCGGAAGCGCGGCTCGCCGCCAGGCCGCCCGCCGACCGCGATCGAGCCCGGATCGATCTCGTTCGCGTAGACCCAGGTGATCGAGCGGAAGAACTCTGTATCGGGAGCCTGCTCGGCGGCGAGCATCTTCGTCGCCAGCTCCTCGAGCAGCTCCTCGCGGGCTTCAGGGGCGATCGCTCCCTTCGGGTAGGTGAGCTCGAGCATCGGCATGGGCGGCCTCCTGACGCGTGGTGGTGATCTGTCGCTGGAGCATAAGGCTCGCAGGATGGGAGAATCGCGACCACCGCCAGGAGGGCGGGACGGCCGGAAGGAGGTCTTCGGTGAGGATCGAGCGCGCGCTGCAACTCACCGCGGTCGCGGCTGCGGCATCGCTGTGCGGCCTGGCCGTCGGGGGCTGCGATGGCGGCAGCGGTGCGTCGGCGGACGAAGCCGCGGCGGACCTGCGCGGGCGCGACGTGCGGCTCGATCAGGCCCTCGCCGAAGCGCGCGAGGAACTCGGTGTGCCGGGCGCGACCGCCGCGGTGGTGCGCGACGGCCAACTGGTCTGGAGCGGGTCGGCCGGGGTCGAGCGGGTCGGCTCATCCGAGGCCGTCACCCCGGCGACGCGGTTCATCACCGCCAGCACCGGGAAGACGGTGACCGCCGCGATGGTCCTCACCCTCGTCGACGCGGGGCGGATCGACCTACGCGTGCCGGTGGCTCGGTACCTGCCTGGTCTCGACGGTGCCGGACGGATCCTGGTCATCGATCTCCTGCGCCACACGAGCGGGCTCCCGGACTACCTCGGCAGCCGGCGCATCAACCAGCTCATCGTCGCGCGCCCGCACCATCGCTGGACCCGCGGTGAGGTGCTCCGCTCGGTGCACGGGCTGCGCTTTCGGCCGGGGAGCAGCTACCGCTACTCCAATACGAACTACATCGCCCTCGGCGGGATCATCGAGCGGGTCACCCATCGCTCGGTCCAGGAGAGCTTCGAACGCCTCGTGGGGGCGCCGCTCGGTCTCGACGATTCGGACTGGCGCTACGACAGCTTTCCGTTCGGGGATTTCGCCGTTCCCTACGTCGGTCATCGCGACGGCTCCATGCGCGACCGCTGGCCCGGCGGCTTTGTCCCGACCGACTTCTGGGGCGAGGTGTGGACGGACGGTGGCCTCGCGACGACGTCCGAAGAGCTCGGCGAGATCGCCAATGCCCTTGTCGCGGGCGACCTGCTCGACCCCGGGACGAAGCGGCAGATGCTCCGCTTCGGTCGAGGCGGGGCCGGGCTCGGCGTGTTCCGGATCCGGGTCGAGGGCCGACGCTGGATCGGCCACGACGGCCTCTATCTGGGGTTCTCGACGCAGCATTGGACCGATCCCGGCACCGGCGCCACGATCGCGGTGATGACCGACCTCGAGACCCCGCTGGGGAGGGCGGACAGCTCCTGGGTGATCTTCAAGCGCCTTGCTCGCGCCTACGGCGCGGGCTGAGGCGGCGCGCGCGAACGGGACTACCTGACGCCCGCCCGCCAGCGGTAGTAGCGCTCGATGCTCTGCTCGGCGCGGGTCACCTGCAGGAAGCGAAGTGGCGAGAGCCCGCGCCGCGATCGAAGCGCGCCGATCGCGGCCTCGAGCGCCTTCGCCAGCGCCACGGCCGCCTGCTCGGCCGCCAGGGCCCGCCGGCGCCAGCCGCGGTCGTCGACGCGGTGGAAGGCCACCTCACGCTGCAGGTGACGCAGGTCCGCCGGCAGCCGCGGCTGCGGGTCGGCCATCGACGCGGCGCGCCGGCCGTCGATCGCGCGCCTCTCGGCGCCGCCGGGCGCCGCGGCGTCGCCGCCCGCCCGGACCCCTCGCCGGCGCTCGGCGAACCGGCGATCGACCACCACCTCGACCTCCGGGTCGATCCCGAACCGCCGGCTGAGGCTGCGCTCGACGTCCGCGATCTCGCGCGGTACGACGCAGTAGAGGACCGCCGGCGGGTCGTCGCCGCCCGCCGCTGCGCCCCTGAGGCTAAACCCCACGCCTTTCCCTCCCTGACCGGCTCGTCTGCATCCCCTCGCTTTACGACACGGCTCCGCCGGGGCCTCTCGCGCTACCCGCCGGCCTACCCGAAACGTTCATCGCCGCTTGACCCGTCGTGCCCGAGCGGTACCGTCGCCTGCCGGAGTTCTCTCTGCCACCAAGGAGGGTGAGCGTGAACAAGCTGCAGAGGGTGCGGCTACCTGTATTGCTCGGCGTGCTGGCGATGATTGGCGCCGGCGCCGGCCTGGCCGCCGCGCAGCCGCCGGACGACGCGGGCGAGATCGAGGCGAGCTCGTACGAGGTCGACTGCGCGGCAATGCCCGAGACGTCGGCGAGGGAGGCGAGCCGGCTGCGCGGCTGCTACGTCACCGAAATCGAGTCCGCGCCGGCCGACGCCAGCCAGGAGGAGATCGCCGAGGCGGAGGTCGCTGCGCTGTGTGCGGCGATCGCAGACCCCGCGGAGAAGCCGGACGCCTGCTGGCTGTTCCCCGATGAGGGGGATGAGCAGTGATGACGAAGCAGATCTCCCGTGGGTCGCGCGTCGCTCTCTGCGGCTTGGTGCTCGCGGTTTCGTTCGCATTCACCTACGCCGGCTACTCGGCGGCGACGCAGTTCGGCGATAGCGACAATTGCGGCCCGGTCACCAACGGCACCAGCGGCATCGATACCTATTTCATGGGCGCCGGTGACGACTGCGCGCACATGTTCGGCGCCGGTGATCTCCTCGACGGCCAGGGCGGCGATGACGCCCCGCTCGATGGCGATGACGGCGGCGACTTCGTCTTCGGCGGCGGCGGCGGCGACCAGGTCTTCGGCGGCGGCGGCGGCGATTTCGGGGACGGTGAGGACGGCGGCGACTACGTCTTCGACCACAACGGGATCGACATCGCCAGAGGGGGCGAGAACGGCGACATCGTCGATGGGAACGACGACGCCGGTGGCGACACTGTCAACGGCGGCAACGGCGTCAACGACTATTGCGCCTGGGACAACGCCGACCTGACCAACGGGTGCGAGTTCCGGTACTGACCTCGCTCGGTCCTTGTCACGGGGCCCGCCGAGGCGCAACTATCTAGACGATGAGGGGCTCGCAGCGAACGATGCGGCGGCTGCTCAGCACCCGGGACGGTTTCGCCGACTTCTACGAGCGCCACTCCCGGAAGCTGGTCACCTTCTTCGCACGCCGGGTCTACGACCCCCAGCTGGCGCTGGACCTGACCGCGGAGACGTTCGCGCAGGCCCTGCTCAGCGTCCGGCGCCTGCGCGCCGAGACCGACGAGGAGGCCGTCGCCTGGCTCTACGGGATCGCCCGCAACCAGCTGAAGACCTTCTACCGACGCGGTCGCGCGGAGCGACGTGCGCTCGAGCGCCTGCGGATCGAGGTCCCCGAGCTCGACGAGGAGAGCGAACGCCGGATCGAGCAGCTCGCCGAGCTGACCGAGCTGAGGACGGCGGTCGCGGACGGCCTGGCGCAACTGTCTGAGGCGGAGCGGCGAGCCGTCGAGCTGCGCGTCGTCAACGAGCTGCCCTACTCCGAGGTCGCCGCCCGCCTGCAGGTGTCCGAGGTCGCGGCGAGGGCCCGCGTCTCGCGTGGCCTGAGGGCGCTGGCAGCGGCGCTCGATGCCCATGGCTCACTCGAGGAGGAGGTGCGGCGTGGCACCGCCTGAGCCGCAGATCGCGGCGCTCGACCAGCTCGGCGTGGCGCTGCGCGACTCCCTCGAGCAGCCCCGGCCGCGTGACCGGGTCCGAGTGACCATGGCCGTCGCGCTGGCGGTGCTGGCGTTCACGACGGTGATCGTCGCGACACCGCCCGGCCGAGCGGCCGCCGAGTGGTTCGCCGAGCTGATCGGGATCAGCGACGACACCAAGTCCGAGAACCTCGCGGAGCGGCTGTCGAACGGGACGCTGATCGCGACGGAGTCCGCCCCCGATGGTGAGCAGTACGTGGTCTACGCGGACCAGGACTCCGACGAGGGCCTGTGCTTCCACCTGGTCTGGCCGGGCGACCGAGGCCTGGCCAGCTGTCAGCCGGCCGGCATCCGCGACGACGTCGCGGTGCCGATCGTCAGCAACCTCGTCCCGGGCATGGTCACGGTCGGTGGGTTGGCGCCGGCCGGCACGGCCAAGGTAGAGGTGACCTACCAGCGCTCGCCCGGCGCGGCGACGGAAGGGGCGGACGCGCGCGTGTACTCGCTCGGCGAGCCGGCCCGCCGTGGGCTGCGGACGCCGTCCGAGCAGGACTACGCGTTCCTGGTCGCCTTCCTGCCCGACGGCATCGGCGACGTCGCCGGTTCCTCACGGGCCGAGGTCATCGCCTACGACGAGGGCGGCCGGGAGCTCGGCCGCTCTTCGATTCGGTGGGTCCAGCCCGCGGCAGATCAGCGGCTTCCGATGCTCTCCTGCACCGACGGGAACCGCATCGCTCAGCGGTTCTGCGCCGGCGAGTCCCCCTCGGTCTCATCGCCGGAGCCCTGACCGACCGCCGGCCAGTCGATCTCACCACACGCCATCGCCAGGGCGATGGCGTGTGAGCGGCTGCGCGCGCCCAGCTTGCGCCGCGCGTTGGCCAGGTGACGCCGCACCGTCTCCGGCGCGATGCGAAGGCGGTGAGCCAGGACCGTGCCCTCCTCGCCGTTGGCGATCCGGCTCAGGACCTCGCGCTCCCGCTCGCTCAGGGCGGGTCGGCGGGCGGCCGCCTCCTGGGTGGACGAGGGAACGAGGACCAGCAGGTGCAGCTCCCCGGCGATCCGTGCCGTGGCGCTGTAGTGGACCTCGACCGAACCGCCCCCGGGCCGCCTGACCAGCAGTCGGCCGTGCCCCTGCCCGGACTCCCGGAGCGCCCGCCATTCGGCGTCGAGCGCTTCGCTCGTCGTCCTGGTGACGACCTGGTCGAGGCGATGCCTGGTCAGTGCGCTGAGCTGTAGGCCGAGCATCCGAAGCGCCGCGCGGTTCGCCTGGCGGAGCCGGCGATCGTCGTCGAGGAGCAGCATCGGGGTCGCGGCCCGGGCGAAGAAACTCGCCGGGATGGAGCTCCGCGCGTCACCACCCCCGGTCAGCGACCTCAGGCGCTGCTCGGTTACTGACGTGCGGGGAGCCAAGTGCTGTTCGTCCCTGATCGCGTGGCCATCTCCTGGGTGCCACTTGTTAAGTGGCCGACGGCCGGTTCCTGTGACAACCCGTCCCCCAACGAGAAACGGCGCCTCTGATGAGGCGCCGCTCTCGCACAATGGGGGTTGTGAGGTTCTACCTCCTAATCGACACCGACCACCGAGGGTTGAGCCGAACGCAGCCGGGATTACCCGATTCGTTCATCGAGCGGACGGAGGTGCACGGTTCGCTGCGTCGTGGGCTCAGCCGCAGCCCGTGTTGTTCCCGCAGCTCGAGCACGTGTAGCAGGAGCCGGTGCGCTGCATCATCCCGCCGCACTGCTCGCAGGCCGGGCCGAGGTCGCCGCCCGGCGAGAGCCTCGCGGGGATCACCGGCGGCGTGTCGGTGAGCGCCGCGGCGGCGGGCTTGGCCTCTGCCGCGGGCTTCGCCTCGGCCTGCGGTTCCGCGGAGCCGTTGCCGTTTCCGTTGCTGCCGTTGGCGGCCGCGGCCGCGGTGTCGTCGGTGAACATCGCCAGCTGGGCCTCCTTGCGCGCCCGCACCTCCGGGGTGAGGATGCCGAGGTCCTCGAGCTCGTCGAGGTCGTCGATGAAGCGGCTGCCGAGCCAGCGCATGATGTAGTCGGGCATCGACTTCGCGAACGGGATCTCCGGGTTGCCGGTGATCCCCTCCGGGTCGAAGCGCATGTAGCTGAACTTCTTCACGAACGTCTCCAGCGGCACTCCGTATTGGAGGCCGATCGAGATCGCGGTCGCGAACGCGTTCAGCATCCCGCGCAGGGTCGAGCCCTCCTTGCCGATGTCGGTGAGGAAGATCTCGCCGACCGAGCCGTCCGCGTACTTGCCGGCCGTGATGTAGCCCTCGTGGCCGGCGATGGAGAACTTGTGGGTGATCGACTCGCGCTCGCGCGGCATCCGCTTGCGCTCGGGCTGCGCGGGCTCGGGGGCGTCCGCCTCCGCCGCCTCCTGGGCGTCGGTGCGCAGCGCCTGGGCGGTCTTCGAGCCATCGCGGTAGATCGCCAGCGCCTTCAGCCCGTGCTTGTGGCCCTCGATGTAGGCCTCGGCGATGTCGTCGACGGTCGCCGTCTGCGGCAGGTTGACCGTCTTCGAGATCGCGCCGGACAGGAACGGCTGCGCCGCGGCCATCATCTTGATGTGGCCCATGTGCGAGATCGCCCGCTCGCCGACGGCGACGTCGAACACCGGCAGGTGCTCGTCCTTGAGCGCCGGGGCGCCGACGATCGTGCTCTTGTCGTTGATGTAGGCCTCGATCTGCTCGACCTCGTGCTCTGAGTAGCCGAGCGTCTCGAGCGCCATCGGCACGGTCCGGTTGACGATCGTCATCTGCCCGCCGCCGACCAGCTCCTTGAACTTGACCAGCGAGAAGTCGGGCTCGATCCCCGTCGTGTCGCAGTCCATCAGGAACGAGATCGTCCCGGTCGGCGCGAGCACCGTCGCCTGCGCGTTGCGGTAGCCGTGCTCGTCACCGAGCTCGACCGCCTCGTCCCAGCTGCGCCGCGCCGCGGCGACCAGCTCGCCCTTGACGCCCCGCTCGGAGAGCTCGTAGGAGGCGTCGCGGTGCATCCGCATGACGTCGTTGTGGGCCTCGCGGTTCTTCGGATACTCCTCGTAGGTGCCGACCGCGGCGGCGATCTCGGCCGACTTGCGATAGCCGCGACCGGTCATCAGCGCGGTGATCGCGCCGGCGATGTTGCGCCCCTCGTCGGAGTCGTAGGGAACCCCGTCGGACATCAGCAGGGCGCCGAGGTTGGCGTAGCCGAGCCCGAGCTGGCGGAAGGCGCGGGCGTTGCGGCCGATCCCCTCGGTCGGATACGAGCTCGGGCCGACGACGATCTCCTGGGCGAGGAAGACGGTGTCGACCGTGTGCTCGAACTCCTCGGTGTCGAACGAGCCGTCGGCGCGGCGGAACTTCATCAGGTTGATCGACGCCAGGTTGCAGGCGGAGTCGTCGACGTGCATGTACTCCGAGCACGGGTTGGAGGCGTTGATCCGCCCCGACTCGGGGCACGTGTGCCAGCGGTTGATGATCGAGTCGTACTGGACTCCCGGGTCGGCGCACTGCCACGCCGCCTCGGCGATCTCGCTCATCAGCTCACGGGCCTTGACCGTCTTCGTCGGCTGGCCGCCGTTGCGGGCGATCAGGTCCCAGTCGCCGTCGGCCTCGACCGCGGCCATGAACTCGTCGGTTACGCGGACCGAGTTGTTGGCGTTCTGGTACTGGATCGAGGTGAAGCCGTCACCGTCGATCGACATGTCGAAGCCGGCGTCGCGCAGCGCGTTGGCCTTGCGCTCCTCCTTCGCCTTGCACCAGATGAAGTCCTCGATGTCGGGGTGGTCGACGTCGAGGACGACCATCTTCGCCGCGCGGCGGGTCTTGCCGCCGGACTTGATCGTCCCCGCCCACGAGTCGGCGCCGCGCATGAAGCTCACCGGACCGGATGCGAGCCCGCCCTTCGACAGGTGCTCGACCGAGCCGCGGATGTTGGAGAGGTTGATCCCCGAGCCGGAGCCGCCGCGGAAGATCTCCCCTCCTTGGTGTTCCAGTCGAGGATCGACTCCATCGTGTCCTCGACGCTGAGGATGAAGCAGGCGGAGCACTGCGGATGCTCCTCGAAGCCGACGTTGAACCAGACCGGGCTGTTGAAGGCGGCCTTCTGGTGCAGGAGGATGTGGGTGAGCTCCAGCCTCGAACGCGTCGGCGTCCTCGTCGGAGGCGAAGTAGCCGCCCTCGCGGCCCCAGCCGGCGATCGTCCCGGCGACCCGGAAGATCATCTGCTTGACCGAGCGCTCGCGCTCCTCCGATCCGAGCCGGCCGCGGAAGTACTTCTGGGCGACGATGTTGGTCGCGTTCTGCGACCAGGTGGCCGGGAACTCGACCCCGCGCTGCTCGAAGGCCGGGTTGTCCGGATCGCCGATCACCGCGTCGCGGATCTCCCACTCGACCTCATCGAAGGGGTGGACCCCCGGGGTCGTGTGCCGCCGTGCGCAGACCACTCCGCCCTGGCTCAGATTTACCGTATTTGCAGCGCTTTCGGACATCCTCTGTCTCCTCCTCAACTACCTAACGTCAAGCCTTCAGCCCGCTTGAGCGGGTAACGATGCACTCTCACGGGCGGCCCGGACGGAACCCGACGGCGCGGACTCCGCAAACTCCGGGTTCGGCGTCGGCAGGGTGCCGAGGAACTGCAGGTAGGCGCCGTGGTCGAGGTCGCGCAGCCCCTGCAGGCAGAGCTCGACGATCCGCTCGGCCGCGAGCTCGCCGCCGGCCGCGTCGATCGCGAGCTCGACCCGGTCGACGAGCGACCTCGACCTCCGTCGCGCCGACCTGCCGCTTGTGGGTCGACCGCAGCAGCGCCGCCCGCAGCTTCGTGCGGTCGAAGCGCTGACGCGACCCGTCGCGCTTGCGGACGAAGCCCGGCTCGCGGTCGCGGCGCTCATAGGTGGTGAACCGGTGGCCGCATCCGGCGCAGACGCGGCGGCGCCTGGTCGCGGTCGCCGTCCTCGGCGCGACGGCTCTCCAGGACGCGGGTGGGTTGCTGGCATCGGGGGCAATCCATCGGTATCTATTCTACTAGCGCTAGCGTTTTCCTCCAACCACTGGGCGCTATATGTAGCGTGCCAGGGGCAGTAAAGGGTGGCCGGGGCGGGTGTCGGCTATCGGTTGATGGGTTTGGTGGCCCATAGACCCCCAAATCCAGCAACCGCTTCGAAGCGCCCGATTTATTGCTAACCGCGTTTGCGTTGCCGCCGACGCGGAATAATGAGTTGCGTGAGTCCGCGCGAGAAGTTCAACGAGGCCCGCGAGCGCGTTCGGCGACCGCCGCGACGCGGCGGTCGAGGCCTTCGGCGAGGCACGCGACGCGGCGGCCGACGAAGGTCGCCGACGCCCGCGACGCGGCCGCCGAGCAGCTCGCCAAGGTGAAGCCGCGCCTGCGCGGCGTCTCCCACGAGTACGCGTTCTTCGTCTCGCTCGTCCTCGGCGGCGGCCTGATCGTGCTCGCCAAGGGTGGCGAGGCGCAGCTCGCGGTCGCGATCTACGCGGTCAGCCTCTCGGCGCTGTTCGGCGTCAGCGCCCTGTATCACCGCGTCGATTGGAAGCGGCCGGAGGCGCGCCGGTGGATGCGCCGCCTCGACCACGCGATGATCTTCTTCCTGATCGCCGGCACGGTGACACCGTTCGCGCTCCTGGTCATGAACGGGCCGCTGGCGACGGCGCTGCTGATCGCCGTCTGGTCGGGCGCCCTGGCCGGGACGATCGTCGAGCTGGTCTGGATCGACCACCCGAAGTGGGTCGCGGCGATCGTCTACATCGCGGTCGGGATGATCGGCGCGATCGGCTTCCCGGCGATCGTCGTGGAGGCCGGGATCGTCGCCGGCCTGCTGATCGCCGTCGGCGGGGCGCTGTACGCGACCGGCGCGATCGTCTACGCCGCCCAGCGCCCGAACCCCAGCCCGGCGGTGTTCGGCTACCACGAGATCTTCCACGTGCTCGTGATCGCCGCCGCGGCCGCGCACTTCGCGGCGGTCGCGCTATTCGCCGTTCCGGCCGCCTGACAGCAACGTGGCCTACGCGGTCGGCGGCATCCTCGCGACCGTCTACCTCCTGCTCGGCGCGCTCCTGCTCTTCAGCGCGATCCAGGTGAGTGACCTGGCCCTTTGCGACGACCCCGCAGGCGTGATCGCGTCGGGCGAGGACGACTGCATCGACACTTCCTCCGCGGGGCGCGCCGTCGGCGTCGGGCTCGCCTTCGCCTCGGTCCTGGCCTCGTTTGCGACCGTGGGGCTGCGCGTGATCTTCGCCCGCCGCCGTGAGCGCGGGCGCCAGCTCGCCACCGCGGCGGTGGCCACGCCGGTGCTCGCGCTGGCGGCGGTCTTCTTCCTCCCGATCAGTTTCTGATCACACGCCTGGCCACAGGGCTGAAGGCACCACGCCTCGCTGCCGATAGGGACCTGATGGCTCATAACGACCACTGCGATCACCTGCTGGAGATCATCGAAGTGCAGAACGAGATCGTCGCCTCCGAGCTCGGCCTCGAGGCGGTGATGAGCCTCGTCGCCGCGCGCGTCCGCACGCTGACGGGTGCCGACGCCGCCGTGATCGAGCTGACCGAGGGCGATGAGATGGTTTGCGCGGCCGCCGCGGGTGCCGCGGAGCCGCACCTCGGTGTACGGCTGCCTCGCGAGTCGACCCTCTCGGGGATCTGCGTCGAGCTCAACCGGGTTCTGCGCAGCGACTACACGAGCAGCGCGGATCGCCGGGTCGACCCCGAGCCGTGGGCGCAGAACGGCGCCGGCTCGGTCCTCTGCGTGCCCCTGCGCAACGGCGCCGGCGCGCTCGGGACGTTGAAGGCCTACTCGGTCCCGCCGCGGGGGTTCGACGGTGACGACGAACAGACGCTCGAGCTGCTCGCGGGCCTCGTCGTCGCCCACCTCTCCCAGGCCAACCGGCTGGACGCCGAGTGGTCCGACGACCGCCACGATCCCGTGACCGGACTGCCGAACCGGCGCTCGTACGAGCAGCGGCTGGCTCTCGAGGCCGAGCGCGCGCGCCGTTATCGCTACCCCCTTGCGCTGCTGCTGGTCGAGATCGACGGGCTCGGCGCCCTCTACGAGGAGCTCGGCGTGCCCGCCGGCGACGACGCGGCGCGCGAGATCGCCGAGTTGCTCAACGGCTCGCGGTTCGCCGACGAGGCGTTCCGGATCGGCGAGAGCGAGTTCGCGATCCTGCTTCCGCACACCGACCTCGCCGGGGCCGAGGCCGCGGCGGCCAGGCTGACGCTGCAGATCTCGGCGGGCGGGGTCGTCAGCGCGTCCTGGGGAGCCGCGGCGGGTGAGGATCACCCCTCTGCGATCGAAGAGCGCGCCTCCCTGGCGTTGGTCGCGGCCAGAGACGCCCGGCGGTACGCGAGCGCCAGCTGAGCGATCGGAGGGGGCGGGTGAGCTCGACCGACTCGGAGCGGCTGCTGGCGGTGATCGCGGCCCAGAACGAGATCATCGCGACCGGGCTCGAGCTCGACGCGGTCATGCACCTGGTCGTCCTGCGGGCCCGATCGCTGACCGGCGCCGACGCCGCCGTGGTCGAGCTCGTCGACGGCGAGGAGATGGTCTACGAGGCCGTCGCCGGGACCGCCGAGTCGTACCCGGGGGTCCGCCTGCGCCGTGACTCCAGCCTCTCGGGGATGTGCGTCGCCCTCGACCAGGTCCTCCGCTCCGACGACACCGCGCTCGATCCGCGGGTCGACCGCAACATTTGCGCCAAGGTCGGCGCCGCATCGATGGTCTGCGTCCCGCTGCGCCACGACGACTCCGTCGTGGGCGTCCTGAAGGTCTACGCCGGCCAGCCGCACTCGTTCGACGCGGTCGACGAGGAGACGCTGCAACTGCTCAGCGGGCTGATCGCCGCCCAGATGACCCACGCGATCCGGTTCGAGGACGAGGCGGACGCGAGCCGCCGCGACCCGCTCACCCAGCTTCTCAACCGTCGCGCCTATGACGAGTGCCTGGTCCACGAGGCCGAGCGCGCGCGTCGCTACCGCCACCCGCTCGGGCTCGTCCTGCTCGACCTCGACGGCTTCAAGGTCGTCAACGACGAGCTCGGACACCCGGTCGGCGACGAGGTGCTGCGCCGGATCGCCGAGATCCTCTCCTCGTCGCGCTTCGCCGACGCCGTGTTTCGGATCGGCGGCGACGAGTTCGCCGTCGTGCTTCCCGAGACCGACGTCGAGGGCGCCGAGGCGGTCGGCGAGCGCCTCGCCGGGCAGATCGCGAGCGCCGGCCTCGGCGGCGGCCGGGTAACCGCCTCGTGGGGGGCGGCAAGTCACGACGGCGACCCCCTGGTCCTTCACCAGCGCGCCGACATGCGCCTGCTGACCGCGAAGTTCGGGCGCGGCCGGCGGTTCGCCTCGGACGCCGACCCGGACCCCGACGCCGTCTAGTCCGCGCGGTGCTTGACGCCGTCGGCGGCGAACGGCGCCAGCCGCTGGCCGGTGATCGCCACGCCCTCCAGCGCCTCGTCGATCGCCGCCAGCGTGTCGTCACCGAGCTCGATCCCCGAGGCGGCGGCGTTCGCGTGCACCTGCTCGGGACGTGAGGCGCCGATGATCGTCGAGGCGACCTCGTCGCGGCGCAGGATCCAGGCGAGTGCCAGCTGGACCATCGTGAGCCCCGCGTCCTCGGCGATCGGGCGCAACCGGTGGACCGCATCGAGCACCCGGTCGTCCATGTAGCGCTCGATCGCGAAGCTCATCTCCTCGCTGGCCGCGCGCGAGTCGGCCGGCGGCGGCTCGCCGGGACGGTACTTGCCGGTCAGCACACCCTGGGCGAGCGGCGACCAGACGACCTGCGAGATCCCGTGCTCGGCGCAGAGGGGAAAGACCTCGTCCTCCGGCGCCCGCCAGATCATGTTGTACTGCGGCTGGGACGAGACGAACTTCGCCGCCCCTTCAACGGCCAGGGCCGCCTGGATCTGCTCCGGCGTCCACTCGGAGAAGCCGATGCAGCGGACCTTGCCCGCGTCGATCACCTCTGTCAGCGCCTCCATCGTCTCCTCGATGGGCGTCTCCGGATCGGGGCGGTGGCACTGATAGAGGTCGACGTAGTCGGTGCGAAGGCGCTTCAGCGAGGCGTCGATCTGCTTGTGGATCTGCTCGCGCGAGAGCCCGGAGTCGGACTCGGACATCGGGAAGTAGACCTTGGTCGCGAGCACGTACGAGTCGCGCTGGTAGTCGGAGAGGATCTCGCCCCAGGCCTCCTCGGCGGCTCCCGTCCCGTAGACGTTGGCGGCGTCGAAGAAATTGATCTCGGCGTCGAAGGCGGCGCGGGTGCATGCCTCGGTGTGCTCGCGCTCGATCCCGCCCGAGTACGTGAGCCAGGAGCCGAGCGAGATCTCCGAGATCTCCAGGTCCGAGTCGCCGAGTCGCCGCCGCTTCAT
Organism: uncultured Solirubrobacterales bacterium; assembly: GCA_963811505.1. GTDB lineage: Bacteria > Actinomycetota > Thermoleophilia > Solirubrobacterales > 70-9 > WHSW01. The sequence goes on along the minus strand of CAWERC010000002.1, from coordinate 110,954 downwards.
CGCTTCTCGGACGATGGTTGCAAACGGCAATCGCCGGGCGCGTCGCCGGCCGCCCAGCGGATCGCGCCGAGCAGGTGCCGGCGGAAGGCCGGCTCGGAGTACGCCTCCGGCAGGTGGCCCATCGCCGTGTACCACGACCGCCCGCCCTCGAAGCGCTGACACCAGCTGATCGGATGGACGGCACCCATGCCGCCGCCCGCGTACGTGGATTCGTCGACGGTCGCCAGGACGTGCACCTCGCCGCTCGGATCGTGGTCGAACTCGTACCACTCGTCGCTGCGCACCCATGGCCGGGGCAGGCGCGCGGTCGAGGGATGGTCGCGATCGGAGATCCGGACGGTGGCGGCCTGGATCGGCGGGTGAGAGACGAACCTCGCGCCGACCAGCGCTCCCCAGAACGGCCAGTCGGGCTCCGCCACCGACGCCGCGTGGACGCCGACGAACCCGCCTCCGCGATGGATGTAGCGCTCGAACGCGGCCTGCTGGGCCTCGTCCAGGACCTCGCCGTCCGGGCTGACGAAGACGACAGCGTCGTAGCGGCGCAGTACCTCGGTCCGGAAGACGATCGGATTGACCCGCGCCGCGACGCCGAAGTCGCGCCGGGCGCCGAGATCCTCGATCGCCTCGACGGCGGCCGACACCGAGCCCACCGAAGCGTGAAACGAGTCGGGCTCGGTGTAGAGGAGCACACGGAAGTCGGGCCGGTGCGGCCGGTCGCCCTCCCCGGCCACCGCCGCGGGGATCGCCAGGGCCGCCACGGCCAAGGCCGCGAGGGCGAGCATCAGTTCGCGAACTGGTAGCCGCAGACCTGGCAGCGGCCCTTGCCGAGCTCGACCTGGACCCCGCACAGGTGACACTTGCGCGTCGCCGTATGGCGGAAGATCCGGACGGTGATCGAGAGCGCGAGCAGGACGACGACGAGCCCGATGTAGATGTAGAGCGGATTCACTGGGAGCCGACGGCGGCGCCGTGGCTCTCCTTCGCCGCTTCGATCAGGGCGAGCACCTCGCGCTCGCGGCCCTCGCGGACCAGCTCGACCGGGTCCGGTTCGCCGTTGACGATCCCCTCGAAGAACGCCTTGCGGTCCTGATACGTCGGCAGGGTCGCCTTCGCCCAGCCGCGGGCGTCGTTGAGGATCACCGCGAGGCGCGCGTACGGCTCGCCGAACTGCTCGGCGATCTCCCGCTTGATCCGCTTCGCGAGCGCCGGCGAGGCGCCGGCGGTCGAGATCGCGATCGCCAGCGGGCCGGTGCGGACGATCGCGGGGAGGATGAAGTTGCACAGCGAGGGGACGTCGACGACGTTGACCAGCATCGCCCGGCGCTCGGCCTCCTCGTAGACGGCGATGTTCACGTCGGTGTCGCCGGTGGCCGCGATCGCCAGGAACTTTCCCTCCAGGTCCGGCTCGGCGAAGCCGCGCCGCTCCCAGGCGATCGATCCCTCCTCGGCCAGCGCGCGGAGCTCTGCCGACCGCCTCGGGGGCGACCAAGGTCACCTTGCCGTCGCAGGCGAGCAGGCCCTCGACCTTCTCGAGCCCGACCTCGCCACCGCCGACGACCAGGCAGTCGCGTCCGGAGAGGCGCAGGCAGGCGATGTAGAACGGAGTCTCGAGCATGCCCCGCACGCAGCTCTGATCGCAGACGCCGCGCTGGTACTGACAGACGCATTCCTTGCCTGCGTATGACTGAGCCGGCATCGCCATAGAGGGTAGAGCCACCGAACCGGCGTGCGCCCGGCGGACGTCGGCTACGTTGGCCCCGGTGCGTGCAATGGGGATTGCGATCCGGTCACTTGGGGCGGTCCTGTTGACAGCGGCGCTGCTCGCGCCGCCCGCCGGGGCGCGGCCGGCCGAGCCGCTCGGCCACGCCGGGCGCTGGATCACCGACGCCAAGGGGCGCGTGGTGGTCATGCACGGCGTCGCCGTGGTCGTCGGCGGGGCGTTCGAGGCCGGCGACCCCCGAGCGGACGGCGTCGCAGGTCGGCTTCAGGGGCGCCGACGCCCGCTTCCTCGCCAGGCAGGGCTTCAACGTCGTCCGCCTCGGGATGTTCTTCCGCGGCTACTCGCCGGCCCCCGGGGACTACGACGCCGCGTACCTGAAGAGCTTCGCCAAGACCCAGCGCCAGCTCGCCCGAGCGGGGATCTTCAGCCTGATCGACTTCCACCAGGACCAGCTCGGCCCGCTGTACAACGGGCGCGGCTTCGCCGACTGGTTCCTGATCGACGACGGGCTGCCGAACTCCGCGCAGCCGTTTCCGCAGGGGTACTTCGACAACCCGGCGCTCAACCGCGCCTATGACCACCTGTGGGCCAACGACCCGGGCCCGGGCGGCGTCGGGCTCCAGGACCGCTTCGCCGCCGGCTGGGCGCGGGTCGCGGCCAGGTTCGCGCGCCGCCGCGGCGTGCTCGGCTACGACATCTTCAACGAGCCCTGGCCCGGGCAGCGCCTACGCGTCCTGCGCGAATCCCGGCCGGCTGCCCGCCGGGCGGCTTCGACCAGGTCCAGCTGACCGCCTTCTCGAACCGGATCATCGCCGCGATCCGGACCGCGCGACCGGCGCCACCTCGCCTTCTACGAGCCCAACCTGCAGTTCGACGTCGGCGCGGCCACCGGCCACGGCCGAGTCGACGACCCGAACGCCGGCTTCTCCTTCCACAACTACTGCCTCGGCGCTGCGCCCGGGCCTGCCCGCACGTGCCCGACCCCGCCAACCTCTGCCGCGACGTCGGCGAGACGCTCGTCTTCCGCAACGCCGAGGCCCACTCGGAGCGAGACCGGCGCGGCGCTGCTGATGACCGAGTTCGGCGACACCGAGAACCCCGAGATCCAGGCTCGGGTCGCCGAGCTCGCCGACCGCTTCATGGTCGGCTGGACGAACTGGGCGTACATGGGCGCGACCGGCCAGATCAAGATCGACGACGCGAAGCCGCCGACGCCGTCGACACATCCGCCGCGAGCGGCTCGACGCCGTCGTGTTCCCGTATCCGCGACTGGTCGCCGGCACGCCGCTCGAGTACGGCTGGGACGGCGAGCGGTTCGAGCTCGCGTTCAGCACCCGCTCGGCCGCGGCGAGTGGCTTCGAGCCGGTCGGCGGCAGGGCCGGCCCGCGGCGCTTCCGCCGCGGGGCGCGCACCGAGGTCTTCGTCCCCCGGGCGCGCTTCAGGCACGGCTACGGGGTCGACGTGACAGGGGCGAAGGTCGTCTCCCGGCGGGGCGCGAAGCTGCTCGTGCTGCGCACCTGCGCGCACGTCAGGCGGGTCGAGGTCACGGTCGCGAAGGGGCTCGGACCGCCCGTTCCGTGCCGCGCGCAGGCGTAATCGCGCGCCCGTGAGGCCCTCGGGGCCGTTTGGACCCCCTGCTACTCTCGCGCCGCAATGCGGCTGATCATCACCGAGAAGAACAATTCAGCGAAGAAGATCGCCGAGATCCTCTCCGGCGGCGCGGCGAAGGCCGACGCCACCTACAAGGTGCCGTTCTACACCTGGAGCGACGAAACCGGCGACCAGATGACCGTCGGGCTCAAGGGCCACGTGATGGGAGTCGCCTTCCCGGACGGCTACTCGAACTGGCAGGAGACCGACCTTCACGACCTGATCGACGCCGAGCTCGTGCCCGAGCCGACCGACAAGAACGTGGTCAAGGCGGTCCGCAAGCTCGCCAAGGACGCCGACTCGATCGTGATCGCGACCGACTACGACCGCGAGGGCGAGCTGATCGGGCTCGAGGCGCTCCAGCAGGCGCTCGAGGCGAACCCGAAGATCCTCGAAGCAATTTCCGCCAGCGACGATGTCGCAGGCGGGTTGAGCGAGGTGCGTCCGCCGGTCCAGCGAGCCCGCTACTCCGCGCTGACCAAGGACGAGATCGAGCGCGCGTTCTCGGAGCTCGACCAGCTCTCCTACGACCTCGCCTACGCCGGCTCGGCGCGCCAGGACATCGACCTGATCTGGGGCGCGACCCTGACGCGCGCGGTCTCGCTCGCCAGTCGCCGCTTCGGCTCGAACTTCCTCTCCGTCGGGCGGGTGCAGAGCCCGACGCTGGCGCTGATCGTGGAGCGCGAGCTCGAGCGCCGCGCCCACGTCCCGAAGCCCTATTGGGAGCTGTTCGCGAAGTTCGCCCATCCCGACGGGTCGTTCGAGGCCCACCACGCAACCGACAAGTTCTGGGAGCGGGCCGAGGCCGACGCGGCGCTCGCGGGGACGAAGAGCCCGGGCGTCGTCAAGGAGGTCTCGTCGAAGCGCAACACGCGCAAGCCGCCCACGCCCCTCAACACGACGGCGTTCACGACCGATGCCTCGAGCCGGCTCGGGATCACCCCGGCGGCGGCGATGCGGATCGCCGAGGACCTCTACATGGACGGCTTCATCTCCTACCCGCGCACGGACAACACGGTGTACCCGGCCTCGCTCAACACGAAGGAGCTGGTCACCTCGCTGGTCCGGATCCCGGAGTTCAGCGCCGCAAAGGGCTTGCTGGACAAGCCGCTGCAGGCGACCCGGGGCAAGAAGGAGACCACCGACCACCCGCCGATCCACCCGACCCAGGCGGTCTACCCGAATGCGCTCGGGGACGGACCGAAGCGGCGGGTCTACGAGCTCGTCGTCCGCCGGTTCCTGGCCACCTTCTCACCGCCGATGCTCACGGAGTCGACCCGCGCCGACATCGAGGCCGGCTCGGAGACCTACTTCGTCCGCGGCTCGGTCGTCGTCGACCCCGGCTACGCCGCCATCTACACCTACGCGCGCTCCTCCGACGAGGAGATCCCGAAGCTGGAGGAGGGCCAGAGCCTCGACCTCGACGGCGAGCCGTGGATCGTCGACAAGGAGACCCAGCCGCCCTCGCGGATCAGCCAGGGCAAGCTGATCGAGCTGATGGAGGAGCGCGGCCTCGGCACCAAGGCGACCCGCGCCGACATCATCCAGAAGCTCTACGACCGCGGCTACGTCTACTCGAACCCGCCGGAGCCGTCGGAGACCGGGATCGCGATGTACAGGGCCTTCCACGACCACGTGCCGCGGATGGCGACCCCGGAGATGACCGCCGAGCTCGAGTTGGACATGGACAAGATCGCCGCCGGCCAGATCACCAAGGACGAGGTCGTCGGGATCAGCCGCGAGATGCTCCACGCCACGACCGCCGCGCTCGAGGACCAGCGCGAGGACTTCGCGAAGAAGATCTGGGCCGGGATGGACGAGGACAAGTTCATCGGCCCGTGCAAGGTCTGCGAGGAGGCGGGGCGCAAGCGCGAGAACGGTGAGCCCAACCGGCTGCGGATCATCGATCTCAAGGGCGGCAAGCGCATGTACGGCTGCGAGGGCTGGAACCGTGACGATCCCGAGTCGCCCGACTCCTGCCCGGTGAGCGGTCCGCTGCCGGGTCGCTTCTTCGAGCTCTGGCGGCTCGAGGAGCGGTGCTCGGTCTGCGGCGAGAAGCCCCGGCTGACCGTGAAGAAGAAGGGCCCGGGGCGGCCTTGGAAGCTCTGCCTCAACGACGACTGCCCGACGATGGTCGAGATGCGGGAGAAGCGCGCCGAGCGCGAGGCCGCCAAGGAGGCGGCGGCGGCGGCGAAGGCGAGCGCCGAGGCCGAGGGCGCCGCCGATCCCGCCGATCCCGCCAAGGCTCCGGCCAAGGGCGGCGGCAGGCGGCGGCCGAAGAAGCCGGCGCCGACCACCGCGCGCACGAAGCGGGCCCGCTCGAAGACCTAGCTAGGCGAGCGGTGTTCATCACCCTCGAGGGCATCGACCGCTCCGGCAAGTCCACCCAGGCGGCGCTGCTCGCCGAGGCCCTCGGGCCGCAGACGATCCGACTGCGCGAACCCGGGGGCACACCCGCCGGCGAGCGAATCCGCGAGTTGCTCAAGGACCCCGGGCTGGAGCTCGGCCCGGGCGCCGAGCTGTTGCTGTTCAACGCCGCTCGCGCCCAGCTCGCCGAGCAGGTCATCGGGCCGGCGCGCGAGCGCGGCGTCGACGTCGTCTGCGACCGCTACATCGACTCGACCGTCGCCTATCAGGGCGTCGCCCGCGGGCTCGGGATTGAGCTCGTGGAGCAGCTCAACTCGCTCGTGGTCGGCGAGTGCATCCCGGACCTGACCGTGCTGCTGCGGGTCGACCCGGAGCTGGCCGGCGAGCGCTCGGGCGACGCCTCGGACCGCTTCGAGTCCGAGGGGATCGAGTTTCAGCGCGCGGTCGCCGCCGCATACGACGAGCTGGCCGAGCGCCATCCCGAGCGGATCCAGATCGTCGACGCGGCGCGCGGGGTGGACGCGGTGGCGAAGCGGGTCCTCGAGCTGGTCGAGGCGCGGCGGTGATCGAAGAGGCGACCGCCGACCAGCCCGCGGCCCGCGTCGCGCTGACAGCGGCGGCCGCCGACCCGTTCCACGCCTACCTGCTCGCCGGGCCGCCCGGCGCGGGCAAGGCCGCCGCGGCGCGGGCGCTGGCGGCCGAGCTGCTCGCCGCGGGCGCCGCCGACCCGCAGGGCGCCCGCCGCCGGGCGCTCGCCGACCCCTCGCCGCACCCAGACCTCGTCTGGCTGCGCCCGCCGGGCACCCAGCACCTCGTCGAGGCGGTGCGGGAGCGGGTGATCGGCCAGGTCGCCTACCGGCCGTTCGAGGGCGAGCGCCGTGTGTTCGTCATCGAGGCGGCCGAGGCGATGGCCGAGGAGAGTCAGAACGCGCTGCTCAAGACGCTCGAGGAGCCGCCGCCGTTCGCCCACCTGATCCTGGTCAGCGCCGAGCCGGAGGCCCTGCTGGAGACCGTGCGCTCGCGCTGCCGGACGGTGCGCTTCTCACGGCTCTCGGCGGAGGCGGTCGAGGCGCGGCTCGACGACCACCCCGCGAGCGCCGAGCGCACCGCTGCGGCTCGCCTGTCCGGCGGCGATGCCCGCCGGGCCCGCTTTCTGCTCGGCGAGGAGGGGCGCGAGCTGCGCGCGGCTGTGGAGGCCCTGGCGCGCGCCGTGCGGACCGGCGAGCTCGCCGGCGGCCCGTGGGAGGCGCTCGCCGCGGCCGCCGCCGCCGCCGCCGAGGCCGAGTCCGCCGCGGTCCGGGCCGCCGCCGCGGCGGCCGAGGAGGAGGCGGCTGAGCGCACGGGCCCCGCCGCCCGCAAGCGCGCGCGTGAGGCCGAGGAGGCGGCGAAGCGCGCCGCCCGCCGGGCCCGCACCGCTTCGCTCGACCTCGGGCTCGGGTTGCTGGGCGCCTGGATGCGCGACCTGGTCGCGGTCGCCGAGGGCGCTTCCGAGCTGGCCCTCAACTCGGATCGCCGGGCCGAGCTCGCCGAGCTCGGCGCCGGGCTCGACCCGCGCCGGGCGCGACGCGCCGGCGAGCTCGTCCTCGACACCCGGCGGAGGCTGACCGTGAACGTGTCGGAGGCGCTGGCGCTGGAGGCGCTCGCCTTCCGGCTCGAGTTCCTGCTCGCCCCGCGCTGAGCCGCGGAGCTAGCCCGCCTCGCGCTCGAGCACGACCTCGGCCTGGTCGATCGAGGCGCGGGTCCCGGGCGTGTCGCCGGCGTCCATGGCCCGGAGGATCTCGTCGGCGTCACGCATGTCCTGCTCGCTGGCGAAGAAGCCGATGAAGATCGCCGTGGACTGGTCCGCGTCGTAGAGCAGCTTCATTCCGGTTGCGCGCACTCCCTCCGGTGGTCCGCCCTCCTCCTCGACCCGGGCCTTGATCTGATCGATCCGCTCCGGGGTGACGTCGGTGAACCTGACCGCTCGTGCGTGCATAAAGCGCCTCCTGAGTTGGTTGGGGCGATCCTATTCCCGCGTCGCCGCCCGACGCCCGTTGGATAATCCCCCGCATGGCGCGCTCGACCAGCGCATCAACCCCGCGCTCGGTGCGCCGCCGGCCGTTCGGCGTCCGCCTCTACCTCGCGATCGCGTTCGCCGCCGTGGCGATGATCACCGCCGGGCTCGCGTACCTGCTCGTCTCCGACACCGGCCAGGAGGCGGCCGACGAGGATCTGACCCAGCTCGCGGTCGGGCGCACCGTCCAGCTCGCCGACGAGCTCGGTGACCGGCCGCCGCGGGCCGCGGCGACGACGCTCGCCGGAATCACCGAGCAGGGCTACTCGGCGTGGGTCTTCGCCATCGACGGGCGCCTGCTGACGGCGAACACCTCGGGCGGAATCGAGCTGCTCGCGGTCCCCGGTGGCCGCCAGGGGGTCCAGCGCGCGCTGGTCGGCAGCCGCTACGTCGACGAGCTGCCCGGCGGAGTGACGGTGGTCGCGGTCCCGATCTTCCGCGACGGTGCGATCGACGGCGCGATCCTCGGCCGCTCCGTGCGATCGCCCGAGGTCCAGCAGGCGATCGAGGCGCTGCGCGGCGACCGGCTGGCGGCGCTCGGCGTCGCCGTCGCGGTCGCCGTCCTGATCTCGTTCCTGATCGCGAGCGCGATCACCTCGCGGGTCAAGCGGCTGGCCGAGAGCGCGGCGCGGATCAGCGAGGGGGAGCTCGACGAGCCGCTTGAAGGCGCCGGCGGGCGCGACGAGATCACCGATCTCGGCCGGGCACTGGAGCGGATGCGCGGCGCCCTGCGCCAGACGTTCACCGCGCTGCGCGAGGAGCGCGACCGCCTCTCGGCGATCTTCGAGGCGCTCTCGGACGCGGTCATGGTCGTGCAGCCCGACGGCGAGGTCCGCTTCTTCAACGCCTCGGCCCGCGACCTGATCCGCCCCGACGGCCGCGCGATCGACCCGCTGATCCCGTGGTTGCGGCGGGCGGCGAGGACCGCGGTCGCCGAGAACGACGCGCTGCGGGTCGGCGACCGCGTCTACTCGCTCAACGCCCGCCAGCTCCCGGCCGAGGACGCGGTCCTGGCCGTCGTCCGCGATCGCACCGAGGAGCTGCGCCGGGAGATCGCCGAGCGCGAGTTCGTCTCCAACGCCGCGCACGAGCTGCGCAATCCAATCGCCGGGATCTCGGGGGCGATCGAGGTCCTGCGCGCCGGGGCCAAGGATGATCCGGAGGCGCGCGAGCACTTCCTCGTCCGGCTCTCGGAGGATGCCGAGCGGATCAGCCGCCTGACCGAGTCGCTGTTGACCCTCGCGCGGATGGAGGCAGTGGGCGAGGGTGGCGCCGAGGCGCTCGACGTCGGCCTCGTGGTCGAGGAGGCGACGGAGGCGGTCGCCGCGCCAGAGGGCATCGAGGTCACGCTCGAGGTCGGCTCGGACGTGGTCGCCCAAGGCGACCGGGTGCTGTTGCGCCAGGTGCTGATCGGGTTGCTGACGAACGCGTTCAAGAACACGCCGGCGCCCGGCAAGGTGACGGTCGGGGCGCGACGCGGCCGCTCCGAGGAGCTCGAGGGCGAGGGCGAGGTCTGGATCGAGGTCACCGACACCGGCACGGGGATCGCCTCGGCCGAGATCGACCGGATCTTCGAGCGGTTCTACCGCGGGTCCGGGTCGCTCGAGCAGGAGGGATTCGGCCTCGGGCTCTCGATCGCCCGGCGGATGGTCAACGTGATGGGGGGCGAGATCGGAGTCGAGTCGGTGGAGGGCGAGGGGAGCACCTTCTGGGTGCGCCTGCGTGCCGCGCAACCCGCGACGACCCCAGTAGCGTAAGCGCGCGATGAGCGACCGAATCCTGATCGCCGACGACGAGCCCTCCGTGCGCGACGCCGTCGGCTACGCGCTGAAGCAGGAGGGCTTCGACGTCACGCTGGCCGTCGACGGCGAGGACGCCGACGGCAAGCTCGGCGGCGAGGACCCGGGCTTCGACCTGCTCATCCTCGACATCATGATGCCGGGGCGCTCCGGGCTCGACATCTGCCGCGATGTGCGCGCACGCAGCCCGGTGCCGATCATTTTGCTGACCGCCAAGGACCAGGAGGTCGACAAGGTCGTCGGGCTCGAGGTCGGCGCCGACGACTACGTCACGAAGCCGTTTTCTGTCCGCGAGCTGCTCGGCCGCGTCCGCGCGCAGCTCCGCCGGCGGGAGCTCGATCGCTCGAGCACGGTGACGGAGGCGAAGACGATCGACGCCGGTCCGGTGCGGATCGACCTCGCCCGCCATCTGGTCTCGATCCGCGGCGAGCCCGTCAACCTGACCCGTTCGGAGTTCCAGGTCCTGCGCCTGCTCGCCGAGCGCCCGGGCCAGGTCTTCAGCCGGCTGGAGATCATGGAGGAGCTGTGGCAGTCGGAGTTCTCCGGCGACGTGCGCGCCTGCGATGTCCACATCTCGAACCTGCGCCAGAAGGTCGAGCGTGACCCCCAGGAGCCCGAGCTGGTCCTGACGGTGCGGGGCGTGGGCTACAAGCTGGCCGACCGCTGAGGTCGGCTCTAGACTGGGCCGCCGTGCCGGCGTAGCTCAGTTGGTAGAGCACTTCATTCGTAATGAAGGGGTCATCGGTTCAAGTCCGATCGCCGGCTTCCGCTTCGGCGGCCGCGAGCCCGTCGAGGAGGCGGTCGAGCCCGCGGCCGAACTCCTCGTCGTCCGCGAAGACGTCCGCGATCTCATCGGCGGCCGCCGTCAGGGCCGGGTACTCCTCGCCGGACAGCGCCGCGAACGCTGAGCGCGCGCGGCGGCGCGCCTCGGCCTGGGTGGGGGCAAGGGTGAAGGTCGCGAACCCGTACGTGCCCGACGGCGCGGACGTCCAGTTCGAGGAGGGCGGCTACCGGCTCACGCCATGGCGGATGATGTGGCCCATGGGACCGGTCCCGATCCCGATCCGCTGTCGCGACATCTCCGAGCTGGCGCCCGACGGGACCTTCGTCAACGTGATCGAGGCCCGCACGCTCGTGGTCGGGATCCCGCTCGCTCAGACCCGGTTCTACGTGCGCCCGTCCGAGGAGCATGAGGCCGCCTCGCGCCCGCAGACCGGGCACCCCGAATCGTAGAGTCAGTCCGGCGTGCCAACCCTCTCCGTCGTCATCGTCACCCACGACTCGCGCGCGGCCGTCGCCGCGACGCTACCGGCGCTGACGTCGCAGCTCCGCGACGGCGACGAGCTGATCGTGGTCGACAACGACTCGGCCGACGGCACGCTCTCGGCGGTGCGGGAGCTCGCCCCGGCGGCGACCGCGGTCGAGACCGGCACCAACCTCGGCTTCGCGGCCGCGTGCAATCGCGGCGCCGAGGTCGCGACCGGCGAGCTGCTCTGCCTGCTCAACCCCGACGCGGTGCCCCAGCCCGGGTGGCGCGACGCGATCGAGCGGCCGGCGATCGACGGGCGCGGCTGGACGGCCTGGCAGGCGCTGGTCACGGCCGGCGGCGGGCGTGAGATCAACACCCGGGGCGGCGTTCTGCACTTCACCGGGATCGGCTGGGCCGGCGGGGCGGGGACGGCGATCGCCGATCTGCCGGCGAGCGAGTCGCTGGCGCTCGATGAGCCGGGATTCGTGTCCGGCGCCTGCCTGGTGATCGCGCGCGAGCTCTACGCGGCGCTCGGCGCGATGCCGGAGCCCTTCTTCCTCTATCACGAGGACGTCGACCTCTCGCTCCGCGTCCGCCTCGGGGGCGGCAGGCTGGGGGTCGAGCCGGCCGCCCGGGTCGACCACGACTACGAGTTCGCCAAGGGCGCGCAGAAGTGGCGCTATCTGGAGCGCAACCGCTGGGCGACCGTGATTCGCACCTATCCCGGCATCCTGCTCCTGCTCGTGCTGCCGGCGCTGCTCGCGACCGAGGTCGCGCTCGTCCTCGCCGCGATCGCCGGCGGCTGGCTGCCGCAGAAGCTGCGCGCCTGGGGCGAGACGCTGCTCTGGCTGCCGCGCCTGGTCGGCGAGCGGCGGCGGATCCAGCGCGGGCGGACGATCGGCGCGGGCGAGTTCGCCTCCGCCCTGACCGCGACCCTCGACTCGCCCTACCTCGGCCGGGCGGGCCGCTCCCGGGCGCTAGCCGCGGTCCTCGGCGCCTACTGGTCGGTCGTGCGCCGGCTGGTCGGCGCTCGGTGAGGCGCCGTTGCCCGTCGGCACCTCCCCGCGCGACTCGCGCAGCTCGAGATCGAGCCGGGCGTTCTCCTGGGCGAGGATCTTCGTCTCCTCCGCCAGTCGGGTCGTGGCGACCGAGAAGTGCAGCAGGAGGACGAAGATCAGGGCGAAGGCGATGATGAAGATCGCGTTCGCCGGCTCCTGGATCCCCATCAGGTCGGCGATCACGTCGAGGCCGTCGGTCCAGATCGCCAGCACCAGCAGCGCGAACCGCCGCCAGCAGCCACAGCAGCGCGTAGCGCTCTGCCAGCCGGCGGCGGCGGACCAGGTCGAGAATCAGCAGGAAGATCGCCACGGTCGCGATCAGGGCGATGATCTGGGCCTTGGTCTCGATCTGCGAGCCATCGTCCTCCCCGGCCTGCTTGGCGGCCGCGACCGTAAAGCCGGAGTAGGTGATCTGGTCGAGCGCGTCGCCGCCGCCGGACGGGACGACCGTGGTCCGGCTGACGCCGGCGCCCCGCAGGACGTTCTGCTGCTCGATCAGCGTGTCGCCGTTTTCGAGCAGGTAGGTCCCGGGCGGGATCTCGATCGTGTCGCCGGGCCCGGCGGCCAGGATCGTGTTGCCGAGCGATCCCGGGCTCGCGCTGTCCTCGGACGTCACCTCCAGGGTGTCGGCGACGGCTCCGGTCGCGGAAGGCGAGCAGCGCCGCGGCGATCAGGGCGAGGCGGCGCACCGTCATGCCCGGTCGTGGGCCGGCGGGCCGACGCCGGGCTCGTCGTGGCCGGTCGCTTCGACCGGGGTCGGACGGCGGCGGAAGAGGCCGACGAACAGGGCCAGCATGACCTTGACCATGTAGTAGGCGCTGCGGGGGTAGTCGATCGAGCTCTGGCCGAAGCCGCGCGCGTTCATCGGCGCGTGGACCTCGTGGATGCGCAGGTGGTGGGCGTGCAGCATCAGCAGCGCCTCGACCTCGGGGTAGTCGTGGGGGTAGTCGCGGGCGAAGAGCTCGATCCCGCGACGGTTGGTCATCCGAAAGCCGGAGGTCGGGTCGGTGATCTTCTGCCGGGTCAGGGTGGAAAGGACGACCGAGAAGATCAGGTTGCCGAGCCGGCGGCCGAACGGGACCTTGTAGCCGGGATCCCCGCGGAACCGGCTGCCGCAGACCATGTCGGCCTCGTCGCCGGAGGTGTGCAGCGCCTCGAGCAGCTGCGGGAGGTACTCGGGCTTGTGCTGGCCGTCGCCGTCGACCTGGACGGCGACGTCGTAGTCGTGGCGAAGCGCGTACTTGTAGCCGGACTGGACGGCGCCGCCGATCCCGAGGTTGTAGGGGTGGGTGATCACGACCGCGCCCTCGCCGGCGGCCACGGACGCGGTCGTGTCGGTTGAGCCGTCGTCGACGACGAGGACGTCGAAGCCGGGCGCCTCGCGGTAGATGTCGCGGACGACCCGGCCGACCATGTCGGCCTCGTTGTAGGCGGGCACGATCGCCAGCTTCGTCAGCTCGTCGGCGGGCGGCATCGAAGCCGCAGGGTAGAGGCTAATCCCGCTCGTTCAGGATCTGGTCGCGCTCTGCGAGACGGTTGGCCCGCCGCAGCTCGGCCTCGCGCTGGCGTCGCTTCTCGTCCTCGGTCTCGGCGATCACGCCCGGGCACCGGGGTGGGCCGGCCGCCGTCGTCGAGGGCGACCATGGTCACGTAGGCGGTCGACGTGTGGCGGCGTCTGCCGCTGCGCGGGTCCTCGGCCTCGACCCGGACGCCGACCTCCATCGAGGTGCGCCAGGCGGCGTTGACGGTCGCCGAGCATGTGCAGCAGCTCGCCGACGAGGACCGGCTCGGTGAACGTCATCCGGTCCATGCCGGCGGTCACCACCCGGCCGCCGCAGTGGCGGATCGCCGCGATCGCCGCCGCCTCGTCGCAGGTCTTCATCACCATCCCGCCGTGGACGAACCCGGCGGTGTTGGCGTCCTGAACGCCGGCCCAGCGGATCAGCTCCGAGCACGAGGCGGAGGCCGGGCGGGGCTCGAGGCCGCCGCTCACTCTTGAGCCGCGTCGCCGCCCGCCTGGGCGGCGGCCGCGCCGACGGCGGTCGCGGTCGGCCCGGCGTCACGACCGGTCTGCACGTAGAGGACGACCAGGTGCTGAGCCTGGCACCCGCCGATCGAGGCCGCGGTGGTCGCCAGGTCCTCGCTGTCGAGCCCGGGCCCCTGCGCGCAGTAGTAGGAGAGCTGGTCGTTCTCGAGCTTGAGAGCAGGGCGTCGAGCAGCTGGTCGAGCCCGTTCGCGTCGGCGATCTCGCCCGAGCCGGTCGGTCAGCCGCTCGGCGGCATCGTCGTCGAGGCCCTCGACGTCGTCGAAGACGCCGGTGTCGGTGGCCGAGTCCGGCGGCTCGGGTGGGTCGAAGCCGAGCTCGTCGATCGCGCTGCGGAGCGCGTTCGCGTGCGCCTGCTCCTGGTCGCGGAACTGCTCGAAGGTCGGCTTCAGGTCGGCGCCCGCGTCGGCGGCTGCGGTCGAGTAGGCGAGCACGGTGACCTGCTCGAGGCCGATCGCCTCCACCAGGAAGTCGCGCAGATCCTCGTCGTCGGTCGCCTGCGCCACCGCAGGGGCCGCGCGCAACAACTCGCCCGCCGCGACCGCGCCGGCCGCGAGCGCCGCGCGCCGGATCGCCTCGCGGCGGCTGTGGGCGGCGGCGCTCACTCTCCGGTCGTCTCGGTTGCCGTCGACGAGGTCGTCGAGGTGTCTTCGGGGGCGGAGTCGGGCGCGTCGGGCGACTCGTGCGGCTTCTGGGCCCCGCCGGTCACGAACGCGTTCGGCGACTCGGGGTCTCCGGCGAAGCCGCTGACGACGGCGAGCTCCGCCGCGCACGCCGCAAGCGAGGAGCTCGCCAGCGCCCGGCCCTCGACCTCGCTCGAGCAGGCCGGCGGCCTCGAGGTGGGCGGCGATCGCCGCGTTGGCCAGGTTCGCGCACGCGCTGAGCGCCTCGAGCTCGTCGGGGCCACCGTCGGGAGGGTGCGGCTCGGAGTCGGGTCCGCCGAGCTCGGTGACGCGCTTCTTGGCGGCCTCCGCGAAGGTCTCGAGGGCGGCGCGCTTCTCGCCGCTCGTGACCTGCGCGGCCACGACGTAGGCGCCGGAGAGGTTCGTTTCCGCCTCGGCCTCGGCGGCGGTCAGCTCCTCGGGCGAGGCCTCCTCGCGGGGCTCGGTGGCCTCGCTGCAGCCCGCGAGGGCGACGCCGGCGGCTCCGGTGCCGCCGAGGACGATGAGGCCGCGACGCGTGACGGTGAGCATTGGCGGCACCCTACTGGGGCCGATGCCGGCGCCGCCCAGCAAACGCAACGGTTCGACTCGCTCGACCGACTCGCCGAAGCGGTCGCCGCCTGCCGCCGCTGCCCGCGGCTGGTCGAGTGGCGCGAGCAGGCGGCGGCCGATCCGCCGCGCCGCTATCGCGGTGAGAACTACTGGGCGCGGCCGCTGCCCGGGTTCGGCGACCCCGGCCGCGCGGTTGGTGATCGTCGGGCTGGCCCCGGCGGCTCACGGCGCCAACCGCACCGGGCGGATGTTCACCGGCGACCGGTCCGGGCGAGTGGCTCTACGGCGCGCTTCACCGCGCCGGGTACGCGAACCAGCCGAGCTACGAGCGCGCAGATGACGGCCTGCGCCTGCGCGATGCGTGGATCAGCGCGGTGGTCCGCTGCGCGCCGCCCGCGAACCGGCCGACGCCGGCGGAGCGCGACGAGTGCCTGCCGTGGCTGGTCTCCGAGCTCGAGCTGCTCGGCTCGGCGCGGGTGCTGGTGGCGCTCGGCGCGTTCGCGTGGGACGGGGCGCTGCGCGCGGCACGGGCGCTCGGCCATCCCGTGCCGCGCCCGCGGCCGCGCTTCGGCCACGGCGCCGAGGCCGAGCTCGGACCGTACCGGCTGCTGGGCTCGTTTCACCCCTCCCAGCAGAACACGTTCACCGGCAAGCTCACCCGCGAGATGCTCGACGCGGTCTTCGTGCGGGCGCGCGAGTTGACCGGCTAGAGCCCGGCGGGGACCCGCTCGGGCCGGGCCACGCCCTCATCGCGCGCGGTATCCAGGACCGCTGCGGCGACGCGCTCGTGGACCTCGGGGTCGAGGGCGTCGGGGACGAGCTCGGATTCCTTGGTCAGCGCGGCGATCGCCCGCGCCGCCGCCAGCTTCATCGAGGTCGTGATCTCGCGCGCGCCGGCCGCGAGCGCGCCGCGGAAGATGCCGGGGTAGCCGAGCACGTTGTTGACCGCGGTGCCGTCGGCGGCGAACGCCGCGCCGGCCGCGAGCGCAGCCGTCGGCGTGATCTCGGGATCCGGGTTGGTGAGCGCGAAGATGATCTGGCCCGGGCGCACCATCTCGGGCGAGATCAGCCCCGGCTGGCCGGTCGTCGCGACGACGATCTCGCAGGCGATCGCCTCCTCGAAGCTGCCGACCTCGATCCCGCGCTCGCGGGCCCGGTCGTGCGAGCGGTCGTCGGGGTCAAAGGCGACGACCCGCTTGGCGCCCCCGGCGACCATCATTTCGGCGATCCCTATGCCCGCGGCGCCCAGGCCGATCTGGCCGATCGTCGCGTCGCCGAACTCGACCCCGGTCTGGGCGCAGGCCGCGAGCGCCGCCGCCAGCGCGACGACCCCGGTGCCGTGCACGTCGTCGTGCATCACCGGGATGTCGAGCGCCTCCACCAGCCGCCGCTCGATCTCGAAGCAGTCCGGGACGCGGATGTCTTCCAGGTGGATGCCGCCGAAGCCGGGAGCCAGCCGGCGGACCGTCTCGACGAATTCGTCGACGTCCTCGGTGGCGATCAGGATCGGAATCGCGGAGACCGAGACCATCTGGCGGAAGAAGAGCGCCTTGCCCTCCATCACCGGCATCGAGGCGACGGGCCCGATGTTGCCGAGCCCGAGGACGCGGGTCCCGTTGGTGCAGATCGCGATGGTGCGGCCGATCATCGTGAACCGGCTGGCGAGCGCCGGGTCCTCGGCGATCGCGGTGCAGACGCGAGCGACGCCCGGGGTGTAGACGTCGCGCACCTGCTGCAGGGTGGTGACGGGCTTCGTCACCCGGATCTCCAGCTTGCCGCCGATGTGCGCCTGCAGCGCGCGGTCGTGGTAGGAGATCACCTCGACACCGTCGAGCTCGCCGAGCATCCCGGCCACCCGGCGCGCTCCGGCCTGGTCGCGGACCTCGACCGAGTACTCGCGGATCGACAGGTCGCGCCCGACCTGGACGGTGACGACGTCGCCGATCAGCCCGCCGGCGTCCGCGATCCGCTGGCAGACGCGCGCCATCTGCCCGGACACGTGCGGCTGCTCGACCCGGTAGACGTAGTCGACCGGCATGCGGTGAACCTATCCTCTTCTCGTTGTTCCCGGTCAACGTGCCGAACGTGCTCACGGTGCTGCGGATCCTCGCGGTCCCGGTGCTGGTCGTCGCGCTGCTCGACGAGACGCCCGACGGCGACGTGATCGCGGCGATCGTGTTCGCGCTCGCGGCGCTCACCGACGGGCTCGACGGCTACATCGCCCGCCGCCGCCAGCAGGTGACCACGTTCGGCAAGCTGATGGACCCGCTGGCCGACAAGCTGCTGGTGATCGCGGCGCTGATCTCGCTCGTCTCGCTCGACCGCCTCGCCGCCTGGGTGGCGATGGTGATCATCGCCCGCGAGCTCGCGGTCACCGGGCTGCGCAGCGTCGCCGCCGAGCGGGGGGTGGTGATCGCCGCGAGCTGGCTCGGCAAGGTGAAGACGGCGCTGCAGATCGCGGCGATCATCTGCCTGATCGCCTTCGACCCGTCGCCGGCCTGGGTCGACGTGCTGCTCTACGTCGCGGTCGCGGTCACCGTGATCTCGGGCGCCGACTACTTCTTCGGTCTGCGCAAGCGGATGGAGGAGCACCAGGCCGCGACGGCGACTGTCGAGCGCGTCTAGCTGCAGCGGGGCCTCCAGCCACTCGCGCTTGGTCATGTGATGGCGCGAGTGCTCGCCGGTCTCGAGCTCGGCGAGGATCTCGGCGAGCCGGCCGGAGCGCTCGGCGACGACGGAGTGGCGGTGGATCGTCTCCAGGTTCTCCTGGCGGGCGAGCACGAAGCCGTCGTCGCGCAGGTGCGGGTAGGCGTCGGCGACGCGGCGGACCATCTCGCGGACGACGTCCTCGACGAAGCGCGGGTTGCGATGGGCCTTCTCGACCACGGCCGCCTCGTCGGAGCGCTTCATCAGCTCGTAGATCTCGGAGCTCATCGACTCCTCGACGATGTGCAGCAGGTCGCGGGCGTCGATCGGCGGCCTCGACGCCCTCGGGGCGGCCGATGTGCAGCGAGCCGATCCCGCGCTGGTTGTGGGTGGCGACGGGGACCGAGGCGAAGATGCGCTCGATCTCGTCGTCGGTGAAGCCGTCGTCGACGAGCCGCTCGCGGGCGTTCGACTCCAGCAGGCCCTGCGCGCAGGGGCAGGCGGTCATCCCCTGGGCCTCGACCCCGGTCAGGGTGCGGGTGCCGCGCTCGGAGGCGACCGCGGTCCCGAACAGGGTGTAGATCTCCTGGGTCTCCAGGCCGGAAGCCGGGGTCGGGACGGTCTCCGGGTAGCGGGCGGCGATCCGGACCTCGGCGCGCAGTCCCTCCTGGCGCTCGCGGACCCGCTCGGCGATGTGGCCGGCGAGCGCCTCGGCGCGCAGCGACTCGTGCAGGACGACGTCGTCGATCGCCTCGTTGACGACCTCCTCGAAGCGCGACATGTGGACGCCCGCCTGCTGCGGGTTGAGGTCGACGAAGCACTCGAGCTCGGCGAAGTAGTAGTCGCCTGCGCGGCCGTTCGCCGTCGCCTGCCGCAGGATCGCCGTCGGCGCCGCAGACGCGGATCACCTTCTCGACGCCGCGCACGCCGACGCGGGTGAGGCTGACCTCGGTGACGGGCCGGCCGGCCTGGACGTCAGGCACGGAGAGGGGGTGAATTGACGATGCCATTCAGTAGAGATTACGGACCGGGGACGCCAAAAACGAGGCGTATACTCGGCCGCGCCCGGCCGCCCGATGGAGCACGAGCAGGAGAGGACAGGGCAAGTGGCTGAGAAGGCGGATGCTCTTCTTGTGGAGGAGCCCCCGACCGATGCGGAGGCGAACGGGGGTGAGCCGGACGGAAACGGCGAGTCGCCGCTGCCCGATTCCGACGACCTGCGGACGCTGATCGCGGCCGGGCGGGAGCGCGGCTACCTGACCTTCGAGGAGATCTCGCAGACGCTCGAGGAGGTCGAGGTCACCAAGGAGCAGGTCCAGGCCCTGCACGCCCACCTGATCGAGCACGGCGTCGACGTCATCGCCGAGGACGGCCTCACCGCCTACAAGGAGGCGAAGGGCGACGGGCAACCGGGCCAGCAGAAGAAGCCGGAGCTCGACCTGACGGTCGAGCCGAGCCTCGACTCGCTGCGCCTGTACCTGCGCTCGATCGGCCGGGTCGAGCTGCTCACCGCGACCCAGGAGATCGCGCTGGCGAAGCGGATCGAGAAGGGCGACATGTCGGCCAAGCGCCACATGGTCGAGGCGAACCTGCGGCTGGTGGTCTCGATCGCGAAGGGCTATCTCGGGCGCGGGCTCAGCTTCCTCGACCTGATCCAGGAGGGCTCGCTGGGGCTGATCCGCGCGGTCGAGAAGTTCGACTACCGCCGCGGCTACAAGTTCTCGACCTACGCGACCTGGTGGATCCGCCAGGCGGTGACGCGGGCGATCGCCGACAAGGCGCGGACGATCCGGATCCCGGTGCACATGGTCGAGAAGCTGAACCGGGTCGCCCACGTCGAGCGCCAGCTGGTCCAGCGGCTCGGCCGGGAGCCGGAGCCGCAGGAGATCGCCGCCGAGCTGAAGATCACGGTGCGCGAGGTGCGCGACATCCTGCGCGTCGCGCAGATGCCGATCTCGCTCGAGAAGCCGGTCGGCGACGAGGACGAGTCGGAGCTCGGCGACTTCGTCGCCGACGACCAGACCGAGGAGCCGTTCGAGGCGGCGACCGAGAACCTGCAGCGCGAGGACATCCAGCGGGCGCTCGACGCGCTGCCGGAGCGCGAGCGCCAGGTGATCGAGCTTCGCTACGGGCTCCGCGGCCACGAGCCGCTGACGCTCGAGGAGGTCGGGCGCGCCTTCGGCGTCACCCGCGAGCGGATCCGCCAGATCGAGAACAACACGCTGAAGAAGCTCAAGCAGCTGCCCGAGGCGCAGCGGCTTCGCGAACTCGCGTAGCTATTCGCAGAACGGGGTGGTGCTCGGAGCGTCGCGGCCGGCGATGCCGGCGCAGTCGCGCAGCACGTGGAGCCGGGTCGCGAGCTGGGCCTGGAGCGGCGAGACCGGGGTGATGGTCGGGTCGACCGCCAGGTTGTCGAGCTGGTAGGGGTCGCGCTTGAGGTCGTAGAGCTCGAACTCGGGGCGGTCGCAGACGCCGGTGTCCGGGTTGACCCGGTTGAGCTCGACGTAGACGTAGCGCTTGGTGCGCAGGGCGTCGTAGAAGTTGTTGAGCCCGCGCTCGGACGGGATCTCGCCGCAGTCGCGCTTGCCGCCGAGCTGGTACAGGAGGGTGCGCCCGCTCGCCCAGTCCGGGCGCTTGCCGCGCAGCAGCGGCAGGAGCGAGCGGCCGTCGATGGTGCGGCAATCGCCGGAGTCGGTGCATGGCCGGGCGCCGGCGGCGTCGAGGATGGTCGCCGTGAGGTCGAGGTTGTTGACGGGTGTCGCGACCTCGGCGGGCGCGCCGCGGCGTCGCGACCCGGGGCCGAGGAGCGAATCGGGGACGCGGACGACCAGCGGGACGCGGAGCGCCTCCTCGTAGGGGAAGACCTTGTTCAGGTAGATGCGGTGCTCGCCGAAGAAGTAGCCGTTGTCGGAGGTGAAGACGAGCATGGTGTTGTCGAGCTCGCCGGGCGCTCGAGCTGGTCGGACGAGCTCGCCGACGCCACGGTCGACGGTCGACAGGGTGGCGGTCGCGCAGCGCAGGCCGAGCTTGAGGTTCGCGCGGCGGGAGTGGCCGAGGTGCGGGCGGGTGGCGACCCAGTTGGGCTTGTCGTCGATCTGCTGCTCGTCGAACGAGGGGGGCTTGGGGAGCTTCTCGT
The DNA here is from genome assembly GCA_963811505.1 of uncultured Solirubrobacterales bacterium. Taxonomy (GTDB): domain Bacteria; phylum Actinomycetota; class Thermoleophilia; order Solirubrobacterales; family 70-9; genus WHSW01. The sequence continues at coordinate 90,018 of CAWERC010000002.1, read as the reverse complement.
CGCGGAACGGGGCGTAGGCGCTTGGCGTCCTCCGGCTGGGGCAGGCCCTGGCCGCAGGTGCCCGATGCGGGGAAGTTCGAGGAGTGGGGCGCGAGGTGGGCGACCATGAGGAAGAAGGGACGGGGGTCGGACTTCGCGTCGCGGACGAAGTCGAGCGCGGCGCGGTTGATCACCTTGGTCGAGTAGCCGGTCGGGACCGGTGCCTGCGGTCACTGCGGCGCCGTTGTCGGAGAAGGTGGCGCCCCAGTACTTGGTCAGCGAGCCGACGTAGCCGAACCAGTCCTCGACCCCGGGCGGGGCGGCGAAGCCGAGTCCGTGTCGAAGTCCTCCCCGGGCGGGGCGCGCGCTCGTAGTTGAGCAGGAAGCGGCCGGCGTGGCCGGTGCGGTAGCCGGCGGCACGTAGCCAGGAGTAGATCGTGGAGTCCCGATCGTCGAGTGCCGCATAGCCGGGCTCGTTGTCGAAGACGCCGGAGTTGTGCGGGTACTGGCCGGTGAGGAAGCCGGCGCGCGACGGGCAGCAGAGGGGGCTGGAGACGATGCTGCTGGTGAACGTGGTCCCGGGCCCGGCGAGCTTGCGCATCGTCTGCGGCATCGACTCGCTCGAGAGCTCGGCGACGGTCTGGTCGTCGGTGAGGATGACGATCACGTTCGGGCGCGGGTGCGGCGCCTGGCGCGCCGATGCGGAGAGGGCCGGTCCGGCGGCCGCCGCGAGCGCGCCGGCGATCGCCGCGACCGCGATCGCAAGTCCCGCGCGTGTTCGTCTGCCCGTCTGCATGCTCGCCTGCCCGGTGCGCACAGTAGATGAGCACGCTCCGGTGGCGGGAGTTTCGCCGCCGTCGTGGCGGGCAGGGGGATTGCGCCGCCAAACGGTGGCCGCAAGCGACGAAAGGAACGAGAAAATGGGCGAGAACATCGACGAGGCGAAGGGCCGGGTCAAGGAGGCCGCGGGCGACCTCACCGACGATCAGAGCCTCAAGAACGAGGGCAAGGTCGATCAAGCCACGAGCACGGTCAAGGAAAAGGTCGGGGACGCGGCGGACAAGGTCAAGGACGTCGTCAACCCGGACGACAAGGACTGACCGTAGGGCTCAGTCCTCGCGTGCGTACGGGTTGAAGCTCGGGTCGGCCTCGGCGAGAGCGGCGGCGTCGCCTGCCTCCGTCGCCGCCCGCCGGGCCGCCAGGGGCCCGATCCGGCCCGCTGCGATCAGGCGCGCGATCACGAAGTCGAGGATTCCGAGTGCGCCGACGGCGAAGAAGACGGGGGAGATCGCCAGGCCGAGCGCGACGCCGAGCACGATCGTGATCGCGCCGGAGAGGTAGAGGATCCCGACCAGGCGGCGGACGCTGTCCTGCTGAGCGGTCGACGGGGCGGGCACGTCCGCAGCCTAGCCCGGCGGCGGCTCGATCCGCTCGAGGATCACCCGGCCCGGGCCGTCGGCCGTGAGCTCGAGGCGATCGCCGACTGCAAGGCCGGCGGCCCGGAACGGGACGCTGGTGATCGTGATCTGGTGTCCGCTCGAGATCCGCGTGCGGCTGAACTTCGGCGGGCGCCGGCGCCTTCGCCGGGCCGGATCCTCGGGAGGATGGGGGAGGAGGGATTCGAACCCACTCAGCACTGGGGCACTCGGTTTACAGCCGAGCCCGGCTCTCCCACTCCGGCGCTCCCCCGGGTTGGGGCGGTCGATTCTAGAGCCAGCCCCCTCGGCGCCGTAGACGAGTGGAAGGATCGCTGCTGCGGGCTCGATCTCGTACTCGGAGTACTTCGGCCCGCCGAGATGGATGGTGTTGGTGCCTTCAACCGCGGCGCTCGGGATGCACCAGCGGCGGCCATCACCGACCAGGACAAAGAGCGCGTCGACCTTGTCGGGGTCGAACCACTTAGTCGTTCCGGTCCAGCTCTGGTTGCCGCCGTTCGTTCGAATTGCCGCGGACCATCGCTCATGTCCGTTCGGCGTTGTCTCCCGGAATGTGGACGTCTTGACTTGGACGCGGACGAGACGCTCGTTCAGCTCAGCGATCAGGTCGTAGTCGGGGCTGTGGCCGAGCGGGGCCGAGACCGTTGCACCCTGGCGGGTCAGCCACTCGATCGCCGAGGCCTCGCCGAGGTCGCCCTGCTGGCGGCGGTTGATCAGCCGCTCTCGCATCGCCCAAACATACGTTCGTCGGACGCGCGAGTGGCGCGCGGAATGTGCCGAGTCTGTGTCAGCCGCCGTGGTGCACGAGCCGCGACAGCACCACCTGCGACCGCGTCCGCTCGACCAGCCCGTTCGCGCTGCAGGTCGATGATCAGCCGCTCGAGGTCGGCGTTGTCCGACGTCCGCACCCGCGCGATCGCGTCCGCCTCGCCGGTGACGCTCCACGCCTCGGCCACCTCCGGATGCTCGCGCAGCGTCCGCGCCACCTCGGCCAGCGTCGTCCCCGGGCGGTAGAAGAGCTCGACCAGCGCCTCGGTGTCCCAGCCGAGCGCCGCGTGGTCGACGACCGCCGTGATACCCCTGCAGCGCCCCCGACGCGCGCAGCCGGTCGACGCGCCGCTTCACCGACGGCGCCGTCAGCCTCACCCGGCCGGCGATGTCGTCGTAGGTGCGCCGCCCGTCCTCGATCAGCAGCGCAAGAATCTTCCGATCAATCGCGTCCATTTGCAGGATTCTTGCGCAACAGCACCACAAAATCAATATTGACGGCGCCGGCCGCGCCCACTACCGTATGAATTGGATGACCGCCGTTCCGAAGACCGCCCGCGTCCTCTTCGACGAGTCGCACTCCGAGGCGTGGACGATCCGCCCCGAGGTCGCCGGCGCGATCCAGCCCGCCCACCCCGCCGACTCCTCGCTCGCCCGCGCCGCCGAGGCGCTCGCGGCGCGCGAGTTCGAGATCGCCGCCCACACCGACCGGGCCGCTCACCGACGCCGTGCTCGCCGACGACCGCCGTGCTCGTCATCGCCCACCCGTCCGACCCGAAGTGGGAGGCCACCGTCGACGGCGGCTCGCCGCTGCTCGAGCCGGCCGAGATCGACGCGATCGACTCCTTCGTCCGCGCCGGCGGCGGCCTGATCGTGCTCGGCGAGACCGAGCAGGACAAGTACGGCACCAACCTCAACGACCTGCTCGCCCGCTTCGGCGTCCGGGTCGAGAATCGCGACCGTCCAGGACTACGAGCACCACCACGGCGACGCCCCCTCCTGGGTCCTCGCCGCGCTCGGCGACCTCCCCGGCGAGGCCGCGCCCGCGGGTGCCGACCCGCTCGCCGGCGTCGCGCGCCGCCTGCTTCTACCGCGCCGGCTCCCTCAGCGCACAGCAACGGGGCCCGCGTCATCGCCCGCGCCCACCCCACCGCCTCGCAGCCCAACGCCCCGCTCGCCGCCGTCGCCGCCCACGGCGAGGGCCGCGTCGTCGTCCTCGCCGACTCCGACCTGTTCGGCGACGACTGCATCGCCGAGCTCGACCACGAGGCGCTGTGGCTCAACCTCGTCTACTGGGCGGCCCAGCCCCGCTTCGCGGCCGACCGCGCCGACACCCGACTCGCCGCGTCACCGGCGACCCCGCCTGGGTCGCCTCAAGGCCGCGGTCGAGGAGCTCCGCCTCACCCAGTCGCCCGACGGCTCGATCGACACCTCCGACCACGACCCGGCCAAGCTCCGCAACCTCGCGCTCGCGATCGCCGAGTCGGCGCAGGCGCTGAAGCCCCGCTTCCCCCATCAGGACGCCTACATCGACGCGCTCGCCGCCGACACGCTCGCCTGGGCCGACGCCGGCTTCCCGAAGCCCGCCTTCGACCGCTCGCTCGAGGCCTTCCGCCCCGAGCGCGACCGCCGCGACGGGATCGAGCACCTCGCCGTCTTCCCGATGTACAAGCAGAACGCCTCCACGCGACACCTGCTTCGAGGCGCTGATCGTCCGCGTCCCCTGGCCGGAGTGGATCGACGAGCTCGAGCGCACCCGCTTCGACAACCCGAAGTTCCTCCCGGTCACCTTCGTCGACCGCACCTCCGGCTACGACTCCGAGTGCGCCGTCCTCTTCCCGGAGACGTTCTCGACCGCCGAGCGCCCGTCCGACTACCACTTCGGCGCGATCTTCTGCGACCGCGAGGCCGAGCGCTTCCGCCGCGTCTGCGGCGCCGCGGCCGAGATCCTGCGCCTCAACCTGCCCCCGGACGCCGCCTGCCTGCTCGCGTCGCGCCGAGCTCTCCGAGTCCGCGTACATGCTCTGGGACCTGGTCCACGACCGCACCCACATGCGCGGCGACCTCCCCTTCGACCCGTTCATGATCCGCCAGCGCAGCCCGTACTGGATGTACTCGCTCGAGGAGCTGCGCTGCGACCTGACCGCGTTCGCCGCCGCGGTCGAGCTCGAGCGCGAGGGCTTCGCCTTCGCCCGCCACGTCCAGTACGCGATCCTCTTCGACCGCCTCTTCCGCTTCCCGATCACCGGCTCGCGCGTCCGCAACTACGACGGCCTCGGCGGCCAGCTCCTGTTCGCCTTCCTGCACCGCGAGGGCTATCTGCACTGGACCGACAACCGCCTGACGCTCGAGTGGGGCCGGATCGCCGAGGGCGTCGGGCGCCTGCGCGAGCGCGTCCAAGAGCTCTACCACTCCGGCATCGACCGCTCGAAGCTCGGCCAGTGGATCGCCGCCCACGACCTGGTCGCCGAGTACGTGCCCGCCGCCGAGAGCTCGGTCTGGGCCGCGCGCCAGCCGCGACCTGCCCGAGGTCGACGAGCCGAAGCAGCTCGTCGACCTGGTCCGCGACGACGAGTTCCCGCTCAGCCTCTTCTACGCCCAGCTGGGGCCGAAGCTCGAGCCCGTGCTCGGGGCGCGCGCTTAGGCTGGCTTGATCCGCTCGCCTACCCTCCCGGCCATGGACGGACGCCGCCCCCGCCTCGACCTGTTCGCGTTCGCCCTCGGCGCGCTCGCGCTGCTCACCGTCGCCTTCTTCAGCGCGCGGAACGGCGCCGCGCTGATCATGTGCAGCCATCTGCTCGCCGGCTTGGTCTGCGGCCGGCTGGTCGGGCTCTCCAACCGCGCCCTCGTGCCGGTCGCCCTCGGGTTCATCGTCCTGCTCTACCTGGTCTGGGTCAACCCGCCCTTCGATTCCGAGGACCACCGCAACAGCGCCCTCGTCCACGGCCTCGGCGGGGTGCTGATCGGCTGGGCGGCCGCCGAGTACCTCCGCGGCCGGGTCGCATGGCCGCTGTGGGCGATCGGCGCCGTCGGCGTCGTCCTCGGGCTGACGGTCGTCTGGGAGATCGGCGAGTACCTCGGGGACCGGATCCTCGACACCGCGCTGATCCCGAGCAAGCGCGACTCGGCGATCGACATCTCGTTCGGCACCCTCGGCGGCGCGTGCGGCGTCGCTGCTCGCGTCCCTCGTCGCCCGCACGGTTCTGGCGATAGGTTGAGCGGGATGACTGCACTCGAGGGACGCGTGATCGCGATCGCCGGCGCCGCCGGCGGGCTCGGGCCCGTGGTCGCGCGAGCGCCTCGCCGCCGCCGGCGCGAGCCTGGCGCTCACCGATCGCGACCAGGGCCGCCTCGACGAGGTCGTCGCCGACCTCGGCCTCGCCGACGACCGGATCGACGCCCGGGTCGTCGACCTGCTCGACGAGGTCGAGCGCCGACGACTGGGCGAAGGCGCTCGGCGAGCGCTTCGGCCGCATCGACGGCCTCCTGCACCTGGTCGGGGGCTGGAAGGGAGGCGAGCCGCTGGCGACGCTTCCCGCTCGCCGACTACGAGTTCCTGCACGACCTCCTCGTGCGCACCGTCATTCACACCACCCGCGCCTTCCACGACGCCGCTCGCGGCTTCCGAGCACGGGCGCTTCGTCCTCGTCTCCTCGTCGCAGGCGCAGAGCCCCGACGGCACCAACGCCGCCTACGGCGCGACCAAGGCGGCGGCCGAGGCGTGGACCCTGGCGCTCGCCGACACCTTCCGCGAGGCCGAGCTCGGCGGCGACCGCCAACGTCCTCGTGATCAACGCGATCGTCACCCCGCAGATGCGCGAGGAGAGCCCCGAGAAGCCGTTCAAGACGTTCACCTCGGCCGAGGACATCGCCGAGGCGATCGAGTTCGTCTGCTCCGACGGCGCCCAGAAGATGAACGGCAAGCGCCTGCCGCTGTATCCATGAACGATCCGCCGGCCGGCGGCGGGCCGATCGACTTCGCCTCGGACAACCACGCCGGCGCCCACCCCGAGGTGCTCGAGGCGATCGCCGCCGCCAACAGCGGCCACGCCGGCTCCTACGGCGACGACCCCTGGACCGCGCGCGCCGAGGCCGGCCTGCGCGAGCACTTCGGCGGCGACGCGCGCGCCTTCTTCGTCTTCAACGGGACCGGCGCCAACGTCGCCTCGATCGACGCCGTCACCCGCCCGTTCGAGGCCGTGATCTGCACCGACGCCGCCCACATGCACGTCGACGAGTGCGGCGCGCCCGAGCGTCTCGCCGGGACGAAGCTGCTCACCGTCGCCAACGCCCACGGCAAGCTGTCGCCCACCGACGTCGAGCGCTGGGAGCCGAGTCGCGGCGACGAGCACCAGGTCCAGCCGCGGCTGGTCTCGATCACCCAGGCGACTGAGCTCGGCACGGTCTACTCGCTCGACGAGACGCGGGCGCTCGCCGGCCACCGCTCACGCGCTCGGCATGTACGTCCACGTCGACGGCGCCCGGCTCGCGAACGCCGCGGCGTCGCTCGGCGTGTCGCTGGCGGCGCTGACCACCGAGGCCGGCGTCGACGTCGTCTCCTTCGGCGGGACCAAGAACGGGCTCCTGTTCGGCGAGGCGGTCGTCTTCTGCCGGCCCGGGCTCGCCGACGACTTCCTCTTCACCCGCAAGCAGCTCGGTCAGCTGGCCTCGAAGATGCGCTTCGTCGCCGCCCAGTTCGAGGCCCTGCATGTCCGGCGACCTGTGGCTGCGAAGCGCCCGCCACGCGAACGCGATGGCGGCGCGGCTCGCGGCGGCCGTGGAGCGGATCGACGGCGTCGAGATCACCCATCCGGTCGAGGCGAACGCCGTCTTCGCTCGGCTTCCGCGGCCGGCGATCGACCGCCTGCTCGCCGACCTCCCCGGGAGCCACCCGTTCTACGTCTGGGACGAGGCCGCCGACGAGGTCCGCTGGATGTGCGCCTGGGATACGAGCGAGGCGGACGTCGATGCCTTTGCGGCGACCGTCGCGGCCGCGGTCGAAGGCCGCTGAGCGCCGTCCAGATCGGCGCTCCCGGTTCAAGGGCTCGCTCCCGCCATCCGATGAGTCGGACATGGAATCCCCGTTTGCGACCTCGGGCCTGGACGAGCTCACCGGGCTTGCCAACCGCCGGCTGTTCTTCGAGCGGGCGATGGCCGCCTTCGAGCGGGCGCGCGCGGCGGGCGTCGCGTGCACCGCGGTGGTCATCGACCTCGACCGGCTCGACTTCGTCAACGACCGCTTCGGCCACCACACCGGCACCGAGCTGATCCGCGAGACCGGCGCGGCGCTGGCTTCCATCGCCCACCCCGACGACATCGTCGGCCGGCTCGGCGGCGACGAGTTCGCCCTCCTCCGTCCCGGGGGCGTTGCGTCGAAGGAGGAGCTCTGGTGGCAGATCTCGACCGCCGCGAAGCGCGCCAGCGGCGCGGACAAGCCGTTCGCGCTCGCGGTCAGCGTCGGCGTCGCCGTTGCCCGCGCCGACGAGATCGCCTCGCTAGACACGCTGATGGCGCTCGCCGACGACGCCATGTACGAGCACAAGCGCGCCGGCGGAGGCTCCCACGGCCCGCCGCACGCCCGCCGCACGGCGCGCGGCTGATCGCGCGTCCACTCATCTAGCCTGCGCCCATGCCGGCGCTGCGCCAGCGGATCGAGTCCGGGGCCGCCCGCGCCCTCGCGGCGCTGCCCAGGCCGCTCGCGCGGCTGCTCGCCGGGCGCGCGATCAGGATCGAGGGTCAGGAGCTCGACCCGCAGGTGCAGATCGCGATCCGGCTCGAGCGGCTGACCGGCGGCTTCGAGCCCGCCCCGGTCGAGGAGGTCCGCGCACTTCGCCGCCGCGACGCCGCAACCTTCCGCGGCCGCGAGATCGAGGTCGAGCGCGTCAGCGAGCTCGAGATCCCGGGTCCTGCAGGGCCGATCGGGGGGCGGCTCTACGCCCCCGCCGGCCTCCCCGACCCGGCGCCGCTCATCGTCTACTACCACGGCGGCGGTCACGTGATCTGCGACCTGGACACACACGACCAGCCCTGCCGCTTCCTCGCCGGCGAGGTGCCGGCGCTGCTCCTCTCGGTCGACTACCGCCTCGGCCCTGAGCACCCGTTCCCGGCCGCGGTCGACGACTCGCTCGCCGCCTTCGACTGGGCGGCCCGCGAGGCCGCCGAGCTGGGCGCCGACCCGGAGCGGATCGCGGTCGCCGGCGACAGCGCCGGCGGCAACCTGGCCACCGTCGTCGCCCAGCTCGCGGCGGGTCGCGACGCCCCGGCGCCGGCGTTCCAGGCGCTGATCTACCCGGTCACCGACTACTCGTTCAAGCGCCCGTCGTACGAGACCTTCGCCGAGGGGTTCTTCCTCACCCGGACCGAGATGGACTGGTTTCGCGACAACTACTTCGCCGATCCCGACGACCGCGAGGATCCGAGGGCGTCGCCGATCCTCGCCGAGGACCTCTCCGGCTCGCCGCCCGCGCACATCGTCACCGCCGGGTTCGACCCGCTGCGCGACGAGGGCGAGGACTACGCCGCGGCGCTGCGGACCGCGGGCGTCCAGGTCACGCTCCGGCGCGAGCCCGACCTGGTCCACGGGTTCATCAACGCGGTGGGGCTCGGCGGGCGCTCGCGCGAGGCGATGCACGCGATCGCGGCGGCGATCCGCGCCGGGATCGCGTAGCCGCGCCGAGGCCGCTCTACGATAGGCGTCATGGACAGCACTACGGCGGCGTCGAGTGATCTGCCGGGGGCCGAGATAATCGACCGCGGGCTTGCCGATCTGGCCGCCGGGCGGGAGACGATCAACTCCGACGCCGTCCTGATGGCTTCGGCCCGGCTCCGCGCGGCCGGCATCGACGTGCCGGCAGCCGGCCACGAGCGGCCGGCGTCGCACCGCCTGTATGCGAAGCTCGCCGGCGAGGACCCGCGTAACGCTCACGCTCGCTATAACGCGATCGTTCGCAGGGTGGTGAGCTTCGCGCGGGCTGCCGAGCATGCGAGAGACGGCTGACGCCGAGCGGATTCGTCGGCTGGCCGCCGAGCTGGGTCGCGTGGCCCCGCCTGGGACCAGGCTCTATCTGACCGGCGGCGCCACCGCCGTGCTCGAGGGATGGCGCCCTTCCACGGTCGATGTCGACGTCCGCATCGAGCCGGAGTCGGACCAGGTTCTGCGGGCGATCGCCGAGCTCAAGGAGCGGCTCGACATCAACGTTGAGCTCGCCTCGCCCGCCGATTTCCTGCCGGAGCTGCCCGGATGGCGCGAGCGTTCGCGCTTCCGGTTCCGCGAGGGCGGCCTCGAGGTCTACGACTTCGACCTTTACTCACAGGCGTTGTCGAAGATCGAGCGCGGCTTCGACCTCGACCTCGACGATGCGAGGGCGATGATCGAATCCGGGCTCGTCGAGCCGGACCGTCTCCGGGAGCTGTTCGCGCGGATCGAGGGCGAGCTCTACCGGTTCCCGGCCGTTGACCCGGCCGGCCTGAGGGGAAAGCTGGAGCGGGCGCTCTCCCGCTGAACGGCGCCTCGTGCTGGTGTCCCGTGGTGCTAGCCGGGCGACCCGCCGGCGATCCGGAACGGCGTCGCTTAGGGTGGACCCGAGAACGCGGCCTCCGAGGAGCAGAGCGAATGACCATCGAGGTCGAGATCGACAAGCACGACTGGTACCACGCGATCGACCTCGGTGACGGCCTCGTGACTCCCGGGCGCTTCAGCCCGGGCGTTCCGCCGAACTACACGATCTTTCCGGTCTGGCGCCTTCTCGAGGACATCGACGTCACGGGCCTCGATTGCATCGACGTGGGGACGACCGACGGGATCGTGGCCTTCGCGCTCAAGCAGGAAGGGGCCGCCACGGTCGTCGCGACCGACCGCGGCGACCGGCCCAGCTTCTCCCTGGTTCGAGACCACCTCGGCCTCGACGTGCCCTACCTCCCCGGGTCGACCCTCGATGGGTCCGACATCCACCGCAAGCTCGCTGCGGCAGGCCTCCCGCAGAAGTACGACCTCGTGGTGCTGGCGGGGGTCATCTACCACGCCTACGATCCGCTCATCGTCCTGATGCAGGCCCGCCGGCTGTTGAAGAGGAACGGCCTGATCATCGTCGAGACCGTTGCCCATCCGGGCGACGAAGCCGCTCTGCACTTCAATCCGGCCGCGGACCATCCGGTCGCGGAGCCGAACACCTACTTCCTTCCCACCCTGAGCGCGCTGGAGGCGATGCTGCGCTTCGTCGCCTGCAATCCGCTGGCGTCGATCACCAACAACCGCAACCGCCCCGGACGGGTCCTGCAGCGCGGCCCGGCGTTCGATCGGATGGCCGTGCTGGCCCGTGCGTGCCGTCCCACCGAGATCGAGGACAAGTCCGAGACCCTCGACCTGATCATTCGCGACGGTGGTCACTACGGGCCGATCAAGTACAAGCAGCTGGAGGGCGAGACCCACGTATCGAAGATCGACTACACGGGCCCGCGCGAGACCTGGGCGATCGACCGCACGGCGTTCGACACACGGTTCGAGCTCCAACCGAGCAGCGGCCGCTAGGCCAGGCGCCGATCGCCAGGGGCGCGACTGCGCCCCTGGCGCTGCGTGCCGATCCGGGCGCGGCCGGCGGTCCGCCCTCCGCTACTGCAGCGGGACCGTCTCGCTCGGGGCGCTGCTATTCGGGTTGTCGGTGATCACGTTCGTCCCCGGGCTGAACGTCCTCACGATCGCCGAGCCCATCCGGTGGATCCCCCAGATGGTGTTGCCGCTGATCTCGTTGTAGGCGATCTCGAGCAGGGCCTCGGGGTGCCCCCTTGCGAGCAGGCCCTGGTCGTTGTCGTTGAATCCGTTGTGGTAGGCCCGCAGCCGAGCGATCTCGTTCAGGCCCACGTCGCCCGAGGTTCCACAATTGGTGTTCGGATCAGGAGGGTTGGCGTTGGCGCCGAACGAGCTCACCGCCGCCCCGCACGTGTTCTCGAACACGTCGTTGTGCTTCATGGTCACGGTCGTCGAGTCCGCCGCAGCGCTTCCGGGTGCGACGATCACCCCCACGCCGTTGTCGTGGATGTTGTTGTGGGCCACCCTGACCCTGGTGACCGGAGATGTCGGGACCACGTTGATCCCGGATTTCCACCTGTAGATCTCGCTGTTCTTGATGTTCACCGCCTTCGCGCTGATCACCTTGACGCCGACCAGCGCGGACTGCGGGCCGGTCCCGGCCCCGTTGATGTCGAGGTTCTTCAGCTTCACCTTGTCGGTCGAAGCGGCGTTGACGATGATCCCGTTGACACCCGCGAAGCCGAGGACCCCGGCGTGCTTGTGACCCGCGTCGATCGTGATCGACTTCGTGATCGTGACGGCGCCGTAGGCGCCCGGATCGAGCACGTTGATCTCCCCGCCGGCGGCGGTCTTCGAGATCGCGCCCGCGAAGGTCTGGCACGGAGATGACCGAGCGCACGGGTTGGCGTCGCTGCCGGTGCCCGAGACCCAGGTGCGGGTGGCCTGGCCGAACGCCGACGACGGGATCACGAGGGCGAGCAGCGCCAGCGCCGGCACCAGCTTCGCGAACAGGCGCCAGTTCGGGGCTTTGACAGCGACATGGGTCGCTTCCATGACGATTCCTCCCGGGTCGTGGTGTGGTGAGCCGACGGACCGCCGACGGCACCGAGTCTATGCCCGGATTCTCGAAACGCCAGGCTCCGTTGGGCGGCCGCTAGGCTTGGCGGCGCGCCCGGGTAGCTCAGCCGGTAGAGCACCTCCATGGTAAGGAGGGGGTCAGGGGTTCGAGTCCCCTCCCGGGCTTGGGCGTGCAGCGACCGGGGGGTGAGGTTGCGCGAGTGAGCGGTGCGGGGTTAGGGTATTGGCGGTTGGCATGGGGAACCGCGAGAGCACGATCGGAGATCCATCACGGATCGAGCCGGGTCGAGACGCATCGACCGAGCGGCTATTCCCGGACGGCGTGCGCGCGCGCCGCTTCGGTCCGGTCCAGTCCGAGGCCGAGCGGATCCAGCCGATCCATCGGCGCATCGACCTGCGCAGCTACCGGATCCACCGGCTGCTGGCGCTCGGAGACTCGATCGCGATCACGATCGCGATTCTGCTCGTGGCGGCGATCGGGGAGTGGTGGCTGCCCGCGGTCGCGCTCTCGTCATCGGGCCTGCTGATCGCGATCGGCATCGGCCTCTGGCTGGCGATCGGCGCCATGGTCGGCGCCTTCCACGTCGACGACCGGCGCATCGACATCGCCGCCGCGGACGAGGTCGGGCGGATCGTCCAGGGCACCGCGCTCTGGACCTGGGCCGTCTTCCTGGTCGAGGAGGTCACCCTGGGAGGGGCGCATCCCGTCGGCCCGGTGATCGTCCTCTGGGTGCTCGCGATCCCGACGATGCTCCTCGCCCGGCACCTCGTCCGCTCGATCGCCCGGCGCCATGACTGGTATCTGCAGTCGACCCTGATCGTCGGCACGGCGGCGGACATCTGGCGGTTGCGGACGCTGTTGATCCGCCATCCGGAATACGGGGTTCGGATCGCCGGCACCGTCGAGGTCTCCGCCGTCAACGACGTCGCGGGCCGGGTGCGGACCCTGACCGAGGAGGTGGAGCGCACCGGCGCCGACCGGGTGATCTTCGCCAGCCAGTACGAGGGGCTGGACGAGCGGACCGGCGCGCTGCGCTACCTGGCCGGTCGCGGGGTGAAGGTCGACCTCGTCCCCGGCGACTCCGAGGTCTTTCGCTCCGACGCGGAGATCCACTTCGTCGAGGGCGTTCCGTTCCTGACCCTCCCGTCGACCAACAGCCGACGCTCGTCGGCGCTGCTCAAGAGGGTGATCGACGTCGCCGCGGCCGGGACGGGTCTGGTGCTGCTCGCGCCGCTGTTCGCGTACTGCGCGATCCGGATCAAGCTCGGCTCGCCGGGGCCGGTTTTCTTCCGCCAGCGGAGGACCGGGTGGAGGGAGAAGTCCTTCCGCGTCTTCAAGTTCCGCACGATGACCGCCGACGCCGAGGATCGCCGCGACGAGGTGACCGAGCTCTCGGAGGGGAGCGAGAGCGTCATGTTCAAGCTCCCTGACGATCCGAGGGTGACACGGTTCGGCGCCAAGCTCCGGCGGCTGTCGATCGACGAGCTGCCCCAGCTCATCAACGTCCTGCGGGGCGAGATGAGCCTCGTCGGCCCCCGCCCGCTGCCGGTAGACGAGAGCGACCAGGTCCCGGAGGAGTATCGCGCTCGCTTCAAGGTGCGCCCCGGAGTCACCGGCCCGTGGCAGGTCCTGGGTCGCAGCGCGATCCCGTTCGAGGACATGCTCAAGCTCGATTACACGTACGTCACCAATTGGTCGTTCGGCGATGACGTCAAGCTGCTCTTCCGGACGCTGGGCGCAATCGCCCAGGGCCGTGGGGCGTACTGAAGCAGCACCGCCGGCTCAGCCCAGGTATAGGTACGGACCATGTTCAACTTCATCCGAAAGCCGGCGTTGTGGGCGGCGCTGGACGAAGGCCTCGACAGTGAGATCGGTCAGCTCGGGCGCTTCGTGCTCAAGAGCGTCCAGGACCTCGCCGTCTATCAGCTGCTGCGCGACGCCCGCGAAATCCAGATCGCCGAGATCGGGGCGGGACGTTCTCGTGTGCTGCCCGCTCTGGCAAAGCACAACGAGTGCATCGCGGTGGAGAAGTTCCAGGGAAAGGGCGGCGGGCCCAAGCGTGAGCAGAAGATGCCCGGGGTCCGCAACGTCCATGCCTACCTGGGCGAGATGAGCTCCGAGCTCCCCTCGGCATCGCTCGACGTCGTGTTCTCCATCTCGGTGGTCGAGCACGTCGCGGTGGGAGGGGATCGGGAGCTGGCCGCCTTTCACGAAGACCAGCTGCGGATCCTGCGGCCCGGGGGTCAGTTCCTCCACGCGATCGACATGTACCTGGAGGACGAACCCGGACCCGACGTCGTGCGGCGCTTCGAGGCCTACCGCCGGTGGGTCACCGATTCACCCGGGGTCGAGCCTGTGGGCGAGGTCTATGACGGTCCGTGCCGGTTCAGCTGCGACATGGCCACCAATCCCGACAACGTCATGCATGCCTGGGGAAAGGTGGCCCCGCGGCTGATCGAGCTGCGACAGACGGCCCAGTGCGTATCCGTGCTGGTCGCCGGGCGCAAGCTCTGAGGGGTTCCGTCTGAGACGACTCGCGCTCTTCCGGGCCGTCCAGACGGCCGATAAGCCCACGGCGTCGGGGGCGGTGGAGGATCACCGGGCCGCAGCGCTTCTGGGGCCGTTCGCCCGCTCCGGCAAGATGAAGGTCGACGAGGGTGAGGTGGTCGCGCGGCTCATGGACCCGGTCGGGCGGCGCGGCGTCATGCTCGACATCGGCGCGCATCGCGGCCACTCGGCGACTCGGTTCGTGGAGGCCGGCTGGAGGGTCGTCGCGTGCGAGCCGGACCCCGAGAACCGGGCGGCCCTGGAGCAGACGTTCGCCGGCGCCGGCGACGTCAGCATCGATCGCCGCGCGGTCAGCGACGCGCGAGCCCGGGCGGTGCCGTTCTACTCCTCGCGCGAGAGCGCCGCGATCAGCAGTCTGCACGCCTTCCATCGCACCCACGAGCCCACTCAGAGCGTCGACGTGATCACCGTGGCCGACCTCGTCGACGAATACGGCGTCGACGAGGTGGGCTTCCTGAAGATCGACGCCGAGGGCCTCGACTGGCAGGTGCTCCAAGGCGTGCCGTGGGATCGGATCAGGCCTGAGGTGATCGAGTGCGAGTTCGAGGACGCCAAGACGTCGAGCCTGGGGCACACGTATGAGGACATGGCGGACGGCCTCGTCGCAAGGGGCTACACCGTGTATCTGAGCGAATGGCATCCGATCGTTCGCTACGGCGGTCGGCACGACTGGCGCCAGGTTTCGCGCTATCCGGCGCCCCTCGGATCCGACGACGCGTGGGGGAACCTGATCGCCTTCCGCGAGGACCCGGGCCCGCGCGCGGTGAAGGACGCATTCGTCGCGTCGATCCAGTCCTCGGGGCGGCGCCGCGCCCGCAAGCGCGCCGCGGCGGCCACGTCCGGGTCCGATCCCTCCCGGTACACTGGCCGCCTCGTGAGGAATCCGCGCGGGTCGTTAGGGAGGTTCAGCACGCGGCTTCGCGGCCGCCTGCGTGCCAATGTCAGCCATCCCGTCCTCGTCGTCGGGCGGCTGGTGATGTGGATCGCTCGGACCGCGCGCTCGCATCCAGGGCCGGCGCTCGGGCTCCTGGTGGTGTTCGGGATTCTGATCGCCGCCGGCTTCATCCCCGAGCTCGATCCCTTCGGGAAGATCGCCTGGGTCCTCGCGGCCGGCATGCTGCTCGCCGGAGCGCTCGTGGTCTCGGCGGGGTTCGCGAACTTCCTCGTCGGGGAGCTACGCACACGTACCGACCTCCGGCATCAGACGTTTCTTCGCACGAGCAAGCGGCACGAGGATCACCTCGAGGAGCTGGACGCGGCACACGCCGGGGAGGAGAACCACGCCGAGGAGATCGGCGAGCGGCTCGCGCGGCTCGAGTCGATGCTCGACATGGACCTCCCGGCAAAGCTCGCCGAGATCGCGGCTCAGCACAAATCCGCGACGAGGGCGCTCGAGCGGACGGTGGGCGAGATCGCGGCCCGCCGAGATACCGATGTCGGGGCGCTCGAGGCAAGGATCGGCGAGATCGCGGCGCGGAAAGATGCGGACCTCGAGGCCCTCGAGGCGAGGATCGGCGAGGTCGCTTCGCGGCAGGATGCGGATGTCGAGTCGCTCGAGGCGAGGCTCGGCGAGGTCGCGTCGCTTCGCGCCGCGATCGAAGCGGTGGAGGCGCAGCTCGGAGACGCCGCGGGCCAGCGTCGGGCCGGGACCGAAGCGCTCGAAGCAAAGCTGGGCGAGATCGCGGGCCAGCATCGGGCGGGGACCGAAGCGCTCGAGGCCAAGCTGGGCGAGATCGCAGCTGAGCGCGATTCCGCCCTGGAGTCGCTCGAGGCGAGGCTCGGCGAGGTCGCGTCGCTTCGCGCCGCGATCGAAGCGGTGGAGGCGCAGCTCGGAGACGCCGCGGGCCAGCATCGGGCCGGGACCGAAGCGCTCGAGGCCAAGCTCGCCGAGATCGCCGCGCAGCGCAGAACCGACGTCGACATGCTGGGCGCCAAGCTCGGTGAAGTCGACGCGCAGAGCACGGCGCAAACCGCGCGGATCGAGGCCAGCCTGGGCGAGCTCGACGCCCAGCACGGCGCCCGCCTCGAGGCGCTTTCGGCCACGGTCCGGGAGCTCGTCGATGGGCAGAGGTCCGATGCCGAATCTGTCGGCCAGCGGCTCGAGAAGATCGCGACCGAGCAAACGGCTCGCGCTGACGCGGTCGAGGAGAGGCTCGACCGGGTGAGCTCGACGGTCAAGGACGCCGCCGCCCGCGACGTCTCGCTGGAGATCGCCTCCACCCTGCGGCAGATCCACCTACTCTGGGATCAGCGGGCGGCCACCCGCACGACGCCGATCACCGTCGGCGTGGAGCACGGTCACGCGCTGCTGATGGCTCGCTTGATCGATGAGGAGCGCCGCAGCCCGGGCATCCTTCGGGGACGAACGCTGATTGAGGTGGGGAGCACGCGTGAGCGAACCCCCGACCAGGGGTCGACCGAGAAGCTGGCCATCTTCTCGGCGTTCACCGGGATGCGCTTCATCACCATCGACATGGACCCGCAGAACACGGACCGGGTCAAGCACGTGGTCCGGCACCTGAATCCGGAGGCGGAGGCGGTCAACGCGCGGGGCGAGCTGTTCCTCGCGGAATGGGAGGAGCCGCTCGACTACGTCTATCTCGACGCGTTCGACTTCCACCACGACGAGCACTCACCCGAGCGGCAGGAGAGCTACCGCAAGTACCTCGGCACCGAGATCAACGACGAGGAGTGCTGGCAGATGCACCAGGCCTGCGCGGCGGCGATCGTCACCAAGATGCCCGCGGGAGGGATCGTCGTCATCGACGACACCTGGCAAGACGACCAGGGGGCCTACGGGGGCAAGGGGAAGCTCGCCGTGCCGCTGCTCCTCGCCAGCGGCTTCGAGGAGATCGCGGGGACCTCGGAAGCCGTGGCGCTGCGACGGGGCTCGAGGGAGCCGGCCGAGGGCTCGGCGGACGCCGCCGCGCGCGAGCCGGAAGAGCTGCGCGGCACCGGCTGAGCTATCCGATCCCGTGCTCCGGCCGTGCGGCGAGCCAGAGCCTGATGCGCGAGCGCGCCGAGGCGATTCGCTGAACCTGGCGCCGGTCGTGCCGGGTCAGATACTCGCCGACCCTGGCCTCGAGGATTCGCGCCGGAACGACGGTCGAGACCAACTGCTCCAGGTGCCCATCGCCGGGATCGTCGTTCGGCTGGGCGGCTGGGGACTCCAGCGAAGCGCTGCCGCGCACCTCGACGTGGCTGATCCCACCGACGGCCCTCGCGACCAGGGCGATCCACCGGTGCGGCTCAGCGTCCGGATCGAGGACCGGCGGAAGCGGGACGACGTACTTGAGCAGCTCGCGACGGAAGAGCGTCGTGCTCTGCGGCAGCCGGCCGAAGGCGATCGGGGCGAGGCCCCTGTCGCGCGGCGCCTTGGTCACCACCGCGCTCGATTCCGGTTCCAGTCCGGCGAGCAGGGAGCCGAGGAAGTCGGGTGCCCAGCGGCCGACCCCGTCCGTGAGCACCACATAGGGGGCGTCGGCCGGGATTCGCATCAGCGCCTGCTCGAGGCCGCCGTAGAGACCAACGCCCTCTTCCCTGAAGAGCGTGAACCGCGATGAGCCGTCGATCAGCTGGCGCATGCGCCTCAGGTAGCCGGGCGGCGAGCCCGTGTCGCAGATCAGGCAGTGCCAGTTCTCGTAGGCCTGGCTCTCGAGCGACTCGATCCGCCGTCCCAGCCGCCTCAGGTTCGGCGTGTCGGTCGCGATGCAGACGGCAACCTTGGGCTCCAGTGAGAGGGCGCCCGTGACCGAACCGTCGCCGCGTTCGGCCGCAGCGGCGAAGTTGAGGGTGGGAGGGGACCAGCCGGGGTCGAGCTCGACCCTCCCGAGCGCGGTCCGGGCCCGCTCGCGCCAGCCGATCCGCACGTCGAGCTCGACCGCCACGCTGCGCGGCTCATCGACCCCGGGCAGCTCGGCGAGCGCCCACCAGCGCCTCCCCCCGCGGTCGACCGCCGACCTCGCGATCAGGCCCCCGAGGTCCTGTTCCTGCCCGTCGAGGACGAGGTTCGCCGACCGCACCCGGCGGCCGTCCGCTGAGCACGATCCACGCAGCAGAGCGTAGGTTCCGTGCCCAACGGAGAGCGCCGCGGGTAGCCCGCCGTCGACCTCCGCCTTCAGTCCCGCTGGTGCCTGCATCCAATCACTCGATCGAGGGTACCCCGCGCCAACGGGGTCAGGGTTCTAGCATTCGGCCGGTGGAGTGTGCGATCGAGGCGCGGGACCTCCGGAAGTCGTTCCTCATTCCGGAACGGCGCATGGAGACCATTCGGGAGCGGTTCGCGGCCGGGCGGCTGAAGCCGCCGGCTCACCTGATGCCGGCCCTGGAGTCGGTCTCGTTCGACATCAAGCCGGGCGAGTTCTTCGGCGTGGTGGGCAGGAACGGCTCCGGAAAGAGCACGCTGCTGAAGGTGCTCGCCGGCATCTACCGCGCCGACTCGGGCACGGTGATCACCCACGGCCGCGTCGCGCCGATCATCGAGCTCGGTGTGGGATTCAACCCGGAGCTCAACTCGGCGGACAACGTGCTCATCAATGGCGTGATGATGGGACTGTCGGAAGACCAGGCGCGCCGGCGCCTGTTCCGGGTCGTCGAGTTCGCGGGGCTCAGCAACTTCATGGGCATGAAGCTCAAGAACTACTCCTCCGGCATGCGGGTGCGCCTCGCCTTCTCGATCATGGTTCACATCGACGCCGACGTGATGCTCATCGACGAGGTCCTGGCGGTCGGCGACGGCGCCTTCAAGGAGCAGTCCCAGGCCGCGTTGCGAGAGCTCAACGCGGCGGGACGCACGATCGTGCTCGTCACCCACTCGATGGGCACGATCCAGCGGTTCTGCGATCGCGCGATGCTGCTGGAGCGCGGCGTGGTCGACACGATCGGCGATCCCGATCTGGTCGCGGACCGCTACCGGGAGCTGACCGGCCAGCGTGTGAGACGGGCGCCACAGGCCCCGCCGACTCCTGCGGACGAGGACGGGTTGACCGACGTCGAGAGCGAGCCGGCGAAGCGCACGAGGGCGGTGCAGACGTGAGCCAGATGGCCGCCGAGGCGCCCCGCCTCGTCCTCCCCGGCCCGTCGGCGGTCGGCACCGACAGGCACCGGTTCTGGACCCTGCTGTGGCTGACGTCGAAGGTGGAGTTCCGGCTCCGCTACCACGGCTCGATTCTCGGCTACCTGTGGACGCTCCTCCATCCGCTGCTGTTCTTCGGCGTGATCTACCTCTTCTTCTCGCGGGTGATCAAGTTCGGCGGAACCATCGACCACTACGCGGTCATGTTGCTGCTCAACATCATGCTCTTCATGTTCTTCTCGCAGAGCACCTCGGGCTCGGTCACGTCGCTCGTCAGTCGCGAGCGGATGCTTCGCACGACCGAGTTCCCGCGGCTGGTGATTCCGCTCAGCCGGGTGACCACGGGGATGTTCGGCCTCGTGGTCGGGCTGCCGGTGGCCTATTTCTTCATGCTGATCAACGGCGTTGAGCCGATGTGGACTTGGTTGCTGATGCCGATCACGGTGGCGCTGTTGTGCGCGGTCACGCTCGGCGTGGCGCTGATCCTCTCGACCCTCTACGTCACCCTGCGCGACGTCTCCCAGATCTGGGGCGTGATGGCGCGGGCGCTGTTCTACGCGACGCCGGTCATCTACCCGATCGAACGCGTGCCCGACACCCTGCGCGAGATCGTGTACGCGAACCCCCTCGCCGTCATCCTCACGCAGGCCCGGGTGTGGTTCATCGACCCCTCGGCCCCGGGTGCGCTGGACGCCGGCGGCGCGCTCGGGATCTGGCCGGCGGTCGCGATCATGATCGGCCTTCTGACCATCGGGTTCTGGCTCTTCATCCGCCGGGCGCCGCGCGTCGCCGAGCTTCTCTGACCGCCGACCGCGTACTGCAAATGTACGATTGCCGCCATGTCGGGACGCAGGCAGCGGGGGTAGTCCGTCGATGAGCCCTACCGGGGATCTGGCGTTCGTGCTCGGAAACGGGCCATCGCTGCGATCCGTCGACCTCGAGCGCTTCTCCCCCCATGTGACCGTGGGAATGAACGCGGCCTACCGCTACTGGGAGCGAATCGGCTGGTATCCGACGCACTACTGCTGCCTGGACGAGGAGCTGCTGGCGACCCACCATGATGCGATCCGATCGCTGATCGTCGAGGGGCTCGTCGAGAGCGCATTCCTGACGGCGGGGATCCTCGATTTCCAGCCGGAGCTCGCCGAGGACGAGCGCTGCGTCTTCTTCGATTCCTTCAGCAAGGGGTGGCACGACAGGCGCGGCAAGAAGTGGGGTCTGCCGTACTCCGAGCATCCGGCGTTCCGGACCGCCGCGCCCTCCAAGGTGACCACCGGCGCCTACGCGGCGCGGTACGCGATCTACCTCGGTCATCGCCGGCTGTTCTTGATCGGCGTCGACTGCAACTACGTCGAGGTGGTCGAGGGGGCGCAGGCCGCGGGCGGGTTTGCATTGCGGATGGTGAAGACCCCGGACCGCAACCCCAACTACTTCTTCGACGACTATCAGCAGGCGGGCGATCGTTACAACCTGCCCAACCCCGAGGTCCACGGCGGCAACCTCCACCTGCAGTCGTTCGAGGCGCTCCGCGACGACGTCGCCGCGCAGGGCCTGCCCGTCGAGATCGTGAATTGCAGCAAGGCCTCCAAACTCGCCTCCGAAGGCGCCTTCCCCTATCGGGAGCTCGACTACGCGCTGGGCGAGCGGCTGCTCGGCGCCGTGGCGGTGCCCATGACCTTCCGCGAGGAGGCCGCGCTGGTGGCCAACCTCAGGCTCTGGGACCAGCCCGGCCACCTACCCAGGCGCCGGGACGGTGGCGGCTATCCCGTGCCGCTCGTGCTCGTGCTCAACGGCGCCCGCGATGGGGGCTTCGAAAACAGGATCCGCCGCGTCTTCGATCGCTGCGACCGGCTGTCGGAGGCCTTCTCCGGCCTCGAGTTCGAGTATTGCGCGCTGAGCGAGGCGGAGGACGTGTACGAGCGCGGCAGCGGCGGCAACAGGTCCGGCCCCAACAATCAGTTCCTGAAGGGCGCGAAGCTGCTCAGCCGGTACGGGCGCTACGTGTTCATGATGGAGACCGATTGCCTGCCGATCCGGCCCGGTTGGCTGGCCGAGCTCGAGCGGATCGTGCAGGGCAGCGAGCCGTTCTGGATTCTCGGCAGCCTCTATCGCGGCGTCAGCACGATCGGCGAGCGGTGGCGTGGGCACATCAACGGAAACGCCGTCTACGCGGTCGGCGACCCGCGGTTCCAGAGCTTCATCGACGAGGTCTGGCGACCGGCCCTCGAGACGCTGGGACGGGAGGTCCCCGGACTGTCCTACGACTGCGTCCCGGAGTTCTACTTCGGTGAGGGGCGGGTCGCTCCCGAGGGCGAGAAGTGGCGTCAGCTCCAAGAGGTGGCGCACATGTTCCGCTACACGGAGTTCATCCAGAACCACGCCGGGAAGGGCGAAACCGAGCGAGGCGAGGGCGCGTCGTTGAGTGAGATCCGCGACCGGTCGCCCCATACGTACGTCGTTCACGGCCGTCATCTGTTCAACGACCTGGAGGCGCCCGCGCCGCCCGCGCCGGCGCGCAAGGCGGAGCCGAAGGTCGAGCAGCCGCCTCCCACGGCCGTCCCGAGCCCGAGCGGGAACGGGTCGCGGGCAGCCGAGCAGCCGCTGGCGCTCGTGATCGATCAGGACGCGCTCGACTGGAGCGGCCACTGGATGTCCTACAACGACAAGCTGTCCGCGGCGCTCACCGAGTGCGGCCTCACGGTGAAGGTGATCTGCAATCGTGAGCTCGCGCCGGACATCCTCCAGGAGCGTCCGCACTTCGTCCCGGCGCTATGCGTTCACAGCTGGACGGTCGGGTTCACCTTCCCGCCGCCGGAGGACGCGCTGACCGCCGCGCAAGCCGAGCTGGAGACGGCCATCGACGGGTGCCTGGAGGGGGGCCGCCGGGGCCTGCTCTACATCTACACCGGAAGCATCGAGCACGCGGACATCGTCGCCAGGATTCTCGCCGATCGCCCCCACGTCCAAGCTGAGGTGAACCTGTTCTGGCTCGCGGCCAATCGCGACCAGCATTCGGAAACCAGGCTGGCGCACTATCGGCAGACGGTGCGGCGCCTGGCCGGGATCCCGCGGCTGCGGCTCACGGTGCCGACCCGGGGAATGCAGCGGGTCCTCACCGATGGCACCGGCGTGGTCTTCGATGTCGCGCCCCATCCGAGCACGGCGATCGTGGACCGCGACTTCCCGCTCGCGGCGGAGAACGCGGAGCTGGAGGGCGGTCTCGCCTCGGCGACGCCGAGCCCCGCCCGGTATCGCGTCCTGTTCCCCGGGGCTCCGCGGGACGACAAGGGATTCCGGCTCACGCTGGAGACGGCGCGACGCCTGGCAGAGCACGAGCGGCTGGATCCGGTGATCCGCTATTCGCCGCGACCGAACGACGCCCGGCCAGAGCACGAGGCGGCAGTGGAGGACCTGCCCTCGGGGGTCACGGTCGTCAGGGGAGTCCTCGACAACAACGCTTTCCTGCGTCTGTTTCGCGAAAGCCACGTCTCCGTGCTCGCGTACGACCCCGCGTGGTTCGGGAAGCGGACTTCGGGGCTGGTCATCGACTCCGTGTACCACGGGCTGCCGGTGATCACGACCCGCGGAACCTGGCTCGGTGATTTCGTCACCCGCTTCGAGTGCGGGGCGGCCGTGGAGGAGGCCTCGGCCGAGCGACTCGTCGAAGCGCTCGAGGAGGTGACGGCCAACTACGCGGAGTTCGCCGAGAAGGCGCGCTCGGCCGCATGGGCGTACTTCGAGCGAAACTCGTGGGCCGCGCTGGCGGAGTCGATTGCCGAGTCCGGCGAGCCGACGCGGTCCATTGCCGAGTCCGGCGGGCCGGTGCGGCGGCGCAAGCTCGAGGGGGCGCCCGGCGAGCGCGACGTCGCCTCGGATCTCGCTCGGGCGCTGGAGGCCTTCGAGAGCTCGCAACGGGACGCGCACGAGCGGCTCGAGGCCCAGATCGGTCAACTCGCGAAGCGCTCAGGACGCGCGCCCGCGGTGACCGCAAGCAACGGCGGCCAGCGGGAACGCGCGCCGGCGCCCTCCACCGGCCGCGCGGAACGTCAGCCCTTCCGGATCCAGCCATCCCGCGTCCAGCCTGGTCAGGCGCCCGTCAAGCAACCCGCCCCGCCCACTCCGGCTGAGTCGAAGCCATCGGCCGCGAAGCCATCGGCCGCGAAGCCGCCCGCCGCGAAGCCGCCGGCCGCGAAGCCGCCGGCCCAGCCGAAGCGGCGGACCTCCAGTGACTTCGAGGCGATCGCGATCCACCAGATGGGCAAGGTGGGTTCGCGGAGTCTGGTGAAGGCGGTCACGGACCTGAAGCGGTGGCCTTGCTTTCACACGCACGTCCTCAATCCGGCCAAGAACAAGGCGATCGATCCGAGCAGCCCCCCCAGCATTCCGCCGGGGCACTCCGAGATCCCGGCCCACATCGGCGAAGCCCGCGAGGTCCGCTCGCAGTTCATCGACCAGGGCCGACCGGTCGGCGTGATCACGGCGATCCGCGAACCGATCGCCCGCAACGCCTCGGCCTTCTTCCAGAACCTCGATGCGTTCTCGAAGCTCGCCGACTACGAGTTCGATCGTGAGGATCCCGACCAGCTCTATGACGTCTTCCGGCGCTACTACCCCCACCACCAGCCGCAGCGGTGGATCGAGCGAGAGCTGAACGAGGTGTTCGGAGTCGACGCGCTGGCGGAGCCGTTCCCGGAGGCGGGGTGGGTCGAGATCGACGCCGCGCCGCACAGGATCCTGATCGTCAAGACCTCACTGGAGGACGACGGCAAGGCGCGCGCCCTGAGGACGTTCCTCGGAGTCGACGACCTGACCGTCGCGCGGGTCAACGTGACGAAGGCGAAGGCGGAGTGGTCCGAGCGCGAGACGCTGCTGGACCAGTTCCTCAGCCGGGTGGGCCGGGACGAGCAGTACCTGGATCGGATGCTCGAGCTGCCGATGGCAGGTCACTTCTTCAGCGACGACGAGCGGAGCGCGATCCGCACGCACTGGCTCACTGTCGGCAGGCCTGAGTTGGCCGCCGCCCGAGAGGGGGGACGGCGGAGACGGCGCTCCTCCGCCTCAGCGTCCCCGACCACGGCTGAAGGAGGCCTCGGCCTTCGATGCGGTCGCCGTTCACCAGATGGGCAAGGTTGGGTCGAAGGGTCTGCTGAGAGCGGTTGAAGAGGTCGAGGCGTGGCCTTGCTTTCACACCCACATCCTCCGTGCGGATCACCCCTCGCTGAAACCGGACGGGTCGCCCGTGGTCCCACGGACGCAGCGGGCCGTCCCGCCGCACATCCTCGCGGCTCGCGAGCTGCGCCTCGACTACCTCGATCGTGACCGGCCGGTCGCCGTGATGACCCCGATCCGCGAGCCGATCGGCCGCAACGTCTCCGCGTTCGTCAACAACCTTCGAGGCTGGGCGAGCGCCCATGACGCCGACCCGGACGACGTGGATGAGATGTACGAGGTCTTCCAACGTCACTTCCCCCATCGCCAGCCCCAGGAGTGGATCGAGAGCCAGCTCAACGAACCGTTCGGGATCGACGTGTTCGCCAAGCGGTTTCCGAGCGCGGGCGCCGTCGAGCTCGACGCGTCCCCGAATCGGCTCCTCATCCTGCGGACGACGTTGAGCGACGAACGCAAGGCGGAGGTGCTGGGCGACTTCCTCGGTGTCGAAGGCCTGATCGTGACGCGGGTCAATGTGACCGTGGAGCGGGCGGGATGGTCACGACGGGCGGCGATCGTCCAGCAGTTCAAGTCCCGCGTGGGCCGCGACGAGGAGTACCTCGACTCGATGCTCGAGCTGCCGATGGCGTCTCACTTCTTCAGCAAGAAGGAGAGGCGCGAGATTCGCGACGAGTGGCTGCAGCTCGGCAGGACCGAAGACTCGCTCGCGGCGAGCCGCTAGCCGGACCGGGCGTCGGGCTGCGACCGTCCCTCGATCGCGCTCGCGTACGCGCGTTCGAGGCCGGCGAGCGTGACCGCGGGCGAGTAGCGGCGCTCGTAGATCCGACGGGCGGTGGCGCCGGCCGCGTCCAGGCTGCGCCCGTCGGACAGGCCTTCGATCGCCTCGGACCACGCCCGGGCGTTCCCCGCCTCGACGAGCCAGTCGCTGCCGAGCTCGGCGACGATCTCCGCGGTTGCGCCGAGGTTGGAGCCGAGCACCGGCAGCCCGGCCGCGAACGCTTCCGCGGCGCCTCTGCCGAACGGCTCCAGGCACTCGGTCGGGAACAGCAGCGCCCTCGCGTTGAGCATCGAGTCCCTGACGGAGGCGGTGTCACGCCAGCCGACGAGCCGGGCGCCCGCCGGGAGCTCTCGCTCGAGTTGGGCACGCAGCGGGCCGTCGCCCATCAGCACGAGCTCGAACGGCACCCGCGGGCCCGCGCGCCGCCACGCCTCGAGCAGCGTCGCGGGCCCCTTCTCCGGGGTGAGCCGCCCGACGAACAGCAGGCGGTTCGATTCGGAGGGTTGCCCGGCGCGCGGACCGGGATCGAGGACCGCGTTGGGGACGACCTCGATTGCGTGCGGTGGAAGCCCCGCCTCGATCAGCACCCGCTTTGCCGATTCGCTCAGCGCGAGCAGGCGGTCCGCCCGCTGCCAGCTGCCTCGCCGGCGGGCGCGGGAGATCGTCGCCGCCGCGATCGCCGACAGCGGCGCCGAGCCTCTCCAGCAGCGGTGCCGCACCCCGGGCAGCGGCGAGCCACCGACGCAATCGGTACAGACGCCGCCGTCGCGGAAGAGCAGGCCCTGCATGCAGGCGACCCTGTAGTTGCGCAGCGTGAACACCGTGGGGACGCCGCGATCGGAGAGCGCCTCGAGCACGGCGGGCGAGATCGAGAACCACGTGTTGTTGACGTGGGCGACATCGGGCCCGAACTGATCCACTGCCTCGATCACCCTGCGCGCGGCGGCGCGGTTGTGGGTGGCCCTCGCGAGCGCGGCGAGCGTCGCGGCGCGGTCGGCAGGGTTGCGGACGAGGAACTGACGGACCTCGTGGCCCGCTTCCCTGAGCAGCTCCGCCTCGGTCGCCACGCTGACGTCCTCGCCGCCCGGCTCGCGGTACTCATTGTGGATCTGCAGGATCTTCATCGAACCCGCGTCCGGAACACCTCGCGGGGCCCGATCGCGACCAGCGACTTGACCAGCGGACCGACCCGTTCGGACAGGATCAGCGCGTCGTCGAACAGCGCCCGCAGCTGCGACCTCGACAGCAGGCTCAGCGACTCCTCGTACTCGATCCGGCGGGGCGACGCGCGCCAGGCGACGCGGCGAGCCGATTGCGGCAGGAACTGGACCGCGGGGAGCAGGGCGTGTGGCTCCAGGGGGAACCAGTAGTTCGGGGTCTGCACCCAATAGCGCCGCGCGACGCGGCGCAGCTCGCGAGCGAAGGCCGGTCGCCTGTGGACGGCGATGTGCTCGACGAGCGAGTTGGCGTAGGCGAGGTCGAAGCTCTGGTCCTCGAACGGGAGCTCGCAGGCGTCCGCCACGACGAACCGCTGATTCGGGCCGTCGAATCCGCCGCGATCGACGAGGTCGACCCCGGTGACGTTCGCGGAGGGATCGAGGGCGGCGAGCGACCAGCTGCCACCGCAGCCGACATCGAGGAGCCGCTCGCCCGGTGCCGGCCTCATCGTCCGAACGAAGCGCCCGTAGCGCCGCCGCCGCGCCAGTTCCGAGAGTCGTCCCGCGAGCTCGATCACCGGCCGCAGCCCCCGATCGTCGCCGCGCTCGTACGGGTTGGCGTTCATCCGCTCAGCAATCGGTCCACGTCGGCCTTCGGGAAGACCCGCAGGCCCCCGTTGACCGTGGCGTCGAGTATCCGCCGGCCATCCGCCTCGAACACCCGCCTCGCGATCCCGAACGAGCGCTCGGACGCCTCGAGGTCGGGAAGCTGCCACCTCACCCCGGCGCCGAAATAGCGGGGATCGAAGTGATCGGGGTCGTCATCGGCGGCAGTCACGACCTGGTTGGCCGGGCCGGAGCGCCGGAACTGGTGGTCGACGCCGAGCAGGACCACCTCGGTGAAGCCCATGAAGAACGCGAGCTGCAGCGCGGCGAAGGTCACGGTTCCCCCCTCGTGAACCCCGGTCAGCGACGGGTTCCTCGCAAACCCGACCGCGTGGCGGGTCGGGATCGCGATCAGCCGATCGGATGGCGCGAACAGGTCCGTGTGCCCCGCGGCGAAGAAGCGCAGCGAGTCCACGGCGCGCAGCTCGTCCGCGAACTGGCGCAGGACGTGCCGGTTGATGCAGACGAGGTAGTCGGTCGCGGAGCCGATCTCATCGAACTTCAGGTAGATCCGGTTGAGGCCGAACGTCGTCTCCCCGCGCAGCCTCCCGAGGTCGATCAGGTTGAGGCTCGGGCCGTTGCCGAGCACGAAGCAGCGCTCGCCGCGATGCCGGTCGCGCATCGCGGCGAGCCGCCGGCGGCTGGGGCGGTTCGGACCGATCCACCAGGCGACGTGGTTGCGCGCGAGCCTGGCGCGTCGCTCGAGACCGGACCTGATCCGCCCACGGGACGGCGGGGAATGTTCGGCCGATACAGGAGGCAAGGCGATCAACCCGGCGCCGGTCCTCGAGCGCGGCGCCGCGGTAGCGCCAACGCTAGCATCCGCCCACCTCGGGACGCCGACGATGAAGTACCACGTGAGCACGTTTCACAAGTGCGGCTCGACCTGGGTTCGTCGCCTGTTTCGTCACCTCGCCCGCGTGGAAGGGCTCAACGTCTGGGCCAACATGGACAACGCGGCGGCCCTGAACAGGAACGTCGACCGCGGGGCCGCCGGCACCATGATGCTCTATGCGGTCGGCCCGGCCACCCTTGACGCCAAGTCCGAGCACGACCGGCAGCGCCGGCCGGAGGAGAGGACGGCGATCTTCGTGCGCGATCCCAGGGATGCGCTGGTCTCGCAGTATTGGTCGTGGCGCGACACGCACGGCCTCAACACGGACCAGATGGATCGCACGCGGCTGGCCCTGCGTGAGCTCAGCCTCACCGACGGGCTCGCGCACCTGATCGAGGAGGATCTGGTCGCCTTCTGCAGCGGCATCCGCGCCTGGTACGCGGATCTCGACGACGACTATCTGCACACGGTCAAGTACGAGTCACTGCTGTCGGAGTTCCCGGAGACGATGCGCACCGCCCTGGCGCACCTGGGGCTGTCCGCCGGCGACGACCTCCTCCGCGAGCTCGAGGAGGAGCACTCGTTTCGGTCGCTGTCGAAGGGTCGCGGGCCGGGACAGGAGGATCGTTCGAGTCATCTGCGCAAGGGCGTCGAGGGGGACTGGGTCAACTACTTCGACGCCGAGCTGGCGCGCCGGTTCGACCTGGCCTACGGCGATGTCTGCGATCGCCTCGGCTACCAGCGGGCCGGCGCCGCCTTCTAGCCGGCCGGGCGCAGCAGTACGTCGACCCAGCCGCGACCCAGCTTGTCCTGGGCGACCACGTGGGCGAGGAACTCGTCGATCCGCTCGCGCCGGATCGGGGTCTCGAACAGCGACTCGAGCGACGCGGTGCCGAACCTGACCCGGGCGGGAAACTCGGCGAGCTCGTAGCGCTCCAGGACGTAGGCCAGCAGCTCGCGGGGGTCGGTGCCCTGGGAGCGCAGCCAGAAGGGTGCGAACTCCATCTTGAGCATCCAGCCCGGCGCGGTCTGCAGCCATGGCTCCAGCCCGCCGAGCACCTGTCGCTCGAACCCCTGGGTGTCGACCTTGAAGAAGGTCGGACCGCGGACGTCGAGCTGCTCGAGAACGCGGTCCATGCGCACCATCGGCACCTGGACCGCGGGCCAGTCACCCGAGCGGACGCGGTTGTCGAGCGTGCTCGTCGGGTTGAGGGCGAACCCGGTGGCGTTAAGGTCCTCGTCGCCGGCCACCGCGGTGACGACCTCGGCTCCGGCGAGGCCGTGGTGGCGGAAGTTCCGTCGCAACAGGCGCACCAGGCGGGGGTCCGCCTCGACGGCGAGGTTGCGGATCCCCGGACACCGGCGCCTGGCGAGGATCGAGATCAGGCCGACGTTGGCGCCGATGTCCACGAAGTTCGCGAACCCTGCGTCGCCGATCAACGGGTAGAGCAGCGAACGCTTCTCCTCGAAGGTCTTTCGCTGCATGTACCAGTTCGCGTCCTTGACCCCGGCCATCACCTCGAGCGAGATCCCCTCGAGATCGACCTCGGTCGACTCCTCGTCGGGGGCGAGGACCAGCCAGGGCGAGAGGGCGACGTCGGGCCCCGGTGCGTCCGCCCAGGCCGGCCGCCTGCCGTCGCAGAGGCCGTCGTAGAAGGCGTCGGCGTCGGTCAGCGTTTCCAGGTCGGCGGGGCCGAGGGGAGTCCGTAGCGCGAGCCCGTCTCCAAGCTCGAGCTCCCGCCGGACGAAGTACAGGCTCCGGCACCCGTGCACGTGCACGAGCCGGTATCCCTTGCGCTCGCCGAGCTCCAGCAGGGCGGTGAGTGAGGCGGCGTAGTCCTTGCCGCCCGCGAGGATCGGGCCGTCGTGGTCGATCGTGGCGGCGACGTCCGGGTCCACGTACGGGTTGAACTCGATCGTCACCAGCGAGGGCGCGTGACGCTCCTCGATGGCATCCCAGACCCAGTAGTCGAGCCCGTGGACGTTGATCGCCAGGCAATCGATGTCGCCGGACACGGACTCGGCGAGCAGGGCGTCGACCTCGCGAGGCGCGATGCTCGCGCGGGAGACCATGTCCCAGGAGCGCGCCGAGGCGAGCCGGCTCAGCGCGGACGATCCATCCGCTCGCCGCCCGAGGTCGACAGCGAGCCCGCCGCGGATCGGGAGGGCCTCGAACAGTTTCTCGAGCACGCCGTCCTCGCCACCCGAGCCGCCGCCGGCAAACTGGAGCAGCGGGGAGATCCTCGCGGCCCGCTCGCGCCAGGTCTCGCTCATCGTCCGCGGGACGCCGATCCCCTCACTCCGTCGCCAGCTTAGCCAGGGCGCCGCCGTCGGCGGTGAGGGATTGTCCGGTGATGAACCCCGACCGCTCGGGATCCGCGAGGAACGCGATCGCTTCGGCGATCTCCTCGGGCTGTCCGACACGGCGCAACGGGGTCGCGGTGGCCAGTCTCGCGAGGCCCTCCCTCCGCGCGTCGCCCGCGACGCCCGGCAGCAGCATCGGCGTTTCGACCGCTCCGGGTACCACGCTGTTGACGCGGATCCCGCGCGGCCCGAGCTCGACCGCGGCCACCCGCGTGAACGCGACCAGACCGCCCTTCGCCGCGGCGTAGGCGGCGAGGCCCCCGCGGCTGGCGAAGGCATGGACCGAGGCGACGTTGACGATTGCGCCCGAGCGCCGTTCGAGCGCCGGAAGCGCGGCGCCGGCCGCGACGATCGCGGCGGTCAGGTTGACGTCGAGCGTCTCGGCGATCGCCGCCGGGTCGAGCGCGTCGAGCCGGGTCTCCGACATCGTCGCCGCGTTGTTGATCAACGCATCGATCTCCTCCTGCGCCGCGAGCGCCTCCTGCAGGGCGCCGTGATCGCGCAGGTCGAGCGTGATGGCGTTGGCGGGCTCGCCGCGCGGCCAGGAGCGGCCGACGCCGATGACCCGCCAGCCGCGTGCTCCGAGTAGCTCCATGGTCGCGGCACCGATCCCGCTGCCCGCGCCGGTGACTACCGCCGTTCGGCTCATCCCCTCAGCCCTTCGATCAGGTTCTCGACGGCCCGCTCACTCGCCCGCAGCACGGCCTCGCGCGCGTTGGAGCCGTTGTGGGTCCCGAACACGCAGGCCTCGAAGCGGCGCAGCGGGCTCGACTCGGGCAGCGGCTCGGACTCGAACACGTCCAGGGCCGCGGCGCCCACCTGACCGGACTCGAGCGCCTCGACCAGGGCGCCCTCGTCGATCAGCGGCCCGCGCGCGACGTTGATCAGCAGGACCCCGGGGCGAGTGCGCGCGAGGCGGTCGGAGTCGATCAGGTGGAATGTCTCGGGGGTCAGCGGGCAGCACAGGACGATCACGTCGCTGCCCGCGAGCAGGTCGTCGAGGCTCACGGGCGCGAGCCCCAGGGCCAGGGTCCGCTCGTCGGGCTCGACGATGTCGTGACCCAGCAGCTCCATCCCGAAGCCGGCGCCGCGGCGCGCGACCGCGCGCCCGATGTCCCCGAGCCCGACGATGCCGAGGCGCTTGCCGGACAGCGAGACGCCCTCGTGCTTCATCCAGCCGCCCTCCAGGACCGAGGCGTGCAGGCGGTGGAGCTGGCGCGCCAGCATCACCATGTAGCCGATCGCGACGTCGGCGACCTCATCCCCGAAGACGTCGGGTGTCCTGGTCACGGTGATCCCGCGGGCGCGCGCAGCCTCGAGGTCGATGCCGTCGGTTCCGACGCCCCATTTCGAGATCACCCGCAGCCGGTCGGCCCGCTCGAGCACCCTGCCCGTCAGCGGGTCGTCGCCGGCGATCATCCCGTCGAACCCGGCGATCATCGACATCAGCTCCTCCTCGTCGGGCTGCTGCTGGACGACCGATGGGAGGACGATCTCGATCCCCTCCGCGTCGAACCGGTCCCGGAACTCGTCGATGCAGTTCTGCATCTGCCGGCAGGTGATGAGGGCCCTCAAGCTCACGCCTCGGGCGATCCGGCGTACAGGGCCTCGACCACGCGCCAGTCGGATTCGTCGTCGATGTCCCACGCCTCGTCGCGCTCGACCGCGAACAGGATCGGGCGCTCCCCGATTCGCCTCCCCGTGCGCTCGAGCGTCGCGCGGTCGAACACGTACAGGCAGGAGTTCTCCTCCATCAGCGGCTCGAGGTCCTGGGTGCGCAGCAGGACGTCCGGATCGTGGTTGACCGGCTCGCCGGACGCCGTCCACAGCCGCACCTGCAGCGGCGTCACCGTGAACAGCGAGTCGTAGCGGTCCCGGTCGGCGAGCAGGGCCTGGATCGCCGCCCGTATCGTCGCCGGCCGCAGCAGCGGGTTCGTGCTGTGCGTCTGCAGGTAGAGATCGGCATCGACGGTCGCGACGTCATGAGCGAGCACGTCGGTCATGGGCACCTCGCCGCCCCGCAGGCGCTCCGGGCGATCGATCACCCGAACCGCCGGATAGGCGGCCCCGGCGTCCTCCTTGATCAGCTCGCTGTCGGTGTCGATCACGATCTCGGCGATCTCGGGGCAGGCGCTCAGCGAATCGAGGATGTGGTGAAAGAGCGGCTTGCCGCCCAGCGGCCTGTAGTTCTTCCCCTCGACGCGCTCGCTGCTGTGCCGCATCGGGACGAGCGCCACGATCCGCTCGCTCGCCTCAGCCACGCAGCTCCCTCAGCACCGCGCGGGCCGGCGCCGCCTCGCAGCCGGCGAGCGGCAGGGGCAGGCAGAGGAGCTCGTAGCGCCCGGGGGCGACGTCGGTGAGCCACAACCCCTCGAGGATCGTGACGCCGCCGCGGAAGAGCACGTGATGGGTGTCGGTCGGGTCCTCGAAGCGCTGGATCGAGAGGTAGTCGATGCCGACCAGCTCGATCCCTCGATCGACCAGCCACTCGGCGCCCGACAGCGTGAGCGCCGTGTAGTCGGCGGTAAACGGCGCCGTGCGCAGCTCGGGCAGGCGCGAGTTGCGGGTGCGAAAGAGGATCCGGCGCGTGTCGGCCGGCGGGTCGAGCGCCGTCAGCACCTCGGCGTCGAGCGCGGGGGCGTCCCCGGTGTCGAGGACCAGGGCCTCGCCGAGCCCGGTCTGCAGCGCGTAGTCGTCCATCGTCTCCGCGCCGTCGATCATGTGCGCGGGGGCGTCGAGGTGGGTGCCGGTGTGAACGTCCATCGTGAGCTGGGAGACGTTCGCCTGCGCCCCGGCGGCGAGCGAGTCCAGCTCGGTCCTGGACGCGCCCGGGCTCCCGGGCCAGACCGCGATCTCCCCGAGCAGCGGCATCGAGATGTCGATCACCGCCGTCATCAGCGGTGGCCGGCCGTCTCGTAATCGATCGGGTTGCCGCTCGGGGGATGGATGGGCGGCTCGCTGGGGGGCTCGGGCGGGTAGTAGAAGCGGCGCTTCAGCGACTCCGTGACCGGGCCGCTCTGCGAGAAGCCCTGCAGGGTTCCGTAGAACTGCCCGATCCGGAACACGGCGATGTCGCGCAGGTGATGACTCATCTGGTCCTCGCGGCGGGCGGCGGCGAGGTCCCGGACGATGTTGGCGATCGCGAGCCGCACCGCGGTCCCGGCCGTCAGGGTCTCGGCCGGGTAGATCTCCCGGTGGGCGATCGCCTCGCGCCGGTACCGGTTCACGATCTGGGAGAACGACTCGTCGTGGACGTGGACGACCGGCGCGTCAGCCACGTACGCGAGCGAGAAGCCCCGCGCGGTGATCCCCTTTGCCCAGGCGAGGTCCTCCAGCCCGGTGAGCCGCTCGTCGTACGGCTGCTCGGACCAGAGGCTGCGGCGGATCGCGGCGTTCGCGTTGTTGCAGAAGGGGTGCTCGCGGTCGCGCCGCGACTGCGGCGGGAACCACTGCTCGAGCAGCCGCCGCTCGGAGAAGCGCCCGCCCGGCGGCACGGTCTGGCGCCCGAGCTGAGCCCGACCTCGTCGCTGTCGAACGGATCCAGCAGCCGCTCGAGCCAGTCGTCGAAGATCGGATAGACGTGCGCCGAGGCGACCACGACCACGTCCGCTTCGGCGGCGGCGATCCCGCGGTTCAGGGCGCGGCCGAAGGAGAACTCCTCGCGCGCGATCGGGACGACCTCGCAGCCGAACGCCTCGGCGATGGACACGGTCGCGTCGGTCGACCCGGAGTCGACCAGGATCACCTCGTCGGGCTGCAGGGTCTGATGCCGCACACCCGTCAGCAGCCTGCCTATATGGGCCTCCTCGTTGAAGGCCCGGATCACAACAGCAACTGTCATCTACCCGCCGCCAGCGGTGCATGGTATAGCGGACCCCGCGCCGCCATACTCACCGCTCGATGGGTAGCAGGGAAGGTAACCGCGCTCTCCGCGGGGGTCAGGAGCCCCTGCGCGTCGCGTTCTTCGCGATGTTCCCGGAGGACCACGTGGCGACCTGGACGTTCTGCCGCTGGCCGGTCGACCACGGCGGTCCGCTGGGCATCGACGGGCGCCTGTTCGCGCCGTCCGGGCCCGGCCTGCACGCCCGGATGAACGCCCGGGGAGCCCGTTTCCGAGGCGTTCGGATGGCCGTCTACTGGTACCTGATCGTGCTTCCGCGCCGCCTCGGCCAGCTCTGGCGGGCGCGGCGCTGCGACGTCGCGCTCGTTCAGCGTGGTCTGCTCCATCCCAAGTCGCGTCCGCTGCTCGAATCCCTGCTGGCGCGATTCGGGCCGCCGATCGTCTACCACCTCGACGATGCGCTGTGGGTGCTGAAGCCGCGCGGCTATCGCCGGCGGATCACCCTCGCGCGGTGCGTGATCACCGGCAGCGAGGTGGTGAGCTCGTACGCGCGGGCGCTCGGCGCCGACGTGGTCACGGTCGAGTACCCGGTGGCCGCCGAGCGCTACCCCGTGCGTGAGCACGTGGCCCGCGACCACCCCGTGATCGGCTGGACGGGCTCGCGGCCGGAGGACTACCTGCCGCCGGCGCTGCCGAGCGTGATCGAGGCATGCCGCCGCACGGGCGCCCGCCTCAAGGTGGTCTCCGGCGAGACCCGTCCCGAGCTCGGCTCGGCCGACCAGTTGCTCGACTGGGAGCCGTGGACGGAAGCGCGCCGCTTCGACGCGCTCGCCGACGTGGACGTGGGGATCCTGCCCCTGACCGATTGCGAGCTTCACCGTGCCAAGGAGCCGTTCAAGCTGAAGGAGTACATGGCCCACGGGCTGCCCGTGGTCGCGTCGCCCGTCGGCCACGTCCCGAGCGTGATGACCGACGGACGGGAGGGGTTCTTCGCGACCACCGAGCGCGACTGGTCGGACCGGCTGACGGAGCTCCTCGAGGACGCCCAGCTGCGCGCCCGCATGGGCGCGGCGGGCCGAACCCTCGTCGTCGAGGGCTACGGCTTCGGCGATCAGATGCGAGGGCTGGCCGCGGCGCTTCGATCGGCCGCCCGGGCCTCGACGTAGAGGGATCCGGGCTTGCGTTCGCCGCCGTCCCGATCGGCGTCGAGGCCGAGCGAGGCCCACTCGGGAATCGAGCTGCGGGAGTGGTCGAGCCGGGTGATCGACTCGAACCCGGTGCGCTCGAGCAGCGCGCCGAGGTTGGCCCAGTCGTACATCCACTGATGCGTCTCGCCCCGCCGCCTGGCGTCGCCGACCAGCCGCCGCTCTACGCTCGCGGACGGGCCGCGCCGGCCGCGCGTCGCCGCTGACTCCCGCCGCACCGCCTGCTCGAGGAGGGCGGCGACGAGGTCGTCGTGGCGAGCGCGCTCGGCGGGGTCGTCGCAGGCTTCGAGATGGGAGACCAGCGCTCGGCATAGCGCCTCCAGGTCGGGGACGACGATTCGCTGCACGCCTCCCGGCTTCAGGACCCGGTGCACCTCGCGCATGAACCGCAGCGCGACCGGCCTGTCGAGGTGCTCGAGCAGGTGCGAGTGGTAGACGGCGTCGGCGGACGAGTCCGCGAACGGGATCCCCCGCGCGAGGTCACAGACGACGATGTTGTCGGGGATCGAGTCGAGGCGCGCCCGCCGTTCGGGGCCCAGCACGCGGGCGACCGCCCGCCCCGCTGGGCCGATCCGCTTCAGGCGCAGGTAGGGCGACCAGTCGACGTTGACGACGCCCGGGCTGTCGCTCGTGTTCACCCCGCAGCCGAGGTTGAGGAGTTTCATCTCGCTCGTTCCCTGGCCGTCATCTCGCTTCGCAGACCCCCGCCCGCTTGGACACAGGTCTGTATGGTCGCAGGGACGGGACCGATGAGCCGGTTTGGAAGTTCACAGGCCAGCGACGCGTTCACGGCTGCCTACGACGAGCACGTCTGGGGCGTCTACGGGTTCTTCGGCTATCGCGTGGCATCCCGCGAGGAGGCCGAGGACCTGACCCAGCTCACCTTCGAGCGGGCGCTGAATGCGTGGAACCGGTTCGACCCGGAACGTGCGTCGGCCCGCACCTGGCTGCTCGCGATCGCCCGCAACCTGCTCGTCGACCACTACCGGCGGGCGAGCGCCGACGCCGACCCGATCGGCGAGCAGGACGCGGAGCTCGGGCGCCTGGGCAGCACTCCGGGGCCTGAGTCGCAGCTCGGCATCGAGCCGGACCTGGAGCGCGCCATGGAGGCGCTCTCGGATCGCGAGCGGGAGCTGATCGCGATGCGGTTCGGCGGCGAGCTGACCGGTCCCGAGATCGCCGAGCTCACCGGGCTGACGCTGGCGAACGTGCAGCAGATCCTCTCGCGCGCGCTGCGGCGCCTGCGCAGCGAGCTCGAGCCGGAGACGACGGCGGCCTGAGTCCCGCGGGCGCCCTAAACTTCGGCCTCGGCTGGGAATCGGATGTTTCGGGTGCGCGGTGATCGTCTAGGTCTTCGATCGCGGACGCCCGGTCCGATGGGCTCCCCCGGTCGACCGCGAAGATGAAAGCTCTCGTCACCGGCATAACGGGTCAAGACGGCTCCTATCTCGTCGAGCACCTGCTCGACCTCGGCTACGAGGTCCACGGCGTCGTGCGTCGCTCCTCGTCCTTCAACACCGGCAGGATCGATCACCTCTACCGGGACCCGCACGAGTCCGGCGTGCGCATGTACACCCACTACGGAGACCTCTCCGACCCGGTTTCCCTGACGCGGCTGCTCTACGACCTGGCGCCCGACGAGATCTACAACCTCGGCGCCCAGTCCCACGTCGGGGTCAGCTTCCGGGTGCCGGAGTACACCTTCGACATCACCGGGGCCGGCACGCTGCGCCTGCTCGAGGCGGTGCGCGAGACCGAGGTGCAGACGCGCGTCTACCAGGCGGGGTCCTCGGAGATGTTCGGATCGACCCCACCCCCGCAGTCGGAGGACACGCCGTTTCACCCCCGCAGTCCCTACGCGGTCGCGAAGGTCGCGGCCCACTGGATCGGCGTCAACTACCGCGAGGCGTACGGCATGTTCGTCTCCAACGGGATCCTGTTCAACCACGAGTCCCCGCGGCGGGGCGAGACCTTCGTCACGCGCAAGATCACCCGCGCCGTGGCCCGGATCAAGGCGGGCCTGCAGGAGAAGCTCTACCTCGGCAACCTCGAGGCGAAGCGCGACTGGGGATACGCGCCGGATTACGTGCGCGCGATGCGGCTGATCCTCGCCCATCCGAAGCCCGACGACTGGGTCGATCGCCACGGGCGAGATGCACTCGCGTGCGCGAGTTCTGCGAGCGCGCCTTCGACTACGCGGGGCTCGGGTCCTACGAGGAGTACGTCGAGATCGACCCCGGCTACTTCCGTCCCGCGGAGGTCGACGCGCTGAAGGGCGACGGTTCGAAGGCGCGCCGGGAGCTCGGCTGGGAGCCCGAGGTCTCGTTCGACCGCCTCGTGCGAGCTGATGGTCGATGCCGACATCGCCGAGCTCTCCGATCAGCTCGCCGGGAAGGTCCGCCGCTTCAGCCACGAGGGAATCGGGTGACGACCCAGCCCGACCCGCAGCTTTGGCGCGGCAGGACGGTCGTCGTGACCGGGGGCGCGGGCTTTCTGGGCAAGCCCACCACGGCACTGCTCGGCGAGCTCGGCGCCGACGTCCGCGTCATCCGGTCCAGCGAGCACGACCTCACCGACCCGGAGGCGGCCCGCGCCGCGGTGCGGGAGCCGACGTGGTCCTGCACCTCGCGGCGAACGTCGGGGGATCGGCTACAACCGCAACAACCCCGCGCCCCTCGCCTACGACAACCTGATGATGGGCGCCAACGTGTTCGAGGCCTGCCGGGATGCGGGGGTGGACAAGCTCGTCGCCGCCTGCTCGGTCTGCGCCTACCCGCTCCACACTCCGGTCCCCTTTCGCGAGGAGACGATCTGGGACGGCTACCCGGAGCCCTCCAACGCCCCGTACGGGCTCGCCAAGAAGATGCTCCTGGTCCTCTCCGACTCCTACCGCCGCCAGTACGGCTTCGACAGCTGCGCCCCGGTGATCGGCGAACCTCTACGGCCCCGACGACAACTTCGACCTCAACGATTCGCACGTGATTGCCGCGATGGTCAGGAAGTTCTGCGAGGCGACCGACCGCGGCGAGCCGCAGGTCACCCTGTGGGGGTCGGGCTCGCCATCGCGCGAGTTCCTCTACGTCGACGACGCGGCACGCGGGCTCGTCCTCTGCGCGGAGCGCCTGGACACCTCCGAGCCGGTCAACCTCGGCGTCGGCCGCGAGACCACGATCCGGGACCTCGCCGAGTTGATCTCCTCCTCCGCCGGGTTCGACGGCGAGATCGTCTGGGACGAATCGATGCCCGACGGTCAGCTGAAGCGGGGCCTCGACGTCTCGAAGGCCCGGGATCTGGTCGGCTTCGAGGCGCAGGTGCCGCTCGAGGAGGGCATCCAGCGCACCGTCGCCTGGTGGCGCGAGTCGGGCTGACCCCTGTCGCCGGCGGTCAGGCGCCGCGCAGGAACGGCTTCCGGCGAACGATCCGGACGAGGAACTGCGGCAGGTCGACGATGTAGCGGCGCCAGAGCCGT
The DNA here is from genome assembly GCA_963811505.1 of uncultured Solirubrobacterales bacterium. Lineage (GTDB taxonomy): Bacteria > Actinomycetota > Thermoleophilia > Solirubrobacterales > 70-9 > WHSW01. The sequence goes on along the minus strand of CAWERC010000002.1, from coordinate 51,104 downwards.
CGCGGTTCCTGGACCAGGCGATAGAGCCAGAACAGCCCCAGCGGCCCGAGCCAGGCCGGCGGCCGGTTCTTCAGCCCGGCGTGCACGTCGAAGGCGGCTCCGACCCCGATCATCACGATCGGCTTCGCGACCCGCTCCACCATCTCGGCCATCCACAGGTCCTGCTTCGGCGTCGACAGCCCGACCCAGACCAGCTGAGCGCCGCTGTTGGCGATCGACGCGGCGACCGCCTCCTTCTCGGCCGGGGTCAGCGGGCGGAACGGGGGTGAGTAGGTCCCGACGATCTCGATGCCGGGGAAGCGTTGCTCGAGCTGTGATCGCAGGGCGCCGGCGACTCCCTCGCGCCCGCCGTAGAGGAACGACTTCCAACCGCGCGTCCGAGCCTCCGCGCATACGGACTCCATCAGGTCGGGTCCGTAGACGCGCTCGATCTCGCTGGCGCCGGCGTAGCGGCCCGACCACACGATCGGCATTCCGTCCGGCACCGTCATCCCCGCGCCGTTCAGGGCCTCCAGGACCGCCGGGTCCCGTTGGGCCGTCATCACGCCGGACACCGGGGTCACGCAGACGTACTCGCGGTGCCCCTCCTTGATCCAGGAGTCGATCTGCTGGAGCGCGTCGTCCGGCGTCGTGACGCTGATCCCGACACCCAGGACGTCGACGCGAACGGTGGACGCTGCACTCATGCTTCGATCATCTCCCGACTCCTGATCATCGAACCCTATCTCCGCGGAGTTCGTCGGTGGCGTCTTTCCCCTGTCCGTGCGCGCCAGCGACGTCCCCGCTTCCCTGCCTCGCGCTATCCTACCCGGACCTCGTGCCTCGCCCCTTCAAGTGGTGCGGCGGAGGTCTTTTTTCTGTCGGGACCGAGCGGTCCGGCACCGAGTTACCAGGAGAGCAGCAGATGGCTCGCGGAGACGTTCGAATCGCCGTTACCCTCGCCTGCGAGGATTGCAAGCGGCGCAACTACCAGACCAACAAGTCGCGGCGCAACACGCCCGACCGGATCGAGATGCGCAAGTACTGCCGCTGGTGCGGCCATCACACCGCCCACAAGGAAACCCGCTAGCCGGCCACCGTGGCGAAGACCCGAGCACAGCGAAAGGCCGAGCAGCGCCGCCGCCAGGCGCAGCAACAGCAGCAGGGCCGAACCGATGCCGAACTGGCCGACGAGTCGCGCGCCCAGCACGACACCCAGGTTGGCGAGACCGGCTACGAGATCGAGGCCGAGCTCGCCGAGCGCGGCGTCCCGCTCGAGGAGCTGACCGGCAAGACCGACGCGCCCCCCGAGGCACCGGCGCCGTCGAGGGCGGACGTCCCGGCCGCCGCCGAGACCGAGCCGGCGGGCGACAAGATCAGCCGCCGCGCCCAGCGCCGGGCCGACAAGGAGCGCAAGCAGAAGGCCAAGGAGTCGGAGCGCCGGCGCGCGCCGAAGGCCGCGGCGCAGCCGGAGAAGCGCCAGCGCGGCGGGGTGATCGGGTTCTTCATCTCCTGCTGGGCCGAGCTCAAGCGCGTCCAGTGGCCCGACCGCGAGACCCTGATCCAGGCATCGGCGATCACGCTCGTCTTCATCACCATCATGGCGGCCTACCTCGGCGTCCTCGACGCCGTTTTCAACTGGCTCGTGCAGCGCATCATCTAGCGCCGGCCGGTCCCCAACCCCTCTAACGAAAGCTTCGAATCACCAAATGTTCCGCTGGTACGTCATCAACACCTACTCCGGGCATGAGAACAAGGTCAAGGCCAACCTCGAGCACCGGGTCGAGACGATGGCCGCGCGCGCCCGGGTGCGCCAGGTCGTGGTCCCGACCGAGCAGGTCGCCGAGCTCAAGGACGGCCAGCGCATCCAGGTCGAGAAGCGGACGATGCCCGGCTACGTGCTCGTCAACATGGAGATGACCGACGATGCCTGGAACCTGGTCAAGAACACCCCGGGCGTCACCGGCTTCGTCGGCTCGCGCAACAAGCCGATCCCGCTCTCCCAGCCCGAGGTCGACCGGCTCCTGCATCGCGAGACCGCGGAGCGTCCGCGCGCGCATGCGCAGTTCGAGGTCGGCGAGTCGGTGAAGGTGATCTCGGGCCCGCTCTCGGACTTCTCCGGCGAGATCGCGGAGATCAACGAGGACGCCGCGAAGCTGAAGGTCCTGGTCTCGATCTTCGGCCGCGAGACCCCGGTCGAGGTCGGCTACGACCAGGTGAAGAAGGTCTGACGCTCCGGCCCGTCAGCCGGCCGCCAGGGGGCCGGCTCCGGCAACGCCGACCGCCGCGATCAGCAGGAGCACGAACCCCGAGCCGGCGTAGACGGCCACCAGCATCCGTGCCCGAGCGGGTTGCCGGGGGGCTTCGGCGACCAGATGGCGGCGCAGCTCTCCCCGGAACGCCGCGCTGGGCACGGGCCGCGAACGGGTGAGGCGCTCCTCGAGGTCGATTGGCTCGTCGGACTCGTCGTTCATCTCAGGCTCCGGTTTCGAAGAGTGGGGACTGGGGATTCAATTCCTTCGCGCGTCTGTAGGCGTCGAGTGCGGCGGCGGCGTCGCCTGATCTGGCCTCGAGCCGCGAGAGCACGAACCAGGTCCGCCAGTCGTCGGGCTCATCCTCCGTCGCCTCGCGCGCGGCGACCGCCCCGGCCTCGAACTGGCCGTCGAGCTCCAGGACGAGCGCCTCCTGCAGCGCCGGCGTCCCGGCCCACGGCTCGACGTCTCGCGCTTGCTGAGCCTTGTCCAGCGCCGGCGCAACCTGGTTGCTGCGCACGTCCGCCTGGCTGTCGCGAACGAGCTGCGTGCCCGCGACCGGGATCATGATGGCCCCGATCGCGATCACCGCCCCGACGCCCCAGGCCGCGCGGACGCCGACCGCGTGGCGGGCCGGCCCCGCGTCCGCCGGTTCGTCGACACGGCGGTGTCCGACGAGCCCGGCCGCCAGCAGCAGGAACGCGATCGGGAGCACCGCCTGCTCCCAGGCCCAGTCCACGCCGGCGGCGACCGCGAACGCGACGCACCCGGCCGTCGCGGCGGCGAGCCAAGGTCGCTGCGAGGGTTCGGCGCGAAGCGCGAATCGCGCCCCGACGAGGACCACCCCGCCGACGAACGCCACGATCAGCAGGAAACCGACGATGCCCAGCTCGGCCAGGTTCTCGAGGTACAGCGAGTGGGCGTCGCGGATGTTCAGGGCCCAGGGCCGCTCACGGGTCCAGAACGTCTCGTACGTTCCGGGCCCGGTCCCGATCAGCGGGGCGGTCTGGTTGGCGTCGACCGCGGTCTCCCAGTACTGGTAGCGGTTGTTCCCGTTCGCGCTCGCGAACCGATCTCCCGCGCGCGCGTCCTCGACTCCGGTCGCCTTGAACTCCTCCCAGCGGGACGAGAGCTCACCCGAGGCGAGGGCGACCACGCCGATGATCAGCACGGTGACCGCCGCGATCACCGCCGTCGTTCGCGTGGTGGTGCGGCTCGGTCGAACGGCCGGTACGAGCTCATGCCGGGCCGCCAGTCCGGCGGCCGCGGCCACGAGGCCGACGCCGACGCAGACCACGAGGACGACCGCGAACATCTCGTCGCCCTGGCTGCGCGCCGCCGAGGTGCCGAGCGCGTCCTGGAGCGCATCGCGCTGGGTCAGCGACGCGATCAGCAGGGCGCTCCCGGCGGCGGCGATGACCGCCGGCACCAGGGCGCGCAGGCGACGCGGATAGAGCACGAAGAACGCGATCAGGCCGATCGCGGCCGCGGCCGCGCCGCCTCGCGAGAGCGTCATGTAGATCACCAGCGCGACGACCGGCAGCGTGGCCGTCGCCAGCGCCTGGACCAACACGCGGCGCGCCTCCACGGCGACGGCGAGCAGGAGCGGAGCGCCGATCGCCATCAGGGTCGCGAGCCCGTTCCAGTAATTGAGGGGGTAGTTGAGGCGCGCCCTGTCGAAGGCGGCACCCGCCTCGTCCGCTGGGAACCACGACGGGTGCAGCCGCGAGAGCAGGGCCAGGATCGCGACCAGCGCGATCGCCGCCGCGATCGAGCCGACCATGCGTCGTAGCCCCTCGTTGCGCTGGGCCAGCAGCGCCAGCGCGAAGACTCCGAGGTAGCAGGCGACCCGGGTGACCTCGATCATGGTGCGTTCGTCCGAGTTCGACCACGCGAGCCCGAGCGCGGTCCAGACCAGGTAGGCGCCCAGGCAGCCCAGGGCCACCTTCGCCCACGGGGTCAGGCGGACCGCCGGAAGCAGGCCGACGATGACCCCGAGCAGGATGATCCACCAGATCGCGATCCCGACCTCGCCGCGGACGACCGCGTCATATCCGGCCCCGCGCATGGCGAGGTAGAAGACGAGCGCGAACGGCAGCACGACCTCGGCGAGCAGCGGCCCGATGCCGGTGCGCAGGGCTGCCGCCCAGGCCTCCGGACGCAGGTCACGGCGTACTGCGTGAGTGGTGGACGCGGTCATCCCTCCGTATTACGTGCGAAACGCGACGAAGCTGACAAGGCGATGTCAGCTTTTCAGACCCGCGGACGTAGACCAAGACATGCTCAAGCTGATTTCACTCACCGTTGCCTTGGCCCTCACGGCTGCCCTCGCGCTTCCCGTGTCCGCGATCGCGCAGGGGAACTCGACGATCGACCAGTACGGCGAGAGCCCTCCCGGCGCCGGCGGAAACGGCGGCGGCGGCTCTGGCGGGGGCGGTGGCTCGGCCGGAGGCGGCGGCAGTGCCGGCGGCTCGGCGGGCGGCTCGGAGAGCGGCGGCGGTTCCTCCGCTGCCGGCGGCTCGGAGAGCGCGGGCAGCGGCACGGCCATTGCCCCGGAGACCGAGGCTGAGCTGAACGCGGCCGGCTCCGACGGTCAGGCGGCCGCGGACCTCGCCCAGCAAACGGCTCCCGCCGGCGGCTCGCAGGCGGGCGGCTCGGAGAGCGGCGGCGGGTCCGCGCAGTCCGGCGGCGGGTCGGGCGGCGGCCAGGGCGCAGGCGCTGGCACGGGCGATGGAGGCGTCGCCGGTTCCGGCGGAGCCTCGGCCACCCAGACCTCCACGTCGACCGATGACAACGATGGCATCGGCGGCGTGATCGACGCCATCCTGACCGGGTCGACCGACACCGGGATGGGCGTCGCCCTGCCGATCATCCTCGTCGCCTCGCTCATCGCCGCGATCGGCTTCGTGGTCGCGCGCCGTCGCGGGAACCTCGGTTGAGGTACTCGGCTCCGATCAGGCTGAAGCTGGTCTTCGGCCTGATCGCCGCCGCCACGCTGGCCTGGGCGCCGAGCGCCCAGGCCAAGTTCATCACCGGGATCGACTCGGCGGGCCTGTTCCTGAGCTCCGACGCCGGCGAGCGCACCCGCTGGTTCGACACCGCGGTCAACCTGCGGGCGGGGATCGTCCGCATCGACGTCCTGTGGGACGAGGTCGCGACCGGGAAGCCGGCAAACCCGGCCGACCCCGCCGACCCGGCGTATGACTTCGGCCGTCTCGACGCGGCGATCCGCGACGCCGCGGCCCGGCAGCTCGGGGTGGTGCTGACCTTCTACAGCGCGCCCGGCTACGCCCGCGGCGGGGGCGAGCCGAACTCGGCCGTGTCCGGGACCTGGAAGCCCGACCCCGCGGCGCTCGGCAACTTCGCCCGGGCGGTGGCGACCAGATACTCCGGCGGCTATCAGGGCCTGCCCCGGGTCCGGTACTTCGACGCCTGGAACGAGCCCAACTTCCCGCTCTTCCTCCAGCCCCAGTACGAGGGGCGAAAGCCCGTCGCGGTCGAGCGCTACCGCAAGATGCTCAACCAGGTTGCCGATGCGGTCAAGTCGGTGCAGGCGGACAACCAGGTGATCGCCGGCAGCCTCGCGCCGTACGGGGACGACCCGGGCGGCGGCCGAATCCGGCCGCTCGCCTTCCTGCGCGAGCTGCTCTGCCTGAACGGCAAGCTGAGGGGGACGAAGTGCCCGTCGAAGCCCCGCTTCGACATCCTCGCTCACCATCCGATCAACCTCTCCGGCGGGCCGCGCCAGAGCGCGCGGGACCCGGACGATGCCTCCTCGCCGGACATGAAGCACGTGGCCCGGGTGCTGCGCGCGGCCGAGCGGGCGCACACGATCAGGGGTGGGGGCAAGCGCCATCCCCTCTGGGTGACCGAGTTCTGGTGGGAGAGCTTCCCCGAGCCGCCGAGCGGCGACAGGCCGGTGCCGGGCCTCGAGAAGCACGGTCGCTGGGTCGAGGAGACGCTCTACCTGCTCTGGAAGGCCGGGGTCAGCACGGCGATCTACTACCAGCTGCGCGATGACAAGCTCGACCCGCAGCGGCCCGACCAGAGCCTGCAGATCGGCCTCTTCCTGGAGGGCGGGGCGGCGAAACCCGCTGCGACCGCCTTCCGCTTCCCCTTCCTCACCCACGGTGGCAGCGGTGGCGTGCGCGCCTGGGGCAAGGCCCCGGCGGGCGGCAAGCTGCGGATCGAGCGCAAGACGAAGGGCGGCTGGCGCAAGGTCGGCGGTCAGAAGGTGCGGCCGGGCGAGGTCTTCACGGAGCGACTGAAGGTCGGGGGCCGGGCGCAGCTTCGCGCCCGGGTCGCCGGGCTGAAGAGCCTGATCTGGAAGCAGGGCGGCGGTGGCGGATCAGGGAAGCTCGGGAGCGACCCGGAAGCGGGCGCGCGCGGGCGAGGGGTCGATGTTGCCGGCGGCGTCGGTGGCGGCGACGCGGAATCGGTGGCGTCCGTCCATGAGGCCCTCGTAGCGCCGCGGTGAGGTGCACGGTCGCGCCTTGCGGCCGTCGAGCCGGCAGCGGAAGCTCGAGCCCGGCTCGCTGGCGCGGAAGCGAAACCGCACCCGCCGCTTCGAGCTCTCCGGTTTCGGCCGCTTGGTGATCGTCGTCTGCGGCGGTGTGCGGTCGGGCGCCACGCCGACCGCCCAGTCCGGATCGGCCGGAGAGGTCGCCGGTCCGGTCGCGAGCGGGGCGGGGCTCGCCCCGCCCGCTGCCGCGGCCACAAGGCCCTGGTCCGCCACGTAGACGACCTCGGTGGAGTCGGGGGAGTAGGCGGGCGATCGCTCGCTTTGGCCCGGGTCGACGGCGAGCGGGAACTCGTCGGTGCCGTCTTCGGAATACGCGGTCAGGATGTCGCTGGGCCCCGGATTCGCCGGGTCGGATCGGGTGTAGGCGACCCGCACCCGGTCGGGCTGGATCGCCGGCGTGGTCTCGTCCAGCGGGCTGCGGGCGGTGATCGAGGTTGCGCTCGCGTGGGGGGCGCCGGCGACCGTCACGTGGGCGACGTCGAAGTTGCCCGATGCGTTGGTGGCCAGGACGACGTGCCGGCCGTCGGCCGAGTACTGCGGCCAGAGGTCATCGCCGGGACCGCTGAGCAGCGGACGCGGGTCCGAGCCGTCGGCGGCGATCGTCCACAGGTCGAAGCCGCCGGTGCCGCCGCGATCCGAGGCGAAGGCGATCCGCCCGCCGTCGGGAGAGAAGGCGGGCATCCGGTCGGCGTAGCCGTCCACGGTCAGCCGGCGCGGCGCCCAGCCGTCGGAGCTCATCGTCCAGATCTCGCCGGCGGCGCCGGCGCCGACCGTGAACGCGACCCGGCCGTCCGGCGCCACCGAGGGATCGTGGCCCTCGCCGGGGCCGCCGGGTAGGTCGGTGAGGTCGATCAGGCCGGAGCCGTCGGGGCTCATCGACCAGACGTCGGCGGTCGAGCTGCCCGGCGCAAGGGCGCCGAAGAAGATCCGGCCGCTCGCCCCGGGGAACGCTGCGCGGGCGGCGGTGGGGAGGGCGAGGAGCGCCGCGATCGCGGCAGCGGCCCAGCACCATCCCTGTATCCTCGTCCGCCGCGCGATGGCTAAGAAAGTACTCACCCTGATCAAGCTCCAGATCCCGGCTGGCGCTGCCAATCCGGCTCCTCCGGTGGGACCCGCGCTGGGCCAGCACGGGGTCAACATCATGGAGTTCTGCAAGGCGTTCAACGCCCGCACCCAGCAGGACGCCGGGACGATCATCCCGGTCGAGATCACGGTCTACGAGGACCGCTCGTTCGACTTCATCACCAAGACGCCGCCGGCGGCGGTGCTGATCCGCGAGGCGCTCGGGATCGAGAAGGGCTCGGGCGAGCCCAACCGCGAGAAGGTCGGCACCCTGACCGCGGCGCAGTGCCGCGCGATCGCCGAGCGCAAGATGCCTGACCTGAACGCCAACGACCTCGACGCCGCCTCGAAGATCATCGCCGGGACCGCCCGCTCGATGGGCGTGCTCGTCGAGGGGGTGGACGCCTAGCGATGGCCCGCAACCGCGGCAAGCGCTACCGCGAGGCGATCTCCGAGGTCGACCGCACGCACGCCTACTCGCCGGCCGAGGCGGTGAGGCTCGTCAAGCAGACCTCGGGAGCCAAGTTCGACGAGACGATCGAGGTCCACATGCGCCTCGGCGTCAACGTCCGCCACGCGGAGGAGCAGCTGCGCGGGACGCTGGCGCTGCCCAACGGGCTCGGCAAGTCGATCACGGTCGCGGTGTTCGCCGACGGCGACGCCGCCCGCGCGGCCAACGAGGCCGGAGCCGACTTCGTCGGCGCCCAGGACCTCGCCGACCGGGTCGAGGAGGGCTGGACCGACTTCGACGTCGCGATCGCCACGCCCTCGCTGATGGGTCCGGTCGTCTCGAAGCTCGGTCGGGTGCTCGGCCCGCAGGGCAAGATGCCGAACCCAAAGGTCGGCACGGTGACCGACGACGTCGGCAAGGCCGTCAGCGAGGCGAAGGCCGGCAAGGTCGAATACCGCACCGACCGCCAGGCGATCGTCCACCTGACGCTCGGCAAGGCGAGCTTCGACGAGCGCGCGCTGCTCGAGAACTACGCGGCGATCGTCGACGAGATCGTCCGCGCGAAGCCGGCCGCCGCCAAGGGCCGCTACCTGCTCTCCATCACCCTCGCGACCTCGATGGGCCCCGGGGTCCGGGTCGACACGGCACGGACCCGCGAGTCGGAGATCCTCGCCGACGTGGCCCCGGCCGCCAACGGCGACGAGGCGGCCGAGGCCGCCGCCGAGCCGGCGACCGCCTAGCGCCACCGGTACTTTCGCTGCGCTCGCGGGTACGAGTTCCGCAGCGAGTTCAGTGACCTGACGCTGGCGCGGTATCTCGTCTCGAACAAACACCGGCGCTGAGCGCCGGACTCAGCGCGCCGCCCGCCGGAACGAGTCCCAGGCGGGCTTCGCGTTCCCCTCGCCGGTGAACAGCCCGGAGTGTCCGCAGAACGAGCAGAAAGGCTCGATCGCCTGCGTGTCGCGCCACGAGTACCACTGCGAGTCGGAGATCCGCCAGCCGGTGTCCGGCTGTGCCAGGAAGGCGAACGAACGCCGGAGCAGCCGCGCCTGCTTGCGTTCGCCGACGACCAGCGGCGCTCCGGGGTCGCCGTCCGAGGCCCATCCGATCTCGGTGATCGCAAGCGGGGTGCGGCGGTCGCCCGCCCCGCCCATCACGTGGCGGGCCAGCTCGACGTACTCGCCGAGGACCTGGATTCCCGGCGAGTATGGGTGCAGGGCGGCGTAGTCGAAGTCGTGCTTCACCCCCGGGACCCGGTAGAGGCGGGCGAGGAACCTCCACCACGGCATCCCGAGCCGAACCCGGGCGACGCCGGCGAGCATGATCTTCGCCTTCGGGTCGGCCTCTCGGATCGCGTCGGCCGAGATCGAGAGCAGCTTCGCGTAGTCGCGCGGCGACGGCTCAGGCTCCCAGTAGAAGTCGAAGTTGGGCTCGTTCCAGATCTGCCACCGGCGGATCGGGTGCGTCGGCACCGGCCCCGCCCAGAACTCGCCCTGGCGCCCGTAACGGTCCACCAGTGCGGTGAGGAAGCCTCGCCAGTCGTGGCGTTCACCCGGCCCGGCGAGCGGGGGGTGCTCCTCGGAGGCATCGACCCATTCCGGAGAGCCGTAGACGAACGGCAGCAGCTCAATGCCGTGCGCGGCTGCGCCCGCGACGTACGGGTCGACCGCGGACCAGTCGTACTCGCCACGGACGGGTTCCACCAGCTTGCGCCGGATCAGGAAGCGCAGGGTCTGGACCCCGCCACGCTCCATCCGGGCGAAGTCGCGTTCGTCGAGCGGGGTCTGAGTCACCACGCCCGGGATCGGCCGCTCGCCCGCCGTCGCATCGCCGGCGCCGGCCGGCAGTGCGAGCACCGCAACGAGGATTGCCATGCGCTTCGTCAGCACGGACCAAGAAAACCCCAGCGGATCGGAAGTTGTGGGCACCGCTCGCGGATCGCAAAGCGCAACTTCGCGGCTCGCGCCGGGTCCGAACCGGCGAATGCCCGCTCGAGCAGCCTTGTCCGGACTCGCCGCCGCCGTCGCGATCACCGTTTCGATGCCCGCCGAAGCCGCGTTCGCCGCGGACGCGCTCGACCCCAGCTTCGGCTATCAGGGCAAGGTCGTGCTCTCCGGTGGGGACTTCGGTGCGACGGCGCGGGATGTGGTCGTGGCACGGAACGGAGCAATCATCGCCGTCGGCTCCGACGCGTCTGGAGACCCCGAGACCGACACCACCCTGTTCGGGCTTCGACCTAACGGCGAGCTCGACTACTCGTTCGGATCGCGCGGGATCGCGGGTTTCGACGAGGGGGACTCCGACTACGGCAAGTCCGCGGTCGTCCAGTCCACCGGCGATGTCGTTGTGGTCGGGACGGACTCGGCGAACCAGATCTGGCTCGCGAGGTTCAACTCGGACGGCAGCCTCGACCATGACTTCGGCGCCTCCGGAGTCGAGCGGCTGCCGTTCCCTCTGGACGGCGCGACGGAGCACTTCGCAATTGCGCGCACTCGCGCCGACAGGATCCTCGTCAGCTTGATCACCGATCGCCAGGAGCTGGTCGTGACCAGGCGATTGCCGAACGGCGGGCCGGACCGATCCTTCTCCAAGGATGGCGCCGAGGTTCTCCCCTCGGACCGGTTGGCCGGGGGACTCTCGTACGACGTCCCGATCGCCGCGCTCGGGGATGGCCGAGTCGTCGTCGGCGTGGAGAAGCCGACCGGGTTCGTGTTGGTTGGCCTCGCCCCTGACGGCGAGCCCGACCGCTCCTTCGCCGGCGACGGCGTAACGATCGAGGGGTACGGCAGACCGTTCATCCAGCTTTGGGACCTGGCCGTGCGCCCGAACGGCGCGCTCGTCGTGGTTGGGTCGCGGTCCCACGAGACGAAGAAGCCCCCGAAGCCGTACGTGACCCATCCGTACGCAGCCAGGTTCACCGCTGACGGCCGGCCGGACCGATCCTTCGGACGCCGGGGGCGTGTGGAGCTGGGGAGGACCGGGCCCGACGGCGAGTTCCTATCGGTGGTCCTCCAGCGCGGTGGCCGTGTGGTCGCGGTCGGGTATGCGGCCGCCGACTTCTTGATCGCGCGCTACCGACCGGACGGGCGCTTGGATCGGTCGTTCTCAGACGACGGCGTCGAGACCACGGACGTCCTCGGCTTCGATCGCGCCTCCGGGGTAGCGCTCGAACGCAGTGGCGACATCGTGGCGGCCGGCACCGTCGTTCCCGGCGGAGGTCCGGAGGAGGTCGGCGTGGTCCGGTATCTGGGTCGCTAGACCGCGCGCCAGCGCCGGCAGCGAGGTAGGGTGCGCGCGGAGGCCGGCCGCAGGGACGCGCGCCTCGACTGATGAGAATGTCGAAACGACGGATTGCGCTGCGGTGGGGGTCGGCGACCGCGATGGCGATTGTCATCCAGGTGGCGTTTGCCGCACCGGCGAGCGCCGCGGGATCGATCAGCGGTTCGCTCACAGGGCCCAACGGCGCGGTCGGCGGGGCATGCGCGACGTTGATCGCGCCCGGCGGAGGCGCCGGCGGTCAGGTCGTGTTCACGGCGGCGGACGGCAGCTTTTCGTTCTCGAACGTCGCGGCCGGTGATTACCGCGTCTCGTTCCAGTCGCGGGACAACTGTCCGTTTCCCGGCCCCACCTCCCCGCCGTTCGTGACCGAGTTCTGGGAGGACGAGTACCTCGCGCGGAACGCCGACGTGATCTCGGTCGCGACGGACCAGAACGTCACCGGGATCGACGCGATCGTCGCGCCGACCAAGCCGACGCGCATCTCGATCAGCGGCACGGTCACCGACGACACCGGGCTTCGGGCCGGGGTTTGCGTGACGGCGTCCGGCCCAGAGGGACCCACGGGCCAGATCGCGGTCACCGGGGCCGACGGCACCTATGCGATCACCGACGTCGAGGACGGCACCTACTCGGTGGCGTTCTTCACCGGGGGCTGTCCCCTCGCCGCGGGCCCCGACATCGTCAGCGAGTTCTACAGCGACAAGCCTGTGCCCGGCCCGGGCGACCCCGTCGTCGTGCCCGACACGGGCGGGATCAGCGGGATCGACGCACTCGTCAACGTTCCGCCGGACACGTCGATCACATCGGGTCCGGCCGGCACCAGCGGCCCGGACGTCTCGCTGAGCTTCGCCTCCAACGATCCGGCGGCGACCTTCCAGTGCAGCCTCGATCACGCCGCCTACGAGGCCTGCGCATCGCCGAAGACGTACTCGGCGCTCCCCGCCGGCGGACACACGGTCAGCGTGCGCGCCGTCGATGCCCCCGGCGACCCGGATCAGAGCCCCGCCGCCATCGCCTGGACCGTCGGATCGGGTGGCGGTCAGAGCACTCAGGGCACGGTGCCCCCGGGCGGGACGGTGACCACCGACGCGACCGGCGAAGGCGCGACCTCCTCGCACCCTGTGACCACCGCGGTCGCCGTCCCGGCGGGCGGCCAGGTGACGATTCGCGAGGACTCGAAGCCCTCGGCGGACCCGCCGAACGGCTTCTCGCTGCTCGGCTACGAGATCGAGGTCACCGCCCCGGCGGCGACAGTCGACGATCCGTTGCGGATCACCTTCGTCCTCGACCGCACCGTGCTCGACGGGGCCGACCCCGACTCGGTCACCGTGCTTCGGGACGGCGACCGCGCCGGGAACTGCGCCGACTCGCGTGCCGTCCCCGATCCCTGCGTCGCCGGCCGGCGCAACCTCGAAGGCGGCGACCTCGCACTCACGGTGCTCGCCGCCCACGCGAGCAAGTGGAACTTCGCCGAGGCCGTGTGCGCGGTCCCCAAGCTGATCGGTCTGAAGCTCGGGAAGGCAAAGAAGAAGCTCAAGCAGGCTGGCTGCAAGCTCGGCAAGGTCAAGAAGAAGGCGTCGGCGAAGAAGAAGGGCACGGTGATCGCCCAGAAGCCGAAGCCGAAGACCGAGAAGCCGGCGGGAGCGAAGGTCGCGGTCACGGTCAGCAAGGGTTGAGCGGCGGGCCGAGGTTGCGGCGTCGCGCGGCGGCTCATGCCTCCCGCGACTTCGCCCGCCCGGCGGGTTTGATCAATTGGTGACCCCCGGATGACCCGGACCTCGACCATCGGCGCCATGCTCGCGACGGCCGTCTTGCTGATCGCGGCGCCCGGCGCCGCCGCGGCGCCGGGCGACCTCGACCCGAGCTTCGGCGAGTTCGGGCTCGTGCGTCCTGATCTCGGTCGTTCGATATTCGGCGATCTGGTGCCCGAGCCTGGCGGCGGCGCGATCCTGGTGGGAAACCGCGACCCATACGACCGGAAACCGGCCGGCTTGGCCATGCGGATCGACGGGACCGGCTCGATCGACCGCGCGTTCGGGACTAACGGCCTGACCGACCTCGGGGCCGCCTTTCCAGGGTTTGGCGCGTACGGAGTCGCCCGCCAGTCGGACGGGGGCATCCTGGTTGGGGGCGAGGTGGGCGACACCGCCTCTCGGTCCTCCCGTCCGGCCGTAGCGCGGCTCCTGCCGGACGGTCAGATCGACCGCGCCTTCGCGGCCGGAGGGCTGTTCACGACCGACCGCCGCAGGCTCTGGTTCGGCAACGCGGGCACGGAGGTCGCGGTCGACCCGGACGGCCGGATCCTGATAGTCGCGCTTGTGACCCCCGGCGACGACCCTTACGAGACCGAGGTGGTCGTCCAGGCTCTGCACGGGGACGGCTCGCCGGACCGCTCGTTCGGCGAGGACGGCAGCGTCGTCCTGTCGGCTGGTTGGCTCGGGGGAATCGCGCCGACCTCGGATGGTCAGATCTACGTCGCCCTGGGCACACAGGACGAAGGCGGGACGTACGGGACGATCGTCCGCCTGAACCGCGACGGCGTGGCGGACCCGAGCTTCAGCGACGACGGCGTTCTCGTGGCGAGCCTGCTTCCGACTGCGCTCATCCTCGACCGGCGCGGAAGGCCGATCGTGGGCGGGAACTTCGTCGAGGACTGGAACGGTGCGGTGTTGCGGCTCCGTCGCAGCGGCGCGCTCGACCCGCGCTTCGGAGAAGACGGGACTCAGGTCCTCGCCCAATCTCCCTACACCTTCGATGTTGCTGACCTGGTCCTGACATCGAACCGGCGCATCGTCGTCTCCGGCGGCGTCTACCCGCCTGGCTCCTACGACGGGGACGCCGCCGTAGTGCGGCTGCTCGCCGACGGCTCGCTCGACCGGTCATTCAGCCGTGTGGACGCCACTGCGATGGGCGAGGGGGTGGCCGCCGTCGACCTGGGCGGTAGCACCGACGTGTTCCACGCCGTCGCTCGCGTTGGCAAGTCAAGAATGCTGGCGGTCGGCGGCGAGCGGCACTACAACATGCGCGGCGGGGACGAGAGCTACGCCGCCGCCGCACGGTTTCTCGGCGGCGGGCGGCCCGACGCCGATGCGGATCGCGTCGGTGACCGTCGCGACCGCTGCCCGAGGGTCCCGGCACGGGGTCACCGGGGCTGCCCCCTGATCCCCGGCAAGCTGGCCCTCGACGGCTTCGAGCACGGCGCCTTTCACGGCCACCTGCGCTCGTGGGCGCGCCGCTGCTGGGATCGACGCCGCGTCCTGTTGATTCGCGAGCAGCGCGGGGAGGACGAGGTCGTGCGCAGGACAACGGTGACCGACGGGATGGGGATCGGCGGGCTGTTCGAGTTCGCCTTCGCCCACCGCCCGCAGGGCCGCTTCCACGCCGAGGTCAGCCCGCACCTCGTTCCGCGGGTCGGGCTGTGTGCCGCGGACCACTCGGCGACCGTGGCCGAATCTCGCCGCTAGGCGGATTCGCTAACCTCACGCCTCCCACAACCGCCCGAGACCGTCGGCGGGGCCGCACAGGGTGGCCCGGAAGACCGGCGCAGGTGAGTTCGAGAGCCCACGCTTTTTCGAGCCTGCCTGCGAGCAGGCTCTTTTCGTCGGCGGGCGGGACTCGAACGAAGACCTCAGATGGATCGAACTCAGAAAGAAGCGGCGGTCGCCGAGCTGACCGAGGACCTGAAGGGGGCCGAGGCGATCTTCGCCGTCGACTACCGCGGGATCAGCGTCACCGAGGCTGCCGAGCTGCGCGCGAAGCTGCGCGAGGCCGACGCCGTGTTCAAGGTGGTCAAGAACCGGCTGGCCAAGCGCGCCGCCGCCGATGCCGGCACCGGGGAGCTCGACCAGCTGTTCGTCGGCCCGACCGCGCTGACCCTGATCCACGGCGACGCCGTGATCGCGGCGAAGGCGCTGGCGGACTTCGCCAAGATCAACGACGAGCTCGAGTACAAGGGCGGGATCATGGACGGGGCGGCGCTCGACCCCGACGGCTTCAAGGTGATCGCCCGCCTGCCCGGGCTCGACATCCTCCGCGGACAGCTCGTCGGCGTCGCGGCCAGCCCGATCACCGGCCTGGTCCGCGGGCTCGGCTCGATGGTCTCCGGGCTCGCGATCGCGCTCGGCCAGATCGCCGAGCAGGGCCTGGTCAGCGGCGAGCCGCCGGCGGCCGCGGAGGAGCCCGCGGCCGAGGAGGAGGCGCCGGCCGAGGAGGCCGAGGCGCCCGCCGAGGCAGAGGAGCCCGCGGCCGAGGCCGAAGAGGCCCCCGAGGAGCCGGCCGCCGAGGAGGAGCCTGAGGAGGCCCCCGCCGAAGAGGCCGAGGAGGCCCCGGCCGAGGAAGAGACTTCAGAGGGGCCCGAGGAGGCTCCCGAAGAAACCGACGACAACCAAGCGGAGTCGTCCGAGGAATCCGAGCCGGAAGGCGAGGACTCCGAGGATTCGGATTCCGAGACGACTACCGAGGAGGAATGAACGTGGCAACCAAGGTTTCCACCGAGGACTGGATCGAGGAGCTGAAGGGCATCTCGGTGCTCGAGCTCTCCGAGCGCATCAAGGCGCTCGAGGAGGAGTTCGGCGTCTCCGCGACCGCGGTCGCCGCGGCCGCGCCCGCCGCCGGCGGTGGTGGCGGCGACGAGGGTGGCGAGGAGGAATCCTCCACCGTCGACGTCGTGCTCACCGAGGCCGGTGACAAGAAGATCCAGGTGATCAAGGCCGTCCGGGCCGCCACCGGGCTCGGCCTCAAGGACGCGAAGGCGCTCGTCGACGGCGCTCCGAAGGCCGTCAAGGAGGGCGTCGATCGCGAGGAGGCCGACAAGTTGAAGGCTGAGATCGAGGAAGCGGGCGGCGCTGTCGAGCTCAAGTAGACTCGTTCTCGAGAGATCCGTGCCTGCGCGACGCTTGAGATAGCCGCTAGGCACCTGATATATTTGTGCGTCGCGCGCCGTTGAGCTCTTTGCTGCCCGAATCTCCGCGCCCCATCCGTCCCACGACCATCTGAGGAGTCGCCCAGTTGGCCCGATCTGCCGCTGCCCCTGTTACCCGGAGAAATTTCTCACGCCTCCCACAGCCCCTTGAAGTTCCACATCTGATCGATATTCAGCGCAAGTCGTTCGAGGCGCTGACCAACCCGAAGAACGGGCTGCTTCG
The DNA here is from genome assembly GCA_963811505.1 of uncultured Solirubrobacterales bacterium. Taxonomy (GTDB): domain Bacteria; phylum Actinomycetota; class Thermoleophilia; order Solirubrobacterales; family 70-9; genus WHSW01. The sequence continues at coordinate 34,415 of CAWERC010000002.1, read as the reverse complement.
GGAGACGATCAACGACATATCCCCGATCGAGGACTACACGGGGAACCTGGCGATCGTCTTCGGCGACTTCAAGTTCGACGAGCCGACGCACACGATCGCCGAGTGCCGCGAGAAGGACATCACCTACTCGCGCCCGCTGAACGTCACCGTCGCGTTCCAGAACCGCGAGACCGGCGAGATCCGGGAGCAGACCGTGTTCATGGGCGACTTCCCGTGGATGACCGATCGCGGCACCTTCATCATCAACGGCACCGAGCGCGTCGTCGTCACGCAGCTCGTCCGTTCGCCGGGCGCCTACGTGATGGAGCCCAAGGACGGCGAGAAGCAGGTCTTCATCGCCAACCTGATGCCGGCCCGTGGTTCCTGGCTCGAGCTCGAGATCGACAAGAAGGGCCGCGTCTACGCCCGCATCGACCGCAAGCGCAAGCTCCCCGTGACCGTGCTCCTGCGCGCGATGGGCTTCGTCACCGACGAGGAGATCCTCGGGCTGTTCGACAGCTCGGTCTACATCCGCCACACGATCGACGCCGACACCGAGCCGACCAAGACGGAGGAGGGCGCGCTGATCGAGCTGTTCAAGAAGCAGCGGCCCGGCGAGCCCCCGTCGGTCGACGCCGCCCGCGCCCTGCTCGAGCAGCTGTTCTTCGATCCGAAGCGCTACGACCTGACACGGGTCGGCCGCTACAAGCTCAACGCCCGGCTCGACCTCGACGTCGACCTCGACCACCGCACCCTGACCAAGGACGACATCGTCGCCCTGATCAAGGAGCTGGTCAGCCTGCCGCGCCTGCTCGGCGTGCCGGAGGAGATCGACGAGGAGAACCCGATCAAGGACTACGCGGCCGAGGCGATCACTTATCCGCGCGATCCGATCTCGGACCACCTCGACGAGTACGAGCACTTCGGCAACCGGCGCCTGCGCACGGTCGGTGAGCTGATCCAGGACGCGTTCCGGGTCGGCCTCTACCGGATGGAGCGCGTGGTCCGCGAGCGCCTCACCACCGAGGACGCCGACGCGATCACGCCGCAGACGATCATCAACATCCGCCCGGTCGTCGCGGCGCAGAAGGAGTTCTTCGGCTCCTCGCAGCTGTCGCAGTTCATGGACCAGACGAACTCGCTCGCCGGGCTCAGGCACCGGCGGCGCCTGTCGGCGCTCGGCGCCGGCGGCCTCACCCGTGAGCGCGCTCCGATCGAGGTCCGCGACGTGCACCCGACCCACTACGGCCGGATGTGCCCGATCGAGACCCCCGAGGGCCCGAACATCGGCTTGATCGGCTCGCTCTCCTCCTACGCGGAGATCTCCGAGCACGGCTTCGTCACGACCCCCTACCGGGTGGTCAAGGACGGCGTGATCACCAAGGAAGTCCTCCATCTGGACGCGACCCAGGAAGAGGACCACGTGATCGCCCAGGCGAACGCCGAGTTCGACGAGAAGAGCGGCAAGCTCAAGGGCCCGCAGGTGCAGTGCCGCGCCCGCGAGGGCGAGTACGTGCTCGTGGCTCCGAAGGACGTGACGCTGATGGACGTCTCGCCGACCCAGATCTGGTCGGTGACGACGGCGCTGATCCCGTTCCTGGAGCACGACGACGCCAACCGCGCGCTGATGGGCTCGAACATGCAGGCCCAGGCCGTGCCCCTGCTCAAGCCCGAGGCGCCGCTCATCGGCACCGGGATGGAGCGCCGCGTCGCGATCGACACCGGCGACGTCACGCTGGCCGAGAACGCCGGCGAGGTCACCTACGTCGACGCCGAGCGGATCGTGGTCAGCCACGGCTCGAAGAAGGACGAGTACCCGCTGGAGAAGTTCATGCGCTCCAACCAGGGGACGATCATCCACCAGACCCCGACCGTCGGCACCGGCGACAAGGTCAAGGCGGGCGAGGTGCTCGCCGACGGCTCCTCGACCGACGACGGCGAGATCGCGCTCGGCAAGAACTGCCTGGTCGCGTTCATGTCCTGGGAGGGCTACAACTTCGAGGACGCGATCATCCTGTCGAACCGGCTGTTCAAGGACGACGAGCTCACCTCGATCCACATCGAGGAGTACGAGATCGACGCCCGGACGACGAAGCTCGGCGACGAAGAGATCACCCGGGACATCCCGAACCGCTCCGAGGAGAGCCTGCGCAACCTCGACGAGCGCGGCATCGTCCGCGTCGGGGCGGAGGTCGTCTCGGGCGACCTGCTGGTCGGCAAGGTGACGCCGAAGGGCGAGACCGAGCTGACCGCGGAGGAGAAGCTCATCCGCGCGATCTTCAAGGAGAAGGCGCGCGAGGTCCGCGACACCTCGCTGAAGGTGCCCCACGGCGAGGGCGGCGTCGTCATCGACGTCGTCACCTTCGACCGCGACGCGGGCGACGACCTCGCCCCGGGCGTCAACAGCCTCGTGCGCGTCTTCGTCGCCACGAAGCGCAAGATCGCCGAGGGCGACAAGCTCGCCGGCCGGCACGGCAACAAGGGCGTGATCTCGAAGATCGTGCCCGAGGAGGACATGCCGTTCCTCGCCGACGGGACGCCGGTCGACGTGATCCTCAACCCGCTCGGCGTCCCGAGCCGGATGAACATCGGCCAGATCCTGGAGACCCACCTCGGGTGGGTGGCGGCCAACGGCTGGTACGACGACGGTTCAGACGCCTACAAGAAGCTGAAGGCCGGCGGGCACAGCCGCATGAACGTCGCCACCTCGGTGTTCGACGGAGCCACCGTCGAGGACGTCGACGAGGCGCTGGTCAAGTGGCAGGACGAGAACGCCGACCGCGGCATCGACCTCGGGATCGACAAGTCGGCGCGCGCGGGCAACCGGGCGATGGGCTCGGTGCAGCTGTTCAACGGCCGCACCGGCGAGCCGTACGAGGGCAAGGTGACCGTCGGCCACATGTACATCCTCAAGCTGCTGCACCTGGTCGACGACAAGATCCACGCTCGCTCGACCGGCCCCTACTCGCTCGTCACCCAGCAGCCGCTGGGCGGCAAGGCGCAGTTCGGCGGCCAGCGGTTCGGCGAGATGGAGGTCTGGGCGCTGGAGGCGTACGGCGCCGCCTACACGCTGCAGGAGATGCTGACCGTGAAGTCCGACGACACCGTCGGGCGGGTGAAGGCCTACGAGTCGATCGTCAAGTCCGAGAACATCCCCGAGCCCTCGGTGCCGGAGTCGTTCAAGGTGCTCCTGAAGGAGATCCAGTCGCTGGCGCTCGACGCCAACCTGGTCGCCGACGACGGCGAGGTCGAGCTCGGCGAGGAGGACGACGAGCTGCTGCGCGCCGCCGAGGAGCTCGGCATCGACCTCTCGGGCGTGCGCGCGGGTGGCGGCGACGGCGATGCGGCCGACGAGAAGGAAGAGCAGGTGGTCGCGGAGGGCGAGTCCGGCACGACTAACGGCGCCGGAGCCGAAGAGGCCGAAAAGGCAGAGGCGAAGGAGTAGCGGGACACCACATGGACATCAACAATTTCGACGCAATTGAGATCGGCCTCGCCTCTTCGAAGAAGATTCGGAGCTGGAGTCACGGCGAGGTCACCAAGCCCGAAACCATCAATTACCGGACCCTGAAGCCGGAGAAGGACGGGCTCTTCTGCGAGCGCATCTTCGGTCCGACCAAGGACTGGGAGTGCTACTGCGGCAAGTACAAGCGGGTCCGCTACAAGGGGATCGTCTGCGAGCGCTGCGGCGTCGAGGTGACCCGTTCGAAGGTCCGCCGTGAGCGCATGGGCCACATCGACCTCGCCGCGCCCGTCTCCCACATCTGGTTCTTCAAGGGCGTTCCCTCGCGGATCGGCTACCTGATCGACATGGCTCCGAAGGAGCTCGAGAAGGTCCTGTATTTCGCCGCCTCGATCGTCACCTGGATCGACGAGGAGGCGCGGACCAAGGACATGAACAAGCTCGAGAAGGAGGTCAAGAAGGTCCTCGACGGCTACGCGGCCGACAAGGAGCAGCGCACGCAGGAGCTGCAGGAGGCCCTGGACCGCCGCGTGGCCTGGATCGAGGGCACCGGCGACCAGTCGAAGTTCGACCCGGAGGACGAGCTCTGGGCCGAGGGCCTGGGCGTCAACCCGAAGAAGCTCGACGACGCCGAGCGCACGAAGCTCGTGAAGGAGACCAAGAAGCTGGTCGAGTCGGAGATCTCCGACACCGAGGCCTACCTCGACGACGCCATCGAGCGCATAGAGGAGGTCTGGAAGATCTTCAGCGAGATGAAGGTCAAGGACGTCATCAACGACGAGGCCGTCTTCAGGGAGCTGAAGGACCGCTTCGGGTCGCCCTTCGGCTGGGGTGAGTACTTCCGCGGCGGGATGGGCGCCGAGTCGGTGCGCGACCTGCTCGACCAGGTCGACCTCGAGGCCGAGTGCGAGGAGCTCGAGCAGACGATCAACACCTCCAAGGGCCAGAAGCAGGCCCGCGCCGTGAAGCGGCTGAAGGTCGCGTCGGCGTTCCTCAACTCCGCCAACAAGCCGGAGTGGATGGTCCTGGATGCCGTACCGGTGATCCCGCCGGAGCTGCGCCCCATGGTCCAGCTCGACGGGGGGCGCTTTGCGACCTCCGACCTCAACGACCTCTACCGGCGCGTGATCAACCGCAACAACCGGCTCAAGCGCCTGCTCGACCTCGGCGCGCCCGAGATCATCGTCAACAACGAGAAGCGGATGCTGCAGGAGGCCGTCGACGCGCTGTTCGACAACGGCCGCCGCGGCCGCCCGGTCACCGGGCCCGGCAACCGGGCGCTGAAGTCGCTCTCCGACATGCTGAAGGGCAAGCAGGGGCGCTTCCGCCAGAACCTGTTGGGCAAGCGCGTCGACTACTCCGGCCGCTCCGTGATCGTCTCCGGGCCGGCGCTGAAGCTGCACCAGTGCGGGCTGCCGAAGCTGATGGCCCTGGAGCTGTTCAAGCCGTTCATCATGGCTCGGCTGGTCGAGCGCAAGGCGGTCCAGAACATCAAGGCGGCCAAGAAGATGGTCGACTCGATGATCCCGGAGGTCTGGGACGTGCTCGAGGAGGTCATCCACGAGCATCCGGTGCTGCTCAACCGCGCGCCGACCCTGCACCGCCTCGGCATCCAGGCGTTCGAGCCGGTCCTGGTCGAGGGCAAGGCGATCCAGGTCCACCCCCTCGTCTGCCACGCCTTCAACGCCGACTTCGACGGCGACCAGATGGCGGTCCACGTGCCGCTCTCGGCCGAGTCGCAGGCGGAGGCGCGCCTGCTGATGCTGTCGTCGAACAACATCCTCTCGCCGGCCAGCGGCACCCCGCTGGCGACTCCGTCGCAGGACATGGTCCTGGGGATCTACTTCCTCACGTACGGCCCGGGCGCGGAGGAGCTCGCGGAGATCGACGCGAAGCTGAAGGCGTCGAAGAGCCCGAACGGCAAGCGGCCGCACATCTACCGCTCCGCCCAGGAGGCCGAGCTCGCCTACGAGAACGGGATCGTCAAGCTCCACGACCACGCCGAGTACCGGCGCCGCGGCCACGAGCACTTCCTGACCACGGTCGGCCGGATCATCTTCAACGACCGGGTCGAGCGGGCGATCGCCGCCGCGCTCGGTGACGATTGGGATCCGGAGAAGTACGAGTTCGTGAACCACGCGCTCAAGAAGCGGGAGATCAACCAGATCGTCTTCAACCTGGTCGAGGCATACGGCGCCCCGGCGATCGCGCAGGCGCTCGACGCGTTCAAGGAGCTCGGGTTCCACTTCTCGACCCAGGCCGGGATCTCGATCTCGAAGAACAACGTCGTCTCGCCACCCAACAAGGAGGAGATCCTCGAGGGCTACGAGCGGCAGGTGACCGAGATCGAGTCCCAGTACGACGACGGCCTGCTCTCCGAGGAGGACCGCAAGGAGCAGCTGCGGGTGCTCTGGGACAAGGCCACCGACGAGGTCGCGCAGGCGATGGAGGCGAACCTCGACGAGCTCAACCCGATCTACATGATGGCCAACTCGGGAGCGCGCGGATCGTTCAAGCAGATCCGCCAGCTCGCCGGGATGCGCGGCCTGATGGCGAATCCGAAGGGCGAGATCATCGAGCGCCCGATCAAGGCCAACTTCATGGAGGGCCTGTCGGTGCTCGAGTACTTCATCTCGACCCACGGTGCCCGCAAGGGCCTCGCCGACACCGCGCTGCGGACCGCCGACTCGGGATACCTGACCCGGCGCCTGGTCGACGTCTCCCAGGACGTGATCATCCGCGCCGACGACTGCAAGACCAAGGACTTCGTCGAGGCGCCGCTGCGCGATGACGAGGGCAACCTGAACCCGAACCTGATCGGCCGGATCACGGCGAAGAAGTTCGCGACCAAGCGCGGTCGCGAGCTGCTCAAGCGCGGCCAGGAGATCGACGTGCCCGAGCTCGAGGAGATCGCCGAGGCGTTCGGCGACGAGGAGGTGCTCGTCCCCGTCCGCTCGGTGCTGAAGTGCGAGCTCGAGAGCGGGGTCTGCCAGGCGTGTTACGGCCGCGCGCTGGCCACCGGCTCGATGGTCGAGCTCGGCGACGCGGTGGGGATCATCGCCGCCCAGTCGATCGGCGAGCCCGGCACGCAGCTGACGATGCGGACGTTCCACACCGGCGGCGTCGCCGGACTCGACATCACCCAGGGCCTGCCGCGTGTCGTCGAGCTGTTCGAGGCGCGCAAGCCGAAGGGAATGGCCGAGATGGCCGAGGTCGACGGCAAGATCTCGATCGAGGAGTCCGACAAGGAGATCAGGCTCACGATCACCGACTCGAAGGGCGAGGAGCACGCGTACAAGCTTCCGCCGCGGGCGCGGCTGCTGGTCAAGCACGGCGACAAGGTCGAGGCCGGCACGCAGCTGGAGGAGGGGTCGCTGTACCCCGCCGACCTGCTGCGGATCCGCGGGCGGACGGCGATCGAGCTTTACCTCGTCCAGGAGGTGCAGAAGGTCTACAAGGCCCAGGGCGTCGACATCAACGACAAGCACATCGAGCTGATCGCCCGCCAGATGCTGAAGCGGGTGCGCATCGACTCGAAGGGCTCGACGACGCTCCTGCCCGGCGCGCTCGAGGATCGCCACAAGCTCAAGACGCTCAACAAGCAGGTCAAGGAGGAGGGCGGCACGCCGGCCAAGGGCGAGGAGGTGATCCTCGGGATCACGAAGGCCTCGCTGGCCACCGAGTCGTTCCTGTCGGCCGCCTCGTTCCAGGAGACGACGAAGGTGCTGACCGACGCCGCCCTGGAGGGCAAGCGCGACAAGCTCGTCGGCCTGAAGGAGAACGTGATCATCGGCAAGCTGATCCCGGCCGCCACCGGGCTGCGCCACTACCGCACGCTCGAGATCGAGCCCGTGGAGCCCGCGCAGCGCCCGGAGGAGGACCTGCTCGACGAGGAGGAGCTCGCCGCCGAGCTCGGCCTCGCCGAGGACGGCGACGACGTCACCGAGCTCGAGGGCTTCGGGCCGAGCTTCGCCGAGGAGCTCGAGGAGCTCGCCCAGGAGATCGAGACCGGGGAGACCCCCGCGGACTCGTAGGGCCTGACCACACGCGTGTTTGGCCGAGCGGCCGGGTTGCGAGACCCGGCCGTTCGCCTTTTCGGCGCACTCCGCGCGCCACGCGCGCGCCGGCGGGCGCCAGCCTGTGCCCAATGCCCCAGGCGTGGAGATCCAGCGTCAACAGTCGACGCTCAATCTCCACGGCTGCGGTTGGACGGCTCGCTATGCGGCAGTGGGGCGTGGTTTCCATCGCGCAACTGCGCGAGTGCGGGGTCAGCGAGACGGGTGTTCGCCGCCTCGTCGCCCGCGGGTACCTGGTGCGCCTGTACCCCGGGGTCTACGCGGTCGGGCATGAACCGCTGAGGATCGAAGGCACCCTCCTCGCCGCCCTCTTCCACGCCGGACGTGGTGCGGCGCTGAGCCACACCACGGCGGCGTGGTGGTGGCGGCTCATCGACGCCGTTCCGACCACCATCCATGTCTCGACGCCCAGCCGGCCGACGCCGGCCAAAGGCCTCAAGCTCCATCGCCCGCGGCAGATCGAAGCAGTGAGGGAGAGGGGACTGAGCGTGACGTCGGTCGAGAGGACGCTGCTCGATGTCGCATCGATGCGCAACCAGATGACGCTCCGCCACGCCGTGGCCCGAGCAGATCACCTCAAGCGTCTCGACCCGCCCTCCCTCACTGCCCAACTCCGCCGCGGCATGCCGGGCGCAAGGGCCCTCCGCAAAACCCTCGAGCACCACCTGCCCGAACTCGCCACGACCGACAGCGAGCTGGAGGTGCGGTTCCTGCTCCTCGTCGAACGGGCTGGCCTGCCAATTCCACAGACGAATGCCTATGTCGCGGGGCTGAAGGTGGATGCCCTGTGGACGGAGCACCGCCTCATCGCCGAGCTCGACGGACACGCCACCCACGCGAACCCGGGGGCCAACGAGAACGACCGCCGCCGCGAGCTGATCCTTCGGCGGGCCGGTTATCGCGTCGTCCGGTACACGTGGGAGCAGGTGACGCGCCGGCCCGCGGAGGTCGTTTCCGACCTGATCAGCCTGCTCGGCCGGTGATCATGACCCGCCCGCCGCGTGACGGGATCATCGTCACGTTTCGGTGGAGGGCGTGCTCGGGCTCGGGCGTATCGGCCTCGAGGTCCAGGCGCAGGGCGATCTCGCGCAGGACGGCGCGCATCTCGGCCATCGCCAGCGCGGCGCCGAGGCAGCGGCGGATGCCGCCGCCGAACGGGATCCACTCGTAGGTCCCCGGTTTGTGGCCGGCCCAGCGCTCGGGCCGGAACGCGAATGGGTCCGAGTAGAGGTCCTCGCGGTGGTGGAGCAGAAGGATGCTGATCAGGACCGGCGTCTCGGCGGGTACGTCGTAGTCGCCGAGCCGCCACGGCACGGCAACGCGGCGGCCGATGATCGGGATCACGGGGCGCGATCGCATCGACTCGACGATCACGGCCTCGATCGCCTCCGCCGACTCCTCTTCGTCGCCCGAGCGCACCGCGTCCACGAGGTGAGCGTGAGCCGACGGCGTCCGCACCAGCCGCTCCCACGCCCACGCCAGCGTGTTCGCCGTCGTCTCGTGGCCGGCGAGCACGAGCGAGAGCAGCTCGTCGCGCAGCTCATGGTCGGTCAGCGCCTCGCCGTCCTCGGTGCGCGCGTGCAGCAGCAGCGAGAGGATGTCGCGGCGCTCGTCGAGGTCGGCCGCGCCGCGACGAGCGGCGATCACAGCGTAGGTCGGGCGATCGAGGAAGCCGAGGGTGAACTTCATCATCCCCCGGGGCTCGTCGCTGCCGATCTGCGCGATCTCGCCGATCTGCGCGATCGGTGTCGACGAGAACCGCGTCAGCGACTTCACCGCCTGGCGCAACTGATGCTCGGGCGTTCCCCGAGCGGGTCTCCCCTCGATCCCGAAGATCCCGGCCATGATCACGTCGAGCGTGATCGCCTGCATCCGCGGCACGAGCGCGAACGCCTCGCCTTGTCGCCAGCGCTCGATCTCGCCCCCGGCGACGTCCACGATCATCTGCGTGTACTGCTCGATCGCTTCGCCGTGGAAGGGCGGGAGGAGCAGCTTGCGCTGGCGCATGTGCCGCGCGCCGAGGGCGGTCAGCACCGAGTTCGGCCCGACGATCGGCCGCAGCGGCGACTCAGCCGTCAGCGACGGCGCAAGTTCGGGCTTCGCGGTGAACAGGGAGCGGACGTGCTCGGGATGCGAGGTGATCACGACGTCCTCGTCCGTACCGTCCATCCGGAAGACCTCGCCGTGCTCGCGACGAGCGCGAAAGACGAACTCGATCTGGCGCTGGTTGAAGCGCAGGAGCTGCAGCAGCTTCGGCAGCCGAATCGCCGGCGGCAGCGGCCGCGACGGCGGCCCGTCGAGCGGACCGGCCTCGGACGCGGTGGCCTCGCCGACCAGCGCCTCGGGTTCAGCGACGAAGACCATTACATCCTTGAGTGTCCCATGTGGCCATGGCGTCTTACTGTGAGGTCAGCCACACCATAAGCTCGGAGCGTGAGCGAGGCGGAGATCCACGACTCGGTCCTCGACCTGATCGGCGAGACCCCCGTCGTGCGGCTGTCCCGCCTCGATCCGGAGCTCCGCACGCCGCTCGTCGCCAAGGTCGAGTTCATGAACCCGGGGGGTTCGGTCAAGGACCGGCCGGCCGTGACGATGGTCGACGCGGCCGAGCGCGACGGGCTGCTGAAGCCCGGCGGGACGCTGATCGAGCCGACCTCTGGGAATACCGGGCTCGGGCTGGCGGCGGTCGCCGCCCTGCGCGGGTACCGCGTGATCGCGGTCATGCCGGACAAGATGAGCCGCGAGAAGATCGACACGCTGCGCGCGTTCGGGGCGGAGGTGGTCGTCTGCCCGACCGCGGTCGAGCCCGATGACCCGCGCTCCTACTACCGCGTCGCCGACCGGCTCACCGAGGAGATCGACGGCGGCTTCCAGCCCAACCAGTACTACAACCAGGCGAATCCCGAGGCCCATTACCGTTCCACCGGCCCCGAGCTCTGGCGCCAGACCGGCGGCCGCGTCACCCATCTCGTGATCGCGGTCGGGACCGGCGGCACCATCACGGGTGTGGGCCGCTACTTCAAGGAGCAGAACCCCGACGTACAGATCGTGGGCGCCGACCCGGAGGGCTCGATCTACTCCGGGGGCCCGGTCCATCCCTACCGGGTCGAGGGAATCGGCGAGGACTTCTGGCCGGAGACATTCGACCCCGACCTCGTCGACCGTTACGTGCGGGTCTCCGACCGCGATTCGTTCCTCGCCGCGCGGCGCCTGGTCGCGCGCGAGGGCATCTTCGCCGGCGGCTCGACCGGTACGGCGCTGTGCGCGGCGCTGACCATCGCGCGCGAGGTCGACGACCCCGAGGCGCTGGTGGCGACCATCATTCCCGACGGCGGCCGGCCGTACGTCTCCAAGGTCTTCAACGACTCCTGGATGCGCGAGTACGGCTACCTCGGGGACGAGGGCGCCCTGACGGTGGGGGAGGTGATCCGGGGGCGCGGCGTCGTTCGTCCGATGCTCACGGTCGACAGCCACGACACCGTCGGCCGGGTGCTCGAGCTGATGCGCGAGCACGGCGTCTCGCAGGTCCCGGTCGTCTCCGGCGAGGACGGTCGCGCCTTCATGGGCACCGTCAGCGAGCGAGGCCTGCTGATGGCCTCGGCCGAGCACCCAGGGATCCTCGGCGACCCGGTCACCGAGGTGATCGAGCCGCCCCTGCCCGAGCTCGCCGCGGAGAGCCCGGCCAACGAGGCGATCCAGCTGATCCTCGCCGAGCGCAGGCCCGTGATCGTGGTCGAGGAGGGTCGGGCGCTCGGCATCCTCGCCTCGGTCGACCTGATCGAGGCCCTGAACGCATGAGCGACGAGCGCATCGAGACGCGCGTGGTCCACGCTGGCCTCGATCCCGACCCGACGTACGGGTCGATCACTCCCGCCGATCCACCAGACCTCCACCTTCGTCCAGCCCGCGCCGGGAGAGTTCGTGGAGGACTACGACTACTCCCGCTCGGCGAACCCGACGCGCGCCGCGCTGGAGAAGGGGCTGGGCGAGCTCGAGGGCGGGCATGCCACGGCGTACGCGAGCGGGATGGCCGCGACCCACGCCGTCCTCACGGCGATGCTCGAAGCCGGCGACCACCTGGTCCTTCCCCTCGACCTCTACGGCGGGACCTACCGCCTGGTCGACAAGGTGCTGGCGCGGTTCGGACTCGCTTACGACCTCGTCGATCAGCGCGACCTCGACGCCGTGCGGAACGCGCTGAGGCCCGAGACGCGGCTGGTCTGGGTCGAGACCCCGACGAACCCGCTGCTGAACGACGGTCGACATCGCGGCCGTGGTCGAGGCGGCCGACGGCCGCCCCGTCGTCGTCGACAACACCTTCGCGACGCCGATCGTCCAGCGCCCCCTCGAGCTGGGCGCGACCGCGGTCGTGCACTCGACCACCAAGTACCTGGGCGGCCACTCAGATGTGGTCGGGGGCGCCGCGATCGCCCGCGATCCCGACCTCCACGAACGCCTGCGCTTCGTGCAGAACTCGGTCGGCGCGGTCCCCGGCCCGCTCGACTGCTTCCTCGTTCACCGGGGGATCCGCACGCTCGCCGTCCGAGTCGCCGCCCACACGGCCAACGGGCGCGCCGTCAGCGAGTACCTGGCGGGCGCGACCGGAGTCCAGGACGTGCGGTGGCCCGGCTTCGGGGGCATGATCGCCTTCCGCCACCCCGAGGCGACGGCGATCGCCTCGCGCACGCGGATCTTCTCGCTCGCCGAGTCGCTGGGCGGGGTGGAGTCGCTGATCGAGGTGCCCCAGGCGATGACCCACCAGTCGGTCGAGGACTCGGACGCCGCCGTGCCGGCAGATCTGGTCCGCCTCTCGTGCGGGATCGAGGCGGCCGACGACTTGATCGCCGACCTGCGCCAGGCCATCGAGGCGTAGTAGGTTGGCGGGCGTGACTCGTCGGGCGGGGACCCAGGTTGCGGGAACGGTCGTGGCGCTCTTGGCGCTGGCGGCGCTCATCGCGCTCGTCTCCGCGCCGCGCGCCGCGGCGGCCAAGGCACCCTGCGGAGCCCCGTTCTCGGTCCTTCACAACGACCGGATCGGCGCCCTGAAGCTGCCCGCCGGCCAGTACGACATCACCCTGATCCAGCCGCAGCGGATCACCTGCGCGAGGGCGTCGCACCTCTTCGCGCGGTTCCTGCAGGACTTCAACGGCGTGCTCCCCGACGGCTGGAGGCTGAACGTCAACAAGGCCCGCTTCACGAAGGGCCGCGGTTTCGGCTTCCAGGTCGCCCTGCACGGCGGCGGCGGCGGTGGTGGCGGTGGCGGCGGAGGGGGCGGCAGTCAGCACCCGCCGGGCACCACGACCAAGTGCCCGACCTTCCAAGTCCTCCACAACGACCTGATCGACGGGCAGCGCTTCCGGGCGGGCACCTACCAGATGACGGCCCTCGGCGGGCTCTCATGCTCGAAGGCGTCGAGCCTGTTCCGCGACTTCCTCGCGAACAACCAGAACGACCTGCCCGGTCGCTGGCGCCTCAACGCCCGCAGCGGCACCTTCCTGCGGGACGGGTCCGGCAAGGGCTTCCAGGTCAACCTCTGGCGTTAGCGCACGCGTCCGCAAATACGGCCGCACTCAGGTGGCTGCAAGCCGTCGCCTGGCGTCGTCCTCGGTCGCCCACATGGCGCTGCCATGCGGGCTCCCTGTGTCCTAGCCATGCTCGGCTTTCGCTCGCCTGAGCACGACCGTACTTACGGTCGCGTGCGCTAGGCGATCAGTACTCGGCCGGTTCCGCGGAACCGCGCTGGTTGGCGTGCGCGGTTGCCGCTCGCGCCGGCGCCGGCGGTGTGAACACGCGCGTGCGCCCGCCCGGCGGACAGTCGGGAAGCGGGAGCGCGTCCGGCCCGTGCCCGCCGCGCCGCGGGCCGCGGGGCTGCTTCGGCTCGCGGCGGAAGCGCCGGAAGCGGTGGTCCTCGGACCCCGGCGGCGCCTCGTCGGGCTGCGTCTCGGCCCGGAACGCCCACCAGACGATGTAGAGCAGGAAGGCGACGGGGATCTTCAAGACCACCATCAGGAACAGGATCGGTACGAATCCCTCCACCTAGGCGGCAGTGTAACCGTCGCGAACCCAGGCCAAGAGCGCCTCGGTATGCGCCGCGGTGAGCCCGACGTCGGAGTCGGTCGGGCAGAGCAGCGTCGGCGCCTCGCGCTGCGAGGCCCAGGCGTGGCAGCTCTCGTCGAACGAGTCGTCGATCCAGGCGAGGGGCCGGTTGCGGCCGTACTCGGCGAGCGCCTCGAGCTTCCAATGGGCGCTGCCGAACCGCGCCCGGCCGTCGAAGCTGAGCACGGGCAGCTCGCCGGGCAGGCCGAGGATCAGCGGCAGGTGGTCGTTGGCGCGCTGCTCCCAGCCGGTCGCCCAGACGAGCTCGTACACCTCGCCGAGGCGCAGGAGCTCGGGCCCGGCCGCCTCGGAGATGCAGTGCGCCATCCCGTCGATCAGGTGGAAGCGCCCGCCGGCCTGGTTGATCGGTCCGTCGAAGCCGAACAGGCTGATCACGCCGTCGACGTCGACGGCGCAGACCGGGCGTTGATCGGAGTCGGACCCCATCTACGCGCCAATGTAGCGCTGTCGCCCTGCTATCTTCCGCCGCCGTGCCAAGCACCAACCAGCTGATCCGCAAGGGGCGAAAGCCGCCGCAGAAGAAGGTCGCGACTCCCGGCCTGAAATCGGGCCAGGGCCGCAAGCGCCGGATCGCCGCCCCGCAGCGGCGCGGCGTCTGCACACGCGTCTATACGGCGACGCCGAAGAAGCCGAACTCGGCCCTCCGCAAGGTCGCCCGCGTGCGGCTCACCAACGGGATGGAGGTCACCTGCTACATCCCGGGCGAGGGTCACAACCTCCAGGAGCACTCGGTCGTCCTCGTCCGCGGCGGCCGCGTCAAGGACCTGCCGGGCGTCCGCTACAAGGTGATTCGCGGGACCCTCGACGCCTCGGGCGTCTCGGATCGCAAGCAGTCGCGCTCGATGTACGGCGTGAAGCGGTAGCAGCGCTCATGCCCCGCCGCGCACGCGCCGCCGTCCGCCCCATCGAGGCCGACCCGATCCACCGCAGCCGCCTCGTCCAGCAGGTGGTCAACAAGGTGATGAGGGACGGCAAGAAGTCGGTCGCCGAGCAGATCACGTACGACGCGCTGGCGATCGTCGGCGAGCGCTCCGGCCGCGCTCCGGTCGAAGTGCTCGAGGACTCGATCAAGGAGCTGACTCCGGTGCTCGAGGTTCGCTCGCGCCGGGTCGGTGGCGCCACCTACCAGGTCCCGGTCGAGGTCCCGGCCCGCCGGGCTCGCACGCTCGCCGTCCGCTGGCTGGTCGGCTTCGCCCGCAACCGCCGCGAGAAGTCGATGGCCGAGCGCCTTGCGAACGAGATCCTCGACTCGATCTCGCAGCAGGGCGGCGCCTGGAAGCGCAAGGACGACATCTACCGCATGGCGCAGGCGAACAAGGCCTTCGCCCACTACCGCTGGTAACCCGGCGGCCGGTCGGTGGCGCCGGGCGGCGTCATCGGTCGCTCGCGTCCATAGGACGCCACGTTCCCTGCTTCCTTGCCCAACGCGCCGACCGGCCGCCGGTAGCTGGATCTAGCTTCGCTGGCGAGCCCGGGCGCGGGCCAGCTTGCTGAGCCGTCCCTCGCGCTCGTCGGCCTTGTGCTTTGGAGCGGCCGAATCCGGGTCGCGCGCCTCGGTCGGACGGGTGCGCTTGCCCGGTCGCAGCGCGCTCAGCTGCTCGGGGGTGAGGGTCGCGAGGGCGAGGCCGGTCACGGTCAGCGCCAGGGCTCCCAGCAGCTCCAGGTAGAACCCGCCCTGCGGGACCGCCTCGGCCTCGAACAGGAACCCCTGGCTGGCGCCGCAGGCCTCGCTCAGCGAGCCGGCGGCATTGACGACGCGGAGGTCGCTGATCAGGAAGATGAGCAGTCCCAGCACCCCCATCGCCGCGACCGCGAAGGCCGCCGGGCGAGACCCGCCGTAGACGGCGACGATCGTCCCGACGATCGCGAAGGCGGCGATCACCATCTGCGCGTTGCTGTGACGGTCGCCGGCGTCCTGGGCGCAGAGCGCCTCGCCGCCGGGTGGCGTGAACTCGAACATCACCATCAGCTCGGAGGCGAACAGGCAGACGGCGGCCGCGATCACCGCGATCGGGAGCAGCTTGGTCACACGGCCGATCTCCGGCACGGGCGCGGCGTCGCTCACGTACCGGCCCCCTGGACCTTCCGCTTCCCGCGCCCGCTGGGCAGCTTGCGCCCGCCGCCCCGACCCGCAGGCCGGCGCGGTCGCCTGACTCGCGGCCGGCGCCGGGCGAGCCTGCCGGCGGCAGCGGCCGCGCTCTGGAACAGGGTCGGGCCGGCCGGGGCCTGCGCGGCTCGGGCCGGCGCCGGGCGCAGGTACCGCGGCAGCAGCAGCCCGCAGCCGATCAGCACGGCCCCGGCGGCGATCTGCATCCAGAAGCCCTCGAGCAGGCGCGCGCTCGCGCCCTCGTAGGCCACCGACGCGGCGCCCTCGTCGAGGCCCTTGGGGACGTCGACGATCACGGCGACGGCGATCACCGCGATCCCGATCGGGATCAGCAGCGCCGCCGCCCGCCGGCGTCCGCCGAGCGCCACGGTCAGCACGACGAGCGCGGCGACCGCCAGCGGCAGCATCACCCACGCGTGCGCGTTGCCGGCGACCTCCGACTCGATCTCAGGCGGCGGCGCGACCTCGCCGACCGCGCCGGCGTAGGCGTCGGTGCCGACGCTCACCGAGTGGTAGTCGAGCCACTGCGACGCGACGAGCGCTCCGATCGCCACCAGGCTGACCGCGATGACGGCGTGCGCCGGCTTGATGTGGTCTTGGGCGTAGCGCAGCGTGGCCCGTCCCGTGCGCCAGAGCCAGACCGCCAGCGGGCGGACGATGCGCAGCCAGACCCGCAGGACGACCGCGCCGGCGATCTCGGCCGCGGCGAGCCAGAGCTGCACCGGGATCGCGACCATCTCGCGCCCGAGCTTCAGCAGCTCGGCGACCACCGAGCGCGCCCCGGTGCCCACCCTGCCGGCGCCGCTCATCAGCGCCCGGCCACTCGCGGCCGCGGCCGGGGTTCGAAGGCGGCGAAGCTTCGCCGGGCGCTCGCCGCGTTTCTCCGCCGGCTTGCCGCGGAGGCGGGCGGGCTTGGTGGCCACGACCTTCGATTTCGGCTCGGCCTTCGATCGAGGCTTCGCCTTCGCCTTCCGCTCGGCCTTCGGCCTCGCTTCCGCCTTCTCCTCGGCCTTCGGCTTGGCCTCGGCCTTCCGCTTGGCCTCCGCCTGCTCGTCGGCGGTCGCCTTCTCTCGGGCGCGCGCCTTGGCACGCTCCGCGCGCGCCTTCGCGCGGTCGGCGGCGGTCACGCCGGACTTCGCCCGCTCGGCCCGGCGGCGCTCCTCGCGACGCCTCGCGCGCTCGCGAGCGCTGCGTTCCCGGGACTCGGAGATTCGCTTTCTAAGGCTCATCCATGCCCTCTGGAGGCCATCATGCCTCTGCTATAGTCATGCGTCGCTCGCGGGCCGGGACTCGCTCGGTGCGCGGCGGAATTTCCTTCCATGGAGAGCCGCACGACATAGGGGCGTTCCGGGCTAAATGGCGATCCAGCGCTGAGGCCCGTAAGGGCCTTTTTTAGTGCGCTGAGACCGCTCCTACTGCCGGTTTCGTCTCCTCTCGGACGCTTTCCAGGTCGGTCGAAAACTACAGCAAGCACCACACGACTCCAAGACAAGAATGCCCCGCACGTTCCCACTAGAGAAGACCCGCAACATCGGGATCATGGCGCATATCGACGCCGGTAAGACGACGACGACCGAGCGCATCCTCTTCTACACCGGCCGCACCCACAAGCTGGGCGAGGTGCACGAGGGCGCCGCCGTCATGGACTGGATGGAGCAGGAGCAGGAGCGCGGGATCACGATCACCTCGGCCGCGACCGCCTGTGAGTGGAAGGGCCACCGGATCAACATCATCGACACGCCCGGCCACGTCGACTTCACGGTCGAGGTCGAGCGCTCGCTGCGCGTCCTCGACGGGGCGATCGCCGTGTTCGACTCGGTCGCCGGCGTCGAGCCCCAGTCGGAGACCGTCTGGCGCCAGGCTGACAAGTACCGGGTTCCCCGGATCGCCTTCATCAACAAGATGGACCGCGTCGGCGCCGACTTCGACAACGCCGTGCAGACGATGCGCGAGCGGCTCGGCGCCAACCCCCTGCCGATCCAGCTCCCGATCGGTGCCGAGGACGGCTTCGTAGGCGTCGTCGACCTGATCGAGGACAAGGCGCTCGTCTGGAAGGACGAGCTCGGGACCGAGTTCGAGTACGAGCCGATCCCCGAGGCGATGGTCGACGCGGCGCACGAGGCCCGCACCCATCTGATCGAGGCGTGCGCCGACTACGACGACGAGCTGATGGAGATGTACCTCGACGAGCAGGAGATCCCGCACGAGCGGATCGGCAAGTCGCTGCACCGGGCGACGCTCGACCTCAAGGTCACCCCGGTCCTCTGCGGCTCGGCGTTCAAGAACAAGGGCGTCCAGCCCCTGCTCGACGAGATCGTCGAGCTGCTCCCGTCCCCGCTCGAGGTTCCGCCGATGACCGGCTGGGAGGTCGACAACAAGGGCGAGCGGGGCGAGGAGGTCGTCCGCAAGCCCGACGACTCCGAGCCGTTCTCTGCGCTCGCCTTCAAGGTGATGGCCGACCCGTTCGTCGGCAAGCTCACCTACTTCCGCGTCTACTCGGGCAAGCTCAGCGCCGGCAGCCGGGTGCTCAACGCCACCGCCAGCAAGACCGAGCGAATCGGCCGGCTGCTGATGATGCACGCCAACCACCGCGAGGAGATCGAGGAGTGCTACGCGGGCGACATCGTCGCCGGCGTCGGCCTCAAGCAGACCTCGACCGGCGACACGCTCTCCGCGCCCGACGCCCCGGTCGTGCTCGAGGCGATCGACTTCCCCGACCCGGTGATCGCGGTCGCGATCGAGCCGAAGACGAAGTCCGACCAGGAGAAGCTCGGCGGCGGCCTCGCTCGCCTCGCCGAGGAGGACCCCACCTTCCGGATCGAGAGCGACGAGGAGACCGGGCAGACGCTGATCCACGGGATGGGCGAGCTGCACCTGGAGGTGATCGTCGATCGCCTCCTGCGCGAGTTCAACGTCGACGCCAACGTCGGCCGGCCGCAGGTCGCCTACCGCGAGACGATCCGCGAGCGGGTCGAGAAGGTCGAGGGCCACTTCGTCCGCCAGACCGGCGGCAAGGGCCAGTTCGGTCATGTGGTGATCAACCTCGAGCCGGCGCCCGAGGAGGGCTTCGACTTCGTCAACCAGATCAAGGGCGGCGCGATCCCGACCGAGTACATCCCCGCGGTCGAGCAGGGGATCGAGGAGGCGCTCGGGTCCGGCGTCAAGGCGGGCTATCCGGTCGTCGACGTGCGGGTCGAGCTGACCGACGGCAAGTACCACGAGGTCGACTCCTCGGAGATGGCGTTCAAGATCGCCGGCTCGATGGCGGTCCAGGCGGCGGCGCGCAAGGCGAAGCCCGTCCTGCTCGAGCCCGTGATGTCGGTCGAGGTCGTCACCCCGGAGGAGTTCCTGGGTGACGTGATCGGCGACCTCTCGCGCCGGCGCGGCAAGGTCCAGGGCCAGGAGCCGCGCGGGAACGCGGTCGCGGTCCACGCGTTCGTTCCGCTGGGCGAGATGTTCGGCTACGCGACCGACGTGCGCTCCTCGACCCAGGGACGCGCCACTTACACGATGCAGTTCGAGCGTTACGAGGAAGTTCCCAACAACATCGCCGAGCAGATCACGGAGAGCACGACCGCCGAGCCGGTCGGGGCAGGCGCCTGAATTCTGTAAATATCCCCAGGTTGCGCGGAAACAGACGACTTGAGCAGTACGACAAGGAGCTAGAGAAACCAGATGGCGGAGAAGTTCGATCGCAGCAAGCCCCACGTGAACGTGGGCACGATCGGTCACATCGACCACGGCAAGACCACCCTCACGGCCGCGATCACGAAGGTGCTCGCCGAGCAGGGCGGCGCCGAGGCGAAGTCGTTCGAGGAGATCGACAACGCTCCGGAGGAGAAGGAGCGCGGGATCACCATCGCGACCTCGCACGTCGAGTACGAGACCGAGAAGCGCCATTACGCCCACGTCGACTGTCCCGGGCACGCCGACTACGTCAAGAACATGATCACCGGCGCCGCGCAGATGGACGGCGCGATCCTCGTCGTCTCGGCCGCCGACGGGCCGATGCCGCAGACGCGTGAGCACATCCTGCTCGCCCGCCAGGTGAACGTGCCCTACGTGATCGTCTTCCTGAACAAGGTCGACATGGTCGACGACGAGGAGCTCGTCGAACTGGTCGAGGAGGAGGTCAAGGACCTGCTCAACGAGTACGACTTCCCGGGCGACGAGACGCCGATCATCAAGGGTTCGGCGCTGAAGGCGCTCGAGGGCGACGAGGAGGGCAAGAAGGCGATCCTCGAGCTCGCCGACGCGCTCGACAACTACATCCCCGAGCCCGAGCGCGACCTCGACAAGCCGTTCCTGATGCCGGTCGAGGACATCATGACGATCACCGGCCGCGGCACCGTCGCCACGGGCCGGATCGAGCAGGGCATCGTCCACACCGGCGACGAGGTCGAGATCGTCGGGATCCGGGACACCCAGAAGACGGTCGTCACCGGGGTGCAGATGTTCCACAAGGACCTCGATCAGGGCCAGGCCGGCGACAACGCCGGCTGCCTGCTGCGAGGCACCAAGCGCGAGGAGATCGAGCGCGGGCAGGTGCTCACGAAGCCCGGCGCGATCACCCCGCACACGAAGTTCAAGTCCGAGGTGTACTGCCTGAAGAAGGAGGAGGGCGGCCGTCACACCCCGTTCTTCTCGGGCTACCGCCCGCAGTTCTACTTCCGGACGACCGACGTCACCGGCGTCTCCAACCTGCCCGAGGGCACGGAGATGGTCATGCCCGGCGACAACGTCGAGATGACGATCGAGTTGATCAACCCGATCGCCATGGACCAGGGCCTTCGATTCGCGATCCGCGAGGGCGGTCGCACCGTCGGCTCCGGGGTCGTGACCGAGATCCTCGAGTAACGACAAGCAAGGGGCCGGCCCGAGCGCCGGCCCTTAGTACGCAGGTAACCGATACGACCTTGGGGCGCTGTCCCCCTATATGGACGGCGCCCCTTTTGCGCCCAGTGGGACACATGAATTAGATGGCAACGCTCGCCACCAACAAGATCAGAATCAGGCTCAAGGCGTACGACCACGACGCCATCGATCGCGCTGCCCGCGAGATCGTCGACACGGCCACCCGCACCGGCGCCTCGGTGTCCGGGCCCGTGCCGCTGCCGACCGAGCGCAACATCTACTGCGTGATCAAGTCGCCGTTCAAGGACAAGGACTCGCGCGAGCACTTCGAGATCCGCACCCACAAGCGGCTGATCGACATCCACCAGCCGACGCCGAAGACGATCGACTCGTTGCAGCGCCTGGACGCCCTCCCGGCCGGGGTCGACATCGAGATCAAGATCTAGGTGGCTGGGTACGGATGGCGGCAATCGTTGGCAGGAAGGTCGGCATGACCCAGGTCTTCACCGAGGACGGCACCCGGGTGCCGGTCACGGTGGTCGAGGCGACCCCGAACACGGTGACCGCGGTCCGCACGCCCGATCGCGACGGGTACGCGGCCGTCCAGCTGGCGGGGCTGGAGACCGGCGAGGACAAGCTCACCAAGGGCGAGCTCGGCCATCTGAAGAAGGCCGACGCGCCGGCGTCCCGGAAGCTGAAGGAGTTCCGCGACGAGGCACCCGAGGCGACGATCGGCGAGCAGCTGACGGTCGAGCAGTTCGAGCCGGGCGCCAAGGTCAAGGTCTCGGCGGTCTCGGTCGGCAAGGGCTTTCAGGGCACGATCAAGCGCCACAACTTCGGCCGCGGGCCGGTCTCGCACGGCTCCCACAACGTCCGCGCGCCCGGCTCGATCGGCGCCAGCGCCGACCCCGCCCGGGTGTTCAGGGGCACCAAGATGCCGGGCCAGATGGGCCGGCGGCGCGTCACCCAGCGCGGCCTGACCGTGCACGACGTCGACGTCGAGCGCAACCTCCTGCTGATTCGCGGCGCGGTGCCGGGCCCGAAGGGCGGCACGGTGGAGGTCCGCAGCGATGGCTAGCGCGAGCCTCAAGGCGACGACGCTGGGCAAGCAGGCGAAGACCGACCTGCCGGCGGCCGTGTTCGGCGAGGAGTTCCACGAGAGCCTCGTCCACGAGGCCGCGCGCGCCGACCTGGCCGCCCGCCGTCGGGGCACCGCCTCGAGCCTGGGGCGCGGGGAGGTCTCGATGACGACCGCGAAGGCCTGGAAGCAGAAGGGGACGGGCCGTGCCCGCGCCGGGGCGCTCAGCGTCCCGCACCGCCGCGGCGGCGGCGTGGCGTTCGGACCCAAGCCCCGCTCGCATACGTTCAAGGTCAACCGCAAGGCCCGCCGGCGGGCCCTGCGCTCGGCGTTCTCGGTACACGCCGCCCGCGACAGCATCGCGGTGATCGACGGCGCCGCGTACGAGACGCCCGCCACCAAGCAGGCCGCCGAGGCGCTCGGCAAGTGGGGCCCGAAGGGGCCGACGCTGGTGCTCTGCGATCCCGAGGAGGCCGGCGTGGTGAAGAGCTTCCGCAACATCCCCAAGGTCCACGTGCTTCCGGTCGGCTCGGCCGGGGTCGCCGACGTCATCGGCCACGCGTCGCTGATCGTCACCCAGACGGCGCTCGACTCGCTCGAGTCGCGCGTCGGCGAGGTCAGCCGCAGACCGGATACGCCCGCAGGCGAAGCCGAGGACGTGGCCGCCAGTGATTCCGAGGAGGTGGCGAGCTAGTTATGAACGCCCGTCAGGTCATCCTCGAACCCGTCGTCTCGGAGAAGAGCTATGCGCTGATGGCGGACGGCAAGTACACGTTCCGGGTCGACGACCGCGCCCACAAGACCCAGATCCGCCTTGCGGTGGAGGAGATCTTCGACGTCGGGGTGATCGAGGTGCGGACGATGAAGGTGCGGTCGAAGCCGAAGCGTCGCGGCCTGCACAGCGGTACCACCCGGTCGTGGAAGAAGGCGATCGTCCAGCTCGCGCCGGGCGACCGGATCGAACTCTTCGAAGGCGCTGCGGTAGCGGAGTAATTCATGGCGATGAGAAAGACAAAGCCGACGAGCCCGGGGCGCCGGTTCGCGACCTACCAGAAGCGCGAGGAGCTGACCGGCAACGAGCCGCACAAGGCCCTGACCAAGGGCAAGGGCCGCAGCGGCGGCCGCAACTCGCGCGGGCGGGTCACCGCGCGCCATCGCGGCGGCGGGGCGAAGCGCCGGTACCGCGAAATCGACTTCAAGCGCCGCAAGGACGGCGTTCCGGCCAAGGTGGCCACGATCGAGTACGACCCGAACCGCACCTGCTACATCGCGCTCCTGCACTACGTCGACGGGGCGAAGGGCTACATCCTCGCCCCGCAGGGCGTCCGCCCGGGGGCGACGATCGAGTCCGGCGAGAAGGCGGATATCCAGCCGGGCAACGCGCTGCCGCTGCGCTTCATCCCGACCGGCACCGTGGTCCACAACGTCGAGCTCGTCCCCGGCCAGGGCGGCAAGCTCGGCCGCTCGGCCGGTTCGGCGATCCAGGTGGTGGCCAAGGAGGGCGACATGGTCACGCTGCGCCTGCCCTCGTCGGAGATGCGCCTCGCGCGTGCCGAGTGCCGAGCGACGGTGGGTACCCTCTCCAACGCCGAGCACCAGAACGTCAAGATCGGCAAGGCCGGCCGCAACCGCCACAAGGGCAAGCGGCCGCAGAGCCGCGGGATCGCGATGAACCCGGTCGATCACCCGCACGGCGGGGGCGAGGCGCACAAGACCCCGGGTGGCCACCCGGTGACCCCCTGGGGCAAGCCGACGCTCGGCTACCGCACCCGTAAGAAGGGCAAGAAGTCCGACGCCCTGATCGTCCGCGGCCGCCGCCGCGGCAAGAAGAGGAAGTAACGAGTGAGCAGATCTTCGAAAAAGGGACCCTGGGCCGAGGAGCGCTTGATGAAGCGCATCACCCAGATGAACGAGCAGAACCAGAAGCAGATGATCAAGACCTGGTCGCGAACCTCGACCGTCTTCCCGGAGATGGTCGGGCACACGATCGCCGTCCACGACGGTCGCAAGCACGTGCCCGTGTTCGTCTCCGAGTCGATGGTCGGGCACAAGCTCGGCGAGTTCGCGCCGACCCGCACCTACCGCGGCCACGGGGGCCGCGAGCGCTGATGGCGGCCGCGAAGACCGACACCGAGGCGCCGGTCGTGCGGGCGAAGGCCCGCTACGTCCGCGTCGCCCCGCGCAAGGCCCGCCTGGTCGCCGACCAGATCCGCGGCCTGCCGGTCGACGAGGCACGCACGTTGCTCGCCTTCTCGAGTCGGGGCGCCGCCCGCGACCTGCTGCGGCTGCTCGACTCCGCCGCCGCCAACGCCGAGGCGAACCACGAGCTGGTCGCCGACGATCTGCGCATTGCCGCGGTCAGCGTCGACGAGGGCCCGACCCTGAAGCGCTGGCGCGCCCGCGCTCGCGGCCGCGCGACAGCGATCCACAAGCGAACCAGCCACCTGTCGGTGGCCCTGACCCCGACCACGGACGCCTGAGGAGCCAGCGAGCAATGGGACAGAAGATCCACCCCGAGGGCTTCCGCGTCGGCTACATCCATGACTGGAAGTCGAACTGGTTCGACGAGCGCAACTTCGCCGACCTGCTGCTCGAGGACATCGCGATCCGCGAGCACATCGAGAACAAGCTCTCGCACGCCGGCCTCTCGGACATCACCATCGTCAAGCAGCGCGGTGAGATCACCGTCGACATCCACACGGCCCGTCCCGGAATCGTGATCGGCAAGTCGGGCGCCGAGGTCGACGCCCTCCGCCGCGACCTGCACAAGATCACCGGCAAGCCGGTGAAGGTCAACATCCGCGAGATCAAGCGGCCGGAGCTCGACGCGAAGCTGGTCGCTCAGTCGATCGCCGAGCAGCTGCAGAACCGGGTGGCCTTCCGCCGCGCGATGAAGCGCGCCCTGACCTCCGCGATGCGCTCCGGCGCCAAGGGGGTCAAGGTCCAGGTCTCCGGTCGCCTCGGCGGCGCCGAGATGGCGCGGACCGAGGGTTACTCGGATGGCCGCGTCCCGCTGCACACGCTGCGAGCCGACATCGACTACGGCTTCGTCGAGGCGCGTACGACGACCGGCCGGATCGGCGTCAAGTGCTGGATCAACAAGGGCGAGGTGATGCCCGAGGGTTTCCGCTCCGGCGCCGAGGAGGAGGAGCTCGCCCCCCGGTCGTTCCGCCGGCGCGACGATCGCGGCGGTGGCCGCGGCGGCCAGCGCGGCGGTCAGGGTGGCGGTCAATCGCGGCCGCCCGCGAGGCAGCCCGCGACCCCCACGCCCACCCCTACCCCCACGCCAGCGCCGGCCGAGGCCGCGACGCCCGCCCCTGCGGCGCCTGCACAGGCGCCCGCGCCCGAGCAGCCGCCGGCTGAAGCTCCCGCAGGCGAAGCTCCCGCCGCCGAGGCGCCCCCGGCGGCCCCGGCTGAGACCCCCGCTGTCCCGGAGGCTCCCGCGACCGCCGATGCCCCGGCGCCCGAGGCCCAGGAGGGTGACGCCTGATGCTGATGCCCAAGCGGGTCAAGCACCGCAAGCAGATGCGCGGCAAGCGCCGCGGCTACACGAAGGGCGGCGCCGAAATCGCCTTCGGCGAGTACGGGCTGAAGGCGGTCGACCGCGGCTGGATCACCAATCGCCAGATCGAGGCCGCCCGTGTCGCCATGACCCGCAAGATCAAGCGCGGCGGCAAGGTCTGGATCAACGTCTTCCCGGACAAGCCGTACACGAAGAAGCCGGCAGAGACGCGGCAGGGCTCGGGCAAGGGCAACCCGGAGGGCTGGGTCGCCGTGGTCAAGCCCGGCAAGGTGATGTTCGAGCTCGCCGGCGTGCCGGAGGACCTCGCCAAGGAGGCGATGCGGCTCGCCGGCCACAAGCTGCCGATCAGGACGAAGTTCGTCAGCCGCGAGGGGGTGAGCCAGTGAAGTCCGCCGACGTTCACGCGCTCGGCGACCAGGACCTGGTCCAGGCCGTCAAGGAGGCTCGCGAGGAGACCTTCAACCTGCGCTTCCGCCACGCCACGGGCGAGCTCGAGAACACCGCCGGGCTCGGCGCCTCGCGGCGCGACCTGGCTCGGCTGATCACCGTCGCCCGCGAGCGCGGCATCGACATCGACAAGGAACTGACTTCGTGACCGAGGAAGAGAAGACCGAGAACGAGCAGGCCGACGAGGCCGCTCCGGACGACGCTCCCGCCGAGGAGCCCGCGGCCGAGGACGCCCCTGCGGAGGAGGCGCCCGCCGAGCAGGCTGAAGAGCCGCCGGCCGAAGAGGAAGCTCCGGCTGAGGAGCCGCCCGCCGAGGAGCCCGCCGCCGAGGAGCCCGCCGCCGAGGAGACCGCTCCGGCCCCTGCCGAGGATGCCGAGCCCGAGGAGGTGCTGAGCCCGAAGCAGCTTCGGAAGGCCGCCCGCTCGCAGCACACGGGCGAGGTGAGGCCGCAGCGCGCTCCCGAGGAGCGGGCCGCCGAGCGCGCCGCCGCCCGCAAGGCCAACGCCGCAGCCCGCCGGCGTAGCCGCGCCCGCGCCCGCTCCAAGCACGAGGGCCCGGGCCAGGGCACGCCGCCCGCCGAGCGCGTCAAGGGAGCGAAGAAGGTCCGCCAGGGGACGGTCGTCTCCAGCAAGGCGGACAAGACGATCACCGTCCGGATCGAGGTCGTCCGCCGCCACCCGACCTACGAGAAGATCGTTCGCCAGACGGCGACCGTCCACGCCCATGACGAGGCCAACGACGCCAACGAGGGCGACATCGTCCGGGTGATCGAGTCACGCCCACTCTCGCGCACGAAGCGCTGGCGGCTCGTCGACGTCCTGGAGAGGGCCAGGTAATGATCCAGCAGGAGTCGAGGCTCAAGGTGGCGGACAACTCCGGCGCTCGCGAGATCCTCTGCATCCGCGTCAAGGGCGGCTCTCACCGCCGCTACGCCGGGGTCGGCGACGTGATCACGGCCACGGTCAAGCAGGCGACGCCGCGCGGCGGCGTCCGCAAGGGCGAGGTCGTCCAGGCGGTCGTCGTGCGCACCCGCAAGCAGCTCGGCCGCGCCGACGGCACCTACATCGCCTTCGACGAGAACGCCGCGGTGCTGATCGACCCGCAGAACAACCCGCGCGGCACCCGCATCTTCGGACCGGTGGCGCGCGAGCTGCGCGACCGCAACTTCATGAAGATCATCTCCCTCGCCCCGGAGGTCCTCTGATGGGCAAGGGCATGCACATCCGCAAGGACGACCAGGTGATGGTCATCACCGGCAAGGACAAGGGCAAGACCGGGCGCGTGCTGCGCACCGACCCGGGCCGCCGGCGGGTCTACGTCGAGCACCTGAACATCGTCAAGAAGCACACCCGCCCACGGTCCGTCAAGGACACGCAGAAGGCGCAGTCCAGCGGGATCATCGATCAGGAGGGGCCGATCGACGTCTCCAACGTGATGCTGCTGGATCCGACCGACAACAAGCCGACCAGGGTGGGCGTCCGCGACGAGAGCGGCAACCGGGTTCGGTACGCGAAGCGAACCGGGAAGGTCATCGAGTAATGGAAGCGACCGCCACCGAAAAGACAGAGGTCAAGGAGCCGGCCGGAAAGGCGGCCCCGCCGCCGCGCCTGCGCGATCTCTACGAGAACGAGCTCGCCGGCGAGCTCACGAAGCGCTTCGGCTACTCGAGCCCAATGGAGATCCCGCGGCTGCTCAAGATCACGGTTAACATGGGCGTCGGCGACGCGAAGCAGTCGACCCCGACGCTGGAGGCCGCGACCGAGCAGCTGGCGACGATCACCGGCCAGCACCCGAACGTCCGCCGGGCCCGCAAGTCGATCGCCAACTTCAAGCTCCGTGAGGGGATGCCGGTCGGGGTCTCGGTCACGCTGCGGGGCGCCCGGATGTGGGAGTTCCTCGACCGCCTGATCACGATCTCGATCCCGCGGATCCGAGACTTCCGCGGGCTCAACCCCCGCTCGTTCGACGGCCGCGGCAACTACTCGCTCGGCGTGCGCGAGCAGCTGATCTTCCCCGAGATCGACTACGACTCGATCGACGAGGTCCGCGGTCTCGACATCGCGATCACGACCACCGCGGCGAGCGACGAGGAGGGGTTTGCGCTCCTGCTCGGCCTGGGGATGCCGTTCGCCGCCGAGGGGCGGCCGGGCGAGGTCGACACCGCCGCCGAGGAAGAGGAGGAGCGTCGCAAGGAGGAGGCCCGCCTGCGGGCGGAGGCCGAGCAGGCCGCGCTCGAGCAGCTCAAGGAGGAGAACCCCGAGGCCTACGCCAAGCCGGTCCGCGAAGAGGAGGGCGAGGAGGGCGAAGAGGGCGCCGAGGCCGGCGAGGACACCGAGACTTCAAGCGAAGAGAGTTCCGAGGAGTAACTGCATGGCGAAGACGTCACAGAGGGTCGCGCAGAAGCGGCCGCCCAAGTACAAGACCCGCGGGTACAACCGCTGCCGCAAGTGCGGCCGGTCCCGCGCCTACTACCGCAAGTTCGGCCTCTGCCGCATCTGCCTGCGCGAGCAGGCGCATCAGGGCTACGTGCCCGGCATGAGCAAGGCGAGCTGGTAACGGACGAAGCATGCTCACCGACCCCATCTCCGACTACCTGACCCGGGTCCGCAACGCGCTTGCGGCCGACCACACCGACGTCGAGGTGCCCGCGTCGCGGCTGAAGAAGGAGCTCAGCCGCATCCTCACCGAGCAGGGTTACATCACGTCGTACGAGGTCGAGCCGACCGCCGTCGGCGAGGTGATCCGGATCCAGCTCAAGTACACCGAGGACCGCCGTCCGGTGATCAGCGGCATGCGCCGGGTCTCGCGCCCGGGCCGTCGCCGCTACGTCAACCACGACGACGTGCCGCGGGTCCAGGGAGGGATGGGGACCTCGATCGTCTCCACCTCCTCCGGCGTCATGACCGGACACGAGGCGAAGGCGAAGGGCGTCGGCGGCGAGGTCGTCGCTTACATCTGGTGATCCCATGAGTCGTATCGGCAAGAAGCCGATCCCCGTTCCGGAGGGCGTCACCGTCTCGATCGCCCCTGGCAGGGTGACCGTCAACGGGCCCGAAGGGGAGCTCCAGCAGCCGATCTCGGCGCGGATGGAGATCACCGAGTACGAGGGAACCCTGAGCGTCGCGCGCCCGACCGACCGCGGCGAGGATCGCGCGATCCACGGGCTCACTCGCAGCCTGGTCGCGAACATGGTCGAGGGCGTCACCGACGGGTTCGAGAAGCGGCTCGAGATCACCGGCGTCGGCTACCGCGCGAAGCTCGCCGGCAAGGCGCTCGAGCTCACCGTCGGCTACTCGCATCCGGTCACGATCGCGGCACCGGACGGGATCGAGTTCGAGGTCCCGCAGCCCACCCAGGTGATCGTGCGCGGGATCGACAAGCAGCTGGTCGGCGAGATCGCCTCGCAGGTCCGCCGCGTCCGCCCGCCCGAGCCCTACAAGGGCAAGGGGATCCGCTACGCGGGCGAGCACGTCCGGCGCAAGGTCGGGAAGAGGGCTTAGGCGATGACCGTCACCACCAAGCCACAGCAGCGGCTGCGCCGGCGCCGCCGGGTGCGGGCGAAGGTCAGCGGCACGGCCGAGCGGCCGCGCCTGTCGGTCTTCCGCTCCAACCGGGGAGTGTTCGCGCAGCTGATCGACGACCGCGAGGCCAAGACGGTTGCCGTCGGTCTCCTGGATCGAGCCCGAGCTGCGCAAGCTCGGCCCGATGGAGCAGGCGAAGCGGGTCGGTGAGCTGATCGCCGAGCGCGCCAAGGCGGCCGGGGTCGAGACCTGCGTCTTCGACCGCGGCGGCTACCGCTACCACGGCCGCGTCAAGGCCCTCGCCGAGGGCGCCCGCGAGGGCGGGCTGAGCTTCTGAACCCGCTACCTTCGATCGCTGCATGAAGACAAGGCACGAAATCGAGCTCGTCAGCCCCCAGGGGCTCGACCTGCAGGAGCGGGTGATCGAGATCAACCGCGTCGCCAAGGTGGTCAAGGGCGGCCGGCGGTTCTCGTTTACGGCCCTGGTTGCGGTCGGCGACGAGGACGTCGGTCGTCGGGATCGGCTACGGCAAGGCCCGCGAGGTCCCGCTTGCGATCCAGAAGGCGGTCGAGAACGCGCGCAAGAGCCTCGTCCGGGTGCCGAAGTTCGGCCAGACCCTCCCGCACGGGACGATCGGGCGCTTCGGCTCCGGCCACGTCGTCCTGCGTCCGGCCAGCCCCGGTACCGGGGTGATCGCCGGCGGCGGCGTCCGCGCGGTGCTCGAGCTCGCCGGGATCCGGGACGTGCTCTCGAAGTCGATCGGCACCCAGAACCCGATCAACCTGGTGAAGGCGACGATGGACGGCCTCACCGGCCTGCGCCGCCCCGAGGACGTCGCCAAGCTGCGCGGCCTCTCGGTCAAGCAGGTGCTCGGACTCGATCTCCAGGAGGCGGCGAAGAAGGCGGAGTCGAACGGCGAGCGACGCGGCGCCGAGCGCCGAGTCGGTAGTGGAGGCCACACCGCCTGTGGAGACCCCGGCCGAGGTCGTGGCGGAGGAGCCTCCGGCGGAGGAGGCTCCGAATGAGTGACGTCAAGCTTCGTCAGGTCCGCAGCGCGAACGGCGCGAGCCCGAAGCAGCGGGGCACGCTCGCCTCGCTCAAGCTCGGACGGATCGGCCGCGAGTCGACGATGAAGGACACCCCGCAGCTGCGCGGGGCGCTCGATCGCGTCTCCCATCTGGTCGAGATCGACGAGGGCAAGAGCTGATGGGGCGGCTCGATCCCGAGGACATCGGCCTGCACTCGATCCGCCCGAAGCCGGGCGCGACGCAGGCGCGCAAGCGGCTCGGGCGCGGCAAGGGCACCGGGCAGGGCAAGACCGCCGGGCGCGGCCACAAGGGCGCCGGCGCGCGGGCGGGCGCGAAGGACAAGCGCAACTACGAGGGCGGGCAGAACCCGATCCACATGCGGATGCGCAAGCTGCGCGGCCCGAACAAGAAGATGTCGATGCCCTTCGAGCAGTTCCGCACCCACACCCAGCCGGTCAACCTCGCCGACCTCGAGGCGCGCTTCGACGCCGGAGCCGAGGTCGACTCCGGAGACGCTGCGCGCCGCCGGCCTGGCGAAGCGCAGGCATCCGGTCAAGGTGCTCGGCCGCGGTGAGATGTCGAAGAAGCTGACCGTCCGCGCCCACGGCTTCAGCGCCACAGCGAAGGAGAAGATCGAGGCGGCCGGCGGCACCGCCGAGCTGATCGAGGGTTAGTCGTTGCTCCAGACCATCGCCAACGCCTTCGCGGTCCCGGAGATCCGCCGGAAGATCTTCTTCACGCTCGGGATGCTGGCGCTCTATCGGCTCGGGGCCTACATCCCGGCGCCGGGGATCGACGCCGACACGCTCGACGGACGTCGAGAGCAACTTCACCGGCAACAACGTGCTCGGCTTCCTCAACCTGTTCTCGGGTGGCTCGCTGCAGCGATTGAGCCTGTTCGCGCTCGGGATCATGCCCTACATCACCGCCTCGATCATCCTCCAGCTGATGACCGTGGTCGTGCCCTCGCTGGAGCGCCTGCAGAAGGAGGGCGAGGTCGGCCAGCAGAAGATCACCCAGTACACGCGGTACCTGACGGTCGGGCTCGCCTTCGGCCAGTCGGTTGGCTACGTGTTCCTGTTCGAGAGCTTCCAGAACAGCGCCGGCCAGAGCGTCGTCGGCAACCTCACCTTCGCGCAAGGTGTTCCTGATCGTGATCTCGCTGACCGCGGGAACCGTGCTGCTGATGTGGCTCGGCGAGCTGATCACCCAGCGCGGGGTCGGCAACGGGATCAGCCTGATGATCTTCGCCTCGATCGCCTCCGGGATCTTCCCGGGCCTGTCGTCGTGGTGGAACAACCCCGACCAGGTCTTCGTCGTGATGATGCCGTTCATCGCCCTGGCGGTGATCGTCGGAATCGTCTTCGTCCAGGAGGGCCAGCGGCGAATCCCGGTCCAGTACGCAAAGCGCGTCGTCGGCCGCCGGATGACGACCGGCGGCTCCACCTACCTGCCGCTGCGGGTGAACATGGCGGGCGTTATCCCGGTCATCTTCGCCGCCTCGATCATGGCGTTCCCGCCGACGATCGGCCAGCTGCTCAACACGCCCGCGGCGCTCGACTTCGCCGCCTTCTTCAGCCCCTCGAGCTGGGCCTACGTGGCCGGCGAGGTCTTCTTCATCATCATCTTCACCTACTTCTACACCGCCGTCACCTTCAACCCGGTCGACCAGGCGGACAACCTGAAGAAGTACGGCGGCTTCATCCCCGGGGTGAGACCCGGCCGGCCAACGGCCGAGTACCTGGACCGGATCCTCTCGCGGCTGACCTTCCCCGGGGCGCTGTACCTGGGCGCGGTCGCGGCCTTGCCGACGATCCTGATCAACCAGACCTCCGCCAACTTCTTCTTCGGCGGCACCTCGATCCTGATCGTGGTCGGCGTCGCCCTGGACACGGTCAAGCAGCTCGAATCGCAGCTGATGATGCGCAACTACGAGGGCTTCCTGAAGTAATCCCGGCGCACTCCGCGCGCCCCAGGTCACACCTTCCCCGGCACGCTCAGGGGGTGCCCGCACTTAGTCACCCCTACACGTACCTGACCGCGGGAACCCCCGGAGGGATGGGCAAGTGGGGGTGATCGATCAGGTGATCGAAGCGCTCGCGGCAATTCAGCACGGAGTATTCGCCGTCTGGCAGCTGGAGCGGCGTGGCATCGACAGGCGCTCTCTGCTTACTCGGTGCCGCGACGGTCGGCTCCGGCGTCTGCACCGCGGGGTCTACGCCACAGGTCCCTATGTGCCCCTCCAGGGATGGCTGATGGCAGCCGCACTAGCGTACGGGCCGAAGGCGGCGGTGAGTCATCGTCCGGCTGGGCTTCTGCACGACGTGATCGACTGGAACGGCGGTCCCGTTGACATCACGCTGCCGCACGGAACGCACAGCCGACGCAGGATCCGCCCGCACCAGGCTGCCCTCCTCCCACAGGATCACACGTTCATCGACCGCATCCCGGTGACCTCCCTGGCGCGCACGCTCCTGGACCTCGCCGCGATCCTCCCCGCCAAGGAGCTTCAACGCGCATACGAGCGCGCCGAGGAACTCGACGTCCTCGACACGGGAGCGTTCACCGAGCTCCTTGCCCGCAGCAATGGCCACCGCGGAGCCAAGCCCCTTACCGCCCTGCTCGATTACGACCCGACGGCGGCGGCCGGCGCAATCTCAGAGCTCGAGCGTCTCTTCCTCGACCTCATTCGCGCACACGGCCTGCCGGCACCGCTCACGAACGTGCTGGTCGACGGCTTCCTGGTCGACTGCCACTGGCCCGACGCCAACCTCGTCGTCGAGCTCGACGGCTACGAGTTCCACAGCGGCCGCGACGCGTTCGAGGCCGATCGGCGCAGGCTGGCCGAGCTGCGCCGCGGCCGGCCATCAGGCCGTGGCGTTCACCTATCGGCATGTGGTCGGCGATCCGCGCTGGGTCGCGGCAAAGGTGCGCGCGCTCCTCGGTCGCGACAGGCTAGCCTCCCGAACCCATGTCGGAGCTGAATCTGATCCTGCTCGGCCCGCCCGGGTCGGGCAAGGGCACCCAGGGCGAGCGCCTGCAGCAGGACCTCGACCTCCCCTACTACGCCACCGGCGACATCCTCCGTGCCGCGGTGCGTGAGGGCACCGAGATCGGCAGCCAGGCGAAGGAGTACATGGATGCCGGCGACTTCGTCCCCGACGAGGTGATCGTCGGCGTGATCGCCGAGCGGATCGCTCAGCACGAGGCCGAGGACGGGTTCATCCTCGACGGCTTTCCCCGCACCCAGCCGCAGGCCGACGCCCTGGGCGAGAAGCTGACCGAGCTCGGCCGCGGCGTAACCGCGGTGCTGCTGATCGACGTCTCCGACGAGGAGGTCGTGCGCCGGCTCGGCGGCCGCCGGACCTGCCCCAACGGCCACATCTTCCACGTCGACTTCGATCCCCCGGAGAAGGAGGGCGTCTGCGACGTCTGCGGCGAGCCGCTCGAGATTCGCGACGACGACAAGCCGGAGGTGATCCGCAAGCGGCTCGACCTCTACCACGAGAAGACCGAGCCGCTGATCGAGTACTACGAGAGCCGCGGTTTGCTGAACCGGATCGACGGGGATCAACCGCCCGAGGAGGTCACCGACCGGATCCGGGCCCTGCTCGCGACGCTCGCGATGGAGGAGGAGGCATAGGCGTGTACCGCGGGGGGATCATCATCAAGAGCCCCGCTCAGATCGAGCGGATGGCGGCGGCCGGTGCGATCCAGGCGCGCTGCCTGAAGATGCTGCGCTCGAAGGTGCACCCCGGCGTGACCACCGACGAGCTCGACATGGCCGCCGAGCGCTTCATCACCTCGCAGGGCGCGACGCCCTCGTTCCTCGGCTACCGCGGCTTTCCCGGGCTCGATCTGCGCCTCGCCGAACTCGATGGTCGTCCACGGCATCCCGGGCCCCTACGAGCTGCGCCGCGGCGACATCATCTCGCTCGACGTCGGCGTCACCTACGAGGGCTGGGTCGCCGACGCCGCGATCACGGTCGGCGTCGGCGAGATCTCGCCCGACGCCGAGCTGCTGCTCGAGGCCACTCAGGCGTCGCTGTTCGCCGCCGTCGAGCAGGTGGTCCCGGGCAACCACCTCGGCGACGTCTCCCATGCGGTCCAGCGGCGGGTCGAGGCCGACGGGCTGTCGATCATCCGCTCGCTGGTCGGCCACGGCGTCGGCCGCGACATGCACGAGGACCCGCAGGTCCCCAACTACGGCGAGCCCGGCA
>CAWERC010000001.1:0-153989 GCA_963811505.1 uncultured Solirubrobacterales bacterium | reverse complement strand
GGTCGGGGCCTCGGGCGTCAGGTGCTCCGGCTCACGCTGGCATCGGGGCGTGGGAATCCTCCGTACGAACAGGTGTGTGAAGCGAGAGTCGATGGATAAACAGACGCGTACAGCGTGGAAAACACGTGCGGGTCCCTCGACAAAACATCGGGCCTTATGGCTGCGTGTGGAAGAAAATCACTGTATTGCCGTGCGGACGCGTTTGGGAGCACCCGCGTCCCTGATACGCCGTAGCCTTATGGCTGCTGTCGGCGCAGGTGTTCTCCCCGCGTCAGCACCTGGTGCACAGTAGCGATATGCCACTTCCCGCCGGGGCGATAGGCGGGGATCTCCCGTGCATTGAGAACATCACGCAAAGCGCGCACACTGCTGTAGCCCTCTTGCCGCAGGGCAATCAGTGTGGGCAGCATCTGCAAGGCAAACGCATCGGCGGAGGCTTTGTTGTCGGGAGCGAGTACGGTTTTTCCATGGCGCCCGAGCTCGATACCCCGTTCCTTGGCAGCACCCAAAGCTGCTTTCGTCCGCAGGCTAATTTGCTCCCGTTCATGCTCGGCAAAGGCGGCGAGGAGATGCAGCATCAGGCGGTTGGCATGGGGATTATCCACGGCGACAAACTCGACCTTACTCTCCATGAGGCTGGCGATAAAGGCCACATTGCGCCCTAAGCGGTCGAGTTTGGCAATGACCAGGAGCGCTTTCTCTTTGCGGCAGACCGCCAGGGCTTTCAGGAGTTCCGGACGCTGGGCGTTTTTCCCGGATTCAATCTCGGTAAACTCTGCGCGCAGCTCCCACGTGCCCCCGTGCACATAGTCGGCAATGGCTTTCCGCTGGGCATCGAGCCCCAAGCCGCTCTGCCCTTGCCGTGCTGTGGACACCCGGTAGTAGGCGATGTAGAGACGTGCAGTCATAGGGAGCTTATGACCTCCATCACGGGCTCGGTCACTGTGGGTCACCCAACTGATGGCCGCAATTCTCGATGCCGTACGCTGGTGATTGCGAGGTGTTGTACCCCTTACAGAGGCATCTGAAGGTGGCCGACGCCATGATCGACACCGATCTTCTAGCACATCGGTGTTCATATGTAAACGGTCGTTTATCTATGAACACCGAGATTGGAGGCGGTGAAAAACGTGGTCCGATCCCGTGTGGCAGGGATGGCTCCCAGGCGGCAGTGGCACCACAGGGGCTGGCGGCGACAGCGCGCCTGGGCGTTTCTCCAGCGGATCCAGCGGATGGAGCGGCCATGCGGCGTCTGGCGGCACGGCCTGCGCCACCCTTGACAGTCGCGTGTCCCGTTGGGCATAGTTCTACGGGAGAGCGCCCGACGCCAGGCCCCTGCGCCTGCTGTGTGGGCAGGCGGAGACCAGAGGGAGAGGAGCACACGCGATGCCGACGCAGGACGTCAAGCCACCGTACTGGTTGCAGATCTCCGAGGCCGCGCAGACGCTGGCGCACACCTTGCTGGAGCAGTACCCGGCGGCGTTTTGCGCGGAGCCCGCTGCTGTACGCCCGTTGAAAATTGGCATTGATCGCGACATTCAGCAGGCCCTGGACGTGTCCCCGAAGGTCGTGAGCGAAGTCATGCGCCGCTATACGCGGCGGCGTGCCTATCGCGAGGCCCTGGCGGTGCCGGGCGCCATGCGCGTCGATCTGCACGGCCAGCCGGTGGCGCCGGTGGCCCCGGAGCATCAGCAGATGGCCCAGCAGGGCTACCGCCGCCCCGCCAAGCCGGCAGGCGCTGCGCCAGCCGCACCTGCGCCAGCGGCCATGCCGCGTGCGCCGATCAGCGATTTCACCCCGTATCTGCCGCAAGGAGAGAAGCCGATGTCCGTCAACGCCTCGTTAAAGTTTGTGCTCCGGGAGATACCCGCCAGCCGCGAGCACGACGGGATGGTGTATCTGGCGCTCCAGAACGTCCCGAAAGGCGTGCCGGCGCGTGTGCATCTGGCCGAGGCGCCGCTGTCGGTCGCCTGCACCAGCAAAGTGTGGCGCACGGCGCTCCAGCGCACGCAAGCGCTCGCCGCCAGCGGGCCGCCGCCGCTGTGGATTGTGGAGGCGCATGTTGGCGTGCACGACGGCGCGCTGCTGGGGGTGGTCAAAGGTATTCAGGTGGTGCGCGGGGAAGGCCGCCGCTGCAGACGCGGGGGCGTAGGATCGCGCCGCCAGGCCGCGGGCTGTGCCCCACCGGGCGGTGGGACGGCGGTGCGACCTGGGGCAGGGGTGGGGCTGGCGGGAGGATCGCGGGATTCCGCGCGGCCTGCGTCCCCGTGCGTACGGTGGGCAGGCGCGCGGGGGCGCTCAGGGTCTTCTCCTGGGGCGCCGCTGCAATTTCTTCCGGATGACCGTGCTGATATAGGCGGGAAAATCGGCAATATGCGCACAGTGCCGCCGCTCCCAGGCCCACAGCAGCGCATCCTGGACGGCGTCTTCGAAGTCCTCGGGCGTCACGTCCCCCCAGGCATCTGTGCGCAGCACGTGGCCCACTTGCGCCGTGGCAAAGGCGTAGGGGTTCTGGAGGGTGGCAAACAGGCCCGGTCCCTCGTCCTGGGGATACTGTGCGTGGTGGTAGTGCCGCGTGTACCAGCCCCGTTTGACAGCTGTACGCGCGGTGCGCTCGGGCACCCCACGGGCGCGCAAATCCGCGGTGGTCTCGGTGCCCTCCAGCCAGATGCGCTGATAGTGTTCGGGCCGCGGACCACGCGGCGGGACCGGGGGGTGTGTCGGCAGCGCCGGCGCCTGTGGCAGCGCGCCAGGGGAGGTGGGAGGCTGGTGGAGGTCGATGTTGTGGCGAACAGCAGTCTCTGCTATGGTGAGTGTGGTCATTGTGCGTCTCCTCATTAGATGCACGGTGATCGAGAGCCAGTGGGTGTTGGCCGCACCTGCTGGCTCGCTTGCTGTGGTAGAAAGGTGGGGGGTAGTGTTCCAGAGCGGGATGGACGTGGCGAGAAGACACGGCAAATCCTCCAGAGAGCAATGCTCAAGTCCAGATCTGTAACACCACCTGCGGACAGATCTCTAGCGTCAACAGCTGTACACACGGGACCTGGCAGGCCCAGCTGCACCGCAGCCTGCCAGGCGACACACGGGGTCGTCTGCACGCACACGTGCCAGAAGGCTGACGCCAAGGCGCAGCAGTGGCACGGGTGACATGACCCCGGACGGATTGTGAACGACACAACGAGTGTGAAGACGTGCTCAGACGAGAGCACGGCACGACGGGAGTGCACAGGTCGCATGTGACCTGGTGGCCTCCGAGTGACGGGAGTGCCCAGACCTGAACTGATCTGATGGCCTCCGAGAGACGGGAGTGCCGAGGTCCCGTGAGTTTGAACAAAGCGCCCAAGGGGCGGGCTTTTCGAACAGCCATGCTGTCCTCAGGGCCAGCCCGTTGTGCGCTTGAGGTATAGGTGCCACGTTTGATCTTCTGCCCCTCGTCATAGACCACCCCGTAGGTGGGGTGCCAGATGCGCCACACCGCCATCTCCTCTCCACAGTGCGGACAGCGCAAGGGATCCCGCCCCGTACTCTGCTCGTACCGCTGCCGGTAGGTCAGTCGGGCGATGATCTTGACGGCACCCTTGACGACCCCCTGCACCTTTGCCAGGGCCTCGTGAATCAGCACTTTCACTTTGGCAAAGGTCTTGGTCGCCTGGACCCCATAATACCGGATACGCTGGAACCCTTTCGGCAGGGCGTGCTGCACCATCCGGCCGATAAACGTCTGGACATCAACGGTTTCACGTTCGACCCGGTCCGTGCGGTGGGAGCGGTAATGGTACGTCACCCGCTCGCCATCATAGTGATCGATCCGCCGGACCGCAATCGGGGGACTCACCACATATTTGGCGACGTACCGCGCCACACTCTGAAACTGGGACGGCACGGTCCCCTTTTGCACATTGGTCACCAGCCCATTGGGATACGTGCGTGAAACACGCATCGACCAACTGCTTGATCGCTGCGGTCTTGAGGGTCTGGCGCACCATGGTCAGCAGGTGCCACTGCCACTTGCGCCGCAAGAGCCCATACGGCACATACTCGCACATGTTCCCAGCGTTGTCCTTGGCGATCGTAGCCCCCACTGGTGGCGAGGAGATGCAGATGGGGATGGTACTGGCCATTGCGGCCATGGGTATGGAGCACGACAATATAGCCTCCTTGAGCGTTTTGCCCCTGACCGTGCTCAAGAAGTCATCCATACACTGGACCCCGCAGCGCATCAACCCGCTCAACAGGACCGCAGCGTTGTGATAGAAGGTCGTGCGGAACATGGCCGGGACCGTCAGGATGATGTGGCGATAGATCACTCCCTCGTGGAGCATCGTGCTCACCTGGCTGACCCAGTTATCCGCGTAGACTTTGGCGCACCGCAAGCACAAGGACGATTTACAGCTCATCGACACCAGATGCTTCCCCTGGCCACACTGGAGGCAGCGGTACTCGACATAGCCCATCTGCTCTGGATTCCCACACGCCAACATCTTCGCCACCAGGTCATCATAGTAGGCCGTCTGGTAGCGCGGATGGGCCTGTGTGAACGCGTCCCAGTGCTCGGCAAAGATCTGCTTGAAGACGTTCCAATCCCGTGAGGGTGCTGTCAGCATCCGGGTGCACCGAGTTCAGGAAGTCAGAGGGTTGCGATGCCCTTGTTGTAGCACACCCCCTCCGCTCGGTCCACCCCTTATAGGAGCGGTAACTGCTTGCATATTAAGCAGAAAAAATGGAATTTCCTAGACTATCAAGTAAGTAGTGGTAGCGTTTTCACGGGCTCCCGGCAATATTTCCCTACAAGATTGCATGGCAACTTCTTGTGGAGGAGAGACAGATGGAAGAGTGCCCCAAATGCCAGAGTGACCGCGTCATCCACAATGGCTCTGCTGCTGGCAAACCCAAGAACAATGTAACAGTGTGGCTATCAGTTTACCCGCACGACCCCACGCGGCAAGCCCCTCACCATGAAGATCAACGCTGTCTTGTGGTACCTGAGTGGCATGTCCATGAACCGCATCGCGTTTCTTCTCCACGTCTCCGCGCAGGCCGTGCTCACCTGGATCAGGGACTTGGCCAAAGACTACTACGAGAAGCCAGAGCCCACGGGGCCAACCATCGTCCTCCAACTTGATGAGATGTGGCATTACCTCAAGACAAAACGCCAGAAACTCTGGATTCGGAAAGCCCTAGATCGCGACACGGGGCAGGTTGCTGGACTGGGAATGTGGCGCGACGGGACAAGGCGACTCTGAAGAAGATGGTCGACCGTCTGGCGCAATGGGACGTGAAGCTCTATTGTACGGACAAATGGGCGA
The DNA here is from genome assembly GCA_963811505.1 of uncultured Solirubrobacterales bacterium. Classification (GTDB taxonomy): domain Bacteria; phylum Actinomycetota; class Thermoleophilia; order Solirubrobacterales; family 70-9; genus WHSW01. The sequence goes on along the minus strand of CAWERC010000001.1, from coordinate 148,683 downwards.
CCTATGCATCGGTCATCCCGTATGGTGTAAAAAGTCGGCTCGTAACGCTATTCAGTTGAAAAATCTCAGGTTGAGCCTATACTCAATGGCACCATATGAACGCGAGTTGTACCTCGAGGTGAGGACATGTTCTTACCCTTTCTGATTTCGATCCTAGCTCGTCGAATCAGTTCACATCAGGATCACGTTATCCGATATCTCCGTGAGGAAAATCGCCTCCTGCAAGCGAAGCTCCCGGGCAAAACGACTGCTGCTGACCGATACGGAGCGTTCACCGGGCGCCGAGGGGGCGCCCTTTTTTGTGCCCATACCAATGATCACCAGCAAGGACAACGAGAAGCTCAAGCTGATCCGCAAGCTCCACGAGCGCAAGCACCGCGAGCGCGAGGGGCTGTTCGTGGCCGAGGGCGAGGACCTGGTCGCCGCCGCGGCGGCCGCGGGGGCCGAGCCGGCGTTCGTGCTGCGGGCGGGCGAGGACGTGGAGCCCGAACTGCTCGATGCGGTCTCGACGCTCGGCTCGGGCACACGGGTGATCGGGGTCTATCGGCAGCCCGACTCAGCGCCGACGAGCAGCTTCCAGATCTACCTCCACGAGGTTGGCGACCCCGGCAACGTCGGCGCGATCGTCCGCACCGCGGACGCGCTCGTCGGTGGTTCGATCATCCTCGGACCCGGCTGTGCGGATCCCTACGGCCCGAAGGCGGTTCGGGCGAGCATGGGCTCGATCTTCCGGGTCCCCGTCGTCCCACGGGACATCACGCACGCGGCGGTCGCCGCGCCCCTGGTCGGCCTGATCGCGTCCGGCGGCGAGCCGCCGGACGACGAGCCGGTGGGACGCTCCTGCTGGGTGGCGAACGCGTCGGACTCCCCAGCGACCTCACCGCGCTCTGTGACCGGCTCTGGACGATTCCGCTGCGGGGCGATGCCGAGTCCCTGAACGTTGCCGCGGCGGCGGCGATCGCGATCGGACGGATATCGTCGGCCGCCGATGACTGAGCGGATCGACACCCTGCGGAAGGAGGCGTCCGCCGCGATCGCGGCTGCCGCCGACCCCGCGGCCCTCGAGGAGCTGAGGGTGCGGTTCCTGGGCCGCAAGTCGGAGCTGACCGGCATCCTGCGCGGGATCGCCGAGCTCCCCGCCGCGGAGCGCGGGCCGGTCGGCGCGGCGGCCAACGCCGCTCGCGAGGCGCTCGAGGCCGAGCTCGAGGCGCGCGCGGCGGAGCTCGAGGGGGCGGAGCTGGAGCGGTCGCTGGCCACGGGCGGGATCGACGTCACCCTCCCCGGCGCCCCGCCGGCGCCGGTCGCCGCCCAGAACCTCCTCGTTCGGACGCAGCGCGAGATCGAGGACGTCTTCGCCGGCCTGGGCTACCGGGTGTTGGAGGGGCCGGAGGTCGAGCTCGACTACTACAACTTCACCGCCCTCAACCATCCGCCGGGCCATCCCGCGCGAATGGCGCAGGACACCTTTTACGTCGACCCCTCGACGCTGGCGCCGGAGGTGACCATCGACGGGGGGCTACCGCCCGGCCCGGAGGACGTCGTCCTGCGCACGCACACGTCGCCGATGCAGGTGCGGGCGATGGAGAGCCAGGAGCCGCCGATCATGATCGTGGTGCCGGGTCGCTGCTACCGCTCCGACCCCTTCGACGCCACCCACAGCCCGGTGTTCCACCAGGTCGAGGGCCTCGCGGTCGGGGAGGACATCACCCTCGCCGACCTCAAGGGCACTCTCGACGCCTTCGCCCGCGGCATCTTCGGCCCGGAGCGGGAGACACGGTTCCGGCCCGGGTTCTTCCCGTTCACCGAGCCGAGCACCGAGGTCGACGTCTCGTGCTTTGCATGCGGCGGCACCGGGCGATTGGACGACGGCTCCCGCGACCCGCTCTGCAAGGGGGTCGGCTGGATCGAGATTCTGGGCTCTGGGATGGTCGACCCGAACGTGTACGGGTTCGTCGCCGAGAACGGCTACGACCCCGAGCGCGTCCAGGGGTTCGCGTTCGGGATGGGGATCGAGCGGATCGCGATGCTCAAGCACGCGATCCCGGACCTGCGCAAGTTCTTCGAGAACGACGTCCGCGTCCTGGGGCAGTTCCGATGAAGGTCCCGTACTCCTGGCTCAGCGAATACTGCGACGCGGGCCTGACGCCCGAGGAGGTCGGTGAGACGCTGTCGATGCACAGCATCGAGCTGGAGCGGATCTCGCACGCGGGCGCCGCGAGCCCCGACGGGTTCGTGGTCGGCAGCGTGGTCTCCGCCGAGCAGCACCCGGACGCCGATCGCCTGCACGTGTGCGAAGTCGACACCGGCGACGGCACCCGGACGATCGTCTGCGGCGCTCCGAACGTTGCGGCCGGGCAGACGGTCGCGGTTGCGCTTCCCGGGGCGGTGATGCCGGACGGGACGAAGCTCGGCAAGGCGAAGCTGCGCGGGGTCGAGTCGAACGGGATGATCCTGTCGGAGAGCGAACTCGCCATCGGCGATGACGAGGATGGGATCCTCGTCCTCGCCGATGAACAACTGCCGCCCGCCTCCTCCGCTTCGCGTCCGGGGGCGGCCGGGTCTGAAGCAGGCTGGGCTCCGGGAACGCCTCTGATCGAGGTCTTCGCCGTGTCGGAGCCGGTGATCGAGCTCGAGCCGACCTCGAACCGGGTCGACTGCCTCGGCGTCTACGGCGTCGCGCGCGAGCTCCACGCCGTCACCGGCGCCGAGCTGGCGCCGGCACCGTGGGACGGCGACGCGGAGGCCGCCGGCGAGGGCTCCGTCGACGACTACGCCGCGGTCACGGTCGAGGTCCCGGACCTGTGCCCGCGCTTCTCCGCGCGCGTCTTCACCGACGTCACGATTGCGCCCTCGCCGCCGTGGCTGAAAGCCCGGTTGCACGCGGCGGGCATGCGCCCGATCAACAACGTCGTCGACATCACCAACTACGTGATGCTGCTGACGGCGCAGCCGCTTCACGCCTTCGACCTCGACAAGGTCCCCGGCGGCGAGATCATCGTCCGCGCGGCCCGCGAGGGCGAGCGGATGACGACGCTTGACGGAGTCGAGCGCACCTTCGACACCGACGCCGTGCTGGTCTGCGACCGCGAGGGGCCGACGGGGATCGCCGGGATCATGGGCGGCCAGGTCTCCGAGGTGAGCGACGAGACGACCCGCGTCCTGCTCGAGGTCGCGACCTGGAACGGGGTCAACATCCTGCGCACCTCACGGAAGCTCGGCCTGCGCTCCGACGCCTCGAACCGGTTCGAGAAGCAGCTCCACCCGGACTTGGCGCTGCGCGCCCAGCGGGTGGCTTCGAAGCTGATGGTCGAGCTGTGCGGCGCGCGGCTCGTGCCGGGGACGATCGACGTCGCCGCCGACGTGCCCGATCGGCACAGCGTCGGTCTGCGCGGATCGCGGGTCGAGCGGCTGCTCGGGATCCCGATCCCGGCGGAGCGACGGGTGGACTATCTGCGCCGGCTCGAGTTCGGCGTGGAGGAGGACGGCGACGACCTGGTGGCACTGGTGCCGTTCCATCGCCACTACGACGTCACGCGCGAGGCCGACCTGGTCGAGGAGGTGGGCCGCATTCACGGCTACGCGGCGCACCTGCCGTCGACGCTCCCGGCGATCGAGCAGGCGGGCGGCCTGACGCGCGAGCAGCGGCTGCGCCGCCGGGCTGAGGACGCGATCCGAGACCTCGGCTTCGACCTGGTGGTGACGCTGAGCCTCGTCGATCCGGGGCTCGCGGGGCCCCTGCGAATCCCGGCCGACGACCCGCGGGCGCAGCCGATCGGGATCACCAACCCGCTCTCGAGCGAGCACTCGGTCCTGCGGACGACCCTGCTCGCGGGGCTCTTGGACGTCGCGCGCTACAACCTCGCTCACGGAGCGGAACGCGTCGCCGTGGCCGAGTCCGGCAGGGCCTACCTGCGCGCGGGAGAGCGGCGCCCCGGGACGTTCGGCGGCAGCTTCCCGGGGGATCGGCCGGCTCCCGCCTACGAGCCGTGGCGGGTCGGCGCGGTGGCGACCGGCGAGCTTGCGGGCGGGTGGCGCGGGGAGCCCACGCCGCCGGACTTCTACGCCCTCAAGGGGGTCCTCGAGGCGCTCGCCGCGCAGCTCGGCTGCGCGTTCGAGACGGAGGTCGCGGCGGAGCCGTTCCTTTACCCCGGCAGGGCCGGCCGGATCCTCGTCGGTGGCGAGCCGGCGGGCTGGCTGGGCGAGGTGCACCCCCTCGTGTGCCGCGCTTGGGATCTGCAGGCCGCGACGGCGTTCGAGCTCGACCTTGTGCCTCTGGTCGCCTCGTCGCCGATCGGCGCCGAACGGTACGAGGACGTGATCTCCTATCCGGCCGTCCAGCAGGACATCGCGGTGGTCGTCGACGACGCCGTCGAGGCCGCGCGCGTGCGGGCGGTGGTCGCCGAGGCCGGCGGGGAGCTCTTGCGCTCGGCCGAGATCTTCGACCTCTACCGCGGCGCTCAGCTCGCGGGCGGCACGAAGAGCCTCGCGCTGCGGCTCGAGTTCCGCGCCGCCGACCGCACCCTGACCGACGAGGAGGTCGCCGCGATCCGGGACCGGATCAAGCAGGCCCTGGCCGAGATCGGGGGCTCGCTCCGTGAGTGAAGATACGAGAAGGGTGATCGTCGCCGGCGCCTCGGGGTACGCCGGCGCGCTGGCGGCCGAGCTCGTCTGGCGCCATCCACGCCTCGAGCTGGCGGCGGCGACGTCGCGAAGCGAGGCGGGCACCCGCCTCAACCACCTCTATCCGCGCTACCGCTGCCCGATCGAGCTCACCGAGCTCGACCTCGAGCAGATCGAGGAGGTCGACGCGGGGATCGTCTCCTACCCGCACGCCGCCGCTGCGCCGGTGGTCGCCGAGATGCGCGGGCTCGGGCTCGAGGTCGTCGATCTGTCGGCCGACTTCCGGCTCGTCGACGCGGCGATCTACGAGCGCTGGTACGGGCCCCATGGCGAGCCGGAGCTGCTCGAGAACGCCGTCTACGGGCTCACCGAGCTGGACCGCGAGCGGATCAGGACCGCCGACCTGGTCGCCAACCCCGGCTGTTATCCGACCGCGGCGCTGCTGGCCCTGGCGCCGCTCGCCGAGCGTGGGCTGATCGGATCGGTCGTGGTCGATGCGAAGTCGGGCGTCTCGGGCGCCGGCCGCGACGGCGGTGAGCGCCTGTCGCTGGTCAACCTGGCCGAGAACTTCATGCCCTACGCGGCGGACGGCCACCGCCACCTGCCGGAGATCGAGCAGGAGCTCAAGCGGCTCGGCGCCGATGTCCCCGTCACATTCATGCCCCATTTGCTCCCGATCGACCAGGGTCTGCTGGCCAGCTGCTACGTCGATCTCGCCGAGCCCGTCGAGGATCTCGAGGCCCTGTTCGTCGAGCGCTACGAGGGCGAGCCGTTCGTGCAGGTGATCGACGCGCCGCCGGGGCTGCGCGACGTGCGCGACACGAACGCCTGCCGCATCCACGTGACGAGCGCCGGCGACCGCGCGGTCGTCTTCGCCGCGATCGACAACCTCTGGAAGGGGGCCGCCGGTCAGGCGATCCAGAACCTCAACCTGATGCTCGGGTTCGAGGAGACGGAGGGACTGCGTTGAGCTTTTTCCGCTCGCGGTGGGTGGATCCGCCGCCTGGGGTCGAGGAGCTCGACCCGTGGATGCTGGCGCCGGGCTTCCGGGCAGCCGGAGTTGCGTGCGGCCTGAAGGGCGGCGGCGAGACCGACGTCGGACTGCTGACCTGCGACGCCGACACCGTACGGTCGGCGCTGCTGCTGACCCGCAACGCCGCCGCCGCGGCACCCGTCCGCGTCTGCCGCGACGACTGCGACGGTGATTCGATTCGCGCCGTCGTCGTCAACTCGGGCAACGCGAACGCGGCGACCGGCGAGCAGGGGTACGCCGACGCCCTGGCGATGCGCGACGCGGCGGCCACGGCGGTCGGCGCCGAGCCGCGCGCCGTGGCGGTCGCCGAGACCGGCGTGATCGGCGTCCCGCTGCTCGTCGACGACGTCGTCCGCGGGGTCGGCGACGCCGCGTCGGCGCTGAGCGGCGACGGGGCCGGCGAGTTCGCCGGGGCGATCATGACCACCGACCGGGGCCCGAAGGCGTGCACCGTGAGCGCCGGCGGGGTGACCGTCTCCGCCCAGGCCAAGGGGGCGGGAATGATGCAGCCCGGGTTCGCGACCATGCTCTGCTTCGTGCAGACCGACGCCGAGGTCCCCGAGCCCGACGCGGCGCTCCGGGCCGCGGTCGATCGCTCGTTCGAGCGAATCACCGTCGACGGCCAGATGTCGACCAACGACACCGTCCTGCTGCAGGCGACGGGCGCAGCCGGGGCGCCGCTTCCCGACGGCCTGCTCGACGCGATCCTGCTCCAGCTCGCGATCGAGATCGTTGCGGACGGCGAGGGCGCGACCAGGGTCGGCCGGATCGCGGTCGCCCAGGCGGCGAGCGCGGGGGAGGCCGAGCGCGTGGCGCGGGCGATCGCCAACTCACCGCTGGTGAAGACGGCGCTCTACGGCCGTGATCCGAACTGGGGCCGGATCGCCCAGGCGGCCGGGATGGCGCTGGCCGGCGAGGAGGTCGAGGAGCTCGGCGCCGACGTGATCGACGCCGAGGGCCTCGGCGCCGACGACGCCGAGGCCGAGATCTCGATCCGGCTCGGCCGTGGCGACGGCCGCGCTCATGTCTACTTTTCGGACCTCACCCACGACTACGTGCGCATCAACGCCGAGTACACGACCTGACATGACCAGCAACGTCGAGACGCTCCTCGAGGCCCTGCCGTACATCCGCGACTTCCACGGACGGACGGTGGTGATCAAGTACGGCGGCGCGGCGATGGTGGACGAGGTGCTGCGGGACGGCTTCGCCACCGACGTCGTCCTCCTCAAGTACGTCGGGATGAACCCGGTGATCGTCCATGGCGGCGGCCCGGAGATCACCACCTACATGGAGCGGCTGGGGATGGAGGTCAGGTTCGTCGAGGGGGTGCGCGTCTCCGACCCCGAGACGGTCGAGGTGGCGAAGATGGTCCTGCTCGGCAAGGTCAACTCCGACATCGTGATGCGGCTCAACCGCCACGGCCAGCCCGCGGTCGGTCTCTCGGGCGAGGACGGGGCCCTGTTCGAGATCCGGCCGCACGAGCGCGCCGACGAGTTCGGCTTCGTCGGTGAGATCGACCGGGTTTCCGTCGACGTCCTCAACCACATCGCCGCCGACTACATCCCGGTGATCGCCTCGGTGGGCGTGGACGCCGACGGGCACTCCTACAACGTCAACGCCGACACGGCGGCCGGCAAGGTCGCGGCTGCGCTGAGCGCCCACAAGGCGATCTTCCTGACCGACGTCGCCGGCTGGCTCGCCGATCCAGCCGACGAGGCGTCGCTGAACTCGCGCGCCACCGTCGCCGAGGTCGAGGCGGCGCTGTCCTCGCTTTCGGGGGGGATGCGGCCGAAGCTCGCCGCCTGCGCCGAGGCGGTGCGCGGCGGGGTCGGCTCGGCCCACATCATCGACGGCCGCCGGCCGCATTCCCTGCTGCTCGAGCTGTTCACGGACGCCGGCATCGGGACGATGGTCACGCCGTGAGCGAGCTGGGCGAACTGCAGGAGCTCGAGTCCCGCTACGCGATGGCCACCTACGCGCGGGCGCCGGTGGAGTTCGTCCGCGGGGAGGGATCGCGGCTGTGGGATTCGGAGGGCAAGGAGTACCTCGACTTCTTCGCCGGGCTCTCCGTCCACAACGCCGGCCACTGTCACCCGAAGATCGTCGCCACGATCCAGGACCAGGCCGCCCGCTTCGCCGGCTCCTCCAACCTCTTCTACTCCGAACCTGCGATCCGGCTCTCCGAGCGGCTCGCGGAGTCGAGCCTGGGTGGCTCGGTCTTCCTCTGCAACTCGGGCGCCGAGGCGATCGAGGCCGCGATCAAGCTCGCCCGCAAGCGCGCCCACGGAGTCGGGATCTGGCGACCCGAGATCGTCACCCTCGACGGGGCATTCCACGGGCGGACGCTCGGCGCGCTGACCGCCACGCCGAAGCTAGCTCGCGACGACCTGTTCGGGCCGCTGCCCGCCGGCTTCGTCACCGTCGGCCGTGACGACCCGGACGCGATCCACGCGGCGGTCGGGCCGAGGACCGCGGCCGTGATCATCGAGCCGATCCAGGGCGAGGCCGGGATCTTCCCGATCGCCGACGAGGTCCTGGTCGCGGCGCGCGAGGCCTGCGACGAGGCGAGCGCGGTGCTGATCTTCGACGAGATCCAGTGCGGGATGGGGCGGACGGGAACCCTGTGGGCCTACGAGCAGCTTCCGGTGCGACCGGACCTGCTGACCGCGGCAAAGGCGCTCGGAGGCGGGCTTCCGGTCGGCGCCCTCGTGACCGCGCCGCACCTCGCGCACGTGCTCGCGCGCGGCGACCACGGCTCGACCTTCGCGGGGGCGCCGGTGACCGCGGCCGCGGCCCTGGCGGCGCTCGAGGTGATCGACGACCCCGGGCTGCTCGATCGGGTCGGCGCTCTGGGCGAGCGGTTGCGGGCGGGATTGGGCGAGATCGGCGCGATCGAGCAGGTAAGGGGGAGGGGGCTGATGGTGGGCGTCACCCTCGCCGAGGGTCGTCGATGCCGCAGCGGTCGCCGCCCAGGCCCTCGAGCGGGGCTTGGTGATCAACGTCCCCGGCGAGCGCATGCTCCGCTTTCTCCCGCCGCTGGTGATCGACGAGGCCGATGTCGACCGGGCGCTCGAGATCGTGTCCGGGTCACTTAGCTAAGGTCCGCCGCCGTGAACGAGGACCCGACCCGACGCATGAACGTCCCGCCGCCTGACGACCAGTACGGCGGCGGCTACGGCCAGCCCCCCGGCGAGCCTCCGGAGGGCGGGATGAGCAGCGGGATGAAGGCGGTCATCGTGATCCTGGTCGCCGCCGTGATCGGGCTGGGCATCGCCCTCGCGGTGGTCTCGGGAAGCGACGACGACGGCGACACGAGCTCGACCACGTCGACGCCGAGCTCGACGACGTCGTCGACCACGACGAGCTCGAGCACGACGAGCTCCACCACGAGCACGACCACCGAGACGACGTCGCCCACGACTACGCCGGAGACGACGACCACGCCGGAGACGACCACGACCACCGTCCCGACCACGACGACCACCGACCTCGGCACGGTCACCGAGGGCAGCGGCGGGACCGAGTCGCCGTAGTTCAACCGAGCCGCACCGAAAGCACGGCTACGGTGCTTTGGGTGCGGCTCGTCCGATGAGACGCTGGATTTCGGCGACCACCGTTTGTAGGTCGTCGTCGATCCGGCGCTTGGTGACCCGGCGGACCTTGAGCCCGGCCTCCTCCAGCTCGGCCGTTTTGCGGCGATCGCGCTCGAAGGCCGTTGGCGACGAGTGGGTCGAGTAGGCGTCGACTTCGACGACCAGCCCGTGAGCGGGCCAGTAGAAGTCGACTTCCCATGGGCCGATACCTGCGTTCGTCTCGAGCCCAGCGACGCCCGCGTTGCGCAGGGCCCTGAGGAGCGTTCGCTCGGGTGCTGAGCGCGTGCGCTTCGGCCCATCGCCGTCGAGAAGAGCGCGCAGTCGCCCCGTCCCACGTTTCCCTTGCTGCCTTGCCACCTCCCGCAGCACCGGTGCACGCTGAGTGAGGCGAAGAGCGAAAGCCTCGGCGACCACGCGTTCGAGCTCATCGTCGGTTGCGTCGTGAGCGGCGAAGTCGATCAGGGTACGGATGGGTGACGTGACCGAGATGCCGTGGCGCTCGCGGATCTCGTGGTGGGCCAGGGCGACGGTCTCATGCACCACGATGTCCGAATCACCCCGGCAATGGCGTCCCGGGACCGTGATATGCACGGGAACGGGTTCGGTCGGGTAGGGAAGGAGCTCGTAGAGGCAGATGCCGGATCGATGGCTCACCACCGACCCCTCACCGCAGGCGAGGAAGGCGGCAATCTCGTAGGAATGGGGCGTCGCGATCGGACCGACGAGAAAGACACCGCGATGCAGCCGGCGCAGCTCGCCTCGCCTCACCATTCCCTGTGCCTGCCGTCTCGTCACCCCCAGCCGCGTGAGCTGGTGCCAACTGACCACAGCATGCTGAGACGCCGCGAGCGCGACGATTTGCCTGCGAGTCGCATCGAAAGCACCCATACGGTGCCTTGAGTGCGCTTCGCCCTGTGATTCGCCCCCGGCCGGGCTTGCGGATCAGGCGCAGTACGTCGCGGCGGTCGAGTCGATCATGCCGACCAGCGAGCAGCGGGCGCCGTCCATCTTCGCCGGCTTGACGTTGGTCGCGTGGGCGGCGGTCGACTGGCCGCCGAAGGTGTCGCGGGCGACCTGCATCGCCTCGGCGCCGCGTCCCTGGGCCGCCAGTGCCCTCAGCAGCTCGTAGTCCTCGCGGCCGTCGCGGATCCGCTTCAGGCGCATCGACTCGATCGGGATGTCGTGGCTGCCGCCGATCGCCGGGGCGTCGCCGTACCCCTGCGCGCTGCCCGGGTAGAAGAGGTTGCCGTCGCCGTTGGCGCCGTACGCGTACTGGTCCGACCACGCCGTCTGCAGGCTGTGGACGGTGTTCCAGTAGAGCTCGCCATGAAGCCCGTACATGTAGCCGAGCCAGCCGATCGCGCGCGCCTGCGAGGCGGGCTGGTCGATCGCGTAGCCGGGGTAGCCCTCCGAGTCCTCGCCCTCGGCCTCGCTGCAGTCGTAGCTCGAGCACGAGGTGTAGAACCAAGCCTGCTTGTCGCCGGAGCCGCCGCTGCCGGCGAGGAAGCTGTTGTAGTCGGGCCGCGTGCCGGCGAGCTCGATGACGTTGGGGACGAGCCAATCGACGTCGGAGTCGGGGTCGACCTTCCCGTAGGAGGCGGCCTGCTGGGCATCGGCGGCCGACGAGGTGACGAGCGTGTTGACGTCGGGCCAGACGCTGCGAGCCTGGCGCGCGTTGCGTGCGCAGTCGCCCCAGTCGTCGAAGTTGGCCGGCAGGGTCGTCATCGAGGGCTCGTCGCAGGCGTAGGCGACGAAGCGATCCGCGAAGCCGTTCTCGGTTGCCAGCTCGCGCCAGTCCGCGAGGCAGCTCGACTTGAAGATGCACGGCCACATCGCGGTGACGGAGGTCATCCGCGCGCCTGCCATCCGCGGCGGGACGGTCCCCGCCAGGCCGGGGTCGGTGCCGTTGACGAGCGGCTCCAGGTACTCCTCGAACCGATCCTCGCTCGGTGCCTCCTCGTAGGCGCCGGGCACCGGGTTGGCGATCGTCATGCGATTCTGGAGCCCGGCGCGGGCGTAGAGGTAAGCGAGGTCCCAGGCGTCGGAGTCGTTGGCGTTGCACCAGCTGTCGCCGCTGTGGGCGCCGCAGGGCTGGCGGCCCGGAGGGGTCATCAGGAACAGGCTCGGAAGGCTCGAGGTGGAGGGCATCTCGAGCGAGAAGACGGCGACCGAGACCGGGAGCGTGGCGATCGTGCCGGTCGCGGAGGTGACCTCGATGGTCCCCTCGTAGGTGCCCGGGGCGGTGCCCGCCGGCACGAAGACGTCGACCCAGGCGGTCAGCTCGTCGCCGCCGGCGACGTCGTAGGGGAACGCGGCCCGGTCCTCGTTGTAGAAGGAGTCGCGTTCGGGGATCAGCGCGTCCGGCCACCGGCCCTCCGCGCCGAGGCCGGACGAACGCGGCTTTCCGGCGGCGGCGTCGACCGTGTAGTAGGCCTCGCGATAGATGTCCACGTCCTCGGTCGAGATCGTCGCCCCGTCCGGCCCCGTCAGGTCGCCGCTAAGGGAGACCTCGACGCCGGAGAGCCCCTCGGCGGGCGCCTTCACGTGAACCTGGAATGACTCGTACTCGTTCTGCGCCGCGGCAAGGCGCGCGCTGCCCGCCCCGCCGGCGGGGGTCTTGGCGTCAGGCCGCAGCGTCTCGGTGGGTCCGAAGACCTCGACCGCGCGAGCCGCGGCGGTCTCCTGGAACTTCACCCGCGCGAACGCCGCTCGCACCTGGGTCCCGGCGGTGCGATCGGACGTGAAGCGGGCGCGCAGCTTGGCGAGCGAGACGGCGTCCGGGACCTGGAACAGCATGCTCCGCCACTTCGCGCTCTTGCCGGCGGGGATCGTGCGGGAGCCCAGCAGCCGGCCGCGCGCCTTCACCTCGATCTTCAGGCGCCCCTGCTTGGCGGTCTTGCCCGCGAACCACAGGCGGGCCCGCTTGACCCGCTGGCCCTTGGCAAGCGACTGGGGCGCGAGACGGACGTCGGCGACGTCGCCGGCCGGGCCGGAGGCGATGTAGTCGCCCTTCGGCACCCGCTTGGAGGTTGAGACCTGGTCGTCGAGCGCCTGGGCGGCGGTCGCCGCGCCAACCTGCGTCCACTCGTTCTTGACGTCCGCGGTCGGCCGCACGATTGTCGCTCCCTGAGCGCGGGTCGCAGTGGCGAGCATCGCGACCGTGATCAGGCCGAGGCCGATGAGGATCGCGAGGTTGGACGTGTGTCCGAGCTGAAGCCGTGTCTGTCCGATGCGCACAGTGCCCCTGGCATCGGGTCAGGCACGGAGTGGGCCCAGTCAGGGGGCAGCGGGTGGACACTTATCCGAACTGCACGCGTTCTTGCGGGTCCGGACGGCCCGGCTCAGGAGCCGGTGCCGCGCAGGAGCTCGAACAGGCGGCGGGAGTTGTCCGCCGGGTCACACCGCTCGCGGGCGAACTCGCGGCCCGCCTCGCCGATGCGCTCGTTGAGCTCCCGGTCGCCGAGGTAGCGCCCGATCGCCGCCGCAAGCGGCTCCGGGTCGGGCCGGTCGAGGAGCGTCCCGGTGACCCCGTCGACGAGTCCCTCGGCCGTGCCGCCGCCCCGGCTCGCGACCACCGGCACGCCCACCCAGCTCGCCTCGAGCATCGCTCCGCTCAGCCCCTCGAGCCCGAACCCGCGCTCGTCGACGTGGGTGGCGTTCACGAGCAGGTCGAGGTGGGGGAGGAGCGAGGCGGGCTCCACGAATCCCGGCAGGTCGACCGCGTCGCCCACGCCGAGCTCGGCCGCGAGGCCCAGGAGCTGCTCCCGATAGCCGGTGGGTGGGCCGGGCTCCTCGCCGGCGAGCGTCAGCCGCAGGTCGGGGTACTGGGATCTCAGCAGCGCCACCGCCCGGATCACCCGGTCGAGCCCCTTGTACGGGGTCAGCCGCCCGAGCATGCCGATCCGATGGGGCCGGCGCTCGGGGTCGCGCCGGATCGACTCCGGCAGGGTGACGGGCGGGAAGACGACGCCGAGCCGTCGCCGACCGAACCGGCCGAGCCCCCGCAGCACGGCCTCGCTGACGCCGATCACCCCTCTGACGGCCGCCGCGGTCGGCCGCGCCAGGGTGCGGTCGTAGGAGAAGTCCACCTTGTGCCAGACCACCGGTACCCCGGCGAGCCGGCCCGCCGGCGCCGCCATCAGCGCGGCCTTGATTCCCATCGCCCAGACGACGTCGGGCCGTTCGCGGCGGATCAGGCCCCGCAGGTCGCGCGTGAAGCGGGCGACCCTCGGGACCGTCGGGCGCCCGTCGTATCCGGTCTCGACCCGGGGTTCGGTGCCGCGCTCGGTCAGCGCCCGGACGAGCGGTCCCGCCCCGAGCACCACGACGCGGGGCTCGACCCAATCGGGCCGGTGGGCGAGAAAGGTCGCGAAGGTGAGCTCGGCGCCGCCGGCTCCCCCATGGGACGAGATCGCGATCACTTTCACGTCTGGGACCCGCGGATCGAGCGCAGCCGGCGCTTCAGGGCCTCCGGGGTCGCCCGGCCGGCCGCTCGCCGGACCCGCGACGCGGCCACGCCGAGGCGGGCGGGCGCGCCGGCCAGGCCGCGGGGGACGATTGCGACCGACCGGAGCTCGTCCGCCTCGTCGGTCATCCGCAGCTTGTAGTCCTGATCGCCGGCGCCGAGCTCGAGCCGTTCACAGCCGAGCTCCATCCCGTCGGCGACCGCGGCCAGGATCGCTTGCACGCCCGGGCTCGAGCTCTGGTACGCGTCGTCGAAGCCGCCGTTCCAGAAGGCGAGCTCGCCGCCCGCCTCGACGAAGAGCTGCGCGCTGACGGTCGCGTCCGCCGTCGCGATCGTCCAGAGCCGGAACCGGTCCGCCTGGAGCAGCTCCCGTCCGGCGTCGGCGAGCATCGCGGCGACGCCCGGCCCGAAGGCGTCGGAGGGCCGGTCGCCGCGCCGGCCGAAGTGCAGGCGCTCCAGCTCACCGATATCGCGCTCGAGGCCGTTGGCGTCCGTGAGGCGGAACTCGGCGCCGAGCTCCTCGAGCGCCCGGCGACGGCGGCGCATCTGCTGGCGGAAGTTCCGGCTCCGCGTCCCCAGCCACTCCTCGTAAGAGGCGGCCGCCAGCGCGATCGCCGGCGCCGTCTCGCGGTCGAGCTCGATCAGGCTCGGCGCTCGCCTCGACGGCCAGGCCGCCGCGAGGAGCTCGGGCCACGGCGAGTCGGCCTCGACGCCGTCGAGCTGGATCGCAGCCGGCGCCGGCCGGCAGGCGGCGAGCGCCGACGCCAGCGAGCCGGCGACGTCCCGCTCCCGCCCGGCGACCGCGAGCGGCACGGTTCGGGCGCAGACGGGCGCGGCGAGCAGCCGGTAGCGGACCCCGGCCGACCCGCGGGCGGCGAAGAACGGCGCGACGCCGAGCAATGAGGCGTCCTCGCGGACGACCACCGCCCGCAGCTCCGCTCCCCGCGGCGCGGCATGCCTCCACCAGCCGAGTTGCCACGCCGGCGCGCAATAGGGCCTGCGGTTGGCGACCGCAAGGCGGTCCCAGCCATCGCGAACCGCCTCGAGCGCCGGCTCCGACTCGACCACCTCTGCCCGGACTCGGTCGGCGGACACGCGCGGCAGTATGCCTCAGGAAGCTACGTCGGACAGCTTGACTAGCCTGCGCGCCAGTCCAGATGAAGCTCCGCGATCGATTGACCCGCCCGCCGCTGGTCCTCCTGTACCACGCGCTCGGCACCCCGCTGGAGCGCCACCAGGACTCCGCCAACCTGATGCTCGACGTCGACCACTTCCGGGGACAGCTCGGCCGGCTCAGGCGCCGCGGCTACGAGTTCCTGAAGCTCACCGACTGGGTCACTCGGATCGAGGACGGGCGCGGCCCGGACGGCTGTTGCGCCCTGACCTTCGACGACGGCAGCAGCGACATGTACTCGATCCTGCCCGGGCTGCTGGAGGAGTTCGGCGCGACCGCAACGATCTTCGTCTGTCCCGGCCTGCTCGGCAAGCCGCACTTCGCGATCACCGCGGACGCCGGCGTCCGCCTCCTCACGAAGGACGAGCTCCTCGAGCTGGACGCGAACGACCGAATCGAGCTCGGTTCGCACACCAACGAGCACACCTGCATGGACGACACCACCGCCGAGGAGGCGTACGCGCTGATGCACGACTCCCGGGTCGCGCTGGAGGAGCTGATCGGGCGTCCGGTCACGAGCTTTGCCTACCCGCGCTGCGGGTACTCGCCCGCCTGCCCCGCAGCCGCCGAGCGGGCCGGGTACCGCGTGGCCGCGACCTGCGCGCCGGCCGGAGGCGTGCTGCCGTACGAGCTCAGCCGCGAGTCGATCACCGCGCTCGACGGGCGGCTCTCGTTCGCACTCAAGTCGCGGCACCTGTGGGAACCGCTGTACGCGTCGTGGCTGGGGAGGACGGCCAGCCGGGCGCTGCGCGGCCGTCGCCATCCACCGCAGCCCGCCACCTAGGCGCATGGAGGCGGCCGGGCCGATCGGGGTCGTCCTCACCGTCCTCGACGACCGTGAGGACCTCGAGCCGACCCTCGACGCGCTCGACCGCCAGCGGCGGGCGCCCGATGAGCTGGTGTTCGTCGACGGCGGCTCCACCGACGGGACCCGGGAGCTGCTCGCCGGCTGGGCGCGCGACCGAGCCGGCGCACGGGTGATCGACGCCCCGGGGACGAACATCTCCGAGGGACGAAACCTCGGGATCGGCGAGGCGGGGCCGGACTGGATCGCCTGCACCGATGCCGGCTGCCGTCCCGAGCCCGGCTGGCTCGAGGCGTTCGCGGCCGCGCGGCCGGGCAACGACTTCCTGGCCGGGGTCTGGGTCGTCGACGGACGCACCCCCTTCGAGCGCTGCGTCGGGATCGCCGGCCATCCGGCGGTGGACGAGATCGAGTCGCGGTCGCCGCTGATCAGGCTCTCGCAGGCGCTGTTCGGCCGCAGCTACTCCTCCGATCAGGCGACCGGCCGCTCGATGGCGTTCACCAAGCGCGCCTGGCAAGGGGCCGGCGGGTTCCCTGCCCGCCTCTACGCCGGCGAGGACGTCGCCTTCAGCCGCGCCGTCCACGAGGCGGGGTTCGCGACCGCGCTCGTCTCCGCCGCATCCGTGCTCTGGCGGCCGCGCGGCGGCTGGCTGGCGACCGCGCGGATGTACTTCAGCTACGCGCGCGGCGACATCCGCACCCCGCCTCGGCGTGCACACGCCATCCGCGCGATCGGGCTCCTGATCGCGATCGCCCTGATTGTCGCGCTGGGCCCGCTCGGCCTGGTGCCGGTCGCCGCCGGGATCGCGCTCTACCTCGCCCATCCGTACGCGCGCGCGCTGCGCTCGTCGATGCCGTGGCACGAGTACGTCTGGCGGATCCCGCTCCTGGTCGCGCTCAAGGACCTAGCCAACCTGGCGGGCGCCGCGATCGGCCTCCTCGACGCCGCGCTCGGGCGGCGCCAGCCGCGCCCCGGCGGCTAGCTGCTTGGACTCAGCGCTTCGGACGCAGCGTCGGGATCAGCTTCAGCATGCGAGCCACGGCGGCGTCGTCGCGGTCGAACGGGTCGTGCGCGGCGAGCATCCCGCTCGTCTCGGCAACGACGACCGCGAACCGCAGCCGCTCGAGGCTGGCGCGCCGCCGCGCTCCCACCAGCTCCACCGCATGCTCGAAGGTCCGTTCGCGATCCCCGGGGTCGGCAAGGCTGGCCCACAGCTGCATCAGGTCCAGCCCGACGGGGCCGCGGCGCGAGCGTTCCCAGTCGATCACCCATGCCTGGTCGCCTTCGATCAGCACGTTCTTGGGATGGAAGTCCCGGTGGCACGTGACCCAGGGCAGGTCCGTCTGCGCAAGCTCACGGCGTGCTGCGCGCAGGTTCCCGGCGCCGACCGGTCCGCCTGCGGCGCGTGCGATCTGCACAAGCCTGCTCAACCGCGATCGACGCTCGCCCGGCATCGGGGGCGGCAGGTCGAGCGTTGGGATCTCGGCCGCGGCTCTGGCCGCGGCGTCGACGGCCTCCGACCCCCGCCAGGGCGTCGCATTGACGGCACGCTCGACCATCCAGCCTGACCCTCGCTCGAAGACCGGCGGCGCCCGCAGCGCCCCGCTGTCGCCGACCAGAGTGCGAATCCCGGCCTCGTGCTCGAGCCGGGCGACGTCCGCCGGGTCGCCGCTGTAGCGCGCGAAGAGGTCGCCCTCCGGACTCGCCGCGTGGGCGAACGCGCGCAGGTTCTCGCTCCAGGAGAACACCACCTCGGCGCGGCGCCGCTCGAGCGCCTCGGTCAGCCCGGCTGGGGCGCGGGCGAGGAATCTGGACGTGTCCGTCACCGCGCCCCACCCGTCGCCGGACGCACCAGGCGGCGCGCCAGGCGGAGGTCGTCGGGGAAGGCGAACCGCTCGACGAGCAGGAAGCCGAGTGCGAACGCCCCCAGCGCCGGGGCCAGCGTCCACCAACTCGCGCCCGCCACCCAGACGACAGCGCCCATCGCGAACGCACCGACCGCCGACCCGAGCACGATGCGCAGGAACTCCAGCCGGCCCACGGTCGCGATCACGAACGCGAGCGAGGTCGCGGCGAGGGTCGCCTCGGAGATCGAGGTCGCGGTCGCGGCGCCGTCATAGGAGTGGCTCGGGATCAGGACGAGGTTAAGGACGATGTTCTCGATCGCGACGCCGCCGATGATCCATGGGATCAGGCTCTGGCGCTGCTGGGCGACCAGGATATAGCCGCTCAGGTAGCTGACGCCATAGAGCGCGGCGGCGCCGCCGAGCAACCGCAGCGAGGTGGTCGCCGCCGCGAACTCCGAGCCGTAGATCGTTTCGATGATCGGCTCGGCGAACAGCGCGAAGACCATCCCGACCGGCAGCAGGCCCGCAAAGATCGCCTTCACCGACAGCGTCGACGCCTCGCCGATCGAGGGCTCGCTCGAGCGGGTCAGGCGCGACAGGGTCGGCAGCGCCGCCGCGGTGAACGCGTAGCTGACGAACAGCGTGCTCTCCAGCAGCCGGTAGGCCGAGCTGTAGATGCCGACCGCGTCGTCGTCCTTGATCAGGCCGAGCATCGTCGCGTCGACTCGGAACAGGATTGCGCCGAAGATCGTCGCGACCCCGATCGGGAGCGAGCGCCTGACCAGGGCGCGGGCCGCGTCCGCCGACAGCCACAGGTTCGGGAGCCCGATCCCGCGTCGCATGACCCAGGCGGCATACCCACAGGCGAGCAGGGCGGTGGCCAGGTAGACGAGGCAGACCGGGAGGAGGCCGCCGCCTCCGAGCATCACCGGGATCCCGATGGCCGCGGTCGCGACTCGCTGCAGGGCGAGGCTGGTCGCCACCGGGCGCATGTCGTCGAAGGCCTGGAACGTCGCGTAGATCGTCTTGGCGATCAGCTCGACCACCGCGGCGATCGCGAGCAGCCCGACCGCGAGCTCCAGCTCGACCCGGTAGTCGCCGAGCGTGGCGATCACCAGCGCCGCCGCGATCCCGATCAGGCCGAAGGCGCCCTTCGCCGCGATCGCGTTCCAGAACACCTCGCGAAGCTGCTCCGGCTCGCGCGAGGTTTCGGTGGTGAGGATCGCGTCGAGGCCGAAGCCCGCGAAGACCGTGCACAGCAGGGCGATCGAGAGCGCGAGGTTGAACTCGCCGAATCCGGAGACCCCAAGCGCCCGGGCCATGACGATGTAGAAGGCGATCGAGGCGCCCTTGCTGACCGCCTCGCCGGCGAATTGGACGGCGGTGTTGCGAGCGACCCGCCGTGCGTTGCTCACGGTCCCGCGACCGGCTTGTGGATGCCCCGCATCTTCAGCCGCAGCGCCCAGGCGCCGAGGCGGGTCGGCGGAGGCAGGCGCGGAGCTCCGTATCTGGACCACGGCCCCGGCAGCCACCCGAAGCAGAGCTCGTAGCCGGCCGCCTCGGCGCTCCGGCTCACCCGCTCGTCGTAGATCCCGAACGGGTAGGCGAGCGTCCTGCAGGGCTCGCCGGTGAGCCCCTCGATCGCAGCCTTCGATTGCGCCAGGTCGTCGGCCAGCGCCCGGTCGTCGAGCCCGGTGAGCACCGCGTGGTCGCGCGAGTGGGAGCCGAGCTCCATCCCACGGCGGTGCAGCTCGCGCGCCTGCTCGGCGTCCAGGAGCCGCCCGGCTTCGCCCGGCACGTCTGGGTGTTGGGCGCCCCAGCGACCGGGGTTGACGTAGAACGTCGCCCGCACGCCGAGCCCGTCGAGCAGCGGCGCAACCGTGGTCAACGCGTCGAGCCAGCCGTCGTCGAAGGTAAGCACCGCGGTGCGCGGGGGCGGGCCCGCGTCGGCGTCCGCGACCAGCTCACCGGCGGTGCGGAAGGCGTACCCGCGCCGCTTCAGCATCGTCACGTGCGCGCGCAGGTGGCCGGGGTCGATCAGCAGCAGCGATTCGTCGGAGCGAGCGGCCGCGCTGATCCCGTGGTAGGCGAGGACGACCGGGGGATGGAGCAGGCGCTGCAGCCCGCCGGAGTGGCTCGAGCTCATCGGGTCCCGATCGCGGTCTCCAGGCATGAAGGTCGACACCATGCTGCCTGACCGCAAGGACGACAACACGCGGCACGAGGGTGCCTGAGCGCGCCGATACGCGGAATACCATGCCCTTCGTGGCGCGCCTGTTGATGGTTGTCAGGCCCAGCGAGGGCGGGGCGTTCGGGCACGTCGCCCGGCTCAGCGGCGAGCTCACCCGCCGCGGCCACCAGGTCGCGATCTGCGGCCCGCACGAGTCGGAGGCCGACCTCGCCCCGGGCGTGGAGGTGATCTACCTCGAGATGGTGCAGCCGATCGCGCCGATTCGCGACCTGCGGGCGCTCGCCGGCCTCGCCGGGGTGATCCGCAGCTGGCGGCCGGACCTGATCCACGTCCACGGATCGAAGGCCGGGACGCTCGGCCGGCTGGCGCGCTTCGCCGCGCCCTCCGTGCCGCTCGCCTTCACCCCTCACCAGTACGCGTTCGCGAACTACTTCAGGCGCCGCTCGGCGCGCTCCGTCTACCGCGTGATCGAGCGTGCGATGGCGCCTCTGGCCACGATGGTGATCTGCGTGTGCGAGGCGGAGCGCGAGAACGCGGCGAAGGTGGGATCCGCGGACCGAGCGACGGTGGTCTACAACGGGATCGAGTTCGTGGCCGCCGACGAACCCGATCCGCGGCTCGCCTCGCTGCGCGAGCGCGGCCCCGTGATCGTCGCGGTCGCAGAGCTCCATCCGCGCAAGGGCCTGCTCACGCTGCTCGACGCGATGACCCGCGTCCTCGACGAGCACCCCGACGCGACGCTGGCGATCGCCGGTGAGGGCACCCAGCGGGAGACCCTGCTGCGCCACGTCGCGGCGCTCGGCATCGCCCCGTCGGTCCGCCTCCTCGGGCTGGTCGGCGACGTCCCGGCGGTGCTCGCCGGCGCCGACGTGTTCGTGAACGCCGCGTGGGCCGAAGCGTTCCCCTACTCGGTGCTCGAGGCGATGGCCGCCGAGCGGCCGATCGTCGCCACCGACGTCGGCGGGACGGGGGAGGCGATCGAGGACGGACTCACCGGTCGCCTGGTGCAGCCGTTCGACGTGGACCGTTTGGCGGCGGCGATCCTCGAGCTGCTCGACGATCGCGATCGGGCGGCCCGGCTCGCAGCCGCCGCCCGCGAGCGGATGAACGAGCGCTTCACGTTCGAGCGCATGGTCGCCGGAACCCTCGAGGCCTACGCCGAGCTGGTGGGGCCCCTCGCCCCACCGGGAGCGCCGCGGCGGGCTTGAACTCCCCCGATCAGCAGCCAGATCAGACCGCGCAAAGGGCGGGGATCAGGGCCTTCGCCAACACCGGTCTGCGCGCCGGCGCCGAGATCCTGGGCAAGCTCGCGACGCTGGCCCTGTACGCGGGGATCGCCCGCGCGACCGGCGTCGAGGGGCTCGGCACCTTCGTCCTCGCCGCCTCGTTCGCGGAGCTGGGCCTGATCGTCGTCGACCTCGGGCTCGACCAGTACATGACGCGCGAGGTGGCTCGCGACCACGATCGGCGGTCCCTGTTTACGAACGTGATCGCGCTCAAGCTCTGTCTGCTGGTCCCGGTCGCCGTCGCGATGGTCGCGATCACCTTCCTGCTCGACTACAGCGGTGAGACGCGGGCCGCGGTCGTGCTGCTGACCGCCGGCTTCTTCGGTGACTCGCTGATCCGGACCGAGTTCGCCCTCTTCATGGCCTACGAACGCGGCCGCCCGGTGGCGACCGTGATCCTCGTCCAGCGGGTCGCGATCGCGACCGTGGGCCTGATCGTCCTCGCGGCCGGGCTCGGGGTCGTCGCGGTTGCGGCGACCTACGCGGTCTGCGCCGCGGGAGGGTTCGGTCTCGGGGCGATCCTGCTCGCCCGGTCGATCGGCTTTCCGAAATGGGCGCCGCGCCCGTCGAGCTGGCGCGACCTGGCCTGGAGCAGCCTTCCGTTCGCGATCCAGGTGATCTTCATGGTGATGCTGTTTCGGCTGGACGCCGTGATCCTCGGGCAACTTTCGACCGACACGGCGGTAGGTAACTACGGCGCCGCCTACCGGATGTTCGAGGCCACCCTCTTCATCCCGTACGCGGTCGCGTCGTCGTTCAGCGCCATGTACGCGTACCTCACACCGAGCTCGAACCCGACGATCGGGTCCGTGTTCTCGCGATCGATCAAGTTCGCCGTCGCCTGCCTGCTGCCGATCGGGGTCCTGTTCGGCGCCTACCCGGACCAGTTGCTGACGACGATCTTCGGCGACGACTTCGCCGACGCTACCGCCGCGCTGGAGCTGCTGGCGGGGGCGATTCCGTTGATCGGGATCGTCGTCCTCTGCTCGACGTTCATCGTCTCCCGCCGTCCCTCGCGAGCGCTCGTCGTCCTCACCGGCTCGATCACGCTGCTCAACATCGCGCTGAACCTCGTCCTGATCCCGGAGTTCGACCAGGACGGGGCAGCGGCGGCGATGCTGATCTCGGAGGCCCTGTTCGCGATCGGTGGGCTGGTGATCGCCTCCCGGCGGTTGGGCGGCTTCGCCTGGCTCAACGCCTTCTTCGCGCCGCTGACCGCCGCCGCGGCGATGCTCCTGCTCACCGTCGTAGCACCCGGTCCGGCCCTGGTCGTGGGACCGCTCGCGGTGATCCTCTATGTCGCCGTCTTCCTCGGCGTGGAACGACTCGTCAGCCCGGACGACTTCCGCTTCGTCGCCGAGCTGGTGGCCCACGGCAGCCGGTCGCAGGCGCCGAACGCGCTGACCCTGGAGGAGAGGGAGTGAGGCCGACGCTCCTGTTCCTTCATCCGGCGGCGGGAGTCGGGGGCGCCGAGGAGGTCCTGGTCGCGGTCGTTCGGGGCCTCGCCGATCGGTTCGAGATCGTCGTGGTCCTGATGGCGCGGGGCGCGCTGGAGGATCGGCTGCGTGATGCGGGTGCGGAGGTCATCGTCGACGAGCTGCCCGGGAGACGGGCGATCCCGCTCTATCCCTTCGCCGCCCGTCGGCTGGCCAAGCTCCTGCGCGGCCGCGGGATTGCCGTCGTTCACGCGAACCAGACCAAGGCGGTGCTGCTCGGGATCCCGCTCGCCCGTCGCCTCGGGGCACCGTTGCTGTGGATGAAGCACGGTCACGATTTCGATCGCAGCGCCCCGCGGATCCTGGGCCCGCGCTGCGACCGGATCGTCTGCGTCACCGGCGCGGTCGCCGCGACCTTTCCCGACCGCTGCCGAGACCGGATCTCGATCGTTCACCCCGGGGTTGAGCTGCCGGCCTCCGCCACGCCCCCCGGAGACGCGCCGATCGTGCTGAGCGTCGGCACGCTGATTCCCACCAAGGGCCACGACACGCTGATCCGCGCGATCGCCCGCCTGCGCGACCTCGGCGTGCCGGCCCGGCTCGAGATCGCGGGCTCGGAGCACCGCGTCGCGCCGGGGTACCTGCGGCAGCTGCAGCGGCTCGTCGACGAGCTCGAGCTCGCGGAGCTCGGTCGACGTTCCTCGGCTGGGTCGACATGCCGGCGGTGTATGCCCGCTGCCGCGTCGTCGGGCTCGCCAGCCGGCCGGCTCGCGACGGGACTCCCGCCGAGGGCGCGCCGCTGGCCCTGCTCGAGGCGATGGCCCACGCGCGTCCGGTCGTCGCCCCCGACGAGGCCGGGATCGCGGAGATCGTCGGGGACGCGGGGGCCCTGGTGGGCGATCCGACCCCGGCCGGGTTCGCCGAGGCGCTGGCCCCCTATCTGCGGGACCGCGAGCGAGCCGTCGCCGCCGGAAACGCCGGCAGAGCGCGGGTCCGCGAGCGCTTTACGATCGATCGGATGGTCGCCGAGCTACAAGCACGAGTACACGCGGCTGATCGAGGCGGGGAGGCGGTAGTGCCGAGGATCCTGATGGTGATCCGCGCGGGCGAGGGCGGAGCCTTCCGCCACGTCGCGGACCTGAGCGGCGGCGCTCGCGGAGCTCGGCTACGACGGTCGCCGTCTGCGGGCCGCACGAGGAGGCCGACCTCATGGTGCCGGTGTTGCCGCTCGAGATGTCGCGGGCGATCGTGCCCGGGCAGCGACGCGCGGGCGGCGCTCGGGTTCGCGCGGATCGTTCGCGACTTCCGCCCCGACATCGTCCACGCCCACGGCAACAAGGCCGGCGTCGTCGCCCGCCTCGCCCATTTCGCGAGGCCGGGAACGCCGGTCATCTACAGCCCGCACGGCTACGCCTTCGCCGGCCACTTCCCCTCCCGCGAGCAGACCCTGTACCGGACGCTCGAGAGCCTCGTCGCTCCGCTGGCGACCCTGGTGCTCTGCGTCTGCGAGGCGGAGGCCCGGCTCGCGCGAGCGACCGGGATCAACTCGCGGATCCGGGTAGTCCACAACGGGATCGTCCCGCTCGAGCCGGCGAGCGAGGCGACATCCAACGGCGGTGGACCGCGGATCTGCGCGACATCGGGGCTGCGCCCCGGCAAGGGGCTCGACGCCCTGCTGGAGGCGATGGTCGATGTCGTCGAGGCGGTCCCCGAGGTCCGCCTGGCGCTCGCCGGCGACGGCCCGGAGCGCGATTATCTCGAGGCCGTCGCGATCTGCAACGGCGTCGGGGATGCGGTCGAGTGGCTCGGGAACCTCGACGACGTGATCCCGTTGCTGAGCTCGTCGGACGTGTTCGTCAACCCGTCGTGGTCCGAGTCGTTTCCCTACTCGATCCTCGAGGCGATGGCGGTCGGCTGCCCGATTCTCGCCACCGACGTCGGCGGTGTTTCGGAGGCGATCGAGGATGAGGTCACGGGGATCCTGGTTCCGCCGCGTGACCGGGTCGCGCTCGCCGGTTCCCTGATCGGGTTGCTCGGAGCCTCCGCCCACGCGCATGAGCTCGGCCGGCGGGCGCGCGAGCGCCAGCGCGCCGCATTCACCCTGGAGCGGATGGTCGCCGGGACGATCGCGGTCTACGACGAGGTGCTGAGCACGGCTTGATCGGCGTCGCGCTTGCGCTCGTGCTCCATCGCGATCGCGAGCATCGCCGGTCCCATCGCGAGCAGCAGCAGGGGAGCTTGGCGAGCTGCTCGGAGATGAAGAAGTTCGCGACCAGCACGGAGACGCACGCCTAACAAGACCGCGTAGGCGAGGATCATCAGCTCGCGGTCGCCGATGCGCCGCGCCAGCCGCGCGGCCTTGTACAGGCAGGCGAGCGCGATTCCGATGATCGACAGGTAGAGGGACAGCCCGACGACCCCCAGTTCGGAGAGAACGTTCAGGTAGCTGTTGTGGGCCACCTTCGGCGCGGTGACGAAGTACTCGTCGCGCAGGATCGCTCCGGGCTGGATCAGGTAGTGGATCGACGTGCCCTCGAAGTTGCCGGCGCCGACCCCGTTCGCCGGATTCGCCTCGAACATCCGCCAGCCGACCGTCCAGATGTCGGTGCGGCCGTTGCCGCCGTCGGACTCGGTGATTCGCTGGCGGGCCTCGGGGGGCGTCAGCACGTACATCGCGGCGATCGCCAGCGCGATCGCTCCGAAGGTCGCGAGGGCGACGCGCCCGCGCGCCCCGGCGATCACCAGCGGAGCCAGCAGGCAGACGGCCAGGGCGGCGATCAGGCCCCCGCGCGAGAGGCTGAGAAGGACTGCGATGACGCCGATCGCCGCGGCGGCGCCGAAGAACACGCCGCGCGGCGAGCGAGCGGGTGACGAAGATCAGCGCGATCGCGATGATCGCGCCGGGCAGCACCTTGGCCGCGAACCGGTTCGGGTCGCCGATCGAGCCGCCGAGCCGGTTCAGCTCCGCGGTCGGGTCGCCACCGGAGGCACCGCTCGCGCTCGGGTCGATCGCGAACCCGTAGGCGGCGGCGATGAAGGCGAAGACGACTATGACCGTGAGCAGCTTCCTGACGTCGGCGGTGTCCTGCAAGCGCCGTATAGGCGACCGGGAACAGCGCGAGCGCCGAGCCCGAAGCTGCCGACGACGATCAGCGCGGAGAACGGCACCGCGGCCCAGATCGAGCTCAGCAGGACCCAGACCAGGAACAGCGAGATCAGGATCGTCAGCACGGGTAGTCGACCCAGAACAGCGCGCGCGCCCGCGGCTGGATGGTGATCAGCGCGAACCAGGCGAAGATCGACCATCGGCGCTCAGCAGCTTGCTCCCGGCTGAGCCCGCCGCCCGCGACCGCGGGGATCGCCTCTAGGTACGAGAGCGTCGCGACCGCCGCGAGGCCCCAGGTGAGGTCCCTGAAGGCGAGCAGGGTGACGGCGCCGCCGACGACGAGGAAGAACCCGATCCCGGGCTCCTTCGCGACCAGCAGCCCGAGCCCGACGACGGCGCCGCCGAGGAGCACCGCGAGCGCCCCCGCCACAGCTCGGGCAGCCACAGCCTTCTTTCGAGCAGGACGTTCAGGTGGTGGAGCGCGGAGGCGCCAGCGTCGGGTCGCCCGCGCCGTCCCCACCGCCTTCGCCGTTCGGCCCGTAGACGGGGTTGACGGCGCCGGGCCGGGCGAGCGGCTCGCCGCGGGCGACGTAGTACTGATAGGAGCTCTTCGACGGTCGCGCGGTGCCGACCAGCGCGAAGCCCGCCGGCTTGATCTCAGTTCTCGGCCAGCAGGTCGGCGAGCTCGGCGAACTTCTTCGATCCGGGTGTGCCCGAGGCGGGCGACGATCAGCACGTCGTCGACGTAGCGCGCAAGCGGCAGGACGTCGATCACGTCGGCGAGCGGCGGCGAGTCGATGATCGACGAAGTCGGCAAGCGCGCGCGCATCCTCGATCAGCTGCTGCGCGACCGGGAGCGTGAACAGCTCGCTGATCCAGTCGCCCGAGTAGTCGGCGAGCAGCAGGCGCAGGCGGGGGCCGAACGTCTCGGTCGGGATCAGGGCGTCCTCGATCGAGACGCTCTCCATCAGCACGCTGACCAGGCCGTGCTTCGGCGCGACGCCGAGCGACTGGCCGATCGTCGGCTTGCGCAGGTCGCCCTCGATCAGGATCACGCTCTTGCCGCCCGCGGCGAGCGCCGAGGCGAGATTGATCGCGCAAGTGCGTCTTGCCCTCGGACGGCGACGAGCCGGTGACCAGGATCGCCCGGTGCGAGCCCGCACGGGTGGCGCCGGTGAGCGTTCCGCGCAGTGTTCGGAACGCCTCCGAGGTCGCCGCCGACAGGCTCTTGGGAGCCAGCGGCCCGGACCCGAAGCGCGCCTGCTGCGGGACCCGGGCGAGGATCGGGAGGCGGTAGCGGCGGCGCAGCTGCTCCTCACGGCGCAGCCGCGGATCGATCGCCTGCCAGGCGAAGGCGAGCGCGATGCCGAGGACGAGCCCGGCGACCGCGGCCGCCGCCGAGGCTGAGCTTGCGGCGCGGCGAGGCCGGCTTGTCCGGCGGTGAGGCCGGGTTGGCGACCTGCAGCTCGGAGCTCTCGGCGAGCCGCTCGAGCACCGCGAGGTCACGGGCGACGGCGCCCTGGGTGCCGAACTCGTCCTGCAGGGCCTCCGTCTGGCGGTCGACGATCGCCTTCAGCTGCGAGGAGCGCTCGGCGACCGCCTCGGTGGCGAACGCGTTGGCGAGGTCGGCCGCCTCCTCGGCGGTGTCGCCCTCGCCCGTGACGTCGACGAGCTGGCTCTGAGCCACGGGCGCTGCGGTGACGTCGTCGAGCAGGTCTCCCGGCGACTCGTCGGAGTTCAGCACCCGCTTCACCCGCTCGGCGACGGCGGTCGTCGTGATCAGCTTCGCGGCGGTCTCGACGTCGCGGGTCGGGTCCGAGGACTCGCGGATCACCGGCACGCCGATGGCGGGCGAGCCCGCCGATGCGGGCACCGGTGAGACGAGCACGTCGGCCCCGGCCTTGTAGACGTCGTCGGCGGTGAGCACGTAGAGGATCGCGCCCGCCATCACCAGCGTGAACGTGATGACGACCACCAGGAACCGCTCCCGCAGCGTCTCGACGTAAGCGCTGAGGCCCGCCTGGTCCTCTGGGGGGCTGAGCCAGCCGGCGTCCGGGGTCGCTGAAGATTTCTGCCCGCTCTCAGCCATGCCGCAAGGATTCTACGTGTCGCGGCGGAACCCCCCGTCAGAATTTCACCGGGCGACCGCTTGCAATGCGCGACGTGCCGCCTGCTACAAACTTCCGCACACGATGACCGGCACCGGAG
Organism: uncultured Solirubrobacterales bacterium; assembly: GCA_963811505.1. Classification (GTDB taxonomy): domain Bacteria; phylum Actinomycetota; class Thermoleophilia; order Solirubrobacterales; family 70-9; genus WHSW01. Next base: position 120,916 of record CAWERC010000001.1, on the reverse strand, counting down.
ACCTGAGGCCCCTCGACGAGGCGATCGAGGAGATCCGCCTGCTGCATGCTGCCGCGGAAAGCGCGGCGAGCCGGATCCGTTCCGGGGCGGGGAGGCTTTCGGGCCCGGAGGGTGGGGCCCACGGCCTGGCCGCCGAGGTCGCCGACGCCGTCGTCGAGCGCACGGAGGCGATCCGCTCCGATATCGAGCGGCTCTCGCGGCTGCTGCAGCGCGCCCGCGCCGCGGTCGCCACACAGAGCGGCGAATCCACGAGCCCGGCGCCCGCTCCGCCGCCGGAGCCCCTGCCGCCGCTGCCGTCGGCGCCGCCGCCGATGCAGGCGCCGCCGCCGATGCAGGAGGCGTGGCCGGTCGAGGAGGCGTGGCCGGTCGAGGAGCCGAAGGGGGGTTCATGGCGTTTCTGGCGCCGTGATCGCGGCACCCGGGACGTCGTGCCCGAAGCCCCCGTGCCGCCACCCCCGCGTCTTCCTCAGCCGGACTTCTCGGCCGAGGGAGTGACCGGTGGGTTCGAGCACCGCGACTACGGCTCGCCCGCTCGCGCCGCGGTCCCGGAGGGCGTGCGGTTGATCGCCACCCAGATGGCGATCGCGGGCTCGAGCCGGATCGAGGTCGAACGGCGGCTCCGCCGTCAGTTCGGGATCGTCGACGCCGGTCCGGCGCTCGACGAGATCTTCGGTCACCAGTACCCGGCCGCGTCGGAGTGAGGCGAGCCACGGCTCCGGGGGTCGTCCTCGTGCGTGAAGGACGGCTTGCAGCCGAGCGGGTTTGCGACATCGATTGCGGTTTTCGGCGCGCCTGCCGATAGAGGTTTCTGAGGATGGCATCATGGACGCAGCGATGACCGAATTTCGACTTTCAACGCCGTCGAGCGCACTGGGTCCCGAGTCGCGATCGGGCGACCCGCTCGACGAGATGGCGGACGAGGTCCGGCGCGTCAACGAGGCCGCCTCGAGGGCGGCGGTTCGAGTCGGCGAGGCCGCGGCCCAGTTGCGCGCTGAACCGGGTGCCGACTTCCGCTCCGAGCTGCTCGCCGATCTCGGCACGGCCCTGGTCGAGCGCGTGAACGAGATCCACGCCGAGTGCGAGCGGCTTGCCGGAACGCTCGCGCGGGCGGCGAAGCTCGCTTCCAGCGGGAGCAGCGCTGCGCCGAGCCCGCGGCCGGCGCCCGCCGAGATCCGCGCCGTCCCCGAAATCTTCAAGCCCGCCGCGGCTCGCAACGGAGCCGAGCACACCGTGCCCGAGCCCGCCGAGCAGACGCCGCCTGAGCCGGCTCAGCAGGCGGCGCCCGAGCCGGTCGAGCCGCCCCGGCTCCCACCTCACGATCGCCGCCGGAGCCCCGGGCAGAGCACGCCCGAGGGCGTCCGCCTGGCGGCGACTCAGATGGCCGTCGCCGGTTCGAGCCGCTCGGAGATCGAGCGCTGCCTGCGAATCCAGTTCGGTGTTCGCGACGCCGACACGGCGCTCGACGAAATCTTTGGCACTCGACAGAGCGAGGTTCGATAATGGCTTCCAACCCTTCCGACCAGCCGGCGAGCGATCTCTCGTCCCCCCTCAGCCGTTCGGTGAACGAGGCGACCGAGCGGATTCACGAGATCATCGACGCCGCCGAGAAGGTCGCATCGGAGATCCGTACGGAGGCCGAGGTCGAGGCGCAGACGTACCTCGCCGAGCGCCGTCGCGAGGCCGACCGCCTCGCGCAGGAGCGCAGCGGATCCCTCGATCGACTCACGAAGACCCTCGCCGACACGGCCGAGCAGTTCAAGCATCAGGCCGAGCGCCTGCTCGGCGACCTCGACCAGGCGATCACCGATGCTCGAGCCGGCGTCTACCGCCACGGAGCGATCGCCGCCCTCGGCGACGAGCCGGCCGAGGCGCCGCAGTCCGAGCCGGCCTCCGATTCGACCACCTTCAGCAGCGCGTCCTTCGCTGCGGACCGCGACCCGCTGACGCCGGACCGCGATCCGTTCGAGCCGCTGTCACGCGACCTGCCGACGCGAAAGCCGGTCGGCCTCGAGCCGCTGTCACCGCTCGACGCTGACGAAAACCCGATCGAGCTCCCGCCGCTCGCCAGCGAGCCGGTCGAGCGCGAGCGCCCTGCGGCCGCGGTCGCGGCCTATCCGGGCCGTGCCGATCGCTCCGCGGCCGACGAGACCCCGGCGCCGAGCGGCGACCAGACCTCCGAGGCACTGCTGCGGGCGACCCAGCTCGCGGTCACCGGCAAGGACCGCGACGAGATCGCCGACGTCCTGCGCGCCGATTTCCCGGGCGTCGACACCGAGCCGCTGCTCGACGAGATCCTGGACTGAGCGACCTCTCAGGGGTCCTGCCAGATTCCGTCGCCGGTCCCGAACAGGCCGGCGCCGGTCAGCTTCGCGAACACGGCCCACCGCTGGGCCGCGCTGTAGAGCGGGTGGCAGGCGGTCAGCACGAGCCGCTCGTACCCGACGTCGTCGACGATCTCGGTCTGCTCGGGATCGACGATCTCGTGCTTCTCGACCTCGTAGGTGAAGGTCCCATAGGGCATCTCGAGCGTGATCTCGTCGCCGTCGGCGACCTCGTTGATGTCGTGGAAGGGCGCGAGGTAGGTGGTCCGGTGGCCCGCGATCCCGATCGTCCGGCCCTGGCCCGGGAAGGCGGTCTCCGGGTAGTGGCCCGGCCCCTTCTGCAGGCTCGCCGTGTCGGTGCCCTGGACGACGACGGTGTCGAGGTCGATGCTCGGGATCCGGATCCGCCCGATCCCCTGGCCGGTGGTCACCTGCTCGGCGAACAGGTCGGCGAGACCCTCGACCCGCCGGCCGGCGCTTTCGTCCCGGACCGCGCGCAAGTCGGCGGGGGAGGGGAACTCCTGCTCGAGCTTGGCCAGCGAATCGGAGGCCTCGCCCTGCTTGATCGAGCCGTAGACGGTCGACAGCGGCTCCTTCCAGAGCAGGGTCAGCGCGATGTCGGCCGCGATCACTATCCCGGCGGTGACCAGGGCGACGGAGAGGATGTACGCGGCGCGGCGCATCCCTGAATGATCCCCGAGCCGGCGGCAGATGCCAGACTTGCCCGCTCATGAGCGACGAGGCGCCGCGCATCGCCAGTTATCAAGCGGATCCCGCCGCGGTCGGCCGCGTCCTCCTGCTCTACTCGGGCGGGCTCGACACCTCGGTGATGCTGCACTGGATCCAGGAGCGTTATGGGGCCGAGATCATCACCCTCACCGTCGACCTCGGCCAGCCGGGTGAGGACTGGGACGTGGTGGTTGGCAAGGCTCGCGACCTCGGCGCCGTCGATGCGATCCGCGCCGACGCGCGCGAGGAGTTCGCCCGCGACTACGTGCTGCCGGCGATCAAGGCGAACGCGCTCTACGGCGGCGGCTACCCGCTGTTCACGGCGCTCGCACGGCCGCTGATCGCGAAGCTCGCGGTCGACCACGCGCGCGCCACGGGCTGCGACACGATCGCCCACGGCTGCACCGGCAAGGGCAACGACCAGGTGCGCATCGACGGCACGATCGCCGACCCTGGCTCCGGAGCTGAAGGTGCTGGCGCCGGTGCGCGAGTGGAAGATGGGGCGCGAGGAGGAGATCGCCTACGCGCGCGAGCACGGGATCCCGATCAAAGGCGACAACGAAACGGCGGCGCCGTACTCGATCGACGACAACCTCTGGGGGCGGTCCTCTGAGGGGCGGGCGATCGAGGACCTCGAAGAGCCGACCCCCGACGACGTCTTCCAGCTCGTCACGCGCCCGGAGCAGGCGCCCGACGAGCCGGAGCTGGTTCGGATCGGCTTCGAGGCCGGGTGTCCCGTCTCGATCGACGGCGAGCGGCTCGACCTGGTCGAGCTGATCGAGCGCGTCGCGGAGGTCGGGGCCCGCCACGGCGCCGGGATCGTCGATCACATCGAGGACCGGATCGTCGGGCTCAAGGTCCGCGACGTCTACGAGGTCCCGGCGGCGGCGGTGCTCCTGCCCGCTCATCGCGAGCTCGAGAAGCTGGTCTCGACGATCCACCAGAACAACTTCAAGCGCGGGCTCGAGGAGAAGTGGGCCTACCTCTGCTACGCCGGGCTGTGGCTCGAGCCCCTGCGCGAGGACCTCGACGCCTACATGGAGTCCGCCAACGCCCTGGTCACGGGCGAAGCGACGGTGAAGTTGTACAAGGGCTCGGCGACGGTGGTCGCGCGCTCGTCGCCGTACGCGCTCTACGACCGGGCGCTCGCCTCGTTCGGCGAGTCGGGCGGCGAGTTCAGCCAGGACGCGAGCCCCGGCTTCATCGAGCTGTTCACGCTCCAGAGCCGGATGGCGTACCGGATTCGCAATCGCGAGGACGGGTAACGTCCCGCGCGATGGCTTCCGCGATCTACGAGCTGATCGGCAGGATCGTCGTCCGCCTCGCCTGGCTGCGCTTCGGCCGCCAGATCAAGATCGCCGGCGGCGTCTTCGCGATCCTGGTCGTGGTCGCCGGCTACCTGATCGCCAAGCGCGAGCCGCCCGAGGGCTAGCAGCTAGCCCGCGCACTCCCAGGCGGCCGCGCCGGAGTCGGCCCAGATCTCGGCGGCGATCTCCGACTGCTCCGCGGGCGAGGCGTCCTGCGGGTCGCCCTCGCCGCCGTAGAGATCCCAGGTCGAGGGCAGGATCTGGTAGGCGCCGCCGGCTCCCGAGGAGGGGTTGACAGCCTCGAAGTTGCCGCCCGACTCGCACATCACGATCGACTCGGGGATCGCCCAGTCGCCGAACCATCGCAGACCTCGCTCTGCGCCTGCTGGGCGGAGATCCGCTCGAGGCGCTGGACCTCGTCGGTCCACTCGCCGACCTGCGCCTGCAGGCTCGTCGACCGCCGCCTGGCGCTCGGCGCGCAGCGCGGCGAGCTGCTGCGGCCTCGCGCCTCGGCCTCGGCGCGCACGGCGGCGATCTGGTCGCGGGCGGCCTCGATCTCGGCGTTGAACTCCTCGGCGCGGCGCTCGGCCTCCTCGACCGCGGCGAGCCGCCTCGAGACCTCGTTGCGCAGGGTGCGCACCCGCGCGACGAGCGACGCGTCGGCCTCCTCGATCCGCCGCAGGTACTCGGCCCGCGTCTGCAGATCGTCGAAGCCGTCGGCCTCGAGCAGCAGCGTGGTCGCGTCGGGCATCCCGTCGCGGTAGATCGCGACCAGCCGGTCGGAGAGCACGTTCAGCGCGCGGCTGCAGCTGCGCGCGGGCGGCGGCCAGCTCGTCGCGGGTCGCGGGCGACCTCGGCCTCGAGCTGCGCCTCGCGCTCGCGTCCCTCCGCGAGCACGGCGCTCAGCTGCGCCTCGCGCTGGGCGGCGACGATCGCCTCCTGCTGGGCGGCGGCGAGCTCGGCCGTCGTGCTCTCGATCTGCGGCGCCGAGCGCCTGGGCCTGGTCCTTGGCGCCGGCGATCCGCGAGTTGAGCTCGTCGATCGACGGCGCGGCGAGCGCCTGGCCGGCGCCGAGCGCCAAGCGCGCCGGCGGCGAGCAGCGCCAGCGAGCGTCTTGCGGGCGCGAGCGGGCTGGGGTTGTCGGCGTTGGTCGAAGCCCATGTGCGCGCGCCTACGGGGTTAGCTGACGGGCTCGCGCCGCATGGGCTGGCGCTACGCGGGCTGATCCGCGATTCGCCCCTGGCGGCGAAGAGCAACGCCACCCTCGGGTCCCCCGATTCCCCGCTCACGCGCCGCATTTGCACGGCGATTTGCAGGGAACTCGGCGAGGGCGAGAGCCTAGCGGACCGTTAGGGACCGGTGAGCGCCGTGCGCGAGGGTCCTGCTGCTGCAACGGAACTTGCACCGTCCTGCAAGCCGTCTTGCGCGGAGCCCTGCTCGAGCTCCGGGCGACCAGTCGGCGCGCCGCAGCGCGACCGCGGCGAACGCGAGCACGCAGGAGCACGCCGGCGCCGGCGACCGCGTAGCCGAGCCGGGGCTCGAAGATCGCGGCGATCGCGCCGCCGAGCAGGAAGCCGATCCCCGGCATCGCGCTGGCGAGCGCCTCGAGCAGGACGAGCACGCGCGCCTGGTAGCGCGGCGCGGGTCAGCTCCTGGACCGCGGTGACCAGGGCGATCCACTGGACGCCGTTGCCGAGCCCGCCGACGACACGAGGCGGCGCAGGCGACGAGCAGCGTCGGGGAGATCGCGGTGCCGAGGTAGGCGAGCCCGATCGCGAGCGTCGAGACGAAGAGCAGCAGCGCGCAGCGGCACCCGGCGCAGGGCCGCGAAGGCGAGGCTGCCGAGCGACCATCCCGACGCCCCAGCGCGGCGAGCAGCGCGCCGTAGCCCGGCGTCGCCGGCGTCGAGCGTCTCCTTCGCGAACACGACCTCGATCGGGATCACCAGCGAGAAGAAGATGAAGGCGAGCGCCTGGGCGCCGAGCAGGCGGCGCAGCGCGGGGCGCTCGCGGACGTAGGCGAGTCCGCGGCGCAGGCGGTCGGTCCACGCCGGCCGCGGGCTCCTCGGCCTCCGGCAGCTCGAGCCGGCGGGCGAGCGCGAGCAGCACCGCGACGGCCAGGAACGAGACGGCGTCGGCGAGCAGCGCGGTCTCGACCCCGGCGCCGGCGACCACCAGCCCGGCGATCGCCGGCCCGCCGGCGGCGCCGACCGTGAAGGCGACGTTGAGCAGCGCGTTGCCCTCGCGCAGCTGGCCGGCGGGGGCGAGCACGGCGCGTGGCCGCCGCCCGGGTCAGCGCCCGCGAGGCGGAGGCGAGCGAGCCGTCGAACGTCGGCGAGCGCGAGCACGGCGGCGAGCGCGAAGCTGTCGGCGATCAGCGCGAGCAGCCGCGAACGCGAGGCCCTCGACCGCGTAGAGGCCGGGGAGCGTGACCCGGACCGGGAGCCGCTCGAGCCGGGCGACCAGCGGCGGGCCCGAGCAGCGCGGGCGCGAAGTGCATGCCGCAGAACAGCGCCGCGGTCGCCATCGGGCTGCCGGTCTGGTCGTAGACGAGGATCGCGAGCGCGATCTCGCCCGAGCCAGTTGCCGAGCTCGTTGACGAAGTAGGCGAGGCCGAGGTTCGGGAAACCCGGGAGCCGCAGGGGACGCAGCGCGGAGGCCATGCGGGCGAACGTTACTTCAGCGCCCGACGGACAAGCCGGACAGAAAGTTGCAAAAAGTTGCAAACGTGCACGGGAGCTTGCAATTTCCGTCCAGTTTTGTAAGCTGCGCTCAAGTTTCAGGTGGGTTACTCGACCCAGGGTTGATGGATGCAGAGCCACAGGAAAGGGATTGCCGAGATGGGCTTCCGCGGGAGCTAGACCAAGAAGACAACTTTCACGTAGGCGACGCCGCCCCGGGCAGAGCCCGGAGGCGGCGTTTCTGCGTTCAGGGCCGGTGCTTCGAAGGATCCGGGTCGCTCAGACGAGTCGCTCGGTGACCGCGGGCGTCGCCTTGACGTAGTCGTGGATCCGCTTGTCGAGCGCCAGCTCGGCCTCGAAGTCGGCGTCCTCGCCGTGGCGGTAGGCGAGGTCCTTGCCGTCGAGCACCGCGACGAAGACCTCGACGTAGCGGCCGTCGAGCTGGCTGCCGGAGACGCGGCGCAGCTCGACCACCGCCTCGTAGGAGCTGACCGGCTCGCGGTAGGTGTCGCGGGCGGTCATCACGTCGTAGGTGTCGGCGACCGAGATGATCTTCGCCAGCTCGGGGATCTCGTCGTCGCTGAGCCCGCGCGGGTAGCCCGTGCCGTCGATGCGCTCGTGGTGGGCGAGGATGATCTCGCCGATCGGCTGGTAGCCGTCGATCTGGGAGACGATCCGCGCGCCCTCGTAGGGGTGGGCCTTGATCGCCTCCCACTCGGCGTCGGTGAGCTTGCGCCGGCCCGACTTGAGGATGTTGTCGGGGAGCACGAACTTGCCGATGTCGTGCAGGAGGCCGGCGGAGTGGACCAGCTCCTGGTCCTCGGCCGAGAAGCCCGGCGCTCGGCCGCGATCTCGCGCGAGTAGCGGGCGACCGCGGCGCTGTGGCGGGCGGTCATCCGGTCGCGCAGGTCGAGCGTGCGCAGCAGCGCCGAGAGCAGCGCGACCTGGAAGCCGGCGAGCTGGCGCGCGCGCAGCTCGAGCTCGTCGGCGCGGTCCTGGGAGACGAGCAGGGCGCCGACCATGTACTGGAAGATCGAGGATCAGGACGCTGAGCAGGGCGACGGCGACGGTGCCCGCCTGCGACGTAGGCGGCGGCGAAGCCGAGCGCCAGCATCGGCCGCGGCGAGCTCGGAGGGCAGCACGGGCAGCAGGCCGCGGCGGACCTTGGTGACGAAGCTCGAGCGCTCGACGTAGCACGAGTAGCCGGCGATCAGCATGAAGTCGACCGCCAGCGCGAGGACGAAGACGCCGAAGATCAGCAGGTAGAAGCCGAGGTCTGCCCGTCGCGATCTCCGTCGCGTCGGCGAGCGCGTGGAAGACGAATCCCGGCGATCAGCGGGAACCAGGCGTAGGTGACCAGGTTGATCAGCAGGTGCTGGCGCGCGTAGCGGTGCTTGACCCAGCCGGCGAGGATCGTGATCACGCCCATCAGCGCGGCCGGGCGCGCCGCCGAGCAGCACGGCGCCGATGCACGATCGTCATCAGGCTCGCCGAGACGGCGACGCGGTGAGACCCGGGTCTCGATCGCGATCAGGTCGCTGATGATCGAGAGCGCGGTCAGGGTCGCGAGCAGCGGCAGGTCCCAGTCGGACCAGCCGTCGCTGAGCGAACGCGACGACGATCGCGGCGGCGAGCGCGGCAGCTCGGCAGCCGATCACGAGTCGTGTCGGGGCGGTCGGTCATCGGCTGCGGGTGGTCGGGGGCGCGTGTCCCCGGCTCAGCCCGTGATCGAGTTGGCGTTGCGGCCGTAGCGGGGCACGGCGCCGACCGGCGGCTCGGCTGGCGCATCGAGGCGAGGAACTCCTCCAGATCGCCGGGCGCAGTAGCGGCGCTGGCCCCCCGGCGTCCGGTAGACGGGCACGATGCCCTGGTCCGACCACTTGCGCAGCGAGGCGGCGCTGACGCCGAGAAACTCGGCCGCCTCGCTGACGTTGAGGAACCTCTGGCTTGCTTCCATGATCCCTTCTCGACCTCGTAGATCCGCCGCAAATCGGCGCAAACTTGAACTGTCGAAGGGGTTGGTAGCCGCATCCGCACGCCCGTGCAACGGGCTTATCGGCAGGCGCGCAAGGGAGTGCATAGGTTCAGGCCGGCGAACCTGTACGACCTTGCGCAACTTGCGCAAATCGGGCACGAAACTTGCACGAGGTTGCACGGCGTGCCTACCGGCGCCAGTGCAGGTATGGCGGGTTCGGGGTCGCGCGCGGCTGGCACCGTCGCACGCACGACGTGCATGGTCGCCGCTGGCCGGACGGCTGCTTACGCCGGGGCGGCTACGACAGCGCGGCGAGCAGCGCGTCGGTCGCCTCGCCGGGCTCGTGCGCCGAGCGAGGGGATGCCGTCGCGGCCGGCGACCAGGCGGGCGGCGCGATAGCCGTAGAGGTCGCGCGCTGCCGTCGCCGTTGCGCAGCGCCCGCAGCGGCTCGCCGAGCACGTCGAGGCGGGCCTCGGAGCCGCAGATCACGACCGCGCTCGGCGTCGAGCGCCCGCAGCGGCGCTGCGAAAGCGGCCCTCGGCGAGCCCGGCGGAGAGCAGCAGCACGCGCAGACCCGGCGCGGCGCAGGAACAGCTCCAGCGCCTGCACGTGGACCGACTCGACCCCGAGCGGCGAGCCGGAGTCGAGCAGCAGGACGCCCTCGTCGCGCGTCGCGCCGGCGACCAGGCGGCGGGCGCGGTGCAGCCAGCCGGTCGCCCAGCGGCATGCGTACTCGAGCTCGGCGGCGCCGTTGGGGCGGCGCTCGGCGAGCTCGAGCGCCGGCAGCAGGAGCTCGGAGACGGTGCGCTCGACCGAGCGCACCGCGAGGCTCTCCTCGAGCTCGCGATCGGCGCCGGCCTCGTCGAAGCGGTCGAAGTCGGCGACCAGGCGGGCGGGGGAGGCGGGGCCGCGGCCGCGCTGGCGGGCGACCTCGACCGCGCTCGAGATGTTGTGGGTCTCGCGCAGCGCCTCGCGCAGCGCCTCGACCTCGTCGAGCTCGTAGAGGCGGTGGTTGCCGGGCGTGCGGCCGGGGCTGCGGGTAGCCGAGGCGGCGCTCCCAGCTGCGCAGCGTGCTGGTGCTGACGCCGAGCATCTCGGCAGCTGCGTTGATCCTGATCCCACTCATCCCTGAAGTTCCTCGGCCGAAGCCGGGCGCGGATTTCAGCAGGTTTTGCAGCGTACTACAAGCGTTTGCGGCGTTGCCGCTACGGATCTTGCAAGACGGCCGCCGGAGCCGTTCGGGCTGCGGGCGACCGCCGCGCCGGAGGCCTTCGCCGCGTAGGTCGCCTCGGTGGCGCTCTCGAGCAGCCGCTCGGCGCTGAGGCCGTCGGCCGGGCAGCCGACGACCCCGGCGGCGATCGCGATCCGCGGGCCGTCGGGCGCCTGCGAGCTCGGCGATCAGGTTCGCGACCCGCGCGCGCCATCGGCACCAGCCCGGCGGCGTCGGTGTGCGGGGCGACGATCGCGAACTCGTCGTCCTCGAGCCGGAAGGCGCGGTCGACGTCGCGCAGCTGGCGGCGCAGGATCGCCGCGACCGCGGCCAGCATCCGGTCGCCGGCCTCGCGCCCGTAGGCGTCGTTGATCCGCGCCAGCCCGTCGACGTCGACAGCGCGAGCGAGAACGGATGCCCGTAGCGGCGCTGCTCGGCGAGCAGGGTCGCCAGGCAGCGTCGAGCTGCGCCGGGCCCGGCAGGCCGGTGACCGGGTCGGCCGCGGCGGCGCTGCGCTCGGCGACCAGCTGCAGGCGACCGCGCCCTGGATCGAGCCGAAGACTCGGCCAGTCGCGCGACCGCGGGCGAAGTCGCCGGCGCGCGCTCGAGCTGCCGCCGATCGCTCGCACGAACAGGCCTGGAGCTCCGCCAGGTCGCGCGGATCGCCGGCGGCCCGGCGCCAGCTCGCAGCCGGCCAGCCGCGGGCGGGCCGTCGGCGGGGAGCTCGAGCCGGCTCGGGCCGAGGGCCGCGAGATCGCGCGATCAGCGGCGGGCGCCTCGGCGGCGAGCCGGCGCAGCGGGCAGATCGCCGAGCTCGGGAAGCGGCGTGCGCTCGACCATCCGCAGTGATCCAGTCCTTGGCCAGGCGCTCGCGCGCGCGCGTTGCTCGGGCGCGCTCGGGCCTGCGGACGAGCGGTCCACTGCAGCCGCGAAGCTAGCCCTCGCCCCGGTCGGCATTCGTGTCTACACTCGGCTGCGGCTTGATCACGGACGACAGAGCATCCGGCGCGCCGGGTGACGACGGGAGAGCGTCGGAGCCGAGCCCGCCCGCCGGCGACGCGATCATCGGCGCCACGCTCGAGGGCCTGCGGCGGGCCGCCGAGGAGGTCGAGCACGTCGCCGCGGTCGCCGAGACGCTGCAGCGCAGCCTGCTGCCCGAGCGGCTCCCCGAGCTGCCCGGGCTCGGGATCTCGGCCCGCTACGTCGCCGGCAGCGCCGACGCCCAGGTGGGCGGCGACTGGTACGACGTGATCGCGCTGCGCGACGGCCACGCCGGGATCGCGATCGGCGACGTCGTCGGCCACGGCCTCGATGCGGCGGCGCGGATGGCGCGGCTGCAGAACGCGCTGCGCGCCTACGCGCTCGAGGGGCTGCGCCCGTCGCTGGTGCTCGAGCGCATGAACGGCTTCGCCCGCGAGGTCTCCGGCGGGCCGATGGCGACCCTGCTCTACGGCGTCGTCGATCCCGAGGAGGGCCGGCTGCGCCTGGCGACCGCCGGCCACCCGCCGGTGCTCGTGATCGGGCCCGGCGGGCGACGCCTACTTCGCCGAGGGCCCGGCCGGGCAGCCCGCTCGGCGTGGTCCCGTTTCCCTCCTATGAGGAGTCGACGATCCCGCTCGTCGCCCGGCTCGACCGTCCTCCTCTACACCGACGGCCTGGTCGAGCGGCCCGAGGCGTCGCTCGACGAGGGCCTCGAGTGGCTGCGCGGCTTCGCCGCCGGCGTGCCCGGCCCACCCGGACGAGCTCTGCGGGGCCCTGCTGCAGGCGCGCTTTCGCGACGCGCCGCCGCGCGACGACGTCGCCCTGCTCGCGGTCCGGCTCGAGCCGGTGCCGATCGAGCGGATCGAGATGACCCTGCGCGCCGAGCCCGAGTCGCTGGCGCAGATGCGGCGGGCGCTCGGGCGCTGGCTGCGCGCCGTCGGGCGCCAGCGACGCCGAGACCTACGAGACCCTGGTCGCCTGCGGCGAGGCGTGCGCGAACGCGATCGCCCACGCCTACCCGCCGGGCGAGGCCTCCTACGTGGTCGAGGGCGCGCCGCCAGGACGGCGCGGTCGAGATCCGGGTGCGCGACTTCGGCAGCTGGCGGGCGCCGCGTTCGGGCTCGCAGGGCCGCGGGCTCGGGCTGATCGAGCAGCTGATGGACGAGGTCGAGATCGACCGGGGCCCGGCCGGGCACGATCGTCCGCATGCGCCGCGGCGCTCGGCGAAGACGAACCGGCGGAGGCGATCGGATGAGGGACCGGATCGCGGGCTTCGAGTTCGAGCAGCGCGACGACGTCCTGGTCGCCATCGTCGAGGGCGAGATCGACAGCTCGAACGCCGCCGAGCTGCGCCTGGCGCTCTCCGAGCGCCTGCCGAGCGCCTCGAGCGCCCTCGTCCTCGACCTCTCGGCGCGTCAGCTACCTCGACAGCTCCGGGCATCCACCTGCTGTTCGACCTCGGCCGCCGGCTCGCCGCCCGCCGCCAGGCGCTGCGGCTGGTGGTCCCGGACGGCGGCGCCGATGCGCCGGGTGCTCGAGCTCTGCGCGGTCGACACGGTCGCGCCGATGGACCGCGAGCTGCGGACTCCCTGTCGGCGCTGGCCGAAGACCAGGTCTAGATGTAGTTCCTCACCACGTTGTTCATCCGGGCCTCCTTGGAGGCTGGGGGTGTCGAAGCCACCCAGACCCAAGGAGGACGAGGCGTCGATGCGAGCGCTCGCCGAGGCCGAGATCTGTCGTCGCGATCCGGGTGTGCGGAGAACCCGGTCAGGCCTGAAGCCGCGGCGCGCCCCTAGGGCGTCGCGGGCTGGGAGTTCGTCCACGTCTGCGTCGATGACGCCACCCGCTTGGCCTACGTCGAGGTGCTCGCCGACGAGCGCGGCGAGACCGCCTCAGGCTTTCTCAGACGAGCCGTCGAGTGGTTTAAGTCGATGGGGGTCACCGTCGAGCGGGTAATGAGCGACAACGGCTCCTGCTATCGCTCCAAGGTCCACGCCCAGGCCTGCCGCGAGCTCGAGATCCGCCACCTGCGCACTCAGCCCTATCGGCCGCGCACCAACGGCAAGGCCGAGCGCTTCATCCAGACGCTGCAAAACCGCTGGGCTTACGGAGCCATCTACGGAACCTCGGCCGAACGCACGGCGGCGCTACCCGGCTGGCTCACCCACTACAACTTCACTCGACGTCATGGCGCCCTCGGCCACAAGCCGCCCGCAGCTCGGCTCGCCGAGCTGGAACAACGTCATGAGTAGCTACAGCTAGGTCAGCCGGACCACGAGGCCTGGAAGCGCTCCATCGCGCGCTCCAGGCGGCCGCCGACGTCCTCGCCCCCGGCGAGGATGACCTCGCCGACCCGGTTCGCGAACGCCTGCAGCAGCAGCATCTCACTGCGGCCGATCGGCCGGCTCGCCCGGGCGGCCAGGGCGATCACGCCGAGTACCCGGCCGCCGCCGATCATCGGCGCGGCGATCAGCGCCCCGCGGCCGGAGCCCTCGCCACCCGGGCCCGCGGACGAGCTGCGCGCGGCGCTCGAGCGCCGCCCGGCCGAGCGCGCCGTCGCCGAGCGCGACCTCCTCCGGCAGCTCGAGCGCGGTCGTACCGCGCTCGGCGGCGCTGACCCGCCGCAGCGAGAGCCCGTCCTCGTCGGTCAGGTAGACGGCGCCGCCGTCGACGTCGTAGAGCGAGACCAGGCCGGCGAGCATCGTCGCCAAGGCCGCGGTCGGATCGGTCGCGGGTCGGGGGCGGGGCGGGGGTCGCGAGCGCGGCCGCCGCGGCGTCGGTGGTGATCTCGCGGCTGCTGGAGCGCCAGCGCCACCGCCTGCGAGCGGGTCGAGGCGCCGAGCTTCGACATCGCGTTGCGGACGTGCGTGCGGACGGTCTCCGGCGAGAGCACCAGCTGCTCGGCGATCTGGGCGCCGCTCATCCCCTCGGCGAGGGCGCCGAGGATCTCGCGCTCGCGTCGGGTCAGCGGAACGCCGCCCGCCATGCTCGTTCATCAGCCGCCTCCTTGCGATCTGGTCCGGCTCCGCTGGCATCTGCCACACCTCCGGAGGCGAATCTACCACTCCCCGGTTTGAGGTAATGCATGCCCGGATTCCTGGTATTTCGCGCCCAGAACCGTTGACGTTTCGGCGTTTGTAGCGGCAACATGGATAGCTCAACAAGCGCCGCAACGGATGTACGGCGCGGTTCACTCGCCGAGGCACGAGGCCAGGCGCGGGGGGAAGGTGCGCAGAGGTGATCGGAGATTGATGACCGTCGTTCGTCCGATGGATGGACGCCGCGGCAGCGCGCTGCGCGACGATCGGCGCTGACCGCGCTCGGCTTCGCGCTGGTGCCGCGCGACGGCGCTGGCCAACGATCCGACCGACCCATCAGTACGCGTCGCAGCCTCGACCAGATCTCACAGGGCGGGGTCGGCGGCGGCCGGCGGCGGTGGCAGTGCCGGTGCCGTGACAGCGGTGCGCGTCCGGGCGGCCTGCCGTTCACCGGTCTCGACGTCGCGTCTGCTGGCGGTCGTCGCCGCCGCGCTCGTCGCTCGCGGGCTGCTGCTGCGCCGGCGGCCGGCCCGAGGATCCGTCGGAGGCCTGATCGATGACCTCGGCTGAGCTCAGGATCGCACACCGCGGCAGCCGCCACGGCCTGCGCGCGCTCGAGGCGCAGCGGATGATCGACCTGCTCGCCCTGCGGCTGGCGCCGTCGCTCGCCGCCGGGCTGATCGCCTACTCCCACATGGGCGAGGTCGGCGAGGCGGCTGATCGTCTTCGCCTGCGTGCTGATCGCGACCCAGGCGATCGAGCACTCGCAGCTGCCGCTCCACCTGATGCCGGCGAGCCGGGTGCTGCTCGGGCTCGCTGGCGCCGGTCGTCGGGCGCCGCCGCCGCCTGGCTGATCGCGCTCGCCGCCGGCCAGTCCGTACCCGCTCGCGAGTTCCAGGCCGTCGTCCTCGGCTCGTGGCTGGTGATGGCGCTCGGCGCCTGGGTCAAGACCCGGGTCGAGGACGGCCTGCGCGCCCGGGTCGCCGTGATCGGCCCGCGCGAGTTCGCCGCCGACTTCGTCGCCGAGCTCGAGGCCGCCAACGTGCGCACCTACGAGGTCGTCGGCTGGATCAGCCCGCAGGGCCCGGCCGAGTACCGGCGCCTGCGCTGGCTCGGCCACGCTCGACGACGTCCGCCGAGCTGTCGGTCACGCGAGCGCATCGACCTGCTCGTCTGCGGCCCCGACGGCGATGCCGAGGGCGCCCGGTCGAGGACGTCTGCGCCGAGCGCCGCCGAGGAGTGCCTCGACCTGCCGGTGCGCCTGATCGCCGCCAACCAGCTCTACGAGGAGACCTTCGGCCACGTGCCCGTCGGGATGATCGACGCCGCCTGGTACCGCTACATCATGCACCCGCGCTTCCGCGCCGTCCGGGCCGCACTCGAAGCGCGTCTTCGACCTCGTGCTCGGCGACGCTGATCGCCTCGCTCTTCCTCCCGGTGCTGGCTGATCGCGGCGCTCGCGATCAAGCTCTCCGACCGCGGCCCGATCTTCTATCGCCAGCGCCGCCTCGGCGAGCTCGGCGAGGAGTTCGAGATCCTCAAGCTGCGCACGATGCGGCCCGACGCGGAGGTCGACGGCCCGCAGTGGTGCCGAGCGCCGACGACCTGCGGGTGACCCGGGTCGGGCGGATCCTGCGCCGCACCCACATCGACGAGATCCCGCAGCTCTGGAACGTCCTGCGCGGCGAGATGACGCTCGTCGGCCCTCGTCCCGAGCGCCCCGAGATGGTCGCCGAGCTCGAGCGCCGCTTCCCGCACTACACCCGCCGCCACCTGGTCAAGCCCGGGATCGCCGGCTGGGCCGCGCTGCGCTGCGGCTACGCGGGCTCCGATATCGGCACGGCATGGAAGCTCTGCCACGACCTGTTCTACATCAAGCGCCGTTCGATGCTCGCCGACGCGCTGATCCTCGCCGAGACCGGGGTCGAGGTCTTCCGCGACGCCCACCGCGCGCTGCGCGCTCCGGACGAGCGCTTCCTGCTCGGCGAGGAATCGAATGGCTGAGGCGCCTAGCCGACGCGACACTGAGCTCGAGGCGGGTCGCCGGCAGCTCGCGGGCCCTACTGGTCGTCGACGACGACTGCGTCTGCATCGAGGCCAGCCTCGGCGCCTGCCGGATGCTCGGCGCCAGCCGCGCCGAGCTCGTCGGCCGGCCGGTCGAGGCGCTGCTCGAGCCGAGCTCGAGGGAGCGGTTCGCACACGTCTGGAAGGCTTTCCGCGGCGGCGGTGGCCACGCCGAGCCGTTCGCGCTCGAGGCCCCGGCGACCGTCGTCGAGGTGGCGGCGACCGTGACCGCCCAGGTCCTTCCCTCGCGACACCTGATCACCCTCGATCCGGCGTTCGCGGCCCCGCTCGCGCCGGAGGGCAACCACGCGCTCCGGCCGGCGCTTCGCGCCGTCCGCCGGAGGCGCCGCGGGCGCCCGACCGCGCGCGAGCTCGAGGTGCTCGCGCTGCTCGCCGGCGGGCGCACCGACGGGCAGATCGCCGATCTGCTCGAGCTCTCGCCGGCGACGGTGCAGACCCACGTCCGCAACGCGAAGGCGAAGCTCGGCGCGCGCACCCGCGCCCAGGCCGTCGCGATCGCGCTGCAGACCGGGCTGATCGAGCCGGTCTGAGCGGCTCGGCCCGGCCAACGGCCGGCTGATCATTCTCGCGCCGAGCGGTCTCGCGAAACCGCGCCGGGCTGGGTGGGTGCGGCACACCGCGCCGCCACCGCGATTTAGGGGCGTCAGCCGCGGGCGCTGTGTGGGGTTTACGGTCATATGCACCGCAAAGTCCACACACCTCTCCTAGCTGTAGTTCCTCACCACGTTGTTCATCCGGGCCTCCTTGGAGGCTGGGGGTGCGTAAGCCACCCAGTCCCAAGGAGGACACCGAATAAAGCTCCACGCCAACGCCCGCACCTGCCCGAATTCCCGCAGGCTGATCGTCAGGCGCGTCGACGAGGAAGGGTGGTCGCTGGGGGCGGCGGCCGAGGCCGCCGGCGTCAGCGAGCGAACCGCGGCCAAGTGGCTTGCTCGCTGGCGGGCCGAGGGAGCGGCCGGCTTGCTCGATCGCAGCTCGGCTCCGAGGCTGCGACCGACGCAGCTGCCAGCGCAGCGCGTGAAGACGATCGAGGCGCTGAGGAGGCTGCGGATGACCGCCGCCGAGATCGCCGAGTGCCTTTCCATGGCGCTGTCGACCGTCTCGCGCTGGCTTCGGCGAATCGGCCTGGGCAAGCGCTCGCGCCTCGATCCGCCCGAGCCCCCAAACCGCTACGAGCGAAAGCGACCGGGCGAGCTCGTCCACGTCGACGTCAAGCGCCTGGCGCGGATCAGCGTTCGCGGAGCGGGCCACCGGGTGGTCGGCCATCGAAGGAGCCAGTTCAAGCGCGGTCGCGACCACGGCAAGGGGGTGACCGGCTGGGAGTTCTGCCACGTCTGCGTCGACGACGCCACCCGCTTGGCCTACGTCGAGGTGCTCGCAGACCAGCGCGCCGTCACCGCCGCCGCTTTCTCACGCGCGCGCTCGAGTGGTTTTCGGGCCTCGGGATCTCGGTCGAGCGGGTGATGACCGACAACGGCTCCGCCTACGTCTCGGCGATCCACGCGAAGACCTGTCGCGAGCTCGGGCTCAAACACATCCGCACCCGGCCCTATCGGCCGCGCACCAACGGCAAGGCCGAGCGCTTCATCCAGACGCTGCAAAACCGCTGGGCCTACGGCGCCATCTACGGCTCCTCGGCCGAGCGCACCGCGGCGCTACCCGGCTGGCTTGCCGACTACAACTTCACCCGACGTCATGGCTCTCTCGGTCACAAGGCGCCCGCAGCTCGGCTTGACGAGCTGGAACAACGTCATGAGTAGCTACACCTAGCCGCGCCGCTCGCACCGCCGAACTGATCCAGGTTTCGTCCGAGGACCGGACGTAGATCACCGCGGTTCGGGTTGCTGCGAAACCGCCTAGGACGACGCCGGGTCGACCCCGAGTCGCGTCGCGAGCGCCTGGATCCGGGCGTCGAGCGGGTTGAGCTCGAGCGCGACCCTGATCTCGTTGCGGGCCACGGCGCGGTCCGAGCGCGCCTGAAGCTCCGCCAGCAGGTAGTGGGCGGCCCACTCCTCGGGCCGCTGGTCGGCGGCCTCGCGGAGCGCGACCAGGGCACGCTCGCGATCGCCGGCGGCGCGCGCGATCGCGCCCTCCGCGAGCAGCGGGGTGTCGCTGAGCGCGTTCAGGCGCCGCGCGTTGTTGAGGTCGTCGTACGCGCGGGTGAGGTCGACGCGCCAGGTCGCGTAGGCGTCGTTGACGTAGCGCTCCGACAGCCAGGGAGGGATCGCGCTCATCGCCAGCACCGCGAGCCCGCCGATCAGCCAGCCGCGCCAGGGTCGGGTCGACCGGCGGTGCAGGGCCCTGACCGCGGGGGCGCAGGCCGAGCCGGCGAGCGCGATCACCGGAGCCGTGAGCGCCGGGTAGGCCCAGAACCAGTCGACCGAGGCATGCACGAGCCAGTAGCCGCCGCTGGCGAGCGCGATCGCGCTCAGGGTTGCCGCGGACGGCCCCAGCGTCGCGGCCCGGGCCACGCCGATGGTCGCCGCGACCAGCGCCGTGACCAGCAGGGCCAGCCCCGGAAGACCGAGCTCCGAGAGCGCTTCGAGCTCGACGCTGTGAGCGTCGCGCAGGTTCTGGGTCGCGCTCTCGCGCTCCCGCAGGTAGGCGTACTGGAAGCCGCCGGCGCCGTCACCGAACAGCGGGTCCGACGCAGCCTCGTCCAGCGCCACGCGCCAGATGTCGTAACGGTCCGAACCGGCGTTGAAGGTGAACCGGCTCGAGTGCCCGGAGAGGTCGGGGGTGCCGCCCTTGCGGAACTCGTCCGCCCGATCGCCGAGCCAGTGGACCGGGTCGCCGACCGCGGCGACGAAGGTGACCGCGAGCACCGCGGCCGCCGCCGCGAGCCCGAGGCCCACCCGGCGGTTGGAGTCGGGCGTGTGGCTGCGGAGTCCCGGGATCCGGTCCTCGAACTTCGCCGCGACGGCACCGAGGCCGACGCCCGCGATCGCGGTCAGGAGCGCGATTACGCCGGCCCGGTTCATCTCGTCGACGACGCGGGACCCGAGACCGGGGTCGGCGGCCGAGAACAGCGACGTGAGCGCCGGGATGATCGCCAGCGCCGGCAGCACCGCCAGCCCGAGCCAGCTGATGGCGCGCACGCGGTAGGGCGATGCCAGCGTGTAGACGACGAGCGCCAGGGCCATCGCCGGCATCGAGCCACGGCTCTGGGCGAGCAGGAAGAGGTCGATGCAGAGCGTCGCCGTCCCCGCGGCGGCCGCCCGGATCCGCCAGTCGAGGTCGCGGTCGGCGGCGAGGCCGAGGGCGGGGAAGATGGCGATCCCGAAGAACGCCGCCTCCGCGTTGCGATAGCCGAGCGGGAACTCGAGCGTCCCCGCCCGCTCGAGCAGCTCGCCGGGCGAGTCGCCCGTCGCCAGCGTCACCGCCGTGATCAGCCCGGTGAACGCGCCAGCGGCGGCGAGCGGGACGAGCGAGAACTTCATCCGCGGCCCGAGCAGGTTGCAGAGCGCCAGCCCGAGCCCGAAGGCGAGCGCGTAGACCAGGACCCGCTGGCCGTCGGCGACCGCGGTGTCCGGCGCCGGGCTCCACAGCGCCGAGAGCAGCGTCCAGACGCCGAGCCCGGCGAGCGAGATCATCGCGACGATCACCGGCCGGGAGAGCCGCAGGTCGACCCGCCAGGGGGCGAAGCGGACGAGCAGCACGGTCGCGACGCACAGCAGGATCGCCCCCGGCAGCAGCACGACGCCGAAATAGGCGCCCTTCTGCCACGCCCACCACGACCAGACGATCGATAGCAGCGCGAGGGCGAGCCAGGCCGCCGGTTCGAGCCGCAGGGTCTGGCGCGCCATCATTTGAAGTTAGACAAACCGGTCGGTTCCACTCACGCCTGAACATCGGCTCGCAAGCCGTCGTCCGCGAGGGCTCTGCGAGGCGTCTTGCAGGGGGCGGAATCGGCATTGTCCCGGCGAAGGCAGTCGCGCCGAGCGACAACAGCCGGTCGCGGAGAGGACCATGGAAGAGAGCTGATGGAACGACAGGGCAACGGCGAGGAGCGTTTCCGCGAGGCCGCGGAGCGCGCTCGCGAGCAGTTGATGCGCCAGCTCGGCGGCGAGGCCGAGCGGCTCGACCGCGAGCTGGTCGAGCTCTCCGAGCAGATGACGGCGAGCGCCGCGCGGGTTGCCGAGGAGCGGGTGGAGCGTGAGATCGAGCGGCTCGAGCGCGCCTCGGCCAGCCTCTCGCACGAGCTTCATCGAAGGCTGAACGAGGGGGCCGAGCACTTCCGCGCCGTGCTGACCGAGCAGCTCGAGGCCAGCGGCGCCGAACTGCGAGCCGAGAACGCTCGGTCGCTGGTCGGCCTGTCGGAGGCGATCCGCCACGAGGTCGAGCGCGAGTACCGCGGTCGCGGCGCTCAGGTCGAGCAGGAGATCTCACGGCGCCTCTCCGAGCGGCTCGAGCAGACCGACGCCGTCCTGCGCGCCCGTCTCGAGCGGGCGGTGACGGAGGCGCAGCGGCGGGTCGAGGAGCGGCTCGAGACCCGGCTCGCGCAGACGTCCGGACTGATCGGCGGCGAGATCGAGTCGACGCGGGGGGAGCTCCAGCAACGGCTCGCCGCGATGGTCGACGAGTCGGTCGAGCAGCTGGCCGCGCGCGCGGCCGAGAGCCGCCGCCAGCTCGCGGAGGAGATCGAGGCTTCGATCGGGGCTGCCGAGTCCCGGCTGCACGAGCGCCTCGGCACGGCAACCGCCGCGACCCGCGGTGAGATCGGCAGCGAGATCGCCTTCCGCCTCGACGCGCTCGAGGAGCAGATCACCCGCCGCCTCGAGGCCGAGCGCGATCAGGTCCTGCAGCTGCGCAAGGAGGCCATCGGCTCGGTTCGCGACGAGCTCCGCGACGAGATCGCGATGCACATCAGGAAGGTGCGGGAGCAGACCGACGCCGGAATCGACGCCCGTCTGCGCGACGGGCTCGAGCGCGTTTCGAACGAGGCTTCCGCGCAGCTGCGCGCGGCGGTCGCCGGCGAGGTCGAGGCCGTCCGCCGGCGGCTGACCGAGGGCATCGAGGCGGCGACCGCGGAACGCGGCGAGCGCCTCGAATCCGAGCTGCGCACGGCGGTCGCCGGGGCGACGGTCGAGCTGGGCCAGCGGATCAACTCCTCCCTCGAGGGATTCGGCCGCGAGCTCGACACCCGCCTGCGGGAGCGCTCGGCGGAGATCGAGCGCTCGATCGCGGGCCGGCTCGAGACCGAGCTGCAGAGCTACCGCGACACCCTGAACACGGAGTTCGCCGCCCAGCGCGAGCGCGGCCAGGCCGCGGTCCGCGAGGCTCTCGACGGCCAGCTCGAACGGGCCGAGGACCGGGTCAACCGGACCGGAGCCGAGGTCGCACAGCGGGTGGCCGACAGCGTCTCCGACCAGGTGGCGGCGGCGGCGCAGCGGGCGACCCAGGAGCAGCGCGAGGCCGCCGAGACGAAGCTGGCCGACGCGTCCGTGGCGCGCAGGGCGGAGATCGAGCGCCAGGCCGACCAGGCCCGCGCCGAGATCGACGAGCACGCGAAGAACGCCATGGCGCGGAAGATGCGCCGCCACGAGCTGAAGCTCGCGCGCGAGGAGCGCGAGCGGCGGATCAAGGCGGCGGAGGACCGGATCGAGGCCCACGCGAAGCAAGTCCTCGAACAGGCGCACAGCCAGGCGAACGCTCAGCACTCCGCGGATCTGGACGCGCTGCGCAACGAGGTCGGCGCGCTGCGCGGCGAGGCCCGCGGGGAGATCGACCGGCTTCGCAAGCTGGCCATCGCCGAGGAGACGCGACTGACGGCCCGCGCGGCGGATGCCGAGGCGGGGCTCGCGCATCGGATCGACTCTTCCGGCGAGCAGATCGCCCGCAGCGTCAACGCCGCCGAGCGGCTGATCGGCGCTCAGGCCGAGATCACGGAGCGGGCGATCGCCGAGCGCGGCGAGGCGTTCAGCCAGGCGATCGCCGAGCACGCGGGCTCGACCGAGCGCCGGATCGGCGACCGGGCCGACAGCGCCGAGCGCACCGTCGCCGAGGTGGCAAACAGCTCCGAGCGGCTGATCACCGACCGCGTCGCGGTCTCCGAGCGCCAGATTGCCGACGCGGTCAGCGCCGCCCGGACCGCGCTCGACAGCGTCGCCGAGGAACTGAAGCGGCGCGCCGAGGGCGACGCCGAGGCTGCCGAGCGGCAGCTCACCGAGCTCGCCCGGGCCCAGGGGGGCGAGATCGAGACGAAGCTCCGGGCCGAGGTGGGCTCGATGGTGCTCGAGGCGCGCGCCGAGCTGATCGCGCTGCGCGACGAGCTCGCCCGGATCGGCGGAGACATCCGCACCGCCGCGGGCGCCGCCGAGGAGCGGATCTCCCAGACGGCCCGGATCGCCGAGGCCACCGTCTCGACGCGGGCGCAGAGCGCCGCCACCGAGGCGATCCGCGATCTGACCGCGAGCGCCAACGACCTCTCCCAGCGGATCGAGCGCCAGGCGAGCACGCTCGAGTCGCGCGACCGCCTCGAGCGGCTGCTTGCCCAGCTGAACGCCGCCGATCAGCGCCTGCGCGAGTCCGACCAGCGGACGCAGACCGCGCTCGGTCACCTGCGCGCGGTTCCTGACCAGGCCGAGGGCTAGAGCGCCCGGGCGCCTGAACCGAAACTTTCACGAACTTCGTAAAGGCTCCACCCGGTTCCGACGACGTGAGATAAGTCATGTCGATGTGGCGGCGCAGGAAAACCGAGCCCGAAACCCCCGAAGCCACCGAACTCGCTCCGCTCGGTCCCGAGTTCACGACCCGCATCGACGCGATCCTCGACGACGTCCGGGAGGAGGCAGACCGGATTCTGGACGAGGCGCGCCGCAAGGCGGAGGGGACGACCGTCGACATCGACGAGGCGCTGGACTATCGCCGCCGTCGCCTGCTCGAGCTCTACGAGACGCTGATCGCACGCGTCGAGCTGGTTCTCGCGCGGCTCGACGACGTCGAGCTGGGGCGCGAGAGCCTCGGGCGCATGCTGCGTGCCGTCAGCCAGGCCGCCGACGAGCTCAGCCTGGAGCTCGACGAGCCGGCGCCGGCGGCCCCTACATGTGAGCGAGCCGGCGCAGCTGGCCCGGGCGCAGGAGCGCGACCAGCGTCGAGTCGGAGATCGCCGCCAGACCACCCTTCTTGAACTCGACCCGCCCCCCGGTCGCGAGCTGAACGGCGCGCGAGAAGTCCGGCTCGTGGCCGACCAGGAGCACCGTCCCGCGCCCGGCGGCAAGCTCCGCCGGGTCGAAGTCGCCGCCGCGCAGCGCCTCGCTGACCTCAGGCTCGATCCCGAGCGCTTCGCAGGCGATCCGGGCCGTGTCGAGCGAGCGCAGCTTGGGGCTCGTCAGGCAGGTCTCGATCCCGGCGTCGAGCGCCGCGAGCGCGACGCCGGCCGCGACCGCCTGGCGCTCGCCCTTGGGGGTGAGGGGGCGGGACGCGTCGTCTTCGGCGTGGCTCTCCGCATCGCCGTGTCGCAGCAGCCAGATCACCGGCGATGATCCTCGCAGCTTGCGGAATCACGCGCCGGTGGCATCTGGCGCGCTTGCGATGATCGCTCGGTGAGCGTCGTCCACCTCCACGTCCACAGTGAGTACTCGCTGCTCGACGGTGCCTGCAAGATCGTCAACAGGGGTGCCGACAAGGTCGATCGCGGGCTCGTCGCGCGGGCTGCCGAGCTCGGGATGCCGGCGCTCGGGCTCACCGACCACGGGGTGATGAACGGGGCGGTCGAGCACTACAAGGCCTGCCGCGAGCACGGGATCAAGCCAATCCTCGGGCTCGAGGCCTACCTGGTCGACGACCGCCGCGCCGAGGGGCGGGTCGAGCGCAACCACCTGACGCTGCTCGCCGCCGACGACACCGGCTTTCGCAACCTCGTGAAGCTCACCTCCGCCGGGTTCCTGGAGGGCTTCTCACGCGGCAAGGCGAACGTCGACATGGAGCTGCTCTCCCGCCACGCGGACGGCGTGATCGCGCTCACCGGCTGCCTGCAGTCGCGCTTCTGCCGCCGCCTGGTCGAGGAGCGCCCGGCGGATGCCCGCGCCCACCTCGACGACCTGGTCCAGGTCTTCGGCGCCGACGACGTCTACTTCGAGGTCCAGGAGAACGGGATCGCGGAGCAGGCGAAGGCGAACGAGGGCATCGCCCGCTACGCCCGCGAGCTCGGCCGGCCGCTGGTCGCGACGGCCGACGTGCATTACCTGCACCGCTCCGACTACGACAACCACGCCGCGCTGCTCTGCGTGCAGACGAAGTCGACGCTCGAGCAGCCGAAGCTGACCTTCGACACGAACGAGTTCTTCCTCAAGAGCCCGGCGGAGATGGAGGAGTCGTTCAAGGAGTGGCCCGGCTCGGTCGCGACGACGCTCGAGATCGCCGAGCGCTGCGAGGTCGAGCTCGAGCTCGGCAAGCTGCTGCTGCCACGTTTCCCGACCCCCGGCGGGGAAGAGCCCGCGGCGATGCTCGACCGGCTCGCGCGCGAGGGGCTCCGCCGCCGCTATGGCGACCCGCCGCCCGCGGAGGCGGTCGAGCGGCTCGAGTTCGAGCTCGGGGTGATCGGCGAGATGGGGTTCGAGTCCTACTTCCTGATCGTCTGGGACTTCGTCAAGTACGCGAAGGACAACGCGATCGCGGTCGGCCCGGGCCGCGGCTCGGCGGCCGGCTCGATCGTCGCCTACGCGCTCAACATCACCGACCTCGATCCGCTCGCCAACGAGCTCCTGTTCGAGCGCTTCCTGAACCCGGCGCGCAAGTCGATGCCCGACATCGACATCGACTTCTCGGTCCGGGGCCGGGAGCGGGTGATCCGCTACGTGCAGGAGAAGTACGGGCGCGAGTCGGTGGCCCAGATCATCACCTTCGGCAAGATGGCGCCGCGGGCGGCGACCCGCGACTCGGCCCGGGTGCTCGGCTACGACTACGCGACGGGGGACCGGGCCGCGAAGCTGATCCCGGAGCCGATCATGGGCCGCAGCCCGAGCTTCGAGGACTGCCTGCGGCCGGGCCAGGACCTGCGCAAGGCCGTCGACGCCGATCGCGACGTGCGCAAGATCGTCGAGGTCGCGCAGGGGCTGGAGGGGATCGTCCGCAACAACTCGATCCACGCCGCCGCGGTGGTGATCGCCGACCGCCCGCTGGACGAGATCGTGCCCCTGCAGCTCGCCGAGGACCGCGGGGCTCCCGCCGCCAACGGCGCGAACGGCAAGCCCGAGCGCTCCTACAAGATCGTCACCCAGTACTCGATGGGGCCGATCGAGGAGATCGGGCTGCTGAAGATGGACTTCCTCGGGCTTCGCAACCTCGACGTCATCGAGGACGCGGTCGAGATCATCCGGCGCTCGCGCGGCGACGAGCTCGAGATGGACGCGATCCCGATGGACGACGCGAAGACCTACGAGATGCTCGCCCGTGGCGACTCGGTCGGGGTCTTCCAGCTCGAATCCGAGGGGATGCGCGACGCGCTGCGCAAGGTGCGCCCGACCGAGTTCGACGACATCGTCGCCCTCGTCTCCCTCTACCGGCCGGGGGCGATGCGCTACATCGACGACTACGCGCGCGGCAAGCGCAACCCGGCGAGCGTCACCTACGCCGACCCGCGGTTGCGCGCGATCACCGAGCCGACTTACGGCTGCTGCATCTATCAGGAGCAGCTGATGGAGATCTCGAAGCAGATCGCGGGCTTCACGCCCGCCGAGGCCGACGACCTGCGCAAGGCCGTCGGCAAGAAGAAGCGCGACCTGATGGCGACGATGCAGGGGATGTTCGCCGACGGCTGCGCCGCGTCCGGGACCGCGCCGGCGGTCAGCAAGGACCTCTGGTCGCTGATGACCGCGGCCGCCGACTACTCGTTCAACAAGTCCCACGCGGCCTGCTACGCGATGATCTCCTACCGCACGGCCTACCTGAAGGCCAACTACCCCGCCGAGTACATGGCCGCGGTGATCTCGTCGGTGATGTCGACCAAGGACAAGGTTCCGTTCTTCGTCAACCGCTGCGAGGAGATGGGGATCGAGGTCCTGCCGCCGGACGTGAACTCCTCCGATCACGGCTTCGTCGTCTCCGGCAACTCGATCCGCTTCGGGCTCGACGCGGTCAAGAACGTCGGCCACGCCGCGGTGCAGACGATCATCGCCTCGCGCGAGGCGGACGGGCCGTTCGAGTCGATCTGGGACTTCTGCGAGCGCGCCGACTCGCGGGCCGTCAACAAGCGGGCGATCGAGTGCCTCATCAAGTGCGGGGCGCTCGACTCGACCGGCGACTCGCGCAAGGGGATGCTCGAGGCGCTGACCGCGGCCCAGTCGGCGGGCCAGAAGGCGCAGGAGGACTCCCGCCGCGGCCAGGGCTCGATCTTCGATCTCGGTGGGCCCGAGCAGGCGCCGGCGGCCTTCGCGGCGCCCGCCAACCCGCCGGTCGCCGCCGACGAGTTCGACCAGCGCGAGCTGCTGCGGCTGGAGAAGGAGACCCTGGGGACGTTCGTCTCCGCCCATCCCTTGGGCGAGGTTCGGGAGGCGCTGCGCGCCCGGGTCGAGCGCCCGCTCGCCGACGTTCCCTCGATGTCCGACGGCGCATGGGTGACGGTCGGCGGGATCGTCGCCGAGGCGAAGAAGGTGCGCACGCGCCGCGGCGGTTACGTGATGTTCGCCGCCCTCGACGACCTGGAGGGCCGCCTCGAGCTGTTCGTCCGTGACGCGGCGTCCGAGGTCGCCGAGGTGATCGAGGTCGACCGCGTCGTCGTGATCCGCGGGCGGGTGGACAAGGGCGAGGGCGGCAAGCTCAGCCTCGTCGTCCACGAGGCCGAGAGCTTCGAGCCGGGAGCGGACGAGGTGGCCGCCGCGAGGGCGAAGGCCAGCCAGTCGGCCGGGCCGCTCGTCCTGCGTGTCAACGCGGCCGAGTTCGGCGCCGGCCTGATCGAGGAGCTGAAGTCGCTGTTCGGCGACTTCCCGGGCGAGAACGAGGTCCTGCTCGAGATGCGGACGCGCGAGGGCATCCGCCGGCTGCGCTTCGGCACCGACTACCGCGTTGCGCCGTCACCGGCGCTGCGCGCTGAGCTCGATCAGCTTTTGGGTCCCACAGCGCTCGCGGCATAGACTTCTTTCGTGGCGACGATCCAGCGGACCCAGGTCAGTGAATGCCGGCGCTGCCGGACGTTCTGCGACAAGCTGATCGAGCCGCGCGGGTGCATCGAGCTCGGTTGCCGATACCTCTACAGCTACGAGGACCAGCTCACCGGAGGCCGCTACATGGGCTGCATCCGCAAGGTCTTCCGGGCCGAGATCGACGTCGACATGTTCGAGCTCGCCGAGGCCGACGGGGGCTACGGCGGGATCAAGATGTCGGGCGCTCCGCTTCCCCAGTGCCAGTTCCGGGTCGAGCCGTCCTACGAGGGTGACGGCGCCGCGTACGCGTGCGTGAATCCCCGCTTCTTCGACTGCACCGACGAAGGGCCGGAGGGAATCCGGGCCTTCGACCTTCGCAACGCGCTCGAAGACGCGGCCTGAGCCGCCGAACTCGGTCAGGTAACCGGCCGTGCCTGCCGATAGTGCAGGCAAGGGAATATGCGCACGCCGGCGAAGAAGCGATCACGGATGAGCGCGCTGCCCGCGCAGCGCACGCTCGACTTCGCGTGCCTCGAGGTTGCACCGGCGCTGGTCGCCGCTGCCGTCGCTCTCGGTCACGTCGACGTCGGCGCCGCGGTCCTCGTCGGAGCGGGCGTTCTCACGTCCTCGTGGGCGCTCGGCAGGGGCAGTCATCCGCTTCACCTGATGCCGCTGGGCGGCGCTCTCGCCCGCGGGTTGGCGGTATTCGCGGGCGTCTTCTGCGCCTGGCTGGTCTCCCTCGCCCTGGCGCCGCTGGGCGTCGGCGAGCTCGTCATCCCGCTGCTCGCCGCCTGGCTCATGCTCGGATTCGGAATCGGGCTGACCTCGAGCCTCGAGCCGAAGCTGGCCGTCCGCGTCGCCGTGATCGGCTCGCCGGAGCTCGCCGCGGCGCTCGGGGCCGAGCTCGAGCTGCTCGAGCTCCGTCGCTGGGAGCTCGTCGGCTGGGTCGACTTCACCGATGACGGCCTGCAGGGCACCGAGGATGCCCCCCCGTCGCTCGGCTTCGCGGACTCGATCGACTCGATCGTCGCGGAGCACGACATCGATCTGCTCGTCTTCGGCGTCCGCGAGTCAGAGCGCCACGCCGGCGAGTGGCTCGGCGTCGACTCGATCAGCGCCCTCGAACGCGTGGTCGAGGTCTGCGTCGACCTCGACCTGCGGGTGATCGGCGCGGACCAGTTCTTCGAGCAGAACTTCGGGCACGTGCCGCTCGCGGCGATCAACGCCGCCTGGTTCCAGTACGTGATCCATCCGCGCTTTCACGCCACCCCGCCGGGCCGCAAGCGGATCTACGACTTCGTGTTCGCGCTCGGGATCGCGGTCGCCCTGACGCCGCTGTTCCTGCTCGCCATGCTGGCCGTGAAGCTGTTCGGCGGGCCGGGCCCGATCTTCCACGTCCAGCGCCGGGTCGGCGAGGGCGGCGAGGAGTTCACGCTGCGCAAGCTGCGCACGATGCGGGTCGACGCCGAGGCGGAGGGCACGCCGCAGTGGTCGGGCTCCGACGACGCCCGCCAGACCCGCGTCGGCCGCATCCTTCGACAGACCCACATCGACGAGATGCCGCAGCTCTGGAACGTCGTCAAGGGCCAGATGTCCGTGGTCGGCCCGCGTCCGGAGCGGCGCGAGTTCGTGCAGCGGCTGGAAACCGAGCTGCCGTTCTACGACCGCCGCCTGATGGTCAAGCCGGGTCTCACCGGCTGGGCGCAGGTGAGCTGCGGCTACGCCGGCAGCAAGGCTGGGACCGCCTGGAAGCTCTCGTTCGACCTCTACTACCTCAAGCACCGCTCCCCGATCTTCGACCTGCTGATCGGGGTCGAGACGATCGCCGTGCCGCTGCGGGACCTGCGCCGCCCACCGGTGCGTGGTGCCAACGCGCTCGTCCTGCCCCAGCACCTGCGCGATGCGGCGCCGAGCCTGGAGCTTCCCGACGCGACCGCGCCGGCGCCCGCGACCGCGACCGTGAACCTCGCTCAGGCGCGGAAGCGGTAGCCGACCCCGCGCACCGTCTCGAACCGGCCCTGGCCGAGCTTCTTGCGCAGATAGCCGACGTAGACGTCGACCACGTTCGATCCCGGGTCGTAGTCGTAGCCCCAGACCCGCGCCAGCAGCTGCTCGCGGCTCAGCACCTGGTTGGGGTGCTGGAGGAAGGTGCGCAGGAGCTCGAACTCGCGCGCGCTGAGCTCGACCGTGTCGCCGGCGACGCTCGCCCAGCGGGTCCGCAGGTCGAGCGCGACCTCGCCGATGCGCAGCTGCGTCTCCTCGGTCGCCGGTCCGTCGCCGCGCAGCTGGACCCGGATCCGCGCCACCAGCTCCTCGAAGTGGAAGGGCTTGGGCAGGTAGTCGTCGGCACCCGTCTCCAGGCCCTCGACCCGGTCG
Organism: uncultured Solirubrobacterales bacterium; assembly: GCA_963811505.1. Classification (GTDB taxonomy): domain Bacteria; phylum Actinomycetota; class Thermoleophilia; order Solirubrobacterales; family 70-9; genus WHSW01. Next base: position 91,133 of record CAWERC010000001.1, on the reverse strand, counting down.
TGCGGGTCGCCGCGGGCGGTCAGCACGATCACCGGCAGCCGCTGGCCGGCGGCGCGAAGCTCGCGGAGCACCTCCAGGCCGTCCTTGCGCGGCAGGCTGAGGTCGAGGATCAGGAGGTCGAAGTCGTCGTCGGAGGCGAGCGCCTGGGCGCTGAGCCCGTCGCCGACGGTCGTCGTCGTGAAGCCGCTCGCTCGCAGGCCCTTCTCGAGGAACGAGGCGAGCCGCGCCTCATCCTCGGCGATCAGGATCCGGCTCACGGCAGGGGACTGGAGGCGGGCAGAACGATCGTGAAGGTGGCGCCCAGTCCCGGCCGCGAGTCGAGCTCGACCTGGCCGCCGTGCGCCTCGGCGATCGCCTGCACGATCGAGAGCCCGAGCCCGAGCCCATCCGAGCTCGTGTCGGCGCGCGCGTAGCGGTTGAAGATCCGCTCGCGGTCCTGCTTGTCGATCCCCGGTCCCTCGTCGCGTACCCAGAGCCTGGCGCGTTCACCGATCAGCGAGCTCCCGAGCCAGATCGCCTCGCCCTCGCGCGTGTAGCGGACGGCGTTCTCGGCCAGGTTCATGACCGCCTGGGTGAGCCGCTGCTGGTCCGCCACGACGATCCCGACCCCGGTGCCGTCGAGGCGCCAGTCGCGATCACCGAGGCTGCGCGCCTTCGCGAACAGGTCGTGCGTGAACAGGTCGAGGTCGACGGGGCCGGTCCGCAGGAAGTCGGGCCGCGGCGCTTTGGCGAGCAGCAGCAGGTCGTCGACGTAGCGGCTCATCTGGTCGAGCTCGTCCTGGATCACGAGGATCGCCTCCTCGCGCTCCTCGGGGGAGTCGCCGAGCGTCTCGAGGTGGCCGCGGATCACGGTGATCGGCGTCCGCAGCTCGTGGCTGACGTCGGAGAGGAAGTCCTTCTGGTTGGCGAACGCGGTCTCCAGCCGGTCGAGCATGCTGTTGAAGGTGCGCCCGAGCTCGCCGATCTCGTCGTTGCCACGGACCGGGATGCGGCCGGAGAGGTCGGTCTCGGAGATGTTCCGGGCGGTACGCGAGAGCGCCTCGAGCGGGGCGATCGCTCGGCCCGCGGCGAGCCAGATGAACAGCGAGGCGAGCAGGAGGACGACGATCGAGACTCCGATCGCGATCCGCACCGCGCTCTCCACCTGATCGCGCTCGTCGGTGGTCAGCGAGGCGACTACGAGGACGCCGTGGGACTTGCCGATCGAGACCGGCACGGCCACGTAGCGCGACTCGCCCAGGGGGGTGTCGAGCGCGCCGCTGGTCGGCGCCTTGCTGGTCGACAGCGATCCGTAGGCGCCGCCGAGCTTCGACTGGCTCGGATCCGCGACCTCGGCCCGGTAGACCTCGCCGTTGATGAACGTGACCAGCGCCCCGTCCGCCGGCGCCGCCGTCTGACGCAGGTAGGTCTCGAACAGCTGGGAGACGCCGGTGAACGGGCGGCCGTTCGGCGGCCGGCCCGCCTCGGAGACGTCCTGCAGCGATTCGATGTCGCGGACAAGCTCCTTTTCGACCTGGTCGCCGATCCGCGACAGCAGGACCTGGCGCAGAACGAACACCGACGCTGCGGTGGACAGCACCAGCAGCGCGAGAAACGAGACCAGGACCCGGGTGCGGACGCCCGACAAAAGCGATACGCGGGTGTCCGCGCTTTCGGTGATCTCGCCCTCCGCGGCGCGGGTCCGGGAGTCGATCAACACGCCGAAAACTGTAGCCGGGATCGGGCGCGACCACTGCCATTTGGCGTGCACCGGGCCTAGAACATCTGCCTAGGCCGTGGGTGCGCCGCGGTCAGTTCAGGCGTGCGACCAGGCGCGTGAGCGTGTCCCCATACTGGTCGTCGCTGGGCGTGTCGCCGCCGCCACCGCTGCCGGGCGCGGTCCCGCCGCCTCCGCCGGGAGCGGTCGGTCCGAGCTCCGGGGCGCCCGGTGCGCCCCCGCCGGGGCCCGCGGGACCACCGGGGCCACCCGGGCCGCCGCCGCCGGGCTGGCCACCCCCGCCGGGCTGGCCGCCGCCGGGCTCGCTGGGCCCGGTGTACACCGGGCCGGGGAGCTCGCTTCGGTTGGGCTCGCCGGGCGCCTCGACGCCGGTCAGCGGCCGATCGCTCTCCGGCTGCAGGAGGGTGACGAAGACGATCACCATGAGCACGCCTACGACAACCGCCTGAACGGCTACGAGGCGCGAATGACTCCCAGTCACCCGCGCGTCCCCTTACAGGGCAACGTGCGCATCCGCTTGCAAGCCTCGCGGATCCGGATGAGATGGCGATGAGAACTGCATGAGACGCGCATGAGGCAGGACCATGAGAGCGGTTCTCATCCCAGGCTCACGCTGTTCTCACTCGGCGTTCCTACTCTCGTCCGCGTTCACCTCGCAAATTCCGAGAAGGAGATCCGTAGCTTGCGTACCACTCAGCTGAAGAAAAAGCTCGCCGGGCTGTTGGTCGTGGCGATCTTCGCGGCGCTGTTGTTGCCCGCGTTCGCCGGCGCGCAGCAGACGTCCCCGAGTCAGCACCAATACTCCAACAACCTGTCGCAGATCAGCACGGGCGGCGGAGACACCGGTACGAGCGTTGGCGCCGGAGGCGGCGAGAGCGCAAGCGGTCTTGGCGGCAACGTAGGCCCGCTTCCGTTCACCGGCTTCGACGTGATCGCGATGGCCGCGGTCGCGCTGGCGGTCACCGGGCTCGGCCTCGCGCTCCAGCGCGCGGTCTCTCGCGACACCGGCCAAGAGATCTCCTAGGCGGGGATTGCTAGGAACGGCTCGCCGCTCGCTTCTTGCGGGCGGCGATTCCGCGTTTGCGCAGGCGCCTGGCCAGCTCGACGTCGGCGCGGCCCGGCGCACCGTCCTCACGGCCGGTCTCGATCAGGGTCGGCAGCCGCTCGAAGCGCGGCTCGGAGAGGAAGACGCCAAGGCCACGCTCGCCGATCTCGCCCTCGCCGAGGCCCGCGTGCCGGTCGCGGTTGCCGCCGAGCGGGATCTTCGAGTCGTTCAAATGCAGGCAGCGCAGGCGGTCGAGCCCGACCTTCTGGTCGAACTCGGCGATCACCTCGTCGAGCGCCTCGACCGTGCGGATCTCGAACCCCGAGGCGAGCAGGTGGCAGGAGTCGAGGCAGAACCCGATTCGCTCGTCGCCGGCGAGCAGCTCGAGCAGGTCGGCGAGCTCGTCGAAGTTGCGCCCGAGCGGCCCTTGCGTCCCCGCTGTGTTTTCGAGCAGCACCGGGCACGCATCGGAGTCGGCGAGGGCGGCCGCGATCCCCTTGGCGGCGCGCTTCATCGACGGGCCATGGGCCTCGCCCTTCCGGGCGCCCGCGTGAAGGACGACGCCGTGGGCGCCGATCCCGTCCCCAACCCGCAGCGCGTGCGTGAGCGAGGCGATCGACTTCGCCCGGATCTCGCGCTCCTTGCTGGCGCAGTTGATCAGGTAGACGGCGTGGATCGTCGCGGAATCGATGCGTGAACCGTCGAGGGCGTCGCGGAAGTCGGCGAAGTCGGCGTCCGTGTAGTTGGTCGGGTGCCACATCCGCGGGCTCTGGTTGAAGACCTGGATTGCGTCGGACCGCGTCTCGACGCCGCGCTCGACCGCCTTGGCGAGGCCACCCGCTGTGGAAACATGCGCGCCGATCAGCAAAGTCGTGAACCAGTCCCCGAGAGTCCGCTTCGCCCCGTCGCCGACCGGTGCCCTGCACATCGGTGGGGCGCGGACGGCACTCTACAACTGGCTCTTCGCGCGCGGCACGGGCGGGACGCTGGTGCTGCGGATCGAGGACACCGACCGCGAGCGCTCGACGCCCGAGAACGTCGAGCAGATCCTCGACGCGCTGCGCTGGCTCGAGCTCGACTGGGATGAGGGACCGCTGAGCCAGGCCGAGCGCGCCGAGCGGCACCGGGCGCGGATCGGCGAGCTGGTCGCGGCGGGCAAGGCGTATCCGGACACGGCGACCGCCGACGATGTCCGCGCCTACAAGCAGGCCCACGACAACGCCGGTTACCGAGGCGAGCCGCGCGAGGGGGAGGGCGCGGCGATCCGGCTGCGGGTCCCCGACGAGGGCGAGACCGTGGTCGAGGACTTGATCCGCGGTCCGGTGAGGTTCGAGAACCGGCTGCAGGACGACCTCGTGATCGCCCGCGGCGACGGGACGCCGCTCTACAACTTCGCGGTCGCCGTCGACGACGCGGAGATGGAGATCACCGACGTGATCCGCGGCGACGATCACCTGTCGAACACGCCGAAGCAGCTGCTCGTCCTGGAGGCGCTCGGCGCCGAGCCGCCGCGCTACGCGCACCTGCCGCTCCTGCACGGGCCGGACGGCAAGAAGCTCTCCAAGCGCCACGGCGCCGCTTCGGTGCAGGAGCTTCGTGACGCCGGCTATCTGCCCGCCGCGGTCCGCAACTACCTGGCGCTCCTCGGGTGGGGCGCCGACCACGACCAGACGATCCTCTCCACCGACCAGCTCATCGAGCAGTTCTCGATCGACCGGGTCGGGCGTTCCTCGGCGATCTTCGACGAGCGCAAGCTGCGATGGCTGAACGGCCGCTACATGCGCGAGCTGCCGCCGGACGCGTACGTCGACGCGGCGGCGGCGGCGCTCGAGCGCTCCGGGCACGCCGAGGCCGCCGCGGAGCGCGACCGGCTCGCCGCCGCCTGCGCGATTGCCCAGGAGAAGGCGCAGACCCTCGACGAGCTCTGGCCGCTGATCGCCTTCCTCTTCGAGCCGCCGGTCGGCGATCCGAAAGCGTGGTCGAAGGTGATGGGGCGCGATGGGGTCGCCGCGGCGCTCGAGGCCGCGCTCGCGAGCCTCGAGACGGCCGAGCCGTTCGATCCGCCGACGCTCGAGACCGAGCTCGGCGGCCTCGCCGAGCGGCTCGATCTGAAACCGCGCGACCTTTACCAGCCGCTGCGGGTGGCGATCACGGGCACGACGGTTTCGCCCGGGATCTTCGAATCGCTTGCAGCTTTGGGCAGAGATGAGGCGGTTTTTCGGGTTCGAAACGCGCTCTCACGCCTGCGCGACGCGTGAGCGCGTGCCCGCCGCGTGCATTCACGCACGCGCGAGGCTAAAAGAACTAGGCACTGATGCCGATGAAGAGGCTGACACCGCGTGCGTGGCGCGGGCGTAACCGTGAGAACTTGAGAATGAGCAAGGCCGCAACCGGCAAGAACACAAAGGGCGCTGCCCGGTCTTCGAAGCGCGGAGAGCGCCGGGCCGGGGTCGGCGGGCGCCGCCTCGCGGAGGCGTTCGACACCGTCACCGCGATGCCGGCGCTGGCCGAGGCCCGCCGTCGCCTCGTCGGTCTCTGCGACCAGCAGGCGCCTTCGCCCGTAGATGTCTCCGAGGCGATCGAGGCCGACACCGCGCTGGCGATCGCGATCATGCGCGCCGCCAACAACGGCGAGGGTCCCTCCGGCCGCACCGGGGGTGTCCGCGAGGCGGTCGAGTACCTGCAGGCCGACGGTGTCTCCAACCTTGCGACCGGGCTCGAAACCTACGACGTCCTCGACCAGCCCGGCACGTCGAGCCGCCACGAGCGATTCCGCCGCCACGGCGTCGCGGTGCGGATCGGCGCCGAGCGGATCGGCGAGCTCGCCCGCCTCCCGCAGCGCGACGAGCTCGCGGTCGCCGCCCTCCTTCACGACGTCGGCAAGCTCGTGCTCGCGGAGCTGTACGGGTACGAGCAGGCGTTCCAGGGACCGGGCGAGTCGCCCGACGAGCACGCCCGCCGCGAGCGCCGCGAGCTCGGCATCGACCACGCCCTGGTCGGCGCCGTGCTGGTCCGCCGATGGGGATTGCCCTCGGTGGTCGCCTCGGCGATCGAGCGCCACCACTCCGTCGACGCGTCCGGTCACGCGGCGGCCATCCGGCTCGCCGACCTCGTCGTCCACCATGCCGCCGGCGACCCGGTCTCCAGCGAGTCGATGCGCGAGGTCTCCGGGGCGCTCGACATCGACGAGAACGGCCTCAACTCACTGCTCTTCGAGTTCCCGCACCTGGGCGAGCCGCGCCGCCGCTCGAGCGAGCCGTGCCCGCTGTCGACCCGCGAGCTCGACGCCCTCCGCGGCCTCGGCGAGGGCATGGTCTACAAGCAGATCGCCCAGGAGCTGACGCTCTCGGTCAGCACGGTGCGCACCCACCTGCACAACGTCTATCGCAAGATCGGCGCGGTGGACAGGGCGCAGGCGGTGCTGATCGCCCGCGAGCGCGGCTGGCTCTGAGCCGTCGTTACTCGATCAGCGAGGAACGCAGGCCGATCGCCACGGCGTGAGTGCGGTCGCGTGCCTCCAGCCGTGAAAGGACCGCCTTGGTGTGGGTCCGCACGGTTTCGGTGCTGAGGCCGAGGCTTTCCGCGGCCTTCTCCGTCGAGAGGCCGTTCGCGTAGAGCTGGAGGATCTCGCGCTGGCGGCGGGTCAGGTGGCGGCCGCCGTTCTCCTTCGTTCGCGCTGCCGGGTCGACGAACGTCTCGGCCTCCGCGGCGGAGTCGACGGCCCGCTCGAGCTCACGGGCGTCTGAGCTCTTCGCGACGTATGCGGTGGCCCCGGCGGCGATCGCCTCGCTCGCCGTGTGGCGCTGGGGCCGGGCGCCGTAGGCGACGATCCCGAGGCGCGGGCTCGCCTTGCGCAGCGCCCGGATCGCCGGCAGCCCGGTGAGCGCCTCGCGCCCGTTGGCGGCCGCCAGCTCGACGATCGCAACGTCGAAGTCGTCGAAGCTGATGAGCTCGAGCGCCTCGCGCCCGTTCTCGGCCTCCTCGACGTCGTAGCGGTCACCGAGCAGGCCGCGGATCCCGAGCCGGATGGCCGGCTGCGCGTCGATAACCAGGCAGCGTCGTTCGTCGTTCATTGCATGACCCCTTGACCGGGTGACACCCCGGCAGATGCCCTGATCCGCTGCCCGATCCGAGTGAACGAGCCCGCGGCTCCTCTCTTACCGCGCCGGTCATCCTAGCTGGGGGTCGCGGCGAGGGCTTGCTCGCTCAGCGGTAGGAGCGAGGTTTTTCCGTCGACATCCGTTAGAACCTGCGGAGATGGCGATCATGGGGAGCCGCCGCCGATGATCTCGGTGACCTCGAAGTCCCGCTACGCGGTCGTCGCGATGGCGGAGCTGGCGCGCTCGGGTGATCGCCCCGTGCCGATCGCCCAGATCGCCGAGCGCCGTGGGATGCCGGTCCAGTTCCTCGAGCAGCTGTTCTCGACCCTCCGCCGCGACGGTCTGCTCGTCAGCCAGCGGGGTGTCAAGGGCGGCTACATGCTCGCCCGGCCCCCGGAGCAGATCAACGTGCTCGAGGTCGTCCAGGCGCTCGACGGCAAGGTGGGCCAGGAGGCCGACGAGGCCGGCGGCATCTGGCGCGACGGCGTCGAGGCGCTGCGCAACGTCTTCGGCTCGACCACGATCGCCGACATCGCCCGGCGCGAGGCGACCGAGACGGGCGCCGACATGTACTACATCTGAAAGCCCTCGCTTGCTCATGCGGCGCACCGCTTGTTTATGCGGGTCTTGCTTCGACTGAGAACGGCTGAGGACGATGGAGACTGGGGCTCACTGGGGCGCAAGTGGGGTGCAGGCCGGGGGCGGAGGGGGGAGTGGGCACCCCGAACCGGTGTTCTAGCTGTCTAATCTCCCATCGTCCACAGCCGCCCACGTAAACGGACTGAGGCCGTCTCGCGCTTCGGTCCGAAGCGGAACTTCGTTCCAGGCTGCGGTTAATGGCGCCGGATGAGTCGACTGCGAGAGCGCCTGACTCGCAAGGTCGTCGCGGTTGCCGTCCCGGTCGTTACCGAGTAGGTTGGCTCGTGATGGCGTCGTGGCGGGGAGCCTTGCTGGCGGTCCTCTTGATCGCGCTGTGGCCAGCGACTGCGCTGGGAACTTACCCTGGGGTCAATGGGCCCTTGACCGTTAGCAACGGGGTCAAAGCCTTCTCGCTCTCGCCCGATGGTTCGTCGTTGAAGCCAGTTGTGCGCTCCGGCGCCGACGACGGGGTTGAGGATCTTGTTCTGTCACCGGACGGCAAGCGGATCGCGTACGTCAGGTACTACGAAAAGCCGCCCTGCACCCGTTTTTGCACCGCCTACTCGCGGGTGTGGGTGGCGCGCCGGAATGGAGACCACCCCCGGCCGGTGACCGGCCCCAGGGAGCATGCCCACAATCCGAAGTTCTCGAGAAACAGCCGGAACATCCTCTGGAGCGACGAGAACACATTCTGGACGGCGCGCTCAAACACAAAACACAGGCACGTTCTGTTCTCAGCAGCCGACCTCGGCTTGTCAAACGTCCGCGAGGGGTTCGATCTCTCTCCGAATGGTCGGAAGATCGCTTTCTCCGGGTCGGTCGACTCCGACGCGACCTTCCGGATCTTCGTGACACGAGCCGACGGCGAAGGGCAGGCGGTTGCGGTGACTTCCGGCGACCAAGATCTTGACCCTTCCTGGAGCCCGGACGGCAGGCGCATCGCGTTCACGCGTTACTGCCCGGAGGGGCCGCCGATGTGTCGGGGCGCAAGCGTTTTCATCGTCCGAGCGGATGGGTCTGGGGCCTTCGAGCTCAGCGAGACGGATTTTTACGGCTCTCACGGAGTCTGGTCTCCCGACGGCCGAAAGATCGCCTTTGAGTTCATTAACCGCAGGTACAGCGGCGGCATCGCCGTGCGTCGTGCACGCCCGGATTCGCGGGTCAAGGTGCTCAGTCGAGAGTTGCTTGGTCTGTTCGATTGGGCCCCGCTGCCGTCTCCACATGCGGGTCATCACTAGGCCCTCGGAACGTGATCGATGAGTTCAGCGTGGGGTACTGAGTACATCAATGAGAGCAGCACGACTACGGGGGGCTTGCAAGTCCAGGTCGCATGCATCGAGGGCACGACCGAGAAAGCCCGCGCTCGCCCGGTTTCCCGGCAGCAGGTTCGCAGCGAATTCAACCGACAGTTTGAGGCACTCAAGCAAGCGGTCGCTGAGAAGTAGTGGCACGCCCGCCCGCGTTAGCGCGGCAGCGGAGCGGTAATCCGTAGGGGTTCCGCGTTCGCTTCGCGCCGCCCAACCTCGGCGAAATACGGTGCTGACTGCGGCGCATGGGTGGTTTCTACGGATGGATTCCCGGAATCGGGGTTGCTACCCTGCCGCCTCGGCCATCAGATGGCCAGTAGTCAGGGAACGACGACGAGGAGAGCGGGATGCTTCGGAAGCCAGGGACGGGTAATGAGCGGTCGAGCGGCGCGGCGCAGCGGCGGACGTTCGTCGCTTGCATCGGACTCCTCGGGTTGCTGTGCGCGAGCGGTTCGGCACTCGCCAAGGAGGGGGCCCGCCCGGCGTCCGATAACGCCGGCCTGTTCGGCCAGGACGTCGTGCCCGGCGAGGTGATCGTCCGCTACAAGCCGAGCGCTTCCGGATCCGACCGCGCCGCGGCGATGTCGTCGGTGGACGCGACCCACGAGCGCGACCTGCTGATCTCGCGCACCGAGCTGATCAACGTCACGCCGGGCGACGAGGCCGAGGCCGCCGCGAAGCTCGAGCGCGACCCCGACGTCGCGTATGCGGAGCCGAACGGCATCCTGCACGCGGCGGTCACTCCGAACGACACCAGGTTCGGTGACCTTTGGGGCCTCCACAACACCGGCCAGGCGGTGAACGGCGTGAGCGGCGTGGCGGATGCCGACATCGACGCCACCGAGGCGTGGAACATGGGCGTCGGGCTCGGCTCGTCCGTGCGTGTTGCCGTGGTCGACAGCGGCGTGCAGGTCGCTCATCCCGACCTGACGCTGAACCGATTCCTCAATCCGGGCGAAAGCGGCGGCGGCAAGGAGACCAACGGAATCGATGACGACGGCAACGGCAAGGTCGACGACTTCCGTGGCTGGGATTTCGTCAACAACGACAACAACCCGGTTGACGACAACGAGCACGGCACCCACGTCGCCGGCACGATCGCGGCGCGGGCCAACAACAGCCTCGGTGTCGCCGGCGCCGCCAGCTTCCCGACCACCAGCGGCAGCTGGCTGGGCCCGAAGATCATCCCGGTCAAAGTCCTCAACGCGGCGGGCTCCGGCTCGTTCGCAAACATCGCCGACGGGCTCGTCTACGCCGGGACCATGAACGCGAAGGTGGCCAACGTCAGCCTGGGCGGTTCCGGCACCTCGGCGACGCTGGACAACGCGATCAAGAGCCGGCCGAACACGCTGTACGCGGTCGCGGCGGGCAACGACGGGGTGAACAACGACACCTCGCCGCACACGCCGTGTAACCCCGCGTCGACCCCCGACGCGGCGAACAAGATCTGCGTCGCGGCGACCGACTCGAGCGACCAGCTCGCCAACTTCTCGAACTTCGGCGTCACCAACGTTGACATCGCGGCCCCGGGTGTGACGATCCTGAGCACCGTGCCTCAGAACACGATCTTCACCGAGAGCTTCGAGGTCCCGATCACCGGGCGCTGGATCAACAACGACGCCGGCCAGGCGGGTGCCCCGCGCTGGAACCGGACGACGGTGTTCTCGGGCAGCCCCAGCAACAGCGTCACCGACTCGCCTGGAGGAACGGCGGCTGCGCCGACCCAGTACGTGAACAACCAGTTCAACTGGATCCGCAACGCCAACGGCCTCAACCTCACCGGCGGCAGCAACTGCAGCATCAAGGCGTTCGGCAGGATCGACACCGAGTCGGGCTACGACTTCTTCCGGGTCCAGGCCACCAAGACGCCGGCGAACTCCGCCAGCTGGCAGACGATGTTCACCTTCAGCGGCGGGCCCGCACAGGGCACGATCAGCGCGCCCTTCCCGGCGGCGCTCAACGGGCAGAGCGGCGTCTTCGTCCGCTTCTCGCTCGAGACCGACGGCTCGGTCACCGACGACGGCGCGTACGTGGACGACGTGAAGGTCAAGTGCTTCCCGGCGACGCCCAACTCGACCGCGTACGACTTCTTCAACGGGACCTCGATGGCGACCCCCCAAGTCGCCGGCGCCGCCGCGTTCCTGTTCACGAAGTTCCCGACGGCGACCGTCGCGCAGATCAAGGACAAGATCCTGCGCAGCGGCGACGCGAAGGCGTCGCTCGCGGGCAAGGTCGCGACGGGCGACCGCCTCAACATGTACAAGGCGGCCGCGGAGTCGACCGCGCGCGTGACCGGCGGCGTGTTGACGTTCACGGCCGGCGCCGGCCAGCGCAACACCGTGACGGTGACGCGCTTCAACGACGCCGGGGTCAACAAGTACAGGATCACCGATCCGTACTCGACCAGCACGACCGCGCAGCAGAGCGGGTCGCGGATCACCCCCGGAACGGGATGCCAGCGGGTCAACGACTTCACGGTCAAGTGCCCGATCGCCGGCATCACGCGAATCTCGGTGCTCGGCGGCGACCAGAACGACACGCTGAACGCGAGCACGATCGCGATCCCGGTGACGCTCGACGGCGGCTCCGGCTTGGACACGCTCACCGGCGGAACGGCCGGCGACTCGCTGATCGGCTCGACCGGGGCCGACCGGTTCACGGCCGGCGCCGGAAACGACACGATCAGAGCCCGCAACGACGACGTCGACAGCCTGTTCAGCTGCGGTGAGAACGCCGGTGACAACGATCAGGTGACCGCCGACTCGACACCGAACGACCCGATCACGGCGAGCGCCACGAACTGCGAGGTCGTCAGCAAGGGCTGAGGCTCTGGGGGACGCCTAGACATCGGCGATGGCCCGGCTCGCCGCGATCCTCGCGCTCGCGGTCCCGCTCGCGGGGTGCGGGGAGGAGGCGACGACCGAGCCCGCCGCCGACGAGTCCGGGATCGCGATCACCGCCACGATCGAGAACTGCCCCGGCCCGGCGACGACACTGCCGGAATGCGAGCCGGAGCCGTTCAGCGGGGAGCTCGAGATCCTCGATGAGGCGACCGGCGAGGCGGTGGCGACGGTGACCACCGACAGCGCCGGTCACGCGGAGGTCGCGGTGCCGCCCGGCGACTATGTGATTCAGACGGCGACGCCTGGCCTGCCGAGCCTCGCCCCGGTCAGCGTCGAGGTCTCGGCCGGCGCGCTCACCGATGTCGACGTGGCTGTCGACAGCGGTTTGCGCTGAAGATTTACGCCTCGGCGCGTCGCTCCCAGGCACGGGTGCCTCAGGACTGCGGGAAAACCCCCTTGACTCCCGTCCCCCCGTGCAGGTAGGTTCGGTTGGATAAGAGGGGAACCACAACGGAGGAATCCTGGAGGGATGGTCTATGACTGAGGTGTTTCGTCGCTTCCACATGCGCGGGGCGATGCTTTTCATGCTTGCCGTAGGGGCACTGATGGTGCCGGCTGCAGCAGGCGCGAACACGGCGGTACTGCAGCCCGCCGGAGCGGGCGGGCCCGCCGACGGAACGATGGGTCCCGCTGCGCGCCAGGCGGCGCTGGACGGGGCTTTGACCCTGCCCGCCGACGACCGCGCGAAGGCGAGGGCGCCGCGGGGCGCCGCGGCCTCCGGGGACTCCGGTGGTGACATCGAGGCGTTGGCGCCGACCACCAGTCGCAGCTGGGAAGGCATCTTCGACGGCGGCAGCGCCCCGCCGGACCCGACTGGCGCGGTCGGAACGACTCGCTACGTCGAGACGATCAACCGCCGGGTCGCGATCTACAGCAAGACCAGCAACACGCCGATCAGCACCAACTCACTCAACGCATGGTGGGGTCAGGCGTCCTCGACGAACAGCTTCGACCCGCAGGTCATCTGGGACCCGGGGACGAACCGGTTCTACTACGCCGGTGACTCGATCATCAACTCGAGCAACAACGTGCTGTCGATCGGGTTCAGCAAGACCGCGTCGCCGAACAACGCGACCACTGACTGGTGCCATTACCAGATCAACTTCGGGACCCGTTTCCCCGACTATCCGAAGCTGGGCGACAGTGCGTCCTTCTTCACGATCGGCGTCAACTCGTTCGGTCCGAGCTCGTTCCTGGGCTCCGACATCACTGCGGTGAGCAAGCCGGCGGCGGGCACGACGTGTCCGGCGGCGAGCACGTTCAAGGTTGGCACGAAGTTCAACCTCGCGAACACGTTCACTCCGGTGGCGGTCAACCAGACCGACGGCGGGACGGTCGGGTACTACGTCGGTCGTAACCTCGGGTTGCCGAGCAACCTGTTCCGCGTCTGGACGGTGACACGGAACTCGTCGACGGGCGCGCCGGTGTTCTCGGCGTCGTCGACGAACCTGACGGTTCCGACGTACCACGCGCCGGCGGACGCGTCGCAGAGGAGCGGGTTCACCGGCTCCACCAAGCGGCTCGACACGCTCGACGCGCGGCCGACACAGGCGGTGCAGGGTCTCGACCCGAGCCCCGCTGGGGTCAACAACATCCCGGGAGCGATCTGGATCCAGCACACGACGTCGCGCACCACGTCCGCAGGTGTCGGCGCCGAGGTGCGGTGGTACGAGATCGATCCGAGTCCGCTGTCGCTGGTGCAGAGCGGCAAGGTGACGAGCACGTCGTTGTTCAATTTCAACGGCGCGATCGCACCTGACCGGGCTGTCCAGGGCTCCACCAAGAGCGGTGGTGGCTCGATGGTGCTCCAGTACAACGCCTCGAGCACGGGCCTGTTCCCGCAGATCCGGATGGTGTCGAAGATCGGCACCGCCGCGCAATCGGCACCGGTCGTGATTAAGTCGTCACCCGGTAACTACAACGGGTTCGACTGCGCCGGTTCGGACAACGACTGCCGCTGGGGTGACTACGCCGCGGCGACGCCCGATCCGGTCCCGCTGTCCGGCGGAGTGCGCCGGGTCTGGGGAACCAACATGTACGCCTCGGGTGGCACCTCGACCGCACAGTCGAACTCGAGGACCTGGAACTTCGCGGCACGTCCGTAGCCCGAAATTCCAGCAGCGCTGAGTAACCGCGAGCCCGGCCATCAGGCCGGGCTCGCGGCGTTCGTGGGCTCGGACGGGGGGCGCGTTACTTGCCGGCGCAGCTCGCGCCGGCGTCGAACGCGGAGTCGATCAGGTCCTGCGGGGGCTGGCCCGTCTCGGCGGCCGCCTCGATCGCCCGCTGGAGCTCCTGGTCGGAGACGGAGCTCTCGAGCTCGTCGATCGCGCACTCGGCCTGCGCCCGGGTGAGGTTCTGGGTCGTGGTGAGCACCTGAAGCAGCTGCTCGTTGAACCGCTCGCGCAGCGCCGCGGCCTCGGGGTCGCCGCCGCCGGTGTCGGTCGTCTCGGCGGTCGTCGTCTCGGTGGCGGTGGTCGTCGAGGCGCTCGTCGTCTCGTCGTCACCGCCGCCACACCCGGCGAGCCCGAGGGTCGCGACGCAGCCGGCGACAAGGGCGAGGATCCGCGGCCGCGTGGCGATTCTCGACTCGTGCATACGGATCGCGCAGGCTAGCCGCAAGCGGCCGTGCCCGGGCCGCGACCGCTGCGGGGCCGGACGCGGCCGGCTACGGCGCCTTCAGCTTGAACCGCTTGACGACGGTGGCCTCGTTGCCGCCCCCGTCCATCGCGGTGACCACGAGCTTGTGCTTGCCGTACTTCAGCTTCTTGAACGTCACCGGTGGCTCGCACGGCTCCGGCTCGTTCTTATCGAGCTTGCATGTGAAGCCGACCGCCTGGAGGCCGAAGTCGTCGAACGAGAACGAGATCTTCACCTTGCGCTTCTTGGCGTTCACCGACGGCTTCTTGACGGTGACCTTCGGTGGGGTCGTGTCGGCGAGGGCGCCCTTCAGGGCAGTGAGGATCGGGGTCGGCGACAGATCGTCGTTGAGGACGTTGAAGTTGCCGGTGAGCTCCCAGTTCGAAGTCGCCGCACGGTTGGCCAGCAGCCGGTAGAAGACGACCGTCTCCGCTCCCTCGCGCTTGAGGGCTCCGAACGCCCGCGCCGAGTCGGACGCCTGGTCGGTGAAGTAGGCGCCGTGGAAGCCGACCTCGGTCACGTAGACCGGCGCGTTGCCGCCGTCGGCCTTCGCCGTGCGGTAGTCGGCGACGATGTCCTCGACCGCGGAGTTGTTGCGGTACGTGAACAGGTTGACGCCGACGCCCACGTCGTCCGGGAGCGCCGCGTAGAGCGCGGTCTGGTACGCCGCCGCACCGTCCACCGTCGGCGATACGGACGGCCCGACGATGCGGACGCCGGGGAGGACCTGACGCGCCACCTCGACGATCCCGGCCACTTGCGTGATCGAGAGGTTGCCGCCGATGCTCGGCAGGTTGGGCTCGTTCCATGCCTGCACGCCCCAGACGTCCGGATAACGGGTCTTCAGCTCGGTCAGGAATGCGGCCCACTGGCCGAGGTCCGGCGCCTCGAAGCCGGTGACCGTGAGCAGCAGGCGCTGGCCGGTCGCGCGGGCGGCCTGGACCGCCGCGTCGACCTCGACCCAGCCGCTTGCCATGACACCGTGCCAATAGATCGGGATCCGTGCGACCTGCGATACACCGCCGACGCCGGGAGCGGCATTCGCCACACGGTTCAGGTCGTCGGTAAACCCGATCAGGGTCTGTCCGTTGGTATCCGCCAGGCTTCGTGCGGGGAGGGCGAGCAGCGCCGCGAGCGACGCCAGGACGATGAGGAGCGAGCGTGTCTTTGACATGCAGCCCCTATCGGCTCTAGGGGCTGGACCCCAAGTCGACTGGACGCAAATCCCTGGACGTTCGTTCGGGGAGGCCGCGGTCCGTGCCGCGCAGTACCTTGGTCGCGATGACTGAGCCGCACACCGGCACACCGGCCGCGCCGGCGATCGCCGCCGAGGCATCCGCGGCCGTCGGCGGCACCCCGCTCGTCGCCCTGCGCCGCCTGGGTGAGGGGCTGGGCGCCGAGGTGGTCGCGAAGCTCGAGTACCTGAGCCCCGGCGGGTCGGTCAAGGACCGGATCGGCGTGGCGATGATCGACGCCGCCGAGCGCGATGGATCGCTCGCCCCGGGCGGGACGATCGTCGAGCCGACCAGCGGCAACACGGGCATCGCCCTGGCGATGGTCTGCGCGGCACGCGGTTACGGCCTCGTCCTGACGATGCCCGAGGGGATGAGCCGCGAGCGGGCGAAGCTGCTGCGGGCCTACGGGGCCGAGGTGCACGAGACCGCGTCGCTCGGGGGAATGAGCGAGGCGATCAGGCTCGCGGAGCAGATCGTCGCCGAGCGCGGCGCCTTCATGCCCCAGCAGTTCTCCAACCCGGCCAACCCCGAGATCCATCGCCGGACCACCGCCGAGGAGATCTGGGCCGACCTCGACGGCGAGGTCGACGTCCTGGTCTGCGGTGTCGGGACCGGGGGGACGATCACCGGCGTCGGCCAGGTCCTGAAGCAGCGGCGCCCCGGGGTCCACGTCGTCGCCGTCGAGCCGGCGACCTCGGCGGTGCTCTCCGGTGCGCTGCCGGGACCGCACAAGATCCAGGGGATCGGTGCCGGATTCGTGCCCGCTGTCCTGGACCGCGACGTGATCGACGAGGTGATCGCGGTCGACGACGAGACCGCGCTGGCGGTGGCGCGAGCGGCCGCCCAACGCGAGGGCCTGCTGGTCGGGATCTCCGCCGGCGCGGCGCTGCACGCCGCGCTCGAGCTGGCCGGCCGCCCCGAGCTCGCGGGACGGCGGATCGTGGTCATCGTCCCCGACGGCGGCGAGCGCTACATGTCGCTGCCCTTCTTCGTCGCCGAGTGATGCTCGGCCTCGGGACACTGCGAAGGGTCGTCCAGGAGATCGGCTCGGACGTCGCCGCGGCGCGCGACCGCGACCCGGCGGCCCGGGGCGTCGGCACGGTCGAGATCCTGACCAGCTGGGCCGGCGTGCAGGCGCTGCTCGCCCACCGCGTATCGCACGCCCTCTACGAGGCCGGCGTCCCGCTGGCCCCGCGGACGATCGCGTTCACCAGCCGGGCGGTCACCGGGGTGGAGATCCACCCGGCGGCGAGCATTGGCGAGGACTTCTTCATCGACCACGGCTCCGGCGTCGTGATCGGCGAGACGGCCGAGATCGGCGATCGGGTGACGCTGTACCAGG
This sequence comes from uncultured Solirubrobacterales bacterium, assembly GCA_963811505.1. Lineage (GTDB taxonomy): Bacteria > Actinomycetota > Thermoleophilia > Solirubrobacterales > 70-9 > WHSW01. The sequence goes on along the minus strand of CAWERC010000001.1, from coordinate 74,208 downwards.
GGGTCACGCTCGGCGGGACCGGCTTCGCGCGCGGCAAGCGCCATCCCACCGTGCAGGACGACGTGACGATCGGTTCCGGCGCGAAGCTGCTCGGCCCGCTGACGGTCGGCCACGGCGCCAAGGTCGGGGCGAACACGGTCGTGATCGAGGACGTGCCGGCGAACTCGACCGTCGTCGGCAACCCCGGCCACCCGGTGCGGGTCGAGGGCAGGCGGCCCGAGGGCCCGGATGCCGACTGGATCCACCTGCCGGATCCGGTCGCCGAGGCGTTGAAGGCGCTCTCGGACCGGCTCGCGGCGCTCGAGGAGCGCCTACGCGAGCTCGACGGCAAGGCGGCGGAGGGCGAGGTCAAGCACCTGCGCACGAAGCGCGGACCGAGCTCTGCCGGCGGCTGAGCGCCCTTGCGCCGGCCGGATGTGCGGGTAGAGTGAACTCACGCCCATCGGAGGGGCCCAGCAGTCGAAGGGAAGGATCCCGAAACCATGCTCTCATCATTCCTCGCCAATGTGCGCAGTCAATGGATGGGAGCGCTTGCCCTCCTCCTCGTCCTGACGGGTGGGGTCGCGTACGCGGCCAACACCGTCTACAGCACCGACATCGTGAACGGCGAGGTGAAGACGATCGACATCGCCACGGGCGGCGTCAGCACCGCGGACATCGCCACTGACGCGGTCACCTCCGCGAAGATCGCGCCCAACCACGTCCTGTCGTCCGATGTGCGCGACGACACGATGACGCAGGGAGGGCTCACGGCCGCGGATCTGCAGCCGGACTCGGTCGGGACCAGCGAGCTCGGCCCCGATGCGGTCACCTCCACCGAGCTGGACGATGGCGCCGTCGGCGCCGCGGACCTGGCCCCCAATCCCAAGTGGCACTACGTCGGAAGCGTCGGCGAGCCCGCCTTCGAGAACGGCTGGGAGAACTACGACACGAGCTTGAGCCCCATCGGCGCGACCTGGCAGCACGTGGGCTTCTATCGCGACAACTTCGGCCGCATCCACCTCGGAGGCCTGCTCTTCAACGAGAACGGCAGCGCGATCCCGTCGACGGCGTTCACGCTGCCGGAGCCATACTGCCCCTGGTTCTACCACCCGTTCCCCGTGCTGTCGAACGATGCGCTGGGGCGGGTCACCGTGACCTTCCTCGACAGCGGGAACTGCGACGTCAACGTCGACACGGGATCCGAGCTGTTCGTCAGCCTGGACGGGATCTCGTTCCGCCACTACACCGAGGAGAACAGCCTCGGCCCGGCGGCGCTCGAGCGGGCGATCCGGCGCCGCTGAGTCGGCGCCGCGCCCGCGACTATCCTCGGGCACGGTGAGCATGGAGACGGAATACGGCGCGCCGATCGAGCCCGGCGCCGACCAGGTCGAGCGCCTGCTCGCCGACCTCAACCCCGCCCAGCGCGAGGCCGTCACCCACGGCGAGGGGCCGCTGCTCGTGCTCGCCGGGGCCGGGTCGGGCAAGACCCGCGTCCTCACCCACAGGATCGCCTGGCTGCTGGCGACCGGGCGGGCGCGACCGAGCGAGATCCTCGCGATCACGTTCACGAACAAGGCCGCCGGCGAGATGCGCGACCGCGTCGCGGGGCTGGTCGGCGGCGTCTCGCGGGCGATGTGGGTGATGACCTTCCACTCCGCCTGCGCGCGGATCCTGCGCGCCGAGGCGCCGCGCCTCGGCTACAAGCGGGCGTTCACGATCTACGACGAGCCCGACTCGGTGCGGATGGTGAAGCGCTGCATGGAGGAGCTCGAGCTGGACCCGAAGCGCTACCCGCCGCGCTCGGTCAAGGCGGCGATCTCGGCGGCAAAGAACCAGCTCACCGACGCCGCCGACTACGCCGCGGCCGCCGAGAGCGAGCGCGAGCAGGCGATCGCCGACGTCTACAACCTCTACGAGCGGCGGATGGTCGAGGCGTCGGCGATGGACTTCGACGATCTCCTCGTGCGGACCGTCAACCTGCTCGAGCTGTTCGCAGACGTTCGCGACAAGTACCGGCGGATCTTCCGCTGGGTGCTGGTCGACGAGTACCAGGACACGAACCGCGCTCAGTACCGGATGCTGCAGCTGATCGCCGAGGAGCACCGGAACCTCACGGTTGTCGGGGATGAGGACCAGAGCATCTACTCGTTTCGGAGCGCCGACATCCGCAACATCCTCGGCTTCGATCGCGACTTCCCGGATGCCGAGATCGTCAAGCTCGAGCAGAACTATCGGTCCACCCAGACAATCCTTGACGCCGCCAACGGGCTTGTCTCGCATAACACTGAACGCCGGGAGAAGCACCTTTTCACCGACGGCGCGCAGGGCGATCAGATCGTCGTCGGCGAGTTCGACGACGAGCACTCCGAGGCCCGCTACGTGGCCTCGGAGGTCAACCGGCTGGTGGAGGAGGGGACGCCGCGCGACCGGATCGCGGTCTTTTACCGCGTCAACGCGCAGAGCCGGGTGCTGGAGGACACCCTGGTGCGGTTCGAGATCCCCTACCAGGTGATCGGGGGGACGAAGTTCTACGAGCGCGCCGAGATCAAGGACGCGGTCGCCTACCTGCAGCTGCTCGCCAACCCCGCCGACGCGATCTCATTCGCGCGGGTCGTCAACTCGCCGCGCCGCGGGATCGGCCAGCAGACCCTGTCGCGGATGCTTTCGCACGCGAACACGATCGGCGCCGACGTCTGGGAGGTGTTCTCGAACCCGATGGCGATCCCGGGGCTCGGCACGGCGGCGCTGAAGGCGGTAACCCGGTTCGCCGACACGATGGCGGGCCTGCGCCAGCGGGCCGAGCGCCGGGGCCCGATCGCCGAGCTGCTGGAGGCCACGCTGCACGAGACCGGCTACATCGAGGCGCTGGAGGCCGAGCGCACCGTCGAGGCGGAGGGACGGATCGAGAACCTCGAGGAGCTGGTCTCCGTAGCCGGCGAGTTCGACGCCAACCGCGAGCTCGAGGGAGAGTCCGACGTCACCCCGCTCGAGGAGTTCCTCGCCCAGATCTCGCTGGTCACCGACCAGGACAACATCCGCGAGGAGGAGAGCCTTGCCACGCTGATGTCGCTGCACAACGCCAAGGGACTCGAGTACGACGCCGTGTTCGTGATCGGCTGCGAGGAGGGGGTGTTCCCGCACTCGCGCTCGCTCGAGGAGGGAAACGTCGAGGAGGAGCGCCGGCTCGCGTACGTGGGCGTCACCCGGGCACGCGAGCGACTCTGGCTCACCTACGCCCGCCGCCGATCGCTGCACGGCGGGGCGAGCTGGAACCTGCCCTCGCGCTTCCTCAAGGAGCTCCCCGAGCAGCTGATCGACGCCCACGTCGCGACGACCCCGACCGGCTGGTCGCTTGGCGGCGACGCGCGCAGCCGCGCGACCGGATTCGGCCGCCGGCCGAGCGGGGGCGAGGTCTCGCCGCCGGAGCGCAGGCAAGCGGCCCCGCCGCCGGTCCCCTACGCGGTCGGCGACGACGTCCTGCATGCCAGCTTCGGCGAGGGGGTCGTGACGGCGGTCGAGCCCGGCTCGGTGGTCGTCGTCCGGTTCGCGGGCGACGGGGCCGAGCGCAAGCTGATGGCCGACTACGCGCCCCTGAAGAAGGTCGCGTGACGGCCACCATCATCGACGGCAAGGCGATCGCGGCGGCCGTCAAGGAGCGGGTGGCCGCCGGGGTGAAGGAGTTCGTCGCCGAGCGCGACGGCGACATCCCCGGACTGGCGACGGTCCTGGTCGGCGAGGACCCCGCCTCGGAGATCTACGTCTCCAGCAAGCGCAAGCAGACCGAGGAGGTCGGGATGCGCTCGATCCACGAGCAGCTCGGCGGCGACACGCCGGAGGACGAGCTCCTCGAGCTGATCGACTCCCTGAACGCCGACGAGACCGTCGACGGGATCCTCGTCCAGCTGCCGCTCCCCGAGCAGATCGACCAGGACGCGGTGATCGCCGCGATCGACCCGGCCAAGGACGTCGACGGGCTCTCGGCGACCAACGCCGGCCTCCTCGCCCAGGGCAGGCCGGACCTCGTTCCCTGCACGCCCCAGGGGGTGGTCGAGCTCCTGCGCCACGCCGGGACGGAGATCGAGGGGGCCGAGGCGGTCATCCTCGGCCGCTCGATCCTCGTCGGCCGCCCGCTGGCCGCGCTGCTGCTGGGCGAGAACGCGACCGTGACCGTCTGCCACTCGCGCACCCGCGACCTCGCGGCGGTCTGCTCGCGCGCCGACATCCTCGTCGCCGCGGTCGGCTCGCCGCGCCTCGTCGGCCCGGAGATGGTCAAGCGCGGCGCGACGGTGATCGACGTCGGCACCAACCGCACCGACGACGGCCTCGTCGGCGACGTGGATTTCGAGCCCGTGAGCGAGGTCGCGGGCGCGATCACGCCCGTGCCGGGCGGGGTCGGCCCGATGACGATCGCAATGTTGCTTGCCAACACGTTGAAGGCGGCTTCTAACCGTCCGGGCTAGGGATGTAGGCTGGCGCCGACAAGCACTCCCCATTTCCCCCGAGGAGAGATATGGACGCTGACAGGCTTGGACGAGGCGAGCAGATTGCCGGCATTTGCGCCGTGCTCCTGTTCATCTTCATGTTCTTCAACTGGTTCTCGTTGCCGGACGAGGTCAACGGTGTCCCGACCGGGGTGGACCTGGCCGAGGCGGCCGGGATCGATACGTCGATCAACGCCTGGCAGGCGTACGACTTCACCGATCTGATCCTCCTGGTGACGATCGTGGTTGCCGCCGGTGGTGCCGTTGCCACGCTGATGGCGCGGGACGTCGCCCTTCCCGTGGCCGCAAGCGCGATCACGGCGGGGCTCGGCCTCCTGAGCTTCGTGTTCGTCGCTTTCAGCGTCCTCAACACGCCGTCGGAGGGGCCGATCGACCTCGATCGGAGCTGGGGCGTGTTCGTCGGCCTCCTGCTGACGGCCGGGATCGCGTGGGGCGGCTGGCAGTCGATGCAGGAGGAGGGAACCTCATTCGGCGACCAGGTCGACCGCGTCCAGGGTGGGGGAGACGCTCCGCCTCCGCCGCCGCCCGCCGCGCCGCCGCCCTCGGGTGGGGCGCCGCCGGCCCAGTAAGACGTACCCCGAGCGCTTGGCTCGGGAGGAGAGGTGAACACGGCGGCCGCCTCCGGGCGGCCGCCGGCTTATCTGCGACCTAAGATGGCCTCGTGATCGATCGCGAGCAGGTACTCCACGTCGCCAGGCTGGCGCGCCTCGAGCTCTCCGACGAGGAGGTCGACCGGATGGCGGGCGAGCTCTCGGGCATCCTCGAGCACGTCGACCGGATCGCGGCGCTCGATCTCGACGAGGTCGAGCCCACCACCCATGTGGTCGCGCTGCAGAACGTGCTCCGCTCGGACGAGCCTGAGTCCTGCCTGCCGCGCGAGCGGGCGCTCGAGAACGCCCCCGATCCGGCCGACGGCTTCTTCCGCGTCCCCTCGCCGCAGGCGCAGTGAGTAGCGAGCTGTTCGAGCTGAGCGCGGCCGAGGCGATCGGCCGGATCGAGGCGGGCGAGCTGTCGTCGGACGAGTACTTCGACGCCTACGCCGAGGCCGCTGCCGGCGACGACCTGAACGCGTACCTGTGGCAAGCGGGCCCCGGCGGCGGGGGCGCCGGCGGCGAGCCGCTGCACGGCGCCCCGATCGCCGTCAAGGACCTGTTCTGCACCGAGGGGATCGAGACCACCGCCGGGTCGCGGATCCTCGAGGGCTACCGGCCGCCGTACACGGCGACTGCGGTGCAGAGGCTCGGCGAGGCCGGCGCGCGGCTGCTCGGCAAGACGAACATGGACGAGTTCGCGATGGGGTCGTCGAACGAGAACTCGGGCTACGGCCCGGTCCGCAACCCGTGGGATCGCGAGCGGGTGCCGGGCGGCTCCTCCGGCGGCTCCGCCGCTGCCGTGGCCGGCCGGCTGGCACCCTGGGCGATCGGCACTGACACCGGCGGCTCCATCCGCCAGCCGGCGGCCCTCTGCGGGATCGTCGGCCTGAAACCGACCTACGGCGCGATCTCCCGTTACGGGATGATCGCCTTCGCGTCCTCGCTCGACCAGTGCGGCCCGCTGGCCCGCACGGTCGCCGACGCTGCGCTGCTGCTGGGGGTGATGCAGGGGCGCGACCGCCACGACTCGACCTCGGTCGGGATCGAGGGCGGCGTCGAGCGGCCCTCCCGCACCGACCTGAAGGGCCTGCGGCTCGGGGTCGCGCGCGACTTCTCGCATCACGCCGAGGGGGTCGAGCCCGGGGTCGCCGAGGTGTTCGAGCGCTCGCTGGCGCTGATCGAGAGCCTCGGCGGCGAGATCGACGAGGTCGCGCTTCCGAACGCCGAGCACGGGATCTCCGCCTACTACGTGATCGCGCCCGCCGAGGCCTCATCGAACCTGCAGCGCTACGACGGCGTGCGCTACGGGATCCGCGAGACCGACGGCGGGCTCGACGGGATGTACGAGCGCACCCGGGCCCGCGGCTTCGGCGCCGAGGTGAAGCGGCGGATCATGCTCGGCACGTACGCGCTGTCGTCCGGTTACTACGAGGCCTACTACGGCCGCGCCCAGAAGGTGCGGACGCGGATCGCTGAGGACTTCGCGACCGCGTTCGAGTCGGTCGACCTGGTCGTCACCCCGACCTCGCCCTCGGTCGCGTTCGAGCTCGGCGCGCGAACCGCCGACCCGCTTGCGATGTACCTGTCCGACTACTTCACGGTGCCGATGTCGCTCGCCGGCATCCCGGCGATCTCGATTCCCGCCGGGGTCGCCGCGCCGCCCGGAGGAGGCAACGAGCTGCCGGTCGGCCTGCAGATCGCCGCCCCGGCGTTCCGCGAGCAGCTGCTGCTCGACGCGGCACATGCCCTGGAAGCCGGGATCGGCTTCGACGAGAGGCCGACGTGACGGAGGCGGAGGTTCACGATGCCGCGGTCGAGGCGCTGGACGCGCTGCCCGACTGGGTGCGCGAGGAGCTCGGCGAGGTCGCGGTGATCGTCGAGGAATCGCATCCCGACGGCTTGATGGGGATCTACGACCCGGTCGGCGGCCTGCCGCGGATCGTCGTCTTCCGCGAGGCGAACCCGGACGCCCATGAGGTCAGGCGCACCGTCTGGCACGAGATCGGCCACCACTTCGGCATGGACGAGGACCAGCTCGACGAGGCTGGCTATGCCTGACCGCTGGGAGCCGGTGATCGGGCTCGAGATCCACGTGCAGCTGAGCACGCGGACGAAGATGTTCTGCGGCTGCGAGCTCTCGTTCGGAGACGACCCGAACGTCCACACCTGCCCGATCTGCCTCGCCCATCCTGGGACGCTGCCGGTCCCGAACGAGACGGCGATCAGCTACGCGATCCAGATCGGGCTGGCGCTCGGCTGCGAGATCGCCCCGCGCTCGATCTTCCACCGCAAGAACTACTTCTATCCCGACAACCCGAAGGCGTACCAGATCAGCCAGTTCGACTTCCCCCTCTGCATCGGCGGCGAGCTGGGCGACGTCCGCATCCACCGGGTCCACCTCGAGGAGGACGCGGCCAAGCTCGTCCACGAGTCCGCCACCGGGCGGATCCACGAGTCCGGTGTCTCGCTGGTCGACTTCAACCGCGGCGGCACGCCGCTGGTCGAGATCGTCACCGAGCCCGATCTGCACGACGCCGCGGCGGCGCGCGAGTGGCTGCAGCTGCTGCGAACGACGATCCGCCAGCTCGGCGTCTCGGACGTGAACATGGAGGAGGGCAGCCTGCGCGCCGACGCCAACGTCTCGCTGCGGCCGGTCGGCAGCGACGAGCTCGGGACGAAGACGGAGCTGAAGAACATGAACAGCTTCCGGTTCCTCGAGCGCGGGATCGAGGCCGAGATCGCTCGTCAGGCCGAGATCCTGGATGCCGGCGGCAAGGTCGAGCAGGAGACGCTGCACTTCGACCCGCGAACCGGCAGCCTGACGCCGCTGCGCTCGAAGGAGTACTCGCACGACTACCGCTACTTCCCGGAACCGGACCTGGTCCCGCTGGCGCCGACGGCCGAGATGATCGAGGCCGCGCGGGCCGCGTTGCCCGAGCTGCCGGCGGAACGGCGCGAGCGCTACGCGAGCGAGCTCGGCCTGGGGGAGAAACCCGCCACCCAGCTCGCCTTCGACGCCGAGCTCGGCGGCTACTTCGAACGGGCGCTCGCGGCCGCCGACGGGATCGACGCGGCGACGATCGCCAACTGGGTGACCGGCGAGCTGGTGGCGCGGATTCGCGAGGCGGGCGGCGACGACTCGGACCTCGCCGGCTCGAAGGTGCGCCCGGAGGAGCTCGCGAAGCTGGCCGGGATGGTCGAGGCGAAGGAGCTCTCGACCGGTGCGGGGCGCCAGGTGCTTGGCGTGATGGTCGCCGAGGGGGGCGACCCGGCCGAGATCGCCGAGCGCGAGGGACTGGGGGGGATCGCCGACACCGGCGAGCTCGAGGCCATCGTCGAGCGCGCGATCGAGGCCGACCCCGCGGCCGCCGACCGAGTGCGGCAGGGCAATGCGAAGGCGATCGGACCGCTGGTCGGGTTCGTGATGCGCGAGACTCAGGGCCGCGCCGACGGGGGCGAGGTGACCCGGCTCATCCACGAGAAGCTCGGGGCCTAGTGCGTTCCGCCACTTTGTAACAGTCTGTTACAAGCCCTGCCACAATAGGGGCATGGCATGGAACGTCGTGATCGCCGGAGGTGGGTTCGCCGGATCGTCGGCGGCCCGCGAGCTGGAGCGGATCCTGCCGAAGCAGTCGGCGCGGCTGATCCTCGTCAACGACGTCAACTTCCTGCTGTACACGCCGTTCCTGCCGGAGGCGGCGGCCGGGACGCTGGAGCCGCGTCACGTTGTCACGCCGCTGCGCGACATCCTGCGGCGCACCAACCTGAAGCTCGGCGCGATCTGCGATCACGATCCCGCATCCCGAACGGTCGAGCTCCGCACGCACTCCGGCGAGGCCGAGACGCTCCGCTACGACCAGTTCCTGGTCGCGGTCGGGTCGGTCTCGCGCTCACTTCCGATCCCCGGGCTGGACGAGCACGCGATCGGCTTCAAGAGCCTCGCCGACGCCATCTGGCTGCGTAACCACCTGATCGAGACGCTCGAGGACGCGAACGCGACCGAGGACCCGGCGCGGCGCGAGGAGCTGCTCACCTACGTCTTCGTCGGGGGCGGTTACTCGGGGCTCGAGGCGCTCGCCGAGCTCCAGGACTTCGCCGCTGACGCGATGGATCGCTATCCGCGCGCGCGGCTGCACGGGATGCGCTGGATCCTGGTCGAGGCCGCCGACCACGTGCTGCCCGAGGTGCCTGCCGACCTGGCCGCCTACGCGGTGCGGGAGCTGCGGGGGCGCGGGATCGACGTCCGGCTCGGGACACGCATCGAGGAGGCGACCGCCGACTCGACGTTGCTCTCGACCGGCGAGCGGGTCCCGACCCGGACGCTCGTCTGGACGGCGGGCGTCAAGCCCCATCCCAGCCTCGCCTCGCTCGCGCTGCCGCTCGACGAGGGTGGGCGGGTGCGCGTGGACGAGCAGATGCGGGTCGAGGGAATGCACGGCGTCTGGGCGATCGGCGACTGCGCCGCCGTCCCGCACCCGGCCGGCGACGGGCGCGCTTGCCCGCCGACGGCGGCGATGGCGGTGCGCCAGGGACCCGTGGTGGCCCACAACATCGCCGCCGAGCTCGGCGTGGCGACCCGGCCCGGGCGGTTCGACTACATGGGTCGCGAGGCGTTCGTCAACCTCGGCCGCTACAAGGCGGTGGGAAAGATCGGCAGCCTCAAGCTCCGCGGCTTCATCGCCTGGTGGATGGCGCGGACCTACCACATGAGCCAGATCCCGGGCCTGGTCCGCAAGATCCGCGCGGTCGTCGACTGGACGGTCGGGCTGCCGTTTCGCCGCGACACGGCGGAGGTCGGCTCGATCGGCCACCCGCGGCCGCTGCGGGCCGAGGTCTACGCCCGCGGAGGCACCCACCGCCCGCTCGACTAGCTGAGTCATCAGGATTGTCGAGTTTGGGTCGCATACCGACCCAAAGTCGCCAACGGCCCGCATCTCGCCCCCTGCCCAGCCCGGAACGGCCGGGCCCGTCGCGCACGCCCGGGCTCTAACTTGACGGCATGGCCGGTGGCTTCTACGTCCTGATCGCGGTCTGCTTCGGCCTCGCGACCGGCTTCGTCGGTCGCGGCAAGGGGAGCTCGTTCTGGATCTGGTTCGCGGTTGGCGCCGTCCTGCCGCTGTTCGGCCTGATCGCCGCCCTCCTGTTTCGCGACGAGAACACCGAGCCCGAGCGGCGCTGCCCGCAGTGCGGGACGGTGCAGAAGATCCACGTCCAGGTCTGCACCCACTGCGGCCTCGACATGGACCTGCCCGACGTCGAGGACGTCCGGCCCGGGCCGGCTTACCGTTAGCACGACCTCAGTCGGCCAGCTCCCTCAGCCGCGCCTTGAGCCGGTCGATCTCGCGCTGTTGGCGCTCCAGTTCGGCTCGCAGCCCGCCGGCGGGGGCGCTGGCCGTCACCGTCCCGAGCCGGCCAGCGGCGTTCACGCGGACGACCTGGCTGGCGCCCGGGACCGTCGTGCCACTGATTCCCTGGACGTAGGTCGCGGTCTGCTTTCCCGAGGTGCCGATCCGGATCGTTCCGGACTCGCCGGCGATGCCGGTGTGGGCGATGTCGATGTTGTTGTCGCCGGTGGTCAGGTTTGAACCGGCGCCCGACCCGATCGCGACGTTGGCGGTGCCGCTGGTGTTGGAGTCGAGCGCCTGGCGGCCGACCGCGGTGTTGTGGCTGCCGCCCAGGTTCGCGAGCATCGCCCTGTAGCCCGAGGCGACGTTCAGGCGCCCGGTCGTGTTCGCGAGCAGCGCCTGATAGCCCTCGGCGAGGTTGCCGTCGCCCGTGGTGTTGGCGCGCAGGGCGCTGCGGCCGACGCCGACGTTCTCGGTGCCGCCGGTGTTCGAGTAGAGCGCCTCGGTGCCCAGGGCGGTGTTGAAGTCCTGGTCGGTGTTCGAGTAGAGCGCGTTGACCCCGACCGCGACGTTGGAATCGGCGGTCGTGTTGCTGTAGAGGGCGTTGGTTCCGACCCCGGTGTTGGCGAGCCCGGAGGTGTTCGTGCGCAGCGCCGCGAACCCGTCGGCGACGTTGTAGTTGGCGGTGTTGTTCTCGAGCGCGCGCGACCCCGTGGCCGTGTTCTGAATCCCGGTCTGGTTGTAGGTAAGCGCCCAGTAGCCCGTCGCGGTGTTGTCGGCGCCGTGCGTGACGGCATACAGCGCCTCGGCCCCGAGCCCCGTGTTGTGGTAGCCGTCGCCGAGCGCGGGCATCACCGCCCGACCCAGACCGACGTTGGAGGTACCGGTGAACGTCCCGTTGAACTGGCTTTGCCCTGCGGCGGCGTTGCCGCTTATGTCGAAATAGACGCTACCGACAGCGGCGGCGCTTGGCGAGGCGGCGACCGCGAGCCAGGCCGTCGTCGCGGCGACGGCGAGCGCCGCGATCAGGCGCCTCCGGGGTCGATGCGAGGGACGGCGCGGGTTGCGCTTGACGGACATGGTTGACCTCCGTGCTGGTGGACTGCACCACGACCTTCCCCCGGGCGCAGCCGCATGTCAAACGCGATGCCTCGGGCGCTCAGCGCAGCCAGGTCCGCACGATCGCGTTCGCGAAGCCCATCCCGTAGCGGACCACGGCCGGCTTCTTCGAGTGGCCGGAGAGTCGGCTGACCACGGTGACCGGGACCTCCTTGGCCGGGATGCCGCGCTTGATCGCCTCGATCATGAACTCGGAGGTGTGGAACTGCTCCTGGCGCAGGACGAGCTGGGGGAGCACGTCGGCGCGCACCGCTCGGTAGCCGTTCGAGCAGTCGGTGACGTGGGTGCGGGTGATGAACGAGACGAGCTTGTTGAAGAAGACGATCCCCGCCTCGCGCGCGGGGTGGTTGGCCTCCGCCTCGCCGAGCACCCGCGAGCCGTGGGCGACGGCGACCTCGCCGTCGATGACCGGCTTGACGAGCCGCTCCATCTCCTCGGGCAGGTGCTGGCCGTCGGCGTCGAGGGTGACGACGATCCGCGCCCCGGAGTCGGAGAGCAGGCGGTAGCCGGTCCGCAGCGCGGCGCCGCCTCCGCGGTTGATCACGTGGCGGGCGACGACCGCGCCGTGCGCCAGGGCGACGTCCTCGGTGCCGTCGCGCGAGCCGTCGTCGACGAGGAGGACCGCCGTCTCGACGCCGCACACCTCGGGCGGGATCCGCTCGAGCACCGCGCCGACGTTGTCGGCCTCGTTGTAGGCGGGGACGAGGACGGCGATCCTGTCGCGGAAGCGCTCCGGGTGGCCCGCGGTGCGGAACTGCTCCCAGGCGAGCCCCTCGAGCACCGCCGAGAGCTCCGACGTGATCCGCGATCCCTGGCTGAGCGCGCGCAGGACGAGCAGGAAGAGGATCACGATCGCGAAGATCGCGACGCCGACGATCCGGGTCCCGTTCTCGCGCTCGAACGAGAACGCCGACAGCAGCGCGTCGGGGATCTCGGTGCCGGCGACGATCGCGAGCCCGAGCGCGACAACCAGCAGGATCAGGACGTCGACATTGCGGAGCTCGCGCCGGCGCCAGATCGCGTAGCCGGCGACGAGCGCCGCGAGCACGAGCCCGACGGCGCGGATCGCGGTCAGCTCGGGCGGCAGGATGTCGGCGAGCGCTGGTCATCCGGCGGGAGCAGGATAGGGCGAGGGGCGGCTGCGGCCGCCGCCGCTAGAAGCTGGGGAAGCCGAAGTTGTCGAAGAACCAGAGCGAGCTGGTGAGCCAGATCACGACCAGCGCCGTGAACACCGCGCCGCCGACGATCGGCAGCACCACGCCCGGCAGGCCCGTCGACCCGCAGCCAGAGCATCTTCGCGGTGAAGGCGCCGTAGAAGAAGCAGCCGGCGAGCGAGTGGATCAGCACCCGCGTGGTCGGTGTCCTGGAAGCCGAGCGCCCAGAGGCAGTGGTAGACGACCGGCAGCGAGACGAGGAAGGCGAGCGTGCCGGAGATCCTGTGGACGGTGGGGACCCAGGCGGCCTCGAGGCGAACGGCAGCCGGTCGTACATCCAGGTGGCGGTGAACACCTGCACGCAGGCGAGCAGGACGACGGCGGTCGCCAGCCACGCCTTCATGTTCAGCGTCGCGCTGAAGAAGAGCCCGTCGCCGAGGATCGACTTCCCGGTCGGGTCGTGGACGTTGCCGTAGACGCCGAGCGCGACCGCGACCGCGGCCCCGACCAGGGCCGGGACGACGAGCTTGGCCGGTGAGACCGGCCGCTCAACGACCGCCTCCATCGGGCCGATCCTACGTCAACTCGCGCTACCCTCGCCGGCTCATGCGGATCCTGATCCTGGGCGGTGACGGGTACCTGGGTTGGCCGACGGCGATGCGGTTCTCGCAGGCCGGGCACGAGGTATCGATCGTCGACAACTTCTCACGCCGGCGCTGGCACACGCAGCTGTCGACCGGCTCGCTGACCCCGATCGGCTCGCTCGCCGACCGGCTCGAGGCTTGGCGCGAGGTCTCGGGCAACGAGATCAAGCCGTTCGTGGGCTCGATCGAGGACTTCGCGTTCCTCGACGCGGTGATCGCCGAGACGCTGCCGGAGGCGATCGTCCATTACGGCGAGCAGCCTTCGGCGCCGTACTCGATGAAGTCGCGCGAGGCGGCGGTCGAGACCCAGTACACGAACGTGATCGGCACCCTCAACCTGCTGTTCGCGATCCGCGACCGGGTACCGCGACTGCCACCTGGTCAAGCTCGGGACGATGGGCGAGTACGGGACGCCCAACATCGACATCGAGGAGGGGTTCATCGAGATCGAGCACAACGGGCGCCGCGACACGCTGCCGTTCCCGAAGCTCCCGGGCTCGCTCTACCACCTCTCCAAGGTCCACGACTCCCACAACATCCACTTCGCCTGCCGGATCTGGGGCCTGCGCGCCACCGACCTCAACCAGGGGGTCGTCTACGGGATCGAGACCGCTGAATCCGCCGCAGCGACGAGCGGCTGATCACCCGGTTCGACTACGACGAGTACTTCGGCACCGTGCTCAACCGCTTCTGCGTCCAGGCGGTGATCGGCCACCCGCTGACCGTCTACGGCGAGGGCGGCCAGACCCGCGGCTTCCTCAACATCCGCGACACCCTGCAGTGCGTCGAGCTCGCGGTCGCCAACCCGGCCGAGCTCGGCGAGTTCCGGGTCTTCAACCAGTTCACCGAGCAGTTCTCGGTCGCCGAGCTCGCCGAGCTGGTCCACGCGCGCCGCGGCCGAGACCGGGCGCGAGGTCGAGGTCCGCAGATACCCGAACCCGCGGATCGAGGCCGAGCAGCACTACTACAACGCCGACCAACACCAAGCTCCACGAGCTCGGGCTCGAGCCGCACCACCTCGGCGAGGAGCTGGTCACCTCGATGCTCGGGATCATCGACCGCTACCGCGACCGGGTGATCGAGCGCGCGATCCTGCCGCGGACACGCTGGAAGCCAGGCGAGCTGGTCGGCGAGGTCCCGGCCGGTTCGGACTCCGAGCTCAGCTGACGATCGGCTCGCCGCGGCCGGGCGGCGAATAGAGTGGAGTCATGAGGGGAAGGCGGGTTCTCCTGATCGCGGTGCTGATGCTCTTGGTGGGAGCTGATGCTGCGTCGGCGGCCGCGCCGCAGATCACCGACACCGATCCCGACTCGCCCTCGAACGACAACACCCCTTTGGTCAAGGGCACGGCGGACATCGCCTCGACGGTGAGGATCTACGCCCAGGCGGATTGCGTGGGCCCCGTCATCGCCACCGGCAGCCAGGCGGTCTTCACGTCCACCGGGATCGCGGTCACCATCGGGCAGAACCGGACGACCCAGCTGAGCGCCGACTCCACCTTCCTGATGGTGCCCTCGGCCTGCTCCAACACCTTCCCCTACACCGAGGACTCGACCGCACCACCGGCTCCGACGATCACCGACACCGACCCCAACCCGCCGGCCAACGACAACAGCCCCGAGGTCAAGGGCAACGCCGCGGCGGGCTCGACCGTGAGGATCTACTCGGGCGCGTGCTCGGGCAGCCCGCTTGCGACCGGCACCGCGGCGCAGTTCTCCGGCGGCGGGATCATCACGAACGTGGCCTCCAACCGGACCACCGACCTGCGCGCGACGGCCACCGATGCGGTCGGCAACATCTCGGCCTGCTCCAACACCTTCCCCTACACCGAGGACTCCACCGCGCCGCCGGCCCCCACGATCACCGACACCGACCCCAACCCGCCGGCCAACGACAACAGCCCCGAGGTCAAGGGCAACGCCGCGGCGGGCTCGACCGTGAGGATCTACTCGGGCACACTGCGGCGGGCACGCCCGCTTGCGACCGGCACCGCGGCGCAGTTCTCCGGCGGCGGGATCATCACCGGCGGTGGCCTCCAACCAGACGACCAACCTGCGCGCCACCGCGACCGATGCGGCCGGCAACATCTCGGCCTGCTCCAACACGCTTTCCTTAACGGAGGACTCGACGGCGCCGGCGGCTCCGACGATCACCGACACCGACCCGAACTCGCCCGCCAACGACAACAGCCCCGAGGTCAAGGGCAACGCTGCGGCCAACACGACGGTGAGGATCTTCTCGGGCACCTGCGCGGGCAGCCCGCGCGCCAGCGGATCAGCCGCGCAGTTCGCCTCCGCCCGGGATCACGGTCGCCGTGGCCGCCAACCAGACCACCGACCTGCGCGCGACGGCCACCGACGCGGCCGGCAACGTCTCGGCCTGCTCGGCGATCTTCCTCTACACCGAGGACTCGACCGCACCACCGGCTCCGACGATCACCGACACCGACCCCGAGTCGCCCGCCAACGACAACAGCCCCGAGGTCAAGGGCACCGCCCAGGCGGGCTCGACCGTGAGGATCTACTCGGCCGCGTGCTCGGGCAGCCCGCGCGCCAGCGGATCAGCCGCGCAGTTCGCCTCCCCCGGGATCACGACCGACGTGGCCTCCAACCAGACCACCAGCCTGCGCGCGACGGCAACCGACGCGGCCGGCAACGTCTCGGCCTGCTCGCCGATCTTCCCCTACACCGAGGACTCGGCCTCGCCGCCGGCTCCGACGATCACCGACACCGACCCGAATTCGCCGTCCAACGACAACAACCCCGAGGTCAAGGGCACCGCTGCGGCCAACACGACGGTGAGGATCTACTCGGGCGCCTGCGCGGGCAGCCCGGCTGCGACCGGCACCGCCGCCCAGTTCTCGGGCGGTGGAATCACGGTCCTCGTGGCCTCCAACCAGACCACCAACCTGCGCGCGACGGCCACCGACGCCGCGGGCAACGTCTCAGCGTGCTCCAACACCTTCCCCTACACCGAGGACTCGGCCTCGCCGCCGGCTCCGACGATCACCGACACGGACCCGAACTCGCCGTCCAACGACAACAGCCCCGCGGTCAAGGGCAACGCCGCGGCCAACACCACGGTCAGGATCTACTCGGGCTCATGCTCGGGCAGCCCGCTTGCGACCGGCACCGCGGCGCAGTTCTCAGGCGGCGGGATCACGGTCGCCGTCCCGCCCGATGCGACCACCAGCCTGCGCGCGACCGCCACCGACGCGGCCGGCAACACCTCTGCTTGCTCGGCGGCCTTCCCGTACGTGGAGGTCTCGACCGTGCCGCCCGGACCCGGCCCTGGACCTGGCCCCGGACCGGGACCGGGCGACGTCACTCCGCCGAATACGAAGATCACGAAGAAGCCGAAGGCGGTCCTGAAGACGAAGAAGAAGAAGGCGACCTACCGGGTCTCCTTCTCCGCCAACGAGCCGTCGATCTTCTTCTGCTCGCTCGACGGCGTCGCCGCCACCCTGTGCAAATCGCCTTTCCGCGGCAAGACGGGGACGGGGCCGCATTTCTTCATCGTGATCGCGTTCGATCTGGCCAACAACCGCGATCCGGCCCCGGCCAGGACCGACTTCACGGTCAAGCGCAAGAAGCGCCGGCGCTGACCCCCGGAGCCCCGCTTGCGAGGGGGAGAAACCGCTTTCTGACGCCTAGGACCCGCTGCTACCATCGCTCGCCCATGCGCGCGGCGGACGCTCTCTTCAAGGCACTCGAAGCGGAGGGGGTCGAGCACGTCTTCGGGATCCCCGGCGGCGCCAACCTGCCGACCTACGACGCGCTCTACGACTCGAAGATCACGCACATCCAGGCGCGCCACGAGCAGGGCGCCGGGCACGCCGCCGAGGGCTACGCGAAGGCCTCGGGCCGCGTCGGCGTCGCGCTCGCGACCTCGGGTCCCGGCGCCACCAACCTGGTGACCGCGATCACCGACGCGATGATGGACTCGGTCCCGACCGTCTTCGTCACCGGCCAGGTGCGCACCGACCTGATCGGCACCGACGGCTTCCAGGAGGCCGACGTCACCGGGATCACGCTGCCGGTCGTCAAGCACTCGATGCTGGTCACCGACCCGCGCCACATCCCCGATTACATCCACGCCGCCTTCCACATCGCCTCGACCGGGCGTCCCGGGCCGGTGCTCGTCGACATCCCGCAGGACCTCTCGCGCGTCGACATCGAGTACGAGCCGCCGGAGGGGCTCCCCGAACCTGCCCGGCTACAGGCCGCCGACCGAGGGCAACATCAAGCAGATCCGGATCGCCGCCAAGGCGCTCGCCAACTCGCGCCGGCCGGTGATCTACGGCGGCGGCGGGATCGTCAACGCCAACGCCTCGCAGGAGTTCCGCGAGTTCTGCGCGGCGGACAAGCTCCCCGTGACGCTGACCGTGATGGGCCTCGGCGCGTTCCCGGCGCCCGCACGAGCAGTGGCTGGGGATGCTCGGCATGCACGGCACCCGGACCGCCAACTACGCGATGGACGAGGCCGACCTGATCGTCTGCGTCGGCGCCCGCTTCGACGACCGGATCACCGGCAAGCTCTCCGAGTTCGCGCCGCGGGCGAAGTTCGTCCACATCGACGTCGACCCGGCGGAGATCTCGAAGAACGTCCCCGCCCACATCCCGATCGTCGGCGACGCCAAGGACGTGCTCGAGAAGCTCAACCGCGAGTACCGGGCGCTGAAGCCCGACTCCTCCCGCCTCGACGACTGGTGGAAGCAGATCCGCGAGTGGCAGGCGACCTATCCGCTGCGCTACGAGGACTCCCGCGACGCCGAGATCAAGCCCCAGTTCATGATCGAGGCGATGTACGAGGCGACTGAGGGCGGCGCGATCATCACCTCCGACGTCGGCCAGCACCAGATGTGGGCGGCGCAGTACTACCACTTCGCCGAGCCGCGCCGGTGGCTGAACTCGGGCGGCCTGGGGACGATGGGCTTCGGGCTGCCGGCGGCGATCGGCGCCAAGGTCGCCTGCCCCGACGAGACCGTCGTCTGCCTCGCCGGCGACGGCAGCCTGATCATGAACGTGCAGGAGTTCGCGACCGCCGCGCACCACGAGATCCCGGTCAAGGTCTTCCTGATGAACAACGGCCACTTCGGGATGGTCCGCCAGTGGCAGGAGCTGTTCTGGTCTGAGCGCTACCAGTCGGTCGAGATGGGGCCGAGCCCGGACTGGCCGAAGCTGGCCGAGGCGTTCGGGTGGACCGGGATGCAGTGCACCGACAAGGGCGAGCTGCGCGACCAGATGCGCGCCGCGCTGGAGACCGACGGCCCGGTGCTGCTCGACGTCCACGTGACCAAGGACGAGAACTGCTACCCGATGATCCCCGCCGGCGCCGCGGCGCGGGACATGGTGGGCTAGGGCGATGGAAGCCGGCACCCCGATCTGGTCAAGCTCGAGGACCTCGAGGCGCTCGCGGCAGCTCACCGGCCGCAAGCACATCCTCTCGCTGATCGTCGAGAACAAGCCCGGCGTCCTGGCGCGGATCGCGGGCCTGTTCAGCCGCCGCGGCTTCAACATCGACACGCTCGCGGTCGGCCCGACCGAGGACCCCGACACCTCGCGGATCACGCTCACGCTCGACGGCGCCGTGCACCCGATCGACCAGGTGACCAAGCAGCTGCACAAGCTGGTCAACGTGATCAAGATCCGCGACATGGAGCCGGACGCGCACGGTCGCGCGCGAGATGGCGCTGTTCCGGGTCAACGCCGCGGTCGAGAGCCGCGCCGAGATCATGCAGTTCGCCGAGATCTACGAGGGCAAGATCGTCGACGTCTCGCGGCGCTCGCTGACGATCGAGGTCACCGGCACCCAGGACAAGATCGACTCGTTCGAGCGCATGATCCGCCCCCACGGGCTGATCGAGATGGCGCGCACCGGCGAGGTCGCGATCACCAAGTCGCGACCCGAGCACTAGCCGGGCGGCTCGATGATCGATACGGCGACCGCGCTCGGGTCGCTGGAGGCGCTGATCGCACGCGCGCCGGCGCGCCGCTGCCTGGTCGAGCGTCACCGTCGAGGTCGACGTGCAGGACCCATGCGCGGCGGTCTTCGCCTCGCGGATGGCGAGCGACCGCTGGTTCTGCTGGGAGCAGCCCGAGCGCGACGGCTTCGCGCTTGGCGGCCCTCGGATCCGCCCACGAGGCGATCTCGCGCGGACCCGGCCGCTTCGCCGAGGTCGCCGCCGAAGCCGCGCGGGTGATGCGCGGGCAGGCTCGCCGACGAGCCCGAGGGGCTGCCCGCCGGCGCGGGCCCGGTGTGGACGGGCGGCTTCGCCTTCGACGCCGACGGCGCCCGCGCGTCGCACTGGGCGTCGTTTCCGCCGGCGCTGCTGGTGCTCCCAGAGCTCTCGCTCCTGCGGGTGGCGGGGCGAACCTGGATGACGCTGAACGTCGTCGCCGGCGGTGTGAGCGCGGAGGCCGCCGTGGCACACGCTGACCGCCGCCTTGGCGCGCTCAGCGCGCGTCCCCTGCCGCTCATCGACCCCGCACCGGGCGGCGAGACCAAGATCACGAGCGTCACCGCCGCCCGGCACATACGAGTCGTGCGGTGCGATTCGGCGACGGCGAGAATCCGCGCCGGCGAGCTCGACAAGGTCGTCCTGGCGCGCGAGGTTTCGGTCGAGGCGTCCGGCGGCGCACGACCCGGCCGCGACGTTCGGCGCCCTGCGCGAGGCCTTCCCCTCCTGTTTCTGCTTCTGCGTCGGCTCGCCCGAGGCGGCCTTCCTGGGCGCAAGCCCCGAGCTGCTGGTGCGGCGGCGCGGCGCCGGCGTGGCCACCGTGGCGCTGGCCGGATCGACTCGCCGCAGCGCCGATCCCGCCGTGGATGACCACCTGGGCGAGCAGCTCCTGCGCAGCGACAAGGACCGCCACGAGCAGGCGATCGTCGCCCGGCGAATCGAGCGCAAGCTGGCGCCGCGCTCGGTGTGGGTCGAGGTCGAGCCCGAGCCGGGCCTGGTCAAGGTGGCCAACATTCAGCACCTGGCGACACCGGTGCATGCTCAGCTCGCCGACCCGCTGTCGGCGGTCGAGGTCGCGGCGCTGCTGCACCCGACCCCCGCGGTCGGCGGCGAGCCGGACGACCTCGCGCAGGCCGCGATCCACGAGCTCGAGGGCTTCGACCGGGGCTGGTATGCCGGGCCGGTGGGATGGATGGACGGCGCCGAGGACGGCGAGTTCTGTGTCGCCCTGCGCTCGGCGCTGCTGCGCGACCGCACCGCGCACCTGATCGCCGGCGCCGGGATCGTCGCGGACTCCGATCCCGCCGCCGAGCTCGCCGAGACCGAGCTCAAGCTCGAGGCGCTGCTGCCCCTGCTGGCGGGCTGAGTCCGACGATCAGGCGCAATCCGCTTGCAAGTGGCGCCCGTATGTAAGAGAGTCGGGAGTACACCCACGACGGCACGGGAGGAACCGGATGACATCGAGGCGAGTTGGCAAGCTAACGGGCGCGATCTGCGTGAGCCTGGCGTTTCTCGGGACGGCGAACGCTGCCGCCGGCCCGGCTGACCTGTTCACGCGCGCGACCGGCGCGCAAGAGATCCCCGGCCCCGGCGACCCGAACGGCTTCGGCGCCGCGATGATCGACATCAAGCAGGGCACCGGGCAAGTCTGCATCGGAGTTCGCTACCGAGGGCTCAACGGGCCGAACGCGATGCACATCCACACGGGCGCGGCGGGCGAGTCCGGCCCGATCGTCGTCAACCTGACGCCGGCGCTCACCGGCGGCCAGCGCTGCGTCTCGGGCGTCGACCCGGAGCTGCTCCAGGCCATCATGGACACACCAGGGGCCTTCTACCTGAACATCCACACGGGCGACTTCGCCGCCGGGGCGACGCGCGGCCAGCTCGAGCGCAGCCTGGCGCCGAGCCCGTTCACGATCGTTCGCGGGCCCCTGAACCAGTTCACGCGGATGAGCGGTCGCCAGGAGGTTGGCGGGGGTGACCCGAACGGCTCCGGCACGACCTTCGTCGACCTGCGCCCCGGGTCCGGCCAGGTCTGCGCCGACGTCCGCTACCGCAACATCGACGCGCCGACCACCATGCACATCCACAACGGAACCGCCGGCACCGACGGCCCGATCGTCGTCAACCTGACGCCGGTGCTCACCGGGACGCGGTGTGTCCCCGCGCCGAAGGCGCTGATCGAGCAGATCCGCGACGCCCCGGCGCAGTTCTATTGCAACGTCCACACGGAGGCGTTCCCGGACGGGGCGATCCGCGGGCAGAACGAGCGCAGCCAGCCGTAGTCCGGGCCCTCAGAGGCCGACCGCCGCGGTCACCGCATCGGTGGCCGCGGCGCTGAGCCGGGCGTGCAGGCCGGCGTTGTCGGCGCGGTCGACGGGGACCTCGATCAGTCCGGGCTCCGCCGCGGCGCCGGCGAGCTGGTCCAGGCTCGTCAGGCGGGTGTGGGGGAGGTCGTAGAGCGCGGCGACACGCTCGAGCTCGAGCCCCATCGGGGTGAGCAGCAGCGCCTCGAACTCATCGCGCTGGATCTGCCCCGCCTGGGGCAGGAACTCGAAGATCCCGCCGCCGTCGTTGTTCAGGCAGACGATTCGCACCGGGACGTCCGTGTCGCGAAGGGCCGCGAGCGCGTTCATGTCGTGGAAGAGGCCGAGGTCGCCGGTGACGATCCAGGCCGGGCGTTCAGTGGCGGCGGCGGCGCCGATCCCCGACGAGATCAGCCCGTCGATCCCGTTGGCGCCGCGGTTGGCGAGGAATAGCACGTCGGCCGCGGAGGACGGCAAGGAACGCCTCCTGGTCGCGGATCGGCATGCTCGAGGCGGTGTAGACGAGGTCGCCGTCGGCGTAGAGGCGGCCCGAGCGCCGCGTGCAGGCCCGGCTCGGTCGGCTCGCCGATCGCGCTCGAGCTCGGCGGCGACCGCGTGCTCGGCCGCGGCCGCGGCCGCGAGCCAGGACTCGCTCCACGCGTTGTCGGTCGCCACGTTCCCCGAGGGCGTCGGACGAGCGCGTCGCAGAGCGCCGCGGGCCGGGCGCGGACGATCGCTCCCGCGATCCGCGTCGGCTCGTTCCAGCCGCGCCATCGGGTCGATCACCAGCTGCGCGGCATCGGGCAGCTCGGCGAGCCACTGGCGCAGCGGCTTGCAGGTCGGCATCTCGCCGAAGCGGAGCACCAGCTCGGGCGCCAGCGCTGCGGGCCGGGTGCGGGCGATCGGCTCGTAGGCCGAGACCACCAGCGAGCGGTCGTGCGGTCCCGAGGCGAAGCTGCGACGTCGGCTCGGCGAGGATCGGATAGCCGGTGCTCGCGGCCAGCGCTGGCGATCCGCGCTCGCCGCCCCGGCGGACATGCGACCGGCGACGATCAGGCCGTCGCGCGCTGAGCCCGATCTGCTGCGCCGAGCGCCTCGACCAGCTCGGGGGCCGGCAGCGGCGGGGCGGGCGGCACCGTGGTCAGCGGCCTGCCGCCGTCGCGACCCGCGAGCGCGAGCGGGTGAGGTGGCGGTCACGTCCTCCGGGCGCGGCTCGGGGCCGAGCGGGTCGCGCCAGGCGACGTTCAGGTGCACCGGGCCGGGCCGCGGGTCCCCGGCGGCGGTCCAGAACGCCCGACAGGCGACCGAGCGATAGTGCAGCAGCCCGGCGTCGTCGGCGTCGTGCGTGCCGACCTCGCAGAACCAGCGCACCGCGTCGCCGTAGAGCTTCAGCTGGTCGATCGTCTGCCCGGCCCCGATCCCGCGCAGCTCAGGCGGCCGGTCGGCGGTCAGCACGATCAGTGGGACGGCCGACTCGTCGGCCTCGCAGACGGCCGGATGGAAGTTCGCCGCCGCGGTGCCGGAGGTGCTGAGCATCGCGACCGGGGTACCCGTCGCCTGCGCCGCGCCGAGCGCGAAGAACGCGGCCGAGCGCTCGTCGACGACCACCCGCGCGTCGATCGCCGGCTCGCGCCAGAGGGCGAGCGCCAGCGGGCGTCGAGCGCGAGCCGGGACAGATCACCGCCGTCGCGCACGCCGCAGCGCCCGAGCTCGTCGACCAGCGCCGAGGCGAGCGCCGTGTTGCGGTTGGTCGGATCCATCGGCGACACGCTAGCCCCGCTAACCGATCCGGTGCTCGGCGAGCGCCTCCTCGTCGAGCTCGACGCCCGAGCCCGGGGCCGTCGGGGACGCTCAGCAGCGCCGCCGGCGAGCGCGCACTCGCGGGCGGCGACAGTGGAGGCGAACAGGAGCTGCGTCGCGAGCCCGTGCGCGATCCCGGTCGCCGGGCCGTGCTCGGGCAGCACCTGGGCGGCGTGCGCGGCGGCGGCGATCCCGAGCGGACCGTCGAGGGCGCTCGAGAGGTAGATCGGCAGCGCCTTCGCGATCCCGTTCGCCTCGCCGATCCCGCCGACCTTGGACAGCTTCACGGTCGCCAGATCGCACGCCCGCTCGCGCTTCGCGCGCTCGGCGTCCTTGACGCGAGGCGACGATCTCGTCGGCGGCGATCGGGATCGGAAGCGCGGCGGTGACCGCGGCCATCTCGGCGACGGACGCCACCGGCTGCTCGACCAGCTCGATCCCGAGCGGCTCGAGCATCCGCAGCGCCCCGAGCGCCTCGTCGACGCTCCAGGCGCCGTTGGCGTCGACGCGCAGCTTGGCGTCCGGCCCGAGCCGCTCGCGCACCGCGCGCACCTGGGCGACGTCGTCGCCGATCCCCGAGCTTGAGCTTGAAGGTGTCGAATCCGCGCGCCGCCCAGCGCTCGGCATCGTCGGCGACCGCCGCCGGCTCGCCCGGCGACCAGGGTCGCGTTGCAGCGCGACCGGAGCCGCGCGCTCGGCCCCGAGCAGCGACCACAGCGGCCTGTCCGAGGCCTTGCCGGCGAGGTCGAAGACCGCCATCTCGATCGCCGCCTTCGCCGGCGCCGGGATCCGCCGCCCCGCGACGGTGTGGATGAAGGCGTCGACCGCCGCCAGCGTCGGCTCGTCGCCGGCGAAGTCGGAGAGGTCGGCGCGGCGCAGCCGGCGGGTCCCCTTGCGGATCCCGCGCCCGACCGACGCGAGGTCGGCACCGCCGCGCAGCGCCAGCGGCACCGCCTCGCCGAGCCCGACCAGGCCCTGTCGGTGATCAGCCTGCGCGAGCAGCGATCTCGCGGCGCTCGAGCGTCCCGCGCGCGGTCACGTAGGGGCGCTCGAACGGGCAGCGCGTACGGGATCACCTCGACCTCGGTCAGCTTCATCGGCGAGCCATCCTCAGGCGGCGATCAGCAGCCCGGCGCTGACGAGGACGCTGAACGCCGCCAGCAGGGCGCCGGTCCCGGCGAGCGCGCCGTTCAGCGACGGGCCGTCGGTGCGGGTGAAGACGGCGATCGACGGCCGGCGGGCGAGCGGCGACGCGAGCAGGCCGAGCAGCGCCCAGGCCGGTCCGCCGGAGGCGAGCAGGCCGATCGGCAGGAGGAGGAAGGCGCCGGCGACCAGCGCCGCGTACAGGCGGCGGGTCCGCTCGCGGCCGAGGCGGACCGCGAGCGTGCGCTTTCCGGCGCGGCGGTCGGTCTCGATGTCGCGGACGTTGTTGACGACGAGGATCGCGGTCGACAGGAAGCCGACCGAGAGCGAGAGCCAGAACGGCAGCCAGTCGAGCTCCTCGAGCTGCACGTAGTAGGAGCCGTTGACGGCGACGAGGCCGAAGAAGAGGAAGACGAACAGCTCGCCCATGCCGGCGTAGCCGTACGGGCGCGGGCCCCCGGTGTAGAGCACGCCGGCGGCGATCGAGGCGGCGCCGACGGCGATGATGATCGGCCCGGCCACCGTCGCCAGGTAGATGCCGGCGCCGACGGCGACCGCGAACGCCAGCCAGGTTGCGTACAGGACGCGCCGCGGCGCGACCAGCCCGGCCGAGGTGACCCGGACCGGGCCGAGGCGGTCGGCGGTGTCGGCGCCGCGCTTGGCGTCGGAGTAGTCGTTGGCGAGGTTGGTGCCGATCTGGATGAAGATCGAGCCGACCAGCGCGGCGACGAACGCGCCCCAATGGATGTCGTCGACGGCCTCGACGGCGGCTGCGGTCCCGACCAACACGGGAGCGATCGCCGCGGGCAGGGTCCGCGGCCTCGCGGCCATCAGCCAGATGCGCGGGTTCAAGGCCGCTTCGGGAACTTCGAGAAGTCGGGGCGCTCGCCGCGCTTGAAGGAGTCGCGGCCCTCCTGGCCCTCCTCGGTCATGTAGAAGAGCAGGGTCGCGTCGTGGGAGAGCTGCTGGAGGCCGGTGAGGCCGTCCTCGGCGGCGTTGAAGCTCGCCTTCAGCAGGCGCAGCGACAAGGGGGAGAGGCTCGCCATCTCCCGGCACCAGGCGACCGACTCGCGCTCGAGCTCGCCGAGCGGGACGACCGTGTTCACGAGCCCCATCTGCAGTGCCTCCTGGCGTCGTAGAGGCGGCAGAGGAACCAGATCTCCTTCGCCTTGCGGACGCCGACCGCGCGCGCGAGCAGCCCGGCGCCGAAGCCGCCGTCGAAGCTCCCGACCCGCGGCCCGGTCTGCCCGAAGACCGCGTTCTCGGCGGCGATCGAGAGGTCGCAGACCAGGTGGAGGATCTGACCGCCGCCCACCGCATAACCGGCTACCGCCGCGAGGATGGGCTTCGGAGTGCGCCGCATCTGCACGTGCAGGTCGCCGACGTCGAGCCGCCCGATGCCCTGCTGGGCGACCTCGTCGTCGCCGATGTAGCCGTCGTCGCCGCGGATCCGCTGGTCGCCGCCCGCGCAGAACGCCTGCTCGCCGGCGCCGGTGAAGATGATCGCCCCGACCTCCGTGTCGTCGCGGGCGCGGCCGAACGCGTCGCGGAGCTCGGCCAGCGTCTGCGGGCGAAACGAGTTGTGGACCTCGGGCCGGTTGATCGTGATCCGGGCGATCGCCTCGGCGCGCTCATACAGGATGTCCCGGTATTCGGCTGCCTCGCGCCACTCGATCGACGCGTACAGCTCTTCCTGTGAGGGGGCGTCCTTGTGCGGAGTCGGCACGGCTCGCAACAATGCCATAGAGGGATCGCTGACGATGCTGCTCGACAACTGGCTCGCACAGCGAGCGCAGACCTGCCCCGATCGCTGCGCGCTGATCGCCGACGGGATCTCGATCACCTACGCCGAGCTCGAGCGCGAGGCGACCGCGACGGCCCGCCGGCTGGCCGCCCGTGGGGCCCGCCGGGGGGCGACCGTGGCGGTGATGCTGCCCGCCGGCCTTCAGTACGTGGTTCTCGTGCACGCGCTGATGAAGCTCGGCGCCGTCCTCTACCCCGTCAACACCCGGCTCAGCGAGCCCGAGCTGAAGGCGGAGCTCATCCGCGAAGCGCCGCTGCTGACCGTCAACGGCACGCCCGACCTCGGGATGACGGAGGCGGACCTGCCGCTGCTCGGCGAGCACGACCTCGACGCGCCTCACTGCCGCATCCTGACCAGCGGCAGCACCCTCGGGCCACGCCCGGTCGGGCTCACCTACGGAAACCACCTGTGGAGCGCGGTCGGGTCGGCGTTCAACCTCGGCGTCGAGCCGACCGACCGCTGGCTCTGCTGCCTGCCGCTGTTTCACGTCGGGGGGCTCTCGATCGTGATGCGCAGCGTCATCTACGGCACCACGGCGGTCGTCCACGACGGCTTCGACGTCGACCGGATCGCCTCGTCGCTGGAGGGCGACGGGGTCACGGTGATCTCCCTGGTCGCCACCCAGCTCTCCCGCCTGCTCGAGGCGGGCGTGGACCTGTTGCCGCTGCGGGCGGTGCTCGTCGGTGGGGGCCCGGTTCCGGCCGAGGTGCTCGAGGAGGCGATCGGCCGCGGGGCGACCGTGGTCCAGACCTACGGGCTGACCGAGACCGCGTCGCAGGTGACCACCCTCTCGCCCGCGGACGCCGAGCGCAAGGCCGGCTCCTCGGGCCGGCCGCTGCTCACCACCCACCTGCGGATTCAGGACGGCGAGATCCTCGTCCAGGGACCGATCGTCGCGCCCGGGGTCGCCGACGAGGACGGCTGGTTGCACACCGGCGACCTCGGCCGGATCGACGAGGACGGCTTCCTCTACGTCACCGGCCGGATCGGGGAGATGATCGTCACCGGCGGCGAGAACGTGCTGCCGAGCGAGGTCGAGGAGGTCCTGATGCGCCACCCCGACGTCGCCGAAGTGGCGGTCGTCGGGCGCGCCGATCCCGAGTGGCAGGAGGCCGTGACGGCGGTGGTCGTGCTCCGCGGCGAAGCTGAAATCAGCGCCGACGAGCTGCGCTCACACTGCGCCGCCGAGCTTGCCGGCTACAAGGTTCCGAAGCGGGTCGAGTTCGTCGCCGAGCTGCCGCGGACGGGCTCGGGAAAGGTGATGAGAAGGGCGTTACGGTGACCGGTCAGCGCTAGCAGCTGACCGGTTTCGGATCCTTCGAGTCGAGCGTGCACTCGTCCTTGCCCGGACCACCGTCGATGACCCGGTCGACCAAGCCGTCCCTGGCGTCGATGAGGTCGCGTCCGGCCTCCCCATAGAGGGAGTCGGAGCCGCGGTCGTCGGAGTCGCTGATGACGTCGCCACCCGCACCCCCGCGGACCACGTCGTCACCGCCTTTGCCCGAGGTGAAAATACCGTCGCCGTTCAGGAAGTCGTACGCTCCCCGGCCGCGGAGCCGGTCGTTCCCGAACCCGCCCTCGATGAAGTCGTGGCCGTCGCCGCCGAGGATGTGGTCGCTACCAGGCCCGCCGTCGATGAAGATCGTGTCGAACCGGGTCGTCTCGCGGCGGACGATGATGCTGTCTCGTCCCCGCTCCGCGTTGATCGTGAGCTCGTCGTGGTCGAAGGGACAGCTGACCCGGTTCGCCGCGAGGCGGTCGCAACGCTCGCTCTCGACGCTCTCCGTGTCCTGGACGATCAGGGCACGTCGCTTCGGGTTCCAGTGCACGACGATCCGGTTCGCGTGGGCGTCCCCGTTGATCACTATCTCGTCGGGGAAGCGTCCGGGGCTGCCGGAATCGAACACTTGGACGATGGTTGCCGACATCGCGGGTGTCGCGCCGACGGCGGCCAGCAAGAGCGTCGCGACCACGAGCACCAACCGGTGCAGAGGCTTCATGTTCGTACAACCCTACGTAGGGCGGGGAGTTCTGGAGGCGCGACTACGATCCCCGCGACGACCGATCATTCGTGATGCGGTCCGCACCTGACGGCCGCTGCTCCGAGTTCACCGAGTGGTTCATGGAGCGGCCGCGCGAGTAGTAGATCCGCGCGGCGCCCAGCAGGGCAACCAGCATGAACAGCGCCGACCCGGTGAACTGACAGAACTTCTCGATCCCGTCCAGCAGGACGTAGTTGTCGACGGCGACGTCGTCGCCCGTGTACTCGAGCTTCTCGAAGATCTGGGACACGGCCCATAGGCCGGCGGCCGCGATCCACATCACCTGCTCGAGCGACCACCTCGGCATCCGCATCAGCAGCGCGAGCCATGCCAGGCCACCCATCGCGAACACCGGCAGGTACAGCAGCTGCCAGTCGATCCCGATCTCGTACTCGGCCCGCTCGTGGATCATCAGCAGCTCGTCGAAGGCCATCACGGCGAACAGGCCCGCGACGCCCAGCCAAGCCAGTTGCTCGATGCGTGTGATCCCCCAGAGCGCGCGCAGCCCGGAGGCGAGGCCCGCGGTCAGCAGGATCGCCCAGGAGAAGATGACGGGGACGTAGAAGCCCCCCTCCCGGACCTCGCCCCTGAGCGAGAATTGCTCGGGCTCACCGGTGAAGTCGTACAGGGCGCCGAGCGCCAGGAGAACGGCCACGACAGCAAAGGTCCCGCCTGCAACTTGGCGCCACCGCGTTGGCGCCGCGCGGAACTCGGCGACGAGCGCCGTCAAGCGGGCACGCAAGGAGATGCGCCCTGAGCGGGCGCGCCGGACCCGCCGGCCGGCCGCGCGGTCGGCGCGCACCGGAAGATCGGTTCCCCCGGGTTGCGTTGTCGGCTGCATGCGCGCCACCCGTCAAACATCGGCATCACGGCCGAACCGCTTAAGGTCAGGTCCGCCTTCCGGCTACAGTTCCGCCCGCCATGACCGACGACAGAGTCCTCTACGACGCCGACGCCAACCCCGACGCCCTGAAGGGCAAGACGATCGCGATCCTCGGTTACGGGTCGCAGGGCCACGCGCACGCCCTCAACCTCAAGGAATCCGGCCACGACGTGGTCGTCGGGCTGCGGCCGGATTCGGCGAGCCGCGCGGCCGCCGAGGCCGCCGGGCTCGAGGTCCTGGACACTGCGGACGCGGCGAGCCGCGGAGACGTCGTCATGGTCCTGCTCCCGGATGAGAAGCAGGGCGAGATCTGGGAGTCCGACATCCGCGACGGGATCGCGCCGGGCAACCTGCTCATGTTCAGCCACGGCTTCTCCGTCCACTTCGGCGAGATCGAGCCACCGGCCGGCGTCGACGTCGGCATGGTCGCGCCGAAGGGCCCCGGGCACCTCGTCCGGCGCCAGTATCAGGACGGCCAGGGCGTGCCGTGCCTGATGGCGATCCATCAGGACGAGAGCGGCGACGCGCGCGACCTCGTGCTCGCGTACGCGAGCGGGATCGGCGGCGGGCGAGCCGGGGTCATCGAGACGACGTTCAAGGACGAGTGCGAGACCGACCTGTTCGGCGAGCAGTCCGTGCTCTGCGGCGGCGCCACCGAGCTCGTTCGCGCCGGCTTCGAGACCCTGGTCGAGGCCGGCTACGACCCGCGGCTCGCCTACTTCGAGACCCTGCACGAGCTGAAGCTGATCGTCGACCTGATGTACGAGAAGGGCGTCCAGGGGATGCGCTACTCGATCTCCAACACCGCCGAGTACGGCGACATGACCCGCGGGCCGAAGGTGATCGGTCCTGAGGTCCGGGAGGCGATGCAGAAGGTGCTCGCCGACATCCAGTCGGGCGAGTTCGCCAAGGAATGGATCGCGGAGAACAAGGCCGGCGCCGAGAACTTCAACCGCATGCGCGACGAGGCGGCGGGCCATCAGATCGAGTCGGTGGGCAAGGAACTGCGCTCGATGATGCCCTGGATCGACCAGGAGTTCTGATCAGCTTGCGGTCGGTCCGCCTCACGTGAGAGGATCGCGCTCGCAGATTGCAAATCCGCTCTAGAAGGGACCCATGGAAGCTGCCACTCCCGCACCGCCGCCCCCGCCGCCCCCCGCCCCCGCGGAAGGCCCGTATCCGGTTCGGCTCGAGGCCTCGAACCAGGGCGACTACAACCGCTTCCTGCCGCTCATCAAGTGGCTGCTGGCGCTCCCGCACTACATCGTCCTGATCTTCCTGGCGATCGGGGCGTTTGTCGTCTACCTGATCTCGTTCTTCGCCGTCCTGATCACCGGGCGGTATCCGCGCGGGCTCTGGGACTACATGACGGGCGTCCACCGCTGGGCGATGCGCGTGAGCGCCTACGTGTTCCTGCTCACCGACCAGTACCCGCCGTTCTCGCTCGAGGACGACCCCGCGTACCCAGTCCGGGTCGAGTTCGACTATCCCGAGCACGTCAACCGGTGGCGGCCGCTCGTCCACTGGCTCCTGGCCCTCCCGTACCTGATCGTCGCCGGCGTTCTCTTCTACGTGGCCGAGATCGTCGCCTTCATCGGCATCTTCGTGATCCTGTTCACGGCGAAGCTGCCGCAGGGGATGTTCAACCTGATTCTCAACCCGTTCCGGTGGCAGCTGCGCGGCAACGCCTACGCCGGCTGGCTGGTCACGAAGTACCCGCCGTTCAGCTGGGAGGAGTAGGGAGACGCGTCCCTTGACGCGGTCCGCGTCGCGGATCTAGGATCGGCCTGACCTCCTAAAGGGAGGAAAGGGTGCGAGCAATCGAGCGGCACGGACTCAGACGGGCATGGGCGCTCCGCTGCTGATCGCTCGGCTGCTGCTGGCCGCCGTATTCGCGGTCGCCGGCGTGGCGAAGCTCCTCGACCTGCCGGGCTCGCGTCGCGCCGTCGGCGAGTTCGGTGTCCCGGCCCGAGCCGCCGCCGTGCTCGGGACGCTGCTGCCGCTCGCCGAGCTCGCGATCGCGGGCGCTCTGCTCGCCGGCCCGACGGCCGCTACGGGAGCAGTCGCGGCCGTCGCCTTGCTGACCGGCTTCTGCGTCGCGCTCGCTTGGAACCTCGCGCGCGGCCGCGCGCCCGACTGCCACTGCTTCGGCCGGCTCCATTCGAGCCCCGCCGGCCCCTTGACATTGGCCCGTAACGGCGGCCTGCTCGCGGTGGCCGCGTTCACGGCCACGGGCGCCGATCCGGTCGCCGCCGCCGCGGTCGCGATCGCTGCGCTCGCGACGCTCGCGGCGGTGGCCCTCATCTCCCGGGGCCAACCGGCGAACCCCACCGATCAGTCACCCGCGGAGGGGCTCTCCCCGGGCACGCCGGCCCCGCGCTTCCGGCTCCCCGAGCTCACCGGCGGCACCCGCACGCTCGACTCCCTGCGCGCCGGCGGGCTGCCGGTACTGCTGCTGTTCACCGACCCGGGCTGCGGTCCCTGCATCGAGCTGGCGCCCGAGGTGGCCCGCTGGCAGCGCGAGCACACGGACGAGCTCGTGATCGCCGTGATCGAGCGCGAAGGGGACGGGCGGGCGGGCCACGACCCGCACGGTCGCGCGAACGTCCTCCTGCAGCGCGACTCGGAGATCGCCGACCTCTACGGCGCCCCGGGAACGCCTTCAGGTGTTCTGATCGGCTCCGACGGCGCGGTCGCCGGTCCGGTCGTGGCCGGGGCGACCCAGATCGAGGCGCTGGTGGCCCGCACCGTCGACGGCTTCGAGTCGCGCCAATCCCGTGAGACGGCGAGGCGCCCGGTTCTGGCCCTGCGATTGCGACGGCGGGAGCTCGTCGCGCGTGGAGCCGGCGCCTGGGCAGCGATGGGCGTCGTGGCCGCCAGGCCTCTGCGGGCCGTGGCCGGCGTGTCCCGGGGCGGATCACGGGCTGCCGAACCGTGCGAGCGCGACTTCGAGTGCGCCACCTCCACCAACAACCGCGAGGAGTGTCGCGGTGGGTTCTGCCGGTGCAGAGAGGGTCTCAACCGGGTCAACGGGCGATGCCGGTGCGACAGGGGCACGTTCTGCTCCACCTTTGGGTTCGCAGGTTGCGTCAATCTGCAAGACGATCCCGGGCATTGCGGAGAGTGCAATCGCGATTGCCACCGGCAGGGCTACGAGTTTCCGGTGTGCTGCGACGGCCAGTGCAACGAGGTCGGCGAGTCCCCGTGCGCCTGCGGCGACTCGAATGCGGTCTGCGACAGCGAGTCGATCTGCGTCGTGGACACGCAGGGCAACCTCTTCTGCCAGAACTGCTCCGCGTTCGGCTCCGGGTTCCGCCCCTGCGGTAACCAGTGCGGCGACCCCGACACGGACGTCTGTTGCGATGGCGTGCTCCACCGGGGCGCCGACCTGGGGCCGGGGGATTGGAAGTGCTGCGGGCCGAGGGGCGGCGCGCGCGTCGTCAACCTGGACGCGGACTCAAAGAACTGCGGCGGGTGCGACCGCCGCTGCCCGGCGGACAAGCCGCTCTGTTACAAGGGCAAGTGCATCGATAAGTGCCCGCGGCGGCGACGGCGGTGCGGGGACACCTGCGGCCACCCGAAGAAGGAGGTCTGCTGCCAGGGCAGGGTCTACCCGAAGAGCAGCGGGATCAGGAACTGCAGGGGACGCTGCAAGGACACCAAGTCGGATCGCTCGAACTGCGGCGAGTGCGGGAGGAGGTGCAACGGGCCCTTCGACACGGGCGAGTGCTGTCAGGGCAATTGCTGCGACATCAACGGCAGCACCTGCTGCCCCGACGGCTGCACGAACACCCAGCTCGACGACGACAACTGCGGCGGGTGCGGGAACAAATGCGGGATCTTCGAGTTCTGCCGCTTCGGCGTCTGCACCAGCGGCTGAGTCCTACTCGCCCAGGACCTTGATCACCAGCCGCTTGCGGCGGCGGCCGTCGAACTCGCAGTAGAAGATCGCCTGCCACGGGCCCAGGTCGAGCCTGCCGTCGGTCACCGGGACGATCACCTGGTGGTGGACGAGCAGGTTCTTCAAGTGGGCGTCGCCGTTGTCCTCGCCGCCGCGGTGGTGGCGGTAATCGCCGGGGTCGGGCAGGAGCTCGCGGGCGACCTCGTTCGCCGGCTCCGTCCACGACGGCGGCGCCAGCTTGTCGAGCCACTCGAGCGCGTCCGCCTGGATCCCGGGTTCGTCGTCGTTGATCCAGACCGCGGCGGTGATGTGCATCGCCGACACCAGCGCCATCCCCTCGGCGATCCCGGACTCGTCGACCGCGGCCTGGACCTCGTCGGTGATCCGGACGAACTCGCGCCGCTCGGTCGTCTCGAAGGTGAGATAGGCGGTGTGGGCGGTCAATCCTGCTGGCGGACGCGCTGTTCGCCCTCGGGCGCGATGCCGTCGCGGCCGACGTAGCCGCCCTCCGCGCCGACGATCACGTAGACGCCGTCTTCGTCGCCGACGTTGGTGATCTTGCGCATCGTCGGCGCGTCCACCCGGGCGAAGCCGCCCGCTTCGAGCACGTGCTTGGAGCCGTCGCCGAACTCGAACTCCAGCATGCCCGCGTGGACGAAGTAGAGCTCCTGCTGGCGCTCGTGGGCATGAAAGCCCGTCTCCAGTCCGGCGGGCAGGACGATCGCGTTGACGCCGAACTCGCTCACGCCGAGCTCCTTGCGGACCTTGCGGAAGCCGTACCCCTCGCCGACGTCGTCCAGTGCGGCGACGGCGTATCCAGCTCCTTCCGCGCGCGTCATGGGTCCATCCTATTCACGCGGGCACACCCGGTACCCTGGCGCGCCCACCCCATGACTGTCGCCAACGTCGAGATCCCCGAGGAGCTGAAGCCGGCCGACGGCCGCTTCGGCTGCGGCCCGTCGAAGGTGCGCCCCGAGGCGCTGGCGGCGCTGGCCGACGCCGCCGACGTGATGGGCACGTCGCACCGCCAGCGGCCGGTCAAGGACCTCGTCGCCAGGATTCGCGGCGGGATCGGCGAGCTGCTGCAAGCCCCGGACGGCTACGAGGTCGCGCTCGGAAACGGCGGCACGACGGCGTTCTGGGACGGCGCCGCGGCCGGGCTCGTGCGCGAGCGGCCCCTTCACCTCACCTACGGCGAGTTCTCCAGCAAGTTCGCGAAGGCCACGGCGTCGGCGCCCTTCCTGGCCGACCCGATCGTGATCGAGGCGGAGCCCGGCGACGCGCCCGCGCCGACGGCCGATCCGGCCGCGGACGCGATCGCCTGGGCGCACAACGAGACCTCGACCGGCGTCATGGTCCCGGTCGAGCGCCCGGACGGTGCCGGCGACGCGCTCGTCCTGATCGACGCGACCTCCGGCGCCGGCGGCCTGCCGGTCGACCTCGCGCAGGCGGACACCTACTACTTCGCGCCCCAGAAGGGATTCGCTTCCGACGGCGGGCTCTGGCTCGCCGTCCTGAGCCCGGCGGCGGTCGAGCGGATCGCGGAGCTCGACGGCGCTGACGGACGCTGGCAGCCGGCGTTCCTGTCGCTGGCCACGGCGCTCGAGAACTCGCGCAAGGACCAGACCTACAACACGCCGGCCGTGGCGACCCTCCTGCTGTTCGCCGACCAGCTGGACTGGATGCTGGACTCGGGCGGCCTCGACTGGTGCGTGACGCGCTCGGCGTCGTCGTCGGATCACCTCTACGGCTGGGCGGAGGCGAGCGAGTACGCGACCCCGTTCGTCGCCGACCCGGCAAAGCGCTCGGCGGTGGTGGGCACGATCGACTTCGACGAGCGGGTCGACGCGGCGGCGGTGGCCGCGACCCTGCGCGAGAACGGGATCGTCGACGTCGAGCCGTACCGCAAGCTCGGCCGCAACCAGCTGCGGATCGGCATGTTCCCCGCGATCGACCCGGCGGACGTGGAGGCGCTCACCGCCTGCATCGACTGGATCGTGGAGAACGCGCCGGAGGTTTCTCGATGAGCGCCGAACGGACGCTGATCGACCAGGTGCCGCGCGTCCTGGTGAAGGAGAAGATCGCCGACGCCGGCGTCGACCTGCTGCGCGCCGACTTCGACGTCGAGCTCGGGCTCGACTGGCCGGAAGGCGAGCTCGAGCGCCGGATCGGGGAGTTCGACGCGATCCTGATCCGCTCGGCGACGAAGATGACCCCGGAGCTGATCGATCGTGCCGGGCGCCTGAAGGTGATCGGGCGCGCCGGGACCGGGGTCGACAACGTCGACATGGACGCCGCGACCAAGCGCGGGATCATCGTCGCCAACGCGCCGGAGTCGAACTCGATCGCCGCGGCCGAACACACGCTGGCGCTGGCGCTGGCGCTGTGCCGCAACGTGCCCCAGGCCCACGGCTCGCTGGTCGCCGGCGAGTGGGCGCGGTCGCGCTACGGCGGCAACGAGCTCTACGGCAAGACGCTGGGGGTGATCGGCTTCGGGCGGATCGGTCAGCTCGTGGCCAAGCGCGCCCAGGCGTTCGACATGGAGGTCGTCGCCTTCGACAAGTTCGTCGCGCCGGAGCGGTTCCGCGAGCTCGGGGTCGAGGGCGTGGCGAGCAGCGAGGAGCTCTACCGGCGCGCCGACGTGATCACCATCCACCTGCCGAAGACGCCGGAGACCGTCAGCTGGATCGACGCCGAGGCGATCGCCCAGATGCGCGACGGGGTCCGGATCGTCAACTGCGCCCGCGGCGAGCTGATCGACCTCGACGCGCTGCTCGCAGCGCTCGAGTCGGGCAAGGTCGCGGGCGCCGCGCTCGACGTCTTCCCCGAGGAGCCGTTCACCGAGCACCCGCTGTTCGAGCGCGAGGACGTGGTGGTCACCCCGCACCTGGGCGCCTCGACCGCCGAGGCTCAGGACCGCGCCGGGATCGTCACCGCCGAGCAGGTGCGCGCCGCGCTCACCGGCGGCGTCGTCACGAACGCGGTCAACATCGCCGCCGTGCGCCCCGAGGCGATGGAGGCGCTCGCGCCGTTCGTGCCTCTGTGCGAGCGGCTCGGCCGCTTGGCCCAGGGCATCGGAGGCGGGGCGATCGATCGGGTCGAGGTCTCGTTCCACGGCCGGATCGCCGAGCACGACACGCGGTTGCTGGGGATCGCGGTCCTGGTCGGGATCCTCTCGGGCCACACCGAGGAGCCCGTCAACCTCGTCAACGCCCCGGCGATGGCCGAGGCTCGCGGGATCGAGCTGATCGAGCTCAAGGAGGCGGCATCGGACGACTTCACGGAGCTGATCCGCGTGCGCCTGGGCGACGTCGAGGTCGCCGGCACCGGGGTCGGCCCGCGCAACATCCCCTATCTGACCGGGGTCTGGGGCCAGAGCTTCTACATGCCGTTCGCCGACCATCTGGCGATCTTCCGCTACGCCGACCAGCCGGGGATGATCGGCCGGGTCGGCACCGCCTTCGGCGAGCACGGGGTCAACATCGTCTCCGCCGCCGTCGGCGCCGAGGCCAGCGGCACCGAGGCGGTGATGGCGCTGACCACCGACGCCCCGGTGCCGGGGCCGGTGATCGACGAGATCGCGTCCGGCTCGGGCTTCTACGACGGCCGCGCCGTCGACCTCTGACGGCTGTCGATCAGTCGTTGAAGATCGTCGACACGTACGCCGTCCCCGAGCAGACGTCGCTGAACTCGGGGTTCGGCTCGTCGCGGTGCTCGGTGTAGATGTCGTAGCGCGCCTGGCCGACCCCGGGTCCGAGCACTACAGCCTCGAGCCGGCGCAGCTGGTCGGCGGAGGTAAAGAAGGCGTTGCCCTCCACCCCCGGCGCGAAGGTTGACGTGGTCACGAACGACCCCGTCTGGTCGTGGCGCACCTGCCGGATCAGCTGCGTGCCCGAGGACTGGTTCTGGTAGTTGAGCATCAGGCCGCCGTCGGCGCAGCTCTCCACCTTGAAGATGCCGTCGAGGAAGTCGGCCGCGCCCGACGGATTGCCGATCAGGTGGAAGCAACCGCTGCTGCACTCGGCGGTAGCGAAGCTGTCCTCGTTGGCGTCCCCCTGCTTGCTGGAGGGGAGGCCGATGGCGTTACGCCCGTCCACCGTGGCCGCGTCTACGCCCGCGAGCGACGGCTCGTTGATGTCGGCGCCGGTGAGGCCGTTGTCGAAGACGTCGATGCTCTGCACCTGGCCGGTGCCGATGTCGGACGTCTGCACCGATCCGGGCAGGATCTTGTGCGAGTTGACCGCGTCGTCGGCGATGTCGCCGGTGCCCACGGCCCCCGTCGCGATGTCGACCGACTTCACCTCGCCGTTGACGATGTCCTCGCTGAAGACGGTGTTGGCCGCATACGCCGCGCCGCCGCCGACCGCGACCACGACAGCGATGGTCGACATCACGTTGGCGTAGGTGAGCCCATGCCGTACGCGCTCGAGCATTGGATCCTCCTTGACTGATTCACCTCGCCTCGATCCCCCGAGACGACTCGACCGCGAGCCTATACCCGCGGCCCAGGCCCGACAAGGGGAGGCTGAGTAGTCTTGCCGGCGTGAGGGCCGTCGTCATCACCCGCCACGGAGAGCCGGAGGTGCTGGCGGTGCAGGAGCGGCCCGATCCCCCGGTCGGCGCGGGTCAGGTGCGGGTCGCGGTGCGGGCTGCGGGGATCAACTTCGCCGACCTCATGGCGCGCTCCGGCGTCTACCCGGACGCGCCACCGCCGCCGTGCGTGATCGGCTACGAGGTCGCCGGCGAGGTGGAGAGCGTGGGGGAGGGCGTGGACTCGGTTGCGGTCGGCGACCGGGTGATCGCCGGCACCCGCTTCGGAGGCTACGCCGAGCTGGTCAGCGTCCCGGCCGACCAGGTCGTTTCGCTGCCGAAGAGCCTCAGCTTCGAGCAGGGGGCGGCGTTCGTCGTCAACTACACGACGGCCTACGCGGCCTTGGTGGTGATGGGCGGCCTGAAGCCAGGCGAGCGGCTGCTGATCCACGCCGCCGCCGGCGGAGTCGGGATCGCCGCCACCCAGGTGGCGAAGGGGATCGGCGCCGAGATCTTCGGCACCGCCTCGGCCTCCAAGCACGACGCGATCCGCGAGCAGGGGGTCGAGCACCCGATCGACTACCGAAACCAGGACTTCGCCGCCGAGGCGATGCGGATCACCGGCGGCCAGGGGCTCGACCTCATCATCGACGCGATCGGGCCCTCGAGCTTCCGCAAGGACTACGGGATCCTGCGCTCCGGCGGGCGGCTGGTGATGTACGGCGCCTCGGAGATCCAGACCGGCGAGAAGCGCGACATTCCCACCGCCCTGCGCGCCCTGGCGCGGATGCCGCGGGCGACGATGCCGTGGTGGAAGAGCCTCGGGATAATGAACGAGAACAAGGGCGTCTTCGGCCTCAACATGCTCACGTGGTGGGATGACGAGGGGCTCGACCGGGTCCTCGAGCCACTCGGCGAGGGGCTCGAGAACGGCGAATACGTGCCGGTGGTCGCCGAGGCCTTCCCGTTCGAGCACGCCGCCGACGCGCACCGGTTCATCGCCGAGCGCCGCAACGTCGGCAAGGTCGTGCTGACGCCGTAGCCGCTACGCGCTGCCTCGTCCAAAGCGCGCTGGGGTCGAACGTCCCTGAGCTCTGCATATATGCCCAGCTGAGGGACGTTCGGCGCGAGCGGAAGTGCTCGCTTTCCGTGCAAAGCAGGGCTTTCATAGCGCCGGGTCAAAGCGGTCGCCGCTGACCTCGATACCTTGCCGGGCGTGCTCACGACCATCGCCAGCGTCGGCAGCGAGTTCCAGCGGGAGATCGTCGACAGCGGCCGCCTTGCCGCCTTCCTCTTCTTCGTCGCGCTGCTGGGGACGTTCGGGTTCATCCGCACCAGCACCTGGATGATCCGCAAGCAGGTGAGCTGGTGGCCCGGGAACGTCTCGGTCGGCGGCACCCACGTCCATCACCTGGTCTGGGGGATCTGCGCGATGATGATCTTCGGCTACGTCGGGATAGTCATCCAGCCCGACTCGCCGTGGCACGAGATCGTCACCGTCCTGTTCGCGATCGGGATGGGGCTGACCCTGGACGAGTTCGCGCTCTGGGTCGAGCTCAAGGACGTCTACTGGGAGAAGGAGGGCCGCAAGTCGATCGACGCGATGATCGTCGCCGGCTGCCTCGCCGGGATGTTGGTCGTCGGGTTCAGCTCGTGGGCACAGCTCGCCGACAAGGTCGGCGACACGGTGCTCGCCGCGGTCGGCTTCTGGGGCCTGGTCGGGATCGTCCTCGCGCTCGTCTGCGCGGCGAAGGAGAAGTTCTGGACCGCGCTGGGCAGCCTGTTCATCTGGCCGATCGGGCTCGTCGGTGCCCTCCGGCTCGCCAAGCCGCACTCGGTGTGGGCCAAGCGCTTCTACCGCGACGGGCGCCTGCGGCGTTCGCGCGAGCGCTACCCGGGCGCCGGCGCGGACTCGACGCCCGCCGAGCCGGCCGCGGCGTCGGGCTCCTGATCGGAGTCCGGCGGCGGCCAGATCTCGTCGAAGATCGCGCCCAGCGCGGCGGCGGTCGGGATCGCGAGCAGCGCGCCGAGGATGCCGGCGAGCTGGGCGCCGGCGAGGACGACGATTACCGCCAGGGCGGGGTGGATGCGCACCGCGTTCTTGTAGAAGAGCGGTTGCACGACGCGGTCCTGGAGCTGCTGGTAGACGAGGAAGAGGGCGAGCCAGATCAGCAGCGCGGTGGGGAAGTCGTGCAGTGCGGCGACGATCGCGACCAGGAAGCCGCCGAGCGTGAACCCGATGAGGGGGACGAGGTCGAGGAGGGCAACGAGGACCGCGAGCGGGACCGCGAGGTCGACGCCGAGCAGCTCGAGCGCCAGCCAGGTGAAGATGCCGGCGAGCGCCGCAAGGAGCAGGTTGACCGAGACGTATGAGCGGACGATCTTGGCGATCTTCGTCCCGACCCGGCGGACGCGCTCGCGCTCGGGCTCGCGGATCCGGCCCGTGATGTTCATGAACTGACGGGCGCCGTCGAGGAGCAGGAAGAACGCCAGCGTGAGCACGATCACCGCCTCGACGATGTTGTTGAGGATCCCGACGGTGACCTCCTTTGCCGCCCCGGCGGCGTCGCCGAGCTTCGCCGGCAGCTGCGAGGCCTCGTGGGAGAGCAGTGCCGTGATGTCGTACTTCTCGTTGAGCTCGCGGAACTTGTCGCTGTCGTTGGCCCAGTGCTCGAAGTCGTGGACGTAGGTCGGCAGCTGCGAGGCGAGGCCCTCGACCTCGCGGACGATCGGCGGGATCACCGCCAGTACGAGGAAGACGAAGGCGACCAAAAAGAGCACGTATGCGACGAGGATGGCCAGCCAGCGCGGTAGGCTGCGGCCGCGGATCCGGGCGCGCCCGATCAGGTCGACGAGCGGGCTCAGCGCGAGGGCGAGGAAGATCGCAGCGCAGGTCCAGCGGATCGTCGTCTTCACCTCGACGATCACGTGGTTGAGGAGCACGGCGACGCCGACCGCGACGACGACGATCGCCATCACCTTGAAAACGGCACGGGCCTCGATTCGCGACGCGACCATCCGAGACGGATTCGCCGCAAAGGTGCGCTACCCTGCGTTTTCCGGATGACCCGACGGCTTCACAGCCTCGCCCTTCTCCTTCTGCTCCCCCTTCGGGGGGAATAGCGCTGGGCGGCGCGACAGCCGCGAGATAGCAAGAGTCATTCGGATTACGTAGAAGAAGGAGGCCAGATGGCCGACCAGGTCCACATCTTCGACACCACGCTGCGCGACGGCGAGCAGTCGCCCGGGATCTCGCTGAACACCCAGGAGAAGGTCGAGATCGCCCAGCAGCTCGCGCGGCTCGGCGTCGACGTGATCGAGGCGGGCTTCCCGATCACGTCGCCCGGCGACTTCGAGGCGGTCGAGGCGATCGCTCGCAACGTCGAGGGTCCGGTGATCTGCGGGCTGGCCCGCACCCACAAGGCCGACATCGACGCGGCCTGGAACGCGATCAAGGACTCCGAACGCCCCCGGATCCACACCTTCATCTCGACCTCGGACATCCACATCACCCACCAGCTGCAGTCGACGCGCGAGGACGTGAAGGGCGAGGCGAGGGCCGCGGTGGCGCTGGCGAAGTCGTACTGCGAGGACGTGGAGTTCTCGCCCATGGACGCCACCCGCGCGGATGTCGAGTTCACCGCCGAGGTGTGCGCGATCGCCGTCGGCGAGGGCGCGACGGTGGTCAACATCCCCGACACGGTCGGCTACACGACCCCGGAGGAGTACACGCGCTACTTCGCCCGCCTCTACGAGCTGGCCCCGGCGCTGCAGGACGTCGAGCTGTCGGTCCACTGCCACGACGACCTCGGGCTCGCGGTCGCCAACTCCTACGCCGGGCTGCTCGCCGGCGCACGGCAGGTCGAGTGCGCGATCAACGGGATCGGCGAGCGGGCCGGCAACTGCTCGCTGGAGGAGATCGTGATGCTGCTCCGCACCCGCAGCGACGAGCACGGGCTCGACACCGGGATCAACACGCGTGAGATCGCGCGCACCTCGCGGATGGTGACCCGGTTCACCGGCTACGCCGTGCAGCCGAACAAGGCGATCGTCGGGCGCAACGCGTTCGCGCACGAGTCCGGGATCCACCAGGACGGCGTGCTCAAGGAGCGCACCACGTACGAGATCATGGACGCGACCGAGGTCGGCCTGGAGTCGAACTCGATCGTGCTCGGCAAGCACTCCGGCCGCCACGCGCTGCGCGACGCGCTCGAGCAGCTCGGCTTCCGGGTCGACGGCGGGGCGCTGAACCAGGCGTTCAAGCGCTTCAAGGAGATCGCGGACAAGAAGAAGCAGGTGACCGCGCTCGACCTCGAGGCGATCGTCTCCGACCAGGTCCGCCAGGGCACGGCGGGCTACGACCTCGCCTGGTTCGACGTGGAGGCCTCGAGCCGCCGCGAGCCGGTGGCGAAGGTGGCCGTACGGATGCCCGACGGCACCGAGGCGGTCGGCGAGTCGGGCGGCGACGGGCCGGTGGACGCGATCTTCGGCGCGGTTCGCGCCGCCACGGGGATCGACTCCGAGCTGCGGTCCTACACGGTCTCCGCCGTCACCGAGGGCGAGGACGCGCTCGGCGAGGTGACGGCGACGGTCCGGGCCCACGGGCGACTCGCCAGCGGCCAGGGCGTCGCCACCGACATCCTCGAGGCCTCGGCGCGCGCCTACATCCGGGCGCTGTCGAACGCGCTCGAGGGCGCCGCGGTGCGCGAGGCCGAGGGCGTCACCGCCGAGGCGGCGAGCGCGCCGGCGACGCCGGGACCTTAGGGCGCGCTCATGCCCCGCGCCGGCCGGCGGCGGGTTGTCCGCGCCGGCGCGCCGATCGCGACAGCGTGAAAGGCTCCGCGCATGCGCTTCGCCGCCGACCGTCCGATGCGGCTCGCTCCGGCTACCGCCGGCGACTACCGCGAGTTGGCCCGCCGGCGACTCCCGCGCCAGCTCTTCGACTACGTCGATGGCGGCGCGTATGAGGAGGCGACGATGCGCGCCAACGTGGCCGACCTGGAGCGGATGCTGCTGCGCCAGGTCGTGATGCGCGACGTCAGCGTCCGCGATCAGGCGGTCGACGTGCTCGGCCGGCGGCTCGCGCAACCGATCGTGCTCGCGCCGGTCGGGTTGGCGGGAATGCTCGCCCGCCGCGCCGAGGTGCAGGCCGCGCAGGCCGCGGAGGAAG
This sequence comes from uncultured Solirubrobacterales bacterium, assembly GCA_963811505.1. Taxonomy (GTDB): domain Bacteria; phylum Actinomycetota; class Thermoleophilia; order Solirubrobacterales; family 70-9; genus WHSW01. Next base: position 31,331 of record CAWERC010000001.1, on the reverse strand, counting down.
CGGGCATCCCGTTCGTCGAGTCGACCGTCTCGATCTGCCCGATCGAGGAGGTGGCGGACGCGACGACGAATCCGCCGTGGTTTCAGCTCTACGTGATGCGCGACCGCGGCTACGCCGAGGATCTGATCGCCCGCGCCCGCGCGGTCGGGTCGCCGGTTCTGATGCTGACCATCGACCTCGCCGTCGTCGGAGCGCGTCATCGCGACACCCGCAACGCCGTGGTCGGCCGCCCCGGACCATGGGCCCGGATTCGCCGCGCGCTCGACCTGCTGTCGCATCCGCGCTGGGTGGCGGACACCGCGCTGGGAGGGAGGCCACTCACCTTCGGAAACCTCGAGAAGGCCGTGCCAGGGGCGCGGAGCCCGGCGGCATTCAAGGACTGGGTCGATTCGCAGTTCGACCCCAGTGTCACGTGGGACGACATCGAGTGGGTTCGCGGCCAGTGGCCGGGCCGGCTGGTGGTCAAGGGCGTGCTCGATCCCGAAGACGCCCGCCGGGCGGCGGACGCCGGTGTTGACGGCATCGTCGTCTCGAACCACGGCGGCCGCCAGCTCGACTCGGTTCCCTCGACCGTCCGGGCGCTGCCGGCGGTCGCCGACGCGGTCGGCGACGAGGTCGAGGTGCTCGCCGACGGAGGCATCCGCACGGGCCTCGACGTAGCCAAGATGATGGCGGTCGGCGCGCGGGCGGTGCTCGTGGGACGACCCTGGGCGTGGGCGGTCGCCGCGCGCGGCCGGGCCGGTGTACGCCACATGCTCGACGTGATGAAGGCGGACCTCGACACGGCGCTGGGGCTCACCGGGCGCACGTCGACCGCCGAGCTGGACCGATCGGCGCTGTACGAGGCCGATCCGGTCGAACTGAGATCCTGACGGCAACGGCCGATGCCGACCGGCGCCGAGGCCCTGATCCGCACCCTCGTCGACGCACGGGTCACGACGTGCTTCACCAACCCGGGTACGTCGGAGATGCACTTCGTCGCCGCGCTCGATTCGGTGCCACAGATGCGCGCGATCCTCGCCCTGTTCGAGGGCGTTGCCACTGGTGCGGCCGACGGCTACGCGCGAATGGCGGAACGGCCGGCGACGACGCTGCTGCATCTCGGCCCGGGACTGGGGAACGGGCTCGCAAACCTCCACAACGCCCGCAAGGGAAAGGTGCCGATCGTCAACATCGTCGGCGACCACGCCACCTACCACGCGCGTTACGACGCGCAGCTTCAGTCCGACATCGAAACGGTGGCGCGCAACGTGTCGGGTTGGGTGCGGACGTCGCAGAGCGCTGAGGCACTCGCCGGCGATGTGACGGACGCGATCGCCGCGGCCCAGGGGCCTCCGGGCCAGGTCGCGACGCTGATCCTGCCTGCCGACGTGTCGTGGTCCGACGGCGCCGAGCGCGCACCGCCGCGAGCGCCGGCCGTTCCGCCGGTCGCGCCCGATGAGGCCATCGAGGCCGCGGCGAGCGCGCTCCTGGGGCGGGGAGAGGCGGCGCTGCTGCTCGGAGGCCGCGCCCTGCGCGCCGACGGCCTCGAGGCGGGGAGCCGGATCGCCACGGCGACGGGGGCGAAGCTGCTCGCGGAGGCGTTTCCCACCCGGCTCGAACGCGGAGCAGGCCTGCCGACCGTCGAGCGGATCGCCTACCTCGCCGAGCTGGCGTCAGTGCAGCTCGATGGCCTGCGCCACCTGGTCCTGGTCGACGCCAAGGCGCCCGTCTCCTTCTTCGCCTATCCGGGGCAGGAGAGCTACCTGGTGCCCGACGAGTGCGAGGTGCACGAGCTCGCGGCGCCAAGCGACGACGTGGTCGCGAGCCTCGAGGCGCTTGCGGAGGCCGTCGGGCCCGCCGAGGCGCAGCCGTCGCGTCAGGAGCCCGCGCGGCCCGCGGCTCCGGCCGGGCCGCTGAGCGCGGAGAGCGTCTGCCAAGCGGTCGGGGCCGTCCTGCCCGAGGGCGCGATCATCTGCGACGAGTCGCTCACCTCGGGAGTGACGCTTGCCGCTCAGACCGCGGGCGCACCGCGCCACGACGTGCTCACCCTGACCGGTGGGGCCATCGGCGGGGGCCTGCCGCTCGCGATCGGCGCCGGCGTGGCATGTCCCGACCGTCCGGTGTTCGCGCTGGAGGGGGAGGGCTCGGCGATGTACACGATTCAGTCGCTGTGGACGATCGCACGCGAGGAGCTCGATGTGACCGTGGTGATCTTCAACAACCGCTCCTACGCGATCCTCAACATCGAGCTCGAGCGGGTTGGCGCCAAGCGCGGTGGCCCGAAGGCAAAGCGCCAGCTCGACCTGGCCGGCCCGGAGCTCGATTTCGTCCAGATCGCCCGCGGCCTCGGCGTCCCCGGCGTACGTGCGGACTCCGGCCAGCAGCTCATGGCCGAGCTCGAGCGCGCGGTCGCCGAACCCGGGCCGCACCTCATCGAGGTCGTCGTCCCCAGCGTGTACAGCGGTATGCGGCTGCGCGCGATGCCGTATGGCCTGCGGATGCTCGGGAGGCTCCCGCGCCCGCTGGCCAGGGCAGCGAAGCGCCGCTTCTATCCCTGACCGCGGGATAGAGTGCGCCCGATGCCCGGCTCGCTCGAAGGACGCAAGGCCCTGATCACCGGCGCCTCGTCGGGGATCGGCGAGGCGACGGCCGAGGCGATGGCCGCCGAGGGCGCCGCGGTGGCGCTCGGCGCGCGGCGCAAGGACCGGCTCGACGAGCTCGCCGGCCGGATCGACGAGGGCGGCGGGACCGCGATCGCGATTCAGGCCGACATCGCCGACGAGGTTCAAGCGCGCGAGCTGGTCGAGACCGCGCACGCCGAGCTCGGCGGCCTCGATTGCCTCGTGAACAACGCCGGCGTGATGCTGCTCGGCCCGCTGCAGGGCGCCGATCCGAGCGAGTGGCGCACGATGATCGAGGTCAACTGCCTCGGCCTCCTGTACTGCACCCATTACGCCCTGCCGCTGATGCGCGACGGCGGGGAGGGGACGTGGTCAACGTCTCGTCCGTCGCCGGACGCCAGGCGAACCTGGGCTCCGGCGTGTACAACCTCACGAAGTGGGGCGTGGTCGGCTACTCGGAGTCGCTGCGCCAGGAGGGCGCCCTGATCGGCGTCCGAGTGACCGTCATCGAACCGGGATTCGTCGAGACGGAGCTGCAGGGCCACAACAAGAACCCGCTCGTCGTCGAGCAGATCGAGAAGCTCCAGGCGCAGCTCGAGAAGGTGCTGGAGGCCGAGGACATCGCCAACGCGATCGTCTACGCGGCGTCGCAGCCAAAGCACGTGTCGGTCAACGAGATCCTCGTGCGTCCGTCGGGCCAGGCCCGCTAATCGCAGACAAGCGTATGTGATAGCGTACGCGATCGTGAGCGCGACGGCGACGACGAATGGCCCGGCGGTCGGCGCCAGGGTGAAGGCCTTGCGCGAGGCGATGGACCTGTCGCTGCGCGACCTCGCCGAGCGCAGCGGGGTCTCGGCTCCCATGCTCTCCCAGGTCGAGCGCGGCGAGACCAGCCCGACGCTCGCGGTCGCGGCCAAGATCGCCGCCGGCCTCGACCTGACCCTCTCGCAGCTGCTGCGTCTCGACGAGAGCGCGCACGTGATCGTAATCCGTGCCGGTGAGCGCCGGACCCGCCGCCGCCGTGGGCACCGAACCGAGGAGCTGACCCCGCCGCTACCGGGTCAGCGGGCCGACGTCACCCTGCACACGCTCGAGCCGGGCGCCACGACCGGGCGGCCCGGCGACCCGCCGCTGCACGAGCCCGGGTCGCGGGAGACCGCGGTGGTGACCTCGGGAGCGGTGGTGCTGATGATCGACGACGAGCGACACGACCTCGCTGCAGGGGATAGCGTCACCTTCGACGCCGACTTGCCGCACCACTTCTCGAACGAGTGCGACGAGTCGGCCGAGTTCCTGGCCGTCGTCGCCGCCGGCCTGAGGAGGAGTTGATGCCGAAGACCATGTTCGACAAGATCTGGGACGCCCACGAGCTCGGCGATGGGCTGATCTACATCGACCTGCACCTCGTCCACGAGGTCACCTCGCCGCAGGCGTTCGACGGCCTGCGGCTCGCCGGACGGAAGGTCCGCCGGCCCGACAAGACGGTCGCGACCGCCGACCACAACGTGCCCACGGACGGGACCGCGGCCGCGAAGCTGATCGCCGACGATCTCTCCCGCGTCCAGGTCGAGACCCTGGAGCGAAATTGCGCCGAGTTCGGCGTACCGATCTACTCGATCGGCTCCGACCGCCAGGGGATCGTCCACGTGATCGGCCCGGAGCTCGGGATCACACAGCCGGGGCTGACGATCGTCTGCGGCGACAGCCACACATCCACGCACGGCGCCTTCGGGGCGCTCGCCTTCGGTATCGGGACCTCGGAGGTGGAGCACGTGCTTGCCACCCAGTGCCTGCTGCAGAAACGGCCGAAGTCGATGCGGATCACCTATTCGGGCGACCTCCGCCACGGCGTGACGGCCAAGGACCTGATCCTGGCGACGATCGGCCGGCTTGGAACCGGCGGGATGGTCGGCCACGCCGTCGAGTACGCGGGGGGGACGATCTCCGGCCTGACGATGGAGAATCGGATGACGGTCTGCAACATGACGATCGAGGGCGGCGGCCGCGCGGGGATGATCGCCCCCGACCAGACCACCTACGAGTGGATCGAGGGCCGCCCAGGCGCGCCGGCGGAGTTCGAGGAAGCGGTCGCCCGCTGGGACGAACTGCCGACCGATTACGGCGCGAGCTTCGACAGCGAGGTCGCGATCGACGCCGTGGAGCTCTCGCCGATGGTCACCTGGGGGACGAACCCGGGCCAGGTCGTCGAGGTGACAGGCGAGGTCCCGGAGCCCGGGTCCGAGCCCGAGGAGCGCGCGCTCCGCTACATGGACCTGAAGCCGGGACAGGCGATCCAGGAGATCGCGCTCGACCGCGTGTTCATCGGCTCCTGCACGAACTCGCGGATCGGCGACCTGCGTGAGGCCGCGGAGATGGTCGCGGGACGCAGGGTGGCGAGCACGCTGAGCGCGATGGTCGTCCCAGGCTCGGCACAGGTGAAGGCGCAGGCGGAGGCCGAGGGGCTCGACGAGGTCTTTCGCAGCGCCGGCTTCGACTGGCGCTCGGCCGGCTGCTCGATGTGCCTGGGGATGAACCCCGACATCCTCAGCCCCGGCGAGCGCTGCGCCTCGACCTCGAACCGCAACTTCGAGGGTCGCCAGGGCAAGGGCGGTCGCACCCACCTGGTCTCGCCGAAGATGGCCGCGGCGGCGGCGATCGAAGGTAGGTTCGTCGACATCCGCGACTGGCAATGAGCGCGGAGCAGATTTGGATGGTTGTGGTGCGAAGCGCGATCAAGGTGTTCTAGCCATGGAGCCGATCCACGTCATCGAGGGCGCGGTCTCGGTGCTCGACCGCGCCGACGTCGACACCGACCAGATCATCCCGAAGCAGTTCCTGAAGCGGGTCGAGCGCACGGGCTTCGGCGAGTTCCTGTTCTACGACTGGATCCGCGACGGCGAGATCGAGCTCGAGCCGAATCCGGTCCTGGTCGCGGGACGCAACTTCGGCTGCGGATCGTCGCGCGAGCACGCCCCGTGGGCGCTGCAGGACTTCGGCTTCCGGGCGATCATCGCGCCCTCGTTCGCCGACATCTTCTACGGCAACTGCACCAAGATCGGGCTGCTGCCGGTGATCCTGAGCGAGGACGACTGCCGGGCCGTGGCCGAGGCCGGCGCGGCGCGGATCGATCTCGACGACCAGACCGTCGACTCGGCCGCCGGGGTGGTCCGCTTCGAGATCGACGAGGAGGTCAAGCACCGGCTCTTCCACGGCCTCGACGACATCGCGGTCACGCTCCAGGACGTCGCCGCGATCGACGCCTTCGAGGCCGGCGGCGGCGCCGACCGCGGGCCGGTGACGACGACGCTGTGATCGAGCACGAGCGTCGCGGCACCGGTGGATGGGAGAGCGTCCTCTCCGACGAGCAGCACCTGGTCTCGCCAGGTTCGGAGTGGCGCTCGGAGCTGTACCGCGTCGCCGTCGAGCAGTTCGACCGCGCCGCCGACGTCCTCGGGCTGTCGACCGACATCCGCCACCGCCTGCTCGAGCCCCGGCGAGGGCTGGTCGTCAACTTCCCGCTCCGGCGCGACTCCGGCGAGATCCTGGAGCTGACCGGCTACAGGGTGCAGCACACGCTCGTGATGGGACCGACCAAGGGCGGGATCCGCTTTGCCCCCGGCGTCTCGCTCGGCGAGTGCGCCGCGCTGGCGATGTGGATGACCTACAAGTGCTCGCTGCTCGGGCTGCCGTTCGGCGGCGCCAAGGGCGGCGTCCGGTGCGACCCGAACCGGCTCTCGGACGCCGAGATCGAGCGCGTCATCCGGCGCTACACCGCCGAGCTCGAGCCGATCATCGGGCCCGACCGCGACATCGGCGCCCCCGACATGGCGACCTCGGAGCGCGAGATGGCCTGGATCATGGACACCTACTCGCAGGGTCACGGCCAGCCGGTGCCGGCGATCGTCACGGGGAAGCCGGAGGTGCTCGGCGGAACGGCGCTGCGACGGGACGCCACCGGGCTCGGCGTCGTGATCTGCCTGGAGGCGATCCTCGAGCACCTCGGCCAGCAGCTCGAGGGGCGCCGGATCGCGGTCCAGGGCTATGGCAAGGTCGGCTCGGTGGCCGCGCGAGAGCTCGCCCGCCGGGGCGCGCGCGTGGTCGCGGTCACCGACGTCGCCGGCGGGGTCGCCAACGAGGGCGGCCTCGACCTCGAGGCGCTCGATCGCTGGGTGGAGGGCAGTCGCTTCATCCGCGGCTTTCCGGAGGGTGAGCAGATCGCGCGCGACCAGGTGCTGACGGTCCCGTGCGACGTGCTGATCCCCGCCGCGCTCGAGCACCAGATCACCGCCGACAACGCCGCCGACCTCCGCTGCGAGCTGGTGGTCGAGGCCGCCAACGGCCCGACGACCCCGGAGGCCGACCGGATCCTCAGCCGACCGCGGGATCCAGATCGTCCCGGACCTCCTGGTCAACGGGGGCGGTGTCACGGTCAGCTACTACGAGTGGGCGCAGGACATCCAGCGGGAGGCATGGACGGCCGAACACGTCCTCGAGCGGCTGCGCGGCCAGATGCGCACCGCCGTCGAGCGGGTCCTCAGCGCGGCCGACCGCTGGAGCGTCGACTGGCGCACCGCCGCGCAGGCGGTCGGGATCGAGCCGGTCGCCGAGGCGTCGGAGATGCGCGCGGTGTATCCGTGAGCGGCCCGGTCGAGTGGGACGCGAAGACCTACCACCAGGTCGCCGCGCCGCAGGAGGAATGGGGGCGCGAGGTGCTCGCCCGGCTGGATCTCGCAGGCGACGAGACGGTGCTCGACGCCGGCTGCGGCAGCGGACGGGTCACCGCGTTGCTCTGCGAGCGGTTGCCCGACGGGCGTGTGATCGGCGTCGACGGCTCGAACCAGATGATCGAGCACGCCGCGGAGAACCTCGCCGAGTTCGGTGACCGGGTCGAGTTGGTCGTCTCCGACCTGCTCGACCTGGAGCTCTCAGATCCGGTCGACGCGATCTTCTCCAACGCGACCTTCCACTGGATCCTCGACCACGCGCGGCTCTTCGCGCGGCTCTTCGCCGCCCTGCGGCCCGGAGGAGCGCTCGAAGCGCAGTGCGGCGGGAAGGACAACGTCGCCGAGTGGAAGCGGGTGCTCGAGTCCCTACAGGGCGACGAGCGCTTCTCCGACTACCTCTCGGGGATGCCCGAGGTCTCGAACTTCGCCTCGGTCGGGGACACCCGTGACCGGCTCGAGCGCGCCGGCTTCGAGGTCGCGCCGGCGGGGGTCTGGCTGGAGCAGCGCACCGTGGAGCCGCCCGATCCGCGGGCGTTCACCACCGCGGTCGGGCTCTCCAAGCACCTGGCCCTGCTGCCGGAGGGGCTGCATGAGCAGTTCACCGACGCGGTGCTCGAGCTGATGCCCCGCCCGTTCGTGCTCGAGTACGTGCGCCTGAACATCTCGGCGCGAAGGCCCGTCTAATGGCGTCGAAGATCGTCCTGCTGCCCGGGGACGGGATCGGCCCGGAGATCGTCGGCTCGGCGCGCCGGGTGCTCGACGCCGTCGGCCCGTTCGAGTACTCGGAGCACCTGATCGGCGGCGCCTCGATCGACGCCCACGGGACGGCGCTCACCGACGAGGTGCTCGACGCCTGCCGGGCCGCCGACGCGGTCCTGCTCGGCGCGGTGGGGGGCCCGAAGTGGGACACGACCGACCCCGACGCGCCCCGTCCGGAGGAGGGGCTGCTCGGGCTGCGCAAGGGCCTCGGTCTGTTCGCGAACCTGCGCCCCGTGAAGCCGAGCCCGGCGCTGGTCGACGCCAGTCCCCTGCGCCCGGAGGTGATCGCCGGAACCGACCTGCTCGTCGTCCGCGAGCTCACCGGCGGGATCTACTTCGGCCAGCGCGGCCGCGACGGCGACCGCGCCTTCGACACCTGTGTGTACACGGTGGCCGAGATCGAGCGCATCGCCCGGGTCGGGTTCGAGGCGGCGGGGCGGCGGCGTGGCCTCGTGACGTCGGTAGACAAGGCGAACGTGATCGAGACGTCGCGGCTGTGGCGGCAGACGGTGAGCGGGCTCGCCGGCGACTACGACGACGTCGAGCTCGACCACATGCTGGTCGACAACGCGGCGATGCAGCTCGTCGCCGACCCGGCGCGCTTCGACGTGATCCTGACCGAGAACATGTTCGGCGACATCCTCTCCGACGAGTCGGCGATGCTCACCGGCTCGCTCGGGATGCTGCCCTCGGCGAGCCTCGGCGAGGGCGGCCCGGGCGTCTTCGAGCCGGTCCATGGCTCGGCCCCCGACATCGCCCGAACCGGCATCGCCAACCCGCTCGCGACCGTCCTTTCGGCGGCAATGCTGCTGCGCGACGGGCTCGGGATGCCCGATCAGGCGGCGGCCGTCGAGGCCGCCGTCGACCGTGTCCTCGCGGACGGCCTGCGCACGCCGGACCTCGCGAGCGGCGCCGAGGGCGAGCGCGAGGTCGGCACCTCGGATGTCACCGAGGCGCTGGTCGCGGCCGTGGGTGCGTGAGCGCTAGACGATCTGGACGTTCGCGGCGCGCGGACCCTTGTCGCTCGGCTCAGACTCGTAGCTGACCTTGGTGCCCTCGGCGAGGCTGTAGCCGCCGGTGATCGAGCTCTGATGAACGAAGAGATCCTTCGAGCCGTCATCGGGCGTGATGAAGCCGAAGCCCTTGGTGTCGTTGAACCACTTCACGGTTCCAGTAGACATGAAATTCCTCCACTGTCAGGTGCGAACGAGCGCGGAGGATGCGGTGAGCAACGACTGCGACGCTGGCACGGGATAAGCCGACGCGATCTGCGCGGCGTGACCGAAGGTAGCAGGTCGGCCGGGGGATCTCGCGCCCGCCCTCAGCGGGGGCGGAAGCGGCCGATCAGCGTCATCTTCTGGGTCGGGACGCCGATCCCGAGCTGGCTCTGGGTCGCCGCGCTCGGGTCCTGGAGGAACGCGACGAGCTGCCGCAGCTCGGCGATCGCGTCGAAACGCTGGTCGATCCGCACGCCCTCGTGGATCCGCACCTGGGTCCACAGCAGCCGCTTGCCGGCGTCGTCGAAGGCGAACTCGGGCTTCACCCAGCCGTGGTCGCCGCTGCGCGTCAGCCGCCTGACCGGGCCCGCGCCGGAAACCTCGCCGCCCGTGTAGCGGACCGGGAAGTCGTAGAGGTCGTTGGCCTGCTCGAACACTGGCTGCAGGAACCCGACCTCGAAGACCGGGAGGATGAGGATGTAGTCGTAGTCGGCGGGCAGGCCGAGCAGCTGGGCGACCGCCTCGTAGTCGTTGAAGGCGCCGGGGTGGTCGCGGGTCGACATGAAGATGATCCGCTCCATGTCCGGGGTGAAGATCGCCTGCTCGTCCCAGTAGGGGTGATGCGTGAGGCGCACCGGGTCGCACTCGCTCGTCGCCACGTTCGCGAGCCGGCAGAAGAAGAGCTCGTTGTTGATCGATTCGTCGACCGACTCGGTGTAGAGGAAGCCGGAGCCGTCGGGCGCCCACCACTGGGTCTCGTACCAGTGGCCGTTCGGCGGCCGGACGGTGCGCACGCCGGTCAGCCGCGGTCCCGCCGGACCGTCGGTGCGGAAGCGCGCGACGCGGATCTCGGACTTGCCGTCGCCGTCCTCGGTGACGAAGTTCCAGTTCAGCGACGTCCAGGCGACCCACCGGCCATCCGGAGACCAGTAGGCGTGGAAGTTGTCGTGGCCCTCCTCGGAGGTGGTCAGCCGGACGGGGTCGCCGCTGCCGTCGGCGCGCACGACCCACAGGTCGGAGCCCATGCCGCCGAAGCCCGGGGCGCCGACCGTCATCCGATGGCCGCTCCAGCCGTGGAAGAGGACCCAATCGCCACCGGGTTGAGCGACCGGGACCATGTTCGGGCCCACCGTCCCGCAGGTGAGGCAGACCCGGGCGGTGCCGTCGAGCCGCGAGGTGAAGATCTGGTTGGGCTCGCCCTCGTCGGGCGGGGCGTGGGCGACGACCCGCTTGCCGCCCGGCATCCAGTCCGGGGCCTGCTCGAACGAGTAGTCGTTGACCGTGGTCTCGAACCGCCCCGCGTAGGGGGACGCGGCGCTCGCCGGCGAGGCGATCACCGCGGCCAGCAGCGCGATGGTCAGGCCGAGCTTCATCCCCCGAGTCACCTCCCGGGCCACGCTAGCGGCCCGAAATCCACCGTGCGCCGGTTGCGGGTCGACACCGGTGCGGGGATGCGAGAGGATCGGCAGGGCAACGCGGAAGGAGAATCCGATGGCATACGTGATCAACTGCGACTGCGGCTACACGGTCCGCGGCGAGGACGAGGACGAGGTCGTCGCCGGCGCCGAGGCCCACATCCAGGATGCGCACCCCGACATGGTCGGCAAGATGTCGCGCGACGACATCCTGGCGATGGCCGAGCAGGAGTAGTGCCGGCCAGCTAACGGCCCGCAATCGCCGGATGGACCGGTTCGGCGTTTAAGTTCAGCGCAGGATGGCTGGAGTCTTCATCTCATACCGGCGCGACGACACCGCCGGCGAGGCCACTCATCTCGCCGCCGACCTGTCGCGCGCGCTCGGGCGCGATGGAGTGTTCATCGACATCGACACGATCTCGGCCGGGGTCGACTTCGTCGAGCGGATCGATGACGCTCTTGCTCAGTGCGAGTTCGTGCTCGTGCTGATCGGCGATCGCTGGCTCGAGGCGACGGATGCGAGCGGAGCCCGCCGGCTGGACGACGAGCAGGACTTCGTCCGGTTGGAGGTCGCCAGCGCTTTGAAGGCTCCGGATGTCACCGTGGTTCCCGTGCTTGTGGAGGGCGGGCGGATGCCCGCGGCGAGTGCGCTGCCGGCGGAGCTCGCCGAGCTGAGCCGCATCAACGCGCTCGATCTGACGAGCAAGCGCTGGCGCTACGACGTGGGGCAGATCATCGAGCTGATCGGCAACCGTGGGTGGCGCGGCGCCCTGCGCCGACTGCCGGCCGCCGTCAAGATCGGCGTCCCGCTCGCGGTTGCGGTGGCCGCGGTTGCCCTCGCGGTTGTGCTGGGCGGCGACTCCTCGCCATCGGCAGGGTCCTCTCCAAAGCCGGAGGGCCAACTCTCGCAGGAAGCGGTCGGGCAGGTCTCCCAGGGGACGTCGGTCGACGACGCGATCGAGGTCTTCGGTCCGCCGGATGACCGCAAGGAGGTACCGGGGTGCGAGCTCAACACGGCCGACCCGCCGAAGGTGCAGCTGTCCTACAACCTTCCCGACGGGAGCTTGATCGTCTACTTCGACGCCACCACCGCGGAGATGATCTCCTACACAACGACGAGCCCGCGGTTCCCCACGTACAGGGGCGACCGCGTCGGCGATCAGTTCGCAAGCCTCGAGGCCACCTGGGGAACCGCGCTGAAGTACCTTCCGGTCGGCAGCGTCGTCGAGCCGCCGGCCGACCACTCGGGGTACTGGGAGGTCAAGGACACCGCGCGGTCGAAGTTGCTGTTCACCGTCCGGGCGGACCAGGTCAAGTCGATCTCCGGCGGCTTCCTGCCCGCGTGTGAATAGCGACTCGTGCGCCGGTTCGACGGATCGCAAGGTGTGGGGCATACTTTCCCCAGCCACCTCAGAGTCGACTGGAGGAAGACGTGGAGAAGTCCGAGTGGATCTGGATCAACGGCGAGTTCGTGCCGTGGGACGACGCCCGGGTCCACGTCCTGAGCCACGGACTCCACTACGGCACGGGCGTCTTCGAGGGCATCCGCTGCTACGAGACCGAGCGTGGCCCGGCGGTCTTTCGCCACCGCGAGCACCTCGAGCGGCTCGCCAACTCGGCCGAGCTCTACTACCTGACGCTGCCCTACACGCCGGAGCAGATCCGCGAGGCGACCAACGAGCTGATCCGGCGCAACGGGCTGCGGAGCTGCTACATCCGCCCGCTCGCCTGGCGCGGCTACGGCGAGATGGGGCTCTACGCGCCGACCGGACCGGTCGACGTGATGGTCGCCGTCTGGCCCTGGGGCGCCTACCTGGGCGAGGAGGGCAAGCGCAACGGCGTCCGCGCCACGGTCTCCTCGTGGCGCCGGATCTCGCCCGCCGGGCTGATCCCGCATGCGAAGGCGTCGGGCCAGTACCTGAACTCGATCCTCGCGAAGACCCAGGCTGCGCAGTCCGGCTACGACGAGGCGATCCTGCTCGACGAGGCCGGGCTGGTCTGCGAGGGCTCGGGCGAGAACATCTTCCTGCTTCGCGAGGGCGAGCTGGTCACCCCCGGACACACGAACTCGATTCTCGACGGGATCAGCCGCAAGTCGATCATCCAGATCGCCGAGGACCTCGGCTACAAGGTGGTCGAGCGCGACGTCGCCCGGGCCGAGCTCTACCTGGCCGAGGAGATCTTCCTCTGCGGGACCGCCGCCGAGCTGGTCCCGGTGCGCGAGGTCGACGGCCACGAGCTCGGCGATCCGGGCGAGCTGACGAAGCTGATCCAGGCGAAGTTCGAGGACGCCCTGCACGGCCGCGCCCCCGAGTACGCGGAATGGCTGGACCCGGTGGAGGAACCCAGTAAGGTCCGCGGCTGACGATGCCCCATCTCGAGGCCATCGAGCGAATTAGCACCGCCGCGACCGCCTAGCGGCACGCGGCCGCGCGGCTCCAGCCCGCGCTCCAGACTCGCTCGTCACCTCGGACCGGAAAGGCATCAATGACCCAGGTAAAGCTCTACGACACGACCCTCCGCGACGGCATGCAGGGCCAGGGCATGTCGCTCTCGGCGGCCGAGAAGGTGCGGGTCGTCAAGGCCCTCGACCGGCTTGGCGTCGGCTTCGTCGAGGCCGGGTTCCCGAGCTCGAACCCGAAGGAGGCGGAGCTGTTCAGCCGGCTCGCCGACGTCGAGCTCGAGCAGGCACAGATTTGCGCCTTCGGGATGACCCGCAGGCGCGAAACGCCCGCCGACGAGGACGAAGCGCTGCGCGAGCTGGTGGGCTGCGCGGCGCCCGTGGTCACCTTCGTCGGCAAGACCTGGGGCCTGCACCTCGAGAAGGTGACCAAGGTCTCGCGCGAGGAGAACCTGTCGATGATCGTCGACTCGGTCAACTACGCGCGCGCCGGGGGCAAGCGGGTGATCTATGACGCCGAGCACTTCTTCGACGCCTGGCGCGACGACGCGGGCTACGCGATCGAGTGCCTGCGGGCCGCGGTCGTCGCCGGGGCCGAGAACATCACGATCTGCGACACCAACGGCTCCAGCCTGCCCGCGCAGGTTGCCGAGGCGACGGCGGCGGTCGTCGCCGAGCTCGGCGGCCGGGTCGAGGTGGGGATCCACGCGCACAACGACCTCGAGTGCGGGGTCGCCAACTCGCTCGCCGCGGTGGACGCGGGAGCGCGGATGGTCCAGGGGACGATGAACGGCTACGGCGAGCGCTGCGGGAACGCCAACCTGGTCTCGATCCTGCCGGCTCTGCAGCTGAAGCTCGGCTACGAGTGCGTGCCCGTGGATCGAATGCAGCTGCTGACCGAGACCGCGCACTTCGTCGACGAGCTCACGAACACGACCCCGGACCCGGACCAGGCCTACGTCGGGCGCAACGCCTTCGCCCACAAGGGCGGCATGCACGTGGCCGGGGTCCAGGCCGACTCCCGCACCTTCGAGCACATGGACCCGAAGCTGGTCGGCAACCGGCGCGACGTGCTGATCTCCGAGCTCAGCGGGCGCGGTTCTGTCGTCTCGCGCGCCGAGAGCGCCGGGATCGACCTCGACGCCGACGCCGCCAAGCGAGTGCTCGAGCGCGTCAAGGAGCGCGAGCATCGCGGCTATCACTACGAGGCCGCCGACGCATCTTTCGAGCTCCTGCTGCGACGCGAAGCGGGCTCCTACCAGCCGCTCTTCCGACTCGAGGGCTACCGGGTGATCGTCGAGAAGAACGAGAAGGGCTACGTCGACACCCAGGCGACGATCAAGCTCTGGGTCGACGGGACCCGCTACCTCCACACCGCCGAGGGCGACGGTCCGGTCAACGCGCTCGACCGGGCGCTACGCGACGCGCTTCAGGAGCACCATCCGCAGCTCCCCCATATCGAGCTGACCAACTTCAAGGTCCGCCTGATCGAGGGCGCTCACGGCACGGGGGCGATCACCCGCGTCCTGCTCGATTCGACCGATCACGAGCGTGAATGGGGCTCGATCGGGGTCTCGGAGAACATCATCGAGGCGTCGTGGGAGGCGCTGGTCGACTCGCTCGAGTACGCCTTCCAGCCCAAGGATTCACCGGTCACGTGACCACCGAGCGGATCCCGCTCGCGCAGCCCGTGCTGGGGGAGCGGGAGGAGGAGCTGGTCCTCGAGGTATTGCGCTCGGGCCGCCTCTCGCTGGGCCCGGTGCAGGAACGCTTCGAGCGCGCCTTCGCCGCCTACCTGGGCGTCGCCGACGCGGTCGCGGTCTCCTCCGGGACGGCGGCGCTTCACCTCGGGGTGCGGGCGCTCGGCTGGGGTGACGGAGACGAGGTGGTGACCTCGCCGTTCAGCTTCGTCGCCTCAGCCAACTGCCTGCTCTACGAGGGTGCGACGCCGGTTTTCTGCGACGTCGACCCGGTCACCCTGAACCTCGACCCGGCGGCGGCCTGGGACGCCATCGGCGAGCGGACCAAGGGCCTGCTGCCGGTCGACATCCTCGGTTACCCGGCCGCCGTGCCCGAGCTCGAGCGGGTCGCCGCCGAGGGCGGCCTGGGATTGCTGGAGGACGCCTGCGAGGCGCTCGGCGCCCGCGACTCGGAAGGGCGCGTGGTCGGGTCGCGTGGCAACCTGGCCACCTTCGCCTTCTACGCGAACAAGCAGATGACGACGGGCGAAGGCGGCATGCTGGCGGTCGCCGACCCCGACGTCGCGGCCGCCCTGCGCAGCGAGCGCAACCAGGGCCGGGCTCCGGACATGTCCTGGGTCGACCACGACCGGCTCGGCTTCAACTACCGGCTGAGCGAGGTCCAGGCCGCGCTCGGAGTGGCGCAGCTCGAGCGGCTCGACGAGCTGCTCGCCGAACGCGCGCGGGTCGCGGTGCTGTACACGGAGCGGCTGGCGGCGCTCGACTACGGCGCCCCGGCGGGGGAGGGCGACCCGGCCGGGCTCGTGCTTCCCTGCGCCGACGCGGGCGAGGCGCGCCGGAGCTGGTTCGTCTATGCGGTCCGGCTGCCCGCCGGCGCCGACCGCGAGGCCGTGCTCGCCGACCTCGACCAGCGCGAGATCGAGGCGAAGGCGTACATGCCGAGCATCCACCTGCTTGAGCACATTCGCGACCGATTCGGCTTCCGGGAAGGCCGGTTCCCGGTCGCTGAGGACGCCTCGGCGCGGCTGCTGGCGCTGCCGTTCTTCCCGGCGCTGGCGGAGGGCCAGGTCGACCGCGTCTGCGAGGCGCTCGCCGAGGCGCTGCGGGGGAACTGGACGTGAGCTCAGCCGCCGACGAGCTGGCCCAGACGCCGCTGGAGCGGCGCTTCCTGGCCGAGCTGCGGGAGGCCAGCGGCGAGGTCGACGGGCCGATGGAGCGCCATTGCGCGCGCTGCTTCATGTTCGTCGAGCTGCTCGCCGAACGGCGCGGCGTCGAGATCGACCGCGAGGCGGTCCTGTGCGCGGCGCTGATCCACGACGCCGGCCTCTACGACTCGATCTCGCGCGGCGGCGTCTACACCGACGAGGGCGGTGCCTACGCGGAGCGGCTGTTCGTCGAGGCCGGCGAGCCTGCCGAGCGGGCGCGCCTGGTCAACGACGCCTGCGCGCAGCACCACGCGCTCCGCGATCAGTCGGCGCGCGGGATCGAGGTCGAGCTGCTCCGGCTCGCCGATCGGATCGAGGTCAGCGGCGGCTTGCTGCGCGCCGGCCTGTCGCGCGGCGACGTGCGGATCGTCTTCGATCAGGTCTCGCGCAAGGGCTTCTACACCGGGGTCGCCGGGCTGCTCGGCCACGCGCTGCGCGAGCGGCCGTTGACGCTGCCGAGGATCTTCAAGGCCGGCTGACCCTGACGTGTCGCTCGGTTACGGTCCGGCCGATAGCTGCACGCGCTCGCAGCAGTTGAACGTGTCCTCATCGTTGAACCGCTGCCAGACCGAATAGAAGCCGCCGCCACCGTCAGCCGCCACCTGGGGTTCGAACGCCTCGCCGTGCGAGCCCGGCGTGCCCGGCCTCGAGAGGTAGGTGCGCGGCGCGTAGGCGCCGGCCGCGGAGCGGACGCGGCCGAGGACCGCCCGCTCGAGACCGGTCGCGGTCGTGTCCCTGAGTCCCCGCCAGACGATCGTCGCCTGGCCGTTGGGGGCGACCGCGACCCGCGGGACCTCGTTCTCGACATCGAATGGCGATACCTGCTCGAGCGCGCTGGGGACGCCGCCGGTGATCCGGCGTGCCTGGATCCGCGGCAGCTGGCGGCGGGGGGTGCCGGGGTCGCCGTCGTCGTCGATGAGGCGGCTCTGCTTCCAGACCACGAGCGCCCTGCCGGTCGCGTCGACGCCGACCTGCGGCAGCGCGGCGGTCGTGTGCGCCAGCGGATCGTCCTGGGAGAGGGTGCGGATCGGCCCGAGGGTGCCGTCCGCGTTGCGCACGCGAGCCTCGACCGAGAGGTTGGAGACGTCCCAGACAACCGTCGCCGCTCCGGCTGGGTCGAGCGCGACCTGGGCGTTGTTGGCGTTGTCGCCCAGCCGCGACAGGGCGCTGGTCGTGCCGAGGGCCCCGGCGGCCGACAGCGTGCGAACCTGGACGCGGTTGGGGTCGCCCGCGGCGCCGGTCCCTATGGCCCAGCTGGCGATCGCGTCACCCGCCTCCATCGCGAGGTCGAGGCCGACCGCGTGTTGGCCGGCGCTGGACACGTTCTTGACGGTTCCCATGGCGCCGTCGGCGGCGAGAGTGCGGGCCTGCACCCGGTCGCAGTAGGCGTAGGTATCGGTGCACGAGTGGCGCGTCCAGGCGACCAGGCCGCGACCGTCGGCGTCGATCGCGACGGCGACGTCGCCGATCCCGATCCCGGAAGGGTCGACCGGGGTCACCGCCGAGAGAGTCTTGATCGGGCCCAGGGTGCCGTCGGCCGCCCGGGTGCGCGCCTGGACGCGATCGTCGCCGTAGGCGACCTGCGACCACCAGGCGACGATTCCCTGCCCGGCGGCGTTGATCGCGACCTGTGGCTCGTAGCTGTTGATCGCGGTCGATGAGATCCGGCGAACGGGGCCGAGGGCCCCCGCGGCCGAGCGGCTGCGCACCTTGACCCCGGCGGTGCCGGTGCCGGTCGCCTGCCAGGCGACCAGAGCATCGCCGTCCGAAGCGACGCCAATCTGCGGAGCGACCCCGACCTCACCGGCGGGTGAGAGCGTAGCGGGGGTCGTCCAGGCGCGAGCGGTGGCGGCAGAGACGGCCGCCACGAGAGCGACCGCGGCGAGTGCCGCGAGTAGGCGAGACGCTGGCCCGGGAACGGTACTGGTGGACATAGTCACCTCCGCGCGGGCCGTCACCGGGGCCGGGCGATTGAAAACCCTCTCGTCTGAGTCGATCCTAGGCCCCAGCGGAGCCGGCTCGTAAGTAGTTCGCCGCAGACCTGGCGTGGGCAGAGCGCGGCCGTCAGGACCGCAGGCGCCTGACGAGGCGCGTCAGCAGCGGCTGCCGGTCGACTGCGCGGTCGGTCCCGCCGGTGCGGTCGAGCGCGTCGAGCGCCACCGTGTGCTCGGTCGCAAGCGTGAAATCGAAGATCTCCGCGTTCTCGCGGACTCGCTCCCGGTGGCTCGACTTCGGGATCACGATCAGACCGTGCTGGATCCCCCAGCGCAGGAGAACCTGGGCGGGGCTTCGGCCCACCTCGCGGGCGATCTCGCCAACCACCGGGTGGTCCAGCTCGCGGCCGTGGGTGAGGGGGCTGTGGGCGGCCGCCGCGACGCCGAGTCGCTCGCACGCGTCGAGCAGCCCGCGGCGGTACTGGAAGGGGCTCAGCGCCACCTGGTTGACGGCCGGCGGATCGGCGGTCGACGCGCAGACGGCCGCCAGCTCGTCGGCCGAGTAGTTGCTGACCCCGATTGCGCGAGCGAGCCCGAGCTCCTTTGCGCGGACCATCGCGGGCCAGTGGCGCAGCGGCTCGTCCAGCGGCCAGTGGACCAGGTAGAGGTCGATGAATCCGGATCCGAGCTGCTCGAGGCTGCGCTCCGCCTCCTCGACCGGGTCGGCGAAGACGGGATCGAACTTCGTCGTGACGAATACCTCGTCGCGCGGGAGGCCGCTCCGCGCGATCGCCACGCCGACCGCAGCCTCGTTCGCGTAGCGCTGAGCCGTGTCGATGTGGCGATAGCCGGCCTCGAGCGCCCAGCCGACGCACTCGACCGTTGGCGCCCCATCGGCGATCTGCCAGGTGCCGAACGCGAGCGACGGGATCGGCATCTCAGACGCGGCCGGTCTCCAGCATCCACTCGACGGTCCGGCCGACCGCCTCCCGCCACGGCGTGAACTCGACCCCGAGCTCCTCGCGGGCCTTCGCGTTGTCGGCGCGGGCCTCCCAGAGCAGGAACGTCAGCGCCCCCTTGCCGATCAGCGGCGGGCGCTTGATCAGCCGCGATACCGCCTCGCCGGCGCTGGCGGCGCCCTTCGCCAGCCACTCGGGGAGCCGCGGCGGCACCCGGCCGCGACCGGCGGCCTCGACCGCCACGGTGACGATCTCGCGCATCGTCGCGAAGCCGTCGGCGAGGATGTAGCGCTCGCCCCCCTGCCCGCGGTCGAAGGCGGCGAGATGACCGGCGGCGACGTCGTCGACGTAGGCGAGCGTCATCCCGCCGGGCGGCACGGCGGGCAGGCGCCCGCGGACGGCGTCTCGCAGGGCGGCGTCGAGCCCGGCCTCGGCCCATGGCCCGGGCCCGATCACCCCGGCGGGGTTGCAGATCACGACCTCGATCCCGCCGCCCTCGGCTTCGGCCAGAACGAGGCGCTCGGCGAGCTGCTTCGAGCGCTCGTAGTGCGTGCCCTTGGGCGCGGTCGCGACCACCGCCTCGCTCACGGTGCCGCCGCGCTCGGCCTCGAAGACGTCGAACGTCGACGTGTGGACGACCCGCCGGGCCCCGGCGTCGCGCGCGGCCGCGACGACGTTGCGAGCGCCCTCGGCGTTGACGCGGTCGAAGAGGCCCGGGTCGGCCAGCCACTGCTCGAAGATCCCCATGCAGTTGAAGGCGCCGTCGACGCCCTCCGCCGCGGCCCGGATGGAGTCGGGCTCGGTGACGTCACCGCGGGCGAGCTCGACGTCGTCGCCGATCGATTCGCGGGCGCGCTCGGGGTCGCGGACCAGCGCCACGACCTCGTCGCCGCGCTCGGTGAGACCCCTGGCCACCGCGTTGCCGACCTTGCCCGTTGCACCGGTAACCAGGAACCGCATCAGTCCTCGGGGCTGACCCTATAGTCATCCCGCCATGGCCCGTTTCGACCGACCGCAGGACCCGCTGTTCGCGCGCATCAACGCGTCGATCGGCTTCGACCGGCGCCTATGGCCGGAGGACATCCGGGGCTCCAAAGCGCACGCGAGGTCGCTCGAGCGGGCCGGGGTGATCACCGCCGACGAGCTGGCCGAGCTCGAGAGCGGGCTCGACCGCGTCGCCGGCGAGCTCGAGCGCGGCGAGTTCCCGTTCGCCGACGACGACGAGGACATCCACATGGCGATCGAGCGACGGCTGACCGAGTTGATCGGGCCCCTCGGGGGCAAGCTGCACACCGGCCGCTCGCGCAACGACCAGGTCGCGACCGACCTGGCGCTGTTCGTGCGTGGGCGGGCGGAGCGGGCGATCGAGCTCGTCGGCGCGCTGATGGGGCGGCTGCTCGAGCTGGCGGAGACCCATCGCGACTGGCGGATGCCGGGATACACGCACCTGCAGCGGGCGCAACCGGTCTACCTCGGCCATCACCTGCTCGCCTACTTCTGGATGCTCGAGCGCGACGCGATCCGGTTCGACTTCGCCCGCCGCTCGACGATGGCGATGCCGCTCGGGTCCGGCGCCCTGGCGGGCCTCAACTGGGATCTCGATCGCGACGCGACGGCGGCGGAGCTGGGTTTCGCACGGCCGTCCCCGAACTCGATCGACGCGGTTTCCAACCGCGACTTCGCGCTCGACTACCTGAGCGCGGCGACCACCTGCGCCACGCACCTCTCGCGCCTCGGCTCGGAGATCGTGATCTGGTCGAGCCGCGAGTTCGGGTTCTGCGAGCCCGCCGACGATTTCTCCTCCGGCTCGAGTCTGATGCCGCAGAAGAAGAACCCGGACGCCGCCGAGCTGCTGCGCGCGAAGGCGCCCAGGGTCGCCGGCTCGCTGGGCACCCTGGTCGGCGTCCTGCACGCGCTACCGCTCGCCTATTCCAAGGACCTGCAGGAGGACAAGGAGGCGCTCTTCGACGCCGTCGACACGATCGAGCTCTGCCTCGAGGTGGCGGAGCGGCTGCTCGCCGGGCTGACCTTCGACCGCGAGCGGCTCGCCGACGCAGCCGCGGACGAGATGGTCGCCGCCACCGATGTGGCGGACCTGCTGGTCCGCAAGGGGATGCCGTTCCGCGAGGCGCACGGAGTGGTCGGCGGGCTCGTCCGCACGGCGCTCGAGTCGGGCAAGGCGCTGTCGGAGCTCGACCGCGAGCAGCTCGCCGAGCACTCGGAGCTACTCGATGACGAGTACTACGAGGTCCTGCGCGAGGGTGCATGGCTGGACTCGAAGCTGTCGGCCGGCGGGACGTCATCGGCGCGCCTGGCCGAGCAGCTCGGCGCCGCCCGTAGATCATTGGAGGCCGTTCGCGGCGGACCGGGTTGACACGCCTCGACACCGACTTCTTCGACCGCTCGGTCCATGACGTCGCCCGCGACCTGATCGGCTGCGAGCTGCTCGTCGGCGGGGTGGGCGGCGTGATCGTCGAGACCGAGAGCTACGAGCGCGACGACCCGGCCTGCCACGCCTACGTCGGCCTCACCCCGCGGACCGCGACGCTGTTCGGCCCGCCGGGGCGCGCCTACGTGTACCTCTCGTACGGCATCCACAGCATGCTCAACTTCGTCTGCGAGCCCGACGGGATCGCCGCCGCGGTTCTGATCCGCGCGCTGAAGCCGACGCGCGGGATCGACGAGATGCGCGGGCGGCGAGGCCGCGGCGAGCTCCGCGAGCTCTGTTCCGGTCCGGGCAAGCTCACCGAATCGCTGGCGATCCAGCTCGGCCTCAACGGCAACTCACTCGCCGAGCCGCCGTTCGAGCTCTGTCCGCCGAGCGAGGAGTGGAGGGGGGTGGAGGTGGCCACGGGCCCCCGGATCGGGATCACCAAGGCGACCGAGCTGCCGTGGCGCTTCGTCGCCGCGGGAAGCCCGTACCTGTCGCGACCGCTGCCGGCCGCGGCGCGGGCCGCCTAGCCGACCGGGAAGGCCATGACCGAGATCACCTGGTCGTCGATGTCGGAGTCGACGCCGAGGAACTTGCTGCATCTCAGCTCGGCCGTATGGGTGCCGGCGAAGACCCTTACGGTCCCCTGCATGGTGAACGGCAGGCCGCTGGACTCCGTGAGGTGGCCCCCGCCGAACCCGCTGTTGTCGCCGAACGTAACGCCTCCCGGCGGTTGCAACGTTCTGTCGTCGACGTCGAGTAGGCAGAAAGCGGTGGCTCGATCGCCCGACTCCTTCTCCCAGAAGCCGGTTGCCACCACGTAGAGCGTTGACGTCTTCGAGACCGTGATCGCTGCGTCAGCGCAGGTCTCGGCGGATTGGTTGAGGTCGGGAAGGGTTCCGCTGCACTCGCCCGTGTCGGGACCGTCGAGGCTCAGGTTCACGAGTTGCGTGGAGTCGAGGCCGTCGAGCTTGTCCGCGTCGACGATGTGGTCGAGCGTGCTCTCGTTGACCTCGCGACCCCCGACAGTAGCCCTCGCCATGTCAAGGCCTTGGAGGTTGGAGTCCGCGACCTCGGCGGAGGTGACCTTCCCCGCCCCGATCTGAGGCTCCGGATATGTCCCGTCGAGATCGCCACCGGCGGGACCCGTCGGTGTCCCGCTGAGGCCGGAAAGGGTGGACTCGTCGACATCCGCACCGGTCACCGAGTCGTCCAGGAGATCGGCGCCGGCGAGGGACCCGTCCGCAATGTCGGCGCCGGTGAGCCCTGTCACGTCCGCGCTGGTGAGCGAATCCTGGGCGACGTCGGCGCCCGTCAACGCCTCGGCGGCGATGTCCACGCCCGTCAGGCCACCGTTCGCGAGCACATCGTTGCGAATGTCGACGCTGCGCACGTCGTTGTTCTTCAGATCGACGCTCTGCAGGGAATCGTCGATCACGTCATCGCTTCCGACCGTGTTCGCGGCGTAGGCCGTGCCGCTGATCGCGATGAAGATCGCGATCAGGCCACAGACGTTATGGCGGATGAACTCGGCGGTCTTCAAGCTGTGCGTCCCTGCGTGCTGCGTGCTCGGCCTCGATGCCGGGCGAGGGAAGCCTCTCACGCGAGGACCCCGGACGCAAGGGGCCGGAGCTAGCCGGGGGGAGCGACCCCGCCGCCGGAGGGGGGCGCGACGGCGCCGTCCGCCGCCCCCGCGTCGGTGGACGCGGCTCCCTCCGTCCCGGTATCGGTCGCTTCAGGCGCGGCCTCCTCGACCACCGGTGGGGCGGTGGGGGCTTCGGCGGCGGGGGGCGTCACGGTCGAGCTCGTCTCCGTGTCGGTGGTCGCGCCGGGGTTGTCCTTGTGACCGGCCTGGACCTCCTCGTAGGCGTTCGCGATCTGCGAGAAGATCAGCGCCGGGAACGTGCCGCCGTCGACCGGGCCGCCGGCGTACTCGGTCTCCATCGGCGTGACGGTGTCGCGGTAGCCGACCCAGATGCAGGCGGTGATGTCGGGCGTCGCCCCGCAGAACCAGGCGTCGCCGTTGTCGTCGGTGGTCCCGGTCTTGCCCCAGGTCGGCTCGCTGTTCTGCGCCCGCTCGCCGGTACCCGAGCTGACCACGGTCGAGAGGACGTCCTTGGCTGTGGCGGCGACGGTCGGGTCGACGACCTGCCTGGCGACCAGCTCGTTGACGCCGCTGGCGCCGGTCTGGTCCGGTACCGGCTCGCCGTCCTGGTAGCAGTCGGAGTCGCCGTCCTCGGTGCAATCGCCCTCGTGGTCGCCGCCGTCGTATACGTCGAGGA
This sequence comes from uncultured Solirubrobacterales bacterium, assembly GCA_963811505.1. Taxonomy (GTDB): domain Bacteria; phylum Actinomycetota; class Thermoleophilia; order Solirubrobacterales; family 70-9; genus WHSW01. The sequence continues at coordinate 7,701 of CAWERC010000001.1, read as the reverse complement.
TCCCGACCGGGCCGCCGGAGTTCGAGGCCATCGTCCCCGAGAGCCGGTTGCCGTCGGCGGCGAGCGTGTTGAAGGCGTGCGCCATCTCGAGCGGGGTGACCCCGGTCTCGAGACCGCCGAGGATGAGCGCCGGGTTGTACGGTTGCCACGGGCCACCGTTGATCGAGTACTCATAGCCCTTGGTCGAGCCGAGGTCGGTGTCGACTCCCATCTTCTGCGCCGTCGCGGCGACGTTCTCGACCCCGACCTGCGTGCCGAGCTGGGAATACACGGAGTTGTCGGAGTAGGTGGTCGCGCTCGCGATCGACGCCGAGCCGAGATAGGAGTCCTCGTAGTTGTGGACGTCGAAGAGCTCGTGGACGATCTTCGTCCCGTTGCCGTTGTTTTTCGGCACCTGGATCCGGAACGGGATCTGCTGCGGGGCCGAGGCGAACACCTCGCCGGTCGAGCGGCCCTGCTCGAGGGCGGTGATCAGGGTGAAGGGCTTGAACGACGACCCGGGCTGGCGGTGGCCGTTGGTGGCCAGGTTGAACGGGAACTCCTGGTAGTTCGCGCCGCCGACCATCGCCAGCACTCCGCCATTCTCGTTGTCGAGTACCACGGCGGAGGCGGTCGGCGGGATCCCGGCGAGCGTCGACTGGGTGATCTCATGGACTCGGTTCTGGAACTCGAGGTCGAGGGTCGACTTGATCTGCAGCCCGCCGCCGAACGCCTCGCCGGCCCCGTATCGGTCGACCAGCTGCTGGCGCAGCCACGAGGTGAAGTAGGGGGCGGCCGAGTTCTCGGCGGGCGGCTCGATCTGCTCCGGGGAGGGGAGCTGCTGCGCGCTGTACTGGGCGTACTCCTCCGGAGTTATGTAGCCCTGCTCCTGCATGTTGAGCAGGACCTGGTTGCGGCGCGCGGTCGCGTTCTCGGGGAAGTTGCGGGGTGAGTAGGCGCTGGGCGAGGAGATCACCCCGGCGAGCAGCGCCGCTTCCCAGGGCAGAAGCTGCGAGGCGCAGGTCGGCGCTTCGTCGCCCTGGCCGCAGCCGGCATGGTTCCATGAGAAGTAGGTCTTCGCCGCGGCCTCGATCCCGGTGGCGCCCTCGCCGAAATAGATCTCGTTCAAGTACTCGGTGAGGATCTTGTCCTTCGACCACTGGCGCTCGAGGTGATAGGCGAGCGCCGCCTCGCGCAGCTTCTGGAACACGGTCCGGCTGTCCTGGGCCGCGAGCGCGTTTTTGACGAACTGCTGGGTGATCGTCGAGGCACCCTGCTTGGCCGACGCCGAGCTGACGTCCTGCCAGACGGCACGGGCGATGCCCTGGAAGTCGATCCCCTCGTGTTCGTAGAAGCGCTGGTCCTCGATCGCGACCACGGCCTCCTTCATCACCTGAGCGATGTCCACGCTGTCGACGAGCACCCGCCCCTGGTTGTTGGTCAGCGTCGCGAGCTTGTTGCCGTAGGCGTCGTAGACGATCGAGTTCTCCGCGCGCTTGTACTGCTCCCGGCTCTCGAGTGACGGCAGGTCCTGGGCGACCGCCATCATGATCCCGAAGATCCAGGAGACGAAGGCGAGGGTCGAGAGGCCCAGGATGACGAGCGCGAAGCGCAGCTTGCGCATCCTCGGCTTGGTGCGCTTCTCGCCGTCGGGCGGGCCGGGCGGCGACGGCAGCAGGCGGCGTCGGCGCCGTTGCGGCGGCTTGCCCTCGAGCGCCCGCTCGCGCCTGCCCAGCGCCTCGTCTGCCTGGTCGCGCTTGCGGGCCTGGCGCGCGGCCTTCCCGGCTTGCCGGTCCTCGGTCGAGCGGGCTCGGAGGCGGCGCTTCCGCTTCGGGGCGTCGCCGTTCGTCGGGTCGTGTTCGGGTCCAGAGTCCATGTGTGAGCGTGGCTTGGCGACGCCGGTGGCGCGTTGCGCTCACGGTCGGCGGGCCATTCGCCGGTGCGGCTGTCTCGACGGGCGCCCGACCACCCACCCGGACGGCCTCGGAACGCGTCGAAGAGCGGAGGCAATCCCCTTTCCAGCCGGGCGGTGAGTCTAGCATTGGCCCCGTGACGCCCCCGCAGCTCGAGACGCTCACCCGCGGGGCGGTTGACGTGGTTCCCGAGGGCCGGCTCGCCGAGCAGCTGGGGGAGGGACGCGAGCTCCGCCTGAAGCTCGGAGTGGACCCGACCAGCCCCGACATCCACCTCGGGCACTGCGTCGTGCTGACGAAGCTGCGCGCGTTCCAGGACGCGGGCCACAGGGTCGTCCTGATCATCGGCGACTACACGGCTCGGGTCGGCGACCCGAGCGGGCGCGACTCGACCCGGCCCGTGCTCGGCGACGAGGAGATCGAGCAGAACGCCCGGACCTACATCGAGCAGGCGTTCAAGGTGCTCGACCCCGACCGTACGGAGCTGCGCCGCAACAGCGAGTGGCTCGACATGCGGTCGGCGGACCTCTTCGACCTCGTGCGCAGGTTCACGGTCGCGCGACTGCTCGAACGGGAGGACTTCACCAGGCGGATGGTCGAGGCGCAGCCCATCTCGGCGCTCGAGCTCCTCTATCCGGTCCTTCAGGGCTACGACTCGGTCGCCGTCGAGTCCGACGTGGAGTTCGGCGGCACCGACCAGACGTTCAACCTGCTCTTCGGGCGCGACGTCCAGGCGTCGTACGGGCAGACGCCGCAGTCGATCGTGACCATGCCGATCCTGCCGGGCACCGACGGCGTGCGGAAGATGAGCAAGTCGTACGACAACTACATCGGTGTCCACGACCCGCCCGAGGAGATGTTCGGGAAGCTGATGAGCATCCCGGACACCGCGATGGGGGAGTACTACCTGCTCCTCCTGGACGAGCCACTGGACGACGCCAGACCGCCGGTCGAGGCGAAGCGCGAGCTCGCCAGGCGCCTCGTCGACCGCTTTCACGGGGAGGGGGCGGGGGCGGGCGCGGAGGCGCGCTTCGACCAGGTGCACGTGCGCGGAGAGCTACCGGACGAGATTCCCGTGGCGCTGATCGACATGACCGAGGACGGCTACGTCCACCTGCCGGCGCTGATCGCCACCGAGTTCGATATCTCCACGAGCGAGGCACGACGGCTGATGCGCCAGGGCGGCGTGAAGCTCGATGGCGACCCGGTCGAGCCCGAGGATTTCGACCTTCACGGCGACTCCCTGGACGGAAGCGTTCTGCAGGTTGGGAAGCGGCGACACCGCCGACTGCAGCGTCGTGCGTGAACTACGCACGACGACCCTGCTACATTCCTCCGTCCCCGAGCGGGCCGTGAGGCTTGCCCGGCCGGCGGCAGGTGGATACACTTGTTGGTCGCGCCTGAAACGGCACCCGCGCCGAGGGATACCCCCGCCGCGCGGGACGCGGTCTTTGAAAACTGAGCAGCGTGCACGACTCGGGGCTTGCCCCGGGTCCGACAGGTCCGACCATCGCCCCTGGAGTTCTTTGGGGGCGGTGGCAGCCAACCCCGTCATGTCGTCCGTGACTCTGTGTACGTCACGGGCATTAGATATGACGACTTTCCGTTTGACAGAGGAACCGCCGCCGGTTGACGCCGGTGTCGGATTGAAACCCTCGAGTCACTTTTCACGGAGAGTTTGATCCTGGCTCAGGACGAACGCTGGCGGCGTGCCTAACACATGCAAGTTGAGCGACGAACCAGGGCTTGCCCTGGGGCAAAGCAGCGAACGGGTGAGTAACACGTGGGTAACCTACCCCGATAACCGGGACAACCCGAGGAAACTCGGGCTAATACCGGATGTGCTCGCCGGACTTCGGTCCGGCGCGTAAAGGAAGCTTCGGCCTCCGTATCGGGAGGGGCCCGCGGCCCATTAGTTTGTTGGTGAGGTAACGGCTCACCAAGACCGCGATGGGTAGCTGGTCTGAGAGGACGATCAGCCACACTGGGACTGAGACACGGCCCAGACTCCTACGGGAGGCAGCAGTGGGGAATCTTGCGCAATGCGCGAAAGCGTGACGCAGCAACGCCGCGTGGGGGAAGAAGGCCTTCGGGTTGTAAACCCCTTTCAGGAGGGACGAAGGTTCGGCGGTGAATAGCCGTCCGGACTGACGGTACCTCCACAAGAAGCCCCGGCTAACTACGTGCCAGCAGCCGCGGTAATACGTAGGGGGCTAGCGTTGTCCGGAATCATTGGGCGTAAAGCGCGCGTAGGCGGCCCGGTAAGTCCGCTCTGAAAGTCCAGGGCTCAACCCTGGAAAGCGGGTGGATACTGCCGGGCTAGAATCCGGAAGAGGCGAGTGGAATTCCTGGTGTAGCGGTGGAATGCGCAGATATCAGGAGGAACACCAATAGCGAAGGCAGCTCGCTGGGACGGTATTGACGCTGAGGCGCGAAAGCGTGGGGAGCAAACAGGATTAGATACCCTGGTAGTCCACGCCGTAAACGATGGGCACTAGGTGTGGGAGGTGTCGACCTTGTCGATCCGTCCCTGGAAGATCGGTACGCCCATCTCCATACACCGTGAGATGACTTCCCTACGGTGCATCCCAGCCTCGCGGCCGAGCTCGGTGGGCGTCAGGTGGATCGCCATGTACTTACATCCTCCTCGTCGCTTTGCAGAGCGTGTACTTGAGGTTAACGATTGTGCTCGGTCGGCGCAACCTGATTCACGCAAAATGCGGCCTACGGGTGGCGAACGCGGATCGTTTTCGTCCTCGTGCGGCTGTTGCCGGCGGCGTCGGTCGCGGTCACGCGTAGGCGGACGCTGAAGCGGGCGCGCGTCGCCAGCAGGCGGCGCTTGGGCTTCAGGGTCACCGTTCGGGTCCTGGCCGACCTGCGGAGATGCCGCTCGGCCAGGACGACGTCGCCGGCGCGTGCGACCCGAACGGATCTGGCGCGGCCGAGGAGCGCGACATCGAGCCTGGCGGCCTCGTTCACGGCGATCCGCGAGCGGACGCCCTTGAGCAGACGCTTGCGCGTGATCCGGCGCGGGGTCTTGGTGAACGTGATCCTGGGCGCGAGCTCGTCGCAGCCGTTCGCGGTCCTCGCAGCGAACCTCGGGCAGAGGTCCGCGCCGTCCCGCACGCCGTCGCCGTCGCTGTCGGGGTTGCGCGGATCGGTTCCGCGCGCGGCCTCGCCGGTGTTGTCGAGGCCGTCGCCGTCGATGTCCGAGTCGCAGGCGTCTCCCACACCGTCGCCGTCCAGGTCGGCCTGGTCGTCGCCCGCCACGCCGGGACAGTTGTCCGGCCCGGTGATCGTCAGGGCGCGGACCTCGGCCGGAAGCGCTCCGATCAGCGTGGCGGTCCCGCCCGCGAGGTTCACGCGGTAGAGAGAGGACTGCCCGCCGACCGTCAGCGACGCGTAGGCGGAGCCGTTCGCGGCGATGTCGAAGCCGGCGTCGCTGGTGTTGTCGACCGCCACGCCAGCTGTGCCCTCGGGCCTCACCGTGCCTCCGTTCTGCCCGCCCGGGGCCTCGCCGCCGACGCCGCCGATCGTGACGAGGCGGTCGGCGCCGACGTCGATGCCGTAGAGCGTGGTCAGCGTCCCGGGCGGCGGGATCGCGCCGGGCGGGCCGGGCGCGACGTTGCGGTCGTAGGCGACGGCTGTGACCGGCCCCGTCGCCGGCGCGTTGTAGGTCAGGTTCGTGTCGTCGCCCGAGAGCGCACCGTTGTTCGGGTTGACCCGGAAGCTCTCGTTGCCCGCGTTGACCACCCGCAGCCGGTCGACGGTCGGGAGGAAGTCGGCGCCGCTCGGCGAGTCGGCGGCGCCCGGGACCGTGCCCGGGATGCTCGCCACGAACGTGGCGGTCGCGGTCAGCGGGTCGAGCGTGTAGCTCCGGACGATCGCGCTGGCGGCGGCGCCCGTCGGCACCGTGATCAGGAAGAACTGGCCCGTGGCGGGCCGGGTGTCGAGGCCGATGACCTTCTCGGTCGCGGTCTCCAGCCCGGTGATCGTGCGGCTTGTCAGGCCGCTGGGGTTCGCCGTGTCGAAGAGGGCGAGGTCGGCGGTGCCGGTGATGCCGGCTGCCGGGTCCGCGCTCGCGGCCGCGGGCACAGCCGCGGCGAGCGCCGCCAGCGCGCACGTCCAGCGAGCCAGGCGAAGGGCCATGGCGTAACTGTAAGGCGACGTGCGCGCAGGGCTAGATCGGATTCGGCGCAGCGATGAAGTGGTGCTCGACGCCGAACCTGTCCGCCACGAGCTCTCCGAGCCGCCGCACGCCGAACGTCTCGGTGGCGTAGTGGCCCGCCGCGATGAAGTGCGTGCCGCTCTCGAGCGCGTCCGCCATCACGTGCTCGGCGGGCTCTCCGGTGAGGAACGCGTCGAGGCCGAGCGCGATCGCCTCGCCGAAGCTCGATGCCGCCGCGCCGGACACGATCCCGACGCTGCGCACCAGCTCCGGCCCGCTGTCCCAGGCGAACGGCTCCTGGCCGAAGACCTCCACGCAGCGGCGCCTCAGCTCGGCGAAGGGGATCCCCTCAGCCGAGCGTCCCACGAAGCCGACGCTGCGCCCGCGGTGCTGCCCGAACGGCTCCGCTCGCTCCAGCCCGAGCGCGGCGCAGATGAGGGCGTTGTTGCCGACCTCGGGGTGGGCGTCGAGCGGCAGGTGATAGCCGGCGAGGCGCGATGTCGTTGTCGAAGAGCACCCGCAGGCGCTCCTTCATGGTGGGCGAGAGCGAGCGCGGGTGGAAGTCCCAGAACAGGCCGTGGTGGGCGATCACGAGCTGGGCCCCGGCCTCGGCCGCCTGGGTGAACAGATCGAGGTGGGCGGATACGCCAGTAGCTACTACCGTCACTTCCTTCGCTCCCGGGACCTGGAGGCCATTTGGCCCGTAATCAGGGAAATCCGGGGCCTCGAGCAGCTCGTCGAGATAGGAGATGACGTCGTTCAAGTGCGCCATTTGTGCCGGACGATATTTAGAATCGCCGTAACCGGGGTACATCTGCCGGACTCACGCAGTTTCTCCGCAGGGATGCTCACATGATCGCCACAGCAGGTTGCGAGGCCACCGACGCCGAACTCGTCGCTGCCGTCCGAGCCGGGCGACGACTCCGCCTTCGAGGAGCTCTACCGGCGCTACCAGCCGCGCATCACGCGGTTCGTCTGCGGGATGCTGCGCGACGCCGCCCGCTGCGAGGACGTAGCCCAGGAGGCGTTCCTGTCCGCGCTGCGCCGCATGCGCGCGACGGACGCGGAGATCAACTTCAAGCCGTGGATCTACCAGATCGCCCGCAACGCGGCGATCGACTCGTACCGGCGCAACAGCCACGCGGTCGAGGTCTCCATGGATGCCGACGACGGGCTGCGCGCGTCCGACCGCACCCGCCTGGTCGGGCTCGACGGCTCGCCCGACGCCGCCCTCGTGACCAAGGAGCGGATGGACCACCTCCAGGGCGCCTTCGACGAGTTGTCGGACGTTCACACGCGCGTGCTCGTGATGCGCGAGCTCGAGGGGATGTCGTACCGCGAGATCGGCCAGAAGCTCGACCTCACGCGGCCGGCCGTGGAGAGCGCGCTGTTCCGGGCGCGCCGCCGGCTCGAGAGCGAGTACGAGGAGCTGTCCGAGGGGCGCCGCTGCGAGGCGATGGCCGCCACGATCACGCGCATCGCCGCAGGGCGTGCAGCGCGGCGCGGAGGAGCAGCGCCTGGCGCGCCACGCGCGGCGCTGCCACAGCTGCCGCCGCCGCGCTCGCGAGCTTGGGATCGAGCCGCTGTCCGCGCTTGGCGCCCTGCGCCAGAAGGCCGCGGCGCTGCTGCCGCTGCCCTGGC